>CAWJLO010000001.1:0-9287 GCA_963843685.1 uncultured Chloroflexia bacterium
TGTGCGACGCAGGTCGGCAACTACTGTTCCACAGCCACGAGATGCACGTCCAGCCCGGGTGTGGCCAGCATCAGGGTGTCGGCCAGCGAGCGCTTGAGGAGCGGGACAAGCCGCCGCGACGCTTGTGCGGCAGCACGAGGTGACCCACGCGCTCCTCCTCGATGAAGGCTTTCAGCGCGACAGTCTCGTCCGGGGCGTCCAGGGGGAACACGCGCGCGTTGAGGTCCTCCGCCAGCTCCAGCGTCCGCGCGAGGTCCCCTTGCTGGCGCTCGGACATATCGCGCCGCATGTATGCAACGAGCAGGTCGGCGCGGAGCCCCTGCGCGATCCGCCAACCGCGTCGGATCAGCGTCCGTGAGAACGGCGACGGGTCGATGAACACCAGCACGTGCTCCTCGACCTCGGCACGCTTCTTCGCCGCCTCCCGCATGTATTCGTCGAGCTGCTCGTCCACCTCCTGCGCCGTCCGCCGAAGCGCCAGCTCGCGGAGGGCCGAGAGGTTCTGCGGACGGAAGAATCCCTGCAGCGCCGCCGCGGCCTGCGCCGGTGGGTAGATGTGCCCGTGCTCCATGCGAGCGCGTGCGCCTTCCGGCGTCAGGTCGATGAGGATGATCTCGTCCGCCTCGTCGACGACGCTGTCCGGGATGGTCTCCCGGACGCGGACGCCCGTGAGCGCCTGCACCCTATCGTTGAGGCTCTCCAGGTGCTGCACGTTGAGCGTCGTCACGACGTTGATCCCCGCGTTGCGGATGACCTCGACGTCCTCGTAGCGCTTCTGTCGGTCGGAGCCGGGCGCGTTGGTGTGCGCCAGCTCATCGACGAGGCACACGCGCGGCCGCCGCCGGAGCGCCGCTTCGACGTCCAGCTCCTCCAGCGTCACGCCCTTGTACTCGACGCGTCGTCGCGGAAGCACCTCCAACCCCCGCACCATCTCCTCGGTAGCCCTGCGCCCGTGCGTCTCCACGAAGCCGACGACGACGTCCTCCCCGTAGGAGCACCGCCGATGCGCCTCGTTGAGCATCGTGTACGTCTTTCCCACGCCCGGGAACGCCCCCAGGAAGATGCGGAGCTTCCCGCGGCCGTCGGTCGACTTCTCGTCCCGCTTGATCTGCGCCAGCAGCGCCTCGGGGTTTGGTCGCTCGCCTTCGTCCATCAGCCGACGCCCGCCTGGTGGGCCGGCTCGGCCCTCAGCATCGCCACCAGCGTCGCGACGACGACGATCGCCGGCTCCGACGAGGCGAGGATCGCGCCGTCGAAGGATCTCACGACGCGGGCGATCGCCGCGCTCGGCGGCATCTCCGGGACCAGGAAGAGGAGCCGCGTTCGAGGACAAGAATCGAGCAACTCACGGACCTCCACGACGTTCTCCCTGCCGTCCAGCCGGACGACGATCGCCGCCGGATCGCGACTGGCCATCTCCGTGGCGGCGCGAAGCGGCCGGGCGGATTCTACCGCCGCCACGGAGTATGGTGCCCCGCGAAACGCCACCACCAGCTCCATCAGCCGCCGGCTGTCCCTGTCGATGATGACGACTTCGTCGTTGATGGCGTTCATCGTCCCGTCCCTGCCAGCGCCGGGGTTCCGAAGGCACGATCCAGCGCAATGTTCAGCAGCAGCACGTTCACGCGCGGCTCACCGAGCACCCCGAACGTCGAACCGTCGGTGTTGTCGTGCACCAGCTTCCGCACAGCGTCCTCCGAAACGCCGCGCGACTCCGCCACGCGCGCTACCTGCAGCTCCGCATAGTCAGGGGAAATATGCGGGTCCAGCCCGCTGCCCGACGCCGTCACCGCATCCACCGGCACCTTCGCGTCCGCCGCGAGGTTGTTCTCCTGCCGGATCTTGTCGACGTCTCCGGCGACCCGCGTCGCCAGCGCCTGGCTGCTCGGCCCGAGGTTCGAGCCGCTGGACGCGGCCGCGTCGTAGCCGTTCGCGCCGGCCGCCGACGGCCGCGGGTGGAAGTACGCCGCCGCGCTGAAGTTCTGACCGACGAGCGACGAACCCACGTCCTGCCCGTTGACGGAGACGAAGCTCCCATTGGCCTGCCGGTGGAACACCGCCTGCGCGATGCCTGTGATTGCGTACGGGTATGCCAGACCCAGGAAGGCGCTGAACAGGACAAACGCGATGATCGCCGTCCGCAGGTCCTTATACGTGTTCTGCAACATCTTGTTTCCTCCCGCCCGCTAGTTCAGGTGCAACAGCACGAGCAGCAGGTCGATCAGCTTGATCCCCACGAACGGCGCGATGATCCCGCCCAGCCCGTAGATGAGCAGATTGCCCCGCAGCACCTCCGCGGCCGGCGCGGCTCGATACGTCACCCCGCGCAGCGCCAGCGGCACCAGGGCGATGATGATCAGCGCGTTGAAGATCACGGCCGACAGGATCGCGCTCTGCGGCGTCGAGAGCCGCATCACGTTCACCTTGTCCAGCTGCGGGTAGATGCCCACGAACATCGCCGGGATGATGGCGAAGTACTTGGAGACGTCGTTGGAGATGCTGAACGTGGTCAGCGCGCCGCGCGTCATCAGCATCTGCTTGCCGACGGCCACGACCTCCATCAGCTTCGTCGGGTCGGAGTCCAGGTCCACCATGTTCGCGGCTTCCTTCGCTGCCGCGGTGCCGCTGTTCATCGCCACGCCGACGTCCGCCTGCGCCAGCGCCGGCGCGTCGTTGGTGCCGTCGCCCGTCATGGCGACGAGGCGCCCCTTCGCCTGCTCCTCGCGGATCAAGCGCATCTTGTCCTCGGGCTTCGCCTCAGCGACGAAATCGTCCACACCCGCCTCGGCAGCGATGGTCGCGGCGGTGAGCTTGTTGTCGCCGGTGATCATGATCGTGTGGATGCCCGCGCGCCGCATCTCCTCGAACTTCACCTTGATGCCGGGCTTTACGGTGTCCTTGAGGTAGATGACGCCCAGCACCTCGTCGTTCTCGACGACGGCCAGCGGCGTGCCGCCCGCCATCGCGATCTGCGTCGAGACGGCGTCGAGGTCCGCCGGCACCTCTTTCGCCAGCCGCGTGACCGCGTCGACGGCTCCCTTCATGATCCGACGACCGTCGAGCTGGATGCCGCTCATGCGGGTCTCGGCGCTGAACGGGATCAGCTCCGCCGCGGGGTTGATCGTGCCGTCGGACTCGTACCCCAGCTTCTGCGCCAGCTCGACGATCGACCGCCCCTCGGGCGTCTCATCTGCCAGCGACGACTGCAGCGCGGCCAGCGCTACGTCGCGCTCGCTGTGGCCGCCCACGGGGATGAACTCCGCCGCCAGCCGGTTGCCGAACGTGATCGTCCCCGTCTTGTCCAGCAGCAGCGTGTCGATGTCGCCTGCCGTCTCCACCGCCTTGCCGGACATCGCCAGTACGTTGCGCTGCACCATCCGGTCCATCCCCGCGATGCCGATCGCCGACAGCAGCCCGCCGATCGTCGTCGGGATCAGGCAGACGAGCAACGCGACGAGCGCCGTCGTCGTCACGCTGCCGCCCAGGTAGTCCACGAACGGCCGCACGGTGCCCACGGCGAGCAGGAAGATGATGGTGAACGTCGCCAGCAGGATGTTGAGCGCGATCTCGTTCGGCGTCTTCTGGCGCGTGGCGCCTTCGACCAGCGCGATCATCTTGTCCAGGAACGTCTCGCCCGGGTTGGCCGAGATGCGGATGCGGAGCCAGTCGCTGGTGACGGTCGTGCCGCCGGTGACGGAGCTGCGGATGTCCGTGCCGGGCTCCTTCAGGACCGGCGCCGACTCGCCGGTGATCGCCGCCTCGTTGACGTAGGCGACGCCCTCGATGACGTCGCCGTCGCCGGGGATGTCGTCGCCGGCGTCGCAGCGGACGACGTCGCCGGTCCGCAGGTCCGACGAGCTGACCGGCTCGATCGCGCCGTCGCGCTCGCGCTTCGCCGTCGTGTCGCGCTTCATCGCCCGCAGCGTGTTCGCCTGCGCCTTGCCCCGGCCCTCCGCCATCGCCTCCGCGAAGTTGGCGAACAGCACCGTGAACCACAACCAGACGCTGACGGCCGCGGTGAAGAACCTCGGCTCGCTGCGGCTGCCGAAGATCTCGTCGAGGAACATGTACGTCGTCACGACCGCGCCGATCTCAACCACCAGCATCACCGGGTTGCCCAGGAGGTGGCGCGGGTTCAGCTTCTTCAACGAATCGATGATGGCCTGGCGGACAATCGGCCCGTTCCAGATCGACGAGCGCGACTGGCGCTGCTTCGCGATCTCCGAGCGGTGTTCCGCGGGCTCTGACTCCGTCTGACGAGGCATCTGGTCCAGCATCTCCGTACCCACTACGAAAGAACGTGCGCGTGCACGAGGAAGTGCTCCGCGATCGGCCCCAGCGCCAGCGCCGGAAAGAACGTCAGCCCGGCGACGATGATCACCACGCCGACGAGGAAGCCCGCGAACAGCGGCGAGTCCGTCGGAAGCGTGCCCGCGCTCTCAGGCACCTTCTTCTTCTGTGCCAGCGCGCCGGCGAGCGCCATGATCGCCACCATCGGCAGGAAGCGCGTGACGAGCATCGTCACGCCGCCGATGCTGTCGTAGAACGACGTGTTCCCGCTCAGCCCGGCGAAGGCAGAGCCGTTGTTGCCGCCCATCGACGTGAAGGCGTACAGGATCTCGCTGAAGCCGTGCGCTCCGGAGTTGAGCGGACCGATGCGCCCCTGCCTCACGGAGACCGCGATGGCCGTGCCAAGGATCATGAACGCCGAGGTGACCAGGAAGTAGATGCCGGAAAGCTTCATCTCCTTTGGCCCGATCTTCTTCCCCAGGTACTCCGGCGTGCGGCCGATCATCAACCCCGCGATGAAGACGGCGATGATGGCGAAGACGAGCATGCCGTACAGTCCGCAGCCCACTCCGCCGAAGACGATCTCGCCGAGGTGGATGTTGAACATCGGCACCAGCCCGCCCAGCGGCGTGTAGCTGTCGTGCATCGAGTTCACGGAGCCGTTGGAGGCGTCCGTCGTCGCGTTCGCCCAGATCGCGGAGTCGGCGATGCCGAACCGCGGACCTCCTTGCCCTCCATGTTGCCGCCCGATGACGCGTTGTCGCCGGTGTGGTAGGCCTGGTCCACGCCCGCGGCAGCCAGCGTCGGATTGCCCGTCTGCTCGGCGGCGTACGCGAAGAACGCGAAGGAGATCGAGATGATCGCCATCGCCGCGAAGATCGCCCAGCCCTGCTTCGTGTTCCCGACCATCTTGCCGAACGTGTAGGTCAGCGCCGCCGGGATGAGGAAGATGGCCACCGCCTCCAGGAAGTTGGAGAACGGCGTCGGGTTCTCGAACGGCACGGAAGAGTTCGCGTTGAAGAACCCTCCTCCGTTTGTGCCGAGCTGCTTGATCGCAACCTGCGACGCCGCCGGCCCCATCGCGAAGATCTGCTTCGCCCCCTCCAGCGTCGTCACCTCCTTGTAGGAGTGGAAGTTCTGGATCACGCCCTGCGACACCAGCAGCAGCGCCAGCACGATCGACAGCGGCAGCAGGATCCAGAGGATGCAGCGCGTCAGGTCGACCCAGAAGTTGCCGAGGTCCGTCGTCGAGCGGCGCGTGAAGCCGCGGATCAGCGCGATCAGCACGACGATGCCGACGGCGGCGGAGACGAAGTTCTGCACGGTCAGCGCCAGCATCTGCGAGAGGTAGCTCATCGTCGTCTCGCCGCCGTAGAACTGCCAGTTGGTGTTGGACGTGAAGCTGGCGGCGGTGTTGAACGAGAGGTGGCCGTTGACGCCGGGCAGGCCCTGCGGGTTCAACGGCAGCTGGCCCTGCGAGCGCAGGATCGCGTACGTCGCGATCATGCTGATCGTGCTGAAGATCAGCAGGCTCACCGTGTAGCGCTTCCAGTCCATCTCCTGCGTCTCGTCGACCATGAAGACGCGGTAGACGACGCGCTCAACGGGCGCGAAGAAGCGCTTCGACATCCGTCCCTCGCCTTCGAAGACTGCGGCCATGTAGGCGCCGAGGGGCTTCGTCACGGCGAGGATGACGGCGAAGTACAGCAGGATGTGAATGACGCCGCTGACGGTCATCGCGGTCCTCCTAGAACCACTCGGGCCTGATCAGCGCGATGATCAGGTAGAGCATGACGACGCTCGCGCCGATCGAAAGGACGACGTTCTCCACCTGGCTCACACTTTCTCGAACGCCCAGATCGCGGCGAACGTCAGGGCGAAGATGAACAGGCTCACGGCTACGAACACGACATCCGGACTCACGCCGATCCCTCCTCGGTCTGCGCGGCGGTCGCTTCCGGCGACGCGTCCGCGAGCAGCCGCACCAGCGCCTCGATCGGGAACGGCTTCTGCAGGTGCCGCAGCGGCTGAAACTCCACGACGCGCTTCTCCGAGATCGGCGCGGCGGAGATCACGATCACGGACAGCCGCCGCCGGTCGGCGGCACTCAGCCCACGAAGGACGTCCCAACCCGTCAGGTCCGGCAGGTTCACGTCGAGCACCACCGCGTCCGGCCAGGACTCCGCCATCGCCAGTACCGCCTCCTCGGCGGTCGATGTCACAGCGAGCAGGTGGCCCCGCGCCCGCAAATTTCGCGCGATCACGTCGGCCAGGGGTGCGTCGTCTTCGACCAGCAGGACCTTCATGACGGCAGGCTATGCCCGCTGCCGTCAGCGTCGCGTGGGCGCCATGCGCCGGCGCGTAAGAGAAGTGTCAGAGATCGAGGCGCGTGCTAGTCGACGAACCGATAACCCACGCCGGGGTCGGTGCGGATAAAGCGCGGCGCCGCCGGGTCGTCGTCGAGCTTCGCCCGGAGCTGGTTGACGTACGTCCGCAGCAGCGCCGAGTCCGCCGCGTACTCCGCGCCCCCAGACCGCGCGCAGGATCATCGGGTGCGTCAGCACCTTGCCCGCGTTCATCGCCAGGTACTTCAGCAGGCTGTACTCCGTCGGCGTGAGGTCGGATTTCCGCGCCATCGAGCTCCACCCTGCGCTTCTCGACGTCGATCGTGAGGCCGTCGGCCTCAATCAGCGGGTGCTGCGCGCGCCCCGCCGCGCCCGCGGCGGAGCGCCACGCGCACGCGCGCCAGCAGCTCGTCCATCCCGAAAGGTTTCGTCAGGTAGTCGTCTGCGCCCGCATCGAGCGCATCCACCTTCGCGCGCTCCTCGCCGACGACCGAGAGCACGATGATGGGCGTCTCGCTGCTCTCGCGGATGCTCCGGCAGACGTCGACGCCGCTCGTGTCGGGCAGCATGAGGTCGAGCAGCACCACGTCAGGCTTGAACGCGCCGATCTCCCGCAGCCCGGCCGCGCCGTCCCCCGCCTCGCGGACGTCGTAGCCGTGCCCGGCGAGCGAGCGGGACAGTGAGCGGCGGAGCTGCACTTCGTCGTCGATCACGAGGACGCGGGCTCCGCTCATGTGGTCGTGGCCGGCGCAGCCACGGCGGCCGGTAGCGAGATGACGAAACGCGTTCCCGCGGACGAGCTCTCCGCGCGCACGCTTCCGCCGGAGAGCGCCACGAACCCCTTGACGATCGCGAGGCCTAGCCCGCTGCCCTTCACGCGGCGGCTGTGCTCCGCCGCGCGGTAGAACCGCTCGAACACGTACGGCAGGTCCTCGCGGGCGATACCGGGGCCCTCGTCGGCGACCGTCAGCTCAGCGCGGTCGCCAGTCTTCGTCGCGCAGAGATGGATCGGTCGTCCTGGCGTGGAGTATTTCGCCGCATTCTCTATGAGGTTCACGAGGGCCTGCGCGATGAGCGACTCATCGGCCAGCACGAAGAGATCTGGGGGCGCCTCTACCGTCACGTCACGGCCCGCGCAGCTCGCCGCCGTGCGCGATCTCGACCCTGCGAGTAGGTCGCGCGCAGGAAGCACGCGTATGACGGGCGCGACAACGCCGGACTCGATCCGGTTGAGGTCAAGGATGTCCGAGATCACCTGGTTGAGCCGGTCCGCCTGCGAATCGATCGTCTGCAGGAACGCGGCCACGTCCTCCGGCGACCAGGCGACGTCGCGGTCGAGCAGACTCGTGACCGAGGTCTTGATCCCGGCGAGTGGTGTCTTCAGGTCGTGCGAGATCGACGTCATGAGCGCCGTCTTCATCTCATCCGCCTCCCGCAGCGCCTCGGCGTGCGCCGCCGCGGCCGCCAGCTCAACGCGCTGCACCGCCAGCGCCGCTTCGCCTGCAAACGTCAGGAGCAGGCGCTCCGGATGATCGCCGAACGTCGTTGTGATCACGCCGTCGAGACGCAGCGCGCCGAATGCGCGATCGCCGACGCGGAGCGGGATCAGTGTCAAGCGCGCGCGTCATCTCTTCGATGCGCCGCTGCTTGCCCGTGCGCACCACGACGCGCCGTGGGCGCGAAGCAGGAGATGCCCGTGCGCCCGAGCATCACCGGCGAATTCGACGCGAGCGCCTGCTCCGCCATCGCGCGCTCCTCGGTGTCCGGCGTCGCGGGACGCCGACTCCGCCCCGGCGGAAGCGAGGACGCGCCACGTTCCGCCCGCCAGGCTCAGCACCGCCGCCCCCTCCGGCCGGAGCGCCGCGAGCACCTCCTGGCACAGCGCGGCGAGCGCGTCCTGCGGGTCCGTGCGGCCGATCATCGCGCGGCTCAGACTGAGCAGCACCTGCGTCTCGGCCTGCCGCCGCCGCGCCTCTGCTGCGGCGCGCTGCGCGGCCGACAGCAGCAGTCCGCCGACCATCGCGACCGCAATGAACAGCGAAAGCCCGAACACGTCCGCTGAATCACGCACGCTGAAGGTGTGCAGCGGTTGTACGAAGAAGAAGTTGAGCGACAGGTTGGTCAGCACCGCCGCGAACAGCCCGACGCGCCACCCCCAGATCGCGGACGCGAGCAGCGCCAGCAGCAGCAGCGCCAGCGCCTCGTTCAGGAGGCCGATACGGTGTTGGAGCGGCGCCATGACACCCGTCAGCGCCGCCGTCGCGAGCAGCGTCAGGGCGGCGCCGGCAGCACTTCCCTGAACTCGATCAGGAAGACTCATATTGGAATTGTATCCACTTGGAACGCGGCGGATTCCACCGTCGATTGCGGTTACTGCCGTCCGACGAAGTCAAGCCCAGAGCGGCCAGTGTCAATGTCGATTGTGCGACGTCCGTCGTTCGGTTGTCGTTCAGGCCCTGCCCAAAGGCGACGCTCCGCACAACGCTCTAGAGGGCGCTCGGAAATGCCTGCGCGCGATCAAGCGGACGGCAACGGCCGGCCAGATTGGTGTTGCACCGCAGGCGTGGGAAGACAATCCCCTGCTCGCGAACGCAATCCGTCGGGGTGATTCACTCATCGACGCCGCGCACACGCGCGCGTTCTGAATCTGAT
>CAWJLO010000002.1:0-23307 GCA_963843685.1 uncultured Chloroflexia bacterium
TCTTGCAGGTCGTGTCCGTTCGTCAAGAGCCGTCCGTGGGAGGGCACCCAGGGTTACCTGTGGTTCAGTGCGGTTTTCGCGAATCCCCGATCCTGCGTGACGAAGCAGAACTCATTGCGCGCGGCCGATTGGATGAGGTGAGGGTCGCCGCGTCCTCCGGCGGGATGGGAGGCCGAGGGGATCGTAACCCGGTTGCTCCGCCTTTCATCTGTCGTTCATCAACGCGTCGACCGCTTTTGCGGTGCCATGTTCGGCGAGTTCGAATTCTTTTATTTGACCGGGCTTAGCCCGGGAGTGCGGAACGGGGAACCTCCATAGGAACTGCGTGAACGCGGCCCAGGAAGGGCTTACAGCTCGGCACACGATGTGTGCAGAGCTCGCTCGATGTCAACGCCGGAGCCGGGTGTCGTCGAGAGACGACGATGGCCGCCTGGCGAGATGAAGCAGGACGCTCATCGAGATCCTGCAGTGGTCATCGGATGACGGCCACAACTTGTCTGGTAAACTCCTTAGCAAAGTGAATACGGCCGAATCCCTGCGGAGCGGGGAGCGGGGGATCCAACCAACCGGGGTGAATCTCGCCATGAGCGAGTAGGCCATCTTCTCAGGCCGAACCCGTCAGCTAACCTCGCAGGCCGGTGAGAGGGAACGGCGCCCCACGCGGCAGGCACGTTGCCTGCCGCAATTGCTTTCCCGGACCGAACAGCACGGCCGCGAGATGCGCGTGAGGACGTGAGGCAGGAGAGCGCTCATGCCGAAGAAGAGCGGGACAACGGAGGAATCGGTGGGCGACGCAGCAGGCCGCCACGCCGACAACGGCGGGTACCGCCGGCGCAGGAGGCAATCCCTCACGTGGCCCTGTGCCTCCGGGTGAGCGTCCGTCCCGCGTCGTCATCGAAGACGTGGATCCGGAGATCGACGGCGGACGGGTCCCTATCAAGCGGGTGGTCGATGAAGCGGTCGCCGTCGAAGTCTCGGCCTACGCCGACGGTCACGACGTGCTTCGCTGCGCCCTGCTGCATCGGCGTGCCGGAGCGCCTGACTGGACGTCCTCCGAAATGGAGCTGCTGGTAAACGACCGCTGGCGCGGCCAGTTCGTCGTCGATGAAATCGGCAGGCACGAATACACGGTCCGCGCGTGGGTGGACCCGTTCCGGACGTGGCGACGTGATCTCGAAAAGCGGGTTTCAGCCAGACAAGACGTCGCCGTGGAGCTGCAAGTCGGTGCGCGACTGGTTACGGCGGCGGCCGGCGAGGCGCCACCCCAACAGGCCAAAGCGCTGCTCGCCGAGGCGGAGCTGATCAGCGGGAGCAACGTCGCCGTCGCGGTGAAGTCGGCGCTTGCACCGTCGCTGCTGGCGCTGATGGATCGGTTCGGCGTCGTGGACGAGTCGACGACGTATCCCCGTGACTTGCCCGTGTGGGTCGATCGGGTGCGGGCGCGATACGGCGCGTGGTACGAACTATTCCCTCGATCGTGCTCGGACGTCGCGGGCAAGCCCGGGACGCTGCGTGACGTGATCGCACGGATGCCGTACGTCGCCGGCATGGGATTCGACGTGTTGTACCTGCCGCCGATCCATCCGATCGGGCGCGTGAATCGCAAGGGCCCGAACAACATGAAGTCCGCATCGCGTGACGACCCCGGTAGTCCATGGGCAATCGGATCGGATGAGGGCGGTCACAAAGCGATCCACCCCGCGCTTGGAACACAGGCAGACTTCGCGGAGCTGCTCTCCGCGGCGGAGGAGCACGGGCTCGAGATCGCGCTCGACATCGCATTCCAGTGCGCGCCCGACCATCCTTACGTGCGCGAGCATCCAGAGTGGTTTCGCCAGCTCCCGGATGGATCAATCCGGCACGCGGAGAATCCACCAAAGAAATATGAAGACATCTTCCCGTTCGATTTCGAATGCGCCGCGTGGCGCGAGCTCTGGGCGGAGCTGCTCTCCGTCGTGATGCACTGGGCGGAGGAGGGTGTGCGCATCTTCCGCGTCGACAATCCGCACACCAAGCCGATCCGGTTCTGGGAGTGGCTGATTTCGCAGGTGCGTGACGTCTATCCGGAGACCATCTTTCTTTCGGAGGCGTTCACGCGCCCGCGCGTCATGTACCAACTTGCGAAGGCCGGCTTTACGCAGTCGTACACCTACTTCACCTGGCGCAACACGCGCCAGGAGATCGAGGAGTACTTCCACGAACTGACGCGGACAGAGGTCGCCGAGTTCATGCGACCGAACTTGTGGCCCAATACGCCCGACATCCTGCCGGCATACCTGCAGTACGGCGGACCTCCGGCGTTCAAGGCACGGCTCGTGCTGGCGGCGACGCTCGGCGCAAGCTACGGCGTCTACGGACCGGCGTTCGAGCTGTGTGTGTCCGAACCGCTGGCGCCGGACTCGGAGGAGTACGCGCATTCGGAGAAGTACGAGATCAAGACGTGGGATCTCGATGCGGACGTCAGCCTTCGTGAGATCATCGCACGCGTGAACGCAATACGCCGTGAGTTCCCCGCTCTCCAGACCAATACGGGCCTGGAGTTTCACACGACGGACAACGACCAGCTCGTGTGTTACAGCAAGTCCGCGAGCGAGGACGACACTACCATTCTCACGGTAGTGAACGTCGATCCGCACCACGTGCAATCGGGGTGGATACGGTTTCCGGCCTCGACGGTCGGCGTCGGCGATGGCGAATCGTTCCAGGCGCACGACCTGCTGTCGGGTGCGCGGTACCTGTGGCACGGCGACAACCACTTCGTGGAGCTCGATCCGCAAGCGATGCCGGCGCACATCCTGGCGCTGAGGAAGAAGGTGCGCACGGAACGTGACTTTGACTACTTCAACTAGAAGGTCGCGAGCCGGCGCGTCGCGCGGCGGGGCTACGGCGGCGTCCCCCAGCGGCGCGCAGGGCCGGGCTAAGCCGGGGCGTGCGCGGCCGCCACGATCTACAGCCGCGGACCGCGACTGGTACAAGGACGCCATCATCTACCAGGTCCACGTGCGGAGCTTCGCCGACGCGGACGGAGACGGTATCGGCGACTTCAAGGGGCTGGCGCAGAAGCTCGACTACCTGCAGGACCTCGGCGTGACGGCCCTCTGGGTCCTTCCGTTCTATCCCTCCCCCCTGCGCGACGACGGCTACGACATCTCGGACTACCGCCGGGTGAATTCGGCGTACGGCTCGCTGCGGGACTTCCGCACGTTCATCTCGGCGGCGCACAGCCGTGGTCTCCGGGTCATTACGGAGCTCGTGATGAACCACACGTCGGACGAGCACCCGTGGTTCCAGCGGGCGCGCTCCGCCGCGCCGGGCAGCGAGCATCGCAACTATTACGTTTGGACCGACGACCCGACCAAGTACGAAGAAGCGCGCATCATCTTCAAGGACTTTGAATCGTCGAACTGGTCATGGGACGCGAAGGCGGGAGCGTATTACTGGCACCGGTTCTACTCGCACCAGCCGGACCTGAACTTCGACAACCCTGCCGTCCAGAAGGAGATGCTGGACGCCGTCGACTTCTGGCTGGAGGCCGGAGTCGACGGACTGCGACTCGATGCCGTGCCGTACCTGTTCGAGCGCGATGGCACGAGCTGCGAGAATCTGCCGGAGACGCACGCGTTTCTCCGAAAGCTGCGGCGGCAGATCGACCGGAAGTTCAGCGGACGCATGCTGCTGGCCGAAGCGAACCAGTGGCCGGAGGACGCGGCCGCCTACTTCGGGAAGGGCGACGAGTGCCACACGGCGTTCCACTTCCCCCTGATGCCGCGGCTCTTTATGTCCATCCGCATGGAAGACCGCTTCCCCATCATCGACATCCTGCGGCAGACGCCGGAGATCCCCGACAACGCGCAGTGGATGATCTTCCTCCGCAATCACGACGAGTTGACGCTGGAGATGGTGACTGACGAAGAGCGCGACTACATGTACCGCGTATACGCCAACGATCCCCAGGCGCGCATCAACGTGGGCATCCGCCGGCGACTCGCGCCCCTGCTCGGCAACAACCGCCGGCGGATCGAGCTGATGAGCGGACTGTTGCTCTCGATGCCGGGCACACCGGTGATCTACTACGGCGACGAGATCGGGATGGGCGACAACATCTATCTGGGCGACCGCAACGGCGTGCGCACGCCGATGCAGTGGAGCGCCGACCGCAACGCCGGGTTCTCGCGGGCGAATCCGCAACGCCTCTTCCTCCCGACGATCATCGATCCGGAGTTCCACTACGAGGCGGTGAACGTCGAGGCGCAGCAGGCCAATCCGTCGTCGCTGCTGTGGTGGATGAAGCGCCTGATCGCGCTGCGGAAGCGCTTCCGCGCGTTCGGTCGCGGCTCGATCGAGTTCCTGTACCCGGACAACCCGAAGGTGCTCGCGTTCTTCCGCCGCCTCGATGACGAGTGCGTGCTCGTCGTGGTCAACCTGTCGCGATTCACGCAGGCGGCGGAGCTGGATCTCTCAGCGCACCGGGGATCGATCCCGGTGGAGCTGTTCGGCCGGACGCTGTTCCCGCCGATCGGTGAGCTGCCGTACTTCCTGACACTGGGACCGCACTCCTTCTACTGGTTCAGCATCGAGCAGCCGGACGAACCGCCATCCCAACAGCCGCGCGCCGTCCCAAACGTCTCGATTACGTCGGCCGCCTGGGAGGACTGTCTCCGTGCGGGAAAGCGAAGACAGCTGGAGTCGGCACTGCAGTCGTACCTGCGCGACCGGCGCTGGTTCGCGGCGAAGGCCCGCAAGGTGCGCAGCCTGGAGATAGAGGATGTGCTGGCCATGGGGCGCGCTTCGGGCAACCAGGCCTACCTCGTGCTGGTACACGTGGCGTTCTACGACGCCGAGCCGGAAACCTACGCCCTGCCGCTCGGTTTCGCCACCGGCGCCGCTGAGCGCGGCCTCAGCGCCGAACATCCCGAGAGCGTCGTCGCCCGGCTGCAAGCGCGGCATGCTCGCGGCATTGTCTACGAATGCCTGGTCGCCGAGGAGTACCGGGACTCGCTGCTCGCTGCGATCGCACGACCCCGCGGCGCCCTCAAGGAAGCGCGGGGCGTCGTCGCAACGGCCCGGACGTCGGCGTTCCGCCGCATCGCGGCGAAGGGGACCGACTCACAGTCGCAGGTGATGAACGCCGAGCAGTCGAATACGTCCATCCGCTACGGTGACCGGTTCATTCTGAAGCTCTATCGCCGCGTCGAGCACGGCGAGAACCCCGAGTTGGAGGTCACGCGGCAGCTGACCGAGGTCGCGCGATTCGGCGCGACGGCGCAGCTGGCCGGCTACATCGAGTTCCGCCGCGGCAAGTCCGGCGCGACGACGCTCGCCGTCCTGCAGGAGTTCGTGCCAAACCAGGGCGATGCGTGGACGCACGCGCTGGAAGCGCTAGGCGCGTATTTTGAGCGGACCGCGGCGGGCGACCAGGACAGCGCATCGAGCTCGCGCCCGCCGCGCAGTGCCCTGGACCTGCTGGGCGAGGAGATCCCGCCGCACGTACACGAGACGATCGGTCCGTTCGTACAGTACGCCGAACTGCTCGGCCAACGGACGGCGGAGCTGCACCGCGCACTGGCGATCGAGACCAACGACGCGGCGTTCCGGCCGGAACCGTTCACGATGATGACGCAGCGCTCGCTGTACCAATCGCTGCGCACGAGCGCGAAGGATGCGCTGCGCCTGCTCCAGCACCAGGCGCGTTCGCTCCCCGAACCGGCGCGATCGCTCGCCGCGCAGGTGCTCGCACGCGAGGACGAGCTCCTGGCGGTGCTGGAACAGCCGCTCAAGCGACGGATCGCCAGCCTGCGCACGCGTCGCCACGGCGACTTTCACCTCGGGCAGGTGCTGTTCACGGGAAAGGACTTCGTCATCATTGACTTCGAAGGTGAACCGGCGAAGTCTTTGTCGGAACGGAGGTTGAAGCGCTCGCCCCTGACCGACGTCGCGGGGATGCTGCGATCGTACGAGTACGCGGCGCAGACGGCGGCTGTCCACGCGGCCGAGGCCGAGGGGCTGGCCGAACCTTCGGACGCGCATCTTCAGCGGGCGGAGTTCTGGTCGTCGTGGTGCGGCGCCGCGTTCCTTCGCGGATACCTTGCGGCCGTGCCGCCGGAGTTGGTGCCGCAGGAGCGGACGCACCTCCGCGAACTGCTGCGCGCGTTCTCGCTGGACAAGGCGTTCTACGAGGTCACGTACGAGCTGAACAACAGGCCGCAGCTCGCCGCGATTCCGTTGCGGGGCGTGTTGAGAGTGAGCGGCCTCGACGTCGGACTAAAGTAGGCGTGAGATCGGGCCCCAGGCGAACGGCTGAGACTGGCGTTGCAGGACCTGGATCGAGGCACGCCGGCGCCACTACTGGTCGAGGTCGGACGTCGTGGAGATGGCAAACAACATCCGCCGAAGGGAGGACGTGATGGCCGAAGACAAGAAGCCCGCAAATGCGCGCCAGGGGGCAGCATCGCCTGCAGCCGCACAACGGCCGAAGCAGACCGCAGCACCGGCCGTGAGCCTCCTGGGAGACAACGACCTGTACCTGTTCAACGAGGGAAGCCACCTGCGGCTCTGGGAGCACCTCGGCGCGCACATCGCGACGGATCCGGGCGGCGTGTCCGGTGTCTACTTTGCCGTCTGGGCGCCGTCCGCGCGGTCCGTGTCCGTCATCGGGGAATTCAACGGCTGGAACGCAACACAGACGCCGATGTCATCGCGGGGAAGTTCCGGCATCTGGGAGGCGTTCGTGCCGAACCTCGGTCGCGGGACGCTGTACAAGTTCCACATCACCTCCGGCGACGGCAGCTACCGGGTCGACAAGGCAGACCCGCTCGCGCTGTCCTGCGAGATCCCACCCAAGACGGCGTCCGTCGTCTGGGACACTGAGTACGAGTGGGGCGACGACGACTGGATGAGCCAGGCCAAAGAGCGAAACGCCCTCGACGCGCCGATCAGCGTCTATGAGCTGCACCTCGGATCGTGGCGGCGGGTGCCCGAGGAGGGCTGGCGGTCGCTGTCGTATCGCGAGATGGCCACGCAGCTCGCGGATTACGTCAGCGAGACGGGGTTCACGCATGTCGAGTTGATGCCCGTCATGGAGCATCCGTTCTTCGGCTCGTGGGGATACCAGGTGACGTCGTACTTCGCCCCTTCAGCCCGATACGGCACACCGCAGGACCTGATGTACCTGATCGACACACTCCACCAGCGTGGCATTGGTGTGATCCTCGACTGGGTGCCCTCGCACTTTCCGACGGACGAGTTCGGGCTGCACTACTTCGACGGGACGCATCTGTACGAGCACGCCGACCCACGCCAGGGGCACCACCCGGACTGGGACAGCGCGATCTTCAACTACGGCCGTAACGAAGTGCGTAGTTTTCTGCTGAGCAGCGCGATGTTCTGGCTGGAGAAGTACCACGCCGACGGTCTGCGTGTGGATGCCGTCGCCTCGATGCTCTACCTCGACTACTCGCGCAAAGAGGGGGAGTGGATCCCAAACGTGCACGGCGGGCGCGAGAACCTGGAGGCCGTCGAGTTCCTCCGGCGCATGAACGAGGAGGTCTTTGGCGGGCATCCGCACGCGCAGACTATCGCCGAAGAATCGACGGCGTGGCCCATGGTCTCGCGACCGACGACGATGGGAGGGCTGGGATTCGGCCTGAAGTGGGACATGGGCTGGATGCACGACACGCTGGAGTACATGCGGCGCGATCCCATACACCGAACCTATCACCACAACGAGCTGACCTTCCGCGCGATCTACGCATTCACCGAGAACTACATGCTGCCCCTCTCCCACGACGAGGTCGTGCACGGCAAGGGATCGATCCTGAACAAGATGCCCGGCGACGAGTGGCAACAGATGGCCAACCTGCGCTTGCTGCTCGGCTACATGTTCGCCCAGCCTGGCAAGAAGCTGCTCTTCATGGGCACGGAGTTCGGTCAGGGCGATGAGTGGCGCCACGACAGCCAGGTGCAGTGGGACCTGCTGCAGTACGACAGACATCGAAAGATGCGCCACTGGGTGGGTGACCTCAACCGCATCTATCGCCAGCGTGGCGCGCTGCATTCGCTCGACTGCGTACCCGAAGGCTTCTCGTGGATCGACGGCGGCGATGCTCGCAACAGCGTACTGAGCTTCATGCGCCACGGCCGCGATGGCACCGCCCTGGCGTGCGTCGGAAACTTCACCCCGGTCCCGCGCCCGAACTATCGCATCGGCGTGCCCAAGGGCGGGCGCTGGAAGGAACTGCTGAACAGCGACGCACCGCTGTACGGAGGGAGCGGGCAGGGAAACCTCGGCGTGATCGAAGCCACGCCCGTCGCCTCGCACGGACGCAAGCACTCGTTGACGATCACGGTACCCCCGCTCACGATGCTGATGCTCGCGCCGGAAGACGAGGCGTAGGGACACTTGGACCGATACGTCTGCATCCACGGTCACTACTACCAACCACCGCGGGAGAATCCGTGGCTGGAGGAGATCGAGGCGCAGGTCTCGGCGTACCCCTACCACGACTGGAACGAGCGCATCGCCGCGGAGTGCTACGGCCCAAACGGCGCCGCGCGCATCCTCGGGCCGGCGGGTCGCATCACGCAGATCACGAACAACTACGCGCGCACGAGCTTCAATTTCGGGCCAACGCTTCTGAGCTGGCTGGAGGAGAAGGCTCCGCACACATACACGACGATCATCGAGGGTGACCGCGAAAGCCGCGAGCGTTTCTCCGGCCACGGCTCGGCGATGGCGCAGGTCTACAACCACATGATCCTTCCGCTCGCAAGTTCACGCGACAGGCGGACCCAGATCATCTGGGGGCTGCGCGATTTCGAGCACCGCTTCGGGCGCGCGGCGGAGGGCATGTGGCTACCGGAGACGGCCGTGGATGTCGAGTCGCTGGAGATCCTCGCGGAGCACGGTGTGCGATTCACGGTGCTGGCGCCGCGTCAGGCGGGCCGGGTGCGCCGCGCGACGGGCGGCGGGGCGTGGCGCGACGTCAGCGGCGGCCGCATCGACCCTACGCGCGCATATCAGCAGCGCCTGCCGTCAGGACGCCGCATCGCCCTGTTCTTCTACGACGGTCCGATCTCTCAGGGGGTGGCCTTCGAAGGATTGCTCAGGGACGGCGCCGCATTCGCGGCAAGGCTCATGAGCGCGTTCAACGATCAGCGCCGGCATGCGCAACTGGCACACGTTGCGACGGACGGTGAGAGCTACGGACACCATCATCGCTTCGGGGAGATGGCGCTGGCGTTCGCCGTTGACAAGATCGAATCAGAGGGCCTGGCGAAGCTCACGAATTACGGGGAGTTTCTCGAGCTGCTCCCGCCCCAGCATCTCGTGGAGGTCGTGCCCAACACGTCGTGGAGTTGCTACCACGGCATCGAGAGGTGGCGCGCTGATTGCGGCTGCTCGAGCGGGGGCTATCCCGCCTGGAATCAGGCGTGGCGCGAGCCTCTCCGCAACGCGCTCGACTGGCTTCGCGACGAGCTGGCTCCCCTCTTCGAGCGCGAAGGCGCCGCACTCTTCAACGATCCGTGGAAGGCGCGTGACGCGTACATCGCCGTCGTTCTCGACAGGACGCCCGACAACGTGGCGCGATTCTTCGCCGCGCACGCGAACCGCGAACTCGATGAGGCAGAGCGCACGCGCGCGCTGAAGCTGCTGGAGCTGCAGCGCCACGCCATGCTCATGTACACGAGCTGCGGCTGGTTCTTCGACGACCTCGGCGGCATCGAGACGGTCCAGGTCATTCAGTACGCAGGGCGCTGCGTGCAGCTTGCTCGAGAGTTGTTCGGCGCCGACCCGGAGCAGCGGTTCCTCGAACTGCTGGGGCAGGCGCGGAGCAACGTACCGTCGAACGGAAGCGGCGCGGACATCTACCTCCGCATCGTCGGTCCGGCCGCCGTCGATTTGAAGCGGGTGGGCGCGCACTACGCCATCAACTCGCTCTTCGAGTCGTCAGAAGGCCCGTCGCGCGTCTACTGCTACGAGATCACGCCGCATGACTACCAGACCGCCGAAGCTGGCCGCGTCCGTGCCGCGGCGGGCCACGCGACAGTAACGTCCGTGATTACGGGCGAACAGGAACACGTCAGCTTCGGCGTCTTGCACCTGGGAGACCACGTCGTCAACGGTGGCGTCCGTGAGTTCGCGGACGACGCGCGCTACGCGGAGTTCAAGCAGGAGTTGATGGCGGCGATCTCTCGCACCGACCTGACCGAGGCGGTCCGTGTGCTCGACCGGCACTTCGCACCGCTGACGTACTCGCTGCAGTCACTGTTCCAGGACCAGCGCGTGCATATCCTGCGGCGGATCCTGGAGCCAGTACTCGCCGAAGCCGACACGATGAATCGGGCGTTCTACGAGCGCAATGCGCCGCTCATGCGCTATCTGACCGAAACGCGCAGCCCTATGCCGCAGCGCCTGCTTCAGACGGCGGAGCTCGCGCTCAACACGGCGCTGCTGGGGTGCTTCGAGGAAGAGAGCATCGATACGGACCGCGTGCAGCGGATTCTTGCCGATGGCGCCGCAACGGGTGTGGCTCTCGACGTCGCGGGACTGAGCCTGGCTGTCACGCGCGCCGTCGACCGGCTGGCCGGCGAGTGGGCGGCGGAGCCGAGGGACCTGGAACGCTTAAGCGCGCTGGAGTCTCTCGTCGCGCTGACAGGCGACGGCTCCTTCACCCCAAATCTATGGCGCGCCCAGAACACGCTCTGGCACGTGGCGCGTGAACATGTGGACGGCTCGGTTGACGGCCGCTGGCTGGATACGCTCCACCGCCTCGGCACAGAGTTGAACATCGCTTTGCCTGAGAGGCGCGATTTGATGGAAACACACTGACCCATGGGTGCACACGATCACCTCATCGTGTGGCCTCCTTGGTCCGTTCTGAACTCGCGTTCGGGTTGATCGAGGGCAGGTGCCTCGCCCGTGATCGTCGACGGCGGCGCTTCGAACGCTCACGCAGCACAGATCCAGGAGGAACTACTCACGTGGTTGACGGACGACGCGATCGTGATAGCATAGGCCCCCTACATCAATTCCCCGTGTTGTTTCCTCCCGCCGAACAGGTTTACTCTTTAGAATTCGCCTTCTCCGTGCCGCTCGTCCTCTTGTCGATTCGGCCGCACCTCATTGGGCGATCCGTACCCGCGCTTGCTGTAGACTTGCCACCGTGCGGAGACGGCTCCGACGGCGACATCGTCCAGGAGGCAGCGGAGCGGCTCAGCCCGATCGGGCGCGAGCAATCTGCTTGGAGCGGATATTCGAGCCGCTGCTCCGGCGTGCGGGGCTATCGCGCATCCGCTTCCACGACCTTCGTCACACCTCGGCGACGCTACTGCTCGAAGAGGGTGTGCACGCGGAGATCGTCTCGGAGATGCTCGGCCACACGCTCATTTCCACGACGCTCGATTCATACTCGCACGTTACGCCGACAATGCAAGGGTGCGCCGCGGACGCCTTCGACGCGATCCGCGCGTCGCACTGATCTAATTCGTCCGTATCCGTCCGTATCGCTTGCCGTCGCCGCCAGTTGAGGAAAGCGAAAATCGGCGCCTGAGGCGCCGACTTCGAACCTGACAAGTGGTCCCAGGGGGTGGATTCGAACCACCGATACACGGTTTTACAGACCGTTGCCTTAGGCCACTTGGCTACCCTGGGGCGAAGTATCTATAGCACGGGGGCCGGGCGACTCGCCACAGCGCGAGAACTTGACGGGGCTCTCGCCGTACACATTCGCGAGGCCGTAGCTCAGGGTGCAGCCGACTGACAGGGCGGGATGACGTCGGATAAGCTGCCTCCTGCATGAACCTGACGAACATCCGCAACCGCGTGATGATCTCGATGCTGCTGGGGATCGTCGTCCTCGCCGGACTGCTGGCGTACGGCGACTTCCGGCACGTGGGGCGCGACCTGCGGGACTTCCGCTGGGAGCTGATGCCGCTCATCCTGCTCGTGACGCTGGGCAACTACCTGCTCCGCTTCGTGAAGTGGGAGTACTACCTGCGCCAGATCGGGGTGGTGGGGCTGCGGCGAGTCGACAGCTTCCTCATCTACTTCTCGGGCCTGGGCATGACGGTGACGCCGGGCAAGGTGGGCGAGTGGCTGAAGAGCTACCTCCTGAAGGAGGTCCACGGAACTTCGGTCGTGAAATCCGCCCCGATCCTGCTGGCGGAGCGCCTCACGGACAGCCTGGGGCTGCTGATCATCGCGAGCGCTGGCGTCATCGTGTTCGGCTCGAGCACGTGGCCGGTCGTGGTGGTGATCGCGCTTGGCGCCGCCGTCGCGATCGGCGTGTCGCGCCACCGGCCGGCGTCGCACGCGCTGCTGCGCGCCGCGGGCCACGTCCCGTTCGTCCGGCGCTTCATCCCCCACTTCGAGGAGTTCTACGAGAGCACGTACGTCCTCATGAAGCCCAGCGGCGTTGCGCTGATGACGGTGCTCAGCGTCGGCTCGTGGTTCTGCGAGGTGATGGCGTTCTACCTGACGGTCATCGGGCTGGGCGTGAGCGGAGGCGTGGATACGCTCTTCAAAGCGGCGTTCATCCTGCCGATCGCGACGCTGGCGGCGGCGCTGCTGCTGACTCCGGGCGGGCTCGGAGTTGCCGAGACGGGGATCACGTCGCTCTCCGAGAAGCTGCTTCACATGGGCAAGGGAGCGGCGACGGCGGGCACACTGATCGTCCGCGTCGCGACGCTGTGGTTCGCCGTCGTGCTGGGGCTGGCGATGTTTGCGGTGCTCGCCAGGAAGCTCGCGCGCGAAGGGCATTCGCTCGATACGACCGACGGGGGCGCGCTCGCCAGCACGGAGATCGCTGGTTAGCCGAGCGGCGTGACGTTTGGTAGGATGGCACGCCGTCGGGGTGTAGCTCAGCCAGGCTAGAGTGCTCGGTTCGGGACCGAGAGGTCGGCAGTTCAAATCTGCCCACCCCGACCATCTTCCCCCTCTTCGAGAACCCAGAACCTGGAACCTAGAAACACAGGCCCGGACGGGAACTGCCGCCAGCCACGGTGATTGACCTCACTCGCGGCTCCCTGATCCCCCGTCTAACTCGACGCGCGTAGCCCTTGTAACCTACAGATATGGATCTCGAACCGCTGAAGGCACGCGCTGTCGCCACGGTCGACGCGTGCGGGGATGAACTGATCGAACTGAGCCTGCGCATCCACGCGCATCCGGAGATCGCATTCGAGGAGTCGCAGGCGTGCGGATGGCTGACGACGTGGCTGGCGGGGCGAGGACTCAGCACCACGACGGGTATCGCGGGGCTGCCGACGGCGTTCCGCGCGTCGGCGGGCGCGGGGCGTCCGGCGGTGGCGATCGTCGCGGAGTACGATGCGCTGCCCGGCGTCGGCCACGGCTGCGGGCACAACATTATCGCGACCACGGCGGTAGGAGCGGGTGCGGCGGTGCGCGAGGTGATCGACGACCTGCCTGGGTCGGTGCATGTGATCGGGACGCCGGCGGAGGAAGTGTACGGCGGCAAGGCGATCATGATCCGCGCGGGGGCGTTCGAGGGGCTGGACGCGGCGATGATGACCCATCCCGGATCGCGGGACTCCGTGTTCGCGAAGGCGCTGGCGTGCGCGGAGGTGAAGGTGGAGTATTTCGGGCGCGAGGCGCACGCATCGGCGCAGCCGGAGCGGGGGATCAACGCGCTGGAGGCGCTGATCATCGCGTACAACTCCGTGAACTCGCTGCGGCAGCACATCCGGCGATCGGCACGGATCCACGGCGTGATCACGCACGGCGGCGACGCGCCGAACATCGTGCCGGGGCACACGGCGGCGAGCTTCATGGTGCGGGCGGAGGACGACGACTACCTGGAGGAGCTAAAGGGGCGGGTTGAGGACTGCTTCGCTGCGGGAGCGCGGGCGACGGGCGCGCGGCTGGAACTGACCTGGAATGAGAATCAGTACTCGGCGATGCGCACGAACGGCGCGCTGGCGGAGGCGCACCGGCGCAACCTGGCCGTGATCGGGAGAGAGGTACCGGCAGATGACGCGCCGCGCCCGCTCGGCAGCACCGATATGGGGAACGTGAGCAGGATCGTGCCATCGATCCATCCATCGATCGCGATCGCGCCGGTCGACGTCAACGGCCACTCGCCCGAATTCGCGAAGTACGCGGCATCGGACTCAGGGAAGCGCGCCGTGATCGATGGCGCGAAGGCGCTGGCGATGACGGCGATCGACGTGCTCGGTGACGCTGAGTTGCGCGAGGCGATGCGGCTGGAGTTCGAAGGGTCGACGCACGAGCGGGCGCCGTCGTGACGCCGTTGGAGGCGTACGCGGACGACGAGCTGGCAACGCTTTACGACCTGGTGTACGCGGACTATGACGAGGATCTCACGCTGTACGAGGAGTTCGCGCGACGGGGCGAACTAGCGTCGCTGGAACTGGGAGTCGGCAGCGGGCGCGTGGCGCTGCACCTGGCACGGCAGGGGCTCTCGGTCGTTGGGCTGGACTCTTCGCTGCGGATGCTGGCGCGACTGGAGGCGGCGCTGGACCCGTCGATCGCGTCGCGGGTGCGGCTGGTGGAGGCCGACATGCGCGACTTCGACCTCGGGGGCGAGCGCTTCGACCTGATCTACTGCGCGCTGGAGACATTCGAGCACCTGCTGACGACGGAGGACCAGGTGGCGGCGCTGCGGTGCGTGCGGCACCACCTGGCGAAGGGCGGGGCCTTCGTGACGGAGATGCGGGCACTGACTGCGGTCGACTGGAGCGCTGAGGCGTCGCCGCTGGCGGCGGAATGGATGCGAGTGGACCCTCGAACGGGAGAGCAGGTCACCAAGATGAGGAGCGCGCGGGCGGCGGCGTCCACACAAACGACGACCGACCTGCTGATCTTCGACCGCGTGACTGCAGAAGGCGCGATCCGACGGCGGACGTTCGAAGTGACGCTTCGCGCGACGGGGCGGTACGAGATGGAGCTGGCGCTGCGGGAGGCGGGGCTGCGCTTGAGCGCACTGTACGGGGACGCGGCGCTCTCGCCCTTCGACGATCACAGCGATAGGATGGTCGTCGTGGCCGAGGTGGAGGGAGCCTAACGGTGCTTATCGCCCTGGACGCCATGGGAGGCGACCACGCACCGGCCGAGATCGTGGCCGGTGCTCTTCTTGCCAGCCGGGAGCTGGGGATCAACGTGGCGCTGGTAGGGCCGCAGGACGTGCTCGAGGCGGAGCTGCGGCACCATGGTGAACTGCCGACCGGTATCGAGATCATCCACGCGAGCGAAGCGATCGCCATGGACGAGCACCCCGCACAGGCGGTGCGGGCGAAGCGGGACGCGTCGATCAACGTGGCGATGGGGATGGTAAAGCGCGGCGTCGCCGGCGGGTTCGTCTCCGCGGGGAATACGGGTGCCGTGATGGCGTCGGCGCTGATGACGTTGGGGCGCATCCAAGGGATCGAGCGGCCGGCGTTGGGGACGATCGCGCCGTTCACCGACACGGGCATCCTGGTGCTGGACGTCGGGGCGAACGCGGACGTGAAGCCGAACTACCTGGTGCAGTTCGCGCAGATGGGCGCCGTCTACGCCGAGCGTGTGATGGGGATCCAGAACCCACGCGTCGCGTTGCTGAACATCGGCGGCGAGGAGACGAAGGGCAGCGAACTGATGCAGGAGGTGCACGGCCGCCTGCAGAGGGCCGGCGTCAACTTCGTGGGCAATATCGAGGGCGGCGAGGTGCACCGCGGCAAAGCGGACGTGATCGTGACGGACGGGTTCACGGGGAACGTCGCGGTGAAGCTAACGGAGGGCGTCGCCGACTTCATCTTCCGCGAGCTGCGGAGCACGTTGACGGCGAAGCTGCGATACAAGCTGGCGGCGATGGTGCTACGGCCGGCGCTGCTGAAGATGCGGGACCGGATGGACCCTGCGACGTACGGCGGCGTGCCGCTGATCGGCGTCAACGGGTTCGTGATGATCGCGCACGGGGCATCGGACGCCCGGGCGATCAGAAATGCGCTCCACGCGGCGAGCGAGGGCGCGTCGTCCGGAATGCTCGACGCAATACGCACGACGCTGCAGCGTCACTCCTGAGGCACACAAGACCGGAAGGATCCTGAGCCGCTAGATGGCGCCAGTGTCGCGCAGGCGGCCAATGTCGTCCCACGAGTAGCCGAGCGACAGGAGGATCTCCTCCGTGTGCTGGCCGAGTTCCGGGGCGGCCGGCGCAGCGCGGGCGGGGGTCTCGCTGAACTTCCAAGGGAAACCGACGATCTGCGTCGGACCGTTGGAGGGGTGCTCGACCGTGAGCAGGTATTCGTTGTCGAGCGCCTGCGGGTCGGCCGAGAGATCCTCGTAGCTCGCGACGGGCGCGCAGATCATGTCGTGCGACTCGAGGACAGCGATCCATTCGGCCGTGGTGCGCGCGAGGAACTTGTCGTCGAGCAGGACGTAGAGCGACTCCAGGTTGTCCTTGCGCGCGCCAGCGTTGGCGAAGCGCTGATCGTGCTGGAGCTCCGGCATGCCGACGGCGGCACAGAACGCGGGCCAGCGGTCGTCGCCGACGCCGCCGACGACGGCCCAGCCGTCCTTCGTGCGGAACGTGCGCCAGATCGTCGGCAGGTAGGCGTGGCCGCGGCCGCTGCGCTTCGCGCGACGGCTGAGGAGGTAGTACTGCAGCTCCCAAGCCTGCGCGGCGATGGCAGAACCAAAGAGGGACGTCTCCACCTTCTGACCGACGCCGGTGGTCTGCCGCACGTAGAGCGCGGCGATCACGGCGAGCGCGAGATTCATCGCACCGACATAGTCAGCGATGGCGACGCCAGCGGGAAGGGGGCCGCCGTCCTGCTCGCCGGTCATGGACATGAGGCCGGAGCGCGCCTGGGCGGCGATGTCGAAAGCAGGGTGGTTGGCCTTCGGGCCGCGGTCGCCCCAGCCGGACGCGTGGGCGTAGATGATGCGCTCGTTGAGGGCGCGAACGTCGTCGTAGCCGAGGCCGAGTTTCTCCATGGCGCCGGGACGAAAGTTATGGACGAAGACGTCGACTTCGGGCACGAGGCGGCGGACGATCTCCTTCCCCTCGTCGGTCTTGAGGTTGGCGGTGATGCTGCGCTTGCCGCGGCTGTGGGCGAGGTGGTAGGCGCTGAGGCGGTTCTCGCCGTACATGGCGAGCACGCGGCCGAGGTCGCCGAACATGGGGGGCTCGACCTTGATGACGTCGGCGCCCATATCGGCCATGACGAGCGTGGCCTGGGGTCCCTGCTGGAAGACCGTGAAATCGAGCACGCGGACGCCGTCGAGCGGACGGGGCATTGCCACGCCACCTCCTCGCGGCAAGCGTACCGCGAGACCTCCGGCGAATCCACGGACTGCGACGTCAAGGACCGGCGCCGCGAGACGATATGGCGATTTGAAGGTACTCTAGCTGCATGCCAGAAATACCGGACCTGGAGGCGATCCGCGGGTTCCTCAACCGGCGGATCATCGGCGTGGAGATCACGGAGGCGGAGACGCTGATCCCGCACGTGGTGCGCACGGGGGCGGCCGACTTCGTCGCGACGATGACGGGGAACCGCTTCGGGACGATCCTCCGGCGGGGCAAGTTCATGCTCTGTCCGATGGCCGACGAGTCGTTGCTGGTGATCAACCCGATGCTGACGGGTCGGTTCCAGTACGTGGAGCCGAAGCAGAAGAAGCGCTCGAAGACGTGCTGGATTCTCTCGTTCGAGAACGGGATGCAGCTCCGATACGCCGACCGCTTGCTGATGGGGAAGATCTACGTCGTGCCGGCGGACCGGCTGATGTCGGTGCCGATGTTCGCGGAGATGGGGCCGGATGCGCTGGAGGTGAGCGAGGAGGAGTTCCGGGCGCGCATCCGAAAGCACTCTGGGCAGATCAAGAACATCCTGACGAACCACAAGTTCATCGCCGGCATCGGGAACGCGTACTCGGACGAGATCCTGTGGGAGGCGCGCATCGACCCGTTCCGGAAGCGCACGACGATGTCGGACGACGATATCGGCGCGCTGTACGAGGCGCTGCACAAGGTGATGGACCGTTCGATCCCGATCCTGATGGAGCACTTCAAGGACGAGCTGGACTACGACGAGTGGCGGGAGCACCTGAAGGTGCACCGGAAGGGCGCGGACAGTGCGAAGAAGAACGAGGGTCGCTGCCCGCGTTGCGGGACGCACATCAGCGAGATCTCGCCGAACCAGCGCGTGACGAGTTGGTGCCGGACGTGCCAGAAATAGGGCGTTGGTCGTCGGTCGGCAGTCGTCAGTCGTCGGGGGTCACGTGACCACGGCTTTCACCAACTCACGCCTGTTCCTCGCTGACGGCGTCCGCCGCGGCGGGCTCGTCATCGAGGATGGGCGTGTCGACGACGTGCTCCGGGCGGAGCAGCGGCCACCCGGCGGTGCGAACGTCGTCGATTGCGGCGGACGCATGCTCGCGCCGGGGCTGATCGACATCCACGTGCACGGGGGCGGCGGGTTCGGGCTGATGACGGACGACCCGGCGCAGGTGCGGGGGTACGCGCGATGGGCGGTATCGCACGGCGTGACGTCGTTCCTGATCAGCACGTCGGGGCGCGACCACGCGGAGATCGTGCGCCGGCTGAAGGCGCTGGCGCCTGTCATCGGCAAGCCGGGGGCGGGGGAGGCGCGGGCGCTGGGGTTCCACCTGGAGGGGCCGTACATCAACCCGGTTCGGAAGGGGGCGTTCAACCCGCGCTGGCTACGCGCGCCGAACGTGCGCGAGTGGGAGGAGCTGTTCGAGGCATCGGGCGGGACGATCCGGCAGATGACGATGGCGCCGGAGCTGGCGGGCGCCGAGGAGCTGATCCGCGCGGTCGTGGCGTCCGGCGCGGTTGCGGCGATGGGGCATACGGACGCGACGTACGGGCAGGCGATGCGGGCGATCGAGCTGGGGGTGTCGCACGTGACGCACTGTTTCAACGCGATGCGGCCGTTCGCGCATCGTGATCCGGGGGTGCTGGCGGCGGTGATGACGTCGGACGCTGTCACGGCGGAACTGATCGGCGACGGCGCACACGTAGATTACGCGGCCGCGCGGGTGCTGGTGCGGGTGAAGGGTGCCGAGAAGATCGTGCTGGTGACGGACGGGATGCCGTTGTGCGGCACGCCGGACGGCGAGGGGGAGTGGGAGGGCGTGCCGATCCGCGTCGAAGGCGGGAAGGCGGTGCGGGTGACGGACGGGACGATCATCGGCGGGGTGACGCCGCTGGACCAAATGGTGCGGAACGCGGTGCGGGAGTTGGGGGTCGGGCCGGAGGACGCGTGGGCGATGGCGACGGCCAATCCGTCTAGCGCCCTTCGCATGGGCGAAGACTATGGTTCGATGTCGCAGGGGAACGCGGATTTCGTCCTGCTGGACGACGAGTTGCGGGTGACGGAGACGTGGGTCGGCGGCGAGCGGGTCTGGGCGGCGGTTTAGCCGGCCTCCGACGTCGGGGGGCCGCCGAGGCTGCCGGGGGCGTCGAGCTGTTCGTAGAGCTGGAAAAGGACACCGCCCGATGACTTGGGGTGGACGAACATCTCCTTCCAGTCCCAGGAAACGCGTGGGCCGCCGAAGGGTTCGATGCCAAAGGAGCGCATCGAGGTAGCGGCCTTGTCGGCGTCTTTGACCTCGAGCGTGACGTGGTGGAGGCCGGGGCCGCGCTCGCGCAGGAACTTGGCGATGAAGCTATCGTCGCCGATGGGCTCCAGGATCTCCCACTGCATCTGACGCTGGCCGTCGGCGCCGGGCACATCCAGCACGACGCCGGCGAAGCCCGCCTCCTCGTTACGGAAGCGGCCCGCCTCCTGCCAGCCGAAGAGCTGGGTGAAGAATGGGAGATGGTCGTCGATCTTCCAGACGGCCATGCTGACGTGGTCGACGCGCTTGAGCCCGACGGACATGGAGAACCCCCGATCTGGTGGCCGGTCGCCGGTCCTCGGGACTGGGCGCCAGCCGTTGCCTCGGCGGGGCAATTGAAGCAGGTTTCGGCGGGTGAGGCCAAAGACGAAGGGGGCGGAGATTCAACTCCGCCCCCTGGGTCGCATTTGGGGGCGGGCGCAGCCTGCTGCGCCCCTCACCCGCTTCAGGCGTGCGCGGGCTCGGGCTCGCGCACCTCGGCCGCGGCCTTCGTGAAGCGGAACTCGCCGTCCGTGAAGTCCACCTGCGCGACGTCGCCGTCGGCGAACGTGCCGGCGAGCACCTCGCGGGCGAGCGGGTTCTCGATCCGGCGCTGGATCGTGCGGCGGAGCGGGCGGGCGCCGTACACGCGGTCGAAGCCTTCCTTCACCAGCTCGGCCTTCGCTGCCTCGCTGACCTGGAAGTCGACGTTGCGGTCGGCGAGGCGCTTGCGCACGTCGGCCAGCATCAGGTCGACGATCTGCTCCAACTCCTTCTCCGTGAGCGGCTCGAAGATGATGATCTCATCGATGCGGTTGAGGAACTCCGGGCGGAACGCCTCGCGCAGCGACTTCTCGATCTGGTCCTGACGCAGGTCGCGCTGACCGTCGTCGGCGGCGCGGCTGGAGACGAAGCCGAAGCGCCCCTTCGTCTCCGAACTCGTGCCGAGGTTCGACGTCATGATGATCACCGTGTTCCGGAAGTCGACGGTGCGGCCCTGGCCGTCGGTCAGGCGACCGTCGTCCAGGATCTGCAGCAGCAGATTGAACAGATCCGGGTGCGCCTTCTCGATCTCGTCGAAGAGGATCACGCGGTACGGCCGGCGGCGGACCGCCTCCGTTAGACCGCCACCCTCGTCGTAGCCGACGTATCCGGGCGGCGCGCCAACGATGCGCGAGACGGTGTGCCGCTCCTGATACTCGGACATGTCGAGGCGGATCATCGACTCCTCGTCGTCGAACAGGTAGCCGGAGAGGGCACGGGCCAACTCCGTCTTCCCGACGCCGGTGGGGCCGAGGAAGATGAAGCTGCCAATCGGCCGCTTCGGGTCCTTGAGGCCGGAGCGGGCGCGCCGAAGGGCTTCCGACACGGCCTCGACCGCCTTGTCCTGGCCGATGACGCGCTGGTGGAGGGCCTCCTCCATGTGCAGCAGCTTCTCGGCCTCACCCTCCAGCATGCGGCTGACGGGGATGCCGGTGATCGACGCGATCAACTCCGCGATGTCGTGCTCTGTCACGGTCATGTCTGTCGTGTGGGTTTGCTCCCACTCGGCCTTACGATCCTCGTACTCCTTCTGTACCTGCAGCACTTCGGCCCGGATGCGGGCGGCGGCCTCGTAGTCCTGGCGGCCGGCGGCGGCTTCGGTCTCCATGTTCAGCTCGTCGAGCCGCTGCTTGAGGTCACGCAAATCCGGGGACAGTGACTGCTGCTCGATGACGTGCTTGCTCGCCGCCTCGTCGATGAGGTCGATGGCCTTATCGGGCAGGAAGCGCTCGGTCATGTAGCGGTCGCTGAGGCGCGCGGCGGCGATCAGCGCCTCGTCCGTGATCTGCACCTTGTGGTGCGCCTCGTACTTCGGGCGAAGTCCACGGAGGATCTCGATCGTCTCGTCGGGCGAGGGCTCGTCCAAGAAGACGGGCGAGAAGCGCCGCTCAAGGGCCGGGTCCTTCTCGATGTACTTGCGATACTCATCGAGCGTGGTGGCGCCGATGACGCGCAGCTCACCGCGCGCCAGGGCGGGCTTCATCATCGTGCTCGCGTCGATGGCTCCTTCGGCGGCGCCGGCGCCGACGACCTGGTGCATCTCGTCGATGAAGATGATGACCTCGCCCTCGGCGCGGCGGATCTCGTCCATGACGGCCTTGAGGCGCTCCTCGAACTCGCCGCGGAACTTCGAGCCGGCGACCATGGCGCCCATGTCGAGCGCAAGCAGGCGCTTCTCCAGGATGTTCTCCGGCACGTCGCCGGCGACGATCTTCTGCGCGAGGCCCTCGACGACGGCGGTCTTGCCGACGCCAGCCTCGCCGATGATGACGGGGTTGTTCTTGGTGCGGCGGTTCAGGATCTGCATGACGCGCTTGATCTCCTGATCGCGGCCGATCACGGGATCGAGCTTGCCGTCGCGCGCGTACTGCGTGAGGTCGTGGCTGTACTTCTCGAGCGCGCCGTACTTGCTCTCGGCGGTCGGCGAATCGACGCGCGCGGAGCCACGCACGTCCTGCAGCGCGCGGTAGATGCGCTCCTTGTCGATGCCGAACTCGCGGAGGATGCGGGCGGACTCGCCGTCGCGCTCATCGGCGATCGCGATGAGGATGTGCTCGACGCCGACGTACTCGTCCTTCAGGCGCTCGGACTCGGCATTCGCCGTCTCCAGCATCTTGACGATGCGGGGGGTCGTGTACACCTGCACGACGTCGTAGGCGAGCTTCGGAGCGCGGGCGAGCTTGTCGGCGACGCGCTTGGTGAGCGCGCGGACGTCGACGCCCATGCTGTCGAGGATCTTTCCGGCGAGGCCGTCCTGGTGCTGGAGCAGGGCAAGGAGGACATGCTCGACGTCCCACTGCGAGTGGCGCTGCGTGCGCACCATTTGCTGAGAGGCGGCGAGCACCTCCTGTGCCTGCTGTGTGAATCTGTCCTGTCTCATCATGGTCGTGTCTCCCGGGACCCCCGGCGTACGGCGATCCTGCTCCGTGTTCGATCTGCCACTCCGCTCTCTCGGCGTTCAGCGTTTTGCTCGGCGGCGTAGCTCCTCCCGCAAGTGCTCCAACTCCAGTTCCATCGTGCGCATCCGCTCCGTCATGCGGAGGATGACCTCGACGCCGGCGAGGTTGACGCCGAGGTCGTTGATCAGCCGCTGCACCTGACGCAGCCGGGCGACGTCCGCCTGCGAATAGAGACGGATGTTGCCGCGCGATCGCTCGGTTCGACGAGGCCGACGCGTTCGTACTGGCGGAGCGTCTGCGCGTGCATCCCGACGATGCGGGCGGCGACGGAGATCACGTAGATCGGCTCCTCCTCGTCGTGTGCGGCTTCGTGCATGTTCATCTCTTCTCAACCGTGGCGCAGCCGGCTGCGCCCCTACAATCCACAGCTACACGCCCGCCGCGCGCAGGTCCTCGAAGAGCTTCTGCTGCTCGTCGGAGAGGCGCTCCGGCAGACGGATTCGTACCCGCGCGTGCAGGTCGCCCTTCCCCGCCTTGTTCAGGTGGGGCATGCCGAGGCCGGCGAGCTTGAACAGGCGCCCGTTCTGCGTCATCGGCGGGATCTTGAGCATCACCTTCGCCGTGACGGTGCGAACCTCCACCTCGCCGCCGAGGACGGCGGTGGTGAGCGGCACGTCGACATCTTCGTAGAGGTCGTCGCCCTTGCGCTCGAATTTTGGATGTGGCGTCACCGTGACGACGAGCAGCAGGTCGCCGCGCGCCCCGCCACCCATCCCCGGCTGCCCC
>CAWJLO010000003.1:0-12430 GCA_963843685.1 uncultured Chloroflexia bacterium
AACGGAGCCGAGTACCTGGCCGGCGCCAACCCATGCGTCGCCGATACTGACGGCGACACGCTGAACGACGGCGCCGAGGTGAACGTGTATCACACCGACCCGACGAATGCGGACACCGACAACGACGGTTGCGGCGACGGCAAGGAGTTGGCGCTCTCGCCGGCCACGAATCCGACTGATCCATGGGACTTCTACAGCGTCCCGATCCCGGCGCTGTTTGCGGCACAGAACCCGCTCGCGGCGGTGAGAGACCGATTTGTTACATCGGGCGACGGCCAAGCCGTGTTCGCCTACTTCAAGGCAGGCGCGAAGCTCGGCACGACGGTCTACGACCAGGATCTGGACGGAAACGGCGTTATGGATGGCCTCCAGTACGACCGGACAATGCTGGCTGGGGCCAAGAGCGGACAGCCCGATGGCATCATCTCCGCGGCTGACGCCCAGGTGGCCTTCGCGCAGTTCAAGGCAAACTACCGCTGTTAACGGTGGCTTCCGCCACCGAGCGGTAGGGTCGCCCGTCTACATGCGCAGGCAGCGCTCGTGCCCTCATCGGTGCAGCGAGTGCGTTTGGCATGCTTCGGCATCGGCTGAGAATCTTCGCTCACCGACGGTTCGAGGTTCCTACCGTACTCGCATCTAGTGCGCGTTGGCCGACGTTGAGTCAGCAGTGATAGCCGAGCTTCGAACTGCGCGAAGACGAGTTGAGCGTCCGGACGCGGAGATGATGCCGTCGGGCGGGCCGCTGCGGGCCGGGCCCGCAAATACGTCCGGTCATACTGCTGCCCATCCTGGACGACCGTTGTCGTCGAGATCTTCGTCGTAAATGGTAGTGCCAGCCTTCGCGCCTGCCTTGAAGTAGGCGAACACCGCCTGGGCATCGGCACCGGATACCGCGTGGTCCAACACAACGCTGGTGGGATCGGCGGCCGAGAACAGTGCGGGCACCGGCACGTCGTAGAAGTCCCACGGGTCGAAGGGGTCGAGGCCCAAAGCCAGCTCCGCCGCATCTCCGCAGCCGTCACCATCGCTATCGAGCGTGGGGTCGATCGTCGCCGTGGCAGTTGGCGTCACGGTCGGTGATGGCGCGGGCGTGTCGGTAGCCGTTGGCACGGCCGTGTTCGTTGGTGTGGGTGTCACCGTCGGGGTGGGCGTACTCGTCGAGGTTTCGGTCGCGGGCGGCGTCGGAGTATCGGAGGCAGTCGGCACCGCCGTGTTGGTGAGCGTCGGCGTAGCAGTCGGGACCTGCGTGTTAGTCGGCGTCGCGGTTGGCGACAGTGTCGGTGTGTCCGTGGCTGTCGGCACCGCCGTGTTGGTCGGTGTGGGCGTGGCGGTGTCGGTCGGAAGCGGCGTGCTGGTAGGCGTCACCGTTTGTGACGGCGTCGCCGTCGGCGTGGGCGTCGCGGTGTTCGTGGCGGTCGCAGTCCGGGACGGCGTGCTCGTCGGTGTCAGCGTGCTGGTCGCGGTTGGCGTGTCCGTGGGCACCGGTGTCAGGGTCGGGGTCGCGGTACCGGTGGAGGTAGCGGCCGGCGTCGCCGAGTTTGTCGGTGTCGACGACGGGGCGACGGCGGTAGGCGTGGGGGTGCTCGTCGCGGGCACGCTCGTGGCGGTCGCGGAGGCGGTGGCCGTGATCGTGGCTGTCGGCGTGGGGGTGCTGGACGGCGAGACGCCCGCGAGCAGCACGTCGATCCCGGCGCGGGGGCTGCCGAGGCCCGTGACGTAGTCGAAGCCGACCTGCGCCTGGCACACGGCGCCACACGCGCCGTTCGAACCGGACGTCACGTCGCTGAGGCCCGTGAGCCCGTAAATCGACAGGTGGGTCTGGAAACTCGAAGCGACGAGAGGGCCTTGCCCGTCCGCGGCGCGCAGCTGGTCGCTCACCGCGATGATGGCGGCCCACTGCGGCGTGCCGGCGCTTGTCCCGCCCACCTGGAACCACCCCGTTTGCCGTTTGTATTTGACGCTGTCGTACACGGCGAAGCCGGTGTTCGGGTCCGCGTTGTAGCTGACGTCGGGGATGCCGCGATTCGCGTTCGGGTTCACCGATCCCTGATAGCCGGGGCGCGGGATGTACTGGCTGATGCCGCCGCCGGACCCGCTCCATGCCGACTCGCTGGACACGCTCCCATCACTCCCCAGCACGAGCGTGGTGCCCCCGACAGCGACGACGAACGGATCGTACGCCGGCCACCCCCCGGGGTTGCCCGAATCGCCCGTGGAGAACGTGCAGACGGCTGTACTGAGGTTGCAGTGGGCGCCGGAGGTCTCGGTACTGAACTCGTCCTCGCCCCAGCTGTTGCTGATCACGGACGCCCCGTGCTGCGCGGCGTAGTCGATTCCGCCCAGAAGATGCGCATTGCTGTTATCGACCGTTTCAACGAGCAGGAGCGTCGCCTTCGGCGCCACGGCGTGAGCCCACTGGACGTCAAGCGAGATTTCGAGCGCCCATCCGGCATCGGTGGGCGGCGCGCCCTGCGGCTGCGCAACGATGAAGTCGAAGCAGTTCAAGGGATCGGCGCCCGCGCTCCCGCACGTGAGCGGCAAGGAGAACGCAGTGCTGAACGTGTTCAGGTCCGCTGTCACGGACGGGTCGCCGAACGCATCGACGATCGCGATCGTCTGGCCGGCGCCGTCTCCGGAGAGGCCGAGATACGACTGAATCTGCGCCGGGGTATAGCCAGTCGGGGTCGTGTTGGTGACGAGAGGTTCGCCGGTGGCGTCGCGGCCGTGGAGGCGAAGGAGCAGCGGATGGCGAGCAAAGCCGCTGCGGAGCTGACCCTGATCGACCTCTTCGCTGCCCTGGTCCTGCCGAGGCGCCGCCCGCACCTGGACCGTACCCACGACGAGCGCCAACATCGCCGCGATGGCGAGAACAATCCGTCCCAACCGGCCTCCGCTGACACGGACTCCACTGCATCCGTGACGCGACTTCGCGGGCCCTCGCCCCTGCGCGACCCCCCGCGCACGCCGCGATCGTAGCACGAGCGCGATCGCATGGCGCGATCTTCTTTACATCAGCACGCGCTTGACATAGTGCGCGGTTCCGGCAGGGGTGCGGAAGGACCTCGGCTTTGACGCAACAAGCGAAGGCGCTTAGTTTGAGCACCACGGCCTGTGGCAATTCCAACAATCACGGGCGATCCCACACGCAGTTCAGCGAGGCGCCATGCGGAAATACGCCGTTCTGGGATCGATTCTGGCGGCAGCGATTCTCGCTGCACGGCCCGGTGCGCGGCCCGCGATGAGCAGCAGCCTCGCGGACTCCATCGGCAGCGCGACTTTCACCATCGTCGCACCGGACGGCTCGACGCCAGTCGGGAACTCGGCAAACGTCAGAGTCGACCTGACGAGTTTCACGCCGGGAACCTCGACTACGTGGGGCGGGTACGACATGCAAATCTCGTACGACGGAAACGTCGTGACGGCCACCGCGGACGTGGTCGACGTGAGCAGCCCGTGCCAGACAGTAACCTGGGCGCTGTTTCTTCTAGTACCTCAGGTGTCCAGCAGCTGTGCGTTCCAGTCCAGCGTCTACACAGGTGCGCTCGAGACGATTACGTTCACGTGCCTCACGGACGGCACGAGTTCGATCCACCTGGTGCCGCGCGGTGAGGGCGGGGATTACGGAGTGGGAGGCACGCTGTTCGATACGATCGCCGCAGAATTCACGATGACAATGGTGGACGGCTCGATCACCTGCGGCGCCAGCGCCACGCCGACGCCCAGCGCGACAGACACGCCGACGCCAACCTCCACTCCTACTCCTACGTTGACTGCAACTCCTACGCCGACGTTCACCTCGACGCCGGCAGTGCGGTCCGTCGGGGGCATTGCAGAGGCTCCGAGCCTACCACCGTCGGCTCCAACAGGGACTGAGTCTTCGTCAGGCGGGGACGCTCCCCCTCGCACTGGCATCATCTCGGTCGCTGCGGTGGTACTCATCGGCGCCGCCTGGTACGCGCGGCGAAGACTACGGGTGCGATCCCTGGAACGACGCCGCGCCAGATAAAGGCATGCCCCACGTGGCGATCACAGCGCGTCTGTGGCGCTCCGCCGCGCGACACGAAGGCTGTTGCGCCTATCGCATAGAGTCGGACGGGAGTAAGCCGTGCGTCATGGTTCCAGCACGTCGCCTTCGACGCCGCCCGTCGGCTCGCCGAACGTGATGTACAGCAGGGCCAGCGAGGGGATCAGGATCACGGCGCCGATCGGCAGCGCTACAAGGAAGAAGAGGAGCGTCTCGTGGCCGGCGGCCGCGTCCTCAATCTTGACGTCGGGCAGCAGGAGGTACGGGTACTGCACGGCGCCCCAGGCGGCCAGCACCATCGCCACGGTTCCCGCAGCTACGGGCGGCGCCAGCGCGTAGATCCGGCGCCAGAGCACCGCCAGCGAACAGACGCCGGTCACGACCGCCAGGCTCATCACGACGATCGGCAGCGGGCGTTGCACGCGATCCCAGAAGTCGGGCGCGTCCCACCACGCTATGGGCAGCGCCAGCGCGGTGATCGCGCCCAAGGCCAGGCTGGAGGCCAGCGCGCGGTTCCGGAAGTCCTCCTGTAGGGCGCCTTCGGTACGCGTCGTCATGTACGACGCTGTCAGGAAGGCACACATGGCGACGGCGATAGCGCCGCAGGCGAGCGAGAAGGGATGCAGCCAGGGCTTGTAGAGTCCGGACACGACCTCCCCGTCCCGCAGTTCGATGTGGCCGCCGGCGACTGCGCCGAGCGCCAGGCCCATCGCGAGCGGCGTGATCACGCTGGCGATGGCGAAGACGGCGCCGGTCGCCGGAAGACGCAGCGACGTGATCTCGCCGTAGTGCCGAAACGCGAACGCTGCGCCGCGAAACGCGATGCCGACAAGGATGATAACGAGCGGTACGAACAGCGCCGTGAAGAGGTCGGCGAAGGCCGAGGGGAACGCCGTGAAGAGCGTGACGACGATGAGGATCAACCAGACGTGGTTCGTCTCCCAGACGGGGCCCATCGCCCGGAAGATGGCGTCGCGCTGCTGTCGCGCGCGCGGGCCGGACGCGAGCGCGGTCCACACGCCTCCACCGAAGTCCGCGCCGCCGAACATCGCGTAGGCGATCAGGCCCACCAGCACTACGCCCGCCGCGAGGAGGTCAAGCGACATGTGGCACCTCGTCCGTCGGCGCGTGGGGACGGCGGCCTTCGCGGAGGAGCAAGAGGGCGAGCCCGGCCGTCAGCGCAACGTACATGAAGAAGAAGAGCACGAACACGACCCAGATGCCGTCGCGCGGTGTTGCCGCCTGGTCCGTCCGCATCAGGTGGTAGATGATCCACGGCTGGCGGCCGAACTCGGTCACGAACCAGCCGGCCTCGATCGCGACAAAGCCGAGTGGCGTCATGCAGGCGATGGCGTACAGCACGAGGCGCGAGGGGGCGAAGCGGCGGCGCCACCATGCGATCGCGAACGCCCCGAGCGAGACGAAGAGCATCGCGAAGCCGCACGCCACCATGATCTGGAACGGATAGTGCACCAACCGCGGATCCGGGATCTCATCTTGCGGAAAGTCGTTCAGCCCGCGCACCGTCGCGTTCACGTCCTCGTAGCCCATGAAGCTCAGCATCTTCGGGATCTCGATGGCGTAACGCGTCTCCTTCGCGCCCGTGTCCGGGAAGCCGCCAATGCGCAGCGGCGCGCCCTCCTCGGTCTGGAACTGGCCCTCCATCGCCGCGAACTTCTCCGGCTGGTTGTGCGCAAGGAAGCGGGCGCTGAGGTCGCCGCTTACGATCTGGAGCGGCGTGAACACGGCGGCGACCGCCAGCGCGATCATCAACGCGCGTCGGTTGAACTCGCTGCGATTGCCGCGCAGCATCGCGATTGCGTAGATCCCGGCGATTGCGAAGCCTGTTGCCACGTACGCCGCGATCGTGCCGTGGAGGACCTCGTACGGTGTCGCTCGATTGAACATGGCGGCGAGTGGATCGACGTTCACTGCCTTTCCGTCGCGGATCTCGAAGCCCGCGGGCTCGTTCATCCAGCCGTTGCTGCTGATGACGAAGAGCGCCGAGAGCGAGGACGACAGCACGAGCGGGATCGTGCACAGCCAGTGCGCGCGCCGCGAGAGCCGCTCCCAACCGTAGAGGTAGATGCCCAGGAAGATCGCCTCGGTGAAGAACGCGAAGCCCTCGAGCGCGAAGGGGAAGCCGATGACGGCGCCGGAGAAGTCCATGAACGTCGGCCAGAGCAAGCCGAATTCGAACGACAGAATCGTTCCGGACACGGCGCCGATCGCGAAGAGCACGGCCGCAACGCGCGCCCAGCGGCGCGCCATCTCGCGGTACATCTCGTTACCGGTGCGGAGCCCGATTCCCTCGGTGATAAGGAGCAGCAGCGGCAGACCGATGCCGATCGCGGAGAAACAGATGTGGAACGCCAGCGACATGCCCATCAGCGCTCGGGACGAGTGGACGGTGTCGAACACGCAATCCTCCCTGATCGGTGGCGCCGCCCAGTATGATAACCGGTGCGATCGCTCTGCGGGAGTCACGCTCCGGTGGGCCGCTCGAAGCTCCAGAGCGGGATCAACTCATGGCCGTTGACGCCACGATAGGCTCCAACGCCACCGATAGGCTCTCAACGCCACCGATAGGCTCTCAACAGTGGTAGTCCCGTTTGAGCTGCACACCCGCCACCGTCACGTTTTCGTGCTGAAATGACGTCGTGCGCTGGCCTGTTTGTGCCGGCCCGACGACACTGCGGGCGTACTCCAGACCGTCTCTGACCCTGGTCTTGCCGCCAGCGCTGCTGTACGTCACGTTCGGCGGGCCAACGGGCGGCGTCGGGCGCGACGTGGCCGGGCGGCCCGAGATGTCTCGCCGTCAGCGGCCGCTGCCCGTGCGATAATCTCGACGATTAGGGAGCGCGCGACATCGCGGGAGGATCGTTGTTCAGAGCCGTATGGGGCGCGGTGGGGGTGGCGGCCTGCCTGTGTCTTCTCGTCGGACTTGTCTCGGGCGCGCGTAGCAGCGCGCAAACGTTGCCGGCGGGCTACGACCACTTCACGAGCGCTGTCACTGTGTATGCCGACGGCAGTAACGTTGTGGTCCAGGCGAACGCGATTCCGGACCACGGCAGCCCGTACTTTCCGATCAACGATCCGCGCTACGAGGCCGACGGCGATCCCACCTTCATGCAGAACCCGAACCAGATCGCGCAGCAGACGATCGAATTCCGCATCCCGGTCAGCCCGCAGGAGGCGACGACGCACGTGGAGACGCCGCTCGGCCCCATCGGTGTGGCCGTCAACGGCGTGCCGCTCTTCAACCAGTACGCCGGACCGAACCACCAGCCGCTCACCGTGGAGATCAGCAGCTTCGACCAGTACGACGGGCACCCGCAGCAGACGGACATCTATCACTATCACCGCGAGCCGTACGCGCTGACGGCCGTCAACGGCAAGGACTCGCTGATCGGCTATCTGCTCGACGGCTTCCCGGTGTACGGCCCGGTCGAAAACGGCATGACCCTCACCAGCGCGGACCTCGACCAGTACCACGGCCACTTCGGTCCGACGCCGGACTACCCGCAGGGCATCTACCACTACAACATCACGGCGGACGCGCCGTACATCGCCGGCGCCGGTTTCTATGGCACGCCCGGGACGGTGTCGTACAGCTTCAGCTCGACGCCCACACCGGAGGCCACCGACACGGCGACCGCCACCGCCGCGCCCACGGCAACGTCGGGAGTGCCTTCGGTCGGTGGCTTCGCCACGCTGCCCGACCTGCCGCCGCGCGCGCCGTCAGGGGCAACGACGACGTCCCGCAGTCACACCATGCAGGGTGCCGGTGTCATCCTCGCGGCGTTGACGGTCCTGCTGGCGGTGGGGCGCTACACGCACGGTCTGGCGGCGGGTCGCGGAGGACACGAAGGGCGATGACCGCGAGCCACGACGATTTGCAACGCTGGATCGACGCAGGCCTCATCGATCGCGCCACCGCCGATCGCATCCTCGTCTTCGAGGCGGAGCGATCGCGCGAGCGCCGCGCTGACCTGGGCCGCCCCGGCGTTCAGGAACTCCTCATCTACCTGGCCGCGGCGATCACAGGGGCGGGTTTCACGGTGCTCGCCGCCACGAATTGGGAGCACCTGTCCAGCCCCGCACGGGTGGCCATTCCCGGGCTCTCCGCTGGGGCCGTCCTTGCGTCGGGCTACTGGCTGGCGCGAATCCGTAACGACGCACTGGCTCGCGGGGCCAGCCTGTTGTGGCTCGTCGGGGGCGCCCTCGTCGTCGGGACGGTGGCAATTGCCGCCCGCGAAGGAGGCCTTTCAGAGAACGACACCGCACTCGCCGCCGGAGTCACGGCGATGATCGTCAGCGTCGCGCTCTGGATCCCCTCACGCACGCATCCGCAGCTCGCAGGCATCGGTGCCGCCGAATTGCTCTTCTCGACCGCCGTGAGCGCGCGGGCGGCGGAAGACTGGAACATCGCCGTGCTTGGCGCGTTGCTGGCGGCTCTCGGCGTGGTGATGCTGATCGCATCGGAGCGCAACGTCCTGGTGCCCCGCTCGTCGGCGCGTCTACTCGCCGCGGTCGCGCTCACTGTGGGTGCATTCTGGTCCGGCCTGCCGCCGAGCCCCGCGTTCCTCGAGTTGCTCGCACTGGTCGTCGTGGCCGCGCTGGTGACCGCAGGCATGCGCTTTCAGTCGCTGGTCTACGTCGCGTTTGGTGTGCTGACGGCGTTCGCGGCCATGCTGACACTGATCCTTCGGCACGTCGAGAGTCAGACGCTAGCCGGTCTGGCGCTGATCGCGATCGGTCTCATCCTCTTGCTGGCGATCACTGGTCTCTACAGGACGCAACCGTGGTCGCGGTGGGGCGGTCCGCCGCGTGGTGCGGCGCCTGACGGCCGGTGACGATGGTGGTTCCGCTTGGCGCGTCGCCGGCGCACCTCACTGGCCGACGATCACCGTCGACCGTCCCGCTGCAGCTCTCGTCGTCGGCGGTCGCGCGTACGGTGACCGAGCCGGCCGTGCTGCCCACATGAGAGCCGCCCGCACGCCCGCCGCGTCGGGGAGAGTTGGCATGACGTTTGTCGGGATCCCCGTCATTCTCCGGAGAACCGGGGGCGGCGCTTCTCCAGGAAGGCGCTCATCCCCTCCCGCTGGTCCGCCGTCCCCATCGTGCGCAATACGGCGCGGCGCTCCTCGGCGATCGCCTCATCGAGCGACTTCTCGCCGGCGCCCACCACGCACCGCAGCACGCCCGCCACGGCGATGGGCGGCATGGCCGCGAGTTCGTGCGCGAGCTCCTGCGCACGCCGCTGCAGCTCGTCGTTCGGCCAGACCTCGTGGACGAGCCCGATGCGAAGGGCTTCCGGCCCGGAGATCTTCTTTGCGCGCAGGATCATGTCGAGCGCGTTCGCGCGTCCGATGCAGCGCGTGAGGCGCGCCGTGCCTCCCCAGGCCGGCACCGTGCCAAGGTCCAGCTCCGGAAGTCCGATCTTCGCTCCCTCGGCCGCGGCGAGGCGGAAGTGGCAGGCCAGCGGCAGCTCGAGACCGCCGCCCAGGCAGTAGCCGAACATAGCGGCGATGACGGGCTTCTCCATGCTCTCGATCGCCGCCAGGACGCGGAGCCGCTGATCGAATACGGCCTCGATACTCCCCTTTGCGCGGACGCCGGCCGGAAGCTGCTTGAGGTCCATGCCGACGGAGAAGTTCTCATCACCGGCCGCCGTGATCACGAATCGCGCGCACCGACTTGTCGACGGAGAACTCGTCGACAACCCGCTCGAGTTCGTCCATGAACTCCAGCGTCATGCGGTTGCGCGGCGGGTCGTTGATGATCACCGTCGCTACGTGGCCGTCGCGCTCGAGGATCAAAGGCGGAGGTGCGCTCGTCATGTCAGTCGTGCTCCCCATAATCGCGGACAAGTCCAGGTACTGTAGGCTACCCGGCACAACCGGTTTGCGCAGCGCGGACGAACGCGCGCTTCCACGACCTCCGGGACTTCGCTGCGACGCGGCTTATGGGGGACGGATGTGGGGTGATTGTGTGGTGGAGACGGGGGAGAACCCACCTCCCACAAGTCCACCAACCGTCTGAAGCTAATCAACCCCCGTTTCCTCTTCACGCAGGCGACTACATCGTCGTGTGGAGGGACGCCGCATGACGGCGAAGGGCCCTCCAATCGTCACGCCGCACGAGGTGCGGCGCTTCTTGTTACTGCTGCATGATCAGGGCGATACCTTTGAGATCCGCATCCCAAAGTACGGCAAGTACAAGCTCACCGCGGCCGGCTACTTCGACGACGCGGAGACTGCGTTGGCCTCGGTCGGCGCGTGGGATGGCCGCGCCAATTTTTACATAACGCCGAACCCCGTGAACCCGGCGCTCCTCGCACGTGCGGCCAATCGGATTGTCGAGCGCGCCGAAACGACGACCTCCGACCAGGACATCACGTGCCGCCGCTGGCTGCTCATCGACGTCGATCCGACGAGGCCAAGCGGAATCAGCAGCACCGACGAAGAACTATCCGCGGCGCGCTCTGTCGCGGCGGAAGTGTCGGATCACGTGCGCGGGGAAGGATGGCCCGAGCCAGTCGTCGTGTTGTCGGGGAACGGTTACTACTTGCTGTACCGGGTCGACCTGCCGAACGACGAGGAGGCGACCGACCTCATTCGGCGCACGCTCGTCGCGCTCGCTCAGCGGTTCGATACGGACCGTGCGCACGTCGACCAGACGGTCTACAACGCCGCACGGATCTGGCGCTGGTCGGCACGATGAAGGTCAAAGGAGATGACCTGCCGGAGCGCCCTCACCGCCGCTCGCGCCTGGAGTCCATACCCGACTCGCTCAAGGTGGTTACCCGAGAACAGCTTGAGGCTGTCGCGACGAACCCGTCCCGCATCATGCCGCCCGCGCTCCGGCTAGTTGCCCGAAGCGATCGCCTGGTCGAACTCCTTGATTCGCGCGGAATCGAGTACCGCGGGCAGCCTCCGGACGCCAACGGCGTCACCTGGTACCACGTCCGCCAGTGTCCGTTCCACGACGACGGCCGTCCGTTCGAGTGCGGCGTAGGGCAGACGCTGCCCGACGGCCCGTACGCCGGCCACTGCTTCCACCCGGAAGGCGAGGGCCGTGGCTGGCACGACTTCAAGAGCGCGCTCGGACTCGAGAGTGGGCGCGGCGCGGAGACATCCCCAATCCATCGATAGAGAGCAGCGGCCACCGTCCGTGCATCTTGGTGACGGAAAGGTATCGGCGCGACATCACGGAAGACTCGTGGCGCGCACTGCTGGCGGCCAACAATCCCGTGCGCTTCTTTCGCCACGGCAATGGCACCGCCGAGATCGACACGAGTGACGACGGGTCAGCCAGAATCAGGCATCTCACCACGGCTGGCCTCGCGGCCGCCTAGACCGGTGCGCCGACTTCATCAAGGTCACCAAGACGGGTGAGCACCCGGCCCGGCCGCCGCGAGACGTCGTCGAGGACATGGAGGCGCTGGAAACCCGCTCCCGCTTCTGCGCGGGATCGTGGGTGCGCCAATCTTCTCCGCCGAGGGCACGCTGGAGACGGCGACGGGCTACCAGTCCGGCACCGGGTTGTACTACGCCCCTGTCGGCGAGCCTGTACCTGCGGTACCCGCACGGCCCGATGCCAGCGACTTGCGCGCCGCCCGCCTACGCCTGGGTGACGACCTGCTTGGCGACTTCCCATGGGCGGACGAGCGCGCCTCTCTCGCCAACCTGCTGGCGGCACTGATCACGCCGATGGTGCGCGACCTAATCTCAGGGCCGGTTCCCCTGTACGCCCTGGATGCTCCGAAGGCTGGCAACGGAAAAGGTCTGGTGGCGACGTGCATCAGCCTGGTCACGACCGGCCACGAGATTAGCGTTATGGCCGACACGAAGAATGAAGAGGAGTTCCGCAAGCGCGTCACCACGAAGCTCATGGAAGGCGACAGCGTCCTCCTCTTCGACAACGTCCGCCGGCGGTTGGACTCAGGCTCCTTCGCCGCGTTGCTGACGGCGAACGTCTGGACCGATCGCATTCTCGGCCGATCGCAGGCGGTGACGCTCCCGATCCGGTCGCTCTTCCTCGTCACCGGGAACAACCTCCAATTCAGCGACGAGATTACGCGACGCACGGTGTCGGTGCGGCTGGACGCCAAGATGAATCGGCCGTGGGAGGGGCGGGTGTTTCGGCATCCCGATCTGCCCGGCTGGCTCAGGCGCCACAGGCATGAGGTGGTGTGGGCGTGCCTCGTCCTCGCGCAGCACTGGATCGCCCAGGGTCGTCCCGCGTGGAAAGGGGTGCCGATGGGGTCCTATGAGTCGTGGTGCGGCGTGTTGGGCGGGATCCTGGAGACAGCGGGCATCCACGGATTCCTCGAGAACCGACCGGACCTCTATCGCCGCGGTGATGCGGACAGCGAGGAGTGGCGTGCCTTCACGTCGGCCT
>CAWJLO010000004.1:0-28111 GCA_963843685.1 uncultured Chloroflexia bacterium
CCGTACCCTGCGCACCATGCCCTCGGCGCGGCGCATCATCGTCTGCGGCCCGACCAACAGCGGCAAGTCGACGCTTGGCGCCGAACTCGCACGCCATTTCGGCGTCCGGTTCATCGAGTTGGACGCACTCTGGTGGCTGCCCGGCTGGGTGGAGCGTGACCACGAGGGTTTCCGTGAGCTTGTTCGGCAGGCGATCGAGGGTCAGGACGGTTGGGTGATCGCCGGGAACTATTCGCGCCAGATGGACGTCACCTGGCCCCTCGCGGACACCATCGTTTGGCTGGACTTTCCGCTGCGGATCACCGTTCCGCGGAGCCTGCTTCGCAGTTGGACCCGCTGGCGCCGCAAAGAGCTGCTCTGGGGCACGAACGAGGAGCGGTTCTGGGGTCAGTTGAAGTTCTGGGACCCCCAGGCGTCGCTCGTTGCCTTCAACGTCAAGTGGCATCGCCAGAAGCGGCGCTGGTTCGAGGAGCAGATGGCCGCACCTGAATGGGGGCACATCAGCTTCGAGCGGCTTCGCCGGCCGGACGCAGTGCGTGCCTGGTTGGAGGTTCAGACGTGGCGGGACGGCGGTTGACGGGGAGTTACAGCGATGTTACGCTCCGGATCGCGATAGTGAGTGCTCACTCGCAAAGGTGAAACCGGATGGTGCAACGGGCCCGCAGGCTCCCAGCGGACAAGCGCAGGCGCCAGATCATCGAGAGCGCGCGCGGCGTCTTCGCATCCCAGAGCTACGCCAAAGTTGGCACCGCCGACCTCGCCAAGGCAGCCGGCATCTCCGAACCCGGCCTCTACCGCCACTTCTCCGGCAAGAAGGAACTCTTCGTCGCCACGATCCGCGCGACGGGCCCTCGCCTCCTCCAGATATGGGAGGAGATCTCCTGCGACTACGGCGACCCGATCGAGACGCTGTGGGCCATCGGCGTCTACTACTACGACCACCTCGAGTCCCACTCCGCCAACATGAAGCTGCAGTTCCGCGCGCTCTCGGAGGCCGATGACGACGAGATCCGCGACGCGCTCCGCGACAACTTCGAGGCGTTCGTCGATTTCGTCGCCGACACGCTGGAGGAGGGCAAGGCGCGAGGCGTCGTCCGCCGCGACGTGGACACGCGGCTGATCGCCTGGCAGTTCCTCGGCATCGGCATGACGATGGACCTCATGCACATGCTCGGACTCAAGGACGAACTCGACCGCACGCGCGCCGACCTCTGGGGTCGCGTGTACCTGGAGACCGTGCGGCGCAGCGACGGATCGCGCCCGCGCTACATCAGCCCGGAGACGGGACCCATGCGCGCGCCGGAAGGCGCTGTTGGGCTGGATGGCGTACCCGCGCTGTAGGGCGGCGAGCGGAAGTTGACGTTAACGTAAGACTCGGTGAAGATCGTGCGGCCCAATCGGCCGCTGAGGACGCAGGACGGATGGAATTTCGAGACACGCCGACTGAAGCCGCGTTCCGCACCGAGGTGCGCGCCTTCATCGAGAACGAATGCCCGCCCGGCATCCGCCGCCGCGGCTTCCGCGCCGCGTTCGGAGGCGGCGGCTGGGACGACATCCACATGGACCGTGCGGAGTACTTCCGCATCAACGGCGATTGGGTGCAGAAGCTCGCCGACAAGGGATGGATCGCTCCGGCATGGCCGAAGGAGTACGGCGGCGCCGGCCTCTCCGTCATGCAGCAGTTCATCTTTTCGCAGGAGATGGCCCTGTCAGGCGCGCCTCGCGGTGGCAACTTCGGCATCGGTACAGGCTGGGCCGGCCCGACGATCATCATGCACGGCACGGAGGAGCAGAAGAAGCGCTACCTGCCCGGCATCGTGAAGGGCGACGAGGTCTGGTGCCAGGGATTCAGTGAGCCCGGAGCGGGCAGCGACCTTGCCGCCGTCCAGACGCGTGCGGTCAAGGACGGCGACGACTTCGTCGTCAACGGACAGAAGATCTGGACGTCCGGCGCGCACGTCGCCGCCTTCATGATCCTGCTTGCCCGAACCGACCCGGAGGCGCCGAAGCACCGTGGCATCAGCTACTTCATCGTCGACATGAAGTCCCCGGGGATCGAAGTCCGGCCGCTGGTGAACATGGCGGGCAACCACGACTTCAACGAGGTCTTCTTCGACAACGTCCGCGTCCCCGCGAAGAACATGATCGGCGAGGAGAACCGCGGCTGGTACGTGGGCACGACGACGCTCGACTTCGAGCGCTCAGGCATCGCCACCAGCATCTCGCACACGCTGATGATGAAGGACCTCGTCGCGTTCATCCGCGAGAACAAGGGCGAAGGTTTCATCTCGCAGGATCCCTGCGTCCCCAACGAGCTCGCCGACCGGATGATCGAGGCGAGCGTCGAGGAGATGCTGTGCACGCAGGTGATCTCGATGCAGAACCGGGGGCTCGTGCCGAACAAGGAGTCTTCGATCGCCAAGCTGTTCTCGTCCGAGCTGGACGTCCGCATCTCGCGCACGGCGATGAAGGTGCTGGGGCTGTACGGCCAGCTCCGGACTGGCAGCCCCTACGCCGCCGCGAACGGCCGCGTCGAGAGCACGTACCTCTACGCCACCACCAGCACCGTCGGCGGCGGGACGAGCGAGATCCAGCGGAACATCATCGCGGCCCGCGGGCTGGGGATGCCCAGCGATTGATTGAGAAGGGGAATGTCCGGCGGCGAGCCGGTGATGGTCAGGCGCTGAGCCTCGTGGCCGGCGACCAGCGACAAAGGAGCAAGAGATGAACTTCAAGGACAACGCCGAAGAGGCCGCTTTCCGCACGGAGGTCCGCGACTTCATCAACAAAGAGGTGAAGTCCGACGAGCAGATGGAGGACATGGAGCGCGGGATGTACCGCGGCGCCTTCGAGCGCCTGCGCGCTCTCCGAGGGAAGCTCTCCAAGAAGGGCTGGATCGCCCCGGCTTGGCCGAAGGAATACGGCGGCGCCGGACTCTCCGTCATGGAGCAGTTCATCATGAACGAGGAGTTCGCCCAGAACCGCGTGCCCCCTGTCGGTGGCATGGGCACTTCGATGGTCGGTCCGACGATCATCACGCACGGCAACGAGGAGCAGAAGAAGGAGCACCTCAGCCGCATCCTCTCCGGCGAAGTGCAGTGGTGCCAGGGCTTCAGCGAGCCCGGCTCCGGCTCCGACCTAGCGTCGCTCCAGACCCGCGCGGTGAAGGACGGCGACGACTACGTGATCAACGGCCAGAAGATCTGGACCTCCGGCGCGCAGTACGCCCACTGGATGTTCATGATGGCCCGCACGGACCCGGACGCGCCGAAGCACAAGGGCATCAGCTACTTCCTGCTGGACATGAAGTCCCCCGGCGTGACGGTGAGGCCGCTGACGAACCTCGCTAACCAGGACATGTTCAACGAGGTGTTCTTCGACAACGTGCGTGTGCCCGCGAAGAACATCGTTGGTGAGCTCAACCGCGGTTGGTACGTCGGCACGACGACGCTCGACTTCGAGCGCTCCAGCATCGGCAGCGCCGTCGGCATCAAGATCCAGCTCGACCAGCTCGTGAAGTACGCAAAGGAGCACCAGGCCGACGGCTCCAGTCGCACCGGCTACGTGACGTCGATCAAGTCGGAGCTCGCGGACCGCTACGTCGAGGCAAACGTGGCGAAGATGATGTCGTACCGCGTCGTCTCGATGCAGGCGAAGGGCCTGATCCCGAACCACGAGGCGTCGATGACCAAACTGTTCGCGTCGGAGCTGTCGCAGCGCATCGCGCGCACGGGCGTGAAGGTGCTCGGCCTGTACGGCCAGCTCTACGGAAACGACGCGCCGATGCGGGGCCGCTACGAGAGCAGCTACATGACCTCGCTCTCGTCGACCATCGCCGGCGGGACTTCGGAGATCCAGCGCAACATCATCGCCACGCGCGGGTTGGGTTTGCCGCGCGACTGATTCGTCGGGGAGAGGAACCACAAGCGGAGTAACGGGGCGAGGCGGCAACGCGCCTTCGTCCGGACACGAGCGACCAGAGACCAGGAACGAGGAGACCAGTAGTGGATTTCAACGACACGCCGGAAGAGGCAGAATTTCGAAAAGAGGTCCGCGACTTCATCGTCGCGGAGGCGCCGCGCCCGAAGGCGGGCGAATCCGGCCAGGAGGCGCTCGTCAGCGGCTGGGCCGCCAACCAGGAGTGGTTCAAGAAGCTCGGCCAAAAGGGTTGGATCGCACCGGCGTGGCCCAAGGAGTACGGCGGCGCCAGCATGACGACCGTGCAGCAATTCATCTTCAATGAGGAGATGGCGCTCAACAAGGCGCCGCGCCCGCTGCACATGATCATCGGCCTCGGCATGGCCGGCCCGACCCTCATCGTCCACGGCACGGACGACCAGAAGAAGAAGTACCTCCCCGGCATGCTCAAGGGCGAGGATATCTGGTGCCAGGGCTACAGCGAGCCGGGCGCCGGCTCCGACCTCGCCGCGCTCCAGACGCGCGCCGTCCGAGACGGCGACGACTACGTCGTCAACGGGCAGAAGATCTGGACCACGCTGGCCCACATGGCCCGCTACATGATCCTCCTCACCCGCACCGACCCCGACGCACCGAAGCACCGCGGTATCACGTACTTCGTGTTGGACATGAAGACGCCCGGCGTCGAGGTGCGGCCGCTGTACAACCTGGGCAACTCCCACGAATTCAACGAGGTCTTCTTCGACAACGTCCGCATCCCGAAGGACAACGTCATCGGCGAGGAGAACCGCGGCTGGTACGCCGCCGTCACCACGCTCGACTTCGAGCGCTCGAGCATCGGCTCCGCGACCGGCATGAAGCAGCACGTTGAGGAGTTGATCGAGTTCGCGCGGGAGCACCAGGACGACCCGACGAGCACGCTCAAGACCAACGCGCAGCTCCGCTACGAGCTGGCCGACCGCATGGTGGAGACCGAAGTCGCCCGCATGCTCTCGTACCGCGTCGCCAGCATGCAGGCCCGCGGCCTGATCCCCAACTACGAGGCGTCGTCGCTGAAGCTGTTCTCGACGGAGCTGAACCAGCGCATCGCCCGCTCGGCGGTGAAGATCCTGGGCATGTACGGTCAGCTCCGCGGCGAGGACGCGCCGAACAAGGGCCGCTGGGCCGCCACGTTCCTCCGATCACAGGCCTACACCATCGAGGGCGGCACGTCGGAGATCCAGCGCAACATCATCGCCCAGCGCGGCCTCGGCCTTCCGCGCGACTAGGAGCCGCCAGTGCGATTCGCGTTCACGGACCAGCAGGAGGCATTCCGGAGGGAAGTCAACGACTTCCTGAAGGACGCCCTGCCCGCCGATTGGGAGGGCGCCGACAACGCCATCGACGATGAGGCGTACCTGTTCGGACGCACCTTCCTGAAGAAGCTGGCGCCGAAACGTTGGATCGCGCCCGCCTGGCCGAAGGAGTACGGCGGGTTGGAGATGAGCCTCTGGGACCAGGTCGTCTTCAACGAGGCGATGGGCTACGCGCGCGCACCCATCGTCAACACGGCCGCCGTCGGCTACCTCGGCCCCACCATCATCCTGTACGGCTCCGACGAGCAGAAGAAGCAGCACCTGCCGGGCATTACGTCCGGCGACGTCGTCTGGTGCCAGGGCTACAGCGAGCCCAACTCCGGCTCCGACCTGGCGTCCCTCCAGACGCGGGCGACGCGGGACGGCGACGACTTCATCATCAACGGGCAGAAGATCTGGACCAGCCAGGCGCACTACGCCGACTGGATCTTCGTCCTCGCCCGCACCGACCCCGACGCGCCCAAGCACCGCGGCATCAGCTACTTCCTCGTCGACATGAAGACGCCCGGCATCAGCGTGCGTCCGCTGATCAACATGGCGAACGGCGAGGGGTTCAACGAGGTGTTTTTCGAGAACGTCCGTGTGCCCCGCTCCGGCCTCCTCGGCGAGGAGAACCGCGGCTGGTACATCGCCACCACTACGCTCGACTTCGAGCGCTCGTCGATCGGCGGCACGTCGCAGGCGCTCCGCTCGCTCGAGGATCTGACGCGCTTCGCCAAGACGGAGAAGGAAGCCGGCACCGGCCGTGCCATCTGGGATCGCTCCTCCGTCCGCCACGCCATCGCCGACCTCTGGATCGATCTCGATATGGCGCGCCTGCTCTCGTATCGCGTCGTCAGCATGCAGGCGCGCGGCCTCGTGCCGAACTACGAGGCCTCGATCATCAAGGTCTTCAACTCGGAGTACGTGCAGCGGCAGGCCCGCGTCGGCATGAGCATCATGGGCCAGTACGGCGGGCTGTGGGGCGAAGGCCCGTGGGCCAAGCTTCGCGGCCGCTTCGCGAAGTCGTACGTCGCGACGGTGGGCTCCGCCATCGCCGGCGGCACGTCCGAGATCCAGCGCAACATCATCGCCCAGCGGGGCCTGGGGTTACCGAGACAGTAATGGACTTCCGAGACTCACCGGCCGACGCAGCGTTCCGCGAGGAAGTCCGCTCCTTCCTGCGCTCAGAACTGCCCGCCGATTTCCGCGCCGCCGACGACGTCATCCTCGGCGTCGGCATTGGCGAGGACGAGCGGGAGCGCGACTGGCTGCGCAAGCTCTCGAAGCGCGGCTGGGTCGCACCGGCATGGCCGAAGGAGTTCGGCGGCGCCGGCATGTCCGTCATGCAGCAGTTCGTGTTCAACGAGGAGATGGCCCGCGCCCGCGCGCCGCGGCCCAACTTTCTCGCCATCGGCCTCGCCGGCCCGACCATCATCGTCCACGGCACGGAGGAGCAGAAGCGCGAGCACCTGTCCGGCATCCTCTCCGGCGAGACGTTCTGGTGCCAGGGCTTCAGCGAGCCCGGCTCCGGCTCCGACCTCGCGTCGCTCCAGACGCGCGCGACACAGGACGGCGACGACTTCATCATCAACGGCCAGAAGATCTGGACGTCGGGCGCGCACCGCTCCCAGCGGATGATGCTCCTCGCCCGCACGGACACGGAGCAGCCCAAGCACAAGGGCATCAGCTACTTCCTGCTCGACATGAAGTCGCCCGGCGTCAGCGTGCGTCCGCTGACGAACCTCGCCGACACGCCGAGCTTCAATGAAGTCTTCTTCGACAACGTCCGCGTGCCGAAGAAGGACCTGCTCGGCGATCTCAACCGTGGCTGGTACGTGGCGACGACGACGCTCGACTTCGAGCGCTCGGGCATCATCAGCGGTGTCGGCCTGCAGCGCCTCCTGCACGACATCATCGCGTACGCGCGCGGTCACCATCGCACCGACGGTGGCTGGCGGTCCGTCCGCCACGAGCTGGCGGACCGGGCGATCGAGGCCGAAATCGCCATCCAGCTCTCGTACCGCGTCGTCACGATGCAGGCGAAAGGCCTCATCCCGAACCAGGAGGCATCGATCAACAAGCTGTACGGCTCTGAGCTGGCCCAGCGCATCGCCCGGACCGGCGTGAAGGTCGCGAGTCTCTACGGCCAGCTCCGCGAAGGCTCGCCGTGCGCCACCGACGACGGCCGCATGGACGCCATCTACCGCATCTGCGTCGGCTCGACGCTGGCCGGCGGCACGAGCGAGATCCAGCGCGGCGTCATCGCCCAGCGCGGACTGGGGCTGCCCCGTGGCTGAGGGGATGGACTGGAAGAAGCGTGTGTTGCTCGCCGCGGCGATCGCGGCCGTAATCTACGCCCTGGCGCTGGGTGTCGGCTCCGCGCTGTACGCGAGCGGGGCGATCGCCACCGGTGCGACGCACAACGACTGCGCCGGCTTCCGCGCGCAGATCGCGACGGAGCGCGGCATCGCGGAAGAGGACGTGCCGCAGGCGGACATCGGCGCGGCGACGGCGGCGTGCCTGGAAGGGCACACGCTGACAAAGTGGGAGGCCTTCCGCAGCGAGTACCTGCTGTGGTCGGCGTGGCCCGCGGCGGTCTGCGCCGCCGTGTTCCTGGGATGGCCCGTCTGGGCGGGCGCGTTGGAGCGGCAGGAGGCGGCCGGGAGGCCCGGCACAGGTATGGCATGACGGGTGGCTGGAGGTTGGAAGTCAGGGGCACCGACGCGCGTCGGGCCGTTGACCTCTGGCCTCGCAGCGTGACCCTGGAGGCAATCGAAGAGACCAGGCGGAGTACGGGAATCAAGCAGCTGAAAGGAGCTGTCCGGCAATGGACCTTGGACTTTCTGAAGAGCAGGAACTGTTGAAGAACGCCGCGCGCGACTTCCTGGAGAAGGAGTGCCCGGAGACCCTCGTGCGTGAGATGGAGGAGGACGAGAAGGGGTACTCGCCCGACCTCTGGAAGAAGATGTCCGAGCAGGGCTGGCAGGGCCTGCTCATCCCGGACAGCTACGGCGGCGCCGGCTTCGGCTACCTGGACCTGATCATCCTCATCGAGGAGTTCGGCCGGGCGCTCGTGCCGGGGCCGTTCCTCTCCACCGTCGTCGGCGGCACGCTGCCGCTGCTCGAGGGTGGCTCCGAGGAGCAGAAGAAGCAGTACCTGCCGAACATCGCCAGCGGCAACGCCATCTGGACGCTCGCCTACACCGAGCCGTCCGCCCGCTTTGACACGGAGGGCGTGTCCCTGGAGGTCAAGGAGGACGGCGGCGACGTCGTGCTCAACGGCACGAAGCTGTTCGTCCGCGACGCCAACGTCGCCGACTTCTTCACGGTCGTCGGCCGCAAGCCCGGAACGAAGGGCGATGACGGCGTCACGCTCGTCATCGTCGACGCGAAGGCGAAGGGCATCAGCCAGACGCAGCTGAAGACCATCGCGGCGGACAAGCAGGCGGAGGTGAAGTTCGAGAACGTCCGCGTGCCGAAGGCCAACGTCATCGCCGGCGGCGCCGCCACGCTCAAGAAGGTGCAGCGCAAGGCCACCGTGCTTGAGTGCGCCTACCTTGTCGGCCTGGCGCAGATGGACTTCGACATCAGCGTCCAGTACGCCAAGGACCGCATTCAGTTCGGCCGGCCCATCGGCTCGTTCCAGGCGATCCAGCACAAGGCCGCCGACATGGTCACGGACGTCGACGGCGCGCGCTTCATCACCTACCGCGCCGCCTGGTCCGTCGACCAGGACGAGGCCGAAGCCGACATCAACGTCCACATGGCGAAGGCGTGGTGCAGCGAGGCCACCCGCCGGGTTGTGGCGCACGGCCAGCAGATCCACGGCGGCATCGGCTTCACGAAGGACTACAAGGTCCAGCTCTACTTCCGCCGCCAGAAGGCCTCGGAGCTGGCGTGGGGCGACGCCGACTACCACCGCGAGCTCGTCGCGGACGAGCTGAAGGTCTAGCTCCGGCCCGACCTCGGAAGGCAACAAGAGGGGCCGCCAATGTGGCGGCCCTTCACGTTGTCTTGACATTCCGCGCATGGAGCGCGGGCTTCGGCGCTACCGCATGCGGACGACGCGCGTCCTGGCGATCTTGTCGTGCCAGCCCTGCCGGCCGCCATCGACAGCGATCCAGATGAAGCCGAGGTACAGGGGCAGCGCCGAGACCACGTAGCCCACGTACCGGAGGACGGCCGTCGCGCCATCGATGCTCTCGTAGCCGTTTGCGGCGATCACCTTCAGCCCCATGACGGCCTTGCCCAGCGTCGCGCCGGTCGCCCACCAGAGACCCACCGTGTACACCACGCCCAGCCCGAGGGCCAGCGCAATGCCTTCCGTCCCGCCGACGGTCAGATCCAGGGCGATGTACAGAGATGTCAAGACCAGGGCGTCGATCACCCACGCCAGCAGCCGCGGCATGAAGCCCGCCGGCTCCACCGCTACTGTCGCGTACCGGTCCTCGTACATCGCCACGTTCTCCTCCAGCCCCCGTGTGTGAGCGGCATTCTGATCCGCGGATTGATGTCTGTCAACAGGGAAACGCCTTGACAGCCGGTCACATTACGGGTGCTTGACGCGTCAAGTTTCGCGGGCTTGGCGGGGCAGGGGGCGAAAGGGCGGGCTTGGGTCACCGGTGACGCCTTCAGTTCAGCCCAGGACGGTCTCCAGCCAGAAATCGGCGAACCCCGCCACGTCGACGGACGTGACGATCTCCGCCTCCTGGCCGGCCGCCGGGTCGATGAACGTCCGCACGTGGCCCTGGTGCATCGCCACCGTCACCGGCGCCGTCATCGTCGTCACGAACCGGCGATCGATCGTGCACGCCACGGCCAGCGGGTCGTGCAGCAGGCAGACGTGGTCGTCCGGGATGACGCCGCGCCCCATGCGCCGCAGGTGCGCGGCCCAGATGTCGATCTGCTTCGCCAGCGCCCGGCACAGCGCGTCGCCCTCCGCAGGCGCTCCACGTGCGACGACATCAGCCATGCCCGGAACGTCACGTCGCACGGCACGTACAGCGCCGGTATCCCCGCGTTCAACGCCCGCAGCGACGCAGGCTGGTCGACGTTGAGGTTGTGGTCAACGGTCACTGGCAGCTCCGCGTCCAGGAAGCGCACCGGCCCGAAGACCCCGCCCATCACCGTCAGCCGCGCCACCTCGTCCGCGAACCCCGGATCCTGCTCCAGCGCCGCTGCCACGTTCGACTGCATGCCAACGGTCGCCACCTCGCACCGTCGCCCCTCGCACTCCTCCAACAGCAGCGTCACGCCGTCCCGCTCGGAGAGCGGCAGCTCGCCGTCCGCCCCGAGCAGCATCGCCTCCTCGTGCCCCGCCTCCGGCTGCCGCATCGCCTGGCTCACCTCGCCACGCTCTCCGGCCGCCACCTCCACGTCGTCGCGCCCTGCGAGCAGCAACAGCATCTTCGCGATGCGCGCCCGCCGCACGGTTTCGCCCGAGACCGTCGTCACCGCCCGCAGCTCGATCTTCGGATGCCGCAGCGCGAACGCCAGCGCAAGCGCGTCGTCCACGTCCGTGCCGATGTCGGTGTCGAGGATCAGGTCGACGGGCATGGTGGAAGAGTAGGGAAGCGAGACGCGGGACGCGAGCGGTCAGCGGGACGCCGGCGCAGTCCACAGCGCGAACACCGAGTCCCACGCGATGTAGCCGTAGTACCCGAACCACGCCGGCGCACCGCCCTGTCCCGGTACGGGCGACACGTCCTCGACGACCTCCGTAGGCGTGCCGCCGCCCGACGGGACCGACCACAGCGAAGCCTTGTCGTCCGCGTCCAGCCGCGCGAAGTAGATGCGCGACCCGTCGCCCGACCACACCGGCCGCTCGTCGCGGTACGCCGGGTCGTACGTGAGCTGCCGCTGGTCCGAACCGTCGGCGTCCATCACCCAGATCTTGCGCTTCGCCATCGCCGCCCTGGCTGCGTCGCCGCCAGAGAAGACCGGTGCGTCCGGTGCCGCCGCGTACGCGATCTGCGCTCCGTCCGACGACCACGCCGGCTCGATCGCCGCCACGTCCGCGGGCGTCAGATCGACGACCACGCCGTCCACCCACGAGACGTGCGCGACGCGCTTGTTCGTCCAGGTCTCGCGCCCCGCACCATCCGTTACTGCGAGGTTGGTTCCGTCCGGCTGCGACATCCAGAACTCATCGTGCAGCAGCGTCGACGCAGGCGCGGGTGCAAAGTCGCGTTCGGGGGCGTTCTGCTCCGGAACTGCCGAGTTCATGGAACCGCGAAAGACTTGGAGCGCCTGCAGCAGCAGCCCGTCCGCAGGAATGTCCGCCGAAAAGGAGGGATCGAGGGCGAAGAACAGAGCGTGTCCGTCCGGCGACCAGCCGACGATCCCGATGTCGTCCCGCGACGGCGAACCCCCATCGTAGACCTTCGTCGGTGTGCCGCCGTTTGCGCTCACCACCCACATGCTGACGGCGCGATACGGTGGGAGGCCTGTCGTCCCCTGCACCTCCACCGTGTACGCGAGCCACTGTCCGTCCGGGCTCCACGCCATGCCGCCAAACCGAGCGGTCTGTCCTTCGCCGGCCATCGGCGCCGGCACGACGGTGCGCTCGTCCGCGCCGTTGGCGCTCCGTGTCATGATCGCGCCGTCTAAGCTGGACCCGGCGTACCGGTCGTCAACAGGCGACCACCAGCCGAAGTCGGAGACTTCGCGCGTATCGCTGCCGTCCGCCCGCACGATCCACTCCGAGCCGAACCATCGCCGTACGCGAGCCACTCGCCGGAGTGCGACCAGCGGGGAGTAGGCGGCCTTGCCGTCGCTCGTGATGCGCACGGCGCGCCGTCCGGCAGCGTCTTTACCCACAGGTCGCCGTCCTGCACATACGCCAGCCGGTCCGCCGCTCGCGCCGTCGGCGCAACAACCACGCCGGGGCTCCGCTGAGCCACCGCCGCGATGCCGAACGCGATCGCCGCCGCCACGACGAACACGACGGCGATGCGCGCCACATTTGCCGCAGCCACATGCGGAAACCCATGGCGAGGCAGCACGACCGGTGCCGCCCGCGTCGAGGCGTTGCTCCGCCACCATTCGCCCAGCTCGTGCCGGTCGGCGAAGCCGCCTTCGCCCAGCAGCTCCGACACGTGCCACTTCACGCCGTCCAGCGTGATGCCGATCTGCTCGGCGATGACGCTGTTGCTCTTGCCTGCGGCCACGCCGTCCAGGATCTGCCGCTGTCTCGGGGAGAGGTCGTCTATCCGGAGCAAGATGTCACGATTGCCGCCCTGCCCTCCGATTCTCGCACCATCGGAGGCAGTCGTCACTACCCGGACGCATCGCATGCGCTCTGACCGGGTAGTCGGGCGTCAGATCACGTAGCGCCCCGCCGGTGCGCGCTCGGTCTCCGACCGCCGCACCAGGTCGCCGAACGAGATCGCGTCCATCACGCCGGCGACGGCGTCGCGCACGTCCGTCCAGACGCCCTTGAGCACGCACGTCGCCTCGTCGCTGCACCACTCGCAGGTCCGGTGCTGCGTCACGCTCGCGCACGGCGCCGGGGCCAGCGGGCCGTCGATCGTCCGGCTCACCTCGCCGACGAAGATCTGCTCGGCGTCGCGCGCCAGCCGGTAGCCGCCGCGCGCGCCCAACCGGCTGACGACGTAGCCGCCCGCCTTGAGCTGCGCCATCGCCTGCTCGACGAATTTCGGCGACGCGTTGCAGCGCCGCGCAATCTCGCCGGCCGTCAGGCCCGCCGCGTCGCTCCGCTCCGCCTTCGCCAGCTCCAGCACCGCCTTCAGCGCCAGTTCGCCCCGGCTCGTCAGCTTCATCGCCGCCGCCCCGCCGATCCGCGTTGGTCGTCCATCACGCCGCAGTGTACCCAAGCCACGGCGTCATCCCGGCCAGCGTCGTGCCCTCGACGGGCGGCGCCGGTGGCTCACGCAGGCGTCGCGCGATGGTTGGGATCGCGCCGACGAGCAGCACCGCCACGCAGGTCACGATGAGGCCCGCCGCGATCTCGATCGTGTGTTCGCTCAGCGTCTCCAGCCCGAAGATGCGCGAGGTCAGCGTCACCAGCAGCCCGTTCCACGCCGCGTGCATCAGCACCGCCGCCCCGAACAGCAGCCACCCGGTGCGCGGCTTCTTTCCGAACGACCAGTACCACCACGCCAGGCCCACCAGCGACGTGTTGAAGACGTGCAGCGACGTGCTGCCGCCCCGCAAGAGCATGTAGAGCCACCAGTGCGCCGGGCTCTCTCGCACGCCGGCCAAACCGTAGCCCAGCGCCTCGACGAACCCGAAGCCGGCGCCCGCCGCCGCCCCCAGCACCATCGCCTGTGCGCGCGTGTTCCACCGCCGCATCATGAAGCGCACGCCGAGGCCCTTCGCGAATTCTTCGATCAGCGGCGCCACCACGGCGGCCGCGATCAGGTTCGCCACGAACTGTTCGTTGCGGCTGAGGATGTAGCTCGAATCGCCCAGCGTGTCCCACACGTCCGTCTCGAACGCGCCGTGGTGTACCAGCATCAGCACCACCGCCGAGAGGGCGCCGATGCTCTCGACGTAGATCGCCATCATCGAGCTGAACGAGATCGCGATGCCCGCGGCGAGCGTCACCTGCCGCCACGATAGCCCGCGCACCGGCCGGCCCCGCCAGGCCGAGCCGCGCGCCGCGAGCGACACCAGCACCACGCCGGGCAGCGCCGCTGCCAGCACGTGCAGCACCGGCATCGGCCACGCCTGCGGCGGGTCTGCGCGCATCGCGACGGCGCCGGCGAGGAGGATCACCGCCCAGGCCAGCAGCCAGCGCGCGGCCATCGGCGGGCGGAACTCGTTCGAACCCTCGCCCATCAGCGACGAGATGCCGTGAAACGTCAGCAGCACGCCCGGAACCAGAGAGAGCGCGCCGATCACCGTCAGCGCGATCGTCTGATAGACGATGCTCTGCTCGCCAATGCCCGCGGACCGGTGGATCAGCGTCAGCATCCCGACCATGATGCCGACGCCGGCCATCCCCTGCGCCACGCCGTAGATCGTCGCCGACATGCGCGACCACGCGTGGAGCCTCGCAAGCGCCGCCGGCCGCAGCGCCCAGCGCACGCACAGGACGCTCAGCACGATGCCCGCCGCGAGCGCGGCCACGCCGAAGCCGAGGAGCGCATCGAACGCCCGATACTCCGCCAGCTGAGGTGTGTTCATCTGGCGCGCGACCGGCGCGAACACCATCATCAACACGCCGGCCGTGACGAATCCGACCGCCAGCAACGCGCACACGACCTTCGCATACGCCCGCGCGCTGACGAACAGCAGCCCCAGGCCGAACAACGCGCCGATGACGATGGACGCCAGCGCACCCGTCAGCGCGTTTCCCGGGTCGTCGCTCGCCTGGGTCAGCTCCGAGATGAAGACGCCGGTCGCGCTCACGCACGACAGGAGCACGATCGTGCCGATCGTCCCGCCCACCCATGCACCGGCCGCCCCGCGCCCGGCTCGCCGCGTCGTCCCGGCCGCGCGCGTGTACGTCCGTCGCGGAACTTCATCGATCTGCGGTGCGTCGCGGATGGTCGGACCGTCCAGGGGGCAGAGCTGGCGCGCGGTGTGGCCGCCGCCGCAGCGCGGGCAGCTCGGAGCGCCGCCGAAGACGCCGATCCTCATGAGCGCCGCCCTCCTCCAGAGCTTCGACCGTACCGGACGAACAACCTCGCAGGCAACCCAACGTCGATGGCGCGAGGCAGCGCCGTGTCAACCTGTCAGCCGGCGCGGTCACTTCGATCATCGGCCCGACCAGCGGTTCCGGTGTGTGCGACGACGGGCCATTTTACAGTTGCCTAACACGTTGGCCGCGCACGCGACCGATACCACTTCATGTGGGGCCATGAGCCCGAATCGAGGATGGCGCACCATGTCAACGTTCGTTTCGATGATCACCTGGGCCGGCGACACGCGGCCGCACCATGTCGAGATCCGCGCCGCCATCGACGCGCGCTTTCAGGACCTGCGCGACGCCGGTTTCCACTCGCTCGTCTTCCTGCCGGACGATCACGCCTGCACCGCCGTCATGGTCGCCAGCTGCGGCGATGACGGCGACGTCGCCCGCATCGCATCCGCGATCTGGCCCGACCGTGCCGTGCGCGTCGAGTCGATGTGCTTCGATGACGACGTCGTCCCGGCGTGGATCGGCCGGGAAGCGGAGCCGCCGCCGACGGACGCCTACCTCGCCGCCGTGTTCAGGGCGGTCGTCGCGGCGTAGCGCCACACGGCGACGACGCGGTTGCGAGGGTGCCGGACGCGCGCTACCGCAGCCGCAGCGCCGCCTCGTGGGCCCGCAGCTCCGCCCGGTCGTCGATCGCCGCCAGTTCGACTTCGCCGTGCCGCCGCCGCAGCGCCAGCCGGATCACGTGGTCGGCCAGCGCGGGGTTCTTCGGCAGCAGCGATCCGTGGACGTACGTGCCGATGGCGTTCCGGTACACCGCGCCCTCGTGGCCATCCTCGCCGTTGTTGCCGAAGCCGCGGCGCACGCGCGCCAGCGGCCGCGCACCCGGGCCCAGCCGCGTCCGCCCGCCGTGGTTCTCGAACCCGACGATCGTCCGCGTGCCGTCCGGCGAGTCCCACTCCGCCACGATGTTGCCGATGAGCCGCCGCGCCCCCTCGCCCGGGTGCTCCGTGTGCAGGTCGAATATCCCGGCGCCCGGAAGCTCCGCCCCGGTCGCGTCGCGGTAGAAGCGGCCGAAGAGCTGATACGCCCCGCACACCGCCAGCACCGCCACGTCCGACTCCACCGCCTCCCGCAGCGCCTCCGCCTTCGTCGCCAGCAGGTCGTCGGCGACGCCGCGCTGCTCGCGGTCCTGCGCCCCGCCGGCGAAGATCAGGTCATGCGCCGACGGGTCCAGCCGGTCGCCCGTGCTCAACTCCGTCAGCTCGAACCCGATGCCGCGGGCCTCGCAGCGATGCCGCAGGCACATGACGTTGCCGCGGTCGCCGTAGATGTTCATCAGCCGCGGGTAGAGGTGCGCCACGCGCAGCGTCATCCCGCTCACGCGCCCTCCCAGAACGTCCCACGCCCCGCGCGCTTCGCCAGCAGCTCGCGCACCTCCAGCATCGCCGTGTACGTCGGCACGACGTAGAGCGTGCCGCCGCCCGGCGTCGCCGCCAGCGCTCGGTCCAGCGCCGCCTCCGTCGCGCGCTCGACGGGGGCCTCCTCGCCGTACCCCGCGTACTTCAGCCGGAGCGCCAGGTCTTCGGCGCGCGTACCCGCCGCCAGCACCCAGTCGGTCTGCGGCTGCAGCGTCTCGTAGTCCGCGTCCCAGATCCACGACACGTCGCGGCCGTCGGCGATGCCGTCGTTGAGGAAGAACAGCACACGCTTCCGCCCGTCGCGCGCCGCCAGCGTCCGCAGTACCTGGTTCAGCCCCGTCGGATTCTTCCCGAGCAGCACCTGCACGTCGCGCCCATCGACGCGAAATCGCTCCTGCCGCCCGAACGCGGCCGAGAACGCCTCCAGCGCCGAAACGATGGCGTCGCGCGGCAAGCCGAGCGCCACGGATCCGGCGACCGCCGCCAGCGCGTTGTACGCGTTGTACAGCCCCGCCATCGGCAGCGCGACGTTCAGCGTCCCGTCCGGCAGCGCGATCGCCAGCGACGTCGCGTCCTCGCCCAGCGTCACGCGCGTCACGCGCACGTCCGGCGCCGGCCGCCGGTTGTCGCAGCGCGTGCAGCGCCAGTGACCGATGTGCCCGTAGAACGACACGTCGTACGCCAGCTCCGCGCCGCACTCGAGGCACGTCCGGAAGTCCGACGCGTGGTCGATCTCGCGGCCCGCCCGCCGTCGCGTCGTCGATGCCGTAATACAGCACGCGCGTCTTCGCGTTCCGCCCCAGGTGCGCCACCGCCGGGTCGTCCGCGTTCAGCACGATCGTCGTGTCCGGCGAGGCCCCGGCGAGCGCGCGCTCCCACGATTGCGCGACCGTATCCACCTCGCCGTAGCGGTCGAGCTGGTCGCGGAACAGGTTCGTGAACACGATCGACGCGCGGCGCTCGCCTCGCGCACGATCTCGGGCAGCGTCGCCTCGTCGACCTCCAGGATCGCCAGCCGTTTGCCGGCGTCCGGCAGGCGGCCGGAGAGCCCCGCCTCCTCGACCAGCATCGCCGCCACGCCGCGCATCAGGTTCGAGCCGCTGCGGTTGTGCAGCGGCCGCAGCCCCGCCGCCCGCGCGACGCCGTTGAGCATCAGCGACGTCGTCGTCTTGCCGTTCGTCCCCGTGACGGCGATCGCCCCCGCCCCGGCCTGACCCACCAGCGTGCGCACCACGTGCGGATCGACGCGCAGCGCCGCCAGCCCGGCCACCGCCGTCCCACCGCCCCGCCGCGAGGCGCGGCTCGCCGCCCCGGCCAGCTTGCCGGCCGCGATCGCGGCGATCGTGCGAATTGAGGGAGTCTGCGCCATCATCCGTGCGGCAGCGTAACGCAGATCCGCGCCGGTGCCGCACCGCGGCCGCCTCGCGGCGGTAGTATCACCGCATGAAGGTGTGCTTGGTGGCACTAGTCGCCGCGTTCGCGTGCTGGGGTTGCGGCGGCGGTTCGAGCCCAACGCCTCAACGGTTGTTCTTCATCGCCGGCTCCAGCGTCTACTCCGTCGCGGCCGACGGATCGCGGCTCACCCAGGTCGCCACGGCGGATCTCAACGCGTCCTATCAGTTCTCGCTCGACGGCTCCCACATCGCGTGGCCCTGCCGCCCCGACGGCGACGCCAGCCAGTCCCAGACGGCGCTCTGTGTGCGGCGCACTGACGGCAGCGATCAGCGAATGGTCACGCAGGACCAGCTCGACCCGCCGGGCTTTCTGACCGTCGTGCAATACGGCAGCGGCGAGATCGCCTGGTCCCCGGACGGACAGCGCATTGCCTTCGTGGTGCTGCGCGTCGCCGCCTCGGACGTCGTCAGCAGCGGCGACGTCTACGTGTACGACCTCGCGAGCGAACAGGTGCGCCTCGTCGACAAGGGCGCGTTCGCCGAGCTGCGCTCGCTCATGCGCTGGTCGCCTGACAACCGGCACATCGCCGTCCCGGTCGCGCAACGCATCGGCGCCGAAGGCGTGATGAGGATCATCGACACCGGCGATGAGCACTCGCCGGCCGCATCCCGCGACGCCGGCCACGGCAGCATCCTCGAGGACTACCGATGGTCACCCGACGGCATCGGCGCTGGCATACGCGGGCAGCAACGCGCCCGGCACCTCGAATGTCTACGTCGTGGCAGCGGACGGAACGGACGCCCGTCAGCTGACGAGCGGTATCTACGTGCACCAGATCGTCTGGTCGCCGGACTCCGGCTCGATTGTCGCTCACGGTGATCGACCAGGTGCCGCGGCGCGCTCTACGTCGTACCGTCTGCGGGTGGCGACACAGTCTCGCTCACGGCGGGCCTTCGGGTCGACGGGCCGCCCGCGTGGTCACCCGACAGTGGCACTATCGACTTCGTCGTAGAAGGCCCGCAGCCTGACACGGACAGGTTCCCCGACGCGGGCCTGTTCACGGTGCCTGCGGCGGGTGGCGCGCCCAAGCGCGTCACACAGGATCAGAGGATCGTGCTCTTCCCGCTCATCACGTGGTCCCCCGACGGCGAGCGCATCTTCTACACCGCCGAAGGCGGCCCGTGCATCGAAGGATGTCCGCCCGGCCCTCTCTTCATGGTCCCCGCCGACGGATCATCCGTCCCCGTCCAGGTCACGAAATCCGACGTCCTCGTGGGCCAGCTCCTCGGCTGGCACTGATCGCGGCCCACCAACGACCAGTCTCCAGCACCAGGCGACCGGATCAGTGCATCTCCTGCCCGCCGGTGATGTTGATCGCCTGCCCCGTCATGTAGTCGCCGTCGTCGCTCGCCAGGAACGTGATCACCTTCGCCACGTCCGCGGGATAGCCGACGCGGCCCAGCGGGATCGTCGGCAGCGCCATCTTCATCGCCTCCGCGAACTGCTCGTCGTTCAGGTGCATCCCCATGCCCGCGCCGCGCAGCAGCGGCGTGTCGATCGTCCCCGGGCAGACGCAGTTCACGTTGATCTTGTGCTGGCCGACCTCCTTCGCCATCGCCTGCGTGAACAGCACGATCCCCGCCTTCGACGCACAGTACGGCGTCAGCATCGCGAACCCGCTCTTCCCCGCCTGCGAGGCAACGCTGATGATGCGGCCGCCTCCCCCCTGCTTGATGTACTGCAGCGCCGCCAGCTTGGAGCAGAGGAACACGCTCTTGAGGTTCACCGCCAGCGTCCGGTCCCATGCCTCCTCCGGCATGTTGATGATGGGCACCGGCGGATTGCCGATGCCCGCGTTGTTCACCAGCACGTCCAGCCGCCCGAAGCGCTCGATGGTCTTGTCGAAGAACCGCTGCACGTCCGCACTGGAGCTGACGTCGCCCTGCAGCGTGATGTACTCGACGCCCGTTCCGCTCGCCTCCAGCTCCTTCGCCGTCTCGTCGAGGCTCGCCTGCTCCAGGTCGACGAGCGCCAGCTTCGCCCCCTCCTTCGCGAACCGCAGCGCCGTCCCCCGCCCGATGCCGCGCCCGCCGCCGGTGATGATCGCGATCCGGTCCTTCAACAACATGCGTTTCGTGTCCTTCTTTAACGTCTCGCCGGGTGCGGCCAGTGTCGGCCGTGCGTCGGCCCCGCGCAAGAACGTGCTCCCACGATCGCGGATCGATCGACGCATTGGTATGTTCGATCGCGCTCCCGTCCGGCACATCGATCGCGTCTATCGCTGACAATGCCGTCGCACTTCGCAGATCGCCATAATCTCGTGATTCCGGATCAGTCTCCCGTGATACACTCGACCGGCCGATACTGAAGGCAAGCCAAATTCAGTTGGCGGCAGGCCGGAGCGTTCGCGCGACGGTCGTGGGGTCGGGAGGTACGAGGTCATGCCTCGTCAACGGCGGCGCACGGATGCGACCATCGAGCTGCCGCTTCTGCCGCGGCGGCGCGGCATCCTCTTCCCTAACACCGCCGGCCCCATCCTGGTCGGCCGCCGCACCACCCTGCGCGCCATCGACCACGCCACCGCCGGCGACGGCATGGTGGCCGTCGTCACCCAGCGCGACCCGTCGCTCAGCGACCTCACCCTCCACGACATCCACCACATCGCCACCGAAGGCAACATCGACCGCGCCCTGCGCCTCCCCGACGGCACCACGCAGGTGTGGGTCCAGGGCATGCGGCGGATGCGCGTGCTCGAGATCACGGGCGCCAGCCCGTACTATCGCGTCCGCCTCCAGCCCCTGGACGAGCGCGAAGACCCCAGCGTTCCCACCGAGGCGCTCCGCCGCGCCGTGCTGGCCCTGTTCGAAAAGGTCTCGCGGCTCGCGCCAAGCGTCCCCGACGATGCCTACGTCATGGCCATGAACATCGAGCAGCCGGGCTGGCTCGCCGATTACGTCGCCTCGTGCCTCAACCTCGATGACGACGAGGCGGAGGACCTGCTCGAGACCATCGAGGCGCGCGAGCGGCTGGAGAAGCTCAGCATCCACCTGGCGAAAGAGCTCGACGTGCTGGAGCTGCAGACGAAGATCCACTCACGCGTGCAGGAGGAGCTCGACAAGTCGCAGCGCGAGTACTTCCTCCGGGAACAGATGAAGGCCATCCAGCGCGAGCTGAGCGAGACCGACCCGCAGCAGCGCGACGTCTTCGACCTGCGCGAGCGCATCGCAGCCGCCGGCATGCCCGAGAACGTCACGAAGAAGGCCGACGATGAGCTGCGCCGCATGGAGCAGATCCCCTCGGCCTCGCCCGAGGTCGGCGTCATCCGCACCTACCTCGAATGGCTCGTCGCCGTCCCGTGGAAGACGGCCACGACCGACCACCTGGACCTCCGGGACGCCGCCCGCACGCTCGACAGGCACCACTTCGGGCTCGAGAAGGTGAAGGAGCGCATCCTGGAGTACATGGCCGTCCGCCAGCTCGCGAAGGAGAAGCTCCGCAGCCCCATCCTCTGCTTCGTCGGCCCGCCCGGCGTCGGCAAGACCAGCCTGGGCCGCTCGATCGCCGAGGCCCTCGGCCGCAAGTTCGTGCGCGTCAGCCTCGGCGGCATCCGCGACGAGGCGGAAATCCGCGGCCACCGCCGCACCTACGTCGGCGCGCTCCCCGGCCGCATCATTCACGCCATGCGCCAGGCCGGCACGGTCAACCCCGTGTTCATGCTGGACGAGGTCGACAAGCTCGGCACGGACTTCCGCGGCGACCCGTCATCCGCCCTGCTGGAGGTGCTGGACCCGGAGCAGAACCACGCGTTCTCCGACCACTACCTCGACGTGGACTACGACCTGTCGCGCGTGATGTTCATCGCGACGGCCAACATCCTCGATCCCGGTGATCCCGGCGCTGCGCGACCGCATGGAGGTGATCGAGCTGCCCGGCTACATCGAGGACGAGAAGCTGCGCATCGCCCAGCAGTTCCTCGTGCCCAAGCAGCTCGAGGAGCACGGCCTGTCGCGCCTGCAGCTCACCTTCACGCCCGGCGCGCTCAAGAAGATCGTCCGTGAGCACACGCACGAGGCCGGCGTCCGCAACCTGGAGCGCGAGATCGGCGGCATCTGCCGCAAGGTGGCGCGCCGCTTCGCCGAACACGACACGTCGCCCGTGCACATCGGCGCGGGCAACGTCGGCGCATACCTGGGGCCGCAGAAGTTCTTCTGGGGCGCCGCCGAGGAGACCGACCAGGTCGGCGTCGCGACGGGCGTCGCCCGCACGGAGCTCGGCGGGGACGTCCTCGGCGTCGAGGTGACGCTCATGCCCGGCAAGGGTGGCCTGACGCTCACGGGCCAGCTCGGCGAGGTGATGCGCGAGTCGGCGCAGGCCGCGCTCTCCTACGCGCGCTCGCGTTCGGCCGACCTCCACATCCCGCCGGAGGTGTTCGAGAAGAACGACATCCACGTACATGTGCCCGCGGGCGCCGTGCCGAAGGAGGGGCCCTCGGCCGGCATCACCATCGCCACGGCGATGATCTCCGCGCTCACCCGGCGCCCCATCAGCCGACGCGTCGCCATGACGGGCGAGATCACGCTGCGCGGACGCGTGCTGCCGGTCGGCGGGCTGAAGGAGAAGATCCTCGCCGCCCACCGTGCCGGTATCAAGACGTTCGTGCTGCCGAAGCGCAACGAAAAAGACCTGGGCGACGTCCCGCCGGCCGTCATGCGCGAGCTGCGCTTCGTCTTCGCCGGCGATATGGCGGATGTCCTGCGCGTCGCCCTCGATGACAGGACGGGTGAAGCATGACCTGGGTCGACGCCACCATCGCCATCATCTTCCTCTTCTTCATCATCACGGCGTTCCAGGCCGGGTTCATCCGCGAGATCATCGGCATGTCGTCCGCGCTGTTGGGAGCCGTCCTCGCGGGCCTGTTCTACGGCAACGTGGCGGACACGCTGCTCGTCAGCATCGACAACAACACGACCGCGTCCGTCATCTCCTTCCTCATCATCTTTGTGGGCATCAGCCTCGCCGGCCAGCTGCTGGCGATGCTCGTGCACCCCGCCGTCACCATCCTCCAGCTCGGCATCATGGACCAGCTCCTCGGCGCGATGTTCGGCGCCGTCAAGGCGTTCTTCATCGTCGAGGTGCTGCTCGTCCTCTTCGTGACGTACCCGCGCTACAACATGGACAAGAAGATCGACGACTCCGAGTTCGCCTCGCGCATGGTGGACATGTCGGCGCCGGTGCTGAAGATCCTGCCCGATGTCTTCCACAAGAAGGTCGACGCCTTCAACGGCTGATCGCGGGTCCTAGCCTCGCGCAGCCGCGGCCACCGCCGCCCGGTTCGCCGCCGGCGTCTCCGGCTTGATCGCGCACCCGCGCCGTCAGGAAGAGCCCTGGCCCGACGCCCAGCGCCTCGCGCGCCTGCGCCGCCACCTCGTCCGGCGACATCGTGTGCAGCCGCGTCTGGTCGATGCCGCCCATTAGCGCCTTGCGAGTGCGGCCCCGCGCGTCGCGCAGCCCCGGGTTCCCTTCGCCGTGATCGGCCCAGTTGAACGCGGCCACGGGGTAGTCCAAGAGTTCGAACAGCATGTTGTGGTTGCGGCAGACGTGCAGCACGTTGAACGGCGCGCCCGCCGCCGCCTCCAGCACGCGCAGGTCGTACGGCCGTCCCCACTCCGCGTAGAACGATGGTTCGCACGTGTCACGGCTCGCCCAGAGCAGCGGCGCGAAGAAGATGCCCGATGCGCCCGCTTCGATGCACGCCCGCGCGTACGACGCCAGCGTCTGTGTGGCCGACTCCAGCGCGTGGCGCGCCGACGCCGGATCCTCCGCCGCGAACTCCTGGAACTTCCGCTCCGGCCCGCAGAGCTGCCCGACGACCGACAGCGGCGAGAAGATCGTCTGGATCACGTCGACCTCCCCGCGCACTTCGCCCAGCAGCAATCGCAGTGCATGCAGGTGCTCGTGGAACACGCCCGCGTTCGCGTCGGCCGGTTCAATCTCGGCCAGCTCCCTGGCGTCCGTGACCCGAAGATGCGTGAGGCGCGGCTGCCGCTGCTCCGTCGGCCGCTCGTACTCGTTCCCCCACGCTTCCGCGAAGTACGTCGCGCGCGGGTTCAGCTTGATGAAGTCCCAGTCGTTCGCCAGGTACGCCTCCAGCGTCGCCTCCATCAGCTGACCCGGCATCCACTCCCTCAGGAAGTCATGCCCCCAGAGCGACGCCGCCACGTGGTCGACCGGCTCGCCGGCCAGCGTCGCCCGTACCCGCTCCCGCTTCGTCATCGTCGCCATGCGTCACCTCGCTTCGATGCCGTCAGTCCGTTCGACCAGCGCGCGCGGGTCCGCCCAGGCGATGCGGAACGAGTGCGCCGCGCCCCGCCCGACGTCCTCGTGCACCTTCGCCTCCACGTTCACGCCGCCGATGCGCTCGTAGAACCGCTGCGCGTTCACGTTCTTCTGCATCACCCACAGGTACATGCCGCGCGCCGGATAGCGCTCGACCGCCCACGCCGCCGCCTCGCGCATCAAGCTCGCGCCGATGCCCAGCTTCCGCGCGTCGTGGCGCACGTGCAGGTTGTCGACGAGCGTGCCCCAGCGGGCGTCGTCGTCGCCGTACGCGCACACGAAGCCGCGGATCGCGCCGCCGTCGTCGGCGACCAGCACCAGTTGGTTCGCCGCGGGCGACGTCAGCCGCTTGCTCCACTCCGCCATCCGGTCGCCAAGGACGTCCCCGTCCAGGAACTCGTCGCTCATCATGCCGCGATACGTCCGCCGCCAGCTGTCCGCGTGCAGTGCCGCGATCGCCTCGATGTCGTCCTTCGTCGCGCGACGAATAGCGGCCGTCATCACCGGGTCGCCCCGCGCACCGACGCGAGCGCGTCGCGCAGCCGCTGCCGCCGCTCGGCCAGCACCTCCGGCTCGACGGGCGTCACGCGTGGCGCGCTCAGGAACTCCTCGTTGCTCCAGATCGGCCACTCCGGCTTCGGATCGTCGGCGTAGCGCGGGATCAGGTGCCAGTGCAGGTGCGCGACGGAGTTGCCCAGCAACTCGTAGTTCAGCTTCCGCGGTTCGAACGCCCGAAACACCGCCTCGGCGACCGTCGCCATCTCGTCCAGGAACCGCGAGCGCCGCTCCGGCGCCAACTCGTGCAGCTCCGGCACGCACGTCTTTGAGATGAAGAGCGTGTAGCCGGGGACGTACTGGTTGTCGCCCAGCACCGCGTACCCCGACTCCAGGTCCGCCACGAAGTACGGGTTCGCGTCCGAGACCCCGTCCTTCATGCGCCGGCAGATCTCGCAATCAGCGCTCAATCGTCACCCCCGACAACCGACAACCGAACCCTACGACTCCCACAGCACGTCGCCGTGCAGGTCCGCCGCATGCTCCTTCGACTTGAACACGGCGAACTCCCGCTTCGACGCGCCGATCGTCGTGTTGTCGCCGTGGCCCGGGAACACCGCCGTGTCGTCCGGCAGCTTCAGCAGCTTCGACTCGATCGAGATGATCATCTCGCGCAGCGCTTCCGGCGAATCGGACCGCCCCGGCCCGCCCGGGAACAGCGTGTCGCCGGAGATCAGCACGCCATCGACGAGCAGGCAGATGCTGCCCGGCGTGTGCCCCGGCGTGTGGATCACCTTCACGGTCGACTCACCCAGCGGCACGTTCGCGCCGTCGGCCAGCGTGTCCAGCACCTTCTCCCGGTACTGCGCGCGGTCGCTCTCGTGGCAGAACACCGGCGCGCTCAGCTTCTCCTTCAGCAGGTCGATGTTCGCCCAGTGGTCGCCGTGCCGGTGCGTCACCGCGATCATCAGCGGCTCCGTGCCCTTCGCCGCCTCCACCGTCTTCTCGCTCTCGAACGGCGCGTCGACGATGATCGACTTCTTCGTCGCGCGGTCCACGATGACGTAGGCGTTGTTGTCGTACGGGCCCAGCGGCCCCACCTTGATCACGTCAGCGGGCATGGTTTCCTCCGAACCTCGCGGCCGCGCTCAGTCGCCCGCGGCCACCTTCTCCTTCTCCGGCGAGTTCACGTCCGGCGCCGCGTTCGACAGTTTGATCTGCCGCCGGATCAAATTGTCCCGCACGCGGTCGGGCGCCACCTTCGCCAGCGTCGCCTGGATCCGCGCGTCCATCCCGACGAGGTAGCGCGTCTTCGGCGTCTTCGCCGTCAGCGCGTGCGCCACCGCCTTCGCCACCGCGTCCGGCGCGATACCCTTCCTCCCCGCCTCCTCCATGTACGCGAACATCTTCTCGATCGCGTCGTCGTACAGCCGTCGCGCCTCGTGCGGCAGCCGATCGAGCATCTCGCGCGCCTCCCCGAGCGACTTGTCCCAGATCGGCGTCGCGATGCTCCCCGGCTCCACGATCGAGATCTGCATGCCCCACGGCCGCAGCTCCGCGCGCATCGCGTCCGTGATCGCTTCCATCGCGAACTTGGACGCCGAGTACGGCCCGGTGAACGGCGACGACAGCCGTCCGCTGACCGAGCCGATGTTGACGATCCGTCCGCGCGTCATCCGCAGCAGCGGCATGAACGCCTGCGTCACCGCCACCTGGCCGATCACGTTCACTTCGAGCTGCCGACGCAGGTCGTCGATCGGCACGAACTCCATCGGCGCTGCCGACGGCGATGCCCGCGTTGTTCACCAGCCCGGAAATCCCGGCGCCGTCGCGCGCCTCGCCCACGGACCGCGCCGCCGCCGCGATCGAGCCCGCGTCCGTCACGTCCAGCATCAGCGGCGTCAGCCGCGACGACGACTTCTGCCGCAGCGCCTGCGCGTCCGCCTCCTTCCGCACGCCCGCGAAGACGATGTAGCCCATGTTGTCCAGCCGCAGCGCGCACGCCTCGCCGATGCCCGTCGAGGCGCCGGTCACGACGACCGCCTTCGCCGGTCCGCTGCCGTTCGTCGTCATCTGGCCTCCTGTTCCGAAAGATGCGGCGCCATTTCGAGCCGCAATGAGGTGCGAGCCTCCATAGTACGCCGATACCTCGTCGAGGGCACTACTCCGGTAGTGACACCCGCCCGCCCCGAACGACCGCCAGCCCCGCCCGCTCCAGCGCCGACGACCAGCGCGCGCGTTTCTTCGTTCGAAGGCCCGTCGCCGTTCGCGGCGATCTTCGTGCGAAGCGAGCGCATCGTTACCGAGCCGCCCGGCGGCAACTCCCGCAGCGCGTCGATGATCTTCCCCCGGTACCAGCGCGCCGAGCCCTCGTACGCCGGCTGTGGCCGCTTCGCTGCGTACGTCGCCCGCCCCTCCGCCACCTTCCGCACGGGCGACGCGTACCGCTCCCGCGACGCGCACCAGCGCGAGACGATGCACTCGGCGCACTTCGGCCGCGGCGTGCAGACCCGCGCACCGTAATCCATCACCGCCTGGTTCCAGCGCGCCGGCGCTCGTACCGCCATCGCCGAATCAGCCAGCCGCTGCAGCGCCGATGCTGAGATCGCCTCGTCCGCCGCCAGCCGCCCCAGCACCCGACGCACGTTCGTGTCCACGCACGCCGCCGGCTCGCCGAACGCGAACGACGCGATTACGGCCGCTGTGAACGGCCCGATCCCCTCGATCCGCGCCAGTTCCGCCGCCTCGTGCGGCCATCCGCCGGCGACGATCGTCCGCGCCGCCCGGTGCAGCCGCACCGCCCGCTGGTTGTAGCCCATCCCCGCCCACACCCGGATCACGTCGCCCAGCGACGCGCCCGCAAGCGACTCCACCGTCGGAAACGCGGCGACGAACCGCTCGTACGAAGGCATCACGCGGCTCATCTGCGTCTGCTGCGCCATCACAGCCGCCACGAGCACCTGGTACGGGTCGCCCGACTCCCGCCACGGCGCGTGCATTCCCCGCGAGCGATGCCATCGCAGCAACGCCCGCCGCACCTCCGGCAGCGATGCGATCTCGGGAATAGAAGCCATGCCGCGAGTATAGGCGCGCGCCGGCGCTTCGGTCAGGCCTCGCCTGCGCTGACCGCGTACACCGTGTGCGTCCCCGCCAGCCCCTTCAGCTCCACCTCGCGCCCGTCGCCGAACGTCCCGGCGCCCACGCTGCTCTCAACAAGCTGCCGCAGCAGCGACGACACGAGGATCTCGCCGCCGACCGCCTTGCCGGCGACGCGCGACGCCATGATCACGTTCTTGCCGTAGAAGTCGTCGCCGTCCCGGATCGCTTCGCCCGCGTGCAGGCCGATGCGCACCTTCACATGCTCGCCATCCGTCGCGTTGTGCTGATCGAACGCGCGCTGGATCGCGATCGCGCAGTCCAGCCCCTTCTTCGCCGACTGGAAGGCGACCATGAAGCCGTCGCCCATCGTCTTCACTTCGTACCCGCCGTGCGCCTTGAGCTGCTCGCGGATGAGCGCGTTGTGTTTGCGCAGCAGCTCCTGCCAGGCGTGGTCGCCCAGCCGCTCCGTCAGCACCGTGGAGTCCTCGATGTCGCTGAACATCAGC
>CAWJLO010000005.1:0-132915 GCA_963843685.1 uncultured Chloroflexia bacterium
TTGCATTACCTCCAGGCGGTCGCTGGCGGTCGCTGCGCGTCGCTCTCAGGTTCAAATCGGCGCGCTAGTGTCGCCCGGTGTGGCTGGCCATCGATGCTTATTGGCGTCAAGGATTGGCGTCAAAACTCAGCGGCCGTTGCGCCCGAAGTCGCCGACCGTGCTACGTTCGCCGCACCCAGCGAAGACCAGGCTGGACTAGAAGGCCACGCGATGCTCACCTACGAGGTTCGGGCGACCGACGGCGGCGGCCCCGCCAGGCTTGGCGAAGCGAGGGCTCCGATGAAGGTGACGTCCCAAACAGACAGACGCGCTCGGTTGGGGGAGAGCCTTTCCGAGCGCGTCCGCTTGCATTGCCTCTCGGCGGGGGAGAGGCTGTGCCGATGAGCCGCGGGGCGGGGGGAATCCTTCTCTCTGCGGTCCATCGATCCAGCACCAACGTAGCGCCGGTCGGCGGACGGAACGATTTCAAAGCGATTAAGGTGGCCGTTATCTTGGCGTTTTCGCATCGACAGATCATGTAGCACGCGCCTTACGACAGCGGCCCTGCGAGCGCCTCGCCCCGGAACGCCGCAACACCGCCTTGTTCTTAGGGCGGCGCCGGCCGGCTAGAGCAACGCCTCAGTGCTGGCGCGTTGTGGCGTGACTATGGCCTCGCGTTCACCACCGGACAAGGAACGCCCATCGACGGTAACGACCTACGCACGCGGGGCTTCGAGCGACTCTTGGAGTGCCGGGCTGCCGCCCTTGCGGGTTTCACGATCTCCGCCACAACGCCGCCTCGCTGCTCTTGGCCCAGGGCGTCAACGTCAAGCTGATCGCGGATATGCTCGGCCATGCGGACGTGTCCACCACGCTCCGGGTGATTCGGATCGGGCCGAGAGTTGTGGTGGAGACGGGGGAGAATTGAACTCCCCGTCCAGGTGAGCGACGCCCTGAGTCTGCTACAAGCTTATCCCTGCAGTTAGGTCTCGCCGCGTCCGTCCGCTGAGGGCCCGTCCGGATACGGCCAGCCGATGGTCTTAGGCGCGCCTCATCGGCGTCGTGCGCGCAGCGCCCCGGACAAATCGTCGCTCATTCCCATTCCGCCGGGGTTAGTCAGGGATGAACGTCACTGCCTAGGCAGCGAGGGCGAGTTGTGATTCGCCGTTTATTTGTTGGCCACCTGGATTAAGGAGGTCGATGGCCGCCCTCCGCCTGCAACTCAGATCCGCCGATCCCTGTCGAGCCCTTTCGTCCCCACAGGCGCGGTCAGTGTAGTATAACAGATTCAGCACTCGACATAACGATGACTAGGTGACGGCGCCGCCGGGTGGCGGGGAGGGCAGGGGAGCGGTGACGGCTCAGGGCGCCCAGGCGAGCGTACTCGCGCCGCGCTCGTCGCGCAGATGCGTCGCCGTGCCGGACGCCGCGGCAATCTCCCACAGCGCCGCCGAAGAGCACGCGTAGAGCACGCTGGCGTCGCGGCCATAGGTGAGGCCCGCCACGGGCTCGGTGAGCGAGGCGATGTGCGCAGGAACGCCGCCGGCCGCCGTCACGGACCACAGGTCACCGGCGGCGTCAGAGCCGCTGGCGGTGGCGTAGGCGACGGTGCGGCCGTCCGGCGCGAACGCGATCGCCGTAATCACGCTGGACGGGGCCGTCGAGGCGAGATGCTGCTCGTTGCGGCCGTCCGCGCCCGCGATCGACAGCTCTGTCGCGCCTTCCTGCGATGATCGCAGCAGCGCGAGCGACGAGCGGTCACGCGAGAGCGCGAAGTCGTCCACGCCGTCCGCAAGCGGAGTCCGTTCACCCGTGCCGGCGTCGATCCGCTCCAGATCGACGCTGGAGCCGGTACGGATGACGGCCAGCACGGTCTGGTCATCGAGCCATTGTAGATGCCCGATCTCGACGTTGGCGTTCTGCACGGACGGATGCGGGTCACTGCCATCCTCGTTCGCGATCCAGAGCTCGTCAGCGTCGCCGTTGGTGTTCGCGCCGGCCGGCTGCAACGCGCGGACGTAAGCGATGCGTTTTCCGTCCGGGGATTCGGCGGGTTGGCGCAGCACGACGCCGTTTCCACCGACCGGGGCCGTGACCAGCGTCGCCTGCGCCGAGCCCACGTCGTAGGCGAAGATGCTGCCGCCGTCAGCGAGCAGCAGGCGTCCCTTGCCGGGCCCGCCGCAGAGAAACGCCACAGCGGCGATTCCGGCGAGAGCGAACGTGGCGGCTTTTCGTGCCTGCATATGCAGCGAGAGCCTACCGCGCGCCGTGTCGCAGGGCGCGCTGGATGTCGCGATCCGCGTCGCGCTTCGCGATGGCCTGCCGCTTGTCCCACTGCTTGCGGCCACGGGCCAAACCCAACTCGACCTTCGCTTTGCCGTCCTTCAAGTACATGCTCAGCGGCACGACGGTCAGTCCGCGCTCGGCGATGGCGCGCGTCCAGTCGCGGATCTGCGCCTTGTGGAGCAGCAGGCGCCGCGGCCGCGTCGGCTCGTGGTTCTGGTAGCTGCCGGCATCGTACGCGGCGATGTGCGCGCCGTACAGCCACATCTCTCCATCCCGGGGCTGCGCATGTGCTTCGCGAATGTTGGCGTTGCCGGCGCGAATCGACTTGATCTCGGTGCCGGTGAGCGAGATGCCCGCCTCCACGCGCTCGAAGATCTCGTAGTCGTGGAGTGCCTTGCGGTTCGCGGCGACCTGTTTGATCTCGGCCATGCGGCGGGTGCGGCCTAGCCGCCGGTGCGCGTGGGCGTCGCGTTCTCGTCGGGCGTCGTCGTCTCCGCCGGGGTCGCGTCCTGCGGCTGCGGCGTCAGCGCCTCCGCCGGCGTCGTGTCGGTGCCTTCCAGCACGTCGATCGCCTTGAAGAGCTGGACGTCGCGGTTACCGTCGATATCGGCGTCACTCGGCGTCACCGCGATGTCCGGCCGGATGCCCACGCCGTCGATCTGCGTGCCGTTGGGCGTCAGCCACTTCGCGATGCTGATGTAGAGCTGTCCGCCGTCCTTCAGGTCGTTCGAAACGTTCACCGTGCCCTTGCCGAACGACTTCTCGCCGACGATCGTCGCGCGGCCGTTGTCGTGCAGCGCCGCCGAAAGCACCTCGGAGCCGCTGGCGCTGAAGCGGTTGAGGATGATGACCACCGGAAGCTTCGTGGCGATGCCGCCGCTGTGGGCGCGAAACTCCTGTTTGCTCCCGTCGCGCTCCTGTTCGGTGAGGATCAGCTTGTCGGCGTCGAGAAAGTCGTTGGCGACGTCAGCCGTGGTGCGGAGCAGGCCGCCGGGGTTGTTGCGCAGGTCCAGGATCACCCCCTTCTTGCCGCTGTCGAGGATGTCCTGCAACGCCGTCTGCATCTCGCCTTCGGTCTGCTCCGTGAACTCGCGGATGTGGATGTAGCCGATGTCCGTGATCGCGTTTCCGGCGCCGTCCTTCAGCGTGCCCCCGGGGGGCACCGTGGTGACGCTCGCCACCTTGATTTCGTCACGCTCGATCTCGATCGTCTGCTCGGTCCCGTCGTCGTGCTTGACCTTGAGCGTGACCTTCGTGCCCTTGGGGCCGCGGATCTTGAGGACGGCCTTCTCCTGCGTCCAGCCGGCCGTCGACTCGCCATCCACCTCTTCGATGATGTCACCGGCGCGGATCCCGGCGCGCTGCGCCGGCGTGTCGTCGATCGGCGACGTGATCACGATCTGGCCATTCTGCTCGGCCACGGTGGCGCCGATGCCTTCGAACGTCCCGCTCGGGCCGACGCTGGTGTTCACGGTGTCCGGGTCGACATAAAACGTGCCGCTGTCCGGGAACGTCTGCAGCATGCCCGTGATAGCGGCCTCGTACAGCGTCTGCTGGTCGACGAGGGAGGGGTCGACGTACTTCTGCTGGAGAAGCTGGTAGATCTGGTTCAGCTCGTCGAAGTTGAGGTTCGCCGCGGTCTCGGTGCCGTTATTCGAGGTCTGGGCCGCCGCGCCGGACGAACTGCTGTTGTCCCCGCGCGAGATGTAGCCGACGGCGAAGGCGAGGATGAGAATTGATGCGCCGAGCAGCCCCAGCACCGACCACCGCGCGGCTTTCAACATTCGGCCCTGACTCCTTGTGCGAGCCGGACGAGGGCGGGGGCGCCGACGCCTCGGTCAATCGAGATCGGACGGCAGTCTAACACTCGTACGATCGCGCCAACAATCGAAGATGCGCCTACGCGACGTCGCGTCCACGGGGGTTGCGCGCCGCCTTCTGGTCGTACAGCCGGCGGTCCGCGATCTGCAGCAGCTCACCCGGCGTGCGCGAGTCGTCCGGGCAGACGGCGACGCCGATCGACAGCCCGAGCTTCACACTCTCCTCACCGGGACTCAATTGAGCGGCCTGGCGCACCGCCGTGGAGAGCTTCTCCGCGGTCGAGCGCCCCTCGTCGATGCCCGTGTTCGGCAGGATGACGACGAACTCGTCGCCGCCGTAGCGGGCGGCGATGTCGCTGCCGCGGATCTGGCGCGAGATCACCTGGCCGACGAGGCTCAGGAACTTGTCGCCGATCAGGTGGCCGTACGTGTCGTTGATGTCCTTGAAGTTGTTCATGTCCATGAGCAGCACCGTGAGCGGCTGGCCGTAGCGCAGCGAGCGCTCGACCTCGTGCGAGAGCTGCTCGTAGAAGTAGCGGTGGTTGTAGAGGCCGGTGAGGCCGTCGCGGTACGCCATCGTGCGGAGACGCTGGCTCAACTCCTCGAGGTGCGCTGAGTACGCGCGCTCGAGGTCGACGTGCAGGCGGCGGGACCTCGCTGACATGAAGATGCCGTAGGCGCCGCACGCTACGAGGCCGAACACCTCGAGCGCGCTCAGGTTCCACCTCGACATAATGTCTGGCCCGGCGAAGATCAACGCTGTCGTCCCGGCGAACAAGAGCGCACCGACCGCGCCGATGAGGTGGTCGGTTGGCCGGCGCGGCCGGCGCGCCGACGGCTCGGGGCCGATCCCGGTCAGGATGCTCTGGTGAGCCTGCATCGTTGCTGGCGAGTCCAAGCCCGTACGACCCTCGAATCTGGCTTTGCGCGGATCCGCCCCCTGGATCGGTCGCTCTCCACCGGCCGGGAACCGCAGGCCCGGGCTCGATGCGCGTCGATTCCGTTCGGGGCGTCCTTCTCCTACCAGAGGAGTTATCGGTACCCCTTAAGTCCTCTTGAGACTGATGCGACAGCACGTGCTGAGGAACTCGTCTGTACGCGGCTCCGTCCAGCCTGGGGGCCGTAGCGGGATCGAATACGGGCCACGTCGTTCCGTGCCCGAGCTCGGTAACCCTACATAACATCTATAGTGCGAAGTTGAAGTTCCGCGGTCCACTGCCGAGACAGGAGAGGCCGGGGGGGCCAGCCTCTACTTCTGTGGCGTCTCGGGAATCCGGGTCGATGATCCGCGCAGGATGTCGATCACGGCTGCCAGCGGGTCGCCTTCTTGCTCGTCGTCGTTCAGGCGCCGTTCCGCGCCGACGATGTCGAGTAGCGTGGTGCTGGGAGTCTGAGCCGGCGCCGGGCTGGACGGCAGTGCGACGGACGTCTCGGCCGGCGGCTTGAGGCCGACGCTGTTGCGCCAGTGCGAGATCATCGCGGCCGTCGAGTCCCGCAGGTCGCCGGCGCTGACGGCGTCGTCGTCGGTCGCGCGCGTGGCCTGGCGCATGAGCGACAGCTCCGGCAGCCTCGGCTTGGGCACATCGATGCGCGGTGCCCGCAGCTCGGGCGCGGAGATCTGCGGCATAGTCAGCGTAATCGCCGGGAGCTGGCGTCGCAGCGCCCGCGTCGCCACCAGCGCGACGGCGGCGCAGGCGATTCCGACCGCGAGGAGTGGATTCACGCCCAGCCACGCGGTCCCGCCGAGAAACGCCAGGCAGGCGGCGCCGCCGGCGTACCACGGCCAGTGGTCCCGCGGGATTCGGACACTTGGCAGCGTGATGGCCGGCATTGAAATCGAGACGCGGCGCGTGCCCGTGCCCTCGTCCGGTCCGGGGCCGGATCCGGCTGCCGCTTTGGGCGCCTTCCGCTTCTTCTGCCGCTTCTGCTTGGAGGACACTGGCTGAATCATGCCCTTGCGGATGAGCACGTCGTCCCGGAAGGCGTCGTACTGCTGCCGCAGTCGCGACGTCCCGAGCACGCCGTATGCCTCGTTGAGCTCGTCCAGCATGACCCGGCCGCCGGGATTCGTCTGCGCCAGCGCCTGGTACTTGCGCGCCAGATGCCAGTAGGCCTGGTCAACCATCATGCCGTCGGCGCTGGGGGTGAGCCCCAGGATCTCGTAGTAGTCGCGGTCACTCATTGCAATTCTCTTTCGAGGCGGGGCTCACTCTACCGAACGCCTCTTGAGTCGGTGACGTTTCCAGATTCGATTGACGCCGGCCACCGTCGGCCGCCCGTTTGTAAAGCGCGCGGCGACGTCAGGACGCGGAAGGACGGCGTGATCGTCTGTGCGTCAGCAACTCCGAATCCGGCCTTGTGGGAGGGCCGGCAACCCCTGAATAGTCCCCCTGGTTCCCCTATCCGAATCATCGGCACGCGGGTGCGCGTTCTGGTGTTGCCCGTGTACGTTATGTGAACTTGACCGGACCTGTCACGCCCCTCCCGCGCGTCGCGTTCTCGTTATTGGAGGTAACGGGCTGTGACATCTTCCTCAACCGACGCCGTCGTCGACTACCGCGGTCGCATCATGTTCTATTGCGACGTGTGCCGGGCCCCGATCACCAAGGACGACTTCTTCAACCTCGGCCTTCGCTTCCCGGATGCCGACGAGAGCAAGGACGACTACTGCGAGTCTGAGCTCGTCGACGGCGTGACACACCCGGCCTGCCTGCGGGCCTCCCGCGCCGGCTGAGCGGCGGCCCGTCGTCCGGCCAGTGCCCCATCGCGAATACCCTTGAGCATTGACGCGCCCCCGTCTTCGCGATAGCGTGCCAGCGAACCCACAAAGGGGAGTAACTGGCCCGCCCCTCAAGTCCGGCGGGCAGTCCGGATCGCCAGACCCGGCCTCAACAGCCCGGTCCGGACAACTCCGCAACGCTGCGCGGAGGCGGTGAGACCTTTGATGACTGTCACGTCATCAAAGGTCTTTTTTCGTAGCGGGAGGCCTCGCCGAGTTGGAGCTTCGTCGCTGGCAATGGCCGATCGCCATGGCGCTTCTCGCCTGGCCCGCCGCAAGCCTGCGTATGGGTCTCTGGGGCGCCGGGCAGCCGGTCGAGACGCTGTGCTACGGCCTCGCCATCGTGTCGGCTGCGTTCCTCCTCACCTGGTGCGCCGAGGCCGCCGAACGCGACATCCCTCGCACGTTAGCGCTGGCCGGGCTCGCGCTGGTCGCGGTGCTGCCGGAGTACGCCGTCGACATGCTCTTCGCGTGGAAGGCGGGCCACGACCCGTCGTACGCGGCGTTCGCCACCGCGAACATGACGGGCGGCAACCGGCTGCTCGTCGGCCTGGGCTGGACGATGGTGGTCGGCATCTTCTGGATCCGCACGCGCAAGAGTCTCCTGGAACTGGCCGCGCTCCACCGCACGGAGGTCGGGCTGCTCGGCGTCGCGACCGTCTATTCGTTCGTCATCCCGCTGCGCGGCGGCCTCACGCTCTTCGACGCGGCATTTCTCGTCGGCCTGTTCTGCGTCTACGTGTATCTCGCGTCCCGCGGCGAGATGGAGGAGGAGTCGTCACTCGTCGGGCCCGCCGAGACGATCGCGAATCTCCCAATGAGACAGCGGCGGATGCTGGTGCTCGCGATGTTCCTCTACGCTGGTGCGTCCATCCTCGTGGCGGCCGAGCCGTTCGCCGACGGCCTGATCAAGACGGGTGTGCAGTTCGGCATCGACGAGTTCCAGCTCGTGCAGTGGGTCGCCCCTCTGGCGTCCGAGTTCCCGGAGTTCCTCGTCGCCGGGCTGTTGGCGTGGAGGATGCGTGCCGACGCGGCGCTCGGCGCCCTCGTCTCGTCGAAAGTGAACCAGTGGACGCTGCTCATCGGCTGCCTGCCCATCGCCTACGCGATCTCGAGCCACAGCATCAATCCGCTGCCGACCGACACGCGCCAGACCGAGGAGGTGTTGCTGACGGCGGCGCAGAGCCTCCTCGCCGTGATCATGCTGTTGAACCTGCGCATGTCGCTGTGGGAAGCGGGCATCCTCGCTGTGCTGTTCCTGGCACAGTTCCTGACACCGCACTCGATCGTCCCGCGCAACGTCTTCTCCGCCATGTACCTGGCGTTTGCGGCCGTCTTCATCGTGCGGGCATACGTCGAGATGCGGCCGTTTCTCCCGCAACGCGTCTTCCGTGGTCCGGCGCCCGGCCTCGATCGCCCGGCCTAGTGCCAGCGTACGGGTTCGGCGTACGGTGACAGGATGGACGCACGGGACGAGTCTGCCGCGATCTTCGCCAGCGCCCGCGAGCGCCACACGGCCGGCGACGTCGCCGGCGGAGTGGATCTCGCCCGGCGCGCGCTCGAGCTCGACCCGGAGAACGTGGAGGCGATCGAGCACCTCGCGACTGTCCTCGTAACGAGGCGCGCTCGCTACGACGAGGGCCTGGCCCTGATCGAGCGGGCCGTCGCACTGCGCCCTGAAGACGCGGGCCTCTGGTATGCGCTGGGCTGGTGCAGCGAGTTCGCGGCGCACGAGCAGCAGCGCCGCCCTGCTCCGCGATCGAGCCGAACCCCGCGCGATCTGTATGAGCGCGCCGCGCAAGCGTTCCGGACCTGTCTCTCGCTCAAGCCCGAAGGCAAGCTCGCGGACGACGCCGAGGACCTGCTCGACCACGTAGAGAACGAACTCTCGCGCCTCTGAGCCCTCCCCTGCCCCATCCCTGGCGCCTAGAATGGCAGCGTCGGCCGCAACAACCAGATTCGGAACGAGGACAGGCGCGATGGACATTGAGCAACGTTATGTCGAGCTACATCCTTCGTCGCGTCGGCTCCACGAGCGCGCCCTGCGCCTCTTCCCCAACGGCGTCACCCACGACATGCGGCACGCCACCCCCTTCCCGCTCTACGTCGCAAGCGCCGCCGGCAGCCGAAAGGTCGACGTCGACGGCAACCAGATCGTCGACTTCGTCATGGGCCACGGCGCCCTGCTCCTCGGCCACCAGCACCCTGCGGTGACGGAGGCGGTGCAGGCGCAAGCGGCCCGCGGCACGCACTACGGCGCCTCCCACGAGCTGGAGATCCGCTGGGGCGAGCTGGTGCAGCGGATCGTGCCCTCCGCGGAGCACCTGCGTTTCACGTCGTCCGGCACCGAGGCGACGATGATGGCCGCTCGGCTGGCGCGCGCCTTCACCGGCCGGGAGAAGATCATCCGTCTGCGCGAGCACTTCCACGGATGGAACGACAGCGTCAGCGGCCAACCTCAACTCGAGGAGACCGTGCCTTCGTCGCCAGGGCTGACGCGCGGCGCGCTCGAGGGCTCGATCGTGCTGCCGCAGGGTGACGTCGAGGCCCTTGAGCGCACCCTCCGCGAGGACGGCGGCGTGATCGCGGCGATGATCTTCGAAACGACAGGCGCGCACTGGGGCACGGAGCCGATGGACCTCGAATACGTGCGGCGTGCGCGCGAGCTGACGGAGCAGCACGGTGTGCTCTTGATCTTCGATGAGGTGATCACGGGATTCCGTGTCGCGCCGGGCGGCGCGCAGGAGGCGTACGGCATCACGCCTGACCTGACGACGCTGGCGAAGATCCTCGCCGGCGGACTGCCCGGCGGGTGCGTCGCCGGACGCGCTGACGTCATCGACCAGATCGCCATCCGTGATGACGGCACGCGCGACCGCGTCTCGCACCAGGGCACGTTCAACGCCAACCCCCTGTCGTCGGCCGCCGGCGGCGCGTGTCTCGCACTGATCGAAACCGGCGAGCACCAGCGGCGCGCCAACGAGACGGCCGCGAAGCTCGCCCGCGCGATGAACGCCGTCTTCCAGGAGGAATCGATCGCCGGCAGCGTCTACGGTCAAGCGTCGATGCTGCACGTCGCGCTCGGCTTCGACCAGCAGCCGCCGGACGGCTACTCGTGGGGCTGGCGCCGGCTCCCCTGCTCGCCGCCGCGCGTCGCGCCCGCCGCGGCGAAGGCATTGCGGCTCGGCATGATCAACGAGGGTGTGGACTTGATGTCCGGCGGCATGATGGTGTCCTCCGCGCACGGCGATGCCGATGTCGACGTGACCGTGCAGGCGTTCCGGCGCACGTTGCGCGCGATGAAAGACGAAGGGCTCGCCGGCTGACTACTTGTCCGGGAACGTGACCAGCGAGGTCGTGCTCTCGATGCCCGGTATCGTCCGGATCTTGTCGCTGAGGATCGGCGGCACGTCGCTGAGCGACTCGACCTCGATCTCGATCACGATGTCGTAGGGGCCCATCACCTCGTGCAATTCCTTCACACCGGGGATGGCACGGACCGAGTTCACCACTTCCCTTGTGTTCCCCGGCTGCGTGACCACCAACACGTACGCCTTGATCATGCCCTGCCTCCTGCGATTCTGATCAGGTGCGTCAGCGGTTGATCGAGAGGAACGGAGCACCGATACTCAAGGAAAACCGCGGGACGAGCGCCTACTTGGTACAGGTTCCGCGAAGCGGCGTCAATCGTGTCTGCGCCCGGCGATGCGTGAACGCCCTAGTTAGGCGGGCCCTCGCTCGTGAGATACAATGTGTTCTTGGAGCCCGCTGCGCGTCTGCGCCGGGCGACCGCGCCACCGGATGCACGGCGCGGCTGAGGCAAGCGTGGTCGAAGAGATCTTCCAGACCGACCCCATCAGCTCTCTCGGACTCCCCTTACCCGTATCGATCGGTCGCGACGCCACTGTTGGCGCCGCCCTCGCCGCCGTGCAGAAGCAGGGCCAGGGTTACGTGCTGATCGTCGACGACGGCAAGCCCGTCGGCATCATGAGCGAGCGCGAAGTCCTCATGCGTGTGGTTGCGCGCGACGTTAAGTACGACGAGAGCGTCGAGAAATACATGTCGCACGACCCTGAGACGCTGACGCAGAAGGATCAGATCGCCCAGGCGATCCAGATGATGAACGAAGGCGGAGAGCGGAACATCCCGATCGTCAACGCGTCCGGCAGAGCCGTCGCCGTGCTCCGGACCGTCGACATCATTCACTTCCTGGCGGAGGCGTTCCCCGCGCAGGTGATGAACCTGCCGCCGAGGCCTCACCAACTCATCCCGGAACCGGAGGGGGCGTAGTGACAACGCTGACGAAACAGTCGAAGCAGCCGGATCAGGGCGACGTACAGGAGCTGGAGCGCGTGACGATCCGCTTCGCCGGGGACTCCGGCGACGGCATGCAGCTTGCGGGCACGCAGTTCACCAAGACGTCGGCCGTGGCGGGCAACGACATCAGCACCTTCCCGGACATCCCGGCCGAGATCCGGGCGCCGCAGGGGTCGCTGCCGGGCGTCAGTGGTTTCCAGGTCAGCTTCTCCAGCCAGGACATCTACACGCCGGGCGACGCCCCCGACGTGCTCGTCGCCATGAACCCGGCGGCGCTGAAGACGAACCTCGCCGACCTGCCCCGCGGCGGCATCCTCGTCGTAAACGAGGATGAGTTCAACGAGACCAACCTCCGGAAGGCTGCCTACACGACGAACCCGCTCGAAGACGGCAGCCTCCGCTCGTACCGGCTCTTCCGGGTGCCGGTCTCGACGCTGAACGGCCGCGCGCTGCAGGAGAGCGGACTCACAGCCGTGCAGGTCGACCGCTGCAAGAACATGTTCGCGCTCGGCCTCATGTTCTGGATGTACAGCCGCTCGCTCGACACGACGCTGCGCTGGATCGACGAGAAGTTCGGCAAGAACAAGGCCGTCGCTGACGGCAACAAGACATCGCTGAAGGCCGGCTATCACTTCGGCGAGACGACGGAGATGTTCGCCGCGCACTACCACGTGCCGAAGGCGAAGCTGAAGCCGGGCCTCTATCGCAACATCACCGGCAACGAAGCGACCGCGCTCGGCTTCATCACGGCGTCGAAGCTGTCCGGCCGGCCGCTCTTCTACGGAAGCTACCCCATCACGCCGGCGAGCGACGTGCTGCACGAGCTGGCCCGCTTCAAGCGCTTCGGCGTGCGCACCTTCCAGGCTGAGGACGAGATCGCGGCGATCGGCGCGGCGATCGGCGCCTCGTTTGGCGGCGCGCTCGGACTCACGGGCACGAGCGGCCCCGGCGTGGCGCTCAAGAGCGAGGCAATTGGCCTCGCCGTGATGGTCGAGCTGCCGCTGGTGATCATGGACGTACAGCGCGCCGGCCCAAGCACCGGCATGCCGACCAAGACGGAGCAGGGAGACCTGCTGCAGGCGATGTTCGGCCGTAACGGCGAGTCGCCCGTGGCGATCGTCGCGCCGGCCACCGCGTCGGACTGCTACCACATGGCCGTCGAGGCGTTCCGCATCGCCGTGAAGTACCGGACGCCCGTGATCTTCCTCTCGGACGGTTACCTCGGCATGGGTTCGGAGCCGTGGCTCGTGCCCGACGCGGACGCGCTGCCGCCCATCGACCCCAACTTCGCAGCCGACGCCGCGACCTTCATGCCCTACGCGCGTGATCCGAAGACCCTCGCGCGCCCATGGGCGATCCCCGGCACGCCTGACCTGGAGCACCGCATCGGCGGCCTCGAAAAGGCCGACATCACCGGCAACGTCAGCTACGACCCCGCGAACCACGACAAGATGGTGCGGCTCCGCGCCGAGAAGATCGAACGCATCGTCCAGGACGTGCCCGACGTAGAGGTCACGGGCGACGATTCGGGAGGCCTGCTCGTACTTGGCTGGGGCAGCACGTACGGCGTCATCACCACGGCCGTGCAACGCGCGCGGGCGCAGGGGAAGCGCGTATCGGCGGCGCACCTGCGCTACCTGAACCCGCTTCCGGGCAACCTGGGCGAGGTCCTGCGTCGATACGACCAGGTGCTGATGCCGGAGATCAACCTCGGACAGATGCGCATGCTGGTGCGCGCGAAGTACCTGGTGGACGTGGTCGGCCTCAACAAGGTCTCGGGCCGCCCGTTCACCATCGCCGAGGTCGAGAACAAGATCGCCGAGCTGCTCGGCTAGTCAGGGGCAATCATGGTAACCGCGAATCGCGGAGAAATCGGCGTCACCGGCCTCAGCAGGAAGGACTTCGTGTCCGACCAGGAGGTTCGATGGTGCCCGGGCTGCGGCGACTACTCGATCCTGGCCCAGACCCAGAAGGTGATGCCGGAGCTGGGCATCCCGCGCGAGAACATCGTCTTCATCTCGGGGATCGGCTGCTCCAGCCGCCTCCCCTACTACATGAACACGTACGGCTTCCACAGCATCCACGGCCGCGCGCCGACGATCGCCAGCGGCCTGAAGGCGGCGCGCCCGGACCTCAGCGTCTGGGTGGTCACCGGTGACGGCGACGCGCTGAGCATCGGCGGCAACCACATCCTCCACGTGCTGCGCCGGAACGTCGACCTCCAGATCATCCTGCACAACAACGAGATCTACGGCCTCACGAAGGGCCAGTACTCGCCGACGTCCGAGCTGGGCAAGCGCACGAAGTCCTCGCCCTACGGCACGATCGACCGGCCTCTGCGGCCGCTCAGCGTCGCCATCGGGGCCGAGGCCACCTTCGTTGCCCGCTCGCTCGATGCCGACGCGCACCACCTGCAGGCCACGCTGCAGCGCGCGTACGAGCACCACGGCACGTCGTTCGTCGAGGTCTACCAGAACTGCAACATCTTCAACGACGGCGCCTTCGCCGACTTCACGGCGAAGGAGGTGCGTGCCGACCGCATGATCATGCTCGAGCACGGCCAGCCGATGATCTTCGGCAAGGAGCGCGACAAGGGCCTGCGCCTCAACGGCATGGGGATCGAGGTCGTGCAGCTCGGCAACGGGATCACGGAGGATGACCTTCTCGTCCACGACGAGACGCGCGAGAACCCCAGCATCGCCTTCCTGCTCAGCCGCATGGACTATCCGGACTTCCCGGTGCCGATCGGTGTCCTCCGGGCCGTGCAGCGGCCGACCTACGACGCGATGATGACCGAGCAGGTCGAGCACGCGATCCAGACCGAAGGCGTCGGCGACCTCAAGGAGATCTTCGTCGAGGGTGACACCTGGACGGTGGAGTAGGGGTTCGTCCGTGATCTGTCCAGAGTGCGGATTCGACAACATCCAGGGCGCGGACGTCTGCCGCAACTGCGGCAACGACCTCTACAACCGGCAGCCCGGCCGCGCGCCTGACTTCATCATGGCGCGCCTGCACGACATTCCGGCGCAATCGCCGGTGCGCGTTGACACGACCGATCCCGTCGCGCTCGCCGTGCGCCTGATGCAGAACGCAAACACCGACTGCGTGCTCGTGATGAGCGGCGCGCAGCTGGCCGGCATCATCACCCCGTGGGACATCCTTCACAAGGTCGCCGGCCCGAGCGAGGACCTCAACGCCGTGACGTGCGGCCAGGTGATGACCGCTGACCCCGTGTTCCTGCGTGAGGACGACGACGTCGCCGTCGCCATCAACAAGATGTCGATCGGCGGCTTCCGCCACATCCCCCTGCTCCAGGGCCGGACCCCGGTCGCCGTCGTCAGCATCCGCGACGTCTTCAGCCACCTCGCGCCGCACCTCGCGTAGCGCCCTAGTCCGCCCCCGTTCGGTCCGTTACGATTGCCTCCACACCACGGGAGACGCACGGAGCGACGTTGATGGCGCAAGCACCAGGTATTTCGCTACGGCCGATGGTTGAGGGCGACCTCGGTGTCGCCTCCTACATCGGCCGGGAGGCCATGGACGGCCTGCGGCTCAGTCAGGGCGAAGAGGTGCGGCCCTGGCAGCCGCGAGCGCCCTTCATGCAGCGCCACCTGCTCGGCACGGACCCCGACGGCGCCTGGATCGCCGAGATCAACGGCGCTCCCGTCGGCTACACCATGTCGCTCGTACGCGGCGACATCTGGTTCCTCTCGCAGCTCTTCGTCCAGCCCGACCAGCACGGCCATGGCGTCGGCGCTGCGCTGCTGGAGCGGACGCAGGCGTACGGTCGCGCGCGAGGCGCCACGATCTTCTCGGTGATCGCGTCGTCGTCACGCGTGGCACACGCCCTCTACATGCGCGCCGGCATGTTCGCGACCGGCATCGGCTACCGCATGACGGGGCCTCTGGCGCCGCTCACCGAGCTGCCCGACGCAGACGCCAGCAAGAAGCGCATCGTCGACTGTAGCGGCTGGCAGGACCGCATCGCCGAACTGGACCGCGAGGTGTTCGGCGCCGAGCGGCGTCAAGATCACGCCTTCTATCTTGACGCCGAGAGTGCGGGCGCGCCGTCGGCGTCCTTCGGCCTCAGCCGGGACGGTCGCCTGCTTGCCTACGGCTACGCCGTCGCCGGCGACGGATTCATCGCACCGCTGGCCGCCTCGGAGCCGCAGGACCAGCTCCCCGTCCTGCGGATGGCCGCGGAGTGGCTCTCGGCGCAGCAGGAGAACGGCGACGTGCTCGTCTTGTCGCACAACCAGACGATCATGCGGGCGCTGCTCGCGGCGGGATGGAAGAGCCGCGGCTGGGTGTTCTTCATGACCTCCGCGCCGTTCGGCAAGTTCGACCGGTACCACCCGGCCGGCGGCGCGCTCCTGTAACGTCGCACGCGGCCTATACTGGAGCGTGCCGACCGCCGCCAACACCACGTTCCCACCCGTCACCGCCGCCTGCGTCCGCGAGCTGCAGCGCGCGCTGGGCCGTGACCGTGTGCTCGCGACGCCGGAAGAGCTGATCGCCTACGAGTACGACGGCACCATCGAGCGCGGCAAGCCCCAGGCCGTCGTCTTCCCCGAGAGCACCGACCAGGTGGCGGCCGCGGTCAAGGTCGCCTACAGGTTCGGCGTGCCCGTAATCCCGCGCGGCGCCGGCACCGGGCTCAGCGGCGGCGCCATCGCGACCGTGGGTGGCGTCGTCATCGCGCTCACCCGCATGAAGCGCGTCCTGGAGGTCGACCCGGTGAACCGCATCGCCGTCGTCGAGCCGGGCGTCGTGAACCTGGACCTCAGCCGGGCCGTCGCCGGTCACGGCCTGTTCTACGCACCCGATCCCTCCAGCCAGCGCGCCTGCACGATCGGCGGCAACGTCGCCGAAAACGCCGGCGGTCCGCACTGCCTGGCGTACGGCGCGACGACAAACCACGTGCTCGGCGTGGAGGTCGTGCTGGCCGACGGCGAGGTCGTTTGGCTCGGCGGCCGCACGCGGGACGTGCCCGGCTACGATCTCACCGGCGCCTTCGTCGGCTCCGAGGGTACGCTCGCCATCGCGACGAAGATCGTCGTGCGGCTGATGCGGCTGCCGGAGTCGACCCGCACGATGCTCGCCATCTTCGACTCGGTGGACGACGCCAGCAACGTCGTCTCCTCGATCATCGCTGCGGGCATCGTGCCGGCGGCGATGGAGATGATGGACCGCAACATCATCGCCGCCGTCGAGCCCGTGATCCACTCCGGCTACCCGCTCGATGCGGAGGCGGTGCTGCTGATCGAGGTCGACGGCCTCGAGGAGGCGACCGTCGAGCAGGCGGAAGAGGTGCGTCAGATCTGCGAAAACCACCACGCGCGAGAAGTGCGGCTCGCCGTCGATGCGAAGGACCGCGACCTCCTCTGGGCGGGGCGAAAGTCGTCGATCAGCGCGCTCGGCCGGCTCTACCCCAACTACTACGTGCTCGATGGCGTGGTGCCCCGTACGAAGCTGCCGGAAGTGTTGCGCGAGGTCTACGCGGTCTCGGAGCGCTATGGCCTGGCCGTCGCGAACGTCTTCCATGCCGGCGACGGCAACCTCCATCCCAACCTGCTGTTCGACGAGCGCGAGCCGGGTGTGACGGCGCGCGTGCTGGAGGCCGGCGCCGAGATCATGCAGCTCTGCGTGGCGGCCGGCGGCAGCATCACCGGGGAGCACGGCGTCGGTCTGGAGAAGCGCGACTTCATCGCCTGGGTGTACGACGAAGGCGATCTGGCCGCGATGAGCAAGCTCAAGGCGGCGTTCGGCGCCGAGGAACGATACAACCCCTGCAAGGCATTTCCGACCCATCGCGGCTGTGGGGAGGTCAACCAGGCCCACGTGCAGCGGCTCGCGGCGGCGCTGGGACCGGACGTCTATGTCTAGTCTGACGGCCACCGCCAACGCTGACCGCTTCGTCGCCGCGCTCGCACCCTCGCTCGCGCCGGGGGGCGTGCGGCGCGACGATCTCGGCGAGTTCGTGGTCGACGGCATAGCCCCGTCGGTCGTGGTCGCGGTCGCGAGCCTGGAAGAGCTGCAGGCAGTGCTTCGGGAGGCGCACGGCGAAGGCCTGGCCGTCGTGCCGGCGGGGGGCCGCCAGCATTTGGGCGCCGGCAACGTCCCGTCGGCGTACGATGTCGCGCTGCGGCTCGCCGGGCTGGACGCAATGGTTGCGCACGAGCCGGCCGACATGACCGTGACGGTGCAGGCCGGCATGCGCCTGGCCGCGCTCAACGAGCACCTCGCGCGTCACGGCCAGACGCTGCCGCTCGATCCGCCGTGCGGTCCCGAGGCCACCGTGGGCGGCGTACTCGCGGCGAACGCGTACGGCCCGCTGCGGCACGCGTTCGGCACCGCTCGCGACTGGCTCATCGGCACGCAGGTCGTGCACGCCGATGGCGGCACGAGCCGTTCCGGCGGCCGGGTGGTGAAGAACGTGACCGGCTACGACACACACAAGCTCTACGTGGGCTCGCTCGGCACGCTGGCCGTGATCGCGGAGGCGACCTTCAAACTCGCTCCCTTGCCGAAGGTGGACCGGACGCTCACGCTCTCGTTCGATTCCGCCCGCGCCGCGTGCGGAGCAGTGCTGGCCGCCCGCGACGCCGGGTTGGCGGTTCACGCGGCCGAAGTGCTGTCTCCGGCGGCAGCGTCCGCGGTCTGCGGAGAGTCGCGCTGGGTGCTGCTCCTGCGCGTGGCCGGCGGTCCGGCGGCGGTCGAACGCAGCCTGCGCGACCTTCCGTCGCTCACGCGCGGTTCAACCATCTCGCAACGTAACGATTCGGCGCTCTGGGATGCGTGGGCGCACGAGTTCAACCCGCGCGGGTTGGCCGCGCGCGCGGCCGTGCTGCCGTCCTCAGTGGCGCCGGCAATCGAGGCGCTCGACCGTGCGCTCGCGGGCTCCGCGCAGCGATTGTCAGCCACCGTGGCCGCTGGCCTGATCCGCATCGTTCTCGACGCCGCTGGCGACGAGGCTGCGGTCGTGGACCGCGCGAAGGACATCGTGTCCATGCACAACGGCACCGTCGTCGTCGATGCCGCCTCGCCCGCCCTGAAGGCGCGCATCGACGTGTTCGGCGCCTCGCGATCGGATCTGGCCATCATGCGACGGCTCAAGGAGCAGTTCGATCCGCAGCGGATCCTCGCACCGGGTCGCTTCGCAGGGAGGCTGTGATCGTCGATTCAACCCACGTCCACGAGGCCACGCCGTCGCTCGCCGCGGACATCGCGCGCTGCGTGCACTGTGGTTTCTGCCTGCAGGCGTGCCCGACCTACCTTGAGCTCGGCATGGAGACGGACTCCCCGCGCGGCCGCATCGCCCTCATTGATGCGATGACGTCCGGGCGGGCGGAGCCGTCCCCCTCCTTGCTCGGCCACCTCGACCTCTGCCTCCAGTGCCGCGCGTGCGAGACGGCGTGCCCCTCCGGCGTCGCATACGGCCGGATCATGGAGACGGCGCGCGCGACGGTTTTGGAGAGCCCCGCCCGGCCGACGTCCTGGCGCCTGCGTGCGCTCCTGTTGCGGGCCGTGCTGCCGCATCGGTCGCGTGTCGGCGCGCTGATGGGCGCCCTGCGCCTGTACCAGCGTTCGCCGTTGCCCATGCTGGCCCGCCGCGTGCCTGCGCTCCGCGGGGCCGACGCGTCGCTGCCCCGGCTCCCGCACGCGTCGTTCCGCCCACCGGAGCAGCCCGCCGGGCTTACGCGCTCCGTCGCGATGCTGACGGGCTGCGTGATGGGCCAGATGTACCCGCGCAGCCACGCCGCGACCGTCCGCGTCTTGAACCGGCTCGGATATCGCGTGCTCTTCCCGGAGGGCGAGACGTGCTGCGGCGCACTCAGTTTGCACGCGGGCGACCGCCGCTTTGCGCGAAAGCTCGCCCGGCGGAACGTCGACGCGTTCCTCGCCGCAGGGGTTGAGGCGATCATCGTCGACTCCGCCGGCTGCGGCTCCACGATGAAAGAGTACGGCGAACTGCTGGCGTCGGACCGGACGTACGCAGAGCGCGCTGAGCATTTCGCCGCGATGACGAAGGACGTGCTCGAGTTCGTCGCCGAGCACGATCTCGGCGCGTTGGGCGCCGTCCCTCGCTCCGTCACCTATCAGGACTCGTGTCATCTCGTGCACGCCCAGAAGGTCGCGCGGGCGCCGCGGGTGATCCTCTCGGCCATCCCGGGGCTGGAGCTGCGAGAGATGACCGCCCCTGACCGATGCTGCGGCAGCGCCGGCCTCTACAGCTTCGTCCAGCGCGACATGTCCGCCCGGCTGCTCGACAGCAAGATGGACGACGTGCTGGCGACCGGCGCATCCACCGTGGCCACCGCGAACCCTGGCTGCATGTCGCAGCTCGAGGCCGGCCTGCGCCTGCGCAACGCCCGGGGCTCCGTCGTCCACGTCATCGAGCTGCTTGATGAGGCGATGCGCGCCGGCGTGTGAGCGGCGCGTCTTCCCTCACCGAAGCGCGGCGACGGCCTCCAGCACGCGCTCGACGCTCTGTCGCACCGGCGCCGCCCCGTCAACGTGCACCAGCCGATCCGGCTGCGCCTCGTCCGGCTGCTCGAATCGCTCCCGCTGCGCCACGTACGTGTCCCAGCGCGCGTCCGACGCCCCCGCCGGTTCCTCCGCCCGCTGCACCATGCGTCGCCGCACGGTCTCTTCGTCGGCTGCGACGTGCACGACCAGCGCTCGCGCCTTCGTTTCGTCCGCCACGCGCAGCGCCGCGGTGCGGTCGACGGCCCGCGCGTACGTCGCGTCCAGCACCACGGGCAGCCCGGCGCGCAGATATCGCGACGCCCGGGCGTGCATCGCCCCATACACGCGTTCGCGCGATTCCTCGGTGTAGATGCCTTCGCCGTACGCCTCGCCGCCGCCTCGGACGTTCGATTCGCCGAGGAGCCGCCGGCGCGTCGCGTCCGACCGGACGAACGCCGCCCCGAGCCGCGACGCCACCGCCGCGCCCACGTAACTCTTGCCCGAACCCGAGAGCCCGCACATGAGTACGAGGATACGGCCGTGCGGCGCCGCTGTGTACCTGCCGGAAAGCGCGAAGTACGCGCGCGCCCGCTCGACGGCGGCAGCCCGCTCAGATTCCGGTACCTCCGGCTCGTCCACCTCCATGCTCTCGACCTTGCCGCGCACGTACGCGCGGTACGCGCGGTAGAAGTCGAGCACGCAGGGCAGCGTCTCGTCGTCCACGGCGTCCAGATACGCGCTCATCAGCTCGTCCGCGAGGTCTTCGCGCCCCCGGAAGTCCAGGTCCATCGCCAGGAAGCCGATGTCGCCCGCAACGTCCCCATAGCGGATGCGGTCGTTGAACTCGATGCAGTCCATCACGCAGATGCCGCCGTCCGGACGGATCACGATCGAGTCGCTGCGCAGGTCGCCGTGGCAGTCGCGCACGCGGCCTGTCGCCGCCCGCTCTTCGATCAGCGCCGCCCGGTCGAGAAGAAACCGGGCGACGTAGCCGCGCACGCGGTTCTGCTGGTCGCGCGTGATCGTCCTGCCGACGAACGCCGCCGTCTGCTCGAAGTTCTCATCCCAGTTAGCGCGCAGTGCTTCCGGCGAACCGAAGCGCGCGATCCGCTCATCGGAGGCCGAAGTCGCGTGGAACGACGCCAGCACAGCCGCAATACGACGGATATCGGCCGCCGTGACGGTCCCCCGCCGAAGCATCGCCGGCATCATCTCCTCCGGAGGCATACGGCGCATCTTCACCGCGTACTCGATCGCTTCGCCATCGCCGCCGACGCGATACCCACGCTCGGCGCGCACGATCTGCTCCACTCCCAGATACGCCTCCGGGCAGAGCCTCCGATTGAGGCGGACCTCCTCCTCGCACATCAGCCGGCGCCTGTCGAGCGTGCTGTAATCGAGAAAGTGGAGATCGAGCGGCTTCTTGATCTTGTAGGCGTACGCGCCGGCCAGCACGACGTAGGAGATATGCGTTTGAATGAGCTGGATGTCGCCGGCTTCGTGCGGGTAGGCGTTCGGTAGGAGCAGCGACTGGATCAGCTCTGGCAGCGGAGCGCTCACGCGTGCAGTCTGCGGTGCCCGCCGCCGCCCCGTCAAACGGACCGTTCAGCCCGCCGACGGTCCCAGGACGCGCCGCACGAGGTCCGCGAGCGGCTCCTCCGGCCTCGCGCCGACGTGGCTGATCACTTCTGCCGCCGCGATGCCCCCGATACGGCCGCACGTCGCCAGCGGCAGCCCGCGCGTCAGCCCGAACAAGAACCCCGCCGCGTACGCATCCCCCGCACCGGTCGAGTCGACGACGTGCGCCACAGCCTCCGCGTCGATCACGTGCAGTTCGTCATCGCCCGCGACGATGACAGAGCCCTTCTCGCTCCTCGTCAGCGCGGCGATCTCGCACTTCGTGCGCACGTGCTGCAGCGCCTCGTCGAAGGTGCGCGACTGGTACAGCGACATGATCTCGTGCTCGTTGGCGAACAGGACGTCGACGTGGTGCTCCACGAGGTCCAGGAACTCCTCGCGGTGCCGTTCCACGCAGAACGGGTCGGACAGCGAGATCGACACACGGCGCCCGGCGGCGTGTGCAAGGCGCGCCGCCTTCAGAAAGGCCTGCTTCGCGCCCGGCGGGTCCCACAGGTAGCCCTCCATGTACGTGACCGACGACGCGGCGATCACCTCCGCATCGACGTCATCGGGCTGCAACTCGCTCCCCGCGCCGAGGAACGTCTGCATCGTGCGCTGTGCGTCTCCGGTCACGAAGATGAGGCAGCGGCCCGTCGGCGTGCCCCCGGTCGCTGCAGGCACGTCGAACGCCACGCCCGCCGCGCGGATGTCGTGCCGGAACACCTGCCCGAGCTGGTCGTCGTTCACCTTGCCGATGTAGGCCCCGCGCCCGCCAAGCGACGCCAGCGCGGCCATCGTGTTTCCCGCGGACCCCCCCGATACCTCCACCGCCGGCGGCATGCCCGCGTACAGCTCCTCCGCCCGCGCCGCGTCGATCAGCGTCATCGCGCCCTTCGTCAGCCCGTTGGCCGGAAGGAAGGCCTCGTCGGCGTGCGCGATGACGTCGACCATCGCGTTTCCCATCCCCACCACGTCGAAGGTCGTGCCGCTCATCCGCTGCTCCTCGCGCTCGTGCCCGCGCCGCAAGGTGAATACCGGGTGTCCCGGGCCGTGTCAACGCGGCGTCGTGGTTATGTCTTGTACCGACCGCCGGGGATCTGGAGCCCGGAAGATGTGACGGAGTCAACGGTTCTGCTACTATCCCGCAAACGAGGGCAACACCGTGAGGAGGCATATCCCCGTGCGCAAAGTCCCACTCCTGATCGTAGCGCTGGTTGCGCTGCTTGGCGTCGTTGCCGTGGCCTGTGGCGGCGGCAGCAAGAAGACCATTAACATTCCGGGCGTCGGAAACGTGTCGACCAGCAACAAGCTGCCGTCGGACTTCCCCAGCGACTTCCCGACGTACAAGGGCGCCGACGTGCAGGCGAGCACCACCGGCACGTACAACGGCATCTCCGGGCTCTACGTCGTCTGGCAGACAGGCGACAGCGTCGACAAGGTGAAGTCGTACTTCGACGACCAGTTCAAGAGCAGCGCGTGGAAGTCGACCACTACCGCGACCACCAACGGGACCTCGTACTGGATCGTCACGAGCCCCGACGGCAAGAAGGAAGGCTACGTCAGCGTCTCGGACGTAAGTGGCAAGACCTCGATCTCGGCCGCCATCGGCGACAGCACCAGCGGGTCCGATAACAGTTCTGACAACTCGGGCTCCTCCTCCCAGGACACACCGACATCGAGCGACAGTGGCAGCTCGAGTTCCGACAACAGCGGCGATAACAGCTCCAGCTCCGCGAATCTGCCGGACGAAGTGAGTCTTGACTCTAACTTCCCGAAGGACCGAGTGCCGTTTCCGGACAACACGCGCGTTACGAGTTCGTCGTCATACAGCAGCAGCGGCGAGACGAACTACATCGTCGAGATCTACGTGAAGGACTCCGCTTCGAACGTCAACGACTACTTCAAGAACGAGCTGCCGAAGCACAACTGGACGAACGCGTTCACTTCGAACTCGAACGGCTCTTACCTTCAGACGTACGGTGGTGCCACCCCGTCTGACCCGTCGCAGCAGGGGGAGACGTTGAACCTCACGATCCAGGACTCCGATGTGTCTGGCTACGTGGACGTCACTATCCTCGTCTCCGTCGCCGGCTCGTAGCAGCCGCCTCGCGCGATCGCGACGAAGCCCCGGCCCGCTAGGCCGGGGCTTCGTCTTGTGCTTCAATTCGAGCGACATCACAGTCGATAGGCCCGAGGTCGAACAATGATCTCCGTCGAAGAGGCGCTCGAGCGCATCCTCGCCTACGTCAGCCTCTTGGAACCGGTCGAGCAGCCCCTGCTCGAGGCGCTGGGCCAGGTCGTCGCTGACGACGTTATCTCGGACATCGACATTCCCCCGCTTGGACAACACGTCGATGGACGGCTACGCCGTGCGCGCGGCCGACACCTCCGGCGCATCGTCCGAGCGGCCCGTCTCGCTGAACGTGACGGGCGAGCTGGCCGCCGGATACGTGTTCGAAGGCACGGTGCGAGCCCGGCGCCGCCGTCCGCATCATGACGGGCGCCCCCATGCCGGCGGGCGCCGACGCCGTCGTCCCGTTCGAGGAGACCGACGAGCCGCAGGGACGCGCCTTTGGCTCCTTCGCCAAGTCCCGCTCGTCCGTCGGTGTGCTGAAGGGCGCATCGCCCGGCGCGAACGTCCGCAACCGCGGCGAGGACGTGCGGCGCGGCCAGGTCGTCCTCTCGAAGGGCGCCGTGCTCCATCCGCCGCAGCTCGGCGTCCTCGCGTCGCTGGGCATGGCGACCGTCCGCGTCTACCGCCGCCCCACGATCGCCATCCTCTCCACCGGCGACGAGGTGCAGCAGCCCGGCACGCCGCTCCGTCCCGGCCAGATCTACGACAGCAACGCCTACAGCATCGCCGCGATGGTCCAGGAGGCCGGCGGCGTGCCGAAACTCCTCGGCATCGCGACGGACACCGTCGAAGCGCTCACGGCAAAGCTGCGCCAGGGCCTCGACTGCGACATGCTCGTCACGTCCGCCGGCGTTTCGCGCGGCGACTACGACGTCGTCAAGGACGTCCTGGCGAAGGAGGGCGAAGTCGCGTTCTGGACCGTGCGCATGCGGCCGGGGAAGCCGCTCGCGTTCGGCGCGTTCCCGTCAGGCGACCGCCGCGTGCCGCACATCGGCCTGCCCGGCAACCCCGTCAGCTCCATGGTCTCGTTCGAGCTGTTCGGCCGCCCGGCGATCTTCAAGATGCTCGGCCGCACCGACTGGCAGCGGCCCGTTGTGCGCGCCGTCGCCGAGGAGCCGATCACGAACCCCGACGCCCGCCGGGTGTACGCCCGCGCCATCGTCACGAAGCGCGACGGCCGCTACTACGCCTCGCTCACCGGGCCGCAGGGATCGGGCATCCTCACGTCGATGGCGCTGGCCAACGCGCTCGCGATCGTGCCGGAGGACGTACCCGTCGTCGAAGCAGGCCAGGAGGTCGACGCGATCCTGCTCGACTAGCGTCACATTTCGACGCTGAAGCGCGCGAAGCCCTGGCTCGCCTCGCTGTACTCGCAGTCGACGTCTTCCACCTTCGCGAACCGGGGCCCTTCACGGACAACCGCGACCAGCGCGTCGATGGCCGCGTCTTCGCCCTCGGCGACGAACTCCACGCCGCGGCCGTCGTCGCTGTTGCGCACCCAGCCGGTGATGCCGCGCGCCGTCGCTTCCTGGCGCACGAAGTCACGAAACCCGACGCCCTGCACGCGCCCGGTCACCGTCGCCTGCACCCTCTTCGTCGGCAGACCTCCCGTCGCTCGGCCCTCCCGCATAGTCTATCGTCGCGCCGATGGCAGCATACGTGCAACCGCCCGCTTCGGGACGCGCGGCCCGTGCTATCCTCCAGCGATGCGCGTCGTCTTCATGGGCTCGCCCGAATTCGCCCTTCCCTCGTTACGACAACTGATCGCCCACGGACACGACGTCGTCGGTGTGTTCACGCAGCCCGACCGCCCGTCGCGGCCGCGGCCGCAAGCCCGCACCGCCTCCGGTGAAGATGCTGGCGCTTGAGCAAGGGCTGCCGGTGTTCCAGCCCGCCTCGGTCAGCAAGCCGGAGTCCGTCGAGCAGCTACGCCAGCTAGCGCCGGACGTCGGCGTCATCGCCGCATACGGGCAGATCCTGCGGCAGCGGGTGCTCGACGTGCCGCCGCTGGGCGTGTTGAACGTCCACGCGTCGCTGCTGCCCCGCTGGCGGGGCGCTGCGCCGATCCCGGCGGCGATCCTGGCTGGCGACGCCGTCACCGGCGCCACCATCATGCAGGTGCGCCTCGCGCTCGACGCCGGCCCGATGCTGGCGCGCGTGGAGGTGCCCATCGGCGCCGACGACACGACCGCGACGCTGACGCCGCGCATCGCCGAGGCCGGCGCCGAGCTGCTCGCCGACGTGCTGCCGAAGTGGGCGGCCGGCCAGATCGTCGCGGAGGAGCAGGACTGACGCCCTCGCGACTTACGCGCCCCAGATCGAAAAGTCAGCGGCTCTCATCGACTGGGCGTCCGACACAACGGAGATCGTGTGCCGCAAGGTGCGCGCCTACGACCCGTGGCCGGTGGCGTATACGCTCGTCGACGGGCAGCCGCTGCGCGTCCTCGCGTGCGCGCATGCCTCGGAAGCCGGCGACGCGGCGCCGGGTACGGTCTTCCTTCGCGATGGAGCGCTGTGCGTCGCCACGGTCGGACGGGGCGGTGGCGATCTGACGCGGGTGCAGGGGCCAGGCGGCAAGCCGATGTCCGGCGCGGAGTACGCGCGCGGCCACGCCGCTGTCATCGGGCGGAAACTGGTCGGCGGGGGCTGATGGCCGCGCTGCGGCGGCGAATGGGCGAACAGACATCGCGATCGATAGACCTCGCGCGGCGAGAGTGCTAAACGGCGTTGTTTTCATCCTGCGGGCGTACGATCGCGCTCGTCGGCGCCTGTGCGTTGCCGGGGATGATTGACTGGTTACATCGTGGCGGATCGTGCTGCGACACTAACAGCGTGCCCGACGGATCTCCGAGCGATTGGTGTCACGGCGGACGGTGCTGGGCGACGCCCCATGGCGTCTGCTACGCTCCCCCCACGCTCGGGCGCGCCCTCTGTGGGTACAGAGCGTGAGAGGCGAAGTAGCGTGGGATCGGGGAAGGTTCTCAAATCCGTGTCGCTGACGTCCGCGAGACTCTGCACCGTGGCGTTGGCGGCTCTTGCCCTGCCCCTGCTCGCGTCGTGCAACTCGTCGTCCGGCGGGGCGGGGACGGCGACGAGCGTCGCGATGGCCACGGCACCCGCGTCGGCCAGCGGTGACGCTGCGCTTGCCGAGACCATGCTGATGGTGAAGGACGACCTGCCGTTCGACTGGCACGCCGCTCCCCATCCCACCAATAACGATGAGGCGACCCTGTCAGCGGCCTGCGGCCGGACTTCGGCGCCGGGCATCACGGCGCGCGCCACGAGCGTCGAATACCTGTTCGACGGTCAGTCGCCCGGCATCATGGAGGTACTCAGCATGTTCGACTCTGAGGCCGACGCGCGAGCCAGTGTCGACGGAGCGACGGCGTTCATCGACTGCGCGATCACCCAGATCAACGGCGGCGCCATCGATACCGCCGAACAGCGCTACTCCGGCGCCATGAGCAGCCCCGTCGCGGTCGCGAGTGGTGGCCAAGGATCAGCCGCGTTCGAGATCTCGGCGACGGTCTCGTTCACCTCGTCCAGCGGCCGGGCCACGGCGGCGTACACGTTCGTGTTCGGCTCAAAAGGGCGTGTGGAGTACGAGATCTTCGTGCGTGGGAGCGGCGAAGCGTTCGATCCGGACGAGCTCTCCGACTACGTGCAGACGGCCACGAGCCACATCTCGCTGCAGTAACGAGAGCTTGAGCCCGTTACGCTATCCCCCCGCGCGGGCGACGTCCGCCGGCGCCACGACCCGCAGCGGGATCGTGTCGGCGTAGCGGTCCTCGATCACGATGTCGCCGTCCGCCACGTCGCGGCAGGCGTCGCAGCGGATGCACTTCGCGTCGTCGATCGACCAGGAGCCGGGGCCGCCGACGATGGCCTGCGTCGGGCAGATCTCGGCCGCGCCGGAGATGTGGTCGCGCTGGCTGACGACCCGGTATCGGATGAGGTCGGGGCAGACCTTCGCCGGGCAGCGGTGCTCCAGCGCGTGGGCGTCGTACTCCTCGCGGAAGAACTGCAGCGTGTTGTTGATCAGCACCGGCGAGAGCTGGCCGTGGAAGCAGTTGGAGTTCTGCATCGACGCCGCCAGCGACTTTATGTGGTCGACGTCGCTCGCTTCGCCCTGGCCGCGGGCCGCGCGGTTCAGGATCTCCAGCATGCGCTGGTTGCCGATGCGGCACGTCGTGCAGCGCGCGCAGGACTCGTCCTCGACGAACCACGACGTCATCACGTTGACGTCGACGACGCACGACGTGTCGTCCAGGAAGACGATGCCGCCGCCGCCCATGCCGGCGCCGAGCGGGCGGAACGGCTCCGGCTCCAGCGATATGTCGGCCGCGACGCTCGCCGGCAGCATGCCCGAGAGCGGGCCGCCCTGCTGCATGGCCTTCCACTGCCGCCCGCCCGCGATGCCGCCGACGGTCTTCAGCAGGTCCTGCACCTTCGTCCCGAACGGCACTTCGACGCATCCCGTCCGGGCGACCCTACCCGAAACGGTAAACATCTTCGTGCCCAGGTTCATGTCCGTGCCGACGGTGTTGTACTGGTCCCGGCCCACGCGCATGAGCGTCGTGACGCAGGCGTAGGTCTCCACGTTGTTGACGTTCGTCGGCTTCGCCAGCACGCCGCTCTGCGCCGGGAACGGCGGCTTGATGCGCGGCTGGCCGCGCTCGTCGTTCACCGACGAGATGAGGCCCGTCTCGTCGCCGCAGACGTAGGCGCCGGCGCCGCGCACTACCTCCGCATCGAAGTTGACGCCGGTGCCGAGCGCGTTCTCGCCGAGGATCCCTCTCTCGCGGCATTGCTCGAGCGCGCGGTTGACGCGGTCGTTGGCCAGCGGGTACTCGTCGCGGAGGTAGATCCAGCCGTGCGTGGCGCCGCTGGCGTGCGCGCCGAGCAGCAGGCCCTCGATGAGCATGTGAGGGTCGCTCTCCATGACGACGCGGTTCACCCAGGCGCCCGGGTCGCCCTCGTCGGCGTTGCACACCAGGTACTTCGGCTCGGCGTTGGCGGTGCGCAGGAAGTCCCACTTGGTGCCGGTCGAGAAGAAGGAGCCGGAGTGGCCGCGCAGCGTCGAGCCCTTGACGAGGTCGATCAGCTCCAGCGGCGTCATCTTCGTTGCCTCGAAGAAGTGCGAGTAGCCGCCGCGTGCGATGTAGTGGTCGATGTTCTCCGGGTCGATGACGCCGCAGTTGTGCATGAGCCAGCGCGTCTGCCCCGCCATCCACTCGATGCTGTCGAGGGCAGGCACGCCGTCCGCGCTGACCGGAGACGGTGCCGATGGCGAACTCCGTCGCTACGCCCGCCAGCGCCGCCTTCGCGAACGCCTCAGCCTTGTCCGGCGTGACGTGGCCATAGAGGACCGACTGCCCACCCGGCTTCGTCACCTGCACGACGGGCTCGGCCCACGACATGCCGGTGTCGCCGGTCTGCATCACGTCGAAGCCGGCGCTCTCGCCGAGCTTGCGCAGCGCAGCCAGCGTCTCGTCGGCATGCGACGCGAGCGACGACGTGTTGATGGAGACGATGAACAGCGGCCGCGACGGCTGCTCGACGGCCTTCCAGGCGGCGTCGGCGGCTGCGCGCAGCTCCTCGTACGACGGCATCAGGCCTTCTCCTTCAGGTCGCGGGCGAAGCGGACGGTGTCCGCCGCCGTGAGGGGGCCGACGACCTTGCCGTCGAGCCAGACCTGCGGCGCGTGCTCGCACGTTCCGTTGCACTGCGCCAGGACCATGCCGACCTTATCGCCCTCGGTGTTCTGGCCCATGCCGATGCCGAGCTCCGCCTCGAGGATCTTGCGGACGTGCTCGCCGCCCTTGAGCCGGCAGGCAGGGCCGCTGCACCAGCCGATGAGCGTCTTCGGCGGCGGCGTCAGGCGGAACTCGCTGTAGAACGTGACAGCGCCGTAGACACGCGCCTCGCTGAGCCGCAGCTGCCGCGCGACGACGGACATCGACATCTTCGGGATGTAGCCGTAGCGGTGCTGGACGCGGTGGAGCGCGGCGAGCAGGTCGCCGTCACCGGGCTTGAGGTCGCGGATCAGGTGCTGGATCTCGAGCGTGGCTTCGTTGTCGAGAGGCATGCCGGCGGGCGCTCCTGATTGTGCGCCGCATTCACTATAGGGGAGGGTGGGTGGTTCGGGACAACGAGCGCGTGCCGGACGCTGCCATGCCCTGGTGCAGGCCGTAGCCCCCACGCTTCGCCGTGTACATCCGTCGAACCAACCATCTTCGCGCCGACGTCGTCGCCCATCTTGATGCTGTAGTTCTGCCGCGGTCCTCCGGGTAAAGATCTTGCGTCATCGTCTCGAGGGATAGAGGCCCTGCGACGCGGCGTGCGGTGGTCGGGCTTGTCGGCGCTGTAGCCGGTCTTGATGATGGGCTGCGCGAACGGCGCCGCGAACAGCCACCGCCGCGTGATCCAGTCGGGCGAGAACGCGGGGTTGATCTTCTTCAGCGCCGGCTCGTACAGCGCCCACAGCTCGTCCTCGGACATCGAGAGGTACGGGTGGTCCTGGCTCAGGTAGTTGGAGATGTAGAGGATGTGCTCCCCGCCGTAGTTCTCCGGGCCGACGAAGTTCGTGTGCTCGATCACGGCCAGGAACGGCATGCTGCGGTCGCCGATGTTCATCCAGTAGATGGGCGAGAGCGAGCGCTTCATCGTCAGCACCATGCACAGCGCCGCCTGCCACCCCACCGCCCCGAGCTGCCGCTCGTACTCCGGCGTCAGCGGCGGCGCCATCTTCTTGAACAGCAGCGACGGGATCGCCGCCACCACAGCGTCGGCCGCGACCTCCGTGCCGTCCGCCAGCACGATGCCGGTCGCGCGGTTGTCCTTGGCCGTGATCCGCTGCACCGGCGATGACGTGCGCACGTCGACGCCGCCGGCCCGCAGGCGTCGCTCCATCTCGTCGATGTACACCGCGAAGGAGCCCATCAGGTAGCCCAGCTCCTCCTTCTGCGACACCCCCTGCCGCGACTGGAAGCGCAGGTGGATCTTGCTCCACAGCCACGCCATCGCGACCTGGTCGTAGGCGTCGCCGTACTTCCCGTGGAGCATGACGCCCCAGAACTTGTCGAACACCGCCTTGGAGACGTTCTTCTCGATCCAGTCCTTCGCCGTGATGCGCTCGAACTCCGCCCAGTCGTCGCGCCGGCGCAACCGCAGCCCCATCAGGCCGAGGCGGATGCGGTCCAGCGGCGGCAGCGGGGCGAACTTCAGCAGGTCGAAGGGCGTTACCAGCGGGTAGAGCTTGCCGTCCGTGAACCAGCCGACCTTCGACTCGATCCACTTCAGGTCGCCGCCGTAGCCCAGCTCCTTGATCAGATCGATGATCGTCGTGTCGGTGGAGAACAGGTGGTGGTAGTACGACTCGAGCTTCGTGCCGCCGACCTCGAAGGTGCGGACGAGGCCGCCGAGCTGGTCGCTCGCCTCGTACAGCGCGACCTCGTGGCCGCCCTGCATCAGGCGGTAGGCCGTGGTCATGCCGGCGACGCCGCCGCCGATGACGACGACCTTCACTTCCGGCCCGACCCCTCGACCGCGGGGCGGCCCGGACGCGCGACCGCCGGCACCGTCTCCTCGAGGTCCTCGACGAGCGCCTCGGCCTCCGCTTCCGCCTCAACCCGCGCGGTGCCCTGCAGCATCTCGCCGAAGCTGAGGTCCATCGACCACATCAGAATGAGGCCGGCGGCGACGACGGGCAGCAGCAGGATGGCGTGCAGGCCGATGGCGTACGCGGCGGCGTCCTGCTGCAGCGTGCCCGCGCCGGCCGCGCCGAAGGCGATGATCGTCTTCGACACCACCAGCTCGAACGCGCCGACGCCGCCCTGCGTGGCGACGATGGCGATGGCGAGGTTGGCGGCGGCCGTGATCAGCAGGAAGACGGTGAAGCTCTCGTGGATGCCGAACGCCCGCGCGACGATGAAGTACACCGTCGCTTCCAGCGACCAGGAGATGAGCGACGTCAGCCACGCGAAGAACAGGTCGACGGGGCTGCGCAGCGCGTGCAGGCCGTCGAAGAACGAGTGCAGGATGCCCTCCACCTTCGGCTTGACCCGCGCCGGCGCAAACCGGTGCACCAGCCGGTGGAGCAGCCGCCGGCCGCTGTCCGAGAGCGCGAGGTAGAACAGGATGCCGAGCGCGATGCCGAACAGCACAGCCATGACGATGCCCAGCCCCACGAAGTTCAGGTCGTGCCCGAACACCTTGAAGCTCGCCTGGTCGCCGACGATGGCGGCGCAGATGAACATCATCGGGATCAGCGTCACGCCGTCGAACAGCCGGTCCACGGCGATCGTGCCCAGGGACGTCGTCTTGCTGATGCGTTCGCGCTGGCCGAGCACGTAGGCCCGCGCCAGCTCGCCCGCGCGGGCGGGGAGGACGTTGTTCGCCATCAGGCCGACGAGGACGACGGGATAGAGGCGGAGCGCGCTGACCTTCTTCACGGGACGCAGCAGGTACTGCCAGCGGACGGTGCGGACGAAGAGGCCCAGGAAGTAGATCGGCAGCGCCAGCAGGGCCAGCTTCCAGTCGGCGTTCTCGAAGGCCCGCTTCATGTCCGGGAACTTGTCCCAGTTGCGCCACACAAACCAGCCCAGCAGGAGCCCGGTGACGACCATGCCAATCCAGAAACCGCGGCTCTTGAGCAAGGTGGGAGTCTCCAGTGGGGGAATACGGGCCGGCCGGAGGGCGCTCGCTGTTATGTTCGGCCGCCGGACCCGCGCATTATAGAGTCCGCGCCGGGGCCGCCTCAATGAAGCTGTGGCGCCCGAAGATCAAACGATCCTCGGGCGCCCTTATGTCACTTTATGATGTCGCTCAGCGGGATCTTCCGCACCACGTTCCCCGCCGAGTCCGCCACCAGCACGGACGTGCCGTCCGTCGCGATGCCCACCGGCCGCTCCAGCGGCGACTGGCCCTCGCGCGGCAGCGCGTACGAGGCGACCTGCTTCCCCGCCTGGTCGAACACCAGCACGTTGCCATCGGACGACGAGGTGCAGCCGACGCTGCCGCACGGGTTGGGGTCCGTGACCAGGAGCCGCCCGTCGGGCAGGAGCGCGAGGTACGGCCGGTCCGTCACGTTAAAGCTTCCCCATGACGGGACAGGGATCTCGCTCTTCTGGTTGAAGTCCTTGTCGAGCACGAGGATGCGCTGGTGCCAGAAGTCGGCGATGTAGATGTCGCCGTTCGGCGCCACCGCCAGGCCCGTCGGCTCCTTGAGCTTCAGCGTCGCCGCCGCGTCTTCGTCCTTCCCGCCGATCTGCCGCACGTAATCGCCGTCCGGCGTGTACTCGACGATGCGGTCGTTGCCCGTGTCGGCGATCAGGATGTTCCCGGACGGCTCCACGACGATCTTGCGCGGGCCGTAGAGCTTCATCGGATCCCCGCCGGCGTCGACCTGGCCGCCGCTGCCCCAGCTCGTGACCTTCTTCAGGTCCTTGTCGAGCTTCACGATCGTGTGGTTCCACGTGTCGGCGACGTAGACCGTGCCGTCCGGCGCGACGGCCATCGACCACGGCTGGTTGAGCTGCACGTCCGAGCCGAAGCCGCCGGCCGCGGCGATGAACTTGCCGTCGGCGTCGTACTTCTCGATGCGGCTGTTGCTGGTCGCGCTGTCGGCGACGTAGATGTTGCCCTGCGCGTCGAACGCGACGTCAGCCGGCGCGCTGAGCTGGCCCAGCGCCGTGCCCGTGCCGCCGATGACGATCTGATCGCCTTCGGTGTGGACCGTCGGCCCAACGGGTTGCGTGGGCACGCCAGTGAAGTCGGACGGGAAGAATGCGACGGCATCGGAGTCGCCGACCGGCGCCGGCAGCGTGCGGCGCACCCAGAAGTCGAGCCAGTACTTCACCTCGCCGGAGAAGAGATCGCTGAAGAAGTTCTGCGACGAGTACATACCGTCCGCGCCGCGGTACTCCTCCGGGAACCAGCGCCGGTGGTGATACGGGATCGGCTGGCCGTAGCCGCTGCCGACCTGGACGTTCGGCGCGTCGTCTTTGCTCGCGAGCACGACGGAGCCCGGTGGAGGCGTGTACGCCGACGACATCGACGGGTAGTTGACGGCCTTGTAGTTCCGCAGGTACCACGCCCACGGCCACGTGTACCCGTCGATCGGGTCCACCTCAATCGGCAGGTTCTTGCCCTGGCCGGACTGCTTGGCGTACTGGTCGATGCGGTCCATGAGCGCCGGGATGTCGCCGGAGGTCTGCGTGTAGACCAGCAGCTCATCCGGCACCTCGCCGTGGTCCTGGGTCGTGAGCACGCTGTCGAGATACGTCGTGTTGTCCGGATGGCCCCACGAGGCGAGGATGCCCGCGCGCAGCGTGAAGACGCCGGCGGCGGCGATGAATCCCACCAGTGCCACCTGCCACGCCGTACGTCTGCTGTACCCGCGGTACGACCAGTACACGGCGACGAACGCGACCAACACCAGGATCCAGCCGCCGATCGACGCAGGCGAGCGCCAGCCGATGATGACGAACACCAGGATCGCGAGCGCTGAGGCGACGGCCGCGTACATGTACGGCGCGAAGCGCTCGATCTTCGGGATGTCATCTCGCAGGTCCGTGCGCTGGAGGAAGTCGCCGACGAACTTGCCGGCGAGCACCGCCAGCGGCAGCGCGATGTGCACGTTCAGCCACGGCATCTTCTCGCCGGCGACCGTCAGCGCGAACGCCGTGATCACGGCCCAGTACATCAGGAAGCGCGTCAGGCGGTCCATCGGGAACGCCAGCACGGCCACGACGACGAGCATGAACGGCAGCACGATGTGCAGCAGCGAGACCTTCTGGAACTGCGGGCCCGATGGCAGCAGCAGCAGCGCGATGATGGCGACGAAGATCGCCGCGACGTAGAGCGCGTACTGCAGCTTGCCGCGGATCGCGTAGTAGCAGGCCGCGATGATCGAGAGGATCAGCGGCAGGAACTCGTACACGGGGATGGTGATGAAGTAGTAGTAGTCGGGCTGGTTGCCGCGGCGCACGTCCTGCTGGCTGATCCAGTAGTCCATCGAGCCCCAGATGCCCGAGAAGAAGCCCGCGGGGTTAGAGAAGAACGTCGTGTAGAGGAGGACGAACGGGATCCAGAAGCAGGCGGCGGCGATGAGCCAGACCTTCGGCTTCCACAGCATGCCCAGCGACACCGAGACGGCGATCAGCGACCAGATCATCACCATCGCCACGCCGAACTCCTGCGTGGCGATGTGCGAATCGCTGTTGTCGCCGGCGCGGTTGCGCCACTCCTTGCCGAAGAACGGCAAGAACTGGACGCCCGCCGCGTACTGCGGCAGCGCCAGCGTCCCCATCACGATCACCAGGTTCGCTTCTGGAGGCAGCTCCTCCAGGTCGTAGCGCTCTCGCCACTTCTGGAGCCACGGCCAGCCTATGGCGATCGCCCAGGCGATGAACGAGAGGCCGATGATGAGCGCCGCATACTGCGCCGTCGACATGTTCTCCGACTTCGCGCGGATGCGGTCCGCCAGGTGCGTCGCGAACATGAAGTCCATGAACAGGATGAAGGCGCCGACGGTCATGAACGTCGTCTCCTTCGTGCAGAAGGAGCCGGCCATGAATCCCGCCGTCAGGTAGAGGTAGCGGTCCTTCTGCGTGGCGATGTACCGCCACATGAAGATGACGATCCCGAACGTCCAGAACGCGGTGTAGATGTCCTCGCGCGTGAAGCGGCTGTAGTACATCAGCGTCGGCGAGATGGCGATGAAGGCCGCGGCCGCCAGCGCGCCGACTGTGCCGAGCTGTCTCCGGAACAGCCACGGCATGAAGACCAGGGCCGTGCCCAGCGTGGCGGCCAGCGTCCGTGCCTGGAACTCCCCGTCCTGGAAGATCCACATGACGAAGCCGTTGCCGATGAACTGGAACGGCCCGTGCATGAAGGGCACGTGCTTGTAGTTGTCGGTGTTCGCCGTGCCGAACGTGAAGAACTCGCGGAGCGCCTTCGTGAAGCCGTAGCTGAAGTAGCCGTGCAGGCTCTCGTCGTGGTGCATGGCCCGGTCGCCGAGCTGGTAGAAGCGCAGCACGGCCGCGAAGACGACCAGCACGCCGTAGGCGGCCAGCTCCCAGTAGCGCGTCGCCAGCCCCGTGATCCGCTCGCGCGTGGCCTCGTCCACGGCGAACGTCTTCAGCCGTTCGCCCGTCGTGCCCCCGTACTGAGCCTCGGGTTCCTGCACGCTCATCTCTGCGCCGCCTCCACCTCGCCTGTCAGGCCCGTCGTTCGATATATCGTAACCGCTCCGTATTGCGCCGCCACCGGCATCGATTGGAACTTGTCCATGCCCGGGCCCGGGTACAACTGCCTCTCAACATCTCCTACGATCACGAAGGTGATCCCGTATTTCTTGACGATCCGGTCCATCTCTGCCTGGTCCGTCGTCGTGTACAGGCCGGCGAGATCCTTCATCCGCTCATCGCATTCGGAGCAACGCCCGCCGCGCCACTGGTCCTCGTGCCCTCTCCAGCCCACCACGGCCGGGACGCCCGTCGCGGTGGAGAACCGCGCGAACTCTGGATTGTAATCGTCTTTCGCTGCCTCCGCGATGACGAAGTCCTGCCCCTGGGCGATGCCCTGGAGCCACGCGACGGCCTGCTGCTCGTCCGGAGAGAGGAAGCGGCTGGCGTGGAGACTGCCGTCGAAACTGTGAATGCGGTTGGCCGTGCCTCCGAACGGGAACGTCGCCGCCCCCAACAACACCACGACGGCCAGCACCGCCCACCCCGCGCGATACCACGTCGCTCGCGGAAAGCTCGCCTTCCACCGGCTGCTCAGGTAGTACACGGCGAACCCGGCCGCGACCGCGAGCATCATCCACGCCTGGTAGTAGAGCTTGAACACGGTGTTCATGCGCGAGTGGAATACGTCGCCCACGAAGAAGAACTCCGTGCCGAGCACCAGCAGCAGCGCCGTCGCGATCAGCCCCAGCACGAAGATCAGCGGCTCACGCTCGCCGTCCGGCTCAGCGCCGGCGTCGCGCCGTGCCGTGACCTCGCACCACAGCGCGACCAGCGCCGCTGCCAGGAGCGCGCCGAGGAAGAGCGCCGTGACCCAGCCGTTGCCACGGTCGCCGATCTGCGTGAACAGCCCGGTGTGGCTGCCGCCGAGGTTCGCGCTGCCATTCGTGTGCTCGAACAGGAAGACGGCAGCCCAGCCGGCGATGACGAGCACCAACGGCACGAAGGAGATCGCCGTCATCCTCCGCGTGATGCGGTCGCGTGCGGCCAGCAGCCGCGCCCCGACGAGCGGCAGCGCGAGCGCGAAGAGGGGCCCCCAGAAGATCAGCAGGTGCAGCGGCTTGGTCGCCGGGATGCTGATGTTCGGATTGGAGACGACGGCGCCGATGCCACTCGCCTGCGACGTGAAGCTCAGGTAGAACGGCAGGTACAGCACCACCGCCAGCACGATGAGCGGCACGGCGAACGACAGCGCCTGCACCGCCAGCTCCGCGATCCAGCCGCCAAAGTACATCCGCGCCAGCACGATCAGCTCCAGCACGATCACCAGGCCCACCACGCCCGCGCCGGCCCGCCCGCCGAACGTCGTCGCGAGCGCGAACGCCAGGAGATTGACGATCAGCCCGACGATCACGACGTTCCACGTGGTCTGTGTGAACGTCGTCGCCGCGGGCGGTGGAGCGCCCGTGTCGCGCGCGCGCCAGATCTGCATGCCGTCCTTCAGCGTCGCCGCCCCGACGACGACGAACGCCATCGTCGCGATGTCCCACGTGTTCAGGAACGCCAGCCCGCCGACGATCATCGCCGCCGCGGCGAGCACCAGCGGCCGCTCCAGCCAGAACGCGAGATCGAGCGGCTCCGCGCTGCGGTACAGCGTCAGTGCCAGCGCCACCGCGATCAGCACGAACGGCAGCGCCATCACATGCGGGTGCAGGTCGCCCAGCACGAAGCTGAACATCGGGAACTCGGTGATCACCCGCGCGGTGTCGTCCGCCTGGTTGAGCGGGTAGATGCGCGACGCGTTGAAGAAGCCGAAGAACGCCGACGGGAACCAGCTGTGCCGCGCAGCCTTCGGCCCCAGCCCCATCGATATCGATCCAGTCGTAGAAGCTCTGGTTGCCGATGTGGCGTGACGACAGGAAGACGAACACCCAGCTGAGATTCCCCATCACGACGAGGAACAGCCCGCCGGCGACCCCGAACAACGGCGGCCGCCACCTCAGCATCGAGCGCCCTGACTCCCCCGCCGGCGCCGGCGCACTCGCCGACTCGCGCATCTCCACCAGGTTGTAGACCAGCCCGGCGGCGCCGACGAGCGCCATCGCCGCGATCATCGCCAGCCCGACGTTGTACGCGACGTCCGTCGGCACCTCCGCCAGCCGGCCCGTCATGGCGACCAGCAGGTAGCCGAAGTAGTAGTACGCGACGGTGTGTCCGGAGAGCCACGGGTCCTGCGGCGGGAAGTGCGACGCGCGTGTCGCCGCATTCACGTACATCAGGTCCATCGGCTGCTCGGTGATGTTCGCGTAGCCTACCTTCGACCGCAGCCAGACGACGATCGCGAAGACGACGAAGAACAGCAGCTCGACGCCCAGCACGTACCAGCCGTGAGCCGCCACCCACGTCCTCAGCCCCGCTCGCTCGCGATACACGACGACGCCGGACCCGAAGGCGATGAGCACCAGCACGAGCGTGACGCCGCCGTTCGAGTTCGGCAGCACCTGCAGGCTGTTGAGCAGCCAGAACAGGTATCCGACCAGCAGCAACCCGAACGGCTTGGAGAGCGCGTATCCGCGGTCAGGCAGGCGCCGGAAGAGCGCCTGGCACAGCGGGAACGCGAGCGTCCCGATCAGCAGGAGGACGAACCACCACCGCAGCGTCTCGCTCACAGCGGCGTGCGGTCCGTCGCGGACGCGGGAGCGGCGTCGCGTCGATGAGACGTTGACTGCGGCGGCGCCTGTGAGGATCGCGGCTGTCGGACGGGAACGGCCCTCCCTGCGTTACTGAAACAGCGCTTCGACGAACTCCCGCGCATCGAACGGCGTCAGGTCCTCCGGCTTCTCTCCCGTGCCGATGAATCGCACCGGGATCTCGAGCTGATCGGACACGGCGAACACGATGCCGCCCTTCGACGTGCCGTCGAGCTTCGTCAGGCAGAGCGCCGTGATCGGCACGACGTCCGCGAACGCTTTCGCCTGCACCAGCGCGTTCTGGCCCGTCGTCGCGTCCAGCACCAGCATCACCTCGTCGGGCCCCTCGGGCAGCTTGCGCTCGATGACGCGCCGGATCTTCCCCAGCTCCTCCATCAGGTTGAACTTCGTGTGCAGGCGCCCGGCTGTGTCGATCAGCACCACGTCCGCCCCGCGGCTCTCGGCCGCCGTCATCGCGTCGAACACCACCGCCCCCGGGTCGGCGCCCTGCTTGTGCGCGACGACGTCCGCGCCGACGACTTCGCCCCAGCTCTTCAGCTGCTCGATCGCCGCAGCGCGGAAGGTGTCGGCGGCCGCAACGACGACCTTCTCGCCGTCCTCACGATACGCCTGCGCCAGCTTGGCGACGCTCGTCGTCTTGCCGGTGCCGTTCACGCCGACGATCAGGATCACGGACGGCCTGCCGGGCGGCGGCGGTTCCTCCTCGCCCCAGATCCGCCCCTTCGCCGTCCCGGCCTGCAGCACCTGCACCAGCTCGTTCTGCAGCAACTCGCGCACGGCGGCCGGGTCCTTCACCCGGTCGCGCTCGACCTTCATCTGCACCTCACCGAGGATCTTGTGCGTCGTGGAGACCCCCGTGTCGGCGCCGATCAGCAGCTCCTCCAGCTCCTCCCAGATGTCGTCGTCGAGCTTGGCGCGGTCGAAGAGGCCGGAGATGCTGCCGAACCACCCCTTCCGGGTGCGCTCGAGCGCCTGCTCGGTCTTCTCGTCCGTCTCCTTGGTGCGCTTGAAGATACGAAGAATCAGCGGCCTCCCTTTGTGCCGGGGCATTCTAGCGAGTGGGATCGAGGGGGTGAAGCGAGGGCCCGGCCGCGCCGTAGCGGTGCCGCTCGCCATGCCTATTCGAGCAGGTCCGTGTCGACGTCCGCCAGGCGGAGGCTCAGCACGCGGGAGACGCTGTCGGCGCCCATCGAGACGCCATAGATCGTGTCGGCCGTCTCGATCGTGCGGCGGTTGTGCGTGATGATGATGAACTGCGTCCGCTGCGAGAGCGCCCGCAGCTCCTCGACGAAGCGGCCGACGTTCGCCTCATCCAGGGCTGCGTCCACCTCGTCCAGCACGCAGATCGGCGACGGGTTCGCCTGCAGGAGCGCGAAGAGCAGCGCGACGGCCGTCAGGGAGCGCTCGCCGCCGGAGAGCAGCGCCAGGGAGCCCAGCTTCTTGCCGGGAGGCTGCGCGTAGATCTCGACGCCCGGCAGTCCGTACTCGTCGGTCTCGCCCAGCTCCAGGCGCGCCGTCCCGCCACGGAAGAAGGCGCTGAAGTAGCGCTCGAACTCCCGGTTCACGAGCTTGAACGTCGTGCGGAAGCGGTCGCGGATCTCCGTCTCCAGCTCGCCGATCGCGTGGTTGAGCTGCTCCTCGGCCTGCGACAGATCGCCGAGCTGGCCGCTGAGGAAGTCGAACCGCTCGCGGCTCTCCTCGTACTCGCTGGCAGCTTCTTCGTTGACGGGGCCAAGCGCGCGGATCTGCGCCCGCAGGTCGGCGATCTGGTCGCGCATCTCCGTCGCGTTGATCGGCGCGCCGCCGCGGATCGGCGGCAGGTCCGGGCCGTCTTCGCTGCGCATCCATCCCGGCAGGTCGCCGGCGACGCGCGCGTACGACTCTGCCGGCTCGTCCTCGGGCTCCGGTTCTGGCTCGGGCGCGCGCTCGACGTCGCCGTCGGCCGTCGCGACGAACCCCTCGCCCTCCAGGCTCGCACGCAGCTGCTCCAGCTCGTCGCCGCGCGACCGGACGTCCGATTCGGCCTCGTAGACCATGCGCTCCGCGCTGCGGATCTTCTCGTTCGATTCGGCGAACTGCGCGGCGAGCGCCCGCTCGCGCGACTCAAGCTGCGTTGCCTCTTCGCGCGCCGGCTCCAGCTCCGCCCGCAGGGCGTCTGCTTCTTCGTTCTTCGCGCTCAGCTCGCGCTGCGTCGCGCCCAGGCGCGCCGCGACCGCCTGCGCCTCCTCGCGCATGCGCGTCTGCTGCTCTTCCTTCGTGGCGATCTGGCGCGCCAGGCGTTCGTGGCCCACGCGCTCCGCATCCGTCACCTGCCGCTCGGAGCGCAGCGCGCCGTCGAGGCTGGCGACGTGGGCGGCCTCCTCCGCGATAGCGTCGGCGAGGGTGCGCCGTTCGTCTTCCAGCTCCACCAGCGAGGCGCGCGCCTGCTGCTCGCGCGCCGAGGACTCTCGCGCTTCCGTCGCCCGCGTCTGGCGTTCCGCCTCGGCGCGCTCCCGCCGCTCGCGCAGCGTTTCGATTCGCTCGTCGCGTTGGCGGACGGTCAACGTGTGTGCGCGCAATCGCGCTGCAAGTTCCGCCAGTCGCGGCTTCGCCTTCGCCAGGTCCGTCTCGATGCGCGCGCCCGTCGTCCGCCGCACCTCGATCTCGGCCCAGAGTTCTACCGCGCGACGCTCGGACTCCTGATGCAGCCGCAACGCATCCCGCAGCGCCGACTCCTTCTCCTCGATCAGCGGCCGCAGCCGCGCAACCTCCGCCGGCAGGTCGGCCATCTCGCGCTCGCGTACGAACGTCGCCTCGATGGTGGCTTGCGATCCCGCCGACACCGAGCCCACCGGCCGCACCAGCACGCCGTCCATCGTCGCCACAGCGCCCGCAAGGCCGCGGCGGACCACGCGCTGGGCGAACGAGATGTCCTCCACCACGACCGTCCGGCCGAGCACCGTGTCGATGAGCTTGCGGTAGCGGCCCTCGCAGCGCACGAGGCCCGACGCGACGCCGACCATGCCGCGCTCCTTGATCAGGTGCAGCGGCCGGGTCTCCTGGAAGCTGTCGAGCGCGTACATCGTCGCGCGCCCGCTGTCGCCTTCGAGCAGCAGCGCCGTCGCGTTGCGGATGTCCGCCTCCCGCTCCATCACGATCGCGAAGAGGTTCTCTGCCAGTGCGGCCTCGATCGCCTTCTCCAGCCCGGGGGGCACGCGGATCAGCTGACCGACCAGCCCCACGACGCCGCGCAGTTCGATGTCCGCGGGCACGGTCTCCCGCTTGATGATGCCGCCCGCTTCGAGGATCATCCGTACGCCGGCGTCGGGCAGCTGCGGCGTCGTGTCCAGCGTCTCCACCAGCTCCAGCCGCACCTGCGCCGCCTCGAGCTGCGTCCGCAGCGAGCGCAGCTCCTCTTCGATGGCCGTCTGGTCGCGGCGATACGCCGCCGCGGCATTGATCTCGCGCTCGCGCTCCTTCGTGGCCTGTTCGAGCGTTGGCGCTACCTCCGCGGCCTCGCGCACGAGCCGCGCGTAGTCGCGCGCCCACGCCGCCACGTCGCCGATCAGCTTCTTCCGCTCTTCCAGCGACACGTCGCGCTCGCGGCGCAGCGCCGCCGCGTTGTCGGACGCATCCGTGATGCGCTTGCCCAGCTCCTCGACGGCGACAAGGGCACGCGCGGTGGCCTGCTCGTCGGCCATCGCTTCGCGCTGGAGCCGCAGCAGATCTTGCTCGACGGTCGCCAGCCGTTCGCGGTGCCGCCTCAACTCTTCCTGCGCGGTGGCCAGCGTCGCCTCCAGCTCGGCTGTGTCGGGTACCACGGCCGCGCTCGCCTGCGCCGACGCGTCGGCCCGCAACGCCGTCAGCTCCGCCGCCAGCTCCTCCAGCCGTTCGGCCAGCATCTTTCCGCGCTCGGTGTCGAGCGCGGCTCGCCGTTCCAAGTCGCTGACGTAGTCCCTCAGCTTGCGCAGTCGCTCTTCGCGCACGGCGATCTCGCCGCGCCGCTCGCCGATCGCCGCGCGCAGCTGGACGAGCCCGTCCTCGCACGCCTTCGCGTCGCGCTTGACCGCCTCGAACTCCTCCTTGCGCTGATCCTGCGTCGTGATCGCGGCCAGCAGCGCCTCGTTGACCTCGCGCCACTGGTGCCCGTACCACGCGTGCAGCGTCGTCGCCAACTCCGCCGCAAGCTCCCGGTACTTCCCCGCTCGCCCCGCCTGCCGCTCGAGCTGGTTGATGCGCGGCTCGATCTCGCGCACAAGCATGCGCACGCGGTCCATGTTCTCACGCGTCGCCTTCAGCTTGTGTTGCGCGTCCTCGAGCTGTGTGCGGTAGAGCCGCACCTCGGCTGCCTCTTCGATCAGCCCGCGCCGGTCCTCCGGCCGCAGGCTCAGCACCTGCTCAACCATGCCCTGGCCCATGAAGGCGTAGCTGTTCTGGCCGACCTGCGCCCGCATGAAGAGGTCGACGACATCGCGGAGCCGGACCTTCGAGTTGTTGATCAGGTACTCGTTCTCGCCGCTGCGGTACGCCCGGCGCGAGACGACGACCTCGTCGAACTCGATCGGCAGCCAGTGGCCGCTGTTGTCGAGCGTGATGTTCACTTCTGCGACGCCCATCGGCGCGCGCTTGTCGCTCCCGGCGAAGATCACGTCTTCGGTCTTGCGGGCGCGCAACATGCGGCTGGCGTGCTCGCCCAGCACCCAGCGCAGCGAATCGGCAACGTTCGTCTTACCGGTGCCGTTCGGGCCGACGACGCAGGTCACGCCCGTGCCGAACTGCAGCGCGGTCTTGTTCGCGAAGCTCTTGAAGCCCTGGATCTCCAGCTTCTTCAGGTACAACTAGGCGATCTCCTGTTCGTCGATCTCGTTCAGCGCGCGTTGCGCCGCTTCCTTCTCGGCCATCTGCTTGCTCCGGCCCTCTCCCACTCCCAGCGGCTTCCCGCTCACCATCACCTGCACCGTGAAGCGGCGCGCGTGGTCGGGCCCCTCGGTCTTCAGGAGCTTATACGACGGCGTCGTCTGCCATCGCGACTGGATCACCTCCTGCAGACGCGACTTCGGGTCGTGCGGCATGCCTTTCTTGCGCAGCGCCTGCAACTCGTCCTTCAGCGTCCGCCGTACGAACGCGCGCACCGCCGCGATGCCGCCATCGAGGAAGATCGCGCCGACGAGCGCCTCGTACGCCCGCGCCATGTTCGTCGGCCGGCGCCGGCCCCCCGCTGCGTCTTCACCCCGCCCGAGCTGCAGGTACTCCCCCAGCTCGAACCGCGCCGCCGCGCGCGCCAGCGTATCCCGCCGCACCAGGTGCGCCCGCAGCTCGGTCAGCTTCCCCTCGTCGACGTCCGGGTACTCGTTGTAGAGCTGCTGCGCGACGACCACGCCGAGCGCCGCGTCACCGAGGAACTCCAGCCGCTCGTTGGAGCCAACGTCGATGCCGGGGTTTTCGTTCAGGTAGGACGTGTGGACCAGCGCCTGCTTCAGCAGGCTCGGATTCTTGAACTTGAGGCGCAGCCGCGCTTCGAGCTCCTTCCAGTCCGGCACGGTCCCACCTCTCGTCGCGGGGAGCCCTCGAACGCCCATGGCCCCGAAAACGAAGACGACCGCCCGGGGCGGTCGTAGCGCGCGGCAATCGAACGGTGCGACCGGCGCCCGATCTGCTCGGGGATGCCGCGGCACCCCTGCGCGGATCGCGCCGTTCACGCTCCAGCCGGTTGCGGCCATCGGGGTTCCTTCCCCACGCGTCCGCTTACCCGATTGAACCCGCCCGTCGCCGAACCGTGCTGATCATAGGTACCCGCCGGTCGGAGTGTCAAGGCGAGGCGCCTGCCTATACTGCGCCCGATGACAACCATGAGTCCGTCTCCGGCGGAACTGTCACGCGACCTTCGTACGGCCCTGGCGCCACCTGTCCGAAACGCCCTCGACGCGATCGTGGCTGCGGCTGGCGGCGCCGCCGTCTACGCGGCCGGCGGCGTGCCGCGCGACCTGCTCCTAGGCCGCGCGCCTCGCGATCTCGACCTCGTCGTCGAAGGCGATGCGATCGCCGTCACGCGGACCGCGTTGCCGCAGGTCAGGATCGTCACCCATGCGCGCTTCGGCACCGCGGTCGCGACGGTCGGCGGGGCCACCATCGACGTCGCGATGGCCCGTGCCGAAACCTACGCGCGACCAGGTGCGCTGCCCCGTGTGCGTCCCGCCTCGATCGACGACGACCTCCACCGCCGCGACTTCTCGGCCAACGCCATCGCGCTGCGTGTCGACGGCGAGCCTGGGCTGCTCGACCCTTGCGGCGGTATCGCCGACATCGCGGCGCGCCGCCTTCGCGTCCTCCACGACGCGTCCTTTACCGACGATCCCACGCGCATCTTCCGTGCGCTCCGCTACGCCGCCCGGCTTGGATTCACCCTCGACGCCCACACCGCCGCCCTCCTCCGGGACGGTGCTGCGTTCATCGAGGCGTTGAGCGGCGCGCGCGTCCGTCGCGAGTTCGAGCTGATCTTCCAGGAGGAGACAGCGGGGATCACGCTGGAGGCCTGTCAGGTGGCGGGTGTGCTGCGAGCGGTGCACACCGCGCTGCGTTGGGATCACGCGCGCTCGCAGGCGCTGGCACTGCACGCCGGACGCGCGCCGCGCCCGTTGCTGGGGTTCGCGCTGCTCGCCGGTGCGGCGTCACCGGACGACGCCGACGAGATCAGCGCGCGGCTGCGTCTCACGCGGCTCGAGGCCGCCGCCGTGCGTGCGATGCCCGCGCTGGCCGCGGTCGCTCCGACGCTCTCCCGCCGCGAGGCGAAGCCGTCCGGCGTCGTCGTACTGCTCGATCGCTTCCCGGCAGCTGCGGTCGCGGCGTTTAGCGGCATCGCGCCCGAGCCGATTGCGAGGCAACTGGCCCTTCGTTACCTTGACGAATGGCGGCGCGTGAAGCCGCTCCTGACGGGACGCGACCTCCAGGATCTGGGCGTGCCCGCCGGTCCGCAACTTCAGCGAGGCTTGCAGCTGATCCGCGCAGCCCGCCTCGACGGATGGGCGAGCGAGCGCGACGATGAGCGTGCGCTGGCGATGCGCTTCGCAAAGAGCATCAAGGACTCGGCCGCGGCCACGTCCGCCCTGGAGCTTCATGACGACTGAACCACAGCGGCAAACGTACACCTGCGTGGTCTGCGGCGAGCCCGTCACCGCGGCGATGTCGGCGGAGTGCAACTGGTGCGACGGCCGTTACCATCTCAACCAGCGTAACGACGTCGATGCCAAGGACTGCGGCGCGGTGTGGATCGATGAGCAATATTTAGCGCTTCAGTTTGCCTGTCAGAACTGCCTCGACAGCCAGTCCGCAGACTCAGCGTCGGGACCCACCGCGCGCGAGTCAACCGCGGCGCCACGCCCCGGTGCCGCCCGCCCGCGCCGTTACAAGAGGCGCGAGTGAACGGCGGCCGTCCGTAGTGGCCAGGAAGAAGCGCCAGCGACCGGCCGAACAGGCGGCGTCCTCCCCGGTGCAACACGCCGCCGTGACCGTGTCGGACACCAGCCCGACGCCCGCACGCGCTCACCCTGATTGGCGCTGGCGGACGTTTCCCGTCCTGTGCGCGTTCGTTGTCGGCCTGCTCGCCGCCAGCTTCATCAACGGCCGTCCGAACAACAGCGTCGCCGCCATCGTGCAGATCGCCGCACTGCTTGGCGTCAGCTACTGTCTCGCCCACCTCTTCGTCATGAACGTCGTCGTCGCCGGGCGCATCAAGCGCCGCCAGCAAGCGGCGGAGCGCGGCGAGCAACTCGACGAAGACTTCGAGGAAGAGCTCGTCTACCCCGACGACCCGCCGTCGCCCTAGATCTCCCGCGACAGCCAGGCGACGCCCGGGCGCTGGCACGGCCAATCGCGGCGCGGCAGCGGCCGGTACCCCAGCCTGATCCAGAAATACATGCTGATCCCGTGCGCCGCCGTCGCCGGTGCGTACACCACCCGAGAGCCCGCACGTCGCAGCGTCCCCTCGACGAGCGCCGCCGCCGCCATCCCGGCGCCGCGCCGCGCCTGTTCGCGAGGCATCGCCACCATCGTCAGCATCGCGGCGTCGCGCGATGGTTCGTGCAGCCGATAGGCCACCACGCCCGCGTCCGCTCCGTCAGCCACGACGATCCGCAGCGTTTCGTTCGCCATCCACTCAGCGAGATCGAAGTCGGCGTGTCCCGCGTTCGCCGCGACCTCCGGCAGCCACGTATCGAGCCACGTTGCGTCGTCCGCACGGCTCTCTCGCAGCGCGATGTTCACGCCGGCGCCACCGCGTCCGGCCGCGCGAGCCACGCCGCCGCTTCGCCACCGAGATCGCGCAGCGGCGGCTCGCGCAGGTCGCACGGCGGCAGCGATCGCAGGAACGAGTCGCCGTACCGCTTGCTGCGCAGCCGCCGATCCAGCACGACCATCACGCCGCGGTCCGTCTTGCGCCTGATCAACCGCCCGAACCCCTGCTTGAAGCGCAGGATCGCCTGCGGCAGCGCGTACTGCTCGAACGGCTGGTCGAAGAGATCGGACCGCGCCTGGAACACCGGGTCGGACGGCACCGAGAACGGCAGCCGCGCCATCACGAGCAGCGACAGCGCCTCCCCCGTCACGTCGACGCCCTCCCAGAAGCTCGCCGCACCCAGGATCACCGTGCGATGGCTCTCGCGCAGCGTCGTCAGCAGCTGCCGCGGCGAGCCGTCGATCCCCTGCCCCAGCACCAGGATCTCGTGCTCCTCCAGCGGCCGCTTGATCCCGTTGTACGCGGCCCGCAGTCCTGCGTGCGAGGTGAACAGCACCAGCGCCCGCCCCTCGCTCGCCCGCACCAGCTCGATAATCGCCTGCTGCACCGCTGCCAGGTACCCGTGCTCATTCGGCTCCGGCATGTCGCTCGGTGCGAGGATCAGCGTCGACCGGCGATAGTCGAAGGGCGACCCGAGCAGCAGCTCGCGCGAGTCGTCAAAGCCGAGCCGCCCCTTGGTGTAGTCGAAGTTGCCGTCGGTGCTCAGGGTCGCGCTCGTCAGCACGACGCTCTCCTTCGGGCCGAACAGCCCCGCGCGCAGTGTCTCCGCGACGGAGAGCGGCGCGCTCGCCAACGTGGGCGCGGCGGCGTCGCGTCGAGGCATCGTCAGCCAGCAGATCGTGTCGCGCTCGTCCTTGCCGATGATGTGTGTCAGTCCGGCGCGGAGCTGCTCCCCGGCGTCGTACAGCTCGGCCGCCTCCGCCGTCACGGCGTCGCAGTCCAGCACGTCGGCCGGATCGGCCTGCGTCAGCGCCTCGTGCAGCTCCTCGACCACGCCGAGGACTGATGCGATTAGCTCCTCCGTCTCGAACCACGCCACCTCGACATCCGACCAGTCGGGCTGCACGCGCATCGCGCGGTTGATCATGATCCGCTCATCGTAGTCGTTGCGCCCGCTCGAGTGCTGCTGGCCGAACTCCAGCAGGAGGCGAAAGAACGGCGGCACGCGGTCTCGCGCGCGCGTCACGGCCTGCATCAGCGTCCGCGCGAGCGCCTGCAGCTGCGGTGCCGGCCCTAGCAGCTGCTGCGACACGCGCGTCGCCGCGAACACCGTCCCGACGAGTCCGCCTTCACGATCCCGCGCAAGTCGCGTGTGCAGCCGGTCGAGCCACGCCGCGACGTCCGCCTCTGACGCCGCGAAGCCAAACTGGCTCGTCGCCTCGTCCTCCAGGTGGTGCGCTTCGTCGACGACGAGGTTGTCGTACTGCGGTAGCACGTTGCCACCCGTGCGTACGTCGGACAGCAACAATGCGTGGTTCACCACGACGAGGTGCGCCGACTCCGCGCGCTTCTTCGCCCGCCACAAGAAGCACGAGCCGTCGCGCACGTATTCGCACTGCATGGCGATGCAGCCGCCGTCCTGCGCGCTCACCCTGGCCCACGGGAGATCTTCCTCGCGGCGGAGGTTCAGCTCGGCGCGGTCGCCCGTCGTCGTGTGCGCCAGCCAGAACAGCAGCCGCACCAGCACGCGCGCCTCCTCCGGCGCAAGACTCGCCGCCTTCGTCGCCGACGCCCACCGCAGCAGGCACAGGTAGTTGCGCCGCCCCTTGAGCTGCGTCACGCGCAGGTCCTCGGGCCCGATACCCGCCGCCGCGAGCAGCCGCCGCGCTATCGGCACGTCCTGGCCGATGATCTGCTCCTGCAGGTTGATCGTGTTCGTCGAGATCACGGCCCGGCTGTTGTTCCGCACCGCGTGCAGCGCCGTCGGGATCAGATACGCCAGCGACTTTCCGACGCCCGTCCCCGCCTCGACGATCAGTTGATCACCCTCCGCGATCGCCTCAGCGACGGCGCGTGCCATGCTCGCCTGCTCGGGCCGCTCCTCGAATCCTTCCAGCGCCTCACGTGCCGCGCCCGACGCGATCAGAGCCGCGGCTTCGTCGGGCGCGACCGTGATGCGTCGCGTCGAGGGCGGCGACGCCTCGTCGATCCGCGACGGCGCCTTCACGAAGCCGTGCACCATGCCGTCGTGCTCGCCGTCGCCGGGCCGGCGCGGGTGCTCGACCGCGACTTCGCGGAACAGGTGCCGCAGGGTCCACGAGCTGGCGCCGGAGATGCGGTCCGCCTCCGCGAGCAGGTCACGCGGCGACGCAGCTAGCCGCTCGCGCAGCGCCAGGAACACGCGCATCGCCGCTTCCGCATCCGCCCCCGCGCGGTGTCGCGTCTCGAACTCGATCTGGAGGTAATCGGCGATCGCGCCCAGGGAGTGCTGCCGCAGGTCGGGCAACAGCAGGCTCGCCAGCTCGAACGTGTCGTACGTCGGGCCGAACACCTGCACGCCCTTGCGTGCGAGGAAGCCCGTGTCGAACGTCGGGTTCTGACCGACCACCGGGTCCATGCCGATGAACGTTTCGATCTCGCCCGCGATGCTGCCGAAGTGCGGCGCGGCCTCCAGCTCGTCGCCGGCGATCCCTGTCAGCAGCGCGATGCGGTACTCGAGCTTGCGCTCCGGGTTGACGAGCGAGTGATACGTGGCGATGGGGCCGCTGGTATCGAAGCGGATCGCCGCGACTTCGATGATCTCGTCGTGCTCGGGGTCGAGCCCCGTCGTCTCGAGATCCAGTGAGACGTATGCCATGCGTGGTCGCGGTCTAGACGGCAGGGCGATCCGGCCGAAACGGCGAAGGATCTGCCTGCGCGTGCGCGAAGTCTAACACGCAGGCATACGGCGAATCGCGCGCTTACGTTGCGAGACCAGGCGCCGCTTCTTCGAGGCTGTCTTCTGTGAAGTAGGTCAGCTTGCCCTGCAGCAGGCCGTGGTGCGCGTGGAACCGCCCGGCGTGCAGCTCGCGCAGCATGTCCTCCCCCGACGTCAGATCCTGCTCGAAGACGGTGCAGTAGAACCCGATTCCTGACCGCGAGTGCGCGTCGCTGCCGCCGGTGACAGGCTTACCCAGCACCTTCGCCACGCGCAGCGCGAAGAGATTCTCGCGCGGTGTGTTCGCTCCGTTCAACGCCTCGATTGCGTCCACGAGCTGAAACACCGGCATCCGCTCCGCGGCCTGCTCGGGCGTCATCGTGAACGGCTCCTTGCCCTGTTTTCGGAAGTACACCGGGTCGAACCAGTGCCGGAACGGGTGCGCCACGACCATGTAGCCGCCAATCTCGTCCAGCACGCGCCGCAGCTCTTCGGCGCGCCGGATGCCCGCGACGTACCCCTTCAGCCCCACGACGATCATGTGCCCGAGGTCCGTCGAGACCTCCATGCCGTTGTTTACGAACAACGGCGCGTGGCGCTCCCGGTACTCGTTCAGTTTGTATGTGTCCCAGAGCCGGTCGTGCTCGGTGATGTTGAGGCCGGTGAGGCCGCGCGCCTTCGCCTCTTCTGCGAGATCCTCGGGGTTGAGTCCGCTGTCGGACGCGCCCGCGGTCGTGTGCACGTGCATGTCGAGGATCGTTCCAGGCATCGTTCGAACTATAGCAACGGCCTCGTTTAGCTTCGACGCGCTACCCGAGCTGCGCCAGCCACGGCAGGGCCCACCCGAACGCCACGGCGAACAACAGCCCGGCGACCAGCGCGGCGCGCCGCACCGGCGGCACGGCCATCGCCGGGATCACTGCCACCGCCGTCAGCGCGAGCACCATCGCCGTGTACACCTCGTTCGGGCTGCCCAGGCCACCGTCGGGACGCCGCGCGTCGATGCCGCCCAGCGCCATCCCCAGCACCAGGCCCACCGCCGTCAGCATGATGATCGCCGCGAAGTGGATCACCACCGAGAGCGCCATCACGCTCGTTCCCGGCGGCGCGATCCGCTGCGCAAACCCCGACCGGTCGTTCGAGCGCACGAGCGCGATCGCCGCCAGCGGCGTCAGCAGGAGCGCCAGCGCATAGCCCACCACGAAGCCCGCGAACACCTCGGCCACTAGACCGCCCTGATCGTCGTCGCCGAACGGCGCGTCGTCGCGCGCACCGGTCGCGGCTCGAATCCCAGCACGCGGATCCGGTCGCTCATGACGCGCGCGTCGTCGCGCGCGGACAGCAGCAGAAAGAACGACGGCCCGGCGCCGCACAGGTGCGGCACGTGCCCCTGCGCGCGCAGCGCGTCCATCGCGATTTCGGTCTGCGGCTGCATGCTCGCCGTCACCGTCTCGAACACGTTCTGCAGCTCCGCATCCACCAGCTGCCGTCCCGCGGAGATCGTCTCCCGTACTCCCAGCGTCACGTCCCCCGCGGTGTAGGCCTCCGGTCCCAGCGCCGCGAACATTGCCGCCGTCTTCTCCCCGCGCTCGTTCTGCGGCGGTGTCGCCAGCAGGATCGGCGGCGCCGCGGCGTCCGGCAGCGGCTCCACCTGCTCACCGCGGCCACTGATCAACGCAGCGCCGCCGAACACGAAGAACGGTGGGTCGGAGCCCACCTCTCCCGCCAGCTCCGCGAGGTTCTCGCGCGACTCCCCCAACTCCCACATCCGGTTCAGTCCGCGCAACACCGCCGCCGCGTCGCTGCTGCCGCCGCCGAGGCCCGCCGCCACCGGCACCCGCTTCTCGATCGAGATCCGCACGCCGCGTCCGCCGCCGGCACGCCGGCTCAGGGCCAGCGCCGCGCGGTACGCCAGGTTCGACTCCGGCGGCGCATCTGGCAGCGCGCCCGCCTCCGGACCGTTGATCTCGACGCTGATCTCCCGCGCATCGCGGAGGGTCACTACGTCGTGCAGATCGATCGTCTGCAGCACGCTGCGCAGTTCGTGGTAGCCGTCCGCACGCTTTCGCAGCACCTCCAGCGTCCAGTTGATCTTCGCCGGCGCGATCACACGCACAACGCCGCTCACTGGTCCGGCCTCGCGATCCACGCCCGCGTGATCGCCGCCCACTCATCGATCGACAGCACCTGCGGCCGCAGCGTCACGTCGATCCCGGCCGCCTTCATCACGCCGTCGACCACCTCCTGCTTCACGTGCAGGCCGAACGAGAGGCTGTTCCGGAGCTGCTTGCGCGGATTGCCGAACCCGGCGCGCACGATGCGGAAGAAGACGTCGAGCGGCACGGTCACGCGCGTGGCTGGCAGCACGTCGATGCGCACGACCGCGGATTGCACCTTCGGCGGCGGCGAGAACGCGCCGGGCGCCACGCTCATCACCATGCTCGTGTCGCCGTAGACCTGCGTCGCCACGCTCAGCAGCCCCATCCGTCCCGGCTTGGCCACCAGCGCCTCGGCCACCTCCAGCTGCACCATCACGACCATGCGACGCGGCCGCTCGTCTCCTTCGAGGAACCGGCGCAGCACCGGCGCCGCGATGTTGTATGGCAGGTTCGCCACGACGACGTACGGCGCGTGAGCCCCGCCATCCCGTAGCAACTCGCCCGGCGTCCGCTCCAGCACGTCCCGTTCGACGATCGCGACGTTCGACGCGCCGGCGAATCTCGTCCGAAGCGCGGCAATCAGGTCGCGGTCGATCTCCACCGCGACGACGCGCGTCGCCCGCTCCGCCAGGATCGCCGTGAGCGAGCCGAGCCCCGGCCCCACCTCGAGCACGGCGTCGTCCGGCGCGAGTTCCGCCGCGTCGACGATGCGGTTCAGGAGGTTAGTGTCCGATAGAAAATGCTGGCCAAAGCGCTTCTTGGGCCGGTGCGGTACGCGCCTACGAGAGGATGTAGATGTCAAGCCACTTCGACTGCCAGTGCACCGTCGCTCCGTCCGGATAGCCCAGGTCGATGATATACCCCTTCACCGCGCCGCCCGTGTCCGCCGCTACGGCGTAGCCGTATCCCGGAATGAACATCTTCGTCCCCAGCGGGATGACGTTCGGGTCCACCGCCACGATACCGTACGTCACGATGGCGCCCGTCGCCGTGTGCCCGTATGCCGGGTCGCTCGACGAGCGGCCGCTGCTCGCCGCGTCGTACCACGTAGCGTAGACGTTGATCGTCCGTACGACGTTCAGCGATCCGGGCGAAACGTCGGCTCCCTGCTGCGGCGGGTACAGGATCACCGTGTCGACGGGCGGCGGATCGTACTCCTCGTCCAGCAGCGTCCGGCCGACCTCTTCGCCGTTCACGTACGCGATGTCGTAGTGCCGGATCCGCACGCCGTCATGACCCGCGATCGTGCGTATCGATCCCGGCGGCAGTGACGGATCGACCTTGTAGATCGTCTCGCTCTCCACGTACTCGCGCTCTTCACTGCGCGACGCCGAGAGCTGGACGACGCGCACCGCCATGCCCGCCACGACCGGCGTGTCCAGGGGCGGGTCCGAAAGTGCCCCCTGCGGCAGCGCGATGCCCGCGGCCGTCAACGCGTCCCCGACCGTGCGCTCGAACGTGTAGATCACACGGTGGTCGCTGGGCAGCGTCACCGTCAGCGCTTTCGCGTGCCGCAGCTCGATCAGCGTGTCCGCATCGAGCGGCGCCTGCAGATCCGGCGTCACGCGGTCCGCCGGGCCGACGGTGAGCCCCGCCTCGCGCAGCGCCTGCGCAACCGTGGGCCGGCTCGATGTCGACACGACTTCGTGGCCGTCCTCGTCGACGGTGAATGGCACGGCGCGCCGGACGTCGATGATGATGCCGCCCGTGGCCGTCGTCGTGTCCGCCAGTGCGGCGTGCGACGCGAAGAGCCGCGGCGGATCCACCGGCGCGTTCAGCGACACCAGCGCACCGTCCTGCAGCACGCTGTCGCGATCGCCGACGGCGACGCCGGCTTCATCGAGCAGTTGGTCGATCGTCACGGCATGTGTGTGAAGGTGATACGTGAGCCCGTCGGCCCGCAGCGTGACGTCGTGCGCGCGCTCCACCCGCAGGACGTCGATCCCGCCGCCGTCGAGCGCGGTAACGCGGTCGCCCGCCTTCAGCCGCACGCCGGCGCCTTGCAGTACGGCCGAATTACTCGACATATTCGTCGATACCGTGAAGTCCCGCCCGTCCGCCTCGACGCGCACGCGACGCGGTTGGAGCACCACATAGCCGAAGACGCTGACGATGAGCACGGCCGAGAGGACGGCAAGGTGGCCCCGCCGCCCGGAGTCGAGGAAGAGGCTGCGCTCCCCCAACCGCTCCGCGAACCGGCCAAGCCGTCGCCACGCTTCCCGTCCGTCCATGCGCGGCATGTGGCCTCCTGTGCCGCTCCCTGCCTGGGCGCAAAGGGACTCGCGTAGACAAGCGCCGCACGCCGGCGGCGCTTTGGTGGAGAAGTAAGGTCGTGCACCCGCTGTCGATCGGGCCCTTCGGCTTAACGGCGCTAGCCAGCTCCGGCCCGGTAACCCTACGGCACCCGAAGCAAACTACTTACCGCTGCTTCCTTCCGGACCTGACGGGGTTCATAGCGCTTCGCCGCGTAGGACCAGGCCCTCAACGCCGCTCGGCGCAGCCAGTTCCCAGGTACACCAACCTCGAGCGGGGATTCAGCCCCGCTATAGCGGCTTGCGGGTACAGGGCACCGCTGGCTCCCCGCCTAGCACGACCGTCAGGCATCCTACCACGCGCCTGTCGCTCGTCAAGTGACGCCGCCGTCCGCCCGATGCGCCTCTGCACTCACCTTATGACAACGGACACCCTATCTTTAGCGCGCGACGTATGGGCCCGTTCGCACCACGATCAGGGTCGCACCTGACGTAACGCGCCTGCCTCGATCTTGTATATTGCCGATCCAGGCGACGTAACGTGGAGGGGGCGCACGATGGTCGATTCACTGCCGAAGTTCACCGCGGCTGCGGTCCAGGCAGCGCCAATCTTCCTCGATCGTGACGCCACCGTCGACAAAGCGTGCGCCCTCATCGCCGAGGCGGCCGAAGCAGGCGCCGAGCTCATCGTCTTCCCCGAAACCTGGATCCCCGGCTACCCCTTCTGGCATACCGCCGAGGGCGTGCGCAACAGCGAAACCTACGCCCGCCTCTGGAAGAACGCCGTCGAGGTGCCGTCGTCCAGCACCGATCGCCTCGCCGACGCCGCCCGGGCTGCCGGCGCCTACGTCGTCATCGGTATCAACGAACGCGACACCGTCGGTCGCGGCACGCTGTTCAACACGCTGCTCTACCTCTCGCCGGATGGCGAGATCGCCCACAAACACCGCAAGCTCATGCCGACGTTCACCGAGCGCACGATCTGGGGCATGGGCGATGGCAGCGACCTCGGCCTGCTCGACACGCCCCTTGGCCGCATGGGCGGGCTCATCTGCTGGGAGCACGAGATGACGCTCGCCAAGTACGCGCTCTACGCGCAGGGCGAGCAGGTGCACTGCGCCGGCTGGCCTGCCTACTCCGCGCAGAACAGTCACATCGATTTCGGCATGCGGCAGTACGCGTTCGAGGGCGCGTGCTTCGTCGTGTCGGCCTGCGGCGTGCTGATGCCCGGCTCGCTGCCCGAGGCGTTTGGCGGCGACAAGGTGCCGTCCAACGGCGGGAGCGCCATCGTCGCGCCGAACGGCGACTATCTCGCCGGGCCCGTGTACGGCTGCGAGGAGATCATCTACGCCGAGATCGACCTTGAGCTGACGATCCGTGAGCGCCACTCGCACGACGTCGCCGGCCACTACGCGCGGCCCGACATCCTCCAGCTCATCGTGAACGCCGAGCCGAAGCCGATCGCGACCTTCGCCGGCGTGGACGGCGTCTCCGACACGTCGCTTGAGATGGCGACGGCCGGCGAGGTCGCTGACCGCCTCGAGGCCGTGCGCGAATACCTCGGCAGCTTGATTGAGCGCATCGAGGGCGACGGCGACGCCGAGGTCAACGAAGCCATCGCCGAAGCGCTCGCCTCCATCGACATGGCGGCCGCCGGCATGTGGAACGGCTCGTAGCGCACGTGACCCCCGCCGCGCCAAACATCAACCGCACCAACGCCGCGCCCGCGACGAGCCTCCGCGGCCACATGCGCCGCCGCAAACTCCCCTACGACGCAACGCTCGCCCGCAAACACATCATCAAGCGCGACCCCGTGATGCGCGCCATCGTCCGCGCCGTCGGCGCCTACGACCTGGAGGTCCGGGGCCGCCCGTACGAGGCGTTGCTGCGAGCCATCCTTTACCAGCAGCTCGCCGGCCCGGCCGCCGCCGCCATCGAGCGGCGCTTCCTCGCCATCTTCGGGGGCATCCCGACGCCCGCCGCGCTCGCGGACGTCTCGGACGAAGCGCTGCGCACTGCCGGCGTGTCGCGCCAGAAGGCGGGCTACATGCGCAGCCTCGCCGAGCACTTCGCCTCCGGCGCGATCGACGAGCGCGCCCTGCAGCGTGCGCCTGACGACGAGGTGATCGCCGAGGTGACGCAGATCAAGGGCATCGGCCGCTGGACGGCCGACATGCTGCTGCTCTTCTGCCTCGGCCGCCCGGACGTGCTCCCCGTCGGCGACCTCGGCATCCAGAACTCCATACGCATCGCCTACGGGCTGGACGCCATGCCGTCGCCGAAGCAGATGGAGGATCTGGCGGAGCCGTGGCGCCCGTACCGCAGCGCTGGCACGTGGTACCTCTGGCGCCGCGGCGATCTGGTCACGCTGTAGAGCTTATGTACGAAGCCGACGACGACACCTTCGAGCGGATGATGGGCGAGGCGATCGACCGCCTCCCCGAGCGGTTCCGCGAGCGCATCGCCAACGTCGAGTTCGACATCGAGGATCATGCGCGGCCCGAGGACTACGGTCGCACGCGTACCCCACGCGGCGCCATGCTGCTCGGCATCTACCGCGGCGTCCCACTGACGAAGCGCGGCGCCTACTACAACTTCGCCCTGCCCGACCGCATCGTCGTCTTCCGCGGCGCCTTGCAGCAGATCTCCCGTGACGAAGACGACCTCCGCGAGCGCGTCGCGCACGTCGTCCAGCATGAGGTGGCGCACTACTTCGGGATCAGCGACGACCGCCTGCGCGAAATCGACGCGTACTGAGCTCCGCGCCGTTCACTCGATCGGCGAGTCCGCCCGGTTCCCCCACTCCTGCCACGAGCCGTCGTAATTCCGCACGTGCGGATACCCCAGCACGTGCTTCAGCACGAACCACGTGTGCACCGCGCGGATGCCGAGCTGGCAGTGCGTGATCACGTCCCGGTCCGGAGTGACGCCCGCGTCCTCGTACATCCGGCGCAGCTCGTCGACCGGCTTCAGCACGTTGTCGCCGGCCATGGCCTCGGTCCACTCGACGTTCACCGCGCCCGGGATGTGCCCGCCGCGGGCTGCCCGTACCGAGCGGCCCGCGTACTCGTCCAGCGACCGCACGTCCAGTACGACCTCGCCGGCGCGGTCGATGGCGTCGCGCACGTCCTGCCACGTCGCCTCGTTCTCGGTGTTCGCGCTCGTCGGCGCGGGATACGCGGCCGCCGGCGGCTCGACGACTTCCGACGTGACCGGACGCCCCTCCCGCAGCCAGCGTTCGCGCCCCCCGTCGAGCACGTGTACGTGGCCGGGATGCCGGTAGTAGTCCATCGTCCAGTATCCGCGGATCGCGTACACGCTGTTGCGGTCGCCGTACCACACGACAGTCGTCCGCGGTCCGATGCCGAAGCGGCGCATCAGCGCCGAAAACTGCTCGGCGGTCGGCGGGTAGCCGCTGGATTCGTCGCCGTTCCGAAGCAGGTCGCCGTGGGGCTCCACCCAGAGCGCGCCCGGGATGTGCGCCGCGTCGTACGTCGCCTTCTCGATGCTCGACTCCAGCACCCGGAGGTCCGGATCACCGAGGTGCTGCTCCAGCCACTCCGGCGTCACCAGGACGCTCACGGCACCACCTCAGGTGCGTCGCTACGGCCGGTGCTGCGGGCCAGGTCCGACATCTCACTCGCCATCCCCTCGTCCAGCCGCATGAACACGCCGTCGCCTTCTGCCAGCAGCTCGCCGCTACTGTCGCGGACTTCCGCGCGCAGCTCGATCAGGCGCGCCCGGTCCTTCACGACCCACGCCTCGACCCGCAGCCGTCGGTCCAAGTGAACCGGTTTGCGGAACCGCACGTTGAGCCGAGCCGTCGCGCCCCACTTGGCGGCGTGATACACGGCCCAGCCCATCGTCTCATCGATCAACGTCGAGACGATGCCGCCGTGCATGCGGCCGGGATAACCCTGCTGGTAGTCGCAGGGCGTGTACTCGCAGATCGTGCGCTCGCCCTCGCGGCGGAACTCCATATGCAGCCCGCGCTCGTTCGCCGGGCCGCAGCCGTAGCACAACCGTGCAGGCCGTTCGCGCTCGTTCACGACCCGACTCCCACGGTCGCGCGGCCCTCGATCAGCACCTCACCGCGCTGGTTCGCGCATTGGATAGCGTACTCCGATGTGCCGTCCGACGATCTCGTCAGCTGCGCCGACGCCGTGACAGTATCGCCCGGCCGCGTCGGCGCCTTGAAGCGCACCTTCAGCTTCCCGCCGCCAGACCACGCCTCACCGAACGCCGCGTACATCATCTCCCCGATCAGCGCGAGCACGAGCATACCGTGCGCGATAGTGCCCTCGAACGGCGTCGACCGCGCGTACGTTTCGTCGATGTGGATAGGGTTGTGGTCGCCCGATGCGTCCGCGTAGGCGCTGATCTGCGCCTGACTGAGAGTCCGCACGACCGGCTGCACTTCGACGTTCACGAGCCGCCGCCCGGCGCCATGATCGTCGCCCGCGCCCGCACGCCTCGGCCGCCGTCCGGCGCGATCTCGAACTCGATCACGCTCACGACGAAGCCCTGCCGCTCCGAGCGCTGTGCTACCCGCCCCGTAAGCGTCAACGGTTCGCCCGCATGCAGGACGGCTTCCTGCTCGACCTCCTGTCCCGTGTGCAGCGAGCCCTCGGGCAGTGCGATGTGCTCCTGTAGCGCTGCGAGGCCCAGCGCAACCGCGGCGAGGGGCGGAACCGTGTCGCCGTACGCGTTGCCGTCGCCGACCGCGCGTGCGTACGCGTCAACCGCCTGGTTCGTCACCGTGAATGTCGTCGGTGGGAGTTCGTGCCCGCGTGCCAGCAGCGTGATGTTCGTGGGGGCCGATGATGCCATCGCCTGTAACCTACGGGCCGCCGTCACGGAATGTCAATTCAACCGCGTGGCATGAAGAAACGCGCCCGTCGAGCGCGTCTCCTGTTTCGTCGAACGGCGGCGGAGCGCTAGCCGAGCGCTAGATGCAGGGCGTCTTCATGTACGCCTCGCCCCACTGTTCCAGCTCCATCAGCGCCTCGCCGAGCTGCCGTCCCTTCGGCGTCAGCTCGTACTCCACCCACGGCGGCATCACCGCCACGATGTTGCGACTGACGACGTCCAGCGCCTCCAGGTTCTTGAGCCGGTCTCGGAGCGTGCGCGAATTGCAGCCGCCGACGTTGTGCGAGAGCTCGTTGAAGCGCCGCTTCCCGCTCATCAGCTCGTGGATGATGTGCGGCACCCACTTCTGACCCAGCAGCGCGAGCGTCGCGCGCACCGGGCAGTACAGGTCGTTGTCGTCCAGGACGAGTTTCCGCTCAAGCACCATCTCACTTGTGTTCTACTTGATCGAACCTGCGCCTGTAAAGCGTCACGACTCCAGCTTGACGCATGCGCCGTCCGATGCACGTCTCCGCTTCCCGCTAACCGAGCGCGGCCAACGCCTTCCTCTGGTCCCGGATCTGGCCGGGTCCGTTGTGCTCCACGTACCTGATCACGCCGTCCTTGTCGATGACGACCGTCATCCGCTCCGCGATTCCCAACGCCTCGTTCCAGCATCCGTACAGCTGCGCAACCTGCCCCTTCATGTCGGCAAGAAGGCTGTGCTTCAGCCCCTCCTTCTCCTTGAAGGCCTTGTGCGAATAGATGCTGTCGCGACTGATCCCGAGGATTCTTGCGCCCTTCCCCTCGAACAGCGAGTAGTCGTCGCGATACGCGCACATCTCCGTCGTGCAGAAGCCGGAGAAATCCAGCGGATAGAACACCAGCACCACCGGCTGCCCGCGCAGCGACGACAGCTTTACCTCCTGGTTGGCGTCGTCCCGCAGCGTGAAATCCGGCGCTTCCTGGCCCACCTCGACGTCTGCCATCGCGTTTCGCTCCTCTCCCATTCTCATGCCCGCCTTATCCGCAGCAAGATCAGCCTAACCCAGGCCGACCTCCTGCACGAGCGCTCCGAGATTACGGATCGAGACCCAGCGCCGTCCGTTCGATAACGTCGAGCGCCTGCAGCGCCTTTTGCCGCCGCGCGCGCTCGGGAAGCGCGCTGTAGCGGGGCGCATCGCCGGCGAGACCGTCGCTCACGAAGACCAGGCGCGAGGCGAACAGTGGGCGCAGTGCGTCCCAGTACGGCCGCTGCAGCCGAGCGACGGCCAGGTTCCGCTCGAAGTTGCGCCGCCGCCGGGCGGGGTCGCCCTCACGCTGGCGGCGCACGATGGACTCGTCCGGCGTGAGCACCACGATCGCATCGCAGCACCCCAACTCGCCCCGTTCGACGCGCTCGCGGTACATGGCGACTGTCTCCGAGATCAGCCGCGCACGGTCGAACTCCGGGTGCGTCACGTCGAGGTCGCAGATACCCCAGAGAAGCTGCCCGATCCACTCGGTGTCGAAGATTGCAGGCCGAGTCTCGGATACGCCGAGCGCCCGCTTCCAGCGCCGGCACTCGTACTCCAGGAACAGGCGCCGGTTGTGCATCAGCGCCGCTTCGTCGGCCGGCGGCGCGGCCGGAATCTCGCCCGACCAGTCGGGCGACTCCGCCAATTCGTGGATCACCACGCCGTCCAGCTCGGCCGCCAGCCTCGCGCACAGCGTCGACTTCCCCGCCGCCGATGCTCCCTGCACGCCGATGATGGGATGCACGAGCCTCTGCTCCCCTTCTTGACCCTGAATCGGGCACCCTTGATCCTGTCGGTCTATCGTCGGGAGATTCTACAGGAGTAACTTGCTGCATCTGACGCGCACCCCCCCGATCACGACGCACCACCGGATCACGCCATGACCGTCGAGTTCGGCGTGGCGCGCGGGATCGACGCGCAGGCGTTCGGCCAGCCCGGCCAGCGCACGTTCCGCCTGCGCATCATCGGCGGCGGCTCCGAGTCGGCATCGCTCTGGCTCGAAAAGGAGCAGATGCAGGCCCTCAGCCTCGCGCTCAAGCAGATGCTGTCGCAACTCGAGTACGACCAGGACCCGCCCGCCGCCGACGCAGGGGAGTTCCCCGTCGTCGCGGAACACGATTTTCGCGTCGGCCGAATGGGCATGGGCTTCAACGCATCCGACCGTACTGTCGTGCTCTACGCGTTCGAGCTGGGCGTCGACGAGGACGAAGAGGAGCCGACGCTGCGCCTGCGGATGACCCAGGAGCAGTGTGCGTCACTCTCGGTGCAGCTCGACGACATCATCGCCGGCGGCCGGCCCGTGTGCCCCCTCTGCGGACTGCCGATGGACGCCTCCGGCCACGCCTGCGTCCGCTCGAACGGCCACTCCCGCCAGCCGATTCCCGAAGAGAGCGACGACGAGGAGAGCTGACGCCGCTACTTCAGTGATCCCGCCAGCACCGTCGCGCCGCCGGGCGCGCCGTCGTCGGCTTGCTGCACATCGATGGCCATGCGGTCGAATGCGGACAGCTCCACGTTGAGCGCGGCGATCACCGTGCCGTTCGCGTCCGGCCTCAGCACCACGCCGGTGCTGGCGCTCGCCCCACTGAACAGCCACAGCCGGTAGACGAGCCCGGCGGGCGCGGGCGGGAGGTCCGTGACCGCTACCGTTGCGTGACCCCCGGCGCCGGGCGCGGCGATCGCGCGCACGTCGCGCCCGCCGTACGACGCGCTCATCGTGAACAGCCGCTGGCTGCGCACCAGCGTCTCGATCGCGTCGCGGTTCTTCGCCAGCTCGTCGTCACGCGGTGCGTTGCGATCCCCCAGCACCACGGCCCAGCCCGTCACGCCGCCCACCAGCCCCAGGATGAACGCCGCGGCCATGCCCAGCGATGCCCAACGCAGCAACGGGTTCGACGAGTCGCGGTCCATCCGAAACGGTAGCAATCGCCGCGGGCGCTCCGGTTCGACGCCCGTCGCTTGCTCGCCATCAACGCGAGCGGCCGCCAGCAACCGCAGCCGCGCTTCGCGTCGCGGCGACAGCTCGTCCAGCGCATCCGGCAACGCCAGCAACGTCGCCTGCGTCCGCGCCAGCAGCCCCCGGCAACGGGCGCACGCGCGGAGGTGATCGCCCGCCGCCTCCGCCTCGTCGCCGTCGAGCGCGCCGAGTGCGTAGCCGTCGATCAACTCGTCGACGTGCGCCTGCATCCTCACGACGCGACCTCCCGGTCGAGCGACTGCCGTAACCGGGCGAGGCCCAGCCGCACCCTGCTCTTCACCGTGCCCACGGGCGACTTCACGATCTTCGCGATCTCCACGAACGTGAGCCCCTTGAAGTACGCCAGCTCGATCGCCGCGCGCTGGTCCTCCGGCAAGCGCGACACCGCCCGCCGGATCTCGTCCCGGCGCAGTCCCCCGTAGACGTCCGCAAAGACGTCGACGTCCGCCGCCAGCATCCACGCCTCGTCCAGCTGCGTCGTCTTCTGGCGGTTGACGGGCCGCCGCAGCCGGTCGATCGCCCGGTTGTGCACGATCGAGAGCAGCCACGGCCGCGCCAGCCCGACCCGCCCGTCGTACGTGCCGGCGTGCCGCCAGATCGACAGGAACGCGTCCTGCACGACCTCTTCCGCTGTCTCCATGTTCGCAAGCATGCGGTACGCCAGCGTGAACGCCCTCCGGCTGTGCCGGTCGTACAACGCCCCCAACGCCTCCACGTCTCCACTGGAGATGCCGGCGAGCAACTCCTCGTCCGTCGGCTCGATCTGGCGCGCGTCCAGCATCTGCGGCCTGCTATCCATACGTCATCGCGGCCCGGCCCGATCACGCGTGCCAGAAATGCCCGCCCGATCCGGCGCTATGGTTCGACTATGCGCTTCAACACCTCATTTGTGCAATACGTCACAATGCGTGCCACGCATAGCGCGCAGCACCCCGCCATCTCCAAGCAGGCCTCGGGGTCTCACCGATGACCATGTCCGGCTCGCCTACCGACACCTTCCGGGAGTGGCACGAAGCGTGTGATATGCTCACTGTAGATTCGAAATCTCGGAAGACAGGCCGTTTGGGAACCCGCTACACCCTGCTCCGGCCCGGATTGACTCCCTACCAGGACGCCTGGCAGCTTCAGCGAAGCACGGCCGATCGCGTACGTGAAGGCGCCCCGCCGGCCCTCATCCTCCTCGAGCATCCGCCCGTCTACACGCTCGGCGTGCGAGGCAACGACGAGCATCTGCTCCTCAGCCAGGAGGCCTACCTCGCCCGCGGCGCCGAAGTCGTTCGCAGCGACCGCGGCGGTGACGTCACCTTCCACGGCCCCGGCCAGCTTGTCGGCTATCCCGTCATGAACCTCCGTGCGTGGGGCCAGGGCCCCGTCTGGTACGTGCGCGGCCTCGAATCGATCCTCATCGACGTGCTCGCCCGCTTCGGCATCGCCGGGGCTCGCGCCGAGGGCCGCCCGGGCGTCTGGGTCGGCAGCGAGAAGGTCGCCGCCATCGGTGTCCGCGTCTCCCGCGGCGTCACGACACACGGCTTCGCCCTCAACGTCAACACGGATCTCTCGTACTTCGCCCACATCGTCCCCTGCGGCCTGCCGGACGCCGGTGTGACGTCGATGCAGCGCCTCACCGGCGAGACCTTCGACATGGACGAGGTCGAGCGGGAGACCGCGGCCGCGTTCGAGCGGCAGTTCGGCCTCGAAGAGGCCGTGCCTGAGATGGCGGAGGTGGCCGGTGGTCGCTGAAACGCGCCCCGTCCCGCGCAAGCCCGACTGGCTGAAGGTGCGCTTCCCCGGCGGCGAGCGCTACCAGCGCCTCAAGAACCTCATGCGCGAGCAGCGGCTCAACACCGTGTGCGAGGACGCCCGCTGCCCGAACATCGGTGAGTGCTGGAACGCCGGCACCGCCACGTTCATGATCCTCGGCGACGTCTGCACCCGCTCCTGCGGCTTCTGCGCCGTCACCACCGGTCGTCCCGGCGAGATCGATGTCATGGAGCCGTACCGGGTCGCGCAGGCCGTGCGCGCGCTCGGCCTCGACTACGTCGTCATCACGTCGGTCAACCGCGACGACGTCGTCTCCGGCGGCGCCGAGATCTTCGCAGCCTGCATCAAGGCCATCCGCCAGATGGACCCCGCCGTGCGCGTCGAGGTGCTCATCCCCGACTTCAAGGGCAACTGGGACGCCCTCGCGACCGTCGTCGACGCGCGGCCGTTCGTGCTGAACCACAACGTCGAGACCGCACCGCGCCTCTACCACCTCGTGCGCCCGCAGGCGCGCTACGAGCGCTCGCTGGAGCTGATCCGCCGTGCGAAGGACGCCGCGCCCGACATGCTCACGAAGTCCGGCTTCATGGTGGGGCTCGGAGAGACGAAGGACGAGCTCTTCGCCGTCATGCGCGATCTCCGCGAGCACGGCTGCGACATCGTCACCATCGGCCAATACCTCCGTCCGACCGCCGACCACCTGCCCATCGATCGCTATTACGACCCGTCGGAGTACGAAGCGTTCCGCGCATACGGCCGCGATCTCGGCTTCACGCACGTCGAGGCCGGCCCGCTCGTGCGGTCCTCGTACCACGCCGAGAAGCAGGCGGCCGATAAGCGGGCCCGCATCCGAGACGCGCGCGACACGATCCCGCTGGAGCAGGTGCACCGTGGCTGAGTACGACATCGCCATCATCGGCGGCGGCCCCGGCGGTTACGTGGCGGCCATCCGCGCCGCCCAGCTCAAGCAGCGCGTCGTCCTGATCGAGAAGGAGCGCGTAGGCGGCCTCTGCCTCAACTGGGGCTGCATCCCCAGCAAGGCGCTGCTCTGGAACGCCGAGGTCGTCAACCTGGTGCGCGACGGCGACACCTACGGCGTGGCGTTCGACAACGTCCGCTTCGACATGGCGAAGGCCATCGACCGCAGCCGCGAGATCGTCGACCAGATGGTGAAGGGCGTCGAATTCCTGCTCTCCAAGAACGGCGTAACGGTGATCACGGGCGAGGCCACCTTCGTTTCGCCGAAACGGCTGCGCGTCAACGGCGAGACCGTCGACGCGCGCAACGTCATCATCGCCACAGGCGCGCGCCCGCGCACGCTCCCCGGCCTCGAGACCGACGGCGAGACCATCATCAACAGCCGCGGCGCCCTCGCGCTCAAAGAGCAGCCCGAGAAGGTCGTCATCATCGGCGGCGGCCCGATCGGCGTCGAGTTCGCGCAGTTCTGGCGCGCCTACGGCGTCGACGTGACGATCCTGGAGGCGCTCGACCACCTGCTCCCGCTCGAGGACGAGGAGATCAGCATCCAGCTCGAGCGTGCGTACAAGAAGCAGGGAATCAAGTTCGTCACCGGCGCGCAGGTGGCGGGCGCGAAGGCCGCGAATGGCCGCGCCACGGTCGAGTTCACCGCGAAGGGCAAGGAGCAGCAGCTCGATGCCGATAAGGTGCTCGTGGGAATCGGCTTCGAGGCCAACGTCGCCGCCCTCGGCATCGACAAGCTCGGCTTGAAGACGGAGCGCGGCTGGCTGCCGACTGGCGCCGGCCTCACCACCGGCGTCGACGGCGTCTACGCCATCGGCGACGTCACGGGGCTGATGAACCTCGCGCACGTCGCCTCCGCACAGGGCGTCATGCTCGTGGAGCGGCTCGCCGGCCTCGAGTCGCCGGAGCTCGAGTACCGGAAGCTGCCGCGCGCGACCTACAGCCAGCCCGAGGTGGCGAGCGTCGGCCTCACCGAGCGCCAGGCCCGCGACGAGGGATTCGAAGTCAAGATCGGCAAGTTCCCCGTCCGCGCCAACGGCCGCGCCAAGGCGCTGAACGCCACGGACGGCGTCATCAAGATCATCGCGGATGCCGCTACAAACGAGACGCTGGGTATCCACATGGTCGGCCCTATGGTCACGGAACTGCTCGCCGAGGCGTCGCTCGGCATGACGCTGGAGACGACGCCGCGCGAGCTGGGCTGGACCGTCGCCGCGCACCCGACGATCGGCGAGACCGTGAAGGAAGCGGCGCTCGCCGTCAACGGCGAGGCCATCCACTTCTGGACCGAGTAGTCGCGGCCGAACTCAGAACAGGACAAGCGGGCCACAGGCCCGAGGGACGGAGCGAGATGACACAGACCATGGACGAGCAAACCGCCGCCGGCGTCGCCGCCCCTGATCGGCCGGCGCTCCTCGAGACGATGATCCGCATCCGCCGCTTCGAGGAGAAGGCTGCGGAGATGTACGCCCGCGGCCGCATCAAGGGCTTCCTCCACCTCTACATCGGCGAGGAGGCGGTCGGCACCGGCGCGATCGGCGCGCTGCGCCCGAACGACTACATCGTCAGCCACTACCGCGAGCACGGCCACGCCCTCGCCCGCGGGCTCGACCCCAGGCGCGTCATGGCGGAGCTCTGCGGCCGCGAGACCGGTGTCAGCGGCGGCCGCGGCGGGTCCATGCACCTCTTCGACGTCGAGAAGTCGTTCATGGGCGGCTACGCCATCGTCGCCGGCCACATGCCGCTCGCCTGCGGCCTCGCTCTCGCCGAGCAGTACAAGGGCACCGACCGCATCGTCGTCAACTTCATCGGCGACGGCGCTGTGAACGAGGGCGAGTTCCACGAGGCGCTCAACCTCGCCTCCGTCTGGAAGCTGCCCGTGCTCTTCATCAACGAGAACAACCTCTACGGCATGGGCACCGACGTCCGTCGCGTCTCCGCCGTGATCGAGATCTACAAGCGCGCCGACGCCTACGCCATGCCCGCCGAGCAGGTCGACGGCATGGACGTGCTGGAGATGCACTCCACCGTCAGCCGCCTCGCCCACCGCATCCGCGCCGGCGAAGGTCCGGCCTTCCTGGAAGCGATCTGTTACCGCTTCCGCGGCCACTCGATGGCCGACGCCGAGCTGTACCGCACGAAGCAGGAGGTCGAGCAGTGGCGCATGCTCGACCCCATCCGTCGCCTGTCGGAGCAGATGCTCGCCGACGGCGCCATCCACCAATCGGACATCGACGCCATGCAGGCGCGCGCCGACGAGATGGCCGACGCCGCCGCGCGCTTCGCCGAGGAGAGCGCGCCGCCCTCGCTCGACACCCTGCATCGATACGTCTACAAGGAGAAGGAGCGCAACGGTGCCTGAGATCAACTACCGCGAAGCGCTCCGCCAGACGCTCCACTACCAGCTCAAGAACGACGAGCGCGTGTTCCTCATGGGCGAGGACATCGGCGCCTACGGTGGCTCCTACGCCGTCACGAAGGGATTCCTCGAGGAGTTCGGCGAGCGCCGCGTGAAGGACACGCCCATCGCGGAGTCCGTCGTCGTCGGCACCGGGATCGGCGCCGCGATGGCCGGTTTGAAGCCGATGGTCGAGCTGATGACCATCAACTTCAGCCTGCTCGCCATCGACCAGATCGTCAACAACGCCTCGAAGCTCTACTACATGTCCAACGGCCAGATCAATGTACCCATCGTCATCCGCATGGCCGGCGGCGCCGGCAGCCAGCTCGGTGCCCAGCACTCACACAGCCTCGAGAGCTGGTACGCGCACGTCCCCGGCCTCAAAGTCGTCGTCCCGGCGACGCCGTACGACGCCAAGGGCCTGTTGATGAGCGCGTTCGACGACGAGAACCCCGTCATCTTCATCGAGCACACCGCCCTCTATACGCAGAAGGGTGAGGTGCCGGAAGAGCCGTACCGCATCCCCTTCGGCGAGGCCGAGATCTACCGCGCCGGCACCGACGTCACGCTGATCGCCTACTCCGGCAGCGTGCGTCAGGCATGGCGCGCCGCGGACCAACTCGCGACTGAGGGCATCTCCTGTGAGGTGATCAACCTCCGCACGCTCCGCCCGCTCGACGTCGACACGATCCTCGGCTCCGTAAAGAAGACGAACCGCGTCATCGTCATCGAGGACGACTGGGAGTTCGGCGGCTTCGGCGGTGAGATCGCCGCCATCATCCAGGAGCGCGCCTTTGACGATCTCGACAGCCCCGTCCTCCGCTGCTCCGGCGCCGACGTCCCGATGCCGTACGCCGGCGCGCTCGAACAGGCCGCGCTACCGCAGGAGGCGGACATCATCCGCCTGGTCAAGAGCATGGTGTAGGTGCAACGATGATCTCTGAAGTCGTCATGCCCCAGATGGGTGCCGACATGACCGAAGGCACGATCGTCCGCTGGCTCAAGGCGGAGGGCGATCCCGTCGAGCGCGGCGAGATCATCGCCGAGATCGAGACCGACAAGGCCAACGTCGAGATCGAGGCGTTCGACAGCGGCATCTTCCGCAAGATCATCCACCAGGAGGGCGACGTCGTCCCCGTGGAAGGACTCATCGCGGTGATCGCCGGCGCAGACGACGACATCTCCCGGTACGAGACCGGCGCGCCTGCCACCGCCCCGAAAAGCGCCGCGGCATCCGCCGCACCCGCATCGACGACCGCGGTCGCGCCGCCGCCCGCACCCGCGCCCACCGCGCCTTCCGGCGCTGGCAACGGTCGCCTGCGCGTCTCGCCCGTCGCTCGCCGCATCGCCGACGAGCGCGGCATCGACCTTCGCCAGGTGCACGGCACCGGCCCCGACGGCCGCATCGTCAAGCGCGATCTCGAGCAGTTCGCCGCCGTCAATCCGGCCGCGAGGACCGCTGCGCCCGCTCCATCCCGCCCGGCTCCCGCGCCCGCCCCGACGTCGGCTCCGCGCGCCGTGCCCGGAGCCCCGCTCACCTTGAGCAAGATGCGCCAGACCATCGCCCGGCGCATGGCCGCCAGCAAGCGCGAGGCCCCGCACTACTACCTGCTCGTCGATATCGACATGACGGCCGCGCTCGCGTTCCGCAAGGACGCCAACGCGTCCCTCACCGACGACGCGGCGCGCATCAGCATCAACGACATGATCGTGCGGGCCTGCGCGCTCGCCCTCCAGCGCCATCCCGCGTTCAACGTCAGCGCGGACGGCGACGGCTTCACGCAGCAGTCAGCCCAGAACGTCTGCATCGCCATCGCGTTGGACGAAGGGTTGATCGCGCCCGCCGTGCTGGATGCGGGATCGAAGACGCTCGCGCAGATCGCCGTCGCCACGAAGGATCTCGTCGCCCGCGCGAAGGGTGGCGCGCTCAAGCCCGACGAGATCACTGCCGGCACCTTCTCGATCACCAACCTTGGCGCCTACGGCATCGAGACGCTCATCGGCATCATCCAGCCGCCGCAGACGGCCATCCTCGGCGTCGGCAGCGTCGCGCAGCAGCCCGTCGCTCGTGACGGTCAGGTGATGGTGCGCGACGTGATGAAGGTGGCGCTCTCCGCCGACCACCGCGTGACGGACGGCGCGCTCGGCGCCCAGTTCCTGGCCGAGATCAAACACCTGCTCGAGCAGCCGCTGCTGCTCGTGCTCTGACCGCCCAGCCTACTGCTGCACCAGCACGATCGGATTGCCCTCCGGGTCGGCGACGCCCGCGATCGTCGGCCCGCCTGGAATGTCGAACCGCTGCGCCGTCTGCGTGCCGCCGAGTTCCTTCGCCCGCGCGATCGATTCGTCGAGATCGCGCACCTGGATGTAGAGCGTCACGCCCGGTAACGCGTGCTGCAGGATATGCCCCTCGATCTGCGGCGGCGCCCCGACGCCGGGCGCGATCGTCATGATCGGTCCGTCGGCGATCTTCCAGTTGAACATCGCGCTGTAGAAGGCCCGCATCGCCTGCGGATCCTTCGCCCTGATCTCCCAGTGGACAACGGGCCGCGCCCAGTCGTCAGCCATGCCGCGCTCCTTCCGCATTCCGTGAACGACGGCATGGTACGCGCCCGGGCGCGCCCGCGGAACGCCTCATCAGCCCATGCTGCCGGCCTTCAGGATCCCGACGACGTTCCCGTCGGCGTCCTGGAACTGCGCGATCGAGGGCCCACCCGGCACGTCCATCGGCGGCATCACGGTCTTGCCGCCCAGATCCTCGGCCTTCTTCAGCGTCGCCGCCAGGTCCGCCACCTCGACGTACACGGTCACCATCGGGTTGCCCTGCGCCTGCGCCAACCCCCCGCCGATCCCGGCCGACTCCCCGTTGACCATGCCGTAGTTCATCGGGTTGTTCGCGTCGACGTTCCAGTCGAAGAGCTTCGCGTAGAAGTCCTGCGTCTTCTTCGCGTCTTTCCCCAGGATCTCGAAATGCACGACCTTCTGTCCCATGTCTGCGTCCTCCTCTGACGTAATTGCGCCGCGCTGCACTGCGCCGCATCTCACTTGCGCCGCATCCGCTGCGGGCGCACGTTGCCGAGTTCGTTGCCACGTCGCGACGTGGTCGCCTGCCGCGGGCCTTCCCGCGGTGGGTGCAAATCGTATAGTGACTGCGACCGCGTCGTCAACCCGTGTTAATATCTTCGCGCGAGAGGGGATCGAGGGTGACTCGCAGCTACGACCAGCAGTGTCCGATCGCGCGCACGCTCGACCTCGTCGGCGACCGCTGGACGCTGCTCATCGTCCGCGATCTCTTCTTCGGCAGGAGCAGGTTCAAGGAGTTTCTCGAACTCTCGCCGGGCATGCCCACGCGCATGCTCTCCGAACGGCTCAAATGGCTCGAGGCGAACGGGCTCGTAGAGCGAAGCGTCTACTCAACGCATCCCCTGCGTGCCGACTACCGTCTCACCTCCGTTGGACGCTCCCTGCGCCCGGTGATGGAGGCGCTCGTCGACTGGGGGCTCGAGCACGCGGTCGCGCCAGAAGAGCACGACGAGGTCCTCGAGAAGATTGAACGAATGACGGCCGGAATGGAGCCGCGCTAGAACGCCGCCAGGCGCGCCTCGACCTCACGCAGCCGCCGGCTCAGCACCGGTAGCATCGCCACCGCCATGTGCGGGTTGGTCTGGAGTTCCGCCACGAAGTCCCAGCGGGACAGCACCAGGCACGTCGTGTCTTCGAGCGTCGTGATCGTCGCCGCGCGCGGCGCCCCGTCGAGCAGCGCCATCTCTCCGAAGGTCTGCCCCGGGCCGAGCGTGTTCAACATCTGTGCCTTCTTGCCGCTGCCCTGGACCACCTCCACCTTCCCTTTGATGATGACGAAGAACGCGACCGCCTGCTCGCCCTCTTTGACGATCGTCTCGCCCTTCTTGTAAGAGCGCTCCACCACCGCGCGGCCGAGCCGCGTCAGATCCTTGCTGGCGAACTGCGAGAATAGCTGTACGTTGCGTAGCGCGTCTTCGTGCGGCATGGAGTGAATCCCCCTGGCTGCCCCGGCCTCGTCGGTCGATGAGGTCGCGCGTATTCTACTTTCGTGCGGGGTAGGCTGCAATACGACGTCCCCCCGTGTGCGCTTCGGTACGGCCGCTATACTGGCGCCGAAGGAGGCCCGGCCATCGCCCTGACCCCTCCCCCTCTGCCGCTGCTTCACACCGTCGCCGCCGCGACGGCGGCCACTGTTGACCCTGCCGTCCTCCTCCCCGCCCTCGTCGTCTTCGCCGTGGTGCTCATCTGGCTCTGCAGCCCCCGGATGACCTCCTCCCGCTTCACCCGTGCGACGGCCCTCAGGCTGACGATGTCGTCGCTCGTGTTCTTCGCCGTGCTCCCGTCCGTCGTCCCCTACGACCACCTCCTGCCCGGCGGCCACGTCGACAACCCCGCCGAGGACGCCATCCACGCCCAGCACTGCCACGGCTCGCCCGCTAGCTGCGCCGACGCGCCGATCGCGGCCGGTCCCGGCCAGCTCATCTTCAGCGATCCCCTGGTCGTTGCGCCCGCGCTCTTTACCGTCCTCATCGCGCTGACCACTCCCGCCCTCAGCGGGATCTCCATCAGGCCACCCACTCGGCCGCCGCGAACCTCCCTCGCCACGATCTGATCCGCAATCAGACCATCTTGGAGGTTCACGATGGCCATCTGGAGCCGCGCTATGCGGTTCACGATGCTCGCTGCCGTCGCCACGCTCGCGGGCGCCGCGATCGTCTCGGCCTGCGGCAGCAGCAGTAACAACACCAGCGACAGCACCACCACCGCCGGCGCGTCACCGCAGGCGAGCGATGCCGACTTGACGGCACGCCTGCAGCAGGACGAGCTCCTGTACGCCTGGGTGACGCTTGCGGCGAACTCGCCGCACGAGCTCGATACCTCGCTGCAGGGCGGTACGATCGAGGGCACCTACCTTCCGACAGTGCGCACGATCATCCGCGTCTTGGCACTCACAAATTGGCCCGACAACCTGAAGGACATGGCGACGAAGTTCCACGACGACGCCGTCACCCTGTACCAGGGGTTCAACGCCGGCAAGACCGCCGACGAGCTCAAGGACGCCTCGTCCGCGGTCCACGAGGACTGGCATATGTTCACGCCTGCCGTTGGCGACGAGGCGGCGAAGTCGCTGCCGGCAGACGCCGGCGGCCCGGAAGGAAGCAGCTCAGGATCAACGCCGATGCCGGGGATGTCCACCCCGATGTCGGACATGACACCTTAGACGACAAATAGGAGGCTGAATCATGATCGGAAGAGACCGAATTCGAATCGCGCTCACGGCCCTGCTTGCAACGGTAGCTGTGCTTGCGGCCGTCGCCGTCGCGTCCGCGCACGCGCCGTACGACAGCTCGACGCCGTCCAAGGGCGAAGTCCTGCAGACCGCGCCCACGTCCGTCGTCATTAACTTCCAGGAGAACATTCAAAAGACGTCCGGCAGCTTCGGTATTACGGTCGAAAAGGACGGCGGCGGCTCCGTAACTTCCGGCGACGCGACCGTCACCGGCGACGCGCAGCTCACCGTGAACCTGCAGTCCGGCCTCGACGCCGGCCGCTACGTCGTCAACTGGAACAACACGTCCGCCGATGACGGCGATCCGCTCGATGGCGCATTCGCGTTCTACATCCAGACCCAGCCCACCGCCGACGACCTCGCCAAGGACGACCAGCTCGCGCAGGTCGGCGCTGGCGAGCTCGCTACCGCCACCGCGCAGGCAGCCGACGACGCGACAGCGACTGCCGAAGCGGTTGCACCCGCACCGACCTCGCCGGCCGCCGCGCCGACGGAAGCGCCCCTCATCGCACCCGCGCCGGCGCCGACCGGTGGCGCGCTCCCGGCGACCGGCACGGGTCCGTCGCGATCGGGGAACGACACCGCCATGTGGCTCGTGCTCGCGTTCGTCCTCGCAACCGGCGGCGCTGGCGCCACATTGGCGGCTCGCAAGTTGCGACAGCGCTAATCTCGGTACGGTGAGCCGGGCGGGCGCCGAGTTCTTGCCCGGGGAGGATAGGTCGATGCGCTACTACCTGCTGATCCTGATAACGGCGATCATCGCCGCGATCGCAATCGTGCCCTCCACGGCGTCCGCGCACGCCCGGCTCAAAACCTCGACACCTGCGGTGGGGGAGGTCGTCCAGACCGCCCCCACGCAGGTGGTGATCTTCTTTACCCAGGAGATCCAGAAGGTCTCGGGCCTCTACTCCATCAACGTCAACCGTGACCGCGGCGCTGAGGTCACGACGGGCCCTGCCGTGATCGACGAGAGCGACCGCACGAAGATGAGCGTCCAGCTTCAGCCGGATCTCGGCCCCGGCCGCTACGTCGTCCACTGGCACAACGTCTCGGACGCCGACGGTGACCCCCTCGACGGCGCCTTCTCCTTCTACGTCCAGACGCAGCCCAACGCCGTCGATCTCGCGAACGACGCCGATCTCGCGAAGATCGGCAACGAAGACGTGACGCCAGCCGCAGAAGGCTCAGCCACGGCCGGGACAGGCGGTGCGGAAACCCCCTCGAGTGGGCCCACATCCGCCCCCGCTACGAGCGCTCCCGCAACCGGCAGCGCCGCCACCGTCCAGCCAGCCGTCACGGCGACGCCCGCGTCGTCCGGCGCGTCGTCAGGCGGCAGCTCCAACACCACCGTGTACGTGATCATCGCCGTGCTTGCCGTGGCGGCGATCGGCGCGGCCGGGGCGTGGTGGTTCTTCGCGCGGCGGTCGTCGTGATGCCCGTCAACCCATGACGATGACGATGACGGACGCCCGGGGTGGTGGATGGAGGATGCGGTGCGGCTAACCGCTGTGCGCCGTGGCATGCTCGCCGTCATCTGCCTGGCGGTCGCCATCGGCGCGCTGCTCCCCGTCGCGCACGTCTCCGCGCACGCCACGTTGCTCAGCTCCACCCCCGACCAGAACGAGCAGGTGAAGCGTCCGCCCACCCGCATCATCCTCCACTTCAGCGAGGCCATCGAACGCAAGCTCACGACGATCCAGGTCACGAACAAGGCGGGGCAGCGCGTCGATACCAAGGATGTCGCCTTCGACGACCAGGACCCCACCTTCGCCTCTGTCGGCGTCAAGGACCTGCCGCCCGACCTCTACTTCGTAAAGTGGGCCAACGTCTCGCACGTCGACGGCCACAACGTCTCCGGTTCCTTCCCGTTCATCGTCCTCCAGGCCGACGGCAGCCTGCCTGCGGGCGTGTCACTGACAGGCGTCGGCGCCGCCACGGTCCAGGGCGCGAAACTCCTGCCCAGCAACGTCGATGCCGCGCTCAAGTGGCTCGCGCTGCTCTCGCTCGCGACGGTGCTCGGCGCCGCCTTCATGCTCTTCGCCGGCATCCGCCCCGCCGCGGCGTTCCTGGATGACGAAGACCACGCCGTCATCGCCGAAAGCGCCCAGCGCGCTGTCGCATACCTGGCGCACGTGCTTCTCCCGATCTCGTTCATCTCGTCGTCATTCCTCATCCTGCGCACCGTCTCGCGCTTCGGCACCTCGACGGGCCTTGTCGAGTACCTCACCAAGCTTCACACGGGCCAGTACCAGCTGGCCAACCTCGTGTTCATCCTGATTGCGCTGGCCGGCGCGGCGCCGCTGCTGCTCGGCGGGCCGAAGTTCGTGCGAAGGGCCGGCCTCGCGGTGCTGATGCTGGCCTGCGCTGCCGCCTGCCTCACGTATTCGATGATCAGCCACGGCGCCCAGAACCCCGGCAAGTTCTGGGGCACGTCGTCCGACTTCTTGCATCTGCTTTCGTCCGCCACGTGGCTCGGCGCGCTCGTCATGCTCGTACCGCTGATGCGCACCGCCCGCCGCCTCCGCGAACCGCAACGCTTCCTCATCCTCGCCAACGTCTTCGACCGCTTCTCGATCATCGCTGGCATCAGCGTCGCCGTCATCCTCACCACCGGCACCATCAACGGCATCACGCAGATCCCGAACGCGCCCGCGATGATCCACACGACCTACGGCAAGGTGCTCCTCGCGAAGATCGCCCTCATCCTGCCGCTGCTCGCCGTCGCCGGCCTCAACGCGTACATCTTCAAACCGCGCCTCGTCGACGCCATCGACGGCGCCTACCAGGACGGAGGCGGCACGCAGGATCAGCGCGAACGCTGGAAGCGCTCGATCGCCTGGCTGCAGCGCGTGCTGCCGTGGACGGTCGCGCTGGAGGTCGCGATGATCCTCGCCGTGTTCGGGGCGGTTGGCGTGCTCACGCAGACCTCAACAGCCAAGAGCGAGGTCGACCAGCGTATCGCCGCGAAGGCCGCCTCCACCGTCTTCAAGCAGCAGGTGACCGCGAACGACCTCAAGCTCACGCTCGAGGTGACGCCCAACCAGGTCGGCCTGAACCAGTTCGACGTCAAGATCGACAAGCTGGACGGCTCGCCGGCCGACACTGTCACCTTCGCCCGCCTCCGCTTCACCTATGATCAGGTGGCCAACCTCATCCCGCAGTCGGAAACCACGCTCGCGAAGAGTTCGAGCGGCGATTGGCGCGGCGACGCCTCCAACCTCTCTCAGCCCGGGAACTGGCGCATCGAGATCGATGTCCGCCGTTCCGACGCCGACGATGTGTCCAAGGAGATCGTGCTCGCCACCGCTCGCGCCGTCGTTGGGGCGGGCCCCACGACCGGCGGCGACTTCGCACTGCCGTTCACGACGTACGGCTGGAACGAGGTGGCGGGTGCGCTGATCGCGCTCCTCGGCGCGATGATCATCTTCTACCGCAAGCAGCTTCGCTGGCTCCAGCAGCCGGGCTATCGCATCGGCATCGCCTTCGCCACGTTCCTGCTGCTCACCGGCGCCGTCCTCGTCTTCGGCGTCCACTCGCACCCCGCGTCCGCCAACCCGCGCAACGGCAACCCGATAGCGCCCAGCCAGGCGTCGGTTGACGCCGGGCGGCAGCTCTACAACCAGAACTGCGCCCAGTGCCACGGCGCCGACGGCCACGGGGACGGTCCCGCCGCCGCCCAGCTCAACCCCGCGCCCGCCGACTTCCGGGCGCACATCCCCTATCACGACGACCCGCAGTTCTACAACTTCATCGCCAACGGCTACCCGGGGAGCGCAATGCCCAAGTTCGCCAGCGCCCTCAAGCCGGACGACATCTGGAACCTCGTCAACTTCCTCCGCGCCTCGTTCACGCCCGGCGTCACCCAGTAGCAGCTTCGCCCGCCACGCCGCAATTGATGCCTCGCCATTTACAACTCCTATCGCCCGCCCTAGACTTGTTGATACCCGCCGGACCTGGCGCCCGGCGGATCAAGCGACGAAGGGGGACCCTCGCGCATGGCGAAGGACGTAGAAGTACAGCGCCGCCTGGCTATCTCCCGCGTTCCCATCCGCAAGCAGGATCCGGAGGAGCGGAAGAAGAACTGGGACGAGGTCTTCCTCGGCTTCGACGTGGAGACCGCAAAGGTCGAGGCCATGCGCTGCCTCCAGTGCCCGACCGCCCCCTGCCAGCAGGCCTGCCCCGTCGGCAACGACATCCCCGGCGCCTTCCGCCTGCTCGAGCAGGGTGACATCGGCGCCGCCGCCGACAGGTTCCGCGAGACCAGCAACCTTCCCGAACTCTGCGGCCGCCTCTGCCCGCAGGAGCGTCTCTGCGAGGGCGAGTGCGTCGTCGCCTTCGCCATCCGTCCGGACAGCCACCAGGAGCCGCCCGTCGCCATCGGCAAGCTCGAGGCGTTCGTCGCCGATTACCAGCGCACGAAGCTCGGCGTGCCGCTCCCTGTGCTGCCGGCCCCGTCGGGTTACAAGGTGGCCATCGTCGGCGCCGGCCCTGCCGGCATGGCCGTCGCCGAGGAGCTGGCGAAGGTCGGCCACTCCTGCACGATCTATGACGCCTGGCCGGAGCCCGGCGGCATCCTTCTCTACGGCATCCCCAACTTCAAGTTGAGCAAGGATGTCCTCCGCGACAAGGTCGCCTATCTCGAGAAGCTCGGCGTGACGTTCATCGGGAATACCTGGGTCGGCAAGGACGTCACCATCGACGATCTCTTCAACCAGGGTTTCAACGCGGTCTTTGTCGGCACCGGTGCCGGCCTGGGCGGGCGCCTCGCGATCCAGGGCGAGGAGTATTCCGGGATCTACGCCGCCACGGAGTTCCTCGTCCGCGGCAACCTTCGCCCAGACCAGCTCCCTGAGCACATGCGCGAGTCGCTCGACGTCGGCAACAACGTTGTCGTCATCGGCGGCGGCGATACGTCGATGGACTGCGTCCGCACCGCCGTGCGTCTGGGCGCCGAACACGTCACCTGCATCTACCGCCGCACCGAGGCAGAGATGCTCGGCCGCACCGAAGAGCGCGAGCACGCCCGTCAGGAAGGCGTGAACTTCCAGTTCCTCACCATCCCGCTCCGCTTCCTCGGCGATGACAGCGGCCGCGTCACCGCGCTCGAATGCCAGCGCATGGAGCTGGGCGAGCCCGACGAGTCCGGCCGCCGCCGCCCTGTCCCCGTGCCGCACTCGGAGTTCACGATCCCGGCCGACAGCGTGGCCATCGCCATCGGCTACAACGCCGACCCCATCATCAAGGACGCGGCGCCCGGCGTCACCACCAACCGCTGGAATCTCGTCGAGGTCCACCCGGACACGAAGATGACGTCGCAACCCGGCGTCTTCGCCGGCGGCGACAACGTCAACGGCGCGGACCTGGTCGTGACGGCGTTGGCCGACGGCCGCCGCGCCGCCGCCGCCATCCACGAGTACCTGGAGTCACTGTCGCAGCCGCAGCTGGCCTGAGAGCGTCTGAATCGGGACAAAGATTTGGCCCGGACGTTTCCGTCCGGGCCATTCGTATGTGTTGCCAGGCCTGCTGCCCGGCTTCCGCCCCCGGGAGGCCTGCTAGCAGCTAGCTCCCGAGGTGTTGCGGACGTCGTTTGGCACGCAGGCCTCACAACTAGGATAATCCATCCGCATCACCTCCTTTCCTGCGCGCAGCATAGCAACCGCCCGCTCAGGCCGTCAACGCGCCTCAGGTTCGATCTAGAAGAGGAAGCTGAACCGTCCGTCGCCGCTCAGCTTGCGCCGCAGCACCAGCGCGATGCCAAGGCCCATCAGCGCCACCAGCGCGCCCGCCGCCGCGTCCAGGAAGTAGTGGTTGGCCGTCAGCACGATGCCGCCCAGCATCACCACCGGCATGAACACCGCCGCGATCTTCACCCACCTCGTGCGCGAGTTATAGCCGATCGCGATCGCCACCAGCATGTCCCAGCCGAAGTGCAGGCTCGGCATCGCCGCGTACTGGTTCACGATCTTCGGGTTCTGGAAGGCGTAGTACGACTGCGCGTTCACGATCGTGTTCTTGAAACCGAACTCCGGCATGTATCGCGGCGGCGCCAGTGGCACAAAGCTGAATCCAATGAGCGCAATCAAACCGGAGATCAGGAACGCGTTCCGGAACAGCGCGTAGCGGTCGCGGTGCGACGCGTAGAGCCACAACGCCACCGCCACGATCACCGGCAGGTGTCCCCAGATGTACAGGTAGTTGAATGCGTCGACCGCCCACGCCTTCCCGAGGATCTCCTGCTGGAGGAACGCCTCGTGGAAAATTCCAAGCTGCTGCTCGATGTGGATCAGCCGCGACGCGTTGCTGAACGCCGTGCTGGCCTGCCCGTGCACCGCCCCGCGCACAAACTGGTACGCAATGTACGCGGGCACGACGAACGCCAGCTCGAACAGGTGTCGCCAGTTGCTCTGTGAGAACGACGCGAACCGGTCCGTGCGCGCCATCGTCGCGTTGCCCGGGCGGGAGATCTGCGCTCCTTGCATACCTCGAGTATACCCCCTCACTCGTGACGCCAATTCTAACCCAGCCCCGACGTCACGGCATCAATCGCCCCTGCCGTGACATCCACGATCCTGTCGATCTGCTCCTCCGTTATGACAAGCGGAGGCGCGAACAGGATGCTGTCTCCCTTTACCCTCGTCACAACCCCGCGCTCCCGCATCGCCCGCGCCAGCTTCGGCCCGACTGCTTCCGAAGCCGCGAACGGCGCCCGCGTCGCCTTGTCCGCCACCACCTCCACCGCCGCCATCAGCCCCAGCCCGCGCACGTTCCCGACCTTCGGCATCTCGATCAGCTGCCCCAGCCCCTCGTTCAATCGCCGGCCCATCCGGTCCGCCCGCTCCACCAGCCCCTCATCGTCGAAGATCTGCAGGTTGCGCAGCGCCACCGCGCACGCCGTCGGGTGCGCCGCGTTCGTGCAGCCGATCATGAACTTCATGTCCGCCCCCGCGTCGAGGATCGCCCGGTGCACCCGGCCGGAGACGATGAACGCCGAAAGCGGCACATACGCGCTCGTCACCGCCTTCGCGATCGTCATGATGTCCGGCTGCACGCCCCAATGCTCCAGCGCGAACCAGCGCCCCGTCCGCCCGAAGCCCGTGATCACCTCGTCGGCGATCAGCAGCACGTCGCGCCGGTCGCAGATCTCGCGCAGCCGGGGCCAGTACTCAGGATCTGGCGGAATCACGCCACCCGCACCGTGCACCGGCTCGGCGATCACGGCCGCGACGGTCTCCGCGCCCTCGCGCTCGATCGTCGCCTCGATGTTGTCGGCGCACTCCAACGTGCATGACGGTTTCGCGCTGCACCATTCGCAGCGATACGGGTAGCACGTCGGCACCTGCACGAATCCGGGCGGCTCCGGCCCGAACCCCTTGTGGAACGGCGCCATACCCGTGATCGCCGTCGCCGCCATCGTCCCGCCGTGGTACGCCTCCTGGCGCGAGATGATCTTGATCTTCTCCGGTTTGCCCGACACGGCCCAGAAGTACCGCGCCGCCTTCATCGCCATGTCGTTGGCTTCCGACCCGCTGTTCGCGAAGAAGATGCCCGACATGTTCGGATACACCAGCGACAGCAGCTTCTCCGCCAGCCGGATCGACGGCTCGTTCGCGTAGCCCGTGTAGCCGTTGGAGAACGCCAGTGTCGCCATCTGCGCCGCGGCCGCCTCGGCCAGCTCCGTGCGCCCGTGCCCAACAGCGACGTTCCACAGCGACGACAGCCCGTCGATGTACTCGTTGCCGCGCACGTCCGTGAGCACGGCGCCCTTGCCGCTGGCGTAGATGATGGCGTCCCGGTGGTCGGCGACGTTGAACTGAGGGTGGATGATGTGGGCGAGGTCTGCGGCAGCCAGCCGGTCAATCTCAGATTCGCGCAAATTGCTTACTCACGTGAACGAAACCGCGATTGACCTATTATACGCCACCAAGCTCCTGCAACAACTCCCGCGCAATCCGGCGCTCATCCCAGCGCCAGTGCGTCCCGCTGATCACGATCGACTGCTCCGTGCCCTTCCCGGCCAGCAGCACCGTATCCCCGCCCTCGGCCCGCTTGAACGCAATCTCGATCGCCTGCCGCCGGTCCTGCTCGCGCTCGAAGCGGCGGAACCCCGCCCCCCTCAGCGCGCCGGCGATGTCATCCAGGATCCGGTCGGGGTTCTCCCCGCGAGGGTCCTCGTTCGTGATCACGGCCATATCCGCGTACTTGGCGACCGCCCGCGCGATCAGCCTCCGCCGCGCCGGGTCGCGTTCACCCGCCGCGCCGAACACGACGATCAGCTTCCCCTTCGTCGCCGGCTTCAGCATCTGTAACACGTTGCCCATCGCCTGCTCCGTCGACGCGATGTCGACGACGACCCGGAAGTCCTGCCCTTCTTCGATCAGCTCCATCCGCCCCGGGACGCCGGGAAAGCTCTCCAGCGCTCGCACCGATCCCGCGAACTCCGCCCCCTGCGACACCGCCGCCCCGACCGCCGCCAGGCAGTTCGACACGTTGTACTGGCCCATCAGCGTCGTCTGTACCTCGACGCTCTCGCCGAACATCCGCACCTTGAACCGCGTGCCGAACCCCGCCGGCTTGACGTCGCTCCCCATCAGCTCGGCATCGTGCTGCACGCCGTACGTGATCACCGGCACGATCGTCGCCGCCCGCATGTCCGCCGATGCCGAATCGTCCGCGTTGAGGATCGCCGCCTTCCCGAAGCCCTTCTCCGCCGACGTCCCCAGCATCCGGAACAGGATCGCCTTTGCGTCGCGATAGTCGGCCATGCTCCCGTGGTAGTCCAGGTGGTCCGGCGCCAAATTCGTGAATACCCCGACGTCGAACTCGCACTGGTCCACCCGGTGCATGTCCAGCCCGATCGACGACGCCTCCACCACCGCCGCCCCGCCGCCGGCGTCCCGGATCATCGCCAGCCGCCGCTGGATCTCCGTCGCCTCCAGCGTCGTCATGTGCGACGCGTTCAGCTCGACAGCCCCGCCGGCCGCGAACTCGACGCTGCTCAGGTAACCGGCGCGCTGCCCCATCTCGTTGAGAATGTGCGCCGTCAGGTGCGTCGTCGTCGTCTTGCCGTCGGTCCCCGTCACCCCGATCATCGCCATCGAGCGCGCCGGGTAGCCGTGGAACCCCGCCGCCGCTTCGGCCACCGCAATCCGCGCGTCCGGCACCGCCACGAACGTCACGTCCTCGTTGACGTACGGCGACCACCGCTCCTGGAGCGCCTCCTGGACCACCACGAACCGCGCCCCCCGGGCGATCGCGTCCGTAATGAAGCTGTTGCCGTCGAATGTCTGCCCCGGCGCCGCCACGAAGACGGCCCCCGGCCGCGCCTCCCGGCTGTCGTGGCACACGCCGCTGGCCTCGCCCGGGGCGCCCGAGACGATGCGCGCGTTGTTCAGTCCGCGGAACCAGGTGGGGAGTTCGGAGGAGGTTTCGGAAGACGTGCGGGTCGTCACATGCGAATTATAGCCGATGGCCGCCCTCCTTCAGAGGGAGTCTCGGCCAGTCGATGATCCTCTTGAGAAAAAATCACGGCCATGCCGCGCGGATGGGAGAATTCGCATGGTGGCACTTCGTTCGCCCGCGGAGACCGAAGACGAGCACGCCCGGCTCGCCCCTGTCCCGCCGCGCCCGGACCCGGCCGACTGGCTCACGCTCCTGCACGCCGCCTGCGAGCTCAACGTCTCGCCGAGCACCATCCGCCGCATGATCCGCAAGGGCCAGCTCCGCAACCGCATCGTCCCCCGTCGCGGTGGCTTCCGCTACCTCATCTACCTGCCGAACTCCCGCCATGCGCAGATGGACACCCAGCGCCCCTGCGCCCGGCCCGCCGAGAAGGAGCCGCGCCGCCGCCTCCGCCTGATCGCCGATACTGGCGCGCTCCCCCGGCGCCGTGACGCGCCCCAGGATGAGCCGCTCGCCACCGAGGTGCACCTGCTGGAAGTACGCGCCGAGCGCCTGAACCGCTCGCTCTCACGCGCGCTCCTCGCCAACCGCGCCGCTCCCCCGGATGCGCTCGCCGTGACCGAGATCAACCCCGACGACCCCTTACGGCCGCTACCGCTGGCTCGCCCGTCGCCGGCGCCACTGGTGGCAGCGCTCGTAACACCCGCGGCACACGCCGCCACTGCGCCCCGCACCCGCAAGCGTTAACGTATAACGGTGTCTACCTCTGGGCGCCCGTCCGGTGGGCGACTGGCCGCCGCGTATCGCGGCGCCAGGCCCGACTGGGTCTCGCATGACGTCTGGCTGCTGATGATCGCGCGCGGCACGATGAGCGCGGGCCGCGCGCTCGCCGGCGTCATCGTCCCCATCTACCTCGCCCGCATCGGATTCAGCGCAACGAAGCTCGGCGTCCTCTTCGCCGTGATCGCCGTCATGTCCGCCGTCCTCTCCGCCCTCTCCGGCCTGCTCTCCGACCGCCTCGGCCGTAAGCCCTTCATCGTCGCCATCCCGGCGCTCGTCGCCGTCAGCGCCGTCGTTTTCTCCCTCTCCGACGCCACCGCACTGATCTTCATCTTCGCCGCGCTCGGCAGCTTCGGACGCGGCGCCGGCGCCGGCGGCGGCAGCATCGGCCCCTACCAGCCCGTCGAGCAGGCCCTTATCGCCGACGCCACGCCGCCGCAGCACCGCAACAGTGTCTTCGGCCGGCTTGCCTTCGCCTCGGCCTTCGGCGCCCTCATCGGCGGCCTGCTCGCCCGCATCCCTGACGCCGCCGGCCACTTCGGCCTGCATGGCACCGACGCCTACCGCCCCGCCTTCCTCGTCGTCGCCGTGCTGTCCCTCTCCGCTGCGATGCTCGCCGTCCCCGTCCGCGACGTCCGCACCGGCGTCCCCCGCGAGGACGCGCGCTGGATCGCCTGGCCGAAGCAGTCATGGCGATTCCTCATCAAGCTCTGGATCACCAACAGCGTCAACGGCGTCGCCGTCGGTTTCGTCGGCCCCTTCCTCACCTACTGGTTCTACCGACGCTACGGCGCCGGGCCCGGCGAGATCGGCCTCCTGTACGCAGCGATCAACGCTCTGTCGATGTTCTCCAACCTCAGCGCGTCGACGATCGCCCGCCGCCTCGGCCTCATCAACTCCATCACCATCGGCCGCGCGATCCAGGCGTCGCTGCTCGGCGTCATGGCCGTGATGCCGACGTTCTGGCTCGCCGGCGCCGTCTACGCCATCCGCGTCCTCGCGATGCGCGTCGCCATGCCGCTGCGCCAGTCCTACGTCCTCGGCATGGTGCCCGGCGAGGAGCGCGCCGCCGTCGCCGGCTTATCGAACCTCCCGTCGCAGGGCACGTCGTCCGCCACGCCCGCCGCCGCCGGCTGGCTCTTCGAGCACGCCGCCCTCGCCATCCCCTTCGAGATCGGCGCGCTGTTCCAGGGCCTCCAGACCGTGCTCTTCTACGCCTTTTTCCGCCACCTCCCCCCGCCCGAAGAGCAGGAATCGACCATCGTCCCCGTCGACGAAGAGGAGCCGGCGCCACAGGCACAAGTGCATCGTTAGACGCGTATCACAGACTGGCGCGCACCCGCTTCCCGCTACCACACCCCGGCGCTATACTCACCACGCTTCACGCACCGCCTCAGCTCGGGCCCAACGGGCCCCGCGCACACCACGCGGGGCAGTCGCGAGCGAGGCCGAAGCACCCTCCGAACTGAAGGAAAGGGCCCAGATCCGATGCTGGGCCTTTTCGTCGCCCGGTCGTGCGCCCACGACGAGCCCCGGCGGCACGGATCCTTCGTGACAGGAGCGTCAGATGCCCTACTCCGTGACCTTCATCCCCGGTGACGGCACCGGCCCCGAGATCGCAGAGGCCACCCGCCGCGTCCTCGAGGCCACCGGCGTCCAGTTCGACTGGGACGTCCAGGACGTCGGCGTCGACGTCATGGAGAAGGAGGGCACCCCCCTCCCCCAGCGCGCCCTCGACTCCCTCGCCCGCACCAAGCTCGGCATCAAGGGCCCCGTCACCACGCCCATCGGCACCGGCTTCCGCAGCGTCAACGTCGCCCTCCGCAAGGCCCTCCAGCTCTACGCCTGCGTCCGGCCCTGCAAGGTCTACCCCGGCGTCCGCACCCGCTTCGCCGACGCCAACGTCGACCTCGTCGTCGTCCGCGAGAACACCGAGGACCTCTACGCCGGCATCGAGTTCGAGAAGGGCTCCCCCTACATCGCGCAGCTCAACAAGATCGTCGTGGACAGCGGCCAGGGCCCCCTCCGCGACGACACCGGCATCAGCATCAAGACGATCACGGAGTTCGGCACCCGCCGCATCGCGAAGTACGCCTTCGAGTACGCCCGCGCCAACAAGCGCAAGAAGGTCTCGGCCGTCAGCAAGGCCAACATCATGAAGTTCACCGACGGCCTCTTCTACGCCGTCTCGCGCGAGGTCGCCAAAGACTACCCCGACATCGAGTACGAAGAGGTGCTCGTCGACGCGCTCTGCATGCAGCTCGTCCAGAAGCCGGAGTGGTTCGACGTCCTCCTCCTCCCCAACCTCTACGGCGACATCCTGTCCGACCTCTGCGCCGGTCTCGTCGGCGGCCTCGGCGTCGCCCCCGGCGCGAACATCGGCGACACAGCCGCGCTCTTCGAGCCCATCCACGGCAGCGCCCCGAAGTACGCCGGCCAGAACAAGGTCAACCCCATGGCGATGATGTTCTCCGGCATGCTCATGCTCCGCCACATGGGCGAAACCGAAGCCGGCGACCGCCTCGAGAAGGCCCTCGGCGACGTCATTCGCGAAGGCAAGTCCGTCACCTACGACATGAAGGCGGACCGCAACGACCCCACCGCCGTCGGCACCTCCCAGGTCGCCGACGCCGTCATCGAGAAGCTGAAGAAGTAGGCACCAGCCACGGAGGACACATGGCAACACGCAAGAAGGTAACCGTGATCGGCGGCGGCATGACGGGCGGCGCCATCGCCCAGCGCCTCGTCGAACAGGGCGTCGCCGACGTCGTCATCCAGGACGACCCGCAGTTCGCCGGCACGCTCCACCACGGCAAGGCACTCGACATGTCGCAGTCGGCCTCCTGGCTCGGCTTCGACACGAAGGTCACCGCCACCGACGGCTGGGACGAGACGAAGGGCTCCGACGTCATCGTCTGCACCGCCGGCGCCCCCCGCAAGCCCGGCATGTCGCGCGAGGACCTCCTCAACGGCAACGCCGACATCGTCCGCGCGAAGATCACCGAGGCCGCCAAGGCCTCCCCCAACGCCGTCATCATCATCTTCGCCAATCCCATGGACGCCATGTGCCACGTCGCCCTCAAGGCCTCCGGCTTCCCCCGCGAGCGCATCATCGGCCAGGGCGGCGCGCTCGATACCGCCCGCTTCCGATACTTCCTCGCCGATGCCACCGGCGCCTCCATCCGCGACGTCCACGCCTACGTCCTCGGCGGCCACACCGACACGACGATGGTGCCCATCGTCTCGCAGGCGCGCGTCGGCGGCCTCCCGCTCACGTCCTACCTCGCGCAGGACAAGATCGACGCCATCGTCGCCCGCACCATGCGCGGCGGCGCCGAGATCGGCGAGCTGATGAAGGTCTCCAGCGCCTACTACGCCCCCTCCGCCGCCACCATCCAGATGGTGCAGTCGGTCCTGCTCGATCAGAACCGCCTCATCCCGAGCGCGGTACTATGTAAAGGCGAATACGGCATCAACGACGTCGTCTGCGGCGTCATGTGCCAGCTCGGCGCCGGCGGCGTCAAGAAGACGCACGAGATGCCCGTCAGCGACGACGAAAAGGCGAAGATCCAGAAGGCCGCCGCCGCGACGAAGGATCTGATCGCGCTCCTCAAGTAGCGCGCACGAATAGAGGCGACACCATGACCACCGACACCGCAACCCGCGTCCGCGACATCCCCGCCGACGACATCACCCGCGTCGTCGCGGAGCTCTGCCAGACCGCAACCCACGTCCTCCCCGACGACGTCGTCGCCGGCATCCGCAAGGCGGAGACCACCGAGAAGTCCCCGCTCGCGAAGCAGGTGCTCGTCGAGATCCTCGAGAACGTCGACCTCGCGAAGCGCGAGATGATCCCCCTCTGCCAGGACACCGGCACCACCGTCGTCATGGTCGAGATCGGTCAGGACGCGCACGTCGTCGGCGGCAGCCTGCGCGACGCCATCAACAAGGGCGTCAGCAAGGGCTACACCGAGGGCTACCTCCGCGCCTCCATCGTCGACCACCCCTTCTCGTCCCGCGTCAACACGAAGGACAACACCCCCGCCGTCATCCACACGGAGATCGTGCCCGGCGACGGCTTCCACATCACCGTCGTCCCCAAGGGCGGCGGCTGTGAGAACATGAGCAAGCTCCAGATCATGCTCCCGTCGCGCGGCAAGGACGGCATCACCGAGTTCGTCCTCCAGACCATCGAGCAGTCCGGCGGCAACCCCTGCCCGCCCCTCGTCGTCGGCGTCGGCGTCGGCGGTTCGTCCGAGTACTGCATGTACCTCGCGAAGAAGGCCATCACCCGCCCCGTCGGCCAGCCCAGCGGCGATCCCGAGACCGCCGAGTTCGAGCGCGAGCTGCTCGCCAAGGTCAACGCCCTCGGCGTCGGCCCCCAGGCCGTCGGCGGCACGAACACCGCCCTCGCTGTCAACATCGAGACCTACCCGACGCACATCACGTCCCTCCCCGTAGCGGTGAACCTGCAATGCCACAGCGCTCGCTCCAAGTCGGCGACGCTGTAGCACCGGGCTCCGCGGCGACGTCAGTCGCCGCGCGAGCACGCCTGCGCCCCGCCACCCACGCCGATATCGACGTGCTGGTGCCGCTCATCAACGCCGCCTACGACTTCACGGAGCACGACGTCTTCCCCGGCTCACGCCGCTGCGACCGAAGCGACGTCACGCGCGACATCGACGGCATGACCGTTGCCGAGATCGACGGCCCGAACGGCGTCGGGATCGCCGCCTGCATCCACATCGACACGAAGACCGACCCCGCCCACTACGGCCTGCTCGCCGTCGACGTCGCCCTCCACCGCTCCGGCCTCGGCTCGCTGCTCGCCGGCCACGCAGAAGCTCGGGCGCGCGAAGCCGGCGCCTCCGCCGTCCGCATCGAGACGGTGAAGCAGGCCGGCCTCATCCCCTTCTACGAGCGCCGCGGCTACACCGTCATCGGCGAGACCGACGGCCAGGTCTGGAACGGTGGCGCCGATTGGGGCGCCGCCATCCCGTGGCAGATGGTCGACATGGAGAAGCGCCTGCGATGACGGAGGTCGACGATGTCGCTTGAACTTCGGCGACCAAAGCCCGAACACGTGCCCGAGCTCGGCCGCATCTGCTACGAGGCATTTCGCGACATCTCCGAGTCGCACGGCTTCCCCTCGGACTTCCCCAGCCCGGAGATGGCCGCCGGCATCGTCGGCGTCATGCTCTCCCAGGAGCGCGTCCACACCGCCGCCGCTTACGACGGCGACCGCCCTCGCGGCTCGAACTTCATCAACATGTGGGGCGACGTCGCCGGCATCGGTCCCATCTCAGTCGATCTCGATGCGCAGGGCGAAGGCATCGGCAAGAAACTGATGCAGGACGTCATCGCCCACGCCCGCGGCCAGGGCTACGAGATGATCCGCCTCGTCCAGGACTCCTTCAATATGCGCTCCCTCGCCCTCTACGCCTCGCTCGGCTTCGAAGACGAAGGAGCCCCTCGCCCTCATGGCGCTCGCCCCGGGCCCGCAAGACGCCGCCGTCCGCCCCGCGACTGCCGCCGACGTCGACGCCATGGACGAGCTCTGCCGCGGCATCTACCGCATCAGCCGCCGCGGCGAGATCGAGTTCGCCATGCAGCTCGGCACCCCGATCTTCGTGTTCGACGCCGGCCACGTCAGCGGCTACCTGGTCGCCGGCATCACCGGCCACGGCGTCGCCGAGACCGAGGACGGCATGCTCGCCCTGCTCTCGGGCGCCGCGACGGCCGTCGGCGGCACGCAGAGTCTGCTGCCGATTCGCAACGCGAGCCTGTACCGTCGCGCAATCGCCGCCGGCCACAAGAACGTGAAGGTAATGAACCTGATGGCGCTCGGCCCCTACGACCCTCCCGTCGGCGTCTGGGCGCCCTCCGTGATGTTCTAGCCCCCAAGCACGCGCGATGCCACAATCGTGCGCGCCCGAGAACCGAAAGGACTGACATGAGCGACGTACACGTCATCAAGCACGACCGCCTCGATGCTGCCACAGGCCAGACCCCCGGCATGACGCGCGCCGCCGGCATCGCCGCCTCGACCTGCGGCGCCTCCGGCATCTGGATGGGCGAAGCGACCACCGAGCCCGGCTTCCGCTCCGGCGCCCACCACCACGGCGACGTCGAGAGCGCCATCTACGTTGTCAGCGGCAGCATCCGCATGCGCTGGGGTGATCATCTCGAGCACAGTCTCGCCGCCAACGCCGGCGACTTCGTCTTCGTCCCCGCCAATCTCGTCCACCAGGAGATGAATGGCTCCCAGACCGAGCGCGCTGTCGTCATCGTCGCACGGGGCGGCCAGGAGAACATCGTCGTCAACGTCGACGTGCCGGAGGCCGCCTCCGGATAGAGCGCCTGACCGAACCGTAGGGGTCGACCCACGTGTCGACCCTCGCCGAACTTGCACCGCACGAAGGAGGAACACCCAATGACCATCGAGAAACGAGACGGCGAGATCCGCGCCACACCGCCCTTCACCGAGGCCGACGTCGCCCAGCTCCGCGTCGGCGACCACGTCCGCTTCTTCGGCACCATCTACACCGCCCGCGACGCCGCCCACCGCCGCATGGTCACCGCCCTCGCCGAGGGCAAGCCCCTCCCCTTCGATATCAAGGGCCAGGTCATCTACTACGTCGGCCCCTCCCCCGCGCGCCCCGGCCGCACCATCGGCTCCGCCGGCCCCACCACCTCCATGCGGCTCGATCCCTTCACCCCCACGCTGCTCGAGCAGGGCCTGAAGGTCATCATCGGCAAGGGCGGGCGCGGCAGCGTCGTCAAGAAGGCGCTCCAGGACAACAAGGCCGTCTACCTGCTCGCCATCGGCGGCGCCGGCGCCCTTCTTTCGAAGACCATCAAGAAGCTCGACGTCATCGCCTACGAGGATCTCGGCACGGAGTCGATCAAGAAGCTCGAGGTCGAAGGCTTCCCCGCCATCGTCTGCTGCGACATGTACGGCGGCGACCTCCTCCTCGCCGGCAAGGACCAGTACCGCGACCAGGCCACCCTCGGCGCCTACCAGTCCGTGCCCCCGGCCGAGAAGGCGGGCTGACGTGACCGAACTGCGCGACTACCTCCTCACCGAGATCCGCGGCATGCACGGCCTCTACGATCGCGTCACCGTCGATCTCGACGACAAGCAGCTCAACCACGTCCCGGAGGGCGGCCACCAGAACATCGCCTTCTGCCTCTGGCACTTCGTCCGCACCGAGGACAACTGCATCCAGTTCGTCATCCAGCGCAAGCCCACCGTCTGGATCGAGGGCGGCTGGGACGCGAAGTTCGGCCTCGACTCCAAGTCGCAGGGCACCGGCTTCACCGACGACGAGGCCCGCGCCTTCCGCATCAAGGGCGCCGCCGACTTCCGCCAGTACATGTTCGACGTCTTCCGCCGCACCGAGGACTTCGTCGCGAATCCTCACGCCCGGAAGAGGCCGCCCGCAAGATCACCGTCAAGCCGCTCGGCGAGATGTCCATCCTCCAGGCCATCTCCGGCCTCTGCATGACCCACGGCTACCGCCACCTCGGCGAAATCGAATTCGCAAAGGGCCTGGTCGCCCCCCGCGGCGGCGCCACGATCTAGCGGTCGTAGGTCGATCGACCGCATCACGTCGGTCATCGCAACCACTGCAGGTCGACCGTCGAGCCAAGGCTCACGTTCGACCGACTGCTCGCGCCGGACCGACAGCTCGGCTCGTCGACGGAGCGGCAATCGAGCAGGTCGAGTCGCACTGAGTAGTGCAACGCTCTCTGCCGGGCAGCCGGCGCCGATGGATGCGTAGCACGGCACCCGTGCGAACCACTTCGCCGCATCGCCACCCAGAGGAGCGAGCAACCTCAGAGATGCGTCGCAACAGCTCAAGCGTGCGTGTCAAGAACTCCCGCGCAATGTCGCACGAACGCTGCCGATTCGGGCCATCAGAGGCGCACGAGCACGACGTTCGTATCATGCAGCTCTACAGTCCGAGATTGCCGAACAGGCCGTGATCATCGGTTGTACCGAACGTAGTCGTGAGGCCCAGCTACGGCGGTCCTCGCCGCTAGCGAATACCTCAGCGCGACGGTTGACTGCTCCCAGGTTCGACCCTGACACAGTGGCACCTCGACGCAGACGTGTAACTGCAATGCCCTGTCTGAATAGCACGATCGGCCGACAGCTCCGATCGGAGCGTGCCTCTTGGGCTCTCGCACACGAATCGGACGCGCTGAAATGTCGACGTGAGAATCCGTGCGTCTCGCGCCAGTGCTCGATGCGTTCCCGGATTCGGCTCGAAGTATGCGTCGAAGTCAAGCGATCGCAGACCGGTGCTGTCCCATCGCGTCGTCCTCGCCGGCCAGCACGCGGACTTGAGTAGCGGTCGGCCATGTCTGCGAGCATCTGGATGCGACAATCGCTGCAGTCGAGGACGTCGTCCGGCGTGCGCAGGACTCGACTCACGCGCGTGATGTCCCATGAGCCGCGACTCGCCGAATGCGTCATGCAGCCATCCGCGACATCGATCGGCTGAGTCGTCATCCGCACGACCGCGCGCTCCGTTCTCGCCAGCAGTCCCGTGCGAGTGAGCACCAAGCCGCTGAGTGCAGAGAGTCAGCGCCATCTGCCCGCGGCTCCAGGGAGTCCCCCGGCAAACTCAATGTTCAAGCACCGCTTGGAGATCGCGCCCCGCTCCGTCCATGATCGCCCTCACAAAGGAGCACCATCATGGACGAAGACCGCGCCCTCACCACCACCCGCGCCTCCACCCCCGAAGGCCGCGCCGCATCCAGCCAGAACGCCCGCCGCCACGGCCTCCACACCGCCGCCATCGTCATCCCCGGCGTCGAGTCCGAGGACGACTGGCACGCCTTCCACGACGACGTCTTCGACGCGCTCGCCCCGCAGGGCCCCGTCGAGTCCTCCCTCGCCGCCCGCATCGCCGAGCTCATGTGGCGCATCGCCCGCGTCCCCCGCGCCGAGCGCGATCTGGTCGTCGAGCGCCAACTGACCGAAGACGCCGAAAAGACCCGCCGACAGCGCATCAACGAGGCCGATGCGCCGCGGTTCGAGGCGTCGCAGAAGAAGAACTTTGGCTTTTACAACACCGCTATCCAGGAGTCGCTCCGCCCGATGCTCATCTTTGATCTGCCGCAGCGCCTCCTCCCCGATGCCGCCCAGCTCCAGCAGATCGTTCGCTACGAGGCACACCTCGGCCGCCAGCTCCGCGACGCCATGCACGAGCTTGAGGCCATGCAGGCTCGCCGCAACGGCACGCCGAGCTCGCTCGCCCGCGTCGATGTCCACGTCACCCGCGGAGAGTGAAAAAGTGCAGAACGAAGTAATCGGTCAACTAGCGAATCTGGAGGAGCAATAACGCGGTCAACCAACGGCCGCCTACGCCTCGTGCGTCGGCCGCCCCGATCTCATCGAGCCCCTCAGCGCGCAGCGCCAGCCGCTCAGCCCACTGCATCCCGTAGTAGAACGGGATCGCCAGCAGCACGCACGGCACGCCGATGATGACGCCTTTGAGGCCAACGAGCATCATGAACAGCCCGAACGACACGCACAGCCCCATCCCCAGCACCGCCACGATGCGGATGATGGCGATGTACGACGACACCTGCGGCGCAGGCTCCGCCGCCCCGTCGTCGATCACGATCCCGTCGTCGTCATCGGCCGCGTCTTCGATGATCGGCGGTGGCTGCTGCTGCTGCTGCGTCTCGGAATCCATCAACGCCATGCTAGCAACCCCAGCGCGGACGCGCCCCTCCGACCTCTCCCCTGTCACCTGTAACCTCGCAATGGCCCCGCCGCCGGCCGGCAACGGGCGGATCCCTCAGCGCCGGTTCCTGCTAACCCTCAGGTGCCGCCGCGCCCGCCTTCGCGGGTCGCTTCAGCATGAAGTAGCTGCTCTCCGGCCTCATCAGGGGGAGTATCCCGGTCAGTTCCCAGCCGTCCTCGCCGAGCTTGTCGAGGTAGCCGCGGACGAACCCGGTGCGGTGTTCACCGCCCTGGCGGATGTACTCCACCCCCTCTGTCGAGATCCTGCCTCTGAAATCCACGTACACGACCTTGTACTCCCAACCGTTCATCGGTGCTCCTTTGCGGTGGCGCTGAACGGGAGCCGCGTCCGTGCCGCCGGCGGCAGGGCCGATCTCAGTCTGGCACAGGGTTGTGAGCCTTCGCTCGCCGGCTCGAATTGCAGGAATCGCAGGCCCAACGTGGAGGCGTGGCTAGTTGACGGTGATCGTCCCGAACATCGTCGTCGGGTGCACGTCGCAGTGGTAGTAGTACGTCCCTGGTGCGAGGGTCACCGTCAGGGTCTGCGTGATCGGGCCGGCGGCCACGTCCGTCATGCCTATACTCTGGCCCGTGGCGTCCGTGCCCTTGAACACGTGGATGTTGTGCGCCGTCCCGTTGTCCTTGTTGTCGAGGTCGATCACAACCGTGCCGGCGGTCGCCGTCAGCGACTGCTTGTCGTACAGGCTGTTCTCCGCCACGAGCGTCAGCGCCGGTCCGCTGGGCGTGGCCGTCGGCGCGGCGGTCGGCTCCGTTGTCGGGGTCGGGATGACCGCCTGCACCTCATGCGGGTGGTTCGAGAACGGCACCAGCTTCGGCTGCGCGAGCACCACGATCGAGTAGACGATGGCGATGGCGAACGTGGCCATGATCGGCAGCGCAAACCAGCGGTGGTCATGGCCCGGCATGAAGCGTGTCTCCGTCCGCACTCGCGCGCGGGGCCACCCCCGCGCTCGGGCATCAGGATAAACGTTCCACCTTAAGGGGCAATGTGACGTGCATCACAGGCCATCAGCAACCCGCGAACGGCCTCGCGCCCGGGTCAGATTCCTTCGCGAGGGCGTAGACGATCGCGTCTCCGCTTTGAAAAGCCACAGTCACGTAGGTGCCCGGCGCCGGGTGTGTGGCGGGCCAGTAGCGCTCGCGGTGCCCGCAGAACAGGAAGTCCGCCGGATAGGCCGCCAGCACGTCGTTCTGCTGCAGCAGCGTCTCGTACTGCTTCCGCCACTCCGGCAGCCGGTCGGCGATGCGCTCCGGATGTGTGATCTCCCAGTTGAACGAGAAGTACGCGGCGGAGTCCTCGAAGTGCCGCTCAAGTTCATCCGGCGGCACCGTCGTGTCGGTGGTCGGATAGCCGTTGGCCGGGTCCAGCCTGGCGAACACGTCGTCTTCGCTGTACCCGAACGCCGCCTGCGCGCGCAGGAACCGGTCGATGATCTCGTCGTCCGAGACGCGCGTGAAGAATCCGTCGTCCAGGTAGCGCCCCGCGGGTGTCATCGCCGGCAGCAGCATGTTCGTGTTCACGCTCGGGCTGACCACCGTCTGGTCGTCGCGCACGTGCGTCTCGATCCAGTCGAAGGCCGCGCGCTCGTCAGCGGGCATCGAGAACGCGGCCTCGGTCTGCCGCGTCGCCCGCACCTGGTACGCCACCGCGTACACCAGCCCGATGGCGGCGAGCCCGCCGCCCGCAAGCGCCAGCGTGCGCCCGTAGCGCCTCGGCAACATCGTGACCAGCCCCGCGCCGCCGGCGATAAACGCAGGGATGGCGAACACGTGCCACACCTGCGTCACGTAGTGCTCCGGCTGCGGCACGATCCCCGTCGTCACGTCCAGGGCCAGCGGCGCCAGGAACAGAGCGAGGTAGAACCGATTGCGCTCGCGCCCGCGCAGCAGCGGGTACAGAAACGGCAGTCCGATGACAAAGCGCTGCGCCGCCGACGTGATCTGCCCCGTTCCGATGCCGAATGCGTCCTTCCCAAACCGCGCCTTCGCATCGGCCGGCAGCGCGAACGCATCGTGCACCCGCGCCAGCAGCTCCGGCGTGGCGAGCAGCGACGCAGCCGCGCCGATCAGCACCACCCTTCGCAGTGTCACGTAGTCCCGGCGGTAGAGCAGCCACGCGCACCAGCCGACCATCGCCACGGCCATCGCCGACCAGTAGAAGAGGTACGTATAGATCAACAACGCCAGCGCCGCCGTCGCCGCCACGTACCACGTCCGCTTGCCGCTCTCCACAGCACGCGGGATCGCGATCGCCGTCGCCAGGAACACCGGCATCGGGATCGCTGGCGGCACGAATCGGTACAGCGCCTGGAACTCGCGGTGTGGCTGGAGCGTCAAGATCCCGCGCAGCACGTCGGCGTGGCGCAGCGGCAAGATGCCGCCCGCCTTCACGATCACGCCGATCGCCAGCACGGTGATCGGCATCACCGCCGCGGCGATCCGTACGTCGTCGGTGAACTCCAGCGTCAGCACGTAGAGCAGCAACATCGCCGCCAGTGCCAGCAGAGTTGTCGCCACGGCGAGCGACGAGAACGGACTCCCCGTCACCCGGCCGAACAGCCCGATCGCCTCCAGCCAAGGCACGCCAGGAGGCGTTGGCACATCGTTCCGGCTGACGTCGTAATACGACGCGAAGCTCGCGCTGCCGTCGTACGCGTCACGGATGGCCGGCGAGAACAACGCCAGGTCGTAGCCGATATCCGACGCCGCCCACGGGCTGACCTGTATCCGCGCGCCGTCGGGAGGCGAGCTCGCGAGTAGATACCAGCGCGGGCCGGCGAGCGCGGCCGTGAGCGCGAGAGCCACCGCCAGGCCCAGCCAGTGCCGGCGGAGGAGCGCAACCGCAACGGCCACCGCACCCTGCGCGGGTGCGCCTCGCGGCGTTGCCTCGGTGGCTGGATCGCTCATCGGTTTCGGCATCCTACAGGCGCCGTTCAGGTGGAGCTATTGGAACGCATCAAGATCAACCGGCCCGTGTATTACGGCCGGGCCCCATCGTCGAAAACGCTCAGCCACCCCCGAATGTGTCGCCCGGCGCGCGCAGGCCCGGAGCCGGTCAAACCCCCACGCCGACCTCCCGGCGCCGTTCCAGGACCTCTCGACAGCCCCCGTCCTTGATCTCGTACACGTGCGTGGCGACGCGGTCCAGAATCGCCTCGTCGTGGCTCGCGCAGATCACAGTGCCGTCGTACTTCTCCAGCGCCGCGATCAGCTTCCGCCGCGTCGGCCGGTCGAGATGGTTCGTCGGCTCGTCAAGCAACAACACGTTCGTCGGCTGGATCAGGAACTTCGCCAGCGCGACGCGGCTTCGCTCGCCGCCGGACAGCACGCCGATCTTCTTGAACACGTCGTCGCCACGGAACAAGAACTGCCCCAGCACCGTCCGCAGCCGTACCTCCGGCTCCTCAGGTGCGACCGACCGCACCTCCGCCAACACGGTGCTGTCGGCGTCCAGCACCTCGTCCTGATGCTGGTCGTAGTACTCCTTCCGTGCCCGCTCTGCCCACTCGATGCTTCCCTCGGTGGGCGCGAGCAGCCCCGCCGCAATCCGGAGCAGCGTGCTCTTGCCGCTGCCGTTCGGGCCGATGAGCACCACCTTCTGCCCCCGCTCGACCTCCAGGTTCACGTCGATCAGCACAACGTGCTCGCCGTAGGCGTGGCCGATGTGCTCCAGCATCAGCACGTCCCGCTCCGTGCGCCCGTGCGCCGCCAGGTGGAAGCTCACCTCGCTGTCCTTGCGCGTCCGCTCGATGCGCTCGACCTTTGCCAGCGCTTTCTCGCGGCTCTTCACGGCCGTCGCCTTCGATGCCTTGGCGTGGAAGCGCTCAATGAAACGCTCCTGCCGGCTGATCTCGCGCTCCTGTCGGGCAGCGGCGCGGTCCTGCTGCTGCAGCTTGTCCGCCTTCTGCCGCTGGTAATCGCTGTAGTTCCCCGTGTAGCCCTCGACGGCGCCGTCGCGCAGGTCCAGGATGCGCGTCGCCACGCGGTCCAGAAACTCCGCCTCGTGCGTCACGATCAGCAGCGCCCCCTTGTACTTCGTCAGCTCCTCCGCCAGGAACTCGCGCGCCGCCGTGTCCAGGTGGTTCGTCGGCTCGTCCAGCAGCAGGTTCTCGGGACGCCGGACAAGGATCTTCGCGAGCGCGATGCGCATTTGCCAGCCGCCGCTGAAGGAGCCACACACCTTCTCGCGGTCCCCCGGCGCGAAGCCGAGCCCGGCGAGCACCCGCCCGATCTGCGCGTCGATGCGATAGCCGTCGAGCTGCTCGAATCGCTCGAACAACTCGCCCTGCTCGATGATCAGCGCGTCGATGTCACCGTCTCCGCGCTCGATGCGCCCTGCCACGTCGTGCAGCGCCCGATCGATGGCCGCCGCCTCCGGGAACGCCGTCCACATCTCCGCCACCAGGCCGCGCTGAGGGTCGTGGCCGGCCTCCTGCTTCAGGAAGCCGAAGCTCCCGCCCCGATGTCCGGCTGCGCCCTCGTCCGCCGTGTCCTCACCGGCGATGAGCCGCAGGATCGTCGACTTCCCGGCGCCGTTCGGGCCGACGAGTCCGGCCCGTTCACCGGCGCTCACGGTGAAGCTGACGTCGTGGAGGACGTCCACCCTTCCGAAGGACTTGGCGACGTGTTCTGCGTACAGCATGCAAGGCACATGGTATCGGGCCGGAGCGCTCGGCCGCTGCCGACGCCCGAGCGCCCCTTCCCCTCGGTTACGTCAAGCTCAGGCCGCTTCTCGTTCCGACCCGCAATGTCTGGCCCTGCGCGCACGTTTTGAAGGATAGAGGCGGGCTGTCAAGCCGCCGATGGGCGGAGGGGTTCTGTGAGCGAGCGCGATTACTACGACGTCCTGGGTATCGCACCCGATGCCAATTACGAGGCGGTCGATGCTGCGTACTGGTCGCAGGTGCGCGAATCCCGCGACAAGCTGGCCCTGGACCCCGAGGCGCTCATCACCCTGAACGACGCGTATGAGGTGCTGCGTACGCCTTCCCGGCGCGAGAAGTACGATGCGTCTCGCGTCGCGGCCGAGTCGGCCGCTGCCGCACAATCCGCCGCGTCACTCGCGCTGCCCAATCCTGTCCGTGAAGCCCGGCCCAGCGGCCCGAAGGTGCGCCTGCCGTGGGGCCGCCAGGCCGCCCAAGAACAGGCCGCGGCCGCCATCATCGTCGGCCGGCTGGAGCGCGAAGTCCAGAGCGAGCGCGAACGCATGCGCGCCGACCTCGAGGCCGAACTCAGCGCTCCCGACGAGGCCGACGCGACTCGCTCCCGCCTGATGCGCGTCTTCGGCCACCTGCAGCAATCGTAGCGCCCCCTGGCTTCCTGGAAGCTCAGCGGAAGAAGCGAAACAGCGTCACGCCCGCCTCGAACGCCCGCGGCGGCGCCGTCAGCCGATGCACCCCCACGCGAAACCCGAAATCCGGCGGCGCCTCATACGCGACCTCCTCGAAACCGCACTCCTCGAACCAGCCCTTGATCGTGAGTGCGATGTCCCGATCGCGCTGTCTGCCGCGCGTCCAGATCGCCGTTGCCCCCGGCGTGCAGATCGACGGAAGGTACTCGACTACTCGCCGCACGTCGTCGTCCGTGATGTTCCCGAACACGCCGCACGCCAGTACGATCTCGGCCGGAACTGCCCCCGCGTAGCTGTCCGTGCTGGCCGCGTCGCCCACCATCACCTCGACTTGCGTTAGGCCGGCGGCGCGTGCTGCGTCTTGCGCGACCTCGGCGTTTCGCGGGTCCAGTTCGACGAGACGCGCCGTGACGTCACTCCGCCGTGGATGATTGGCCAGCACGCCGATCACGTCGCGCCCCTCGCCCGCGCACATGCTAACGATGCGAATGGGGCCGGGCCGTTCGTCGATCGCCTGGCGGAGGTGGTGCTGCACCACCCGCAGTCGCGCTGCCAGCCGCGATGTCGGGTCGTCGTAGTCTCGGTGCCAGGCGGCCCAATCGAGCTTTGGTGAATCAGTCACGACGGTCAGCCTGTGGCCGGCCGTGAAAACTGCGATCCGCCAAACCGCTCGATGCGTACCCGCAAGCACGACGCGGCCTTCGTCCTTCGCTCGCTGCTCGACAGCCGGCCGCGCCGCCTCCGGGATCGGATTGCCCGTCATCCGCTCGCCTACCTTCATCATCACGTCGGCGGCGCCCGTATCCTCGATCGTCCCGTGGCCGTGCACCGTCACGTACGGGAACGGCTGCTGCTCGCCGAGGACGCACAGCGCCACTTGCTGGATTGCGCCGGACCGCCTTCGCCTTGTACCGCGACGCCGTGGTCGAGATGACGATGTCGTCGCCGTCCATCGCGTAGTACACCGGTGTGAGCACGGGCGCGCCTTTCCCGGGGAGACCAACGACGACCAGCCGGTGCTGCTCGAGGAACTCACGCTGTTCTGGTGTCACGGGGCCTCCTAATCTCGTCGCGATTTGTGATGCCAATCACCGTAGCGCGAACTTGACGGTCGGCGTACCCACGGTTGACAGATAGAACAGGCGTTCTATACTGGCTCTCAGCCCTCCCGCCCCGCACGGCAGCCCGGCTATCTGCCGGGTGAGGGTCAGTCTCCCGAACGGAGCCGGCGATGCGCCTGGCCTGTGTCACTGTCCCCAATTTCCGCATCGCGCTGGAGCTGCGCCGCGCGCCACAGCTCGCCGGGCGCGCTGTCGCCATCGGCGAGCCGCCGCCCGGTGACAATCAGATCGTCGCTTGCTCACCGGAAGCCGCGGCGCTGGGCGTCCGCTCCGGCATGTTGCTGCGCGACGCACGCACTGTTGCGCCGGAGCTGACGCTGCTCCCGCCCGACCCTGTCTTCTACGGCCGTGCCGAGGACGTGCTGCTGGACGCGATCGAGCAGGCAGAGCCCTTCATCGAGCCCGGAGAACCAGGCACCGCCTTTGCCGCCATCGACCCGCACGCGGACGAAGCGGCGCAGGCAGAGGCGTGCGAGCGACTGGTACGCGCAATGCGAGACGGCGCCGGCGTGCTGGCCAGCGCAGGCGCCGGCGAAAGCAAGTTCGTCGCCTGGGTGGCGGCGACCGTCAGCGCTCCGGGCGAGATCAGCGTCGTGCCCGCCGGTAGCGAGCAGGCGTTCGTGGCGCCGCTCAGCACGTCGTTCCTCCCCGTCTCCTACGAAGCGCAGCGCAAGATGTCGCTGTACGCCCTCCACACGATCGGCGACGTCGCGGAGATGGCGCTTGGCCCGCTGCAGGCGCAGTTCGGCCGCGAGGGCCGCCGGTTGTGGGAGCTGGCCCACGGCGCCGATGGCGAGCCCTTCCGCCCTCGCGCACGCATCGAGCCCGTCTCGCTGACGCTGGCTATGCCCGCGCCGACCGTCAACAGCGGCGCTCTGGTCATCGCCGCGCGGCAACTCACCGGGCGCCTGCTGCAGCGCCCCGCCCTCCGTTACCGGCAGGTGCGCCAGCTCCGCCTCCGGCTCTCGCTGCTCGACGGCGGTAGCTGGGAGCGCACGCTCACCCTGCGCGAGCCCCTCGGCGACGAAGAGGCGCTGATCTACGTGCTGCGCAAGCTCATAGAGCCGCTGCAGCTCGCCGGACCGGTCGAGGAGATGACGCTGGAGTTCGTCGGGCTGACCGGCGAGACGGGCAAGCAACGCAGCCTCCTCTTCGCCGAGCAGGCGCGCCGGCACGCCCAGCTCGTCGCCGCGCTGCGCCAGCTCAAAACACGATTCGGCGGCGAACCTCAAGTGGCTCGCGTCGTGGAGGTGGAACCTTGGTCAAGGATCCCGGAACGCCGCTACGCCCTCATCGACTACGACCTTTAGCGTCGCCTGCACTGGTGCCCGTCGAAACGGACGCATCCGGAAGTCCGCTGGCGGTGCTGATCGAGGGAGAGATGCGCGAAGTGGCCGCCATCCAGGACCGCTGGCGCATCGACGACGAATGGTGGCGCGAGACACCGGTGTCGCGCATGTACTACGAGCTGCGGCTGGAGGGCGACCGCGTGGCCACCGTATATCAAGACTTGCTGAGAGGCGCGTGGTGGCTGCAGCGGTACTAACGCCCCGCTACCGCGCCGAGCTCCACCTCCACTCCTGCTGGTCGCTGCTCGACGGCGCCTCCAGCTCCGACGACCTGGTGCTGCGCGCCAGGGAATTGGGCTACGAGGCCCTCGCCCTCACCGATCACGACGGCCTCTACGGATCGATGGAGTTCGCCCAGGCCGCGAAAGCCTTTGGCATCCGCGCCATCACAGGCGCCGAGTTGACGCTCGCCAACGGCCACCACCTCACGCTGCTCGCGGAGACGTCCGAGGGCTACGGCAACCTCTGCCGCCTGCTCTCCACCGCCCACCTCGCAGGCAAGCGCAAAGAGCCGATTCTTCCGCTCGATGTCCTCGCCCGCCACACGCGCGGCCTGATCGCCCTCACCGGCTGCAAGCGCGGCGAAGTGCCGGCGCTCGTCGCCGCGGAAGACCTCCCCGGCGCGGAAGCAGCGCTTCTTCGCTACGTCGAGTGGTTCGGTCGCGACAACGTCTACGTCGAGCTTCAGCAGAACCTCGTCCACGGCGACACCGATCGCAACCGTCGCCTCGTCGAGTTGGCGCGCCGCCACGGCCTGCGCTACGTCGCCACCAACGACGTCCACTACCACGAGCGCGAGCGCCATCGCCTGCAAGACGTGATGGTGGCCATCCGCAACCGCAGCACGCTCGAAGCCTCACACAGGGAGCGCCGCGAGAACTCCGAGTACTATCTCAAGTCCCCGGCCGAGATGGAGGAGCTATTCGCCGAGTGGCCGGAGGCGCTCGACGAGAGCGCCCGTATCGCCGCCCGCTGCACGTTCGACCTGACAGCCGACCTCGACTACCGTTTCCCCGACTACGAGACGCCCGATGGCTCCACTGCTGACGAGTACCTGGAGACCGTCTGCCGCCAGGCGGCGCGCGTGCGCTACGGACTCATCGGCGGCCGCATCCCCGATGTCGTCGAATCGCGGCTGCAGGAGGAGTTGCGGCTGGTGCGCAAGCACGGGCTCTCCGGCTTCTTCCTCATCTACCGCGATCTCCTGGAGCTGAGCCGCGAGGTCGCCGACGAGGTGCGCGGCAAGCACAGCGCGCGCAGCAAGGCAGGCCTCCCGCCCGGCCGCGGCCGCGGCTCCTCCGTCAGCTCCATCCTCTGCTACCTGATCGGCCTCTCGCACGTCGACCCGATCAAGTACAACCTCTTCCTCGGCCGCTTCCTCAGCGACGAGATCGCCTCCGTCCCCGACATCGACCTCGACTTCCCGCGCGACATCCGCGAGCAGCTCATCCTCCGCGTCTACGAGAAGTTCGGCCAGCGAGCACGCCGCCCTCGTCGCCAGCTTCCCCACCTACAAGCTGCGCAGCGCCATCCGCGACGTCGGCAAGGCGCTCGGCATCGCCGAGAGCGAGCTGGACCGGCTGGCGAAGCGCGCCGGCTGGGGTGGCGGCGCCGACGTCGCAGCGGAGATGGCGATGTACCCCGAGTACGCCGGCCGTGTCGACGCCCCGATCTGGCGCGACCTGATCACACTCTCCGAGCAGATCTCCGGCTTCCCCCGCCACCTCAGCCAGCACGTCGGTGGCATGGTGATCTCCACCAAGCCGATCGTCGAGCTGGTGCCCGTCGAGCGCGCTGCCATGGCCGGACGCTACATCTGCCAGTGGGACAAGGACTCCGTCGACGACGCCCGCTTCATCAAGATCGACTTCCTCGCGCTCGGCATGCTCTCGCTCGTCGAAGAGTGCTCCGACCTCATCGCCGAACAGCACGGCCACATCGAAGACCTCAGCCGCATCGACTTCAACGATCCCTGCGTCTACGACATGATCTGCGAGGCCGATACCGTAGGCGTCTTCCAGATCGAAAGCCGCGCCCAGATGCAGATGCTGCCGCGCACGCTGCCACGCTCGATCGAAGACCTCACCGTGCAGGTGGCCATCGTCCGGCCAGGGCCGATCGTCGGCGGCGCCGTCAACCCGTACGTCCGCCATCGCCAGGCGCAGCTCGCCGACCCCACCTTCAAGCCGCCGTTCGACCACCCCAGCCTGGAGCCGGTGCTGGGCGAAACGCTGGGCGTCATCCTCTACCAGGAGCAGGTGCTGCAGGCCGCCATCGCCGTCGCCGGCTTCACGGAGGGGCAGGCGGAAGCGCTGCGCCGCGCCATGAGCCGTAAGCGCTCGCGCGAGAACATGGGCCGCTTCCTCGAGATGTTCCTTGAGGGCGCGCGGTCCCGCGGCGTCGCCGAAGACGTCGCGAAGACTGTGTTCGAGAAGATCATTGCCTTCGCGGAGTTCGGCTTCCCCAAGAGCCACTCCGCGGCGTTCGCCTTCCTCGCCTACCAGTCGGCGTGGCTGCGCCGCTACTACCCGGTGGAGTTCACCTGCGCCCTGCTCAACGCCCAGCCGATGGGCTTCTACCCACCGCACGTGCTCGTCCACGACGCCAAGCGCCACGGCGTGAGCGTCCTCCCGCCCGACGCCAACCGCAGCGGCGCGACCTGCGGCGTCGAGGACGGCGAGCTGCGCATCGGCTTCGGCTACATCCGCGGCATCGGTGCCGACCTGGCGCAGGCGCTGGCGACCGAGCGGTCGCGTAACGGCGCCTACGCATCGCTGGCCGACTTCATGCGCCGCAACGCCGTGCCTCTTCCCCCGCCTCCATCAACGCGCGTGGGAGATGGCGACGGCGTGCTGTGGAGCGAAGGCCGCCCGCCGACGCTCCGTCTGGAGGCCGTCGAGAACATGGTGCAGGTCGGCGCCTTCGACGCCTTCGGCCTCAATCGCCGCGAGCTGCTGTGGCAGGCCGGGCTCCTCCATCGCCCGCCCAGCGCCCAGCTCGGCCTGCCGTTGCCCGTCGAGCAGGACTGCGTCCCCCTCGGCGACCTGAGCACGTGGGAGCGCATGACGGCTGACTACCGCCTGCTCTCCATGTCGCCTGGCTACCACCCGATGGCGCTCATCCGCCCGCACATCGGCGAATCGATGCCCTCCCTCCGTCACCTGCAGCAGATGCCGGACGGCGAGCGCATCCGCCTGCCGGGCATGGTCGTCTGCCGCCAGCAGCCCGGCACGGCCAAGGGCTTCGTCTTCCTGCTGATGGAGGACGAGTTCGGCATGGTGAACGTCATCGTCTCGCCCAGGCTCCACCGCGAGCAGCGCGCCCTCGTCCGTGGCGAAGCATTTGTCATCATCGAGGGCGTCTTGCAGCGCCGCGAAGGCACTATCAACGTGCTGGCGGAGCGCTTCGCCCCGCTTCCCGTACCCTATGCGATGCAGGCCCCGGAGTCCCACGACTTTGGGTGACCGAACCGACTATCCTGCTGATTGATGCCACGCACCATCATCCACGCCGACCTCGACGCCTTCTACGCGTCCGTTGAGCAGCTCGACAACCCGGAGCTGCGCGGCAAGCCCGTCGTCGTCGGTGGCTCCCCGGAATCGCGCGGTGTCGTCGCCGCCGCCTCGTACGAGGCGCGGAAGTTCGGCGTGCGCTCCGCAACGCCGATGAGCCGCGCCATCCGCCTCTGCCCCGACCTCATCCGCGTCTCGCCGCGCTTCGGCCGCTACGGCGAACTCTCCCGCCAGGTGATGGCCATCTTCCGCGCCCTGACGCCCCTCGTCGAACCTATGTCGCTCGACGAGGCGTACCTCGACGTCAGCGCGCTCGCGGATACGGACGCCGACGCTGAGCGCATCGCCCGCACGCTCAAGCAAGAGGTGAAGTCCGCCACGGGGCTCACGCTCTCCGTCGGCGTCGGCGCGAGCAAGAGCGTCGCCAAGATCGCCTCTGACCTCGGCAAGCCCGACGGCCTGCTCGTCGTCCCCCGTGGCGCCGAGCCGGAGTTTCTCGCGCCCCTGCGCATTCGCACGCTGATGGGCGTCGGCCCGAAGACCGAGGCCGTGCTCACCCGCGCCGGCATCAAGACCATCGGCGACCTCGCCGGGCGTTCGGAGGCTGCCGCCGCGCGACTCCTCGGCTCGCACGGTGTAGAGCTACGCGCCCTCGCACTCGGCATCGATGACCGCGCCGTCGTGACCTCGCACGAGCGCAAGTCCGTCGGCGCCGAGACCACCTTCGCCCAGGATCTTGCCGACGGCCCTGAGCTGAGAGCCGCGCTGGCCGAAATCGCCGAGCAGGTGGCGCAGCGCCTCCAGCACGCGCATACGCGCGCCCGCACGGTCGCCATCAAGCTCCGTTACTCGAACTTCAAGACCGTCACGCGTCAGTCGAGCCTCATCACACCGGTCGACGACGTCGCGAGCCTCGCCCGCGTTGCCAGCCAGCTTCTCGACCGGCAGGCTCAACCCGGCGACCACTTTCGCCTGCTCGGCGTGAGCTGCTCGAACCTCGTGGGAGAGACGGAGATCGCTCAGGGTGCCCTACCACTGCCCCCGGAGGACCGCATTGCTGTCGTTTAGGCGCGAAGACCGCGACCGCGTCGCGCGAGGCGAGATCACCGTTTCTTTCCGTCTCTGGAAGACGGCGAAGGTGAAAGCCGGCAAGCTCTACCCAACCGGCTTCGGCACGATCGAGGTCCAGGACGTGCAGGTGATCCCCGCTGCCCTCGTCAGGAAGAAAGACGTTCGCCCGTCAGGCTGCGGCTCCATCAAGGCAATCTGGGAGCTGGCAGGAGAGCACACCAGCACCGAAGTCAATCCCGACACGCTGCTCCACCGCGTCCAGTTCCGCTTCCTCGGGGACGTCCCGCCCGATTCCGCTCGCGCGCCTGTCGAAGATCTGGACAAGCTCGCCGCGCGGCTCCAGAAGATGGACCGCCTGTCATCGCGAGGCCCCTGGACCAACGACGTGCTGCGCCTGATCGAGGCGGGCCCGCACGTACCGGCGCGCGTGCTCGCCGCGGATCTCGGCTGGGAAACCCTCGACTTCAAGGCGCACGTGCGGCGGCTCAAGGCACTCGGCCTCACGATCAGCCACGAGGTCGGCTACGAGCTGTCGGATTCGGCTCGCCGCCACCTTGCGTCGTCCCGCGCGGCTACCCCGCCGCCGCCCGCAGCCGCCGCTCGGCGATCTCCGCGTACTCGGAGACGCTCTCGATGAGCAGCCAGTCGCGCTGATGTTTCTGCGCCGCGACGGCCAGCGTTCCCGCGCCGCCGAACGGGTCGAGCAGCAGCTCCCCCGGGTTCGACGCCAGCAAGACGGCCCGCTCCAGCAGCCCCAGCGGCTTCTGCGACGGGTGCTTCCCCTCGACACGCTCGCGCTTTGCCGTCACGGGGAACTCCCACAGGTTCCGCATCTGCTTGCCGCCGTTCATCTCTTTCGCGTCCCAGTAGTTGAACGTCCAGCCCGTCGCCTTCGCCGGCGTCTCGTTCACCGCCCAGATGATCTGCTCCGTGCTCTCGGTCAGCGTCCGCGCCGTGATGTTCGGCTGCGCGTTCGGCTTGAACCACACCACGGAGTTCAGCACACGGCGCTCCAGCACGTTCTGCAGGATGAACCCGAGCTGGTAGATGTTGTGGTACGTGCCGAACACGAGGATGTTCCCGTTCGGCTTCACCACGCGCGCGACCTCGGTCAGCCACGCACGGTTGAAGGCGAAGAACTCGTCCTTCGTGAACGCATCCCACTGCTCCTCCATCGTCACGTGCGACGAGAACGCCCACCCCAGGCCGTTCTTGCTCTTCCGTCCGCTCCCGGAGCCGATGTTGAACGGCGGATCGACGATGCAATGGTCGATACAGCCGTCCGGCCAGCGCCGCATCTCCGCCAGGCAGTCGCCCGTAATGATGCGATTCGCCGCCGGCGCACCACGCTGAATGCGGAGCGGAGTCTGGACTTGGCGGCGCGTGCGGCGCGAAGGCGTGGCCATCGATTCGAGCATGGCCGTATTAGATCAGGACGGTGATCACCGTCCTATAAGGGAACCCCCGCGTTTTCGGCGCCGCAGGATCGACGGGTAGAATGAACGCCATGGCTGAAGGATCAAAGACGCTCGGCGATCTCGTCGCGGAGGTCCGCGACGGCCTCGTGTGCGACCGCTGCGGCAAGTACGTCGGCAGCCTCGCCACGAAGCGCTATCTCCCACCCCCCTACCCCGTCGCTCTCGACCGCATCACGGCGGACGAGGAGGTCGAGGCGCTGATCGGCTTCGAGCTGCACATGATCGGCCGCCTGCGCCAGGGCAACTTTGTCATTCGCCACCCCCAGGTCGACGGTCACTGCGTCACTGTTCGGGAGTGGGCGGAGCGCGACGACGATGAGGAATTTGACGTCGAGGAGGACGGCTGAACCCGGGCCTCAGGCCGCCTGGGCCGGCGTGGGGCGCTGCGGCCCCCTTCCGGTGGCCTCGTACATCCGGACCATGCTGGCAAACGACCGCACGAGGAACGGATCGAACTGGTCTCCGGCGTTCCGCTCCAACTCCGCGACGGCAACCTCATTCAGGCGAGCCGCACGATACGGGCTATCCATCACCATCGCCGCGAAGGCATCGGCCACTGTCATAATCCGCGCCGGAAGCGGGATCTCCTGCCCGGCCAGCCCTTTCGGGTAGCCCTGCCCGTCCCAGCGCTCGTGGTGAAAGAGCACCACCTCCAGGACGACCTGGGCTAGCCATCGCGGGCTCACCTTCAGGACGTCCCAGTCACGAAGCAGGTCGTATCCCGCAGAGACGTGGTTGCGCATCATCATCGTCTCAGCCGTGGAGAGCGGGCCCTGCTTGACAAGGACATTCTCCGGGACGGATATCTTGCCCAGATCGTACACGTGGCCGGCTACCCAGATAGCCGCGACGGCGTCCATGGGTTGGTTCTCGCGCTTCGCCAGCTCGACGGCGTACTCCGTTGCCAGGCCGGCGTGGTGGCCGCTGTAATTGTCCTTCGTGTCAAGCCTCTCGCGCCAGGCGGCAAGAAGTCCGCTCAGCCGCTGCCACGTATCCTGCGGATACAGGGAGACGAGCAGCTCCACGACGGAGTTCATCTCAAGGACGGACATCGAATCAACTCCTGGGTTTCGCTTTCTCATGTATCGGCTGCCGGTGTCTCGAATCTGAGATACGGGGAATCCCGCGGGCGATGGGCTTTCCCTTATGAAGTCCGTCAATATCCGTTTACCGAAGCCATAGAAGGCTAGCCGGGAGCGTTGTACAATGTGGGTCGAGGACATCAAATGAACGCCCCAGACGTCAGGGATGACCGACCGGCGCCGCCCGTACGTGAAGTGCGCATGGGTGAGTCCGAGTGCCCCAGGTGCCGGAAGTACTTCACGGCTAGCTACTGGAGTGGCGGCGTCATGGTCCAGGCCCGTTGCCTGAGTTGCGACCTCAAATGGCCGCTACCGGACGTGGTCTGAGGCACGATCTCAGCGCCCATGTCGATGATCTGAATAGCAAAGGGGCCAGGCGACCCGAAAATGCACACGCGCGCAAGCAGGATGGCGATATTCAGGGTGGAGAATGGTTAAGGCACGCGAACGGGACGAGATCGAAGACGAAGAGTTGGTAGCGGACGCGGACGCCCCCGGGAAGGCTCCGCTGATCCCTGCCGTCAAGCTGAGCTCCGAGGAACCCCTCGGCGAGACGCCGGATTCCGTCGAGCTGTACCTCAATGAGATCGCGCGCTACAAGCTTCTCCGGCCGGACGAAGAGGTATCGCTCGCCAAGTCCATCGAGAACGGACGCATCCTCGACGAAGCGAGCGACGCGTACATGGAGGAGCACCTCAGTGCGCCCACGACGGAACAGCTCGCCGTGCGCCTGCTCACCGATGTCCACGAGGGGTTGGCGCTCGTGCGACGGTCGCGCGTGCTGAAGGGCTTCCCTCAGCGCGGAGGCTACGCAGACCAGCTGTTCTTCCCGGCTCTGCGAGACTCGATCCAGGACCGGCTCGACGAAGCGTTCGAAGAGTCGATCGCGACGGCGACGAAGCGCAACGTCGCGCAGGTGCGCCCGTTGCTGATCACGCTCGCTGTCGCTCAGCGCATCTTCCCTGAGCAGTCACACAAGGCGCTCGATGAGGCGATCGGCCTCATCCACCGCGGCGTCACCAGGGCCAACGACCGCTCAATGGCGGCACGTCTCCGCGTGCTCGTGCCGCACATCGTCGTCGCCCGCGAGACCGCGCAGCGTGCCGAGGAGCACATGGTCAACGCGAACCTGCGCCTCGTCGTGAGCGTCGCGAAGAAGTACGCCGGCCGCGGCATGCCGTTGATGGATCTCATCCAGGAGGGCAACGGCGGCCTGATGCGCGCGGTCGAGAAGTTCGAGCACCGACGCGGCTTCCGCTTCAGCACGTACGCCACGTGGTGGATCCGCCAGGCCGTGGGCCGCGCGATCGCGGACAAGGGCCGCACGATCCGCCTCCCCATCCACATCACCGAGCTGATCTCGAAGTACTCGCAGGCACGCGAGCGTCTCTTCCAGCGGCTCGGGCGAGAGCCCAAGACCTCAGAGCTTTCGAAACTCATGGGGATGCCGCCCGACAAAGTGCGCGAGGCCGCCCGGGCGCTCCGCCAGTCCGTCGTCTCTCTCGAGACGCCGGTCGGCGAAGAGGAAGAGGGCACGCTCGGCAGCGTGCTGGAAGACGTGATGGCGCCCTCGCCCGAGGAGGAAGCCTCCCGCCAGCTCCTGCGCGAGCGTGTGCGGAACGCGCTTGACGTGCTGACGCCGCGTGAACGGACGGTGATCGAGTTGCGGTTCGGCATCAAGGACGGCCGTCCCCGGACGCTGGACATCGTGGGCAACGAGCTCGGAGTCACGCGCGAGCGCGCCCGACAGATCGAGGCACAGGCACTCGAGAAACTGCGACGCTCGAACGGCAACCTCCGCGGCGAAGGCGACTTCTGAGCGCCGGCAGAATTCATAAGTCAGCGGATGGTTCATTCGTACCTCACGCCGTCGAACCGCGGCGGGTAGGCTGATCCCGGAGGCTGGTGCCAGGCCCCGCTTGACGGAACATCCGTGCGATACAGGCGAACTGGCGGGCTATACTGGTAGGAGACGCGCTCTGCCCGACCGGGTGTCGTCTCGGACCGCCAGCTTTCGCAGGGATTGTGGCCGAGTCGGCCCGGGAGACGCGCAAGAGCATGGTACTTGGCAGACTTCGCACCATCGGCACGCCGGCCGACGCACCCGCAGGCGGCTCCGGACGGGGACCTGACGGCGCGCCGCTTACGTTCCCGGTCCTTCTCGACGACTGCCGACGCACTTGGGGCGACAAGATCGCGTTTCAGCAGAAGTCGCACGGACGCTGGGAGCGTGTTTCCTACATCGACCTCTACAAGCGCTCCTATGACCTCGCGGCGGGACTGGTCGCGCTTGGCCTGCGCCCCGGCCAGCGCGTCGCGCTCATCGCTGAGAACAGTATCGAGTGGGCCTGCTGCTACTACGCCATCGTGATCAGTGGCGGCATCGCCGTGCCCATCTACTACGACTTGAAGCCAGAGGAAGTCGCAGAGATGGTCGAGCGCTCCGGCGCCGAGATCGTCATTGCGGCGCGTAAGGTCGCCGAACACCTCGAACGCGCGCCGCATGTGCGCCTGACGATCGTTGCTGACGGCGTCGCACGAGGCGAACTTCCCGAAAACCTCTCCCGTATCGGCCACCGTGCACTGCAGCTCGAGGAGCTGCCCGGATGCGCCACCACGGACAGCAGGGAGTCCCTGGCCCGGACCATCGTCGACCCGGACGACGTCGCCTCGATCGTCTTCACGTCTGGCACGACGGGCGGCATGAAGGGCGTCACCCTCACACATCGAAACTTCATGGCGAACCTTCGCCAGGTGCGTGCCTCCATCCCGTTCGGCGAACGTGACCGGCTCGTGATGGTGCTGCCTATGCACCACGCGTTCCCCTTCACCGTGACGATCGCGGTGGCCCCGGCCGTCGGCGGCGAAGTGACCTTCGAGAACGACCTCCGTCGTATCCGAGACCGCATGGCCGAGGTGAAGCCGACCCTCTTCATTGGCGTGCCCGCGTTGTTCGAGCTCATGTACAGGAACATCGTGCACTCCATCGAGGCGCAAGGGCGCTTGGAGAGCTTCGAGCGGGGACTGCGTATCGTTGATGCGACGAAGCAGCGCGCGGGCATCAATCTCGGGCGCATCGTCTTCCGTGAGCTGCACAAGCGTCTCGGCGGCAGCCTGCGGTTCATGGTGAGCGGCGGTGCCGCGCTCAACCCGACGGTTTCGGCCAACTTCGCCCGCCTGGGCGTGCCGATCCTGCAGGGCTGGGGGCTCACCGAGGCCGCTCCCGTGCTCGCCGTGCAGCGCTGGAACCCACGCAAGTTCTACATGTCCAACTACTACGAAGAGCAGGTGGGCACAGTCGGTCAGCCGCTCGAAGGCGTCGAGATCGGGCTCATCGACGTGCCCGAAAAGGAACTCTACGTCCACCTTCACGGCGAGGGTGAGCTGGTCGCGCGGGGAGACAACGTCACGCCCGGATACTGGCAATCCGAGGACGCCACAAAGGTCCAGAAGGTCGGCGAGTGGCTGCGCACCGGCGACGTCGGTTGCATCGACGCCGAAGGCAACATCTGGATCACGGGCCGCAGCAAGTTCGTAATCGTGCTCGACTCCGGCGAGAAGATCCACCCCGACGAGATCGAGGAAAAGCTCGCGCGCAGCCCGTTGATCGAGGACATCGTTGTCACGGCGCACAAGACGCGCGGCAAGACGCAGGCCCGCGCCATCATCTACCCGAACCGCGACGAGGCGGCCGCGCGGCTACTCGAAGCTCCGCTTACCGAGGACGCGGTGCGGGCGCTCATCGCGGCCGAGATGGAGACCAATCAGGCGGACGTCGCCGCCTTCAAGCGCACCGTCGACTTCCTTCTGACCGACAAGCCGCTGCCGAAGACAGTGCTCCGCAAAGTCGCTCGCGGCCTGATCGCCGAGGAGTACAGCTTCGATCCGGACCTCTGGGCGCAGTCGTGGGAGGAACATCTCGCCGCGCAAGCAGTGCCTCCTCTCGAGGAGGAGCCGGATCCAGCCGTCGCCTGACGTCCGAGTGTCCCCTGAGGGAACAAAGAGAGGGCCCCGTGGGGCCCTCTCTTCGTTTGAACGGATTCCTCGCGCTACTTCGTGATGAACAGCGGCGCCAGCACGAGCGTGATCGTCGCGAGCAGCTTCACGAGTACGTGCAGCGACGGCCCCGCGGTGTCCTTGAATGGGTCGCCGACGGTGTCGCCGACGACAGCGGCCTTGTGAGCATCGCTCCCCTTGCCGAGCGTGTTCCCCTTCTCGTCCTTCAGCCCGCCGGACTCGATGAACTTCTTCGCGTTGTCCCACGCGCCGCCGCCGTTGTTCAGGACCGTGGCCATCAGGATGCCGCCGATCGTGCCTATGATGAGCACGCCGGTCACTGCGAGCCAGCCTGCCGCATGGTCGTACGTCTGGTTGAAATATCCAGGTGTGCCGACCGTACCCAGCGTCACGGTGACGTGGTCGTTGCGGAGGAAGCGGAAGATCAGACCCACAGCGACCGGCAGGCCGACCGCCAGGATGCCCGGCAGGATCATCTGTCGCAGCGCCGCCTTCGCCGTAATGTCCACCGCCGCGGCGTAGTCCGGCCGTGACGTCCCTGCCATGATCCCCGGATCCGAGCGGAACTGCCGCCGCACTTCCTCAATGATGGCGCCCGCCGCGTTGCCCACCGCCCGGATCGCCAACGAGCTGAAGAGGAATACCAGCATCACGCCCAGCAGGCCGCCCACGAAGACGTCCACCTTCGAGAGGTCGATGGGCAGCTCTGCCGTCAACGGTGCGCCCAACCGCTCCTTGACCTTGTCCAGGTACGCGGAGAACAGAAGGAACGCCGCGAGGCCGGCCGACGCGACCGCGTAACCCTTCGTCAGCGCCTTCGTCGTGTTTCCTACCGCGTCCAGCTTGTCCGTGATGTCGCGTGCTTCCGGCGGAGCGCCGGCCATCTCGTTGATCCCGCCGGCGTTGTCCGTGATCGGCCCGAAGGTGTCCATCGCCAGGATGTACGCAGCCGACATGAGCATACCCATCGTTGCGACGGCCGTCCCGAAGATTCCCGTCGTGAACGATGGGATGGCGCTGTTGATGTCCGCCTGTGCGCCCAAGGCGAACGAGCACACGAGCGCGAGGCCGATGGCGATTGCAGTGAGCGCGGTCGTCTCAAAGCCCACGGCCGTGCCGATGATGATGTTGGTCGCCGGCCCCGTCTTCGACGCCTCAGCGATTTCCTGTACGGGCCGCCAGGAGCCGGCCGTGTAGTACTGCGTGATGTACACGAACGCAATGCCGGTGATGATGCCGACGATGCCGCAGAAGAAGAACCAGTACCAGGCGTCGCCGAGCATTACCTTTGTGGCGATGAAGAGGCCGATCACCGAGAGTGCCGAGACGACGTAGTACCCGTAGTTCAACGGCGTCATCGGGTCCTGCTTCGTCTCCGGGTCCGCGCTCGTGAAGAACGGCACCGTGGTCAGCCCTATCATTGTCGCGATCAGGCCAAAGGCCCGCAGCACCAGCGGGAACATGATCCACTCGATCTTTCCCGTCACGGTAAAGATCGCCACGCCCAGGATCATTGCGCCGATGTTCTCGGCGGACATCGACTCGAAGAGGTCCGCCCCGCGGCCGGCGCAGTCGCCCACGTTGTCACCGACCAGGTCCGCGACGACGGCTGCGTTCCGGGGGTCGTCCTCGGGAATGCCCGCTTCGACCTTGCCGACGAGATCCGCCCCCACGTCCGCGGCCTTCGTGTAGATCCCGCCGCCGAGCTGCGCGAACAGCGCCACAAAGCTCGCTCCGAACCCGAATCCGACGATCAGGAACGGCGCAATCTCGGCGGGATGGCCGAGCACGCGGCTGTAGATGAGGAAGATCGTTGAGACGCCCAGGAGGCTCAGGGCCACGACCAGGAAGCCCGAGACGGCCCCGCCACGCAGCGACACCGTCACAGCATCCCGTAGGCTCTTCTGCGCGGCTGCGGCAGTCCGTATGTTGGACCGCACCGCAATGAACATGCCGATGTAGCCGGCGAGGGCGGAACATGTCGCCCCGACGAGGAACGCGATGCCGGTGAGCAGGCCCTCCTGCCAGCGGCTTACCGCCTCCTTCGTGCCGAACGTCACCTGACCGTTCTCGAACACGATAGGCTTCACACCTTCGGAAATGGACCCGACGAGCACGCCCACGACCACGGCCGTCACCACCGCGAGGACAGCGATCGTCCGATACTGGCGCGAAAGGAACGCCATCGCGCCCTCGAAGATCATCTCCGCGATCTCCTGCATCGCCTCGGTGCCGGTCTCCCGGCGCAGCACGTCGTAAGCCAGCCAGAGGGCGAACAGCGTCGCTGCGATACCCGTAGCCGGCACCATCCATACCAATGTCATCGGCGTCCCCTCCCACTCGCGGATTGCTGCGAGTTGCGACTGCTCAGGACACACAAAAGGAGGCGCCACCGCACCTCCCGTCAGAGCGCGGCAAGTCTAGCGTGCGACATGGCATCGGGCAAGACGAGCGGCCGTCGACACTACGTAGTTACACCGGCTCGTGGCGACGCGCCACGAGCCCATCTGCGTCGAACACTCTTGTCCGTCGCCTGGCACGCCGATCTCCGCTTCGTTGACACTCGGTAGAGCCGGTTGTATTCTCGTTCCGCTGCAAACCTGACGTGCACGTGAGATTTCCCGCGCCGGTTTTTCGGGCGGCGACGCGAGGTGCGGTATGGCCGAAGTGGCGAAGTCGATAATCACGGACGAGATGCGGGCGGCCATCGACAGAGAGAGCCCGCCGGCCGTCATGGAGGTCGAGAAGACCAACTGCCGCATGTTCGCGCGCTCCGTCGGTCACACGGATCCCATCTTCTACGACGAGGCGGCGGCGAAGGCTCGCGGCTTCCGCAGCATCGTCGCACCGCCCGGCTTCCTTGGCACGCCGATCTTTCGCCCCGGCGGCGGCGGAGGCGCACCCGGCGAGATGGGCGGCCGCGGCTTCACTATCCCGTACAAGCGCGTGCTGAACGGCGGCACCGACTACGAGTACTTCCCCGACGTCGACTCGATCTGCGCCGGCGACACGATCACCGCACGGTCTCGCATCACGAGCTTCGAGGAGACCGAAGGCAGCCTTGGCCCGATGTTGATCACGAAGCGAGAGACGGTCTACACCAACCAGAACGGGAAGGTCGTCGCCAAGATGTACGGGACGGTCATCCAGTACTAGCCGAGGGGACGGACGCCATGGCTCAGGTCTACTTCGAGGACATCAAACCGGGTGACGAGATACCGCAGTTGAAGAAGAACTGCTCCACCCAGCAGCTCGTGCTCTGGGCCGCCGGATCCGGCGACTTCTACCAAATCCATTACGACAAGGACTTCGCCCAGGCCACCGGACTGAAGGGCTTGATCGTGCACGGTGCGCTCAAGAACGCCTTCCTGGGTCAACTCCTGCACGATTGGATCGGTGAGAAGGGCACGCTCCGGCGCTTCGGCTGCTCGTATCGGGGCATGGATGAGCCGAACCAGGACATCCTCTGCCGCGGCGTCGTGACGAAGACCTACAGCGAAGGGGGCAACCATTTCGTCGAGCTCGACGTCTGGACGGAGAAGCCCGACGGAAAGAAGACATCACCTGGGACAGCGATCGTCACGCTTCCCAGCCGCGGCTAAGCTGAAATACCGGGCGTCACGCACACCAGGATGAGGTTTCATGGCTGAAGAATTCGAGATCACAGACGAGATGCGCGCTCAGTTCGGCGTCGACAGCGAGCCGTGGACGTATGAGGTGACGACGACGAGCGTCCGCATGTACGCCCGCGGTATCGGCTCGGACGACCCGATCCACTACGACGAAGACTTCGCAAAGTCGCAAGGGTTCCGGGGCCTCGTCGCCCCCCTTGGCTATCTCGGGACGCCGGTCTACCTGCCAGGCAAGAGCGATCCGACGTTCGGCTTCCCGCGTCGGGCCGGCGGGCCGCGCCTCAACATCCCGTTCAAGGGCCTGCTGGACGGCGGCACGGAGACGGAGTACTTCGACGTCATCTGCGCTGGCGACGTGCTTGAGGAGACGTCGCACCTGGCGGATCTCAAACTCCGCGACGCGGCGCGCGGCAAGATGCTCTTCGTGACAAACGAGTCGGTCTACAAAGACAAGAAGACCGGTAAGGTGATCGCGAAGCAGCGACTGACTTCTATCCACATGTAATCTCTGGCGCATTTCGTCCGATTCGTGACGCGCGACCGCCGCGAGAACGCCCGAAAGGGGATCAACATGGCAGACCAGGTCTATTTCGAGGACGTGACGGAGGGACAGGAGCTTCCCCCGATCAAGATCGCGCCGGACAAGCAGCAACTCGTGAAGTTCGCCGCCGGAAGCGGCGACTTCAACCCACTCCACTTCGACGAGAACTTCCCCATGCTCAAGCCGATGGGCCTCACCGAGAACATCGTCCACGGCCGATTCAAGTACGCGCAGGTGGGGCGCCTGGTGTTCGCCTTCGCCGGCTATAAGGGCCGCGTCAAGCGCTTCGGAGTCAACTACCGCGGTATGGATCTGCTCAACAAGGAGATCACGGCGGGCGGCGTTGTCACGGGCAAACGCCAGGAGGGCGGCGAGAACCTCGTCGACCTGGACGTCTGGACGATGGACGCTGACGGCAAGAAGACCACACCGGGCACGGCGACGGTGGTGTTGCCAGGCCGGAGCTGAGAGCAACTCTTCGACGACGAAAGGTGGAAGATGGGCGCTCTTGATGGGAAGATAGCAGTCGTCACAGGTTCGGGCCGCGGCATCGGCCGTGGCATCGCGATGCTCTTCGCGCGTGAGGGCGCTACGGTCGTCGTCAACGATCCCGGCGTCAACGTCGATGGCAGCGGCAATGATAACGGCCCTGCCGACCAGGTGGTCGCCGAGATCAAGGCCGCTGGCGGCAATGCCCTTGCGAACTACGACTCCGTCGCGACCCCCGACGGCGGCGAGAACATCATCAAGTCGGCCGTCGACGCGTTCGGCCACCTCGACATCCTCGTCAACAACGCCGGCATTCTGCGCGACCGCATGATCTTCAACATGTCGGAAGCCGAGTGGGACGCCGTCATCGCCGTCCACCTCAAGGGTCACTTCAACTGCACCAAGCCCGCGTCGATCCTGATGCGCCAGCAGCGCTACGGCCGCATCATCAACTTCTCCTCCGGCTCCGGCCTTATCGGAATGCCCGGCCAGGCGAACTACGGCGCGGCGAAGTCCGGCATCGCCGGCTTCACCCGTGTCGTCGCGAAGGACCTCGGCCGCTACGGCGTCACCTGCAACGCCATCGCCCCGGGTGCCGCAACACGCATGACTCAGAGCGTGCCCGACGCATCACGCGAGCTACGGGCACGCGCCGGCATCGGCACGCCGGGCGGCGGTGCTCGCCCGGCGCCCGCTGCGATGTCGATGCGGGACCCGGAGTACGTTGCGCCGATGGTCGCCTACCTCGCCAGCGACGACGCCTGGAACATCAACGGCCAGATCTTCCACGTCGCCGGCGGTACCGTGGGGCTCTCCTGGCACCCCACACCCATGCGCACGCTCTGGAAGCCGGCCATGTGGACGCTCGACGAGCTGTGCGACGTCGTCCCGCGCCAGCTGATGGCCGGTATCGCGAATCCGGCGCCGCCTCCACCCGACTTGGAGATTCCCGGACGCACGGCGCAGGGTGCGCCTGCGGGAGGTGGCAACTGATGGCCCGGCTCGAAGGACGTACAGCGATCGTCACCGGCGGCGGGCGCGGCATCGGCCGCGGCGTCGCGAAGCTGCTGGCTGAAGAGGGCGCAAACGTCGTCGTCAACGACTTCGGGGTGAACGTCGACGGCACGAAGCCCGATTCCGGGCCTGCCGCTGAGGTCGCGGAAGAGATCCGCGCCGGGGGCGGCAAGGCCGTCCCGAACTTCGATACTGTGGCCACCGTGGACGGCGGCGAGAATCTGATCAAGACGGCGCTCGACAACTTCGGCCGTGTTGACATCCTCGTAAACGTCGCCGGGATCCTCCGCGACCGGATGATCTTCAACATGATGGAGCAGGAGTGGGACGACGTCATCGCCGTCCACCTGAAGGGTCACTATTGCACCACGAAGCCTGCATCGATCCTCATGCGCCAGCAGCGCTACGGCCGCATCATTAACTTCTCGTCCATTTCTGGGCTCGGCGGCCTGCCCGGCCAGGCGAACTACGGCGCCGCAAAGGCCGGCATCGCCGGGTTCACCCGCGTTGTCGCCCGCGACCTCGGCCGGTACGGCGTCACGTGCAACGCGATCGCCCCCGGTGCTGCCACGCGCATGACGGCGACCGTCCCGCAGAACACCGCGCAACTCCGCCAGCGCGCCGGCACGGCCCCGGTCGTCGCCGCGCCGCGCCCCTCGTCCGTCCCGCCGATGCGCGAGCCGGAGTACGTCGCGCCGATGACGGTGTTCCTGGCCTGCGACGAGGCGTGGAATATCAATGGCAAGATCTTCTACGTCGCCGGCGGTCGCGTGTCGCTGGCGCACGAAGAGGTGCCGATGCGGCAGATCATGAAGCAGGGGATGTGGACCGTGGACGAACTGCGCGAGATGGTGCCATCGCAGCTCACCTATGGCATGGTCAACCCTGCCCCGCCGCCGCCCGATCTCTCGATCCCGGGCCGCCCCGTCGCGCCGCCGCCCGCCTGAGCGCTACACTCTACGCGTGCCACGACAACGGACGCTCATCGGCTTGGCCGTCGCGGCGATGGTGGCGTTCATCGTCGGCACGATGATACTCGCCGGCTTACACCTCGGCGGTGCATCCCAGACCGTCGCGAGCGCCAGCTTCTGCGCCACGGCTGAAGCCCAGATCACCCCTCTGGCAGGAGCCACCGAAGCCGTTGCCCCGGGCCAGGGCTCATTCGGCAACCAGATTCCCGCCAACTGCCGCCAGTGAGGGATTGCCCCAATGGCGGCCCTTCGACCGCCGTGCCAAGATCGCACTATGAGTGTGCCTCCCTCCCCAAATTCGACCGCCGAATCGCTGCTCGACCGCTACCTCGCCGTGCTGCAGGCGGAGCGCAACCTGTCATCGTTCACCGTGCGCAACTACGCGACGGATCTGCGCCACCTCTTCGCGTACCTCGATGAGCGCGGCCTCGACCCTCTGGCCATCTCCCGAGCAGTGTTCCGCGCCTATCTCGCCTCACTCGTCGAGGCCAACGTGGCGCGGGCGAGCATCACACGGAAGGTCAGCACGACCAAGTCGTTCTTCCGATGGCTGCGACTCAACGGCGTCATGCAAGAGGATCCCCTGGCCACCGTACACGGGCCGAAGCAGCCTCGTCGGCTTCCCCACGTGCTCGACGTGGCCGGGATCACCGATCTCATCGCTGCGGCCGACGGCGACGATCCGGCCGACCTCCGCGACCGCGCGCTGCTCGAGGTGATGTACGCCTGCGGCCTCCGAGTGAGCGAAGCCGCCGGTCTCGACGTGGGCGCCGTCGACCTGGAGCAGCGTGCGATGGTCGTCACCGGCAAAGGCAACAAGCAGCGCATGGTCGTGATGGGCGAGCCGGCGCGCGCCGCTCTCGATCGTTACCTCCGCCGTGGTCGCGGTCCGCTGTACGGCACGCGCAAGAAGAACACGTCCGCCACGGGCGCGCTGTTCCTGAACCGGCGGGGTGGGCGCCTCTCTCAGCGCGCCATCCAGTTGATCGTCCGCCGTTACGCGCTCGCCGCCGGTATCGACGAGCGTGTCCATCCCCACCTGCTCCGCCACACCTTCGCCACGCACCTGCTCGACGGCGGCGCCGAACTCCGCGTCGTGCAGGAGTTGCTCGGCCACGCCAGCCCCAACACGACACAGATCTACCTCCACGTCACGGAGGAGCGTCAACGAAAGGTCGTCGAGGGCTCCCTTGACGAACTGGCGTCCGTCGAGATCGCGCGCCGGACACTCTCACGCAATCGCCGCAACTCCGGCTAACGGTCGTTGACGTCAGGTTGCCCGCCATCCGGCCAACTTGATAAAATCGAGTAACTCAATCGACAATCAAATCGGAGACAACCCCATGCCGCTCTTTCTCGCCGATCACAGGCACACGGCAGACACCTGCCCCACCAGTCAGCCGGAGATGATGCAGATGCTCGGCCAGCACGTCTCTCAGGACAACGCGAGCAAGTTCGGCATCACCATCCACTCGGACGTGGTGATACCGGGCGAGCATCACATGTTGATGGTGCTCGTGGCGGACTCTCAGGAGCCTATCGACAAGTTCATGGCGCCGTTTGCGATGGTCGGCTCTGTGGAGGTGACCGAGGTTCGCACCTGCGAACAGGTCGTGGCGTCCGCGCGCTGCTAGACGAATCTTGTCCGCCCGCGTGCGTATCGTTATGTCCGGCCGCGCGTTCTAGTACGCGGTGGATGTGATACGCTAGCCCGCAACCGGGCGCGCGTGACCGACGGGGGTGAAGGTATCAATCGGCAGGTTCGTAGGGCGTGGGAGCTGCTCTATCTCCTCACGTTCCGTGAGCTGAAGCTTCGATACCAGGATACCGTCTTCGGATTTCTCTGGTCGCTCATCAGGCCGCTGCTGCAAGGCGCCGTCCTGTTCGTCGTCTTGCGGAAGTTCATCCGCATCGACGTCCCCGACTACCATCTGGTGCTGCTCGCCGGGCTCTTCCCGTGGACGTGGTTCCAGGTGTCGCTCGTGCTTGCTGTCGGATCATTCGCGAGCAACGGCCAGCTGATCAAGAAGGTCTACTTCCCGCGGTTCGTACTACCACTCGCCACGGTGATGAACAACGGCGTGCAGTACGCGCTCTCCATCCCGGTGCTCGTGCTGCTGCTGCTCGTTTCGGGCTACACGCCGAACTGGACGTGGCTCATCGGCATCCCGTACCTCCTGCTCGTCGAAGCGGTGCTGATCATGGGGGTGGTGCTGTTCATCGCTTCTGTCGACGTCTATTTCCGCGATCTCGAGCACTTGACAGATGTCTTCGTCGGCCTGATCTGGTTCTATCTGACCCCCGTCATCTATCCCCTCTCGCTCGTTCCGGAGAAGTACCATAGTTGGGTGCTGCTCAACCCGATGGCATCGCTGATCGAGGGCTGGCGCGACCTGTTCCTCCACAACCAGATTCCAGGTCTGGAGCTCTGGCCCGCGCTTGCGTTTGCTGCCGGCACGGCGGCGCTCGGCTCCTTCTCCTTCCGTGGCCTCCAGGGGGGCTTCGCCGATGCGCTCTGATCGCCGCATGGATCTCGACGTCGCCATCGCTTTCGACGAAGTGTCGAAGCACTACTCCCTCTCGCTCCAGAAGGAGGCCACCGACTTCAAGACGGCGCTCCTGCACCTCCCAAAGTTCCTCTCGAACGCCCGCCGGCCGTTCGTGGCGCTCGACAAGGTGAGCCTGCGCGTCCGGCGCGGGGAGAGCCTGGGCATCATCGGTCCCAACGGCTCCGGCAAGAGCACCACGCTGCGTGTCATGGCCGGCATCGCCCCGCCCACGTCCGGCACGGTCACCATCAATGGTCGCGTCTCCGCCCTGCTCGAGCTCGGCTCGGGCTTCCATCCCCGTATCAGCGGGCGCGAGAACGCCATCCTGAACGCTGTGCTGCTCGGACTGACGCTGCGCGAAGCGCATGAGGTGTTGCCGCGGATCATCGAGTTCTCCGAACTTGGCGACTTCATCGATCAGCCGATGCGCACGTACTCATCCGGCATGTTCTTTCGGCTCGGCTTTTCGGTCGCCGTCCACGTTCAGCCTGAGATCCTCCTGATCGACGAGGTGCTCGCCGTGGGCGACGCGGAGTTCCAGAAGAAGTGCATGGACCATATCCACGGCCTCCGCCAGCAGGGCGTTACGCTCGTCCTCGTCACACACGACATGCTGAACCTGCCCATGTTCTGTGATCGCGGCATCCTGATCGAACAGGGGCACATCACAGATGAAGGGACGCCCCAGGAGGTCGTGCACAACTACCTCGCGCGTGTGGAGAAGTTGCTTGCGCTCCGCGTCGATGAACGCGAGCGCCTCAAGATGGCACAGGCAGTTTCGTCATGATGGTACGGCTCGACTTCGGAGGTTCCGCGAAGCGAGCGGCCCGCGCCCTCCGGGTAGGCCCGCGCCCCGCACCCGACGTGACGTTCGTCGCTGAGGCCGGTCCCCACCTCCCGTTCCGCAACGAGAGCATCGACGAACTCTTCGTCGGCCGTGCCGTGGCGTACCGCGACGATGTCGCTGCGACGCTCGACGAGTTGTGGCGCGTCGGCAAGGCGGGTGCGCTCATCCACCTCACGCTGCCGCACGCGTCTTCCGTGATCGCCGTCTCCCGTGACGCGCGCTCACGTCCGCCGCTTACGCTGAACACCTTCAACCACTACGACCCACGGCTCAAGCCGCCGGATGCCGGACCGACGGCGTTCACCGTCGAGCGCGCGAGGCTCCGTGTCGCCGGCCAGCGCCACGACGACACCGGGCTGGCCCTCGCTCGCGGCCCGTTCGCGATGATCGTCGAGAAACTGGCGAACGGCAGTCGCGGCAGCCAGTACAGGTTCGAGCGATGGTTCGCCAACCTGATCGGCGGATTCGAAGAGTTCGATGTCGTCCTCGCCGTCGTCAAGCGGGAGCCATCCAGTGCCCCCGCACACGCGACGGTCTCCGACACGTCGACGCTTCGCGTCACGAGCGACGTCGCACACGAGGCGGTGGCCATCGAGCCGGAGATGGACGACGCATCCCCCAACATCGACCTGCCGGAGAGTCTCCCCGCGCGACCCCTCGGCGGCGGCCCCTCACAGCCATGACGACTGATACCCGACGCGATGGCCTGGATCTGTCGTACTCGATAGACGACTTCGACGCCGGAACGCGGCGCGACTCGCACTTCCTCTACCGCGCCATCGAGGACACTATGCTGAGTCTCGTGACCGACCTCCCCGGAGGACGCGTGCTGGACGTCGCCTGCGGTACCGGAAAGCAGGCAATGCGCATCGCCCAGCGCGGCTGCTATGCGGTCGGCGCCGAGGCATCCGTCGGAGATGATCGGCCTCGGCCGCTGGGTCCACCCGGAAAGCCAGGCGCGGATGACGCGCAGCATCGCCGAGTCTCTCCCCTACCGCGATCGTTCGTTCGATCGCGTCATGTGCCAGGGCTCGCTCGACCACTTCGCCGACCCACGCGCCTTCATGCGCGAGGCCGCCCGCGTGACGCGCGATGATGGCCGCGTGATCATCGCGCTCGCAAACTTCGAGAGCGTCTCTTGCCGCATCGGGCGTACCATCGATCGCGCAAAGCGCCGCCTCGGCCGACCGCGCCCGCCGTGGCGTCTGTACTGGCAGATCCCCGAAGATCACAACGTCAAGGGTGACCTCCAGTACGTGCGCTCGCTGGGAGGCGATAGCCTGCAGCTCGAACGCTGCTTCGGCATCTCCCTGCTGTGGAACACGGAGCCCGTCGGCTGGCTGCTGGACCGTCTGCCGGAGCGCGCCGCTACCGTCATTTGGAGCGCGCTTGACCGCGTGGCCCGCCCGATGCCGCGGCACGCCGACATGATCATCTCGATCTGGCGCAAGAAGCGGAGCGATGTCTCATGGACGACGGTGGCCTGACGCAGGACTTCGACGCTCACGCGCTCTTCACCTTCGCGGAGATCCCTGATTCGCCGCCTCTCGCCAATCGCTGGGCGCGCACGAAGCGCTGGTTCGTCATCGCCTTCGTCGAGGGATGGCTTGCCGTCTGGCTGTTCCGGCTCAAGGAGCGCCTGCGTGAGCGTCGAATCGTCTTTGTGCCGGGGCTCTGCGACATGCTCTCGCGCGTGCTCTTCCGCGTCCAGATCGGCGACCGCGTCAGCATCGGCCCCGGGCTGATGATCACGCACGGCAACGTCGTCATCGATGGCCGGACCACCATCGGACGCGACTGTCAGATCAACCCGTGGGTCACGATCGGGCTCTCGAACAGCAAGCGCCTGGGGTTCAGCGTTGAAGGCCCGACCATCGGCGACCACGTCCACGTTGGCACGGGCGCCAAGATCCTCGGCCCGGTGCACGTCGGGGACTATGCGCGAATCGGCGCTAACGCCGTCGTCGTCCGCGACGTCCCGCCGAACACGACCGTCGTCGGCGTCCCGGCTCGTCCGGTAGGCGCCGCCGAGTCACTCACTCAACACGATGCGTCAGGAAGCGACGATCGCCTGGTCGCCCACATGCGCGCCGCCATCGTGGATTACCGGCTGCGCCGTCAGTCGTTGCGTTCACTGATCGACACCCTGCTCGGCTCGTTCGAAATCGCGTCGGAGGAGCTGCGTGGCACCCAGGAAACGATGAAGGACGACCTGATCTTCCTCGACGCGGTCGCCGCCACGGGAGGAGAAGAGACGCCGCAAGTCGCCGCCGCGGTGGACAAAGTCGAAGCTGCGCTCGTCGGGGTCGCCTAGCGCGCCGCGGCCAGCGCGTCCCATGCCGCCTTCCCCAGCCGGCCGAGTGTGACGTTCCCTTCCGCCTCGCGCCCGGTGCCCGGCCCGGTGCCGCCTTCGCAGAAAGCCGACAGGACGAACGAGCCACGTGGCCCCTTGAACACCGCGCCGCCCGTGCGCACGCCGTTGAGGAACGAGCCGCCCTTTTCCGCGACCCACGCATTCCTTCGGATCGCCGAGCATGTTCATCTCGTTCCACGGCAGCTCACGCGACAGCTCGTGCCGGTAGTCCGACCGGCGCATGATCCGCAGCATGTCCTCTGACGCTTCCGCCGACACGCACTCATGCCGCGCGATCAGCGTCAGCAGCTTCACGATGTCCCCGGATGAGCTCACCGACATCTTGCGCGCGTCGAGCCCTGCCGAGTTATCGCCCAGCCGGCGGAAGAGCCGTGTCGCGCTCAGCCCCATCCGCCCTGCCATCTCGTTCACGAACGGCAGCCCCGCCAGATCGATACACATGTTGGTCGCCGAGTTGTCCGAGATGATCATCATCAGCACCGCCGCGTCGCGCACCGTGAGCTGGACGCCAAAGTCCAGCTTCGCCAGCACGCCCGACCCCAGGCAGCGGTGCTCCCGCCCGTACATCACGCGATCGGCGAGCGACACGCGCCCGTTAGCCACTGCTTGGTACAGGGCCGCGAGCACCGGTACCTTGATCAGTGACGCGGTCGGCATGACGGCGTCCTCGTCGTGCGCGATGTGCTCTCCGGAGCCCAGTACCGTGAGCGACCATGTGCAGGTCCCGGTGTACGCGTCACTGATCGCGCGCAGCTCGCGATCCAGCGTCGCAAGATCGCCGCTCACTTCACCACCCCCGCTTCGAGCTCGGCCTGCGTGTACTCGACCTGCTCGTCCTTGAGGTCGGGGTCGTACGGCGGGTCGGGATAATTCACCAGCCACGCTTCATCATCCCCGATGTTCTCGAGGCCCGTGGCCACGTTCGCCGGGATGAACAGGCGCTCCGGGATCGATGCGTCGAGCACGTGCTCCTGCCGCTTGCCGCCCTCATACAGGATGATCTTCATCCGGCCGCGGATGCAGACGTAACGCGCCGCGCGCACACGATGCAGATGGTAGCCCTTGAACGCCCCCGGCGCGGCGGCCGTCAGATAGGCGGTCGTCAGGCGGCCGTCCTTGTACAGCTCGATCAGCCAGCCATTCTCGTGACCCGCGTGGTCGTACGTGACGACCCGCTTCGCCGATTCCTTCGCAATCTGGTCGATCATGTCAGCGATCCTCGCCACCTCCGCGCGCTGATCATGCGGTAGGGGCGGCTCGCGGGCAAGGGCGGCGCTACGTCGGCGAGCCGGCCATCATCGCCGCGCGACCGACGACGCCGACGGCGCGCGGAAACAGGCTGCGCACCGGCTTGAGGATGATGTTCGTCTCGGCCTTCAGGATCCCCGGGATGCCCGCGAGCGTCTTCGTCATGAAGTCGGTCAACTCATCGTTGCTCGGGAAGAACGCCAGCACGATGATATCCGCGTTGCCCGTGGTGTACCCCACGTACACCACACCCTCGGCCTCGGCGATGCTCTCGGCGATCGCTGTGATCCGCGACAGCTCCGACGAGATGCTGATCACCGCCGCCGTGTTGAGCCCGAGCTTGGCCGGGTTTGTCGTCCCGACAATGCGTAGCACGTCATCACGGATCAGTCGCTCGATCCGGTTGCGGACGGTCCCTTCAGAGACCCCGACCGCCTCTGCGATCTCGCGGTTGGTCGCCCGGCCGTTCTCCTCCAGGATGCTGAGAATGTGGTGATCGACGGCGTCCGGCTTCGTAAACGGCAATGCTCCGCCTCTCTCGCGCCCTGTTTCGTCAACGCACGATAGGCACCCTTCTCGATCAGTGTCAAGCACTTGGCGGTCAAGTCGACCCTTCCCGAGACCATCGGCGGGCGGCTATGCGTTCGACGGTCGGAGGCGCCGCCGGAGCGCGTGCATGGCGTCGCGGGCACGATCGCCGGCGACGTCCGACGGACGCGCCCCAGTCGCGCGAACAGTCACGCTTGTAATTGACACCTCGACGTCCGCGTCCGTAGAATGGGTCAGCCCGAAGGAGCGCCACCGGCGAGGCTTCGGGCGTTGCTCTGCGCGCGCGGCCCCGTGGTGTAGCGGTCTAACATGCCACCCTGTCACGGTGGAGATCGAGGGTTCGAATCCCTTCGGGGTCGCCAGTGACACTATTCGAATCGGCTCCTTCAGGGGCCGATGCCGCTTTCACGGAGCCTTCGCAGGCGCGCAGCACGGCCCGGAATCTTGGTCTTGCGGCTATTCCGACGATGTCCTTCTTCGCCACGTCAACATGGATGCCTCCGAAGAAGACGTTCAGGAACTCGTGCCGCTCGGCCGTGTCCATCTCGGCCCAGAGGTCGAGCGCCTGCTCCAACTGCCGACCGGCGTCCAGCGCATCCCGCTCGCCGGGGTCGGTCACGGTGTTGATTTTGGCTTCCAGCTCGGCCTTCATGAGTCGATACTCGGAGTCTTCGACAGCGCCATCGATGTACGCGTGCCCTAGTCGCTTCAGCTTGGCCTCGGCCTGCTGCCTTTCGGCCTCTGCCTGAACGCGTTCGTCGAGGTTGCCGAACATCACGACGATGCGCTTCTGCCACGTCGAGGGCAGCTTGAGGCCGCGGATGATGTCGTCCATCTGCTGCTCGATGACCGCAGCCCGAACGCTGCCGCCGCCGGCTGCGCACTCGATGCCTCGCGACGGCGAGGTGCATCGATAGTACGCGCCACCCTGAGTCGTGGTGGCCCACAAGTTCTGTCCACAGTCGGCGCACTTCGCAATCCCTTGAGCAAGTAAGTGCGGAACGCTTTGTTCCACGTACGCGGGCGCTTGGCATGGTTCTCGCGAATCGCGCGGCACTTCTCCCACAATTCGTCGGACACGATGGCCTCGTGCTTGCCCTCTCGCACCTCGCCCTTGTACCGCATCTTGCCGAGGTAGAACGGGTTCGTCAGCATGTCCCGAATGGAGTCCTTGGTGAACGGCCTCGGGCCGACGACGCCATGCTCCGACTTCTTGCGCTTGTTCCGGGTCTTGAAGCCGAGCGTGTTCACGAAGTCGGCTATCTCCCTCATGGACTGGTTGCCTGTCGCGTAACGGTCGAAGAGCGTCAAGACGACCGCATGCCTCTTCGGGTGCAAGGCACTGGAAGGTTGTTGGTGCACTCCTTCAGGGTGCAGCGGTGATGGCCGCACGCTTTCACGTAACCGAACGGCAAGGTCTCCGTTGTAGAGGCCGCTCTCAGCCCGAGCCTGCTTCGCGCGGCGCATCTTCTGTTTCAGGTCTGCCGAGTACCACTCGGCCACGCCGTCCATACAAGCCTTCCAGCATTCGGATGCCGGAGATTGCGGGTCGGTCAGTGGTTCCTTGACACTCACCAACTCCACGCCGACGCTCTGCAGCAGAGTCTTGTACACGACGGCGTCATGCACGTTCCGCGCGAAGCGGTCGAACTTCCAAACGTAGATGCGAACGAAGCGCCTCGCCTTGGCATCAGCAATCATGCGCTGGAACTCGGGACGCTTGTCGGTCTTCGCTGAGACAGCCCTCGTCACGAAAGACTTCAACGACAGTGAAGCCGTCGCGCCCTGCCGCCTCCCGCATGTCCTTCACTTGGAAGTCCAGCGAGTGTCCGTCCACCTGCTCGGCAGAACTGACGCGGGCGTAGAGTGCAGCACCGCGCATCGGCTGAATCGGCGTCTCAGGCATCGGTCACCCCCGCAGTGGGTTGTAACGCCGCGGTGTTCGCAGCGGCCCGTCGCGCTTGCACCTTCACGAGTATACGTGCGATGGTCATGCAGGCCCGTTCCTCGTCCGGCGACAGAGGTGTCGCGCCGTCGTATTCGACCGTGCGCTTCTTCTTCGGTGCCTTGGTCGTCCGCTTGCCCATGAGAAAACCCTTCCCACGGGAGAAGGGTTTGCGTGCGACACATCCATCGTCAGCAGGCTTGCCGTCTCCCAAATGCCGGCCTTCGCCAGCAACTTGGTTGCCAACCGCATGGTTCCGGGAGCATCGGTCGCTCCGGCTGGCTTTGGCACCTTCACGGGTAGCTCACGCCACCGCCTGAGAGGCTTGCCGGACGAGTCGCTGGGCCAGTTCCCTACTCGCCGCTCTTCATGTGTCTCCCACGATTATAACGCGCCCGCAAGGATTCAAAACCTTCCACACTGGGCAGCGTGTTGTTTGGCTTCGGGAGCCGGAATCAGTTTCCCAGCATGAGAGATTTGGAGAGGTTCCGCCGAGATGCGCGCACCGCGTTCACTTGGTCAGCGAACCGTTCCCGCTGCTCCGTGACGAAGCCGAAAGCGGCACCGCGCGCACGCAGCGTGCCTCACGCCATCTCGACGAGGCGGTCGCGAACGTCAGCGAGCCTATGCGGTTCGCAGTGAATGCGTAGCTTCGGATGCTGGTTGCGATGCAGCGAGGTCTTGAGATGCTGGCGCGTGCGCGTGAAGAACAACCGCCGGAGTTCGGAACTAACCGTGTCGGTGCACCACCGCTCCGAAACGCCATTGCTTGGTTCGAACATCGCGACGAGGTGCGGATTAGTCAGATTGAAGGCGGTGCGGTCAGGGTCGAACAGCACGTATGGCTGCTCGGCGCGACGTTGCCAATCCTTGTGCTCAGGAAAAACCTCGATGTTCCTCAGTCTGCCCCGCGTGTCGGGCTGGGCGAGGATGTTCAGGTAGTCGCGCATTAACGTGTACCCCTCGTCCTTCCAGATGAGGCGACGGTCGTTGATGAGATTGCCCACCGTCCCGCAGCCCACGTAGTGGTATTCGCGCCGCCGGGCGTCGGGCAGGAACTTCGCGCAGATGAACGCGACTGCATCTCCGAGCACTAAGCTGCCGCGCACGTCCCGGCGGCATACGCCCCACGTGGCTCTTCTTGGGTCACCGAACTGCGTGATGGCGGAGAAGAACGAAGGGTCATCGCCCCAGTCCAGATAGCTGTCGGCACGCCGGTATTCTTCTAGGAACCGCTTCATCCGCACGTCATGTTCTGCGGCGGCAAGTACGTGCGATAACTCCCGTTGGTTCGGCTGTACGTGTCGGTACACACAGACGTAAATCTTAGTCGGCGCGCTTAGCACCGTCTCCGTACGCGCCGCCTGTCTTCCGCCCACCCTTGCACCGTTCCTCTTGGCAGTATCAGAGTGGCCGGCTTGCGTCGTCACCGACGCAAGTCGTGCGCGTTGACTTGGTGTTAGCTTCCCCATACCGCCCATCGCTCGAAGGAATCTGACTGTGATAGGTTGGGGCATCATTGTACGTGCCCTAAGAACGAGGACATCCAGCTTGCCGCTTACTCCTTCCCAGATTGCTGCCGCAGCGGCCGTGCAGAATGCGGCTGCGCACGACCAGACAACCGCCGTCCGCGTCCTCGCGGGGCCGGGCACTGGCAAGTCACGGTGTATTGAAGAGCGGGTTGCGTTCCTGATAAGACAGGGTGTCTCGCCGAGCCGAATCGTGGCGATTTCGTTCACTCGCGCATCGGCGAACGACCTTCAGCGGCGCATCAGCGCGTACTTCACGGCGCAGAATCAATCTGCGGCGGCGGCGTTGGTGCGGGTCTCAACTATGCACTCACTCGCGCTGACGGCCCTTCGCAAGGCGAACCTGCTCATCATGTTCCCGACGCAGCCCACGGTCATGGACGACTGGGAACAGCGTGAAGTCTTTGATGCTGAGTTCGCTGAAACATTCAAGCTGACACCCACACGCGCGAGGGAGATTCGAGCGGCGTACGACGCGTACTGGCAGACGCTTCAGGGAAGCTGGCTAACACCCATCACGAACGCCGAACGGACGAACTTTCAGGCTTTCTACCGCGAACGCACCACAATGTACTCGTGCATCCTGCCGGGGGAAGTCGTGCGCAGATGCGTTGACGCCATCGGAGTCGGCCAACTCGCACCTGCCACGCTCCTGACCATCGACCACCTCATTGTGGACGAGTTCCAAGACCTCAACGCATGCGACCAGCAGTTCGTGCAACACATAGCAGCAGGCGGTGCGCAACTTTGGGTGGCAGGTGACTGACCTGCCCCCGATCTCTGTACCACTCGTTATGAGAGTGCGTCCGGCGACGACGGCTCGGGCGTAGGTCTCGTGACCGATGCCCGGAACTCCTCCGGTGTCTGGTTTCCCAGCGAGCTGTGTGGTCGCTCGCGATTGTACTCCACTCTCCAGGCCTCGATCTTCTCGCGCGCGTCGTAGAGGCTCGTGAACCAGTGCTCGTTGAGACACTCGTCGCGCAGCCGTCCGTTGAAGCTCTCGATGTAGCAATTCTGCACCGGCTTCCCAGGGTCGATGAAGCGCAGCCGCACGCCGCGGTCGTATGCCCACTGGTCTAGCGCCTTGCTCGTCAGTTCGGGCCCGTTGTCCATGACGATCTCCGCCGGCACCGCGTTGCGTTCGCTGATCACGCGGTCCAACACGCGAGCCACGCGCGCACCACTCAACGAGGTGTCGACCTCGATCGCGAGCGACTCGCGCGTGAAGGTGTCGACCACCGTCAGCATCCGGAGCTTGCGTCCCCACGCCAGCGCGTCGCTCACGAAATCGAGGCACCAAACGTGGTCGGGCTGCGCCGCCTGGAGCGCCGGCAGCCGGATGCCCGCGGCGATGCGCTTCCGCTTCCGTTTGCGGACCGAGAGCCCTTCCTCGCGGTAAATCCGTTCCACGCATTTGTGATTCACCGACACACCCTCCCTACGCAGCAGGACGTGCAGCCGACGGTAGCCGTAGCGCCGCTTCTCGCCCGCCAGCTCCTTGAGCCGCACGCGGACGGCCGTATCGTCGCCGCCATGCGTCTCGTAGCGCATCGTCGATCGTCCGACCTCGATCACCCGCAAGCGCGACGCTCCGAACACGGCCGGTGCTCTTGGACATGCCGCACCGCCGCTCGCTGCGCCGCGGGCTTCACCAGTTTCGGGAGACGACGTCCTTCAGGGCGAGGATGTCGAGCGCCTGATCAGCGACAAGCCGTTTGAGTTTGCGATTCTCTTCCTCGAGGGCCTTCAGGCGCTGCGCGTCGGGGACGCCCATGCCACCGTACTTCGCCTTCCAGCGGTACAGCGTCTGCGCTCCGATGCCGTGCCGGCGGCACAGCTCCGACGTCGGCGTCCCTCCGTCATGCTCCTTGAGCACCCCGACGATCTGCTCTTCCGTGAACCTGCTCTTCCGCATCTGCTAGTCCTCCTTGGGCTCTCCATCCCCGGACGACTCTCATTATCTGTCGATGAGTTTTCGGGGGGCAGGTCAGCAGCGTTAGCTCCGGGGTAGGTGGCCGTACGACCCGAACCCTGAAGACGTAGCTTCCATCCTTCGGATTCCGCTTGCGACTGATTGTTGCGGTGTTGAGCCGCGCTAGAAACTTGTCTGCCTCGCGGTCGAACTCGTTGAGGTGATGCGCTGCCCACGCCAGCCGGACTCTTGGTTCTTCTATCGAGTAGTTGACCTTGGCTGCCAAATCGTTAGGCCCCGTCTCACCGTCCTCGCTTTGGGCGAGAGCGATGCTGTGACTTGTGGGACTCAACCGTCTCGATCTCACCGCCTTCCACCAACACGCCTTCGTCGTTCACTGACATCCGCTCCACGGTGAATCGGAAATTGCTCGTCTGGCCCCGAAGTGCGTGTGAGAAACACGTCTCGATGGGCCGCCTGTGGTGCGCGCTCACCGACGCCGGACACCTATGCGTGTAGGCCCAGTCGGCGAGTAGACTTCCCCAATCGGTTCCTTTCTTAGCCTGCAAGTGCGCGCCATTCAACAACCTTATGACCGCGTCACCCGCACCCAAGTTCCTCTCCGACATGCATTTTGTTACGTCCGAGGCTGAAATCGAAATCCGATTTCCAAGTCGAGCAGCGTAATTCCTACCAACCCCAGCTAATTCCCCTAGAGTGAAGTTTTCGGCTTCAAAGTCCGGCGTGAACACGCGGAAACCGGCTGGGAGTAAGCCCCGGTCGCGGAACGTCAGAAGCTGCCGAATGTGGTCGCCACGGTTGTCGCGGTCAACTGTGACGTACGCGAACGCTTCCTCGCGAAAGTGCCGCTGCATAAGACTCATTAGTCTACGTCCGTGAAGCCCACCCACGCCTTCGAGCTGCATCAACTCCACCCCGAGCCGGTCGAGGTTCAGCAGTCGTCGCTCGGCGAGGCGGCAGATGAACGCCTCTTCTGACGGCCCCTGACGAACCAAGTCGTGCGCGGCTGAGGGTCTAGGCCATAGTGTCGAACGATTCGTCGGAACACTGCCCGGTCGAAGTCTGTTGTGTTCTCCGAGCCGAAGAAACGTTTCTTGAAGGCCGGCGCGTCAACGCTGGTCCGCACTTCGTCCTCTTCGGGAAGCACCTCACCGTGGAACGCGTGGAGATACCTGCGTAGCACTTCGGCTTGGCAAAGAAAGTCCTGTGCCTTTAGAGCAAGGCCCGTCTGGTTCGCCGCTTGTTCGTTCCCGTGCCGCAGAAGCATACGCAACCGCTGCACCGGGTCTTCAAAGGCTGCCGCGAGACACAACCGCTCGTGCCACTCCTTCACGGTTGCAGTCGATAGCGAGAGTCGATTGAGCGCACCCGCCGCGTCTCGGCGAACAGTGTGAACCCAGTTCGTATAGTCGTTTAGGGATGTCTGATTCCAACCGGGAGCCGCACCTCTGTAGAGAGACTCAAATGGACTAAGGGTTCGGCGTAAAGCATCAAGCCGAGGATTTTCGTGAACGAGACGTGTTCGCGCGCTTCCATCGCGCGCAAACCGCCCATCAGTTGGTTTCCGTGTGTGAGCGCCATGCGCCCGTACCACGCGGAGTCGAGAAGCACGGCGTCTCGCGAGACATTGAACTCAAGTGCGTCGAACACTTGACTAAACCACCACAGTTGGAACGGATGCCAGAGTAGGCCGCCTACGGCAGTAGCCGGGAGTTTGTTCGGCGGACGCGCCTCGCTGGAATGTCTCCGCCCGAGGTCTGTGAACAATTGAACTGGGTATCGAACCCGCGTGGGCACAAAGCGTGATGGTTGACGCGCAAATCGAACGGCTGGCTCCAGAGCGCCAATAGGGCGAGCGAGTCCCGCTCGCCAAAGTGCTACCAGACTGCGTTCCGTCAGCGAGATGCCGCGCGCTTCCAACCAGCTGGTGAAGTCTCTGGTTGGTAGCACATCGGTCTGTCGAAAAGGCTCGTCGATTGCAGAGCCAATGACAAACCTAGCCAAGCGTCGGTCAATCAGCATGGGTTCCGATAGGGACGCCGTCTGCCGTAAACGCCCCGAACAACACTCGCCGCCCCGCTTCCACCCGAGAGGTCAGGGTGGTGAGAATAAGACGCGCGCCGCGCGTCCGTCGGCCAATTCCAAGTCGGCTCCGCTTCCATCTGATAACGCAAGTAAGGCGGGTAGGCTCAGGTCGCCTTCGCCCCAAAACTCG
>CAWJLO010000006.1:0-236737 GCA_963843685.1 uncultured Chloroflexia bacterium
CTCCTCCTTGGCATCCCGGATGGCGGTACCGCGCCGCCCTTCGGACAACAAAACACCCGGCTCCCGCAGCCGGACCGGGTGTGCGTCAGTTCGAACGCGACGCGCGCTAGTGTCCGGCCCCTGCCACGGGGGCAACTCCTGAGACATCTTGCAGAGGCTGGCGGCCTGGCTCCCCGCGCGCGATGCGCGAGCTACAGTTGCGGGACAGCGCCGGACTTCGACCGGCTTCGCATTTGACCTCCTCGCCCATACGGGCGCCCGTTGTCACGGACGGAGGCACCTCTGCTCAATACCTGTATTCGATTGGTAACGGCGCCGGGAGTATACGGGCGCTCCGGCAGCGCGTCAATCCTCGCGCCCGGCCCGTCACTGTCACCATCACGAACGCGTAAGGATCACGGCGTCGAAGCGAAAGACCCTGTTTGTACCGGTGCCGCTGATTTGCTTTCTCTGCGCCACCGCCACACAGCCCGACGCGAGCCTACACGACAGCGCCGTGAACTCCGTGTCGGGCTGATCCGGCGGCGGTTCTTCCGTCCAACTCTCTCCCCCATCGTCGGAGCGGACGACCTTCAGCATCGCGCCCAAGCCAACGCAAGGCCCGCCCGGCGAGCAGGCGACGCTCAGTATAGGATCGGAAAGCGAGCTCTCGTAGCTTCGGCTCCAGTGTTTTCCGCCGTCACCGGTCCGCACGAGATCGGGTGCTCCCAGCACTAGACAGTGATCCCGATCGAGGCACTCGATCTCTGCAACGAGCAACTCCCCCGAAGGGGTTCGGTTGGTCCAGCTGCTCCCTCGGTTGTCGGTCACGAAGAGCTCAAAGCCGGGACTGTCCTTGGTGGTACTCGTGGTCAGGTAGCAGCGATCTGCCGTAGGACAAGCCAGCGAAGAGACCTGGTAGCCGGCGACCTTCGGCGAGCCGGCTTGCTCCCATGTGCCGCCGCCATCATTTGACACGAAGGTGTCTACTTCCTCCTTCTCTTCGACGACCCCGGCGGCCATGCAGTTCGTACCCGCACACGCCACCGCGGTGAGCTCAATCCCCGACGGAGCTTCAGTCTCCCGCCAACTCACGCCACCGTCATCTGAGACCAGAACTGCTCCGCGCGGATCGCCTCGGCGACGGCCAACACCCACACAACGGAGCTCGCCGGCGCAGTCAATCGCGGTGACATCCTCTAGATTCTTGTCCACCGGCAAGGACGATGTCGACCAGCTCGCGCCGCCATCCGCCGAGACCAACACCGCGGGGCCGACGATGATGCTACCGTCCCCGGTTAGATACCCCATTGCGATGCAATGCGACTGCCCTGAACATACGACACCGCGAAGGCCTACCCTCTGGGAATTGGGCACCTCCCGAATTGTCCAGGTCCCGCCCGTGTTCGCTACCGGCGTTGGGGTCGACGGGTCGAACGTTGCCTGCCTGTAAACCGGACCAACCGTCGGGTGGCTAGCAGGAGATCCCACCGCCGCGCGGTCAAAGCGGGAACCGACCGTCGCGCTCGGCGTGGGCACAGGAGCCTCGTTCGCGCCACACGCGGTCGTCGCGCAGAGCGATATTGCGACGATGGCCCCCAGGACAATGACTAGCCACTGGTCAGAGCATCGTGGTCCGCTCGCCGCATCGTCAGCGCGCTCAGAACTGAACATGCGACGAGCTTACTCGCGCCGCGTCGCGATTGGAAGCGGTCCGTGGCTCGCGAAATCGCCAAACGGCGCAAAGGTGTGTTATGGTAGCGCCAGCGGGATTCGAACCCGCGATCTCCGCCTTGAAAGGGCGGCGTCCTGGGCCTCTAGACGATGGCGCCTCGCGGCCCAGTATATCGACCCGATGATCCCGTCGCGAGGCGCGATGCGTGCGTACCCGGCTTGCCCGTGGAGCGCGCAGCGTGTTTGCTACCTCCGCGCGGCGATCGCGCGGATCGGAGGACGCGATGGACGAGAACCTGCCAGTCATCGTGGGCGTCGGACAGGTCACGCAGCGGCCGGAGACGGAACGACCGCGCGAGCCGCTGGCACTGATGGCGGAGGCGGCACGGCTGGCAGAGTCCGACGCTGGCTCCGCAGGCCTGCTTCAGTCGCTCGACTCCATCCGGGTCGTCAACGTCCTCTCGTGGCCGTCGAAGGAGCCCGCGCACGACCTCGCGCGCGCCCTGGCCGTCGCCCCCCGCGACCTCCACTACACGCACGTAGGCGGCAACACGCCACAATGGCTCGTGAACGAGACCGCCGAGGCCATCCACAACGGCGAGCTCAAACTCGCGCTTGTCGTCGGCGCCGAGTGCGTCTACTCAGCGCGGCGCGCCCGCACGCGCGGCATTGACCTCGGTTGGTCCCCGCGCGGGACCCCCGCCCCCGACATGGGCGATCCACGCCCCGGCACGAGCGAGGCCGAAGCGAAGCACGGTGCATCGATCCCCACCAGCGTCTACCCGCTGTTTGAGAACGCCCTCCGTGCCCACTACGGCCGCACGATCGAGGACCACCAGCGCGCGCTCGGAGAGCTGGCCGCACGATTCTCCGCCGTCGCTGCATCGAACCCACACGCCTGGTTCCAGGAAGCGCGATCCGCCACCGAGATCGCCACGGCCGGTCCGGGCAATCGCTACATCGGCTTCCCGTATCCCAAGTTCATGAACGCCATCATGGACGTGGACCAGGGCGCCGCGCTCCTGCTCACCAGCGTTGGCGAGGCGCGGCGGCTCGGCATCGCCGAGGACCGCTGGGTGTACCTCTGGGGCTGCGGAGAAGCGACCGACCACTGGTTCATCACGGAACGCGTGAACTACCACTCGTCGCCGGCCATTCGCGCGGCGACCTCGCGCGCGCTGTCCATGGCTGGCGTCGCCATCAACGAGGTGGCACACATCGACCTCTACAGCTGCTTCCCTTCAGCCGTGCAGATCGCCCGCGACACGCTGGGCATCGCCCCCGAAGACCCTCGCCCGCTCACGGTCACCGGCGGCCTCCCGTACTTCGGCGGCCCCGGCAACAACTACGTCACCCACAGCATCGCCGCCATGGCCGAGAAGCTGCGATCCGACCGCGGGAGCATCGGCATCGTGACGGGGAACGGCTGGTACCTCACGAAGCACTCGGCCGGCGTCTACAGCTCCGGGCCGCCTCGCGGCGATTGGACGCGCACGCCGCCCAAGCTCGACCAGGCGACCGTCGACGCACAGCCGCACCCGCCGTTCACCGACTCCCCCGAAGGAGAGGCGACCGTCGAGACATACACCGTGCTGTTCGACCGCGAGGGCGCGCCCGAACGGGGCATCGTCATCGGCCGGCTGCCGGACGGCGCACGCTTCATCGCGAACACCCCCGCCGAGCGCCGTACGCTCGAATCCATGACGAAGCACGAGATGGTGGGCGTAAAGGGGCGCGTATCGGCCGCCGCCGATGGCTTGAACACGTTCGTCCCGGCGTAGACGAGCGAAGGGGCGACCCGATGAGTCGCCCCTTCGCCCTTCTGCAGTTCGTTTCGGTGGGCGGCGCTACTTCGCCTTCCCGATCTTGAACATCGTCGTGCCGCAGACGGGGCACTTGCCTTTCGTCGCGGGCTTGCCGTTCTTCATCGTCGTCGCTTCAGCGTTCTGCATCTCGCGCTGGGTGCGGCACTTCAGGCAATAGGCTTCCATATCGACGTCTTCCCTCCTGTTCCGGGCTCTCGTTGCGCGTCCACGCGGACCGACCAGCGCTTATCGGATAGGCAGATGATCATTTCTGGCAGACTGAGCGTGGTCGTACGAATAATAGTCCGCTCGGGAACGTTGTCAAGCGTATCCGGGCCGAATCAACGCTGAATCTGGCCAGATTCGCGAAATTAGCCCGAATTCGGCCCGATCAGGCCGATCCGACGACCTTCTCCGGGTGCCAGACGCCGCCGTCCGACGCCCTCAGCACCCCCAGAAACGACCCTTCGGACGAGTACGCCCGGCAGAGCCCGACACCCCGTTTCGTCTCGATCGCCACATCGCGGCCCGCGCGCACGTCGGCGCTGTGCGCAGCCTCGAGTATCGCCGCCGGGCGCCGTTCCACCGCCCGATCGACCGCCAGCAGCGCCTCCTCCAGGCGACCTTCCGACGCCAGCAGATCCAGGTCGCCTGGCGTGCGGGCATCGCCGGAACCGAAGCCACCCGAACGCGTACGGGCGAGCGCGGCCAGATGCGCGGGACAATCGAGCCGGCGCCCCAGGTCGTGCGCCAGCGACCGGATGTACGTGCCCTTGCCGCAGGTCACCTCCAGCTCGGCGACGCCGCCTTCGAACCCGCGCATCTCGATCGATTCGATGTGGACGGTGCGCGGAGCTACAGCCACCTCGCGGCCCTCCCGCGCGTATCGATACAGCGGCTTCCCCGCCAGCTTCAGCGCGCTGTACAGCGGCGGCGTCTGCTCGATGTCGCCGGTGAACTCGTCCAGGACGGCGACCACCCGTGCCGCACCGACCGACGACGGGTCGCCGCGCTCCGTCACCTCGCCATCCGCATCGTACGTGTCCGTCGCCTCGCCGAACTTCACGCGAGCGACGTACGTCTTGAGCGCGTCGTCCATGTACTCGATGAACCGCGTCGCTTGCCCGATTGCCACCGGAAGCACGCCCGAAGCCAGCGGGTCGAGCGTGCCGGCGTGTCCCACCCGGCGCACCTTCGTCAGACGACGCACGAGCGCCACCATCGTGAACGACGTGACGCCGCTCGGCTTGTCGATGACGATGAACCCGTTGATGCCGCTCACGCACGAACCATAACGAAGGCGGTGACGGCCAGTCCACGCAGCAGGATCCGCCGCTTCGAGGCCACCCGCAGCGGCGGCGGCAACGCGCGTACCAGCACCTCCGGCTCGCCCGTCAGCACCACGCACCGCCCATCCGGCCGCAGCACGCGCGCCGCTTCACGCATCGCCCTCGCGTACAGCCGCTCGATACCGGGCAGTGCCTCGTGCTGTCGCCCGTACGGCGGGTTCGTGATCACCACGTCAACGCAGCGGTCCCGCAGCGGCAGCCGCGTCGCGTCCCAGCGGGCCAGCGCCGGCGTCTTGCCCGCATTGGCCCGCGCCGCCGCGAGCGCTCCGGCTTCGATGTCGCCGCCCAGCACCACTTCGGCGCGGCCCGCGTCGGCGCGCTCACGCAGGATTGTGCCGGCCCCACACATCGGATCGAGCACGACGTCGCCGGGGCGCGGCTCCGACAAGAGCACAAGAGCGCGCGCAACCGTCGGCTTCAGCGACGCCGGCAGGTGCGCGCGCTTGTACCGCCGCGCCGCCAGCTTGTCCTCCGACACCCGCACGCCGACGAGCGTGCGCTCGCCGATCACCTGGACCCACAGCTCCACGGCCGCAGTCCCCGTTGCCGCCGACCAGCGCGGCAACAGCCGCACCATCGCCCGCTCGAACGCCCGCTGAACGTCCTCGCGGTGGAACGGGTGCCGCCCCGCCACGCGGGCGACCACCTTGTACGAACGTCCGCCCTTCTTCGGCCGCGCAGCGTGATGCACGGCGAGCGCTAGCTCGAACAATGGCCGGTCGATCGACTCGGCGATGCGTTTCGGCCCCGCCTTGCCCGGTGGCGTCGGGACGTCGAGCAGCGTGTGGAAGACGTCTTCTACCGTTCCGCAGCGCAGAACGCGATGCAGATCAGGCGTCGTGAACAGGACGATGCTGTCGCGCTTGTCGAAACCCTTGAGGACAGCCGTGACCTTGGCGCCTGCTCGGATCAGCTCCGCGGAGGCGAGATCCTCGAGGCCGGGCACGGTGAGCGCGTAGCCCGCCGGCGAGCCGCCCTTAGCGCCCCTCACCGGTGTCCAGCGCCTCGAACTCGCGGCGCAGCACGCCCATGATGATCTCGTCGCGGTAGGAGCCGTCGTCGAAGTGCTGCTCGCGCCGGCGGCCCTCTTCGACGAATCCGACCTTGCGATAGACGCGCAGCGCCGGCGCATTGTCCGGATCGACGCTCAGCTCTATCCGGTGGAGGTTCAGGTGCCGGAACGCCCAGCGCATCAGCGTGCGGAGGGCGTCGCCCCCGTACCCGTGGCAGCGGTCCTCAGCGCGCCAGATACCCAGCCCGACCAGCGAGTTACGGTTCCGCTGCTCCATGTGAAAGAGGTCGATGTCTCCGACCGGGCGGCCGTCCGCCTCGATGATCAACCGCACGCAATCGTCGGAGTCGTCGCCCTGCGCGTCGAACTCCGCCTCCATCTGCGCGAGCGACCGCGGCGGCTCGTGCCAGTCCCGCTGCCGCTGTCCCACGTTCTCGGACGACTGCGACGCCTCCCAGTGAGCACGCACGTCGTCACGCTCCCACGCCCGCAGGATCACCCGCTCGCCCGCAATCCACGCCATCTACAGGCTCTCCCCTCGCTCCTCCGCCGTCTTGCGCATCAGCTCCGTCAGCTCCTGCGCCCGCTCCATCGACGTGTCGCTGTGAAACGTCAGGTCCGGCGTGTACCGCAGGCGCACGCGGCGCGACAGCTCGCGCCGCAGAAACGGCCGTGCATGCTCCAGCGCCGCCATCGTTGACGTCCGTTCATCGTCCGTGCCGAATACGCTGACGTATGCGTCGGCGCGGTGCAGGTCAGGCGATACATCGACGTGCGTCACCGTCACGAGTCCGCCGATGCGCGGGTCGTGCAGCTCCGTCCGCAGAAGATCGCTGATCTCCTCGCGCAGCAGGTCGTTGACGCGCTCGGTCCTTCGGGACATGGTGTTGGGTGGCGATGGCTCGCGGGCGCCCGCCGTGCCTCGTATCTCGCTAGGTGTCGCGCTCGATGCGGAAGAACTCGATCACGTCGCCCTCTTCGAAGCTCTCGAAGCCATCGATCTGCACGCCGCACTCGAAGTTCGTCTGCACCTCCCGGACGTCCTCCTGGAAGCGCTTCAGCGTGCCGACCTTGCCCTCGGCGAGGGTCGCACCGTTGCGGATCACGCGCGCACTGTCGGTCCGCGTGATCGCGCCGTCCCTGACGAAGCAGCCGGCGATCGAGTTGCGGCGCGCTACGCGGAACACCTGCCGCACCTCCGCATGCGCCGTCACCACCTCCTTGAAGGTCGGCTCCAGCATCCCCTTCAGCGCCTTGTCGACGTCCTCGACGATGTTGTAGATGACGTTGTAGTGCCGGATGTCCACCTTCTCGGTCGCGGCGATGCGCTCGGCGCCGCCCTCGGTCCCCGTGTTGAACGCGATGATGATCCCCTTCGAGGCGATCGCCAGCATCACGTCCGACTCCGTGACCGAACCCGAGCCGGTGTGGATGATCTTCACCTTCACCTGCTCGTTCGAAAGCCGCTCGAGCGACGCCCGGATCGGCTCGATCGAGCCCTGGACGTCCGTCTTCAGGATGATGTTCAGCTCCTTGAGCTTGCCCGCGCTGATCTCGCCGAACAGCGTGTCCAGCGTGACGCGCTGCTGCTGGTGCATCGCAGCCGCCTCGCGCTCGCGGATCCGCTCCAGCACCATCGTGCGGCCGGTCTTCTCGTCGGGCACCACCTGCAGCGTCTCGCCCGCCTTCGGCACTGACTGCAGACCCAGGATCTCCGCCGGCTCCGATGGCCCCGCCGACTTGATGCGCTTGCCGTGCTCGTTGAGCATCGCCTTGATCCGGCCCATCGTCTCGCCCACGACCACGTAGTCGCCTGCCTTCAGCGTGCCCGTCTTGACGAGCACTGTCGCCAGCGGCCCGCGCGTCTTGCTCAGCTCCGCTTCCACCACGATCCCGATCGCTTCGCGGTCAGGGTTCGCCTTCAGCTCCAGCACTTCCGAGACCACCAGGATGTTGCCCAGCAGGTCGTCCAGCCCCTCGCGCGTCTTCGCGGAGACCGCGGCCATCGGCGTGTCGCCGCCCCACTCCTCGACGACCACGCCGTTATCAGACAGTTCCTTCTTCACGCGGTCCGGATTCGCGCTCGGCAGGTCGACCTTGTTCATCGCGACGACGATCGGCACCCCCGCCGCCTTCGCGTGGTCGATCGCCTCCTTCGTCTGGGGCATGACGCCGTCGTCCGCCGCCACGACCAGCACCGCGATGTCCGTCACCTGGGCGCCGCGCGCGCGCATGGCGGTGAACGCCTCGTGGCCCGGCGTGTCGAGGAACGTGATGTCGTGGTCGTTCACGCGCACGCGGTACGCGCCGATGTGCTGCGTGATGCCACCGTGCTCGCCTGCCGCGACCTTCGATTCCCGGATCGCATCCAGCAGGCTCGTCTTGCCGTGGTCGACGTGGCCCATGATCGTCACCACGGGCGGCCGCGGCACGAGCTTCGACGGATCCTCCGCGATCGTCGGCCGCGACGTCGTCCGGTCGACGGCGACCTCCGCCTGCTCCGCCGCGTGCGCTTCGACCGCCTCGAACCCCATGTCCGTGGCGACGATCGCGGCGGTATCGAAGTCGATCACCTGGTTGATCGCCGCCATCACGCCGTTCTTCATCAACTCCTTGATCACCTCGACCGGCGAGACTCCCATGAGGTCGCCAAGCTCCTTCACGGAGAGCGCCCTCGGGATCTCGATGGTCTTGGCTTCGGCGTTGGTCGTTGTCATCCGCGCTCGTTTCTCAGCCGGCGCCGCGTTCCAGCGACGCCGCATGCTCCTGTAGCAGCTTCAAATCGTCTTCCGGCACGGTCACCTTCAGTGCGTGCCCGAGCCGGCCCTTCCGCAGCGCATCGTCCCAGCACGCCGGCGATTCGTGAACGTAGGCGCCGCGGCCGTTCTTCTTGCCCGTGGCATCCAGTTCGACGCGCCCCTCCGGCGTCCGCACCACGCGCACGAGCCCGCGCTTCGCCTCGGTCGTCCGGCAGGCGATGCACGTGCGCTGCGGCACGTGCTTCGGGCGAAGCGCACCCTTCTGAGCCATGTTACCGGATCAGATCCGAGTACTCTTCTTCGTCTTCCTCGTCCTCCGGCAGGACGATCCGGCGAGCGCCGCCCTTCTTCTTCTTGTTGAGCGCGATCCGCGCCGCCTCGTCCTCTTCGCGCCGCCGTCCGGGAGGTCCGCTGCCCTTCTTCTTCGGCGGCGGCTTGAGGTCGTCCAGCGAAGGTGGCCGCGCCAGCTCCTCGGCGAACCTGATCCCGCCCTTTGCGGGTGCGGCCGGCGACGCCGGGATCGGCTCTGCGGGCGCCACGGACGCCGCGGCTTCCACGGGCGCCTCGACCGCCTCCTCCGCCGCGGCCTCGCGCTCGGCGAACTCCAGCGCGATCTCCTCTTCCGGCGTCAGCTGGCGCGTCGACGCCGCCGCTCGTGCCTCTTCGGCGACCGCCGCGGCGGCCGCCTTCGAGCGCCGGAGCGCTTCCTCGCGCGCCGCGGCGGCGGCCTCTTCCGGCGTGATCCCCTTCTCCGCCAGCTCGGCCTCGTACGCCGACTGGCTCTTGATGTCGATGCGCCATCCCGTCAGCTTCGCCGCCAGCCGCGCGTTCTGGCCTTCCTTGCCGATCGCCAGCGAGAGCTGCCGGTCCGGCACCACGACCTCCGCCGTGTTTTCTTCGTCGCGCGTCATCACGCTGACGACCTGGGCCGGGCTCAGCGCGTTCGCCACGAACCGAGACGACTCCGGGTCCCACACCACGACGTCGATGCGCTCGCCGTTCAGCTCGTTCACCACGTTCTGGATGCGGATGCCCCGCATGCCGACGCACGCGCCAACAGGGTCCACGCCCTCCTGCCGCGAGTACACCGCGACCTTCGAGCGATACCCGGCTTCGCGCGCGATCGCCTTGATCTCGACGATGCCCTTGAAGATCTCGGGGACCTCAAGCTCGAACAGCCGCTTCAGCAGGTCCTTGTGCGTGCGAGAGACGACGACCTGCGGCCCCTTCGCCGCCTTGAACACCTCGACCAGCAGCACCTTCAGCCGCTGCCCGGCGCGGTAGTGCTCCGTGCGGGCCTGCTCCGGCGGCGGCAGCACGGCCTCGGTCTTGCCCAGGTCGATGATGACGTTGCGGCCCTCCAGGCGCTGGACGACGCCGGAGATGATGTCGCCCTCCTTGCCGGAGTACTCCTCGTACACCACCTCGCGCTCCGCCTCGCGCAGACGCTGCAGCACGACCTGCTTCGCCGTCTGCGCTGCGATGCGGCCCGCGTTGGCCGGCGTCGCCTCGAACTCCAGCACGTCGCCCAGCTGCGCGTCGTACTTCACGCGCCGCGCCTCGTCGACCGTCATCTGGATCTTGTCGTCTTCGACCTCCTCGACCACGTCTTTCGTGGTGTAGACGCGCATCGTGCCGTCTTCGGGGTTGATCTTCACGACCACGTTCGACTGGGCGAGGTTGTCCTTCTTGTAGGCCGACGCGAGCGCGACCTCCACCGCTTCGAAGACCACGTCTTTGGGCAGGTTCTTCTCCGCGGCGAGCTGCGAGATGGCTGTGATGAATTCGCTCTTCATGTTCTTCCCACTGAACCCCGGATGAACAAAAGAGTGGGCGCGAGCCCACTCCTGAAAGAAGTCTTCAGAGTTCACCCCAAGTATACGCAATCCGCCCCGAAGCTGACAAGCCGGCGCCATACCGACGGCCGGGTACGCCCGGCCCGCTGATGAGGGTCTGAGCGCGAGAAACCGTCACTGGCGCCGAAACACACCCTCGTCTCCCCCGTTTCTATCACTGACGCGGCGGGCACCCGCTCCCGCGCATCAGTTCTCGCACAAGGGGGAAGCACATGTTCCAGGAAGTCGGTCTGCGCCTTCTGTCGGCGCTCCAGTCCGTCCGCACGCGGTTCCAGGACGACCAGGGCCAGACGCTGGCCGAGTACGGCCTCATCATGGCCGTCATCGCCGTCGCCGTCGTCATCATCGCCGTGGTCGCCTTCCGCGGCGCTATCGTCTCGGCCTTCAACAACTCGACGAAGTGCCTCAGCGGCTCCTGCTAGGTCCGAAGGTCCTGCAAAAGGAAGAGAGGCGGCGCATGCGCCGCCTCTCTTCCTTTTGCGTCGCGGCCGGCCGTTGCGAAATCCGCACACCTGCTCCCACCCCTCACCGCACCCTCGGCCGATAGACTGATCGCGTAAACGAGCGGCAGACCGAGGAGCGACGCATGCCCGCCATCGCCGCCCAGGCGCTCACCAAGCATTTCAGCCCCGGGATCCGGGCCGTCGACGGCATCGACCTCGACATCGGCGAAGGCATGATCTTCGGCTTCCTCGGCGCCAACGGCTCCGGCAAGACCACCACCGTCCGCATGCTCACGACGCTCCTGCGGCCCACCGCCGGCTCGGCGCAGGTGGCAGGGCACGACGTCATCACCGGCGCTGCCGCCGTGCGCCAGAGCATCGGTGTGGCCCTCCAGGAAGTCGGGCTCGACGATCTGCAGACCGGCCGCGAGCTGCTGCGCCTCCAGGCCCGCCTCTACCGTGTCCGCCCGTCAGAGATCGAGCAGCGCGTGACGCACCTGCTGCGCGTCGTCGACCTCGAGGACGCCGCGGACCGCCGCATCAAGACCTACTCCGGCGGCATGAAGCGCCGGCTCGACCTCGCGGCGGGCCTCGTGCATCGCCCGAAGGTCGTATTCCTCGACGAGCCGACCACCGGCCTCGACCCGATCAGCCGCGAGGCCATCTGGCGGTATGTGGCGGAGTTGAACCGGACGGAGGGCGTGACGTTCTTCCTCACCACGCAGTACCTGGAGGAGGCCGACCGCCTCGCCGGCGACGTCGCCATCATGGACCGCGGCCGCATCGTCGCCCAGGGCTCCCCCGCCGCACTCAAGTCGAGCATCAGCACCGACGTCGTCACGTTGCTCATCTCCGGCGGCGCCGACGAACTGGCGCGCACCGAGCAGGCCGCCCGCCGTCTCGAGGGCGCCGAGGACGTGCGCGTCGTTGACGATGCCGTCATCGTCTACACGCGCGAAGGGAGCGCCGCCATCACGCGCCTCGTCCTGCTGCTCAACGAGGCCGGCGTCCACGCCCGCGAGGTGCGACTGACGCAGCCGACGCTGGACGACGTCTTCCTCCGCAAGACCGGCCACCACCTCGAAGCCGACGCCGAGATCCAGCGACGGACGGAGTCGGCCTGATGCGCATCGTCAGCGACACGTACTACCTCACCCTCCGCTGCCTGAAGGAGACGCTGCGACAGCCGGCCGTGGAGATCGGCAACATCTTCATCCCGATGTTCTTCTTCGCGGTGACCGTCGGCGCGATCGGCGGCGTCGCGTCGCGCGCGTTCGGCATCAGCAACTACACCGCGTTCCAGATGCCCGTCGCCGTGCTGCAGGCCGTGGCGGGCGCGGCGGGCTCGGCCGGTCTCGGACTGACGACGGACATCGAGCGCGGCTACTTCGACAAGCTGCTGCTCACGCCCTCGCCCCGCATCGCCCTCGTCATGGGACGCCTGCTCGCCGACGGGATCCGTACGATGGCGTTGGCCGTGCTCATCGGCGTCGTCGGCATCATTGCGGGCAGCGGATTCGCGACCGGCCCGGTGGGGTTCCTGATCCTGATGCTCGGCGCCGGTGCGTTCGGGCTGGCGTACTCGGGTGTCGGCGTCGCCATCGCCCTGAAGACGGGCAGCCCGCAGGCTGCGCAGCTTGGCTTCTTGCTCTTCTTCCCGCTGCTCTTCCTGTCGCCCGCCTTCGCCCCGAAAGACTTCTACGCCGGCTGGCTGAAGTTCCTCGCGACCATCAACCCCGTCACGTACATCCTGCAGGGCATGCGCGACCTCGTGCTCAGCGGATGGGACGCCGGTTCGATCGCCGCCGGCTTCGCCTCCATCGCCGGCCTCGCCGCCTTCACCATGACCCTCGTCGCCCTCGCCCTCCGGTCCCGGACGGCGTAGCACCCCGTTCTCGCGTCAGCAGCCGCCGTTGAACGGCTTCCCCGGCGCCCACATGTTCCACTGCTGCGCCTTCGCGTACGCCTCCGACGACTGCGCCCACGACAGGAAGAGCGTGTTCCGCTGCTGGGTGTCCCGGTTCTGACCGACCGCGCCGACGATCGCCGCCTTCGCCAGGCCCACGTACGCCATCACGATCGAGAGGTTGTACTCCATCCCGTCGTTCCCCCTCCAGATCGGCGCTGCCAGCTCTCGCCCGTCCGCATCCGTGGTGGCGGTGTCGTACTTCAGCCCCACAGTGCGTCCCGGCGTCAGGAAGATGTAGCGCATCGCCGCTGTCGCCCAGTCCCCTCCGCACGTCCCCGGGTCCGGCGCGTCGATCTGCAGCATCCGGACCTTCCGGCCGCCCGCGCACTCAAACGTGTCGCCGGAGCTAACGGAGGCGATCGTACACTGCGGCGGCTGCCAGCTCGGCGCATAGTCGAGCGATCCACTCGTGAGTTTCGCGTAGCCCATCCCGTCCGGCGTGGACCGCGCTGATGCCAGACACGTCTGTGAACGCGATCGATGAACCGTCTGGTGACCAGGCCGGAGCCATATCTCAGGAAGGGGGCGTGCGCGTCGTACACCTTGAATGGCTTTAGGCCGTCGGCGTCCGCGGTCCACAGACTCCCTGAGGTGCTGCGGTACGCCAGCCGTGATCCATCCGGCGACCACGCGGGCCCGGACGTGTTGTCGCCAGTGATCTGCGTCACGAACGTTCCGGCCGTCGTCATCGTGTAGATGTGCGTGCCCGTCGCCTGGCTGCTGCTCGTGAACGCGATCTTGGTGCCGTCCGGGGACCACGCCGGCTCCTGGTCCGTCGCGGCGGGCGAGTTTGTGAGATTCGTCTCGCCGGTCCCGTCCGTATTGATCGTGAAGATGTCGTAGTTGCCGCTCGACAGGGCCGTATACGCCAGCTTCGTGCCGTCCGGTGACCATGCGAGCTGCAGCATCTTCGTTTGGTCGTGCGTTACGCGTCGCACCGAGAGGCCATCCACGCTCATCACGTAAACGTCGCCCGGCAACACTGGCCGTCTGGTCGCGGCTGGACACGAAGGCGATCTGCGAGCCGTCCGGCGAGAACGCCGGAGAGCGGTCGCTCGCAGGGTTCGGGGCGATGTCGGCCAGACCGCTGCCGTTCGGATGCATCACCCAGATGTCCAAGTTGCCCGACCGCATCGACGAGAATGCGATCAGGTCCGACGCCCCGGGCGCCGCGTCGGCGTGACGCGCGGCCGGCGCCGCCACAGATATGAGGGCGGCCGCCACGGCCCAGACCACCAGCAGACGCTTCATCGCAAGGTTGCCTTTCTCTCATTGAATTCCTGCAACCTTACCAGCTTGCGAGCAGCCTGGATAGCCGATCGCGCGCTCGGGCGCGCCGCCCTCACCGCCAGTCCCCGGTGACCAGCGACCGCCACACCAAGTTGCTACCCTGACCCCCACATGGATCCATCCCGAATCCGCAACTTCTGCATCATCGCCCACATCGACCACGGCAAATCCACCCTCGCCGACCGCTTCCTGGAGATGACGGGCACTATCGCCAAGCGCGATATGGCCGCCCAGGTGCTCGACGCCATGGACCTGGAGCGCGAGAAGGGCGTCACCATCAAGGCCAAGGCCGTCCGCATGGCCTTCACGGCCAAGGACGGCCACGCCTACGAGCTCAACCTCATCGATACCCCCGGCCACGTCGACTTCGGCTACGAGGTCTCGCGCGCCCTCGCCGCCTGCGAAGGCGCCCTGCTCATCGTCGACGCCGCCCAGGGCATCCAGGCGCAGACCCTCGCCAACGTCTACCTGGCGCTCGACGCCGACCTGAAGCTCATCCCCGTGATCAACAAGATCGACCTCCCCAGCGCCGAGCCCGAGCGCGTCGCGCAGGAGCTCGTCGACACCCTCGGCTTTCGCCGCCGACGAGATCCTCTTCGCCTCCGCGAAGGAGGGCACCGGCACGCACGAGATCCTCGAGGCCGTCGTCGACCGCATCCCGCAGCCCGCGGACAACGCCGAGAAGCCGCTGCGGGCGCTCATCTTCGACAGCAAGTACGACGCCTACAAGGGCGTCATCGCCTACGTCCGCATCGTCGATGGCTCCGTCTCGCCCCGCCGCAAGCTGCGCCTCATGGCGCACAACCTCGGCGTCGAGTCGCTCGAAGTCGGCGTCTTCCGACCCGGCCTGGAGCCGGTCGACCATCTCGACGTCGGCGAGGTCGGCTACGTCGCCACCGGCCTCAAGAACGTGAAGGAGTGCCGCGTCGGCGACACCTTCACCGACGACGCCCGGCCTGCGGCCGGGGGCCTCCCCGGCTACCGCCCCGCCAAGCCGATGGTCTTCGCCGGCCTCTACCCGTCGATGGCCAACGAGTACCCCCTGCTCCGCGACGCGCTCGACAAGCTCCAGCTCAGCGACGCCTCACTGGTCTACGAGCCGGAGTCGTCCGGCGCGCTCGGCTTCGGCTTCCGCTGCGGCTTTCTCGGACTGCTGCACATGGAGATCGTGCAGGAGCGGCTGGAGCGCGAGTACGACCTCGCGCTGCTCGCCACCGCGCCCAGCGTCGAGTACCAGGTGACGAAGACCAACGGCCAGGAGATCGTCGTCGACAACCCCGCCGAGCTCCCGCCGCCACAGGAGATCGAGCAGATCCGCGAGCCCTGGATGGACATCAGCGTCGTCTGCCCCGACCGCTACATCGGCGCCGTCATGGAGCTCGTCACCGGCAACCGCGGCGAGTTCAAGCGCATGGAGTACCTCCAGCACTCCGTCATCCAGGAGGACGGATCGAAGAAGGGCGAGGGACGCGTCATCCTCGAGTACCGCATCCCCCTCTCGGAGATCCTCGTCGACTTCTACGACAACTTGAAGTCGCGCACGCAGGGGTACGCCAGCCTCGACTACTCATTCAGCGAGTACCGCCCGGCGCCGCTCGTGAAGCTCGACATCCTCGTCAACGGCGAGCCCGTCGACGCGCTCTCGCTCATCACCCACCGCGAGAACGCCGCCGTGCAGGGCCGCCAGCTCGTCGAGAAGCTCCGCTCGCTGATCCCGCGCCAGATGTTCGACGTGCCGATCCAGGCGGCCATCGGCGGCCGCATCGTCGCCCGCGAAACGATCCGCGCCATGCGGAAGAACGTGCTGGCGAAGTGCTACGGCGGCGACGTGTCGCGAAAGCGCAAGCTCCTCGAGAAGCAGGCCGAAGGCAAGAAGCGCATGAAGCGCGTAGGCAACGTCGAGATCCCCCAGGAAGCCTTCATGGCGGTGCTGCGGCTGGATAAGTAGGAAAGCTCGAGGGAAGAGCGCCTGACCAGCCGCGCAGACGCAGCCGCCGGATCGTGGTCGCGATATACTTCGCATACGGATCACGCCAACGAAGCGAGGTCGCGGATGCGTTCCGAGAAGCCACGCCGTCGTGGGTTTCGCGCAGGTGAGATGCAAATCACGCCCGGAAAGGCGGTATCCATCTCACGGACTACAGAGCGCCCAACAGTGAGTCGCGCTCAGAAAGGCGCCGCCCGCCAGATCGCACGGGCGCTGAAGGCGTACGTGGCCGAAGGACGTCGCCTGCTCGATACCGTTTACGCGGACGTGAAGGAGATCGCTCCTCCCTATTTCGCCCACCCGACAAAGCTCATCTCGATCTGCTGCACGGACGGCATCATCGTGCGGTACGAACGCGCCGACAGCGACACAGCGATTGCAAGCGTCCTGAATCAACCCTTGCAGGAAGCCGCCCCCGCCCTCTCGGAGTTCGTTGTGTATTGCGTGACGGAAGGATCGAGTCCGCCAGACTCGATGTTCGACAAGGCGCCGACCCTACAGCTGTTCAGACAGCCGATGACTGGGAGCCGCGAGAATCTCTGGGATGCCAAAATCGCACTGCGCTGCACCATTCCGATGGCGCCCTCAATGCCGGCGCCCGGCGCACCGTTTCGTCTTCTCGGTGTCTCTCCTGAGATCCGGGTGGATCTCGTGGGCGCGATCATCGACCCCGAAGCTGCTGATCGATCGGGGCGCGAGTTCGTCGTGACGTCCAGCGTGCGACTCAACGTTGGATGGGAGTACATCGACATCTTCCCCAACGCCGACCTGAGCCACTGGTCGGTGGAGAATGCAAAGTCCTGGGCGGAACGCGACATCCTCGCTGCTGTACTCAAGCACCATCTCCGTGAGCGGCATTACCGCGCGCTCGATCCGAACGCGGACGCGCGCAGGGCTTGCCGCGACCTGCTCGCGGAATACGGCCGCTTGCTAGACGCAAACCCACCTGAGGAGACGCTCCAGCAGTTCCTCAAAGACAATCCGACACTTCTCTGTCCCGCGCAGAGGCGTTCTTGGCCGAAAATACCCCTCGGTTCACGAGTGACTGACTTCGTGTTCCGCCAGGCCGATGGAGATTACCTCTTGGTTGAGCTGGAAAGGCCCTCGAAGAAGCTGTTCACGAAGATCGGAGACACATCGAGCCAGCTGACCCATGCCTGCGGTCAAGTCGCCGATTGGAAGCGCTATCTGGAAGACAATCTAGCGACAGCGCAGCGGGAACTGGGGCTGGTGGGCATATCGGCCAACCCCAACGCTCTCGTGGTAATCGGCCGCTCCAAAGACCTCACGGAAGACTTGCGGAGGAGGCTCACCACGCTTCACAACCAAACCCCGACATTGAAGGTTATGACCTACGACGACGTACTTGAGAACGCGAAAGCAGTGATGGAGAACATCGTCGGGCCCCTGTGGGACGTCGGCGGTTCTACCGAGGTCTATTTCCTGCCCGTGCAATCAAACTGAAGCCCTAAACGGGGCGTCCATCCCCGGCGCCCCCACACCTGCCACCCCGCACCCAGCACCGCCACCACCGCAATCACCGCCAGCGCCCCGTACGCGAACGCGTCGTCCAGCGGCCAGTCCCAGATGCCGTCCTCCGCCTCGATAAGTAATCGTTAACGCAGCACAAGCGCCCCTGAACCTCGCCCGCACTTGAACGCACGGCCCGATCGGCGAAGAATCGACGCAGCCCATTCGTCGCCGTAGCGTCGGGAGCCCTCGCCATGCGCTCATTCCGGCCGCTCGCCCTCCTCTGCGTCGCCATCGCCGCGCTCGTCGCCGGCATCGCCGCCACCACCGCGGCCACATCGACGATCGGCACCAGCGGCGACATCGCCTGGCAGGTCGGCAACTCCGCCAGCAACCTCTCCATCTACGCCGGCGCGATCGGCTCCACCCCGACGCGCATCTCCGCGCCCGGCAACGTCGAGGGCCAGCCCGCGTGGTCCCCCGACGGCACGCGCATCGCCTTCCACCGCATCGTCAACGGCAACGTCGACGTCTACACGATGAACGCCGACGGCACGAACGTCCGCCGCGTCACCACCAACGCCGCCGAGGACGCCTCCCCCTCGTGGTCGCCGGACGGCACGAAGCTCGCCTTCGACTCCAACCGCGACGGCAACTCGGAGATCTACGTCATCAACACCGACGGCACGAACGAGCACCGCCTCACCAACAACCCGGCCGACGACTCCTTCCCCGCCTGGTCGCCCGACGGCACGCGGATCGCGTTCCAGAGCAACCGCACCGGCAACTACGAGATCTTCACGATGAGCCCGGACGGCTCAGACCAGTTCGACCTCACCAACGAGCCCGGCGCCGACGACTTCGTGCCCAACTGGTCCGGCAGCGGCAAGTCCATCGCCTACACACACGTGGTCGGCGATCAGTCGGACGTCTACACGATGCTCCTCGACGGCACCCACCAGTTCCGCGTCACCAAGACGGGCGTCGACAGCGATCCCGCATGGTCAGCCGACGGCTCGAGGATCGTCTACGCCCACAACACGTCGCCCACCAACCCGGACGTCTGGGTTGTCGACGCGGGGGAAGGAACGGCCAGGCCGTCGCCGCGACGTCCCAGCCCGAGGACTTCCCCGACTGGCAACCGCCCATCTGCACCGTCGCGAAGGTCGTCGACGGCGACACGTTCGTCTGCAAGGACGGCACGCGCGTCGACATGCTCGCCATCGACGCGCCGGACATCAACGCGTGCGGCGGCGACTGGGCGGCGGCCGCGCTCCAGAACATCTTCCTGCCCGTGGGCAAGAAGGTCGCCCTCGCCTTCGACGAGATCACCAGCGCCCCGGGCGTCGTCCTCGCCGCCCCCATCGTCCTCGGTGACGACGGCGCCGACTACAACATCTCCATCGTCATGGCCTACGTCGGCCTCGCGAAGGCCGCGCAGGTCGGCGGCCCGTACAACACCAAGTACACCGACTGGGCGAACGCCTCCCAGAAGTGGGCGCAGACCGCCGGCTGGAACATGTGGGCTCCCGGCAAGCCCTTCAACGGCGGCTGTTAGCTGCGGCGTGGACGGCGTACGTGTGAAATCGTGACGCGGCTAAGGCGTCTCAGTCGTGCGATCGACGGCTGAGCGCTCGCCGTCCCCACACCTGCCACCCCGCCCCCAGCACCGCCACCACCGCGATCACAACCATCGCCGCGATCGAGAACGCATTGTCCAGCGGCCAGTCCCAGATGCTCGTGGACGCGGGCTGCGACGCATCGGCGCCGGGGAGGTTCAGCTCGAACACCTGGCTGACGTCGTCCTGGCCCGTGATGCGCAGGTTCACGGTGATCTTCCACGCGCCCGGCAGGCTGAGGTTCGCGCCGCTCTCCTTGAACAACACCTGGTTCGGCGTCCCGCTCGCGTTGGCGAGGATCAGCCGCGACTGCCCCTCCGTCGCCGTGTCGCCCTCCCGGTCGAACTGCAGCCGCGCCTGGATCACGTCCGGCGGGTTGCCGAACTCCGACCCCAGCCCCAGCGTGAACTCGTTCTCTCCGACCTTCGCCGGCGTCACGTCGAGGAAGATCTGCAGCACGCCCGCCTCACGCGTCTGCGTGAACCCCTCCGTGTCGCCGCTGCCGGTGACGGAGCCGCCGGCGATTGTGCTGTTATCACTCTGCGTCTGCCCGGACGCCGCATACGCCGCCGCGGCCGCCGAGTCGCGCGGCGACTGTAGCTGGATCAGTGCCGCCGCCGCCGCCAGCACCACCGCCCCCATCGTCGCCTCCACGCGCACCATCGTCAGCAGCCGCCGCTGCAGCGTCCGCACCCCGGCATCGGAGCCCAGCCCCGGCTTGCGCACGACAACGGGCGGGCTGTGCTCCTCCAGCACCGCCTCGACGACGCGCGGCCGCAGCAGGTACGCGTTCACGCCGCCGATCGCCAGCAGCACCAGCGTCAGCCCCAGCTTCGCGTCGAGCGTTCGCCCCCAGTTGGAGTCCCACAGCGCGCTCCACGACGGCGCCTGGAGGGCCGCGCTCAGCACGCCGCTCGCCAGCAGCAGTCCCACCGCCAGCGTCGCCATGCCACTGAACCGCCGGAACACGTACGCCACGAACACGGTGCGCGACCCCGCGCGCAGCAGCTCCAGCCAGCGCGGAAAGATGAACACCATGTGGATCAGCGATCCGATCCAGATCCCGGCCGCCAGCAGGTGCAGGAAGTCGATGGCCACGCCCGTCACCGCACCATCGCCCGACGCCGCGTGCCCGACCAGCGCGTGCGTCAGCACCAGCCCGATCGACGCCACGAACACGCCCCACAGCGCCATGACGCTCGCGCGCGTGTCCCGCAGCCGCGCCGCCACCGCCAGCAAGCACCAGCGCCACCGCCGTCAGGCACAGCCGCGCCACCAGGTACTTCCCGAAGCGCGTGTGCCAGACGATCGTCCCCGCCGCGTGCAGCCCGCCGAAATCCTGCGCCTTCAGCGCGATCTGCAGCAGCGTCCCCTCGACCACCAGCAGGCACGCCGTCGCGCTCGAAACCAGCAGCACGGCCCGCGACGTCCGCCACGTGCGCCGCGCGGCTCCCGGCGAGAGGAACCTGAGGCACGGCCGCATCACGCCCAGCGAGAACAGGATCCCGCCGACGAGCACGCTCACCGCAACCAGCACCGACCATCGCGCCGTCGTATCGAGCATCGACGGCGTGTCGGAACTCCCTCCGCCGACGGAGATCGCCGCCGCCGTGCCCCCCGGCTCCTCCCCGTTCGGCCCCAGCACGGTGAACGGGAACGATCCCGGCCACGTGTGCCCGTCCACTTTCGACAGGTTCCGCCAGATCACGGTGTAGATGCCCGTCTCCAGCGTCACTGGCACGTCGACGCTCATCCGGTTCGGGTCGTCGGGGTAGAACGTCGGCTTCGGCAGCTCGATCTGCTTCCCGGTCTGGTCCCACAGCTGGATCGTGCTCACCGACGGCTCGATCGCCTCGCTGAACGAGATGTCGATGGTCTTGGGTGATTCCGTGAGCTTGCTGTTCGGCGCCGGCACGGAACTCACGGCCAGCGCGTGCGCCTCCGCCACCCTCGCCGGACCACGGCCGCGAGCGCGATCACAGCACCGAGGGCCGCCGCGAGGAAGAGGACTAGCATGCGTGTCCGATGTCCCATGAGTAGTGCAATTCTAGCCGTCACCGATCGGGGGCGCACGGCCGGGCCAACACGTAAACTCTTGAAAGCCGGAAGACCTCTCCCTTTGACACCCAACCGCACCAACGCCCGATACTGAACCTCAAGCAGGCAAGCAGGAGGCCTCATGTCGCGCAGCCACATCGTCCTCGGCGCCCTGATCGCCGCGACGCTCGCCATCATCGCCACGATCCTGGTCAGCGTCGTCAGCGGCGACCACCTGGTGCAGGTCGCCGCCTCGGTCGGCCTCGTCGTCAGCGTCGTCGGCAGCGCCGTCCTGCTCGGCAGCAGCGACGCCTGGAAGCGCGGCCTCCGTGGGATCCCCTACGCCGTCGCCGGCGCGACGCTCGTCGCCGTCGGTGCCTCCGTGCTCGGCGGCATCACACTCTACAGCGCCAACACAGGCTCAACCGCCAAAGTCAACGTCTCGAGCCAAACCACCGAGGGTGCGGCGCTCGCCTCCGCGAAAGCGTCGGATGCCAACGACAACCAGGACGCGCACGACGTCGGCTCGATGCCGACGCTCGACGAGTTCCTCTCGATGACGGACGCGCAGGTGATCGCCAACTCGCCCGCCGGCACGCTGACGCCGGACGAGGTGCCGGTGCTTCGCGAGCAGCTGGAGGAGACCCGCGCCGCGGCGGAGAGGTACAACACCGTCGAGAAGGCGATGGCCGCCGGCTACGTCAACACCACGAACGACGTGCCCTTCATGGGCGCGCACTTCCTCAACCAGAGCTACCTGACCGACGGGAAGTTCGACCCCTCAAAGCCGGAGGGGCTGCTCTTCAGCAAGCTCGGTGGCGATACCTGGACGCTCGTCGGCGTCTGGTTCCTTCTGCTTCCGGGCGTCAACCACGGCGTGACGGCGACCACCCCGCCCGAGGGCTTCGCCGGCAACCTCGACCTCTGGCACCAGCACTACGGCCTCTGCACCCGCAAGGGCATCATCTCCGAGAACAACACGAAGGCCGGCTGCGACGCCGACGGCGGCAAGTGGACCGGCGACCTCCGCTGGATGATGCACGCCTGGGTCGTGCCGGAGACCGCCGACAACCCGGAGGGCGTCTTCGGATATCTCAACAACAACCTGTTCAAGATGCAGTCGCAGGTCACGGCCAAGCCCTGACCGTCACGTCTCTGTCACGCCCGTCCGCTACAATCCCGGGGCCGGAAGTCATTCCGGCTCCTTTTCGTTGATCGAACCGGTGCGCGCATGACGACCTCACTCTCGGGACTGGACGGCGCCTCGTTCGATCTCGTCGTCATCGGCCTCGGGCCCGCCGGCGAGAAGGGCGCCGCCCAGGCCGCCTACTTCGGCAAGCGCGTCGCCGGCATCGAGGCGGCCGCCGTCGGCGGCGCCGTCGTCAACACCGGCACCCTCCCCAGCAAGACCCTTCGCGAGACGGCGCTGTACCTCTCCGGCCTCCGCAGCCGCAGCCTCTACGGCATCGACTACACCTTCGGGCGCACCATCTCCGTCGAGGATCTCTTCTACCGCCAGAAGCTCATCGAGCGCAGCCACCTCGACCTCGTCGAGCAGAACCTCGACCGCCACCACATCACGCTCCTCCACGGCCACGCCGCGTTCGAGGATCCCCGCACCCTGCTCGTGCGCGGCCGTGGCGGCGACGTCGCCCGTATCCGCGGCGAGTACATCTTGATCGCCACCGGGTCGCGCCCCGTGCGCCCGCCGCAGATCCCCTTCGACGACGAACGCGTCTACGACACCGACAGCATCCTCCACCTGAAGCAGATCCCGCGCGATCTCGTCATCATCGGCGCCGGTGTGATCGGCAGCGAGTACGCCACGCTGTTCGCCGCGCTCGGCAGCCACGTCACGCTCGTCGACGGCGGCGCCCGTCTGCTCCCGTTCCTCGACAGCGAGATCTCAGCCGTGCTCGCCGCGCAGATGCAGAGCGTCGGCGTCCACCTGCTCCACGAACGCCACATGCAGTCGATCGACCCGCACGGCGGCGAACCGGCCGTCACCGTCACCCTCACCGACGGCGCCGAGCTGCAGGCCGACGCCGTCCTCTACTGCGGTGGCCGCCGAGGCAACACCGATGGCCTCGCGCTTGAGAACGCCGGCATCACGGCGGACGACCGCGGCCGCATCCCCGTCGATGAGCACTACCACACCTCCGCGCCCGGAGTCTTCGCCGCCGGCGACGTGATCGGCTTTCCCGCGCTCGCATCGACGTCCATGGAGCAGGCGCGCGTCGCCGTCTGCCACGCATTCGGCTTCGACTACAAGCGCCAGGTTTCGTCGCTCATCCCGTACGGCCTCTACACCATCCCGGAGGTGTCGATGGTCGGCGCGTCCGAGGACGCCCTCCGCGCCAGCGGCACGCCCTATCTCGTCGGTCGCGGCACGTTCGGCAGCAACGCGCGCGCGCAGATCGCGGGCGACACCACGGGATTGATCAAACTGCTGTTCGATCCGGGGACGCGGAAGCTGCTTGGTGTGCACATCGTCGGGGAGCGCGCGACGGAGCTCGTGCACGTCGGCCAGATGTGCATGCAGTTCGGCGGCACGATCGACGTCTTCATCGAGAACGTCTTCAACTTCCCGACGATCGCCGACGCCTACAAGTACGCCGCCTACGACGGCCTTCAGGCGCTGGCCCGGTACCAGGCTGACCACGCCGGGCAGGCGCCCAGCGCAGCCGCTAGCTCTCCGTAACCCCGACCTTCCGCTTCGCCACGACGACGAACGTCGCCAGCCGCCGCTGCATCTCCAGCAGCGTGCGCCGGAACGCCGCGAGCTTCTCCTCGTCCGTCCCCTCCACCGCCGCGGGATCGACGAAGCTCCAGTGGATGCGCTCCGGCGCGCCGGGGAACACCGGGCACTCCTCCGCCGCCGCGTCGCACACCGTGATCACGTAGTCGAAGTCCTGCCCGGCGAACTCGCTGACGTCCTTCGATCGCTCATTGGACAGATCGATGCCCAGCGGCTCCAGCACCCGCATCGTGTACGGGTTGATCCCCTTCGGATGTGTCCCCGCGCTGAACACGTCAAAGGCGTCTCCGCCCATCTGGCGGAGCAGCGACGCACCGATGATGCTCCGGGCCGAGTTGCCCGTGCACAGGAACAGCACGCGTATCTTGCTCATCCGTCACCTCCTGAAGCACAGCGGTTCAGCGGCACCACCGTCGTTCCACGCCCGCGAATCGCCTGCGACCACTCGCGTTCACGCCGTGGAAGGCACGGTGGGCACGGCCGCGTCGAAGAAGCGTCTCCTAGCCCACAGCGCCACGTAGACCAGCGTCACAAGCGCAGGCACTTCGATCAACGGACCGACGACTCCCGCGAGGGCTTGACCCGAATCGATCCCGAACGTGCCGATCGCGACAGCGATCGCCAGTTCGAAGTTGTTGCCCGCCGCGGTGAAGGCCAGCGTCGCCGTCTTCGGATACGCCAGTCCCTGCGCCCTGCCCCACGCGAACGCGGCCGTCCACATGATCGCGAAGTAGACGAGGAGCGGCACTGCGATCCGCACCACGTCGAATGGTTGTGATGTGATCGCGTCGCCTTGAATCGCGAACAAGATCACGATCGTGAACAACAGGCTGTAGAGCGCGACTGGGCCAATGCGGGGCAAGAATTTCCGCTCGTACCAGTCCGTGCCCTTGCGCTTCCTTCCCACCACGCTCGTCAGGAAGCCCAGCACGAGTGGAACGCCGAGGAAGATGAGCACCGACTTGGCGATGCTCCAAAGGGAGAAGTGAACGTCCGTCTGATCGAGGCCGAGCCATCCCGGCAGCAGCTTGAGATAGAAGTACCCCAGCAGCGCGTAGGCGGCGACCTGGAACACGGAGTTCAGGACGACGAGCACGGCCGCGGCCTCCCCATCTCCGCACGCCAGGCTGTTCCAGATGAGGACCATCGCGATGCAGCGCGCCAGGCCTACGAGGATGATGCCGGTTCGAAACGCCGGCAGATCCGGCAGGAAGATCCACGCCAGCGCGAACATCAGCGCCGGCCCGACCAGCCAATTGAGCAACAGCGATGAAACCACGAGCGGACGGTCGGTCGTGACGTCGTGCAGACGGTCATACCGCACCTTTGCGAGCACCGGGTACATCATGCCCACCAGGCCGATGGCGATGGGGAGCGACGTCGTGTCGATCTTTACGCGGTCCAGTTGCTCGTTCAGACCGGGGAACAACCGGCCCAGGCCCAGGCCCAGCGCCATCGCGACGCCGATCCAGACGGGCAGGAAGCGGTCGAGCATAGACAGTTGGCCGAGAATCGATCCCTCGAACTCAGCTGGTTGAGTGCTGACGGCTGCCCCCGCTTTCATGTCCACGATCCTTCGATCCCCATGGGGCAGGCGCGGCACCGTTACAGCGCCACCACAGTCTGCTTCAGCCACACCAGGGCGTCGCGGCTCAGGCAGTAGCCGGACCGCGGCCCCGGCCCGCACTGCTCGATCAGCCCGGCTTCCTTGAGGACCCGCAAGTGCTCCGACACCGTCGACTGCGCCAGCGCCACGTGCCGCGTCAGGTCCATGCAGTTGGCGTCGCCCGCGGAAGCGAGCGTGCGGATGATCTCGATGCGGATCGGGTGTCCGAGCGCCCGCATCATCGTCGCGAGCCTATCGATGTCCGTCTCTACGCTCTCCATACCATCGTCATCTTACGATGGTCGGCACACTCGATCAATGGCCCGACGGACACACCCGTCGGCCTTCGCCTCCCGGATCGGTCTCACGAGTCCGAGCGGCTGTCGCCAATTGCAAAATAAGTCTTAAGAAACTGCTCCGAAACCCTTAAGGGTCTCCCATCACCGCCGACCCTTACAGCGAGACAACAACGCACAACACCCGGAAAGGGGTAGGCAAATGTTCAAGGATCTCGCTCTGCGCGTTCTGGTCGCGCTCAAGGCCGTAGAGACCAGGCTCCAGGACGACGAAGGTCAGACGCTGGCCGAGTACGGCCTGATCATGGCCGTCATCGCGATCGCCGTCGTCATCGCCGCGGTCGTCGCCTTCCGGGGCGCCATCGTGTCCGCCTTCAACGGCGCCACGAAGTGCCTCAGCGGCTCCTGCTAGGGGCAACCCGGACCTGACCGGTCTCGAGAAGGGGCGCGAGGGAGCGCCCCTTCTTCGCGCTCACGGCGCACGCGGACGGCGGCAACAACGCGCACGCCGGCCTCGCGCCAGGACTGTCTTCAGAACGCTGTGATCGTCCGGGAAAGAGAGAGCGGATGGACTCGCTTCAGGCCCCGCCTCCGTCCACGAGTCCACCCCGCCAAAGCTCCCCATAACGGGGCGCCTGCGCATTGTCTCCGGGCGCATGCCGGCGCGTCAAGCCCACCGCGAGCTTTGCAACGCAAAATCTTGTTCCACCCGTCCCTCCGTCAAGAAATGAACGCGCCGCATGCGATCCGCCATCGCACTGAACACCCTTCAGTCAGCGTCCTTGCACTACAAGCACGCACCTTTTCCACCACCCCTCCGCGCTACCTGCACCCTGCGCCTATCGACCGACGGACGCACACGAGGTGGGACGTTTGGACACCACACTTAGAGTCTCATTGCCCTGATTCCACGGTGCAACGCTGCGTACGATCTCCCTGATCTGACCACACGTCGCAACCCCCGCGAAGGAGCGCAGCGACATGCAAGCCACCGAAAACATCATCGACGCTCGCGGCGTGTTCAAGACGTACGACACGGGCAAGGTGCAGGTAGAGGTGTTGCGCGGCATCGACCTCGCGGTCGCCCGAGGCGAGATGGTCGCCATCATGGGCCCCAGCGGCTGCGGCAAGACGACCCTCCTCAACTGCCTCTCCGGACTCGATCAGATCGACAATGGCGACGTCGTCATCGAGGGCGTCTCGCTCGCCTCCATGTCGGACCACGACCGCACGGCCTATCGCGGCCACCGCATGGGCTTCGTCTTCCAGTTCTACAACCTGCTTCCCGTGCTTAACGCGGTGGAAAACGTCGAAATGCCGCTCCTCGTCTCGCGGCTGCCGGGCAAGCAGGCTCGCGTCAGGGCGATGCAGGCGCTCGACATGGTCGGCCTCGCCGACCGCGCCCATCATGTCCCGGCCGAGCTCTCCGGCGGCGAGCGCCAGCGCGTTACCATCGCTCGCGCCCTCGTCAACGACCCCGCCATCGTCTGGGCCGATGAGCCCACCGGCGACCTGGACAGCGACAACGCCCAGCAGATCACCCAGCTCATGCGCGACCTCAACCGCTCGCAGGGCTATACGTTCGTCATCGTCACTCACGACATCGGCGTCGGAAACAAGACCGATCGCATCATCCGCATGATGGACGGCCAGATTACGGAAGAGCTGCGGCTGGCCCCCGAGCCGGAGGCGCGCGAGCCAGTCGGCACGGCCACGTAGGGAGGGATCAACATGTACGCACGCGTCACGCTGGTGGAAATCGACCCGGTACGCATGAGCCCCGCCGCGTCTGTCGACCGCTTCACGAAGCAGGTGCTGCCGGAGCTGCGCCAGCAGGCCGGCTACCAGGGCGCGCTCGTGCTGAACAGCCCCGAGGGCAAGGGCATGGTCATCAGCCTCTGGTCGACGCCGGACGCCGCGCAGTCCACCGTCAGCAGCGGCTACTACGAGGCGCAGCTCGGGAAGTTCCTCACGGTCTTTCGCGCCGTGCCCGGACGTGAACAGTACGAGGTCGTGCTCGCGGACAACCTGAGCGCCATCACGGCCTGACCCCCGCGAAGAGGCGCAGGAGGATCCATGCAGACGCTCTTCGGTATCTCAACGGACACTCTGGCGTACGCACTCCTTTTCGTCTTCGCGGTCGCCGGCGCCGTCGTTGCCCTCGCCGCCCTGCGTAACCGCGTGTTCCTCCGGCTTGGTGTGCGCAACGTCTGGCGACGCCGCTCCCGCACCTTCCTCATCGTCATCGGCCTCATGCTCGGCACCGCGCTCATCTCCGCCGCCTTGAACACCGGCGACACGCTCTCGCACAGCGTCCGCACCGCCGCCATACGGTCCCTCGGCAACACGGATGAACTCGTCGCGCTGAAGGGTGTGTCGGGGACGCAGTTCGGCGTCTTCACCGTGGTCGACTACTTCGATCAGGGGGCTGTGAGCAACGTCCGCGACGCCGCCGACGCCTCTGGTCTCGTCGACGGCGTGGCGCCCGCCATCATCGAGCAGATCGCCGTACAGGACGTCACGAGCCGCCAGACCGAGGCGCAGATCGGCCTCTTCGCGACCGATCCGGCCCAGATGAAGGGCTTCGGCACCATCTCTCTCGCCGGCGGAGGCTCCGCGTCGCTCGCCGATCTCGCCGACGGTGAGCTGTACCTGAACCAGAACGGCGCCGACGATCTCGACGCGCACGCGGGCGATGAGATGACAGTCTACGCCGGCGGCCGCCTGCAAACGATGCACGTGAAGGACATCGTGAAGTACGACGGCACCGGCACGGACGGCCCCGCCATCCTCCTCCCGCTCTCCGCCGCGCAGAAGCTGGTCGGCCGCGAGGGCCGCATCAACCACGTGCTCATCTCCAACGTCGGCGGCGTCGGCGCCACGGACCGCGTCGTCAAGGCCCTGGAGCCCGGCCTGTCGGCCGCCGGACTGGAGATCACGCCGACGAAGCAGGACGCGCTCGACACCGCGGACCAGATCGGGAACCAGATCATGGTCACGTTCACGACGTTCGGGACGTTCTCGGTCGTCGCCGGCGTCCTCCTCATCTTCCTCATCTTCGTGATGCTCGCCGCCGAGCGGAAGACGGAGATGGGCGTCTCACGCGCCGTCGGCACGCAGCGCACCAACCTCGTGCAGATGTTTCTGTTCGAAGGCGTCGCATACGACCTCGCCGCGGCCGCCGTCGGCGCGCTGCTCGGCGTCGCCGTCGCCTACGTGATGGTCCTCATCATGGCGGCCGCCCTCGCGAGCTTCGGCTTCAAGCTCGAGCACGACCTCCGCCTCTCGAGCATGATCATCGCGTACACGCTCGGCGTCCTCATTACGCTCGCCGTCGTCACGGTGTCGGCATGGCAGGTCAGCGTGCTCAACATCGTGCGTGCGATCCGCAGCCTGCCCGAACCCGTCGTCCGGGGCGGTGGCCGCGGCAGCCTCGTCATCGGCGGCATAGCGTACGCGTTCGGCGCGCTCCTGATCTATGCCGGCATCGCCGCCACGCAGGCCGCAACCTTCCACCTGGGCGTCTCGCTCATCTTCATCGGCACGATCCCCGTCCTCCGGGCGTTGCACGCGCCTGAGCGCGCGGCATACACGGTCCCCGCGGCGGCGCTCACGATCTGGTGGCTGATGCCCTTCTTCGTCACCGAGTCGTTCCTCCCGGCGATGTCCAAGGACTTCCAGATCTTCATCCTCAGCGGCCTCATGGTCGTGACGGGCGCGACATGGGTGATCATGTTCAACTCCGACCTGATCCTGCACGGGGCCATGGCGCTCTTCGGCCGCATCCGCTGGATTGCGCCGATGCTCAAGGCCGCCATCGCCTATCCGCTCAGCAGCCGCTTCCGCACCGGCGCCGCGCTCGCCATGTTCACGCTGGTCGTCTTCACCCTCGTCGTCATGTCCACCGTCATCCAGTCGGTCAACGGCGTCATCGATGACAAGCAGACCTTCGGTGGCGGCTACGACATCCGCGCCACGACCGCGCCCATCAGCCCCATCAACAACCTCGAAGCCGCCATCGAGCAGCAGCCGGACTTGAACGCCGCCGACTTCGTGAATACCGGCGCCGGTTCCACGCTCGCGCTCAAGGTCCGCCAGGTTGGCGCCGGCGACAAGTACTACGACTACATCGTCCGTGGCTTCGACGACTCGTTCCTCGAAAACAACCAGTTCGGCTTCGCGTTGATGGCCCCCGGTTACACCAGCGCCCGCCAGGTCTGGCAGGCCGTCGAGGACAACCCGGACCTCGCCGTCCTCGACGCCTACCCTGTCCCGCGCCGCACGAACTACAACGGCGGCCCGGCGACCATCGACTTTCAGCTCAGCGGCTTCTATCTGGAGAGCAACAAGCTGCCACCGCTGCAGCTCGAAGTCTTGGACCCGCAGACCAACGTGACGCGCACGCTCACCGTGATCGGGGTGCTCAACGACCTTGCGTCACAAGAGGCCACGCTCGGCGTCACCACCTCCGAGCGGTCCGCCCTCGCCGCGTATGGCGTCCGCGCGCAGCCGACGACGCACTTCGTGAAGCTCGCCCCCGGCATCGACGCGACGGCCGCCGCGAAGTCACTGGAGTCCGCGTTCCTCGCCAACGGGATGCAGGCGAACACCTTCCAGTCGGAGCTGGACGACGTGATGGCGACGCAGCACGCCTTCACCTACATCCTGGAAGGGTTCATGGGGCTCGGCTTGATCGTCGGCGTGTGCGCCCTCGGCGTCATCAGTGCCCGTGCGGTCGTCGAGCGGCGTCAGGAGATCGGCGTGCTGCGCTCGCTCGGCTTCCAGCAGGGCATGGTGCAAATCGCCTTCCTGCTCGAGTCGTCGTTCATCTCGCTGCTCGGCATCCTGCTCGGGATCGTGCTCGGCCTGATCGTCGCCTTCAACGTCGTGCTCGACTACAGGAATACCCCCGGCTGGGGGTCCATGACGTTCGCCGTGCCGTGGCTCACGCTCGGCCTCGTCTTCTTCATCGTCTACGCCGGCTCCATCGTCGCCACGCTGCTGCCGGCCCGGCAGGCATCGCGCGTCTATCCAGCGCAGGCGCTCCGGTACGAATAGCCGCCCAGGTCGCAGGGAGGGATCCAGCCATGACAGAATTACAGGCGCAGGTGAGCCAGGCGTTCCGCGCGTTCCTCAAGGAGGCTCCCGAACAGGCCGAGGCCTGGATGGCGACGGTCCGCGCCCTCGACGAGACCACCGCACTCGATCCGAAGACCGAAGCGCTCGCCTACCTCGCCGTCCTCGCGGTCCAGCGTCTCGAAGGCGGCATCGCCCTCCACACGACGCTCGCGAAGCAGGCCGGCGCCACCCGCAACGAAGTCATCAGCGCCGTGCTCGTCGGCCTGCCCGCCGCGGGCAACGTCGTGACGCAGGTCCTCCCCGCCGTGCTCGCCGCGTACGACGCCGAGTAGCCCGGCGACCCGTCGCTCCCACGGGCCCGAGTGCCGAAACCTGTCGTTCGAAGCGTTTCGGACAGCCGGAGGGGCGATCGCCGTAACGATCGCCCCTCTCGTGACTCACTTGCGGTTCGAGTCCGCCGGATTACGCGCGACGCTCGCGCCCAACCCGGCATTGCACCCTTAACAGTGGTAGCCGAGCTGGAACTGCTTGAACGCGAGCTGTGCGTCGGACGCGCTCACAACTCCGTCGGGCGCTCCGCTGTGACCCGGCCCCACGACGCTCCTGTCGTACTCAATACCGTCCTTGATGCCGTTGTTGTTCAAGTCCTGTTCGTACGCAGTGGTGCCGGTGTGCGCCCCAGCCTTGAAGTAGGCGAATATCGCCTGACTGTCCGACGCGCTCACGACGTTGTCCTTGAACACAACCAGCGGGTTCGCCGCGGCGATCAACGCCGGCACCGGCACCGAATAGAAGTCCCACGGATCGTTCGGGTCCAACACTGCCGCGTACGACGTCACCTCGTGCCCATCACCGCACCCGTCACCGTCCGTGTCAGGGTTCTGCCAGTCCGTATGATAGATGTTGACCTCATCGACGTCCGTCAGTCCGTCACCGTCGGTGTCAGCTGTGAGCGAGCAGCCCGCGACCGGCGCGGTGAGGTACCCGCTCGCGTCGATGGTCGAGCCGTCACCGGGGATGATCGCGTCACCGTGCCCGGTCGGCGTTGGCCCGTCCACCGCGCCCCACCAGTTTCCGGTTGCATTCACCTTAGGTCCGACCAACGCGCCCGTCGTGAAGACTCCTGCCCCGAAGTTGTTGGCCAGGCAGTTCGCGTTGAACGCATTAGTCGCCGGCGCGCTGGCGGTGAAGTCGACCACTACCCCGTGGTCGTTCAGGCGAATCGCATTGCCGGTGACAGAGTTGTTCGACGAGCCGTCGTACACATACATCCCCGTCGAGCCCGGCTGACCGATGATGGTGTTGCCGGTGTAGGTGCCGTTCGAACTGGCATCGACGAAGATCGCCGTGTCACGCGTGGCCGAGAACTGGTTGCCCGTGACGACTGCACCGTCCGTGCTCTCCACGAACAGTCCTTCCTGGTTGTCGTGCACGTTGTCGCCGCTCACGGTTGCGGCGGTCGCCTGGTACAGCAGGATGCCCGTCGCTACGTCGGAAGTTCCCGTGTAGTCGTTTCCGCTGATCTCAGTCCCCGTAATGCTGCCCTGGGCTCCGAACCCGATCTGGACGCCATTTTGGGCGATCAACGATGTCGCGCCGGCTCCCGTGACCTGGCCGCCGCTCACGTTAGCCGTGAGCCCGTCTCCGTTGAGTGCCATCCCGTTCTTCTGGTAGTCGTTGATCGTGGCGTCGGTCACGTCGATCGTCCTCGCCACCGAATCGTCATTGAACGCGTACAGCGCCACGCCGTGCTGGTCGCCGTTGAGCGGCGTCTCACGCACGTGGACGATGGTCGTGTTCGACACGGATCCGCCGGCGTTGTAGAACGCGATGCCTTCCAGCCGGTAGTTCGCGTTCCCTACACCGTTTGCATCGACCGTCAGGTGCGAGATTGCGACGCCCGTCGCGTGAACGTACACCACCGGCTTGTTCGGACTGCTCGTCGTGAACTTCGTCGCCAGCAACGCCGGAGACTTGATCGTTGTGCTGCCCTCGCCTGCGCCGTTCAGCGTGATCTGCTTGCCGATGTCCACCTGCTCGTTGAAGGTGCCGGCAAGGGCGTTGATCGTGTCTCCCGGAGAGGCGAGATCCACGGCCTTCTGAATGCAGGTGCCATCGCACACCGCGGGGCCCGCGATCCACGTCATCGGCGACGCCATCTGGAAGCCCGGCGCGGCCGACGCATCGGTGCCGATCCCCAGCCACGGACTGAACGGAATCCCGTTCGAGACGCTATTGCCCGTCCCCGCAGGGTTCGACGCGTTCGTCGGCCCGCTGGCCGTACCCCACCAGTCACCCAACATCTTCACCGCGTACGTGCCGCTGCCGCTCGTCGTGGCGCCCGTGCCCGTGTTGCCGTAGATCGCGTTGCCCAGGTTGTCTACCGTGAGCGTGTAGCCGGTCTCCGACTCGTAGTACACCCCGTCGTCATTGCCCGTGATGATGTTGCCCGTCAGGGTCGCCTCTACGTTTGCCGATCCAAACCCGAACAGGTTGGTCGTGATGTAGACGCCCGTGCTGCCCGCTGCGCCAGTCACCTCGTTGTCCTGGAAGAGCGTGCCAACGGGCACGAACGACCCGGTAGCGGCCAGGCCGACCGCGCAGTTCGTGATGATGTTGCGCTTCACCGTCGGCTGGATGTACGGCACGAACGTCCAGACGCCGAAACCACCCGCTGTGCAGTCGCTCACATTGTTGCCGTCCAGCAGGTCGGCCGAGCCACCGCCGTCGCCGGCATTGTCCGTGTGGACGCCGCTGGCAGATGCCGTAATCACATTGTTCAGGATGGACGTGCCGCGCGAGTGGTTCGCAGAAATCGCGTCGCCCGCGTCCGACACGGTGTTGTTCGCGAAGGTGCCGGAGCCGCCGTAGTTGAACATCGCGATCGACGCCGGATCCGCTTGCACGTTCTGCACCGTGTCGTCGTGGAAGTTGAAGCCGCTGCCACCACTGCTGGCGTAGATGCCGCGCAGGTAGATGTTCTGCACCGTCACGTTGTAAGCGGTCGTGTTGTTGAACACTCCCGCGTAGTAGTCTTCGACAATCCCGTTTCGCGCATCGAGATCCGCCCCTCCGAAGACGATGCCGCTCGTCAACGACGGGTTGTCGCCATCGAGCGTCATGTCGTGGATCGTCACGTCGCTGGCCTGGACCAGCACGATGTTGCTGGCCGCCGTCGCGCTTCCGCACAGCGAGCTCCCCGCGCACGGGTTCGGAATCGAGACCGCCGGCACTACCGTGGTGGATCCCTGCCCCGCCCCCGCGAGCGTCAGCGCCTTCGGAATCGTCACGTTCTCGGTGTATGTCCCAGCGGCGACGTTTACAGTGCCGCTCGGGGACACCTGGTTCACGCCACCCTGGATCGTCCTCTTCGGGCTCGTGGCCGTGCTGCCGTCGAACGCGTCATTCCCCGTCGTCGCGTTGACGTAGCAGACCGTCGTGCACTGTGGCGTGTCCTCGAAGTTGAAGATGGTCTCGGCCGAGTTCGTGCCGAATGTGAACGAGTCGATGTCCTCGGTGTAACCGTTAGAGTACGGCTCGCCCACGCGGAGGCCTACAAAGGCGTCCGTGACCCGGATCCTTGCGCTCGGATAGTCGCTGAGAATCTGCGACCACGTCTTCAGCGTCGTGCCAGGCTCGCCCGTGATCGGCCAGGTCGCTCCGGAGTAGCCCCAGAGGGCGCCGCCCCAGTTGATCGCGTCCCACTCTTGCCACGTGTCCTGCAGCACTGTCCCGTTCTGCGCGGGCACGAAGGACAGCCGCTTCTGCCACGTGTCGCTTCCGTCAAAGTCGACGTTGAAGTTCAGGTACGCCGAACGCGTCGAGCCGCCGCCGTTCCCCGCCGATGGGTTATAGGTCCGGAAGCGAAGCGTCGCGATATCCGCCAACGGCGTTCCACTGAACTGGTATGTCGCCAGGTTGCGACGCTGCGTCCCCGTGACGCTGATCTGCGCGCTGCCCGTGCCCAGGGGCGGAGTCCCCGGCCCTGTCACGAAACTCCCGAGCGTCGGGTCGATCGTGTCGGTCTCGTCGTTGTAGAACAGCCATCCCGTCGCCGTCATCGATGACGCCGTAACGACGGTGTTGGTCGGCGTCGGCGGTGAGCACAGCGTGCCCGCCGGCTGGAACCCCACCGCCGGCGATGTGTCCGTCCCGGAGCACTGGAACGGCACGTAGTCGATGTTCGCCGACGCGCTCCCCTTGATCTCCGGCTGGTTCCCCGGGGCTGTCGCCGATCCCCCGAAGATCACCGGGATCTGTGCCGAGTACCCCGGCTCTGTCGCCTGGGCGGTGCTCACGGCGCTCGGCAGGGTACCCCACCAGTTGTCCTCGAAGTTCTTCGGGTTAGCCGGCGGTACGGGCAGCGAACCGCCCGCCTGGCGGTCCTCCACCTGCCCGTACCAGTTGCCACTGATGTCGTTGTCACTGAACGTCGACGACGCGGCGCTCTGCACCGGTACGTTCGTGCCGCCGCTGGCGTCGAGGAAGACGATCCCGAGCGTCCAGTTGTTGGTGATGAAGTTGTTCACCACCGACGTGCTGTCCGTCTGATTCCGGAAGATCATGCCAGTCCGGTTATTGTCGATGATGTTGTTGTGAACGGAGTTGCCGTTGCTGTTGTTGACGTCGATGCCCGTCCGGTTGCCCGTGAGCTTCGAGTTCCGCAGTTCCACCGTGTTGCCCTGACCCTGCACCGCGACACCTGCCGAGTTCAGGGCACTGTTCCAGTCAACCGGGTTGTTGCCGTCCCGCGTGATGGTAAATCCGTCGATCACGACCCCACTGGCCGCGGCCTGCACTGTCGCCGAACCGCCCCCAATCGGGCCCGTGATCGTCGATACGTCGATGCCCGAGCCCAGCAGCTCCACGCCTGCCTTGTTTACCGTGACGTCTTCGTCGTACGTTCCCGCCGCGACGTGAATCGTCCCGCCGGCGCTCACTGAGGTGATCGCTGCCTGGATGGTCTGCTTGGCGTCGCCGGGCGTGTCGGCGAGCCCGGTGTTGGCGTCACTGCCGTCCGGGCGGACGTAGCAGTCCGTCGTGCAATCCCCTTCAAAGTCGTACGTGACGTCCGATCCGCTCACTCCCACAGTCAGGTCTGTCAGCGTTCCCGTCGAATCCGCTCCAACCGGAGCCGGCCTTCAACAGGAACCGCCCGTACACCTGCGCGTCAGGAAAAGCGGCCAGGATCTCGCTCCACGTGCACGGCGTGCTGATCGCACAGTTGCCGCTCGGAAGCGCGACAACCTGCGTCCCGCCGGTGCCGGAGGCGTCGGTGTGGGTCGCCCACCACTTCCCCGCGAGCGGCGACCAGGACTGCCAGCCGGAGCCAACGGTGACTGTCCCGTTCTGGTACGGCTCGAAGATCAGCCTGCCGCCGTACGCGCCGTCCGTCGTGCGGTAGCGCACGTCGAATTGAACCGCGATCGCAAGCGTCGGGCCCGGCTGATACGTCGAGTACGACATCGACGTGATGTCGGCCAGCGCCGTCCCGAAGTACGCATTGGTCGCGATGGCCGAGTGTCCCGTCGCGCCGCCTGCCGTCGTCAACGGACCCAGCTCGACGCTGCCCGCGCCAAGCGGCGGCGTCGCAGGACCCGCGACGAGCTGACCGGGGCTCCCGGTCGGCGTGTCGTTGTAGTCGTTCCAGAAGTACCAGCCGGTAGGCGATGAGTCGACCACCAGACTGCCCGGGCTCACCACCACCGTGGGGCCGGCGGCGCTCAACGGCGTGCTCCGCCCCAACGCCGATGCCAGCCCCAATACCACGACCAACGCGATCACATAGCGTCTCATCTCGTCGTCCTCTCCGAAACATGCTTGGGGGAAGCCCTCGGTCCTGAGATGCCGGAGACGCCACAACGCGGGCGACTCCCCCGAATCGCCCGGCGTGTGGCTTCGGCAACGATCTCTCATGCCGCCGGAGAGGCTCCGGGGCCGAGCGGATCTCAAATAAGGTCATCCCAGAACGATGGCGCGAGGGTTCACCATCAACGTATCGCTGCATCGGCACCCGCGATGGATCGGCCGGGCCGGGGCGCACGTACCGTGCAGCATGACAACTGGGCGCGCAAGCGCGGGGACACCAGCGCGACGCGATACTAGACCTCGCGGCCCCTACTGTCAACGACTATTTCAATTATTGAGGAACTACTTTGCTTACCGAGGAAGTACCGCCGTGTCCTGAGCGCTCACCGGCAGGATCTACCACGCGAATATTTACTGTACGTCTTCTCGAAAGATTTGATGGTTCCAATGCGTCTGCCGTACGCGTCTGGCTCTGAGCAACGACTCAGCCGGCCCAGCCATGAGGTTACGCCGCCAGCCGCTCCACTTCGTCAGCCAGCAGCGGCAGCGCCCCCCGCTCGTACAACCGCACCAGCGCATCCACGACCTTCGGGTTGAACTGCACGCCCCGGCACCGCACCACTTCGTCCACGGCCTCGCGCACAGGCCGCCCCGCCCGGTACGGCCGGTCCTGCACCATCGCGTCGAACGCGTCCGCCACCGTGACGATCGTCACTTCCTCCGGGATCGCCTCACCCTGCAACCCGTCCGGATAGCCGCGCCCGTCCCACCGCTCGTGGTGCCACCGCGCGACCTTCCCCGCCAGCTCGAACCCGTCCCGAGCCCGCAGGAACTCCGCGCCCCACACGCTGTGCTGCTTCATCACGTCCCACATCCGCGTCACTTCCCAGTCGTCGCTGTCGAAGCGCACCGGGCTCGACAGGATGCTGTCCGGCACGCTGATCTTGCCGATGTCATGCAGCGTTGCCGCCAGCCCCAGCTCGCGCACGCGTTCCTCGTCGTACCCCAACTCCGTCGCGATCGCCTCCGCCAGCGCGCGGATGCTCTCGAGGTGCAGACCCGTCGCGTGGTCGTGCGCCTCCGCCGCGGCCGCCAGCATCATCACCGTCTCCGCCTGCGCCCCGGACAGCCGCTCCGTCGCCCGTTGCAGCCCGTCGACCAGCGTCGCCATCCGCACGATCGCCGTCACCTGGTTCGCCACGGCCGCCAGGAACTGCGCATCTCGCGGGTCGAACGCCGCCCCCGCCTTCCGCGCCACCGCGACCTGGCCGATCAGCTCGCCCTCCCACAACATCGGTGCGATCACGGCCGAGTGCAGCCCGGCCGCTCCCAGCACGGCGCGCTCGCCATCAGTGAGTCGCGGATCGGACGAGAGGTCCTCCAGGATGATCGGTCGCCGCGTCGTCCGCAGGATCGTCGTGATTTCACGCTCTTCCACATGCTGGATGCGCTGCTCGGCTGCCCATTGCTCGGTGAGCGCGTCCGTCGCGCCTTCGTTGAGCGCGCTCTGCGCCGAGTCACCGCTCGCTCGCGTGATCTGGCAGTCCACTGCGTCGTATCCGGTCCCGGTCGACAGTCGCGCCGCCACGAGCTTCAGCTTCTCCTCCAGCTGCCCCGGCGACGTCAGCAGCGGCACGAGATCCGCGATCATGCTCGACACCCGGTCGTCCAGCCGCCGCGCCACCTCACCCGCTTCGAGCGCGCGCTTCGACTTCGCGGCGTACATCGCGCTGTCGGCCGCCCGGATCAGATCGACCAGGGTCACCGCTTCCTCCGGGTACACCGCCACGCCGATGCTCACAGGCAGGCGGATCGTCGCGCTCGTCGCGTCGTCGACCACGCTCGCCTCCCGGATAGCCTCGGTGGCCCCCAGCACGTACGCCTCCGCGCACGCGCGGTCCGCCGCCGGCAGCACCACCAGGAACTCGTCCCCGCCGTACCGCCCGACGATCGCCCCGTCGCCCGTCAGCGCGTTCGCGACCGTCCGCAGCACCGCATCGCCCGAAAGGTGCCCGTACGTGTCGTTGACCGCCTTCATGCCGTCCACGTCCACCATCGCCACCGAGCACACCGCGCTCCGCCGCCGCAGCTCTTGCTCCAGCTCAGCGATGATCGCCCCGTGGTTCAGCACGCCCGTCAGCGGATCGCGCCGCGCCTGCTCCACCAGCGACCGCATGGCGCGGATGCGCTCCGTCACGTCCGTGGCCACGCCCACCATCCCGCTGACGCTCCCTCCCTCGTCGAAGGTGGGGATGAACGTCGTCTCGAACACGAGGTCGCCGACCTCCGTCATGCCGGTGAACCCCTCGCCCGCCAGCACGCGTGTGATCTTCTCCACCACGTCCGGTTCGCCGCCATACACGTCGAACACCGACCGCCCGACGACCTCGCCCGGCTTCAGTCCCAGGGGCTCCAGCCCCTTGCCCTCTGACAGCGTGAAGATCCCCGCGGTGTTGATCGAGAACAGCACGATCGGCGCGTGCGCGACGACCGCCCGCAGCCGGCCCTCGCTCGTGTGTAACGCCGAAATGTCCGCCGGCGGACGCGCGTCCCAGCCCTTTTGCGCCTTGAACGCACGCCTGCGCGCGGGCTCGCCCGGTCCGTTCCGCTTCGCAACCATCAGCGCCTCGCAAGCGACGACCCCCCGGCCTCTTCGACATCGGCCGCCCGGTGGTCACTCCGCTCACCTGCGATTGTCGGCACGGATCGCATCCGCAAATAGAAGGGCCATACCCAACCAGCCCATCTGCATCGGCCCATCAGCCGCGATGCTCCGCATCCCCTAAGGGCGCCCCTGATCGCCGCGTCGACGCCCTCAAACCGACTGGACCGTGAATGCCCCTAACTCGCACACCCGCCCCGGTGACATCAAGTGACATCTCGCCCTTGGAGATCCGTGCTCGCCGGAGTACCCTCGCCTCATGTCCCGCATCAGGCCCGCCGGCCATCTCGCCGCATCACGACGCAACGGGACCGCCAGCGCAAGACACGAAAAGTGCCAAACGAATGTAATCGGTCAACTAGTGAATCTCCGACCCCGCATAACACGGTCAAGTAACCACCGCCGACGGACAAGGACCACCACATGCCCTCATTCGAGCTGACCCGCTTCAACTCCCTCCTCAAGACCGAAGACTTCGGCCACAACCTCATCTACGAGCCCTCCGTCGGCTCCACGATGGACCTCGCGCGCGAAGCCGCCGCCCACGGCGCGCCCGAAGGCACCCTCGCCCTCGCCGACGAGCAGACCGCCGGCCGCGGCCGCCTGGGCCGCTCCTGGGTCACGCCTCCCGGCACGAACCTCGCATCCACACTCATCCTCCGCCCGCCCGCCTCCCTCGTCCGCGACGTCGCCATGATCGCCCCGCTCGCCATCTGCCACGCCGTGCAGGACGTCACCGGCATCCGGCCAGACATCAAGTGGCCCAACGACGTCCTCGTCGGCAACAAGAAGCTCGCCGGCGTGCTCATGGAGTCGGAGTTCACCGACCAGCAGCAGCCGTGCGTCCTCGTCGGCGCCGGCATCAACGTCAACTTCGACCCGCGTGAGCACGAGGAGATCCGCGACATCGCCACCAGCATCCGCGCGGAGACCGGCCGCGACGGCGACCGCGAGGCGCTCCTCGCCGCCTACCTGCTCCACATTGAGCAGATCTACTTCGCGGCGAAGAGCGGCGAGTCGCCGTTCGAACGCTGGCGCGAACGTCTCGCCACGCTTGGCCAGCCCGTGACGGCGACGTGGACCGGTGGCGTCACCGACGGCGTCGCGGAGGACGTAACGGACGACGGCGCGCTCGTCATCCGCACCGCCGATGGCCTCGCCATCACCGTGCAGGCTGCCGATGTCACGCTGCGCGCATGAGAATCGCACAAGGTTTGCGGCGCTGTGGAGCGGTTTGCTACCTTCGAATCACAGCCCGCTCCGCGAAGTCTCCTGCCGCCGTACACAGATGAAGGCGCTCTCGACGACCAACCGGAACCGAGGCCGTCATCTACACACTGTTGTTCGGCGAAGGGAGGAAGCAGGTGACGAAGGGACAGATTCAGCGACTGGTCCGCGACCGCGGCTTCGGGTTCATCCGGCCGGAGGGCGCCACGGAAGACATCTTCTTCCACACGTCGGCGCTCCAGGGCGCCATCTTCGATCAGCTCAACGAGGGACAGAGCGTGGAGTTCGACAAGGAAGCCGACCCGCGCGACCCGAAGCGCAGCCGGGCGATCAACATCCGCGTCGTCGCCTGACCCGTATCGGCGACGCGCGTCAGATCTGGCGCAGCCGCTTGCTCGTCACGCCGATGATCAGCACGATCGTCGCCGCGAGTCCGGTGAAGCACGCCACCGTCGCCTGCGCGCCGAAGACGTCGATCAGCGCGCCCATCAGCAGCGCGCTGAACGGCGTCAGGCTGCCGACCATCACGTAAAGCGACATCACGCGGCCGCGGTACTCGTCGTCGACGATGAGCTGGATCATCACCTGGTTGAACATCAGGTACGTGGAGTTCGCGATGCCCGCGATCACCAGGAAGCTGAACGAGAGCGCGTAGACGTTCGAGAGCGCGAACGCCGTCACCAGCGCCATGTACACGAACGTCGTCCAGACGAGGATCTGGCCGCGCTTCTTCAGCCCCGTGAGGTTCGCCGCCATCAGTGCGCCGATGATCGACCCGTACCCAACCGCCGACGCCAGGAATCCGAAGCCGACCGACCCCACGTGCAGCACGTCCTTTGCGAAGACGGGGATGAACTGCACGTACGGATACACGAGCAGGCTGGGCAGCCCCGCCATGATGATCAGCAGCCGCACGTCGGCGTGCGAGCGCGCGTACGTGAAGCCGTCGCCCATCGCGCGAAAGACCGACGCGGTCTCGCGAATCGCCGGCGTTCCCGTCGTCTTGATGCGCGAGGTCGCGAACACGGAGAAGCAGTACGCCCCCGCCTGCACCAGGAACGCCGCCTGCACGCCGAACGCGCCGATCAGGCCGCCGCCGATCGCCGGCCCGGCGATACGCATCGTGTTCGCCCCGAGCGAGTTCACGGCGATCGCATTCGGAAGGTCCTCCGCGCCGACGACGTCGTAGATCATCACCTGCCGCGCCGGCTGGTTGATGCTCTCCGCGAAGCCGTCGAGCGTCGCCGTGACGTAGAGCATCCAGACGCTGATCGAGTCCGTCATGATCAGCACCGCGAGCGAAACCGCCGTCGTCGCGCCCAGGCTCGTCATCACCATCAGCACGGTCCGCCGGCTGAAGCGATCGGTGATCGTCCCGGCGATCGGCGACACGAGGATCGACGTGACGCCGCGCGTGAACCCGACGGCGCCCACCTGGAACGGCGAGTTCGTCAGGTCGAAGATCAGCCAGCCCTGGGCGACGAACTGCACCCACTGGCCCAGCATCGTGCCGACCGTGCCCGCCCACAGCACGCGGAAGTCCGGGTACTTGCGAAGCGAGTAGAAGGTGCGCGAGCCAACGCCGAGTAGGCCGCGCGATACGTCGGGCGCCGTGACCGGCGGGTTTGGCAGCGGTGTCGACACGTGTGGCCTGGCGTCTTGCTTAAGGTTCTCGGGGGTGCGGTCTCAAGGACGCGTTATCGTACCCGACGCCCACGCTCCGGTGAAGGCGGACCCGCGACGGTCACTCTCCGTGCGGACGAGGACGCTCGCCGTAGTCGCCGAACGGCGCGTCGCGCCGCCGGACGGCCTCGCGGAATCCGTCTTTCATCGCCATGTCGCGCCAGGCGATCCCCTCCGGCGTGTGCCGCGCGATGCCGTCGAACACCGTGCCCAGCATCTGCGTCGTCCGCAGTCCCATGTTCTCGTACGCCTGGTTCACCAGCAGCTTGCTCATCACCAACTGGTTCAGCGGGATCGTCGCCAGCTTCTGCGCCATCGATTCGGCCTCGGCCGCGAGCGCCTCTACGGGCACGGCGCGCGACACGAGCCCTAGCCGCTCAGCCTCGAGCCCCGTCAGCGACTGGCCGCTCAGCATCAGGCGCTTGGCGTGCTCCAGCCCCAGCCGGTAGACCCACATCATCGTCGTCGGCTCGCCCCACACCCGCGCCGGCGGGTAGCCGATCGAGGCGTCCTCGGCCATGTAGATGAGGTCGCTGCAGAGCGCCAGGTCGGTGCCGCCGCCCACGCACCATCCGTGCACCTGCGCGATCACGGGCTTCGGGCTCTCCCACAGCGACATGTAGGCGCGGACGTTCCGCGACATGCCCAGGTAGTCGCGCACAGGGTCCCACTGCCCGGACATGGCCCGCTGGTTGGCGTCCTCGGCCCTGGTCCCCCAGTCCAGGTCGTATCCGGCGCAGAACGCCCTGCCGGAGCCGCTGAGGATCATCACCCGGACGTCCGGGTCCTCGTTCGCCGCGGCCACGGCGCTACGCAGGTCCGCCACGAGCTGCGTGTTAATCGCGTTCAGGCGCTCGGGCCGGTTCAACGTGATGCGGGCAATCCCGGCAGCCGCGCTGTATTCAATAGCCTCCAGATTCATCTCTCATCCTCTTATGACAACTCGCCGCGATCGGCTCCCTGCGCCACTCCAGAATCCGCGGCGGTTCCCCGATTTGCCAGCGCTGGCAGCGGGGCCGTACACTCTTTACATAGAGACACAGATCTTCAGTAAGCGTCCGCTGCGATTGAAACTCCCCTCACACGGTTCTGACATTCGCACTGGTCGTCGAGAAGACTACTTCGACGAAAGGTACCCGTTTGTCATCGTTCCGTGAATTCCCACTTCGACCTTCCAGCATGAAGGCCCTCGAAGCAATGCAGATAGAGACGCCGACCGAGATCCAGGCCGCGTCGATCCCCCACCTGCTGGCCGGCAGCGACGTCATCGGCCAGGCCTACACCGGCTCCGGCAAGACCCTGGCCTTCAGCCTCCCGCTCATGGAGCGCATCGACGTCAACAACAAGTGGCTACAGGCGCTGATCCTCGTACCCACCCGCGAGCTGGCCCAGCAGGTCGGCGGCGTCATCGAGAAGCTGACGAAGGGCGCCGGCATCCGTTCGACGCTGATCTTCGGCGGCCGCGCGTTCGGGCCGCAGCAAGACGCCATCTACGCCGGCGCACAGGTCGTCGTCGGCACGCCCGGGCGCGTGCTGGATCACCTCAACCGCGGCACGATGCGGCTGGACGGCGTCACGTTCCTCGTGCTCGACGAGGCCGACGAGATGCTCGACCGCGGATTCGCCCCCGACGTGGAGCGCATCCTTTCGCAGACGAACACCGAGCGCCAGACGGCGCTCTTTTCGGCTACGACGCCGGAGTGGGTGCACAAGGTCTCGCAGAAGTACCTCAAGGACCCGGTTGTCATCGAGACGGCGCGCGGCGAGGACGAGCCGGGCCCCGACATCGACCACGTGGTGTATGAGGTGTGGCGCGAGGACAAGCTGAGCGTCCTCGTGAAGCTCCTCGACGAGCCCACGGAGGGTGCGACGCTCGTGTTCGGCCGCACGAAGCACGGCGTCCGCAGCCTCGGCATCAAGCTGGAGCGCATGGGCTACGGCGTCGACGTCCTGCAAGGCAACCTGAGCCAGGGCCAGCGCGACCGTGTGATCGAGAAGTTCCGCGCCGGCAAGACGCCCATCCTCCTCGCCACGAACGTCGCGGCGCGCGGGCTGGACGTACTTCACGTAACGCGCGTCATCAACTACGAGCTACCCGAAACGCATGAGCTCTTCACCCACCGCGTCGGCCGCACCGGCCGCATGGGCCGCTCCGGCCGCGCCATCACCATTCTCGGCCCGGCCGACCTGCCCAAGTGGCGCGAGATCGAGCGCGGGCTCGGCCGGCAGCTGCCGCGGATCTCGCCCGACGGCGAGGAGATCAAGGTCGCACCGCCACGCCCGAGTGGCGCCGCCCGGCCGCGCACCGCAGGCTTCGGATCGAGGCGCCGCCGCCCCGCCTTCAGCGCTCGGCGATAACCGGCGGGTAGCCACTCGTTCGACCACAACGCCAGACACAGTTACGATGGCCTCCCATCGAAGGAGGCCATCGTCATGCCCTACACTCACACGCTCTTCGAGGTGGACCGGGAAGCGCACGTCGCGACGGTGACGCTGAACAAGCCGGAGCGACTGAACGCGATCGACGCTGACGACGCACGCGATATTCTCGCGATCTGCAATGAGATCCAGGACGACGCCGACGTCTGGGTGGCGATCTGGACCGGCGCCGGCAAGGGGTTCTGCTCAGGCGCAGACGTCGGGCGCGGGCCGCGGCCTTCCAACGCGGATGCCGACCTGAATCAGTTACTCGATGAGGGAAGTTGGGTGGCGCGCCAGGGTGAGGCGCTCTACCGCATTGACAAGCCAATGATCGCGGCCGTGAACGGCGTCGCGGCCGGAGCGGGGTTCGCGCTGGCGCTGTGTTGCGACGTGCGCATCGGCAGCGCGGCGGCACGATTCACCACGGTGTTCCAGGAGCGCAACCTGCCCCCGGAAGGCGGGATGTCGTACCTGCTGCCTCGCGTCGTCGGGGTGAGCCGCGCCCTGGACCTGTCGCTGACGAGTCGGCGCGTAGATGCGGATGAGGCGCTGCGCATAGGACTGCTGGACCGCGTGGTGCCGGCGGAGCGGCTGATGGAGGAAGCGCGATCGTACGCCGCGTCCATCTGCGCGCTGCCCCCGAGCGCCGTCCGCGTCTCGAAGCGGGCAATCCGGCGCGCATTGGACTCGACGTTCTCGGAGGCGACCCGCTACGAGTCGCAGATGGGCGGACTGGCCCGACGGGCGCGGGCAGACAGCGAGGAGTCGCTGCGGTCGTTCGCCGAGAAGCGCAAGCCGAAGTACGTGGGGCGCTAGGATCAGTGGCACTGCCGAGAGCGATGAGTCGCAGGAAGTTTCTGGCCGGGCTGGCAGGAGTGGCAGGGGTAGGCGCCGCCGCAGCGACCGGCCTGCTGACGTGGCGTGCCCGTCACCGCCGCGCCGAACCGACGACCGAATCGAAGGAAGGCGGGATCTTCGGCGAGTGGGTCGACGCGGACGGGCTCCCCGCGTTTCGTTATACGCTCGACCATCGCACCGACCCACGCGCGGAGTACACGATCAGCGACGGGGTGACGTCGCGACTGAACTGGCACCATCTCGGTAACGATGCGACCGCGGCGATCGCGACGAACGACGGCTGGGTGCAGCTTTTCGACTTCTCGCACGGGCCGCGCTGGATGAACTACTGGGACGCGGACGCCGGGCGATACGGCGGCGGGTTCGGATGGGTGCACGAGGACGGCGCGGTGAACCCGACGCTGTTCGTCGACGCGGACCCGCAGGCGTCGTCGGTCCGAGAGTTCGGCACGGGCTACTACGACACGCGCGTCACGTCGAATGATCTGGAGATCGACCGGCGAGTGACGCTGCCCTTCGGCAACGCCACGTGGCTGTTGAGCCGCGTGACGATCCGCAACACGTCGGACCGCGCGCGCAGCCTGCGCCACTTCGAGTACTGGGACGTAAACCCGCGTTGGTTGGCCTTCGGCGTGCCGGAGCAACAGCGCACGGAGGCGGCCAAGGAACTGGAGTACCGTGTCGACGCGTCGGTCGGTAGGCTCACGGCGGTGGAACAGCAGACGGCGGGCGCGGTGCCGCTACGGACCCTGAAGCTGCCGCAGGTGCCGCCTCAACCGGGGCCTACGCTGTTCCTCGTCCCGTTAGCCGGGACGCGTGTCGACGGATTCGACGTCGATCCGACGCGATTCTTCGGGAACGGAGGGCGCGCGGCACCGGACGCCGTCGCCGCCGGCGCCTGCACGGACTCGTCGGAGACGCGACACCCGTGCTTTGTGTACCAGTCGAACGTCGAACTCGCGGCGCACGGCGAGACGACATTGTGGTTCGCGTACGGCTACACATACGACGCCCTGCCCGACTTCCCGTCGGATCCGGCGAGCGGGGAGCAGCGCTCGCTGGACGCCTGGCGGTCGTGGCTGCCCGCGTTCTCCATCAAGGGCGAACCCGGGTTGTGTCGCGAGCTGACGTGGCACGCGTACTATACGCGCGCGAGCGTCATGTACGATGCGTACTTTGGCAGACGCACGATCCCGCAGGGGTTCTGGTACCTCTACGGCAGCGGGTTCAACGCCGGACTGCGCGACTCCGTGCAGCACGCGCTCCCCATGGTGTACTTCGAGCCTGCGCTGGCGAGAGACGTGATGCTCTCCGTGCTAGCGCAGGCGGACAAGACGGGGCACTTTCCGTACTCCATGACGGGCTACGGCATCGCCTACGACTTCATCTGGATGCCCGGGGACTACGACGTCTGGGCGCTGTGGCTGGCCAGCGAATACGTGCTCGCGACGCGCGACACGGCGGTGCTGGACCAGCAGCTCGCCTACTACCCCCCGGATGCCGGCGACACGGCTGCGGTCTGGGATCACCTCACCCTCGCGTACCGGCACCTGGCCGACGTTGTCGGATTGGGGGCAAGCGGACTGCTGCACGCGCGCAACGCGGACTGGAACGACGGTCTTGTGTTCGAGGCTTCGCCAAAGGACATTGCCGGGTTCGTGCGCGACGGCGAGTCGACGCTGGCGTCGGCATTCGCCGCGTGGGTGCTGCCGAAATTCGCGAGCGTGGCGCGGCTGCGCGGCGAAACGGCGTTGGCAGACGAGGTCGACGCGTTCGCGTCAGGCTTGCGCGACAGGTTGAAGACGTACTGGACCGGGAAGTGGCTGGCCCGGGCGATCCTGCCTGACGGGACGGTGTATGGGACAGACCGCCTGCACCTGGAGCCGCAGCCGTGGGCGATCCTCTCGGGCGTGACGGACGACGCGCAGAGCGACACGGTGCTGCGGCAGATCGACACGCTGCTACGAGACGGCTCGCCGCTCGGCGCGGAGATCATGTCAGCGCTGGACGGCACGCAGACGACGGGCGAGTCGACGGACGGCGGCGTGTGGCTCTCGCTCACGCACACGCTGGTATGGGCGGCTGCGCAGCGAAACCCCGCCATGGCGTGGGACGAGTTCATGCGGAACACGCTGCGCAACCACGCGACGGTCTACCCGGACGTGTGGGTGGGGGTGTGGAGCGGGCCGGACGCCTACAACAGCCCACGGTCGTCGCGGCCCGGGTGGACATGGGACCTGCCGGCTCTCAACGTATTCGGACAGTCGTGGCCGATCCAGAACGTGCACACACACTCGCAGCCGCTGCTTTCGTTCCTTCGCCTCGCCGGCGTCGAACCGACCGAGAGCGGCGTACGCATCGCGCCCGTATTCCCGTTCAGCGAGTGGAGCCTGACGTCACCGGCGTTCGGCATCGAGTACGCGGCAGACTCCGTCTCCGGACACATGAGCGCGGCCGGCGACAGCATCGAGCTCCAGGTACGTCTACCGGGCGCGCTCGCGGGCGGCGACGTGCGCGTCACCGGCTCCGCGGCGATGGTCGACCACGAACCGCAGGGCGCAGACGTCGTGATCCGCATGCGCGGGCCATCGGGCGGCCGCTGGGAGTGGCGCGTCGACCGGGCGTAACAGGCCTGCCGACGAGCGGTCAGTAGCCGTCGCGGACGAACGTGCGGTAGCCCGCCACGACCTCGAACCCCATCCGGGCGTAGATCGGTTGGCCCATCTCCGACGCCTGGAGGTTCGCCATCGTGCACCCGATTTCGGCGCCGCGCCGCACGGCGTGCCACGTCATCGCCTCGCCGAGGCCCCGCTTGCGGTACGACGGGACGCAGCCGACGTTCCACACGCCGGCGACGCGGTCGCTCGCAATGAGCGCCGATGACGCGACCGGAGTCCCCTGTACGTAGCCGATGTAGAACTCCGCGTCGAGAAGGTCGAGCAGCCGCTGGCTGAGGAGTTGGCGCACGAGGTCGGCCGGCATGCCGAAGGAGGCCGCGAGCACGTCGCGGTGATAGCCGAACGCCGTCGCGTCGCGAGCGGCGCGGATCTCCAGGCCGGCAGGCGGCGGCGGGATCGTCGGAATCGGCGAGAGCGTCATGCCAGGCACGGTATCGCGATACGGGAGGCCCTCAGCAGCCGCCGCCCGCTCCGACGCGTCGTCGAGGCCGGCGCGCATGCGGACGACGAAGGGGAGGCGCCGGTCGTCGAAGTAGGCTGCTGCGCGGCCGATCGCGGCAGCGGGATCTGCCGGCGGCCGCGTGACGAAGGCGAGGTTGAACATCGCCAGCGGCAGGCCGGTGTTGATGATGAGCAGGCCGTCGCTCTCGGTCGCCTCGCCGCCGTCAATCGACGTCGCGAGGCGGCGAAAAACTTCGTAGTAATTCTGGTCTGCGCGGGCGATCAGTTCGCTGCGATCCAAGCGTTCCTCGAAGAGCTGCACGCGCGACGCGGGTCGTGATGGAAGGGAAGGAGAGGGTGGAGCGGGGGACGGGACTCGAACCCGCAACTTCCAGCTTGGAAGGCTAGCACTCTACCAATTGAGTTACCCCCGCTCGTGGGGTGTGCCGCGAAAGTATAGCGAAGGCGGCTGAGCCGTCGACGGAGCACCCACCTTCGAGACCCTACGGGGTGGGCGTCGGTTCAGGGGCGGCCGTCGTCTCCGGCGTCGGAGGGTTCAGCGCCTGCGCGATCGCTTCGGGCAGGCGGAGCCACGTGCCGGCCGCCCAGCCGTTGAATCCCGTGCCGTCGAGATCTCCCGAGATCTTCCACCACGTGAAGTTTTCCGCGTCGGTCGGACCGTCCTGGATGATGGCCTTCGTGCCGTCGGGGATGCAGTTGAGCCGATTGCTCTCCTGCGTCGGCTGCTCGCGGATGCTGAGGCAGTCGCCTTCTCCCAATCCGATGGCCACCACCTGGTCGCCTACACCGAGCGGCCAATTGATGCCGGGCACCGAAGGCTGGCTGGGGTCGTTGTTGGTGACCGAGACCACGGTCCAGGCGTCGGCCGCCTGTTCGACGATGGCCAACGCCGTCGGATCCGAGAACGTCGGCCCGAGGTTGTACGCCCGTCGCGTGCCGCGCGTCCCGGCAAGCGTGACGCACAGCTTGCCGAGGTCGACGCCCTGCTTGGCCTGCGAACAGTCGCCGACGAAGTCGACGTTGCGGTTCTGGCGCACCCAGCCGGCGATCGCGTCGATCGGGCCCGGTTGCTGCGGCGTGGACGGTGGCTTCCGGCGTCTTGCTCCCGCCGCCTCCGCCGAAGCATGCGGACGCGAGGACGGCGGCACCGGCGATGAGAACGAGCGCGCTGCGACGCGCCGAAACGCGGAGAGCCAAAGAGTGACTCACTCCTCTGGTACCCCCCCGCCCTGCGCCTCAGCATAACGCGCCATGAAGTCGGCGTGCACGCGACGACCGCCGGCGGCGAACGTTGCACTCCCGATGTGCATCGCATGACCGTCTCGGTCGGAGGCGGCGCCGCCAGCTTCGCGCACGAGGAGGATGCCGGCCGCAACGTCCCACGGCCAGACGTTCATGTGGGTGTACAGGTCGAGTCGGCCGCAAGCCGCGTACGCCAACCCGAGTGCCGCGCTACCCGTGATCCGGAGCCCCTGCACGTTTGGGAAGATGCGCCGCATCAGATCGAGCTGCCGCATGCCCATCGCGTCGTCGTACCCGAGATCGACTCCAACGACCGCAGCGAAGACGTCCGGCTTGTCCGAGGCGACGATCGGTCTGTCGTTGCAGAACGCGCCTCCGCCCGCAGTCGCCCAGAAGCCCTCGCCGTGCACGGCGTCGTACGTCAGGCCGACGACCGGCTCGCCGTCGAGGCAGAGCGCCACGTTCGTGCACCAGAACGGCATGCCGATGGCGTAGTTCTTCGTCCCGTCGATGGGGTCGATGACCCACGTCCATCCAGTGCTCGCATCGGTCCCCGAGGCGGTCTCTTCGGACAGGATCTTGTGGCCGGGAAACTCCTCGGCGAGGACGTCCTTCACCAGCAGCTCCGCCTCCACGTCGGTCGCGGTGACGATGTTCCGGTGGCCCTTGACGTCAATCGTGTGCGTGCCGCGGAAACGTGACAGCGCGAGATCGCCGGCGACGCGGCCGCAGCGCCAGGCGACGTCGATCGCAGAGGCGCCGGACAAGGAGACGGGGAGTTCAACTGCGGACGTCACCTACGAAGCGTATCGGACGGGCTGCATGCGCCCCAGCGGGGCGGCGGGGTCAGTTCAACCCGAAGGATGGCGCACCGGCCACCGTCTCCGGTAACCACGAGGCGAGGAGCTCCTCGAGATCCCCGGCCGCCTGATTCAGCGAGTGGTCGGCCTCGCCGTAGAGGACCAGCCGCTTGGGATCGACCGCGCGCGCGTGGATGTCTTCGCTGGCCGCGTGATCGAGGACGCCGTCGCGCATGCCGTGCACGAGGAGCAGCGGCTTGGCGAGGCGCTCGACCGTGCGCGTGCCGTAGAGCTGTGGCGAGAGCGCGGCGACGCCGGCCACCGACGGAGACAGCTCGCCCGCCTTGATCACCACCGCCCCGCCGAACGAGTGCCCCACGAGCGCAATGCCACCGGTGGCGCCGAAGCCACGGAGCAGCGACACCCCCGCGAGAACGTCCAGCACGCACTCCTGGAACTCGCCCGGCTGGCGGTAGTGGAGGCGCAGGCCGCTGATCTTCGGCCGAAGGCGATCGGCGAGACGGCCGTACATATCGTTCGCCGGCCCCTCGAGCCCGCCCATCGCGCCGCCGACGTAAATCGCGGCGCCGGGGCCGGATGCACAGGGGTGCAAGACGCCGCGGATCTCGCCGCGTGAGGTGATGATCAGCACTCGCAGGTTGCCGTCCGGCTCCGGGTGAGCGGCGACGTTCTCGATCGCCAGCTCCAGCTCGCGGTCGTCGTCTTCCGGCTCGTCGATGAAATCCACGATCAGGTCTCCAGGCAGCTGCCCGGATCATATCGCGGATGCGGCCTTGGCCGCGCGAAGGCTACGGCGTCGGCGTGGGCGCGCTTTGCGGCGGCCCTGAGAAAGCGCCCGGGTTGTCGAGCAGGCGGTCAAGCCCCGACTCGAACGCCGTCTCCTGCTGCGTCGAGTCGTCCTGCGTGATCGTGCCCGCCGTGACGGCGTCGGCGAGTCGCTTCTTGTTCGCGTCGATCAGCGCCTGCCGGAAGGCGGCGCGCGCCTGCCCGTGCGCCGCGGCGACCGCCTCAAGCGTCGCCCCCTGCGCCTGCAACTCGGTACGGAGCTGATCTTCCGTGATGCCGAGCACTGTCGCTGCAAGGGTGAGCGTCTGCCCGAACCCGGCTCCCCCGACGCCCCGTCCGCCGAAGCCGCCGCGGCCGATGGGCGTGCCTTCCGCTATGGCTGTTTGTTGGTCAGGCGACGGCGTGCGAGCGCCGAACGCCGGGCGAGTGCCTTCCGCGATCGCCGTCTCGAAATCCGGGTTCGGCGTGCCTCCGAAGGCGAACGGCGTTCCCTCCGCGATCGACGTCTGGATCGCGGGATCGGGCGTGCGGTTGCGGAAGCCACGCGCGCTGCCGCTCGTGTTCGGCGCGCCAGCCGTTGCGGCGGCCGTCGGTGACTTCGATGCCGCGGATGTGCCGGAGCCACACGCCGCACCGAGCGCCGCAACGGCGATGAGGCCGACCGCGGCGACGGCCACCGGAAGGCGGGACGGGAGATGAAGCGACTTCACGGGTACTCTCTCTTCACTGAGTCGCACGAATGCTGTCTCAGCTTACGGAGGGTGCACCCGAGAAGTATTGCCAGACGGTAACAGGCGGGCAGTTTGAGTCAGCGACGTTGGAGACATCTAACAGCATCATTGGAGCGCACGCGCCCCGGATGCCTCAGCCGATAACGCCACGCTCCCGCAGACCGCTGACGGATGCCGCATCGAACCCAAGCGACGCCAGCACGTCGTCCGTGTGCTGCCCGGCGACCGGCGCCGTGGACCGCACCTTCCCCGGCGTGTCGGAGAGCTTGGTGCCGATGCCGAGGTGCCGGACCTTCCCCAGCGTCGGGTGATCGACCTCCACGACCATGTCGCGAGCGAGGTTGTGCGGGTCGCGCAACGCCTCCTCGAGCGAGTAGACGGGGCCGGCGCAGATGTCGGACTGCTTCAGGATCTCGAACCACTCGTCGCGCGTCTTCGTCGAGAACTGCTCGCGGAAGAACGCCGCGATCTCCTCACGCTTCGATGCGTCGTACTGGTGCGGGATGAAGTCTTCGCACCCCATGGTCTTGCAGAGGTTGACGAAGAAGTGCGGTTCCAGGCTGCCGATGCTGATCCAGCCGCCGTCCTTGCACTGGTAGACGTTGTAGTGCGGCACGGAACCGTTCAGCAGCGTCGCACCGCGCGAGGGCGAGGCGCCGCCCATGAGCACGTTGCCGGCCATGCTGGCGAGCAGGTAGAGCACGCCGTCCGACATCGCGATATCGACGTACTGGCCGCGCCCCGTGCGCTCCCGCGCCATCAGCGCCGCCAGAATGCCGAACGCGGCGTGCATGCCGCCGCCCGCGAAGTCGGCGATGATGTTCATCGGGATCGCCGGCGGCGTATCCGGCCAGCCGATCATGCCGAGCGCGCCGCCGACCGAGATGTAGTTGATGTCGTGCCCGACGAGCTGGCTGTACGGTCCCGTCTGGCCGAAGCCGGAAAGGGAGCAATACACGAGCCGCGGGTTCCGCTCCTTGAGCGTGTCGTAGTCGACCTGCAGCCGCTTGACCACGCCGGGCCGGAACCCCTCCAGCACAACGTCGGCCGTCTCGGCCAGCTTGTAGAAGATCTCGCGCGCCTCCTGCTCCCGCAGGTTGAGCACGATGCTGCGCTTGTTGCGGCTCATGATGTTGTATGCGGCCAGCTTCTCCATGTCCTGCTGACGGCTGCCGGCGAAGGCGGGCGCCAGCTTGCCGTCGGCCGGCGCCTCCACGAGGAGCACGTCCGCGCCCATGTCGCCCAGCATCATCGAGCAGAACGGCCCCGGCGCCAGACGCGAGAGGTCGAGAATCTTGATCCCTTCGAGCGGCAGCATGTCAGTCCCTTTCGTCAGCGCTGAGTCCGGATGGAAGGGTGTCGGCTCGCGGCGCTTCGATCAAGGAGCAGGCTCCGCCGCGGTCACACGAACGGCCCTGCGAGAGTCAACACCAGCAGTACGAGCGAGAGCGAGATCACCACGGCCGCGGTTGCGATGCCGATCACGTTGAACGCCGGCGTGTTGACCCGGTCTCCCATCAACCCGCGGTCGTTGGTGAGGCGCAGCAGGCTGAACAACACCACCGGCAGTACGAGCGCGTCGATCACCTGGATCAGCAGCAGCGTACGCGTGAACGGGATGCCGGGGAGCAGCGCCAGCCCCATCGAGAGGACGATGATCCCGGTAAAGAGACCCATGAACACCGGCGCGCGCCGAAAGTCCTGCGACACGCCCTTCTCGACCCCGAGCGCCTCGGTGACGCTGTACGCGCTCGTCAGCGCCAGCACCGGCGCCGCCAGCAGGCACGCCCCCAGCAGCCCAACCGCGAACAGGTACTCGGATGCGGACCCGGCCACCGGCTCCAGCGCCTGCGCCGCCTGCGCCGCCGTATCGACACCAACCCCCTGACTGAACAGCGTCGCCGCCGTCGCGACGATGATCGACACGGCGACAACGTTGGCGAGGAGCGAGCCCACGGCCACGTCCGCCTGCTCGTACACATAGTCCTCCGGCCGGACGGCCTTCTCGGCCACGCTGGACGTGAGGTAGAGCTGCATGTAGGGCGTGATCGTGGTCCCGATGATGGCGATGATCAGCTGCACGCCGCTCGCCGAGTGGGGCACCGTCGGTACCGCGAGCCCGTGGGCGACGGAGCCCCAGGCCGGATGCGATAGCACTGCGGCGACCGGATAGGCGACGAACACCAGCGCCATCAGCAGGAACGTCCGCTCGACCATCTTGTAGGAACCGAAGACGACCAGCGTCCAGAGCAGCACCGCCGCGACCGGCACGGCGATCAATCGCGAAACGTGAAGCAGCTCGGCCGCCGCACCGATACCCACAAACTCCGAAAACGCCGTGCCCAGGTTGGCAACCAGCAGCGCTGAGACGACGAACGTCGTCATGCGGATGCCGAAGTGCTCGCGCACGAGGTCCGAGAACCCCATCCCGGTCACCGCGCCCAGCCGCGCGCACATCTCCTGCACGACGATCAGTGCCACGAGGATGACGATCACCACCCACAGAAGCTGGTAGCCGTAGCGGGCCCCCGCCGCGGAGTACGTGGCGATGCCGCCGACGTCGTTGCCCGCGTTGGCTGCGATCAGGCCGGGGCCGATAACGCCTAGGAGGAGGAAGAGGCGGGGAAATCGGCGCGCGAGCGCACGCGACCGCGGCTGCTGTGCAGGGCGCGGGTCAGCATGCTCCAACCCTTGCTGCGCTCGTACGTCCGGAATGACTATCGCCCATCACTTTCGCGTCAGCCGCCAAACCCCCGGCTGCGCCCCCGTCTCCACGAACCCTTCAACACGACGTCGAGAACGTCGTCGACGGTCACCGCGCCCAGGAAGCGCTGCTCCTCGTCGACGACGGGGATGGCCAGAAGATTATATTCCGCAATCTTCTCCGCGACCTCTTGCGGCTCGTCGTCGGGCGCCGCGGTCACGGGCTCGCGCGTCATCACCTCGCTCACGCCCGCGGTTGAGGCGGCGATCAGCACCTGCCGCATGCTCAGCACCCCCACCAGCCGGGCCTGCTCGTCCAGCACGAAGAAGTAGTACGCGAAGTCGGGCGCGTCTTCCCGCGTCTGGTACACGTGCAACGCCTCCGCCACCGGGCGGTCGGAGGCGATCGTCAGCACGTTGGTCGTCATCACACCGCCGGCAGAATCGGGATCGTACTCCAACAGCCGGCGGACGGCTTCGGACTCAGGCGCCTCCATCTCGTCCAGCAGCTCTTCCGCCCGGACAGCCGGGACCTTCGCCAGCACGTCCGCAGCCTCGTCCGGCTCCATCTCCTCGATCAAGTCCGCGGCCTGCTCCACCGGCATCGCGCTCAGGAGCTGCGCTTGCTGTTCGGTCGAAAGCTCCTCCAGCGTGTCCGCGGCCTGCTCCTCGTCGAGCGAAGCCAGCACCTCCGCCCCCTCCTGCTTGCTCAGCTCCGACACAATGCGGGCAAGCTGTTGTGGCCGGAGCTTGCGAAGCTGGAGGTGCCCGACCTTGAGCCGTACCGACGGAGTGTCCGTCATCAGGTACTCGACCTCGCGCCAGTCTGTGAGCATGCGGCCGGGAAATCGCGCCCTCATACCGCTCGGGACCAGCCGCCGCAGGATGGCCCGCCCGCCCGTGTCCAGCGCGACCACGCGATAGCCGTCGTAGCTGCGCGACAGATACAGGTCGTTCACCCGCACCACGCGTGTACCCCGTACGTCGATCACCTGTCGGTCGAGTACGTCGCCGGCAAGCATCAGCTCCCCGTCGCGACGCTGAAAACGACCGACGTCCAGCGCGTCTGTGTTCAGTCGGACCTCGCCCGGACGGATCGCCGCGACGTGGTGAATGGGCACGAAGAAGTCCCGCCCGCCCGCCCGGGCGACGAGGCCGGTGAGCGTTGGGTACGCCCCCTCGTTCATCCGCGCGATCACGTCTCGAACGCGCGCGATCCGCTCGCCCTGCCGCTCCACGACCGGAGAAGCGACGATCTCGGACAGCGCCATCAGCTCGGCGCGGGCGGCAACGGGTGCGGCTTGAGCCATCCCAGGTCCCTCCGTGCCGAGGGTAGCCCGGCTGGCTCGGCGCGGGCAACCTTCACGCGACAAGCCGGCCACAGCTCGGGATCAGGCGGCCATTCGCTCAGAAGCAGGGCAGGGAGGTCGATCAGGCGTCCGGGCCGGGCTCCGACGTCCCGAGCTGGAACGGCGCTTCGCCCTCGGCCAGGAGCTGCGTGCGCGCCTGCTGCGCCACAGGCAGCCCCCAGATCTTGATGAAACCGACTGCGCTGCCCTGATCGTACTGGTCGCCTCGGTCGTAGGTTGCCAGCGCATAGCTGTACAGGCTCTTCGGAGACTTCTTCCCGACGGCGACCGCGCGCCCTTTGTGCAGCCGCACGCGTATCGTCCCCGTCACGTGCCGCTGCGTGCTGGCGGCGTACGCGGCCAGGTCCTGGTGGTGCGGCGTGAACCAGAGGCCGTTGTAGATCACGTCCGCATACTCCTGTCGCAGCGAGTTCTTCGTGCGCAACTGCGGCTTTGAAAGCGTCAACTGCTCCAGCGCCTCATGCGCGACGTGCAGCGTCCACGCCGCCGGCGCCTCGTAGATCTCGCGCGACTTGATCCCGATCAGCCGGTCTTCAACCAGGTCGGTTCGCCCGACGCCGTGCTCGCCCGCCCATTCATTCAGCGTCTGTACGAGCGTGACGCCGTCCATCTCGTGCTCGTCCAGACTCACGGGCCGCCCGCGCACGAATCCGATCTCAACCTCGCGCGGAGCGTCTGGCGCATCCTTCACCGCCCGCGTCCAGGCGTAGATCTCCTCTGGCGGCGCCACCCACGGGTCTTCCAGCATGCCCGCCTCGATGCTGCGGCCCCAGAGGTTCTCGTCCGTGCTGTACGGGCTCGCCTTCGTCGCCGGCACCGGCACGTTGCGCGCCGCCGCCCACTCGATCTGCTCCTCGCGGCTCATCCGGTGCTCTCGTACCGGAGCGACGATCTCCAGATCGGGCGCCAGCGCCTGCGTGCTGACGTCGAAGCGCACCTGGTCATTCCCCTTACCGGTGCAGCCGTGAGCGATCGCGCTGGCGCCCTCCTCGCGCGCTACGTCGACGAGCATCTTGGCGATCAGCGGCCGCCCGATTGCGGTCGCCAGCAGATACTGACCCTCGTACACCGCACCCGACATCAGCGCCGGGAAGGCGAAGTAGTCGATGAACGGCTGCTTGCCGTCGCGGACGATCGCCTTGAGAGCGCCGATCTCCATCGCGCGCTTCTCGACGGTCTGGAGGTCCTTCTCGTTGCCGAGGTCGATCGTCAGCGCGATCACGTCGAACCCGCGCTCCTCTTTGAGCCAGCGGATAGCAACCGACGTATCGAGTCCGCCGGAGTAGGCGAGGACGACCTTCTTGGCCATGACGGGCACCTCATGAGTCGCAGGGAGTTGGCAGCGGGATGATTCGTCTTTGTACGTGAAAGGCGGTAGCGGTGCAAACGCGCTACGGGTCGAGCGAGTTCATCACCAGCCCGGTCGGCAGCTTGGGGTAGAAGTACGTCGACTTCTGCGGCATGCGCCCGCCGGCGTCCGCGACCGCCATCACCTGCTCGACGGGCGTCGCGTTGAGGAGGAAAGCCGCCTGTGCGCCCCCTCGGGCGACGGTCGCCGCCGCTTCCGCGGCGTCCTGCGTGTACGTCACGGCTTCGCCGCCGGCCAGCGCCGCGTCATCGATGCCAAACGCCGGGGCGAGGATGCCGTACTGCAGCACACTCACGTCCAACCGCCGCCATGCTCCAGGCTGGCCGGCCGGCATCGCCGCGTCGACACCTGCGCGGTCGCGGAGCGTCACCATGCGCGCCCCGTCCGGAGCCAACACCCCGAAACGCGTCTCGCGCCGATCGCCCTCGGCGAGGGCGGCGAGGACCTCCCCTCCCTGCATCGGTTCGACGTCGAACCACCGCTCGATTGCGTGCCACACAGCCGGCGTCAGCCTGCGGTGCACGAGCCGGTGCGTCGGCAGCACGAGCAGCCCCGGATCGCTGGCGTCGGTCAGCGCCATCAGCACGAAGTTCTCGGGCTCCTCCCCGGTCCAGGAAGGGGCCGATGCCCGCACTTCGTTCCGATACGTCAGTGCGGTCTCGTACCGGTGGTGGCCATCGGCGATGTACACGTCCGATCGCCGCGAGAACGTCGGCGAATGCCGCGACTCGCTTCGAATCGTCGACCGCCGAGACGACATGCCGCTGCCGGTCGGCCTCGAAGTCATAGAGCGCGCGGCCGACGAGCTTCGGCATTCTGTCGGCGCCCTGTGGCCGGTACAGGCAGTACACCGGGCTCACCTGTGTGCGCGTCGCGCGCAGCAGCTCCAGACGGTCAGCCTTGGGCCCGGAGAGCGTGTGCTCGTGCGGCTTGATGACTCCCTTCTCCCACTCCTCCAGCCGTGCGACGCAGAACACGGTGTCGCGGGAGTACGGCTGACCGGCCCACACGAACTCCTGTTTGTAGGTGTAGACCGATGGTGCTGCGTCACGCATCAGCACGCCCGCATCCCGCCAGCCCGCGAGGTCTGAGGCGGCGCGCGTGTAGCGGTTGTCGGCGGCGGTGTCGCCGCCACGTGTCTCGCCGTACTCCAGGCGCACGACGTTGTGCGGGCTGCGCCCGTACAGCGCCGCCTGCTGCTGCGGCGAGATCACATCGTATGGTGGTGCGATTGCGGCGGCGGGGTCGACGCGCGCCGCGTCGTAACGAAGCGCGCGGAACGGGCGGACGTCGGCCATGCGGGAGTATAGGCGGCGCGCTCTCAATCGCGGTAGGACGCCGGTCTGGGGCGTAGCCACGGACGCCCGTATAGTGTCGGTCAATGTCGTTTTACTGCGTCTTCTGCGAGATCGTCGCGCACAGAGAACCGGCCCAGATCCTCCACGAAGATGATGACGTCGTGGTATTCCGCAACCGGCTGAACTGGGTACCGGTGATGCTGCTCGCCGTGCCGCGCCAGCACCTGTCGCAGGGCGAGCTATGGACGTCAGACATGATGGCGAAGGTCTCGAAAGTGGCCGCCGAAATGGGGGCGGCACACTGCCCCAACGGCTTTCGACTGCTCAGCAACTTCGGCTCCGACGCGATGCAGAGTCAGGCGCACGGACACGTGCACATCCTCGGCGGCACCTACTTGGGCGAGTACGCGTAGCGAGCTAGATCTCGATGCCGAGGCCCGCGAGCGCGGCCGTCTGCGTCTCGTTGAGCTGCCGGATGCCGGCGGCGCCCAGATCGACGATGCGGTCCATCATCGCCCGGTCGAACGGCTGTCCCTCGGCCGTGCCCTGAAGCTCCACAAAGCGCCCGTCGTCCGTCATCACGACGTTGAAATCAACTTCGGCCGAAGAGTCCTCCGGGTAGTCCAGGTCCAGCACCGGCTGGCCCTCGACGATGCCGACGCTCACCGCGCCGACGAGCCCCGACATCGGCAGCGAACCGACGATGCCGTCCTTCACGAGCCGGTTGAGCGCCTGCGCCAGCGCCACGCAAGATCCGGTGATCGACGCCGTGCGCGTGCCGCCGTCCGCCCGGATGACGTCGCAATCGACGATGAAGTTGCGCTCACCGAGCAGGTCGAGGTTCGTGACGCTGCGGAGCGCCCGCCCGATCAGCCGCTGGATCTCCTGGGAGCGGCCGCTCTGCCGTCCGCGCGAGGCCTCGCGCTCCGTGCGCGTGTTCGTCGAGCGCGGGCAGCATGCCGTACTCCGCCGTCACCCAGCCGCCGCCCGTGCCGCGCAGGAACGCAGGCACGCGGTCCTCCATGCTCACGGTGCAGAGCACCCAGGTGTTGCCGAACTTCACCATTGCCGAGCCCTCCGCGTGGTCGAGGAAGTTCGGCTCAATCGTCACGGGCCGCATCTGGTCCGGACTGCGTCCGTCGTGTCGGGCCAACGTGCTGCTCCTTCGTCGATATGCGGTTCGAAACCGGTAGAGCCTAGCGCGAGTGGACGCAGGCGACCAGCGAAGTGATCAACGCGCCGTTGACACCCACAAGCCGTGTTCCGTCCGTCTCGAAGTGGATCGCACCCGAGACGGCGGTGTCGTACACCGGAGCGTACTGCTCAATCCGGTCCACGATGTCCGGCGCCGGATGGCCGAACTGGTTGTCCTTGCCCGTCGAGACCGCCGCCACCTCCGGCTGCACCGCCGCGAGAAACTCGGGGGTGCTGGACGTGCGGCTGCCGTGGTGCGGCACCTTGAGCACCGTAGCGCGCAGGTCGACGCCGTCCGTTAGCAGCGCGCGCTCCGCCCTCGCCTCGATATCGGCCGTCAGCAGGAAGCTGACATCGCCCAGGGAGACCCGAATCACGACGCCGGTGTTGTTCAGTTCGAGGTCCGCAGCCATGGCTGGATCCGGCCCGATCACGTCGAGACGGGCGCCGTCGCCGAAATCCACGCTCATCCCGGGATGCGCAGTCTCGATGCGGAGCCCCTCGTCACCGACCGACGCGAGCCACGTGCGATAACCCGCGGAACTCTGAACTCCCGGCCCGGCGACCACGCGGGCGACGTCGTAGCGGCTCAACACGTCGATCAGCCCGTACATGTGGTCGGCCTGCGGATGCGTCAGCACCACGAGATCGAGCGACCGGTCGTACCACTGCATTTCGTCGCCAAGCCCTCGAAGCACGGCGTCGCCCGGCCCGCCGTCGACGAGCACCTGGTGGCCGTCGGGCGATTCGATGAGGATCGCGTCCCCCTGCCCGACGTCCAGAACCGTCACCTGCAGTCGGTGTGGCGCCGGCGGCCTGAACCACCACGCCGCCGTCCCGGCAAGCAAGGCCGCAGGAAGCAGCACCACAACAAGCGCCGGTAACGCGAGCGTTTGCGATGCGATTGGCCGTGCCGTCGGCTCGCGCACGTAGCGGAGGAACACGACCACTGCCAGGACGATGACGGCATACGTTCCGAGTGCCCACAGTTCCGAGTAGCCACCGGCCGTCGCCGCAGCATGCGGAAGCGCTGCGAGCCAGCGCGCGATGTCGATCCAGTACGTGAGCACGTAGTAGCCCGGCGCCGCAAGCACGAGCCGCCCGGCCGGCAGCATGCCGCCCACCGCCGCGCCGAGCGACCCTAACAGGATCAGCGGGAACGCCGGCACCACGAGCAGGTTCGCGGGTATGGCAACGAGCGACAGCCGGCCAAAGTTCAGCGCCAGCAGCGGCGTCGTCGATACGATCGCGGCCAGCGTCATCGCGAGCGGTTCGGCGAACAGGCCGCGCACCCAGCCCGGCAAGCCCTCGACCCGGAGAGTCCTGGCGATGATCTCGACAATCCAGCGCTGGAGCGGGCCCGATAGGTACAGGATCCCGGCGGTCGCTGCGAACGTGAGCTGGAACGATACGTCGCGCACCACCGACGGCGTAAGGCCGACCATGATCGCGGCGGCGAGCAGCAGCGCGTTGAGCGAGCTGCCCCGCCGCCCCAGCACCGTCGCAGCGACCATCAGCACACCCATGATCAGCGCCCGCAGCACCGGCGGCGACAGGCCGATGAGTACGGCGTACGCCGTGACTCCCACGATCGACAGGATCAGCGCCGGACGCCGCCCGACCGCCCACGTGAGGAACATCGTGAAGAACGCCGACACGAGCACGATGTTCGAGCCGGAGACGACGACGAGATGCGACGTGTTCGTCGTGTTCAGATCGTCGGCCAGATCGGCCGGGAGCGCCGACCGCCGTCCCAGCAGCACCCCCTGCGCAAGCGACGACTGCGGCTCCGGCAACGACAGGTCGATGGCACGGGACAGTCGCCGTCGGACCGAGAGCACCGTCGCGCGGAACAGACTGTCGTCCTCGTGCCCGACCACGTGCGCCGACGGGAAGCCCATCGTGCTCGCGATTCCCCGGCGCGCGAGATAGTCGGCGTAGTCGAACCCGTCGACAGTCGCCGGCGTCTCGAGCTGGCCCTCCAACTCCAGGACGTCGCCGGAGCGGTAGCGCGGGTACAGGCCCGTCGTCACCAGCACACCGCCGGACGCCGGCTGCCACTCCCCGCGAAGCTCCACTTCCCGCACAGTCACGGCGAACCGCTGCGACGTGTCGCCGATGTCCGGATCGTCCCGCAACACGGCGTGGACGCGCATGGCCACACCGTCGTTGAAGCGCGCAGCCGCGTCCGGCGCCAGGTGTGGCCGCGTCGCGTCGTAACGGGCGGCGCTCGCGGCGAACAGCAGCGGCATGGCGAGCGCGAAGAGCAGCACGCGGCGATCACCCCTGACCACCGCGACCGTGATCGTGGCGAAGGCCAATGCCAGCGCGAGCGCCCACGCGCCGCGACCGAGCGTGGCCGCGGCGACCGTGCCCGCGATCCACGCCGCCGCCAGCCAAGCCAGCGTCACCCGAACGTCCTTCCCGCTCCGACCAAACGGATGCGATCGTACTACGAGGCGTCAAGATCGAGCCGCCGCCCGCCGCTGACCGCCCGCCCCTACCCCTCGGACACGCCGTCACGTAGCATGAGGGCGCTCTGGCCGATTCCAGGAGAACGTTATGTCCGCTACGGCAATCATCGAGGGCGCGCGCAAAGAAGGCCGCACCCTGCTGACCGAGATCGAGGCGAAGCAGGTGCTCGAGGAGTCCGGCGTGCCGGTCTCCCCCGCCCGCCTGGCGCGCACCCGCGACGACGCCGTAAAGATGGCGAACGAGCTCGGGCTACCCGATCGTGCTGAAGATCGTCTCGCCGCAGATCACGCACAAATCCGATGTCGGCGGCGTCGCGCTGAACCTCACTTCGGCCGAGGAAGTCGGCGCGGCGTACGACTCGGTCGTCGCGTCGTCGAAGCAGCACGTGCCCGACGCAACCATCGACGGCGTCGCCGTACAGCGCATGGAGAAGCAGGGCATCGAAGTGATCGTCGGCATGATCAAGGACCCGCAGTTCGGGCCGGTGATGATGTTCGGCCTGGGCGGCGTGCTGGTCGAAGTGCTCAAGGACGTTGCATTCCGCGTCGTGCCGCTGAACGAGCGCGACGCGCGCCAGATGGTGCACGAGATCAAGGGCTACCCCCTGCTCGAGGGGTATCGCGGCCAGGATCCCGCCGACATCGCCCGCCTGGAGCAGCTGCTGCTCAAGGTCTCGCAGTTCATCGAGCAGCACCCGGAAGTCGCCGAGCTGGACCTGAACCCGGTGTTCGCCTACAAGGACGGCGCGCTCGCGGTCGATGCGCGCATCGTCCTCGACTAGCGGCGCCGTGATCTCCCAGGAGCACCTGCGCCGCGTTCTCAATCCGCGCACCGTCGTCGTCGTCGGCTCCAAGCGCGCCGACGGCTACATGTGGCTCCGCAACTACGGCGAATTCAAGAGCGGCAACCTCTACTCCGTCCAGATCGACCCCAACGAGATCCCCGGCATCGAGGCGATGGGCGTGACGAACTTCACGTCGCTGATGGACGTCCCCGGCGACGTCGACTACGCGATGCTCGCCGTGCCGCGGCCGGTGGCGCCACGCGTGCTTGCCGACTGCGCGAAGAAGGGCGTGGCCGGCGTCGCGCTCTTCACCTCCGGCTTCGCGGAAACGGGCGAGGAGGACGGCATCAAGCTGCAAGAGCAGGTGCTTCAGATCGCGCGCGACGGCAACATCGCCCTCATCGGCCCGAACTGCATGGGCCTGTACAACCGGCGCCTCGGCATCCGGCAGAGCGGCGAGCAGGGCGCGGGCGAAGCGGGCGACGTCGGCTTCATCTCGCAGAGCGGCACCCACGCCATCAACTTCGGCCTCGTCGGCGAGCAGTACGGCGTGCGCGTCAGCACGTCGATCAGCATCGGCAACGCCATCATCCTCGACGTGCCCGACTACCTCGACTACCTGGCCGACGATGCGGAGACGAAGGTCATCGCCATGTACATCGAGGGGGTGAAGGACGGCGAGCGCTTCGTCCGCTCGCTACGCCGCGCGGCTTCGATCAAGCCCGTCGTCGTCTGGAAGGGCGGCGTGACCGACGCCGGCGCCCGCGCGACGATGTCGCACACCGGCTCGCTCGCCGCCCCCCGCGCCGTCTTCGAGGCGATCGTCCGCCAGGCCGGCGCCGTGATGGCCACCAGCCTCGAAGACACCATCGACGTCGTCAAGGCGCTGCTCTACGCGAAGCCGGCGACCGGCCGCGGCATGGGGCTGATGGCGATGACGGGCGGCCAGTCCGTCGTGATCACGGACTCGTTCGTCGAGGCTGGCCTTGAGGTGCCGCGGCTGTCGGACGCCTCGTACGACGAGTTGCGCGGCGTTCTTCAACATCATCGGCGGCAGCTACCAGAACCCGCTCGACATGGGCGGCACCGTCGGATACGGCCAGGCCGGCGACAACATGCGCAAGCTGTTCGACATCCTCGAGCGCGACCCGCACGTCGACGCCATCGCGATGGAGATGGCGTCCGGGTTCCTGGCGCGGATGTGGGCCGCCAACCCCGCCAGCCTCGACGGCCTGCTGAACACGCTCGCCGAGCACAAGGAGCGCTCAAGCAAGCCGTTCGTCGCCGTGCTACAGCCCCAGCACGTCGAGGAAGTCGTCCGCCAGGCGCGCCTCAAGGTGCAGGAGCGCGGCATCGCCGCCTTCGCCTCGTTCGAGCGCGCCGCCCGCGCCCTCCGCCGCGCCATCGACTACCACCGCTTCAAGGCCGGGCTGGACTAGCGTTCGACTGCACACTGCCTGCCCCCCGTCGACGAGGAGATCACGCCGCCGACATGCGCCGTCGGCGTAGGCTTCGCCGCAGCAGAAGCGTCGACCCGACGGGCGTCAGTATCGCTGCGATGAACAGAGCGCCGGCGGTAGGGATCAGGTGAACCTCGTTCCTGGGCGGTTCTGAGAAGCACCCCGATCGCGAGATAGGCGACGCTGATCATGATGAACCCGCCGAGCGTGATCATCCGGATCACTGCGACAACACAACTAGCCTCCCATTCGCCGCACAGAAGCCAGCCGAGTCCGCTTGTAAAGGAGACTCCCAACAGAACATTAAATATGGAATCAGGGAGAGTGGCCGGAGGCGCGTCAGACCACACCAGTAGCGCGAAGAGCGTTCGCATCGATCACGCATGCCACCCCGGGCAATGAGTTCGAGGCCTATTGCTATCGCCTCGTGGCGCCGACTGACGGGACCGCGCGCGCCAAGCGCGAGACGCGACCATGAAAGCCGCGCCTTCGCATCAGAAACACCCTCCATCGGAACCTCATCCATGCGCCGATGCTACGCTTGCGCGCGACCGATCGCAAGGTGCGGATGTACCATGCCCTGACGTGACGAGCTCGAGGAGGAGACCATGCAACGCCAGAACATCAGCAGCGGGGCCAGGTGGGAGCCCATCGTCGGCTACTCCCGCGCCGTCCGCGTCGGAAACGCGATCTGGGTCGCCGGAACCGCGCCCGCAGGCCCGGACGGCGCCGCGCTCTTCCCCGGCGACATGTACGCCCAGGCGAAGGAGTGTCTCCGCCGCATCGAGGCCGCGCTGGCCGAGGCGGGTGCGTCGATGAAGGACGTCGTCCGCACCCGCATGTTCGTCACCGACATCAGCCGCTGGGAGGAGGCCGGCCGCGCCCACGGCGAGTACTTCGCCGACGTGCGCCCGGCCGCCACGATGGTCGAGGTGAAGGCGCTCATCGATCCGACTCTGCTCATCGAGATCGAGGCCGACGCTGTCATAAGCCAGCTATAACCTATCCCCTACTAACCTGTACCCTGCCCCCATGGCCGACTGCTTGTTCTGCAACATGGCGTCCGGCGCCATGGACGTCCCCAAGCTCCACGACGACGACCTCGTGTTCGCCATCCGCGACATCAACCCCCGTGCCCCCGTCCACCTCCTCCTCATCACGAAGGAGCACATCCCGGACGCCCGTCACGTCACCGCCGCGCACGGCCCCGCCCTCGCGCGCATGTTCACCGTGGCCCAGGATCTCGCGAAGACGGAGGGCCTCGATCGCCGCGGCTACCGGCTGGCCTTCAACGTCGGCGAGGACGCCGGCATGACGATCCCGCACCTCCACATGCACCTGATTGGCGGACGCAAACTCGGCGCCGAGGGCTGAGGCGACGTTGCCGCGCCGACCCGTGCGTGTGAGACTGATACGCACACTCCACGCCGCGATATAGCCGGTCCGCATGGCATCTTCTCTCCGTCGATTCATCCCGCACGCGATCCTCGTCGCGCTGGTGGCGCTCTCGTTTGGGTGCTCCACAGCGCTCGTCGCCGCGCTCCCGCTGCCGAACGGCGAGAACGACTTCAACTCGCCCGGCTTCATCGTCCGCCACTCGTGGGTGAAGTTCGCCATGCTCGCGACCCGGCCGATCCGCGGCAAGCCGAGCGCGGCCGAAGAGAACGCCATGGTCGCGCGCTTCTTCGAGCTGAACGGCCTCATCGCCAACGCGGAGCGCGTCGCCGGCGATCCCAACAGCTCCCCCGCCGACGCCGCTGCCGCGACAGCGCAGGACGACCAGCTGCGTGCGGAGCGAAGCGGCATCCAGAACGAGGTGCAGCTCATCCTCGAGGGCCGGCTGACGAAGGTGATCAAGGAGGCCGGACTCACGCGCCGCTTCGGCGGCGACTACGTCTGGCCGCCCGTGAACATCCAGTTCCAGCAGCCGCCCGCCGTGCTCGTGAAGTCGCCTCGCAGCGAGATTCGGACGGAGAGCGAGCAGCTCCTGCAGGGCGACCTGCCGATCGACCGCGTGCGAGCAGCATCGAGTCCGCAGCCGAGGCGGACGGCAAGACGTCGGCGCTCGTCGTGCAGATCGGCGGCATCGCCGAGTACCCCGCCATCATCCCCTACGACTCCGACTACCACTACATCCTGCAGGACATCGCCCACGAGTGGACGCACCACTACCTGGCGTTCGCGCCGCTCGGCCGGCGCTACTACGAGAACTCGGAGCTGACGACGCTGAACGAGACGCTGGCGAACATGGTGGGCCGCGAGCTGGGCGACATGATGTTCGCGGAGTACCCCCTCCCGGCGAAGCCCCCTGCTGACGTCGGCGTGGGGCAACACCTCGCGTCGCCGTTGCCGCAGGCAGGCATCGACTTCACCACGGTGATGCGGACCCTGCACACGCAGGTCGTCGCCCTGCTCAAGCAGGGGAAGATCGCGGAAGCGGAGTCGCAGATGGAGCAGACGCGCGCGTACCTGGCCGAAAACGGCTACTACATCCGCAAGCTGAACCAGGCGTACTTCGCGTTCTACGGCTCCTACGCGGACACCGCCGGCTCGATCGACCCGATCGGCCCGAAGTTCGATGAGCTGCGGAAGGAGAGTCCGACGCTGAAGTCGTTCCTGGAGGAGGCGCGGGACTTCACGTCTGAGGCCGACCTGGACCGCGCGCTCGCCGCTACGAAGTGACCTGCTCGATGGCCTGGCGGAGGTCGCGCAGGTTCTCGCGCGGCGACGCTTCGCTGTTGTAGACCGAAGAGCCGCAGACCAGCACGCGCCCGCCCGCCTCGACGCACGCCGCGGCGTTGCCGGCCTTCACGCCGCCGTCCAGCTCGATGTCCGGCGACAGCCCGCGTTCGTCCAGCATGGCCTTGAGCCGCCGCACCTTGTCCAGCATCGACGGGATGAGCTTCTGGCCCGCCCCAGCCGGGGTTGATCATCATCACCATGATCTGGTCCGCGACCTCCAGCACCTCTTCGATGGCGCTGAGCGGCGTCGCCGGGTTGATGCAGATGCCCGCCCGCTTGTGCATCGTGTGGATCCGGCGCAGGAGCCGGTCCGCGTGGTGCGTGGCCTCGATGTGGAAGTTGATGATGTCCGCGCCCGCCTCGGCGAACGCGTCGAACTGCGCCTCCGGATCCTCGATCATCAGGTGCAGGTCGATGGGAAGCTTCGTCGCCTTGCGGATCGCCGGCGACCACGAGCGGCCCGAACGTGATCGGCGGCACGAAGTGGCCGTCCATCACGTCGAGGTGCATGTAATCCGCGCCACCCGCCTCGGCGGCCGCCACCTGCTCCGCCAGCTTGCCGAAATCCGCGGTCAGGATCGACGGCGCCAGCTTGATCGCCGCCGGGTTCGCCCAGGTTCGCCGTCATCGCGCCTTCTTCCTCTTCACGCCGCGCAGCTGATCGACGCGCTTCCGGGCGCGGCGGAGCGCCGCCCCGACCTGGCGCGGCGCCGTCCCGCCCGGCACGTCGCGCGACCGTAGCGACGTCATGACGTCGATGCCGAGCGCATCGGACTGGAACAAGGGCGAGAACCGCCGCAGCTCCTCGAGCGAGAGCCGCCCGAGCTCCGCGTTCTTGCCTTCCGCGTAGCGGACGAGCTTGCCGACGGCCTCATGCGCCTCCCGGAACGGCAGCCCCTTGCGCACGAGGTAGTCGGCGAGGTCCGTGGCGAGCGAGTAATTGGCGACGGCCGCCTTGCGCGCGCGCTTCGCGTCGACCTCGATCTTCGGCAGCATCGCGGCGAGCACCTCGAGCGTGGAGAGCAGCGTGTCCTCCGTCTCAAAGAGCCACGGCTTGTCCTCCTGCAGGTCGCGGTTGTACGCGAGCGGCAACCCCTTGAGCGTCGTCAGCATGCCGACGAGCGCGCCGATTGCGCGGCCCGTGCGCCCGCGCGCCAGCTCAGCGACGTCGGGGTTCTTCTTCTGCGGCATGATGCTGGAGCCCGTCGCGAACGCGTCCGGCAGCCGGATGAAGGCGAACTCCGCGCTCGACCACAGCACCAGCTCCTCGGCCAGCCGCGACACGTGCACGAGGCAGAGCGCGGCGGCGCTCAGATAGTCGACGACGAAGTCACGGTCCGACACGGCGTCGATGCTGTTGGCGGACACGCGGTCGAAGCCGAGATCGCCGGCGACGGAGGCGCGATCGATCGGATACGGTACGCCGGCCAGCGCGCCGCTGCCGAGCGGCATCTCATCCATCATCTCGTGCGCGAAGGCGAAGCGCGCGGCGTCGCGGTCGAACATCTGGACGTAGGCGAGCAGGTGGTGGGCGAGCAGCACCGGCTGCGCGCGCTGCATGTGCGTGTAGCCCGGCATGGCGACGGACTTGTTCGCCTCCGCCAGCTCCAGCAGCGCCGATTCCAGCGCCAGCAGCGCGGCGATCGCCCGTCCGCACGCGCCCTTCACGTACATGCGGAAGTCCGTGGCGACCTGGTCGTTACGGGAGCGCGCCGTGTGCAAGCGACCCGGCCGCCGGGCCGATCTTCTCGGCCAGCCGCGCCTCCACGTTCATGTGCACGTCCTCGAGGTCGTCGCGCATGACGAACTCGCCGCGCGCGTACTCGTCGAGGATCTGCTGCAGACCGCGGACGATGGCGTCGGCGTCCTTCTTCGCGATGATGCGCTGCCGCCCCAGCATGCGGGCGTGCGCGATGGAGCCGGCGACGTCCTCCGGGAGGAGGCGCGCGTCGACGGAGGTGGACGAGGTGTAGGCCTCGACCATCTGGTCGGTGGCGGACGCGAACCGGCCGCCCCACGGCTTGGGCGCGCCGGATCCTGGCGCGGCCCCATTGCGAGACGGCGCGCCGGAGCGCTTCGCCGGACGGCGCGGCGGGGTCTTTGACGTGGCCACGGGTCTCCCTCGTCGCGACCGCCGGACGTGGCGGACGCGGCCCTTCCCTGCGCTGGACGTGACTGATGGTATAGGGTCGGCTTCGGAGCGCGCTAGCGAGAGCCGAGATCGCCCTGACTCGCCCGGGGGAATCAGCCCGGCGGCGGCAGCGTCCTCGCGAGGACGTTCTCTGCGTCACGGCGGACGAGCAGGTTGAACCAACGGCCGTCGGAGAGATGCACACTGCGGGCCGCGTACTCCCGCCAGAGGCCCTCCTGCTTCAGCATGTCGATGCGTGCGGGGATGACGCCCTGGTCCTGCGTCATGTAGTCGTGCTGCGACCAGGCAACGGTCTGGAGCGAGTCAGTCAGCAGGATGATGTCGGGCTGCTGGTCGAGCACGTACTGCGAGTCGTACTTCTCGTGTCCGGCCGGGAACCCTCCGAGCGGCAGGTCGCGGTGCGCGATGTGCTCGTCGAGGAGGCCGAGCATATCGATGGTGTGGAGACCGGACTCGTACGGGATGGCGCCGGCAGGGATCACGGCGATGGTGGTCGTCGCGGGCACGTTGTCGTGCAGCCAGCGCCCCATCTCGACCCGCTGGGTGACGGCCAGGCGCTCTCCGGGCAGGGCGAAGTCGGCCGCGGAGGCATGCAGGTTGAACGCGAGGAGCGCGGCAACGGCGAGCGCGGCCGCCGCTTCGGCGATCCATCGCTGCCGGTGGGCGGCCAACTCCCCGATCAATGCCGCGCCCGAGGCGGCGATGATGGCGTATGCCAGCGGAAGCACCGGCGCGAAGAATCGGAACCGGGCGAGCGCGTCGCCGCCGACGTAGACGACGTAGCCAAACCACACCGCAACGAGCGCGAGCACGTAGAACGCCGGCATGCGGCGGATCGACGTCAGCGCGATCGCCAGCGGCGCGAGCAGCAGGAGCCAGGCGGCGTACTGCTGACTGAACGCGGTGAGGTAGCCCAGGCCGCGCGTGTACTGGTCGAAGCTGGCGCCGACCTTGTCGTAGTAGGTGTTGGGGAAGAGCCAGCCGTAACGGTCGTACCGCCAGACGAAGTACGGCACGAAGAGCCCTGCGAAGGCGGCGACCCACAGGGCGAGCGACATCGGCTCGACTAACAGCTCGCCGATGCGCGCGCGCAGGCCCAGGTGGCGCGACTCCATCATGCGCGCGGCCGCCTCGCCGAGCTTGAAGAGACCCGACACGGCGACGAGCAGCAGACCATCGGGCCGCGTCATGGCGACGAACGCCCACACGGCGCCCGATGCCGGGATGCGCGGCCGGCTCTGCTCGCGGATGTGCAGCAGGACAGCGGCGAGCGCGAGCACAGCGAACAGCGGCGCCTCGAGGCCGGCTGTCGCCCATACCGCCCACGTGCCGCACGTTGAGAGGAGCAGCACGGCGGCGAGTCCCGCGGCGCGGCCGGAGGCGCCTTCGACGAGCCGCGTCGACAGCACGTACACACCGCCCGCGACCACCACCGAGAGCCCGAAGCCGAGCCAGCGACCGGCGAGAACCGGATCGGCGCCGGCCTTTACCAGCCCCGCGACGCTCAGCACCCAGAGGAAGTCCGTGTAACCCTCGACCCACTGGCCGGGGTTCCAGACGAGGCCCGCGCCATCGGCGAAGTTGCGCGCGTAGCGATAGGTGATGTACGCGTCGTCGGCGGTGTAGTGGAAGTAGAAGATGCCGTGGAAGAGCAGGATCGCCGCTCCGCCAAGGACAGCGGCCACGGCGTACTGGCGCGTGAGACGTGCGAGCGCGTACGAAAGCGCGGCTGCGCCCATGGCGCCGAGCGCCAGGTACGGGAAGGTCACTTCTCGAAGATCGGCAGCTCCGTGATCTCGCGGAGCGTGTGTATCGTGAAGTCTGGCGTGATGCCTTCGCCTTCCTTGTACTCGCCCAGGGCGCGGCCGGTTTGGGCACGCGTCGCCGGCATGTCCGGCGGCACCTCACCGACCTGCTCGGCCTCGTGCGGCGGGTCGTGCTTCCGCGACCGGCGCCAGATGCTCGTCATGCCCAGCGTCCGCGACGCCTCGACGTCGGCGCGGAGCGAGTCGCCGCACATCGCGGTCTCGGTCGGGTCGATCTTCATCGTCTCGAAGACGTGCTCGAAGATCTTCGGATGCGGCTTCATGTAGCCGAAGTCGCAGGAGACGGCCGTCGCCTCGAAGTAGCGGTCCAGCCCCAGCTCGCGCAGCTCCTCCGCGAAGCGCGGCCCCCCGAAGACGCGGTTGGTGATGCAGCCGATGCGCACGCCGTGGTCGCGCAGCCAGTCCAACGTCGGGAAAGCGTCGTCGTACAACGTCCGGCCAAGCTGCAGCCCGCCGATGTTCCACGCGTCCCAGAGCTGCGCCGCCTGCTCGTACGAGATCTGCAGGCCCATGCCCGCGGCGATCTCGCGGACGACGGCGTTGAAGTCGGGGCTCACGCAGTCGGACTCGTACGCCGCGCGGTCCGCCTTCTCCACCCCAAGCCGGATCTCGCGGCCGAGGAAGCGCAGCTCGCCCTCCAACGGCACGCCCCACGACTCCAGCGCGCCGCTGATGCGCCGCATGGTCTCCATGCGGATCTCCATCGCCGGCGGCATCTTCGGGAAGTGCCACAGCGTGTCGCCGAGATCGAAGAGCATCGCCTTGATCGCCATTCCGTCCCTCCGAGCGGGAGGATACCGTCCGCGAAGGCCTCGAGCTACCGGGATAGACGCTCCACGATGGCCGTTGTATCTTCGTTGTCAACGGTGCATGCGCGATGCGCGCGCCGATTCTCGTGCCACACGAAGGGAGCTACAGATGGGGATCGGCATCCTGATCATCGTACTGCTGGTGCTGCTGGTGTTCTCGTTCCTCACGCTCTTTGGCGGCATGCTCGTGAACATCGGCGGCCAGCAGGTCGGCATCATCGAGCGCAAGTACTTCGGCCGTCACCTGCCCCAGGGCCGCGTCGTCGCGATGCGCAACGAAATCGGCGTGCAGGCGCGCGTGCTGCAGCCGGGGCTGACGTTCCTGCCGCCCTTCATCTATCGCGTCACCAAGGCCGACATGCTCGTCGTCGCCGAGGACGAGGTGGGGCTGATCGAGTCGATCGACGGGCGCCCCCTCGACCCGGGCCACATCTTCGGCCGTCACGTCGACGCGCACGACACGTTCCAGGACGGCGAGGCGTTCCTCCAGAACGGCGGCCAGAAGGGTCCGCAGGTCGACATCCTCCCGCCCGGCAAGTACCGGATCAACACCTACCTGTTCAAGGTGAGCAACCAGCCGGCCCTGATCGTTGCGCAGGGACAGATCGGCGTCGTCAGCGCCCGTGACGGCGAGCCGATGGCGTCCGGACGGCTGCTCGCCCACATGGTGCCCGGTCACCAGGCGTACCAGGACGGCGAGGCGTTCCTGCAGAACGGCGGCCAGCGTGGGCCGCAGATCGAGGTGATGTTCCCGGGCCGCTACCGGCTCAACACCGATCTGTTCAGCGTCGACGTGCAGCCGGCGACCATCGTGCAGGCCAACCAGGTGGGGCTCGTCACGGCAAAGGACGGCTCTCCCCTCCCACCGACCGAGTTGGTGGCGGCGAGCATCGCCGGCCACAACGACTTCCAGGATCCGTCCGCGTTCCTCGCCAACGGCGGCCAGCGCGGCCCGCAGTACGACCTCCTGAAGCCCGGCACGTATTACATCAACCCGCTGATGTTCGACGTGAAGCTCGACAACGTCGCCATCGTGCAACGCGGCGAGGTAGCGGTGCTGGTCTCGAACGTCGGCCAGGAGCCGCCCGACATCGCACCGGAGGAGCGGCTGGCCGGGAAGGAGCGCTACGTCGTGCCGGAGGGCTTTCGCGGCATCCAGGCGGAGGTGGCGGGGCCGGGTGTGTACTACCTGAACCGCTGGGCGTACATCGCCTACATCATCCCGACGACGAACCTCACCATCGACTGGGCCGATGAATCGATGGCCTCGTCCGTTGCGGGCGACGTCTCCGACCCGAAAAGCGGGCATCGCGCGCAGCTCTTCAACCCGCTGGCCGTCATCAGCCGCGAAGGCTTCGAGATGCGCGTCGGCGTCAAGGTGGTGATCCGCGTGCGCCCCGAGCAGGCGCCGCTCATGGTGGCGAAGATCGGCTCGCTCGAGAACCTGATCGACCACGTCGTGCACCCCATGATCGACTCGTCGTTCCGCAACCAGGCGTCGTCGTCAGAGGCGATGAATTTCATGCAGGACCGCGCGGACGAGCAGGCGAAGGCGGAGGCGCGGACGCGCGAGGAGCTGGAGAAGTACCACGTCGAGTGCGTCTCCGTGCTGATCTCGCAGATCATCCTGCCGCAGGAGCTGATGGAAATCCACACGCGGCGCGTGATCGCCGCGCAGCAACAGGACATGTACGTCGAGCAGCAGAAGTCCGAAGAAAAGCGCATCGACACGGAGAACACGCGCGCGAAGGCCGACAAGCAGGTCGAGCTGGTAGCCGCGCAGATCGGCGTCCAGGTAGCCGAACAGACCAAGCAGAAGACGATCAACGAGGCCGAGGGCCGCGCCCGCGCCACCGAGCTGGAAGGCGAAGCCGAGGGAAAGAAGATCCAGGCCGTCGGTGCCGCGACGGCCGAGGCGTACGAGAAGCAGGTGGCCGCCGTTGGGCAGCTCAACCTCGCGGGGATCGAAGTCACGAAGGCCGTGGCCGGCGCCGGGCTGAAGATCACGCCGGACATCATGGTCGGCGGCGGTGGTGACGGGACCGGCGGCAGCGTCTTCTCCGCCTTCATCGCCCAGCTCCTCGCTGGCAGCCGCGTCTCGATCCAGCCCCCGGCCGGCGGCGGCTCCACACAAGGCGGAGGGCGCAGTTAGGCAAGGGAGCACGGTCTTGAACAGCCTAGATCGAGTTCTAACGAGCGCTGTCGCTATGGCCGCGTTCGCGTTCGCGACCATCGCCGCATCTCCTGCACCGGCGACGACCGTGCCCGGCACGCCGACGGCGCTCGCAACCGCGTCGGCCTCGACCGGCACGGCGACGGAGCCGGTCGCGACGGTCACACCCATCCCGAGCGCGACCGAAGAACTGCCGCCGAGGCCCGGTTCTCCGACGCCGACCCCGGCCCTTCCCGAAGAGGGCGGCCCGCCCGGCGGCGTACTGGGTGGGCATCTCTACATCGACAACGACGCCAGCGGCAGCCTGACGCCCGGTGACGGCACGCCCGGTGGAACAGTCATTGTCGACGCGCTCGACTCGGACGGACGTACTGTTCACGGATACGGGGCGGCGACAGACACCTCAGGCGTGTGGCAGATCAGAGCTCTTCCCGACGGCGCGTATCGGGTTCGCTGGGATCCGCCCGTGCCGGAGTCGCAGTGGCCGCTGACGATCCCGCCGGTTCAGGCCATCGTGCTGAACCCAATAGAGACGGTCCACGCGGTCACCAGAACGGTTGAGATCAGTGGCGCGAGCCGAATCCTCGACATCGACTTTGGCATTCCCAAGCAACAGCCGGTGGCCGGCGGCGGACTGCCGAGCACGGGCACCGGCGGCTCGGCCGACGGCTCCTGGTTGCCGATGGCGTTCGGCGCGTTCGGCATAGCCCTCGCGTTCTGCGGCGCCGCGTGGCTCACGCTTCGCCGACGGATCGGCACGCGAACGAGCTGACCAGGACGGCGGATTAGCGTCTATGCGTTCGATCTCGCTGCAAGCAGCAGCCGCCTGAATCCGGGTTCATCTCGCCTCATACGCGGCGCCTTCGTATACTGTCCCCACCCCCAGGGCAGCCGAAGGATCGATACCCCGTGCCGACTGAAGTCCTCTATCGCAAATGGCGACCCCAGCGCTTCGCCGACGTCTCCGGGCAGGACCTGCTGACGCGCACGCTCGTGAACGCCGTGGCCACGCACAGGGTCTCGCACGCGTACCTGTTCGCCGGACCGCGCGGCACGGGCAAGACCACGACCGCCCGTCTCCTCGCGAAGGCCATCAACTGCGAGAAGAACGCCGAGGACCAGAAGAAGAGCCCCGGCGAGCCGTGCAACGAATGCGCCTCCTGCAGGGCGTTCGGCACCGGCAGCGCGCTCGATCTGATCGAGATGGACGGCGCCAGCAACCGCGGCATCGACGACATCCGCAACCTGCGCGAGGCCGCGAATTACCTGCCCATGGGCGGCATCAGCGCGCACAAGGTGTACCTCATCGACGAGGTGCACATGCTGACCGAGCCCGCGTTCAACGCGCTGCTCAAGACGCTGGAGGAGCCGCCGCCCCACATCGTCTTCATCCTCGCGACCACCGACGCGCACAAGGTGCCGGCGACGATCCTTTCGCGCTGCCAGCGGCACGAGTTCCGCCGCATCCCCCTCGCCGCCATCATCGACCGGCTGGCGTACATCGCCGAGCAAGAGGGGATCACCGTCCCCCGCGACGGCCTGGAGCTGATCGCGCGCGAAGCGACCGGCAGCCTCCGCGACGCCATCAACCTGCTGGAGCAGATCGGCGACTCGTACGGCAAGGACGCGTCGCTCGAGGCTGTGCGCGAGGGGCTGGGCCTCGTCGGCGACGAGCGGGCGGCGCAGCTGGCCACGCAGACGCTGACGGGAGACCTCGCGGGCGGGCTGGCGACGATCGGCGCCGTACGCGACGACGGCCTCGACCTCCGCCAGTTTCAGAAGGAGGTCGTGCTGCGCCTGCGCGAGCTGCTTGTCGTGCAGTCCGGCGCGGACGGCGGCGGCGCCTGGACGCCGGAACAGGCCGAGAGCATGCGCGCGTCAGTCAAAGACGTGCCGACAGCGACGACCGTGCGCGCGCTGAAGGCGTTCGGCACGGCGGATCTGCGAGCGGACCCGCTGTCGCCGCTGCCGCTCGAGCTGGCGCTCGCCGAATCGATCCTCGAGCCGGCGCCCGTTGCGACGGGACGCGCCGAGGCGGCACCACGCCCGCCCGCGCCGCCGCCGATGCGGCCGCCGCAGGCATCACGGCCCGCGCCGCCGCCCCCGAAGCCCGCGCCACGCGCCCAGCAACCGGCGTCGGCCGAGCGCGTGCCGCCGGAGCTGCGTCGCGACCTGAGCAGCGCCTCGGCCGAAGACATCGCGGCGATGCTGGGCAGCAAGGCGCCCGTGATCCCGCCCGCGGCCGACACAGCCGAGGAGGAACCGGCGCCCGCGCCCGCGAACGGCGCCGCACATCACGCCATTGAGCCGCTGCCGGGAGCCGATGCCGGCGCGCACGCTGAGCTGGCCAACTTCGTGCCGGAGCTGCGCAAGCTCGCCCGGCCGCGCAGCGTGAAGCTCGATGCGCTGCTCAATGGCTCGTGCGAGGCCGTCTCGTGGCAGGACGGCGTGCTGACCCTCGGCTTCTACGAGGACAAGTTCCACAAGAAGGGCGTGGAGGAGGCGGCGAACCGGCGCGTGTACGAAGAGCTGGCAGCCGAGATCCTGGGAGCGCCCGTTTCTATCCGGTGTATCATTTCGCCGAAGAAGGCGAAGCCGATGAGCAAGAGCCCGCTCGTGCAGCACGCCGTGCAGACTCACGGCGCGAAGATCGTCTCCGGAGACCAGGAGCAGTAACGATGACGATGAACCGTGACATGATGGCGAAGATCGCGCAGATGCAGGAGCGCCTCGTGAAGGCGCAGGCCGATCTCGCCGAGAAGCGCGCGGAGGGCACGTCCGGCGGCGGCGCCGTGCACATCGTGCTCACCGGCGGCATGCAAGTGGACTCGCTCAAGATCGACAAGGAAGTCATCGACCCCGATGACGTGGAGATGCTGGAGGACCTGCTGACGGCGGCGCTGAACGAGGTGCTCGGCAAGGTCCAGTCACTGCAGATGTCGCAGCTCGCGGGCCTGGCGGGGAGCCTCGGCATCGGCGGCATCCCGGGGTTGCAGTAGGCCACCTCTCAGCCCGTCCCGCGTCGTTTGTAGTTCGAAGGCCCCGACCCCGCATGAACGAAGCCACCGACGTTGCGCCCGTACCCGTTACGCGCCTGATCGAGGAGTTCCACAAGCTCCCCGGCGTCGGGCCGAAGAGCGCCCAGCGGCTCACCTACCACCTGCTCCGCATACCGAAAGAGGACGCCCTCGCCCTCGCGGACGCCATCACGCAGCTCAAGGAGCGCACCGTCCTCTGCTCCGTCTGCCAGAACGTCACCGAGTCCGACCCCTGCGCCATCTGCCGCGACGAATCGCGCGATCGCACCGTCATCTGCGTCGTCGAGGAGCCGCTGGACATCCTCGCCGTCGAACGCACGCGCGGCTTCCGCGGTCTCTACCACGTGCTCCATGGCGTGATCTCGCCGATGGACGGGATCGGCCCGGAGGATCTGAAGGTCAACGAGCTGCTGGCACGCCTCCGGGGCGGCAACGTCACCGAAGTCATCATGGCCACCAACCCCAACCTCGAAGGCGAGGCCACGTCGATGTACGTCAGCCGCCTGCTGACGCCCCTCGGCACGCGCGTCACGCGCCTCGCCCGCGGCCTCCCCATGGGCAGCGACCTCGAGTACGCCGACGACGTCACCCTCGCCCGCGCCCTGGAGAACCGCCAGGACGTCTGATCCCGCTCGCCGTTGAGTTTGCGAATCTCGTAGCCGAACAGCGCTCGCCAGAGAACGCCGTCCCGTCGTAGGATCGGCGCCATGACACGGTTTGCCCCGAAGGCCGTAGCCGAGCGCGAGGGCATCGTCCCGATCGATGATCGCCTGCTCGCCTTCCTCCGCCGCGAGTGGGGCGACAACATCGCCTACGCGGACCCGCCCGCGCCGCATCACCGGCGGCTTCGATACGACCATCTACGGCTTCCGCCTGTCCGGCACGGACGGCGATCTCGCGCAGCCACTGATCGTCCGCATCTACGGCCCCGAAGCGCACGAGCGACAGGCGACCTTCGAGACCGTGATGCACAACACGCTCGCCGGCCTTGGCTACCCTACGCCCCGCATCCTCGCCGGCTCGACCGACGCCACCCTGCTGGGCACGCCCTTCGTCATCATGCCGCGCGTGCCCGGTCGCGTGATGCTCGCGTCCATCTTCGGTCCGCGGGCGCCGGACACGGCGAGGACGCTCGGCACGCTGCATGCACGGCTGCACGCGCTCGACGCCGCCGAGCTGCGGCGCGCACTCGAAGCGGCGGGCGTCGACTCGATGGGCTGGGAGGCCAGCGTCAGCCTCGACTGGATGCGGACGGAGATCGACGCGCTCCGGCTGGACGGGCTCCGCGATGCGCTCGACTGGCTCATCGCCAACCGCCCGCCCGCCCCGGCGCGTCTCGCCATCTGTCACGGCGACTTTCACCCGCTGAACATCATGATGGACGGCCGAACCGTGAGCGGTGTGCTCGATTGGGCCGGTGCCCGCATCGGCGACCCGGCGTGGGACGTCGGCGCCACGCTCGCCCTGTTCGGGCAGGGCCCCGTCGGCATGCCGGCGCCCGTCCTGCGCGCGATCGGAGTGCTCCGCCGCTGGCTGCTGGGCCGGTACATCCGTGCGTACTCCACGGCGATGCCGCTCGACATGGATGCCGTGCGCTACTACGAGGCGTACCGCTGCACCCTGTTCCTCGTCGAGGGCGGGCAGCATCGCCAGGCGCTCGCCGGCGTCATCCCGCCGCTCGTCCGCCCGACCGCCTTTCACGCAAAGCCGGTGCTCGACGGGATCGCCCGCCGCGTGACGCAGATCACGGGCGTGAGCGTGAGTCTCCCTCCGGAGAAGCGAAGCTCGAACTAGCAGCCGCCCGACCGACCACGTACCATCCCCACATGCAAGACCTTCTCGTCACCCCGCTTCCGCAGTCCGTGAAACGCACTTCCGGCACCTACACCATCGCAAAGGACCGCACCATCGTCCTCTTCGGCGAGGCGGCGCAGCACGGCACCGTCGCCGCCCAGCGCCTGCAGTCCGCGCTCGCGAAGTACGCCGGCGCCGCATGGGAGATCCGCGCCGCCTCCGGCATGGCCGAGCGCGAGGGCGTCGTCGCCGCCATCGACCATCGCGTCGAGAAGCGCGAGGGCTACCACCTGACGATCGGCGACGAGCGCATCGGCATCGTCGCCCGTGACGGCGCCGGCCTCGCCCACGGCTTCGCCACGCTCACGCAGATCGTCCGCCAGTACGGCAAGCGCCTCCCCCGACTCCACATCGAGGACCATCCCGAGTTCGCCCACCGCGGCGTCATGCTCGACATCAGCCGCGACAAGGTGCCGACGATGGCCACGCTCTACGGCCTCGTCGACATGCTCGCCGAGTGGAAGGTCAACCAGTTCCAGCTCTACATGGAGCACACCTTCGCCTACGAGCGCCACCGCGCCGTCTGGAAGGACGCATCGCCCATGACCGGCGAGGAGGTGCTCGCCCTCGACGCCTACTGCCGCGACCGCAACGTCGAGCTCGTCCCGAACCAGAACAGCTTCGGCCACATGGCCCGCTGGCTCGAGAAGAAGCCTTACAACGACCTCGCCGAGTGCCCGCGCGGCGCCACCGTGCCGTGGGGCAAGCTGCCGCCGTTCACGCTCGACCCCTCCGACAAGCGCTCGCTCGCCCTCGTCGACGAGCTCTACGCCGAGCTCCTGCCGCACTTCACCAGCCGAATGTTCAACGTCGGCTGCGACGAGACGTTCGACCTCGGCCAGGGCAAGAGCAAGGCGCTGTGCAAGAAGCTCGGCACCGGCCGCGTCTATCTCGACTTCCTGCTCAAGATCCACGAGCTCTGCGAGAAGCACGGCCGCAAGATGATGTTCTGGGGCGACATCATCATGCAGCACCCCGAGCTGATCGGCGAGATCCCCCGCGACGCCACCGCGCTCGAGTGGGGCTACGAGCACGATCACGCCTACGACGCCGACACGAAGGCCTTCCGGAAGGCCGGCCTGCCCTACTACGTCTGCCCCGGCACCGGCGCCTGGATCTCCCTCATCGGCCGCACCGACAACGCCGTCGCCAACATCACCAACGCCGCGACGAACGGCCGCAAGCACGGCGCCGTCGGCCTCCTGAACACCGACTGGGGCGACAACGGCCACATGCAGCCCCTCCCCGTCTCGTACCTCGGCATGCTCTACGGCGCGGCGATGTCCTGGTCGCCGTCACAGAGCGAAGGCATGGACCTCCCCCGCGCCCTCAGCCTGCACGCCTTCGACGACCCCTCCGGCGTCACCGGCCGCGCGGCCTACGACCTCGGCAACGCCTACCAGGTCAACGGCGCGCGCTCTCGCAACGGCACCCTGCTCGCCCAGCTCTACGCCCTGCCCCTCGACAACGACTGGCCGATGCACCGCGTCCGCGACGGGGGCTTCGAGGACACCAGCGCCCAGCTCGCCGCCACCGTCGCGAAGCTCACGCCCGACCGCATGCGCCGCGACGACGCCGAGCAAATCGTCGAGGAGTACCGCTGCGCCGTCGAGATGGCCGACGTCGGCGCCGCCATCGGCGCAACGAAGTACGCCCGCGTCAACGGCGCCAGCGCCTCCAAGCTCCGCCCGATGTACCGCCGCGCCGCAAAGCGCCTCGACGCCGTCGTCCCCGAATACGAACGCCTCTGGCTAGCCCGCAACCGCCCCGGCGGCCTCCGCGACAGCACCGCCCGCATCGCGAAGTTGGCCGCGGACCTTCGCGCGGCGGCGGGATAGCGCGATTTCGATGACACGCTACATCATCGAACTGCAGTCGGACGTCGACACAGCCGGCATCGACGCGCACGACCTCGAACACGTCGCCGAGCGCGCCCTCGAGGCCGAGAACGTCGCGAAGCCCGCGGAACTGAGCATCATGCTCGCCGACGACGCGACCGTACGCGAGCTGAACCATCAGTATCGCAGCACGGACGCCACGACCGACGTCCTCTCCTTCTCACAGGCCGAGGGCGACGACTTCGCCCAGCCCGAGGGCACCGCTCCCCACCTCGGCGACGTCATCATCAGCGTCGACACCGCCCGTCGCCAGGCCGACGAGCACAGCATCCCCCTGCAGGACGAGCTCGCGCACCTGCTCGTCCACGGCGTCCTGCACCTGCTCGGCTACGACCACGAAGCCCCGGACGACGAGCGCATCATGCGCGCCCGCGAAGACGCCATCCTCGGCGCCTCCGCGCATCATCACTAGGCCGTCAGCCCGGCGCGCCCCACACGACCTGCGCCGACGCCTCGAGGCCCAGCACACCCTCCACCGCGTACGACTCCACGATCTCCCGCACCTGCGCGTCGAACGCGGCCGCGTTCTCCGGCCCCATACGCTCGCGGGCGAGCCCCGCGCTCGCGTGCTGCGCCTCGACGTAGTCATCCACGCTCCGGCTGAACGGCAAGGGCCCGATCGTCGCCTCTCCCGCCTTCGTGAACAGCCCGCGGGCCGCCAGCTCTTCCACCAGGTCGTAGCGCTCGAAGTCCTGCATCGCCGAGTAGCGCACGATCGGCGCCATCAGCTGCTCCAGCCAGGGCGCCTCGTATCGCGCGCTGACGATCGCCAGATGCGCGCCCGGCGCGAGCGCCGCCCGCACCTTCGGCAACACCACCTCCCACTCCATCCAGTGCAGCGCGTCGCCCGACACCGCCAGCGCGTACGGTCCGCCGAACTCGATTTCCTCCGCCTTGCCCTGGATCCAGTGGATCGCCGCATGCTCTCCGCCCGCCATCGCGCGCCCTCGGCCGAGCATCGGCGCCGAGACGTCGATCGCGTCGATCCGCTCGACGTGCGGCGCCAGCATGCGCGTGATCTCGCCCGTGCCGCAGCCAAGTTCGAGCACAGCCCCCGCCGGCGAGGTCATCAGCCCGGCCAGGAACGCAGCCAGTTCAGGCGGGTACGGCGTCCGCAGGTGGTACGACCCCACCACGCCCTCGAGCTGAAACGTGGCCGCATTGTGTGCCGTCAGGTGCGCGGGACGCGGACGAGCACTCATCGAGCGCACGATATCACGAGGGCTTCTCGGCCACCGCTAAAGTGCTGACCGGCTCGAGTGCTGAAGTGCTCCGAATGACACGAAACGCTTGGAGATCGCAGCCGCGCCGGCGTAGCATCGCCTCATGTTCCCGTATTCTGCCCGCCGCACGTCTGCGCTGCTGAGCCCTGCGAGCACCTGCTGGCGGATGCTAACCAAAGCGTTAAGTGGGCACGGTGTTGTGGGAAATCGTTGCGCACACCGGCCGTGGATTCAGAGCGCGAGGTCGTCGTCCTGTCTTGGCGCCGGCCGCACGGCCAACCCGCCGTCAGGCGAAGATGTTGGTCGCGCGCTGCGCCGCTTCGATCAGCGGGATCGGGTACACGCCGAACGTCAGCACGCCGAGACCGGCGAGCACCAACAGGCCCTCGGTGAGGATCGGCGTGCGGAGCGCGGGCTCCCCCTCCGCCTCACTCAGGTACATCTGCCGCGCCACGCCGAGGTAGTAGAAAGCGGACACGGCCGTATTCAGCACGGCGATGACCACCAGCCACACCAGGTCCGCCTGGACGGCCGCATTGAAGATGTAGATCTTTGCGATGAACCCCGCCGTCGGCGGCAGTCCGGTCAGCGACAGCAGGCAGAAGAGCAGCACCGCCGCCGGGATCGGCGCACGTCGGCCCATGCCCGCGTAATCGGCGATCTCGTCGCTCCCCGTGCGCGCGCCGATGGCCATCACGGCGAAGAAGGCGCCCAGGTTCGTGAACGCGTACGTCGCGAGGAACAGCACGACGCCGCTGGCCCCCGGCAGCGAGCCGCCGTCCGTGATGTACGTGACCGCCGCGAGCCCGACGAGGAAGTTGCCCGCCTGCGCGATCGAGCTGTAACCCAGCATGCGGCGGATGTTCGTCTGTCGCAGCGCCATCACGTTCCCGACCGTCATCGACACCGCGGCCAGCACCGCGAACAGCATCTTCCAGTCGTTGCCCACGAACGTGTGCGGGCCGAACCCCTCGAAGAAGATCCGCATCACCACGGCAAACGCCGCCGCCTTGCTGCCGACCGAGAGGAACGCCGCGACCGGCGCCGGCGCGCCCTGGTACACGTCCGGCGTCCACATCTGGAACGGCACGATCGCCATCTTGAAGCCGAAGCCCGCCGCCATGAACACCATGCTGAAGATCAGCGCCGAGCGGATGCCGCTGTCGCCGGACGCGATCGTCGACGCGATGCTCGGCGAGCCGTCGGTGCTGATCAGGTGCGTAGTGCCGGCGATGCCGAAGAGGAACGCCATGCCGTACAGGATCACGGCCGACGCGACCGCCCCGAGCAGCAGGTACTTCAGCGCGGCCTCGCTGCCCTGGTCGTCACGCAGGAAGCCGGCAAGGATGAACTGCGTGATGCTCGTCAACTCCAGCGAGACGAAGATCGTGACGAGGTCGCGTGCGCCGGACAGCAGCATCATGCCCGACGTGGCGATCAGCATCAGCGCGAAGAACTCGCCCTGCCGCGGGCCGAACTTGTCGGTGTAGTCGAGCGAGGCGAGGATCACGGAGCCGGACACGCCGATGAAGAGGAACGTGAAGAAGATGCTGAAGTTGTCGAGCGCCATCGTGTCGTCGTAGAACGACGCCTGCCGGTCGCGCAGTATCAGGATGACGAGCCACAACGCCGCCGCGCCCAGTCCGGCGATCGCGACGCCCGCCAGCCATTTCTTTCGGTCGCTAGGCGTCGCCAGGTCGCCGATCAGCACGAGGCCGGCCGTGACCATGACGGCGACGATCGGCCCCAGGCGGTCGAGGTCTGCCAGCATCAGCCCAGCACCTTCACGATGTTGATGATCCCGGTATCGAGCACGTCGGTGACAAGCGACGGCCGCAGCCCGACGCCGACGATGACGATGACGAGCGCGGCCATGGGGATCTGCTCCCACCACATGTTCGCGTCGGGCAGTTTTTCCCAGCGCTCGTTCTTCGGCCCGAAGAAGACGCGCTGCACCGTCCACGTGATATATCCCGCTGAGAGCAGGATGCCGAAGACGGCGATGATCGTCGGCGCGGTGTACTTGTCGAAGCTGCCGAGGAACACGAGCAACTCGGCGACAAAGCCGGACATCGCCGGCAGCCCGAGTGCGGCCAGCCCGGCGATGATGGCAACCGTGGCCGCCAGCGGCATGGTGTTCGCGAGGCCGGAGAGCTGGTCGATATCGCGCGTGTGGGCGCGGTCGTAGATGATGCCCACCATCACGAAGAGCAAGGCCGTGATCGTGCCGTGCGTGAACATCTGCAGCGCCGCGCCGTCCAGGCTGACGTGGCCCAGCGCGGCGACGCCGAGCAGCACGTAGCCCATGTGGCTGACGCTCGAATAGGCGACGAGGCGTTTCAGGTCCTTCTGTCTCAGCGTGAGGACGGCACCGTAGATAACGCTCACGGCGGCCAGCGTCGCAAGCCAGACGCCGTAATCAGACGCGGTCTTCGGCATGAGCGTGATGAGGACGCGCAGGATGCCGTAGCCCCCCATCTTCAGCAGCACGCCGGCCAGGATGACGGAGACGGCCGTCGGCGCGTCGGTGTGGGCATCAGGCAGCCACGTGTGCAGCGGGAACACGGGCAGCTTCACCGCAAAGGCGATGAAGATGAAGCCGAAGATCAGCCAGAGCGGCATCAGCGTGCTGGAGATCGTGCTCTGTTGCAGCGCCACCATGTCGAAGGTGTGTACCGGTTCGGCGCTGAAGCCCATCACGAGGAAGCCGACGAGCATGAACGCGGAGCCGGCGACGGTGTAGAGCAGGAACTTCATCGCCGAGTACTCTTTGCGCCCGCTGCCCCAGACCGAGATCAGCATGTACATCGGCAGCAGCTCGACCTCCCAGAACAGGAAGAACAGGATCAGGTCGAGCGACGTGAAGACGCCGAGCACTCCCGTCTCGAGCGCGAGCAGCCAGATGAAGTACTCCTTCGTGCGGAGCTTCACGCCGAACGAGATCAGCGTGGCGACGACGAACAGGAACGTCGTCAACAGCACCATCGTGATGCCGAGGCCGTCGACGCCCATGTGGAACTGCACGTCGAAGCCAGCCTTTGCGGAGTCGATCCACGTGGCCTGCGTGGAGAACTGGAACGGCGACGTCTGCACCTGACCTGGGCTACGGGCGAACTGCGCCAGCAGGATGAGAGACGTGATGAACACGGTCCCCGTCGCCATGAGCGCGAGCCACTTCGTCTGACCCTGGTCGTCGCGCGGGACCGTCAGCAGGATCACAGCGGCGGCGGTGGCCGGGAAGAAGACGGTGAAGACGAGCACTCCGTTCACGCGGCTACCTCTCCACCAGGATCAGCGTCAGGAACGCCATCAGCAGCAGCCCGGCGAAGCCGACGCTCCCGTACGCCTGGAACGAACCGGACTGGATCCATCGCAGGCCGTCGCTGATCTTCCCCGCCAGCCAACCTGCGCCGTTGACCGCACGGTCGACGACGTTGGTGTCGAACCACTGACCCGCGAACGTGGCGGTGCCGTACAGGCCGCGCCGGATGATCACGTCCTCGTACAGCTCATCCATGTAGTACTTGCGCGCGACGAGCGTGTGGACCGGGCCAAAGACCTTCTGCAGCGATTCGGCCGTAACCACGCGCACCTGGTAGATCGCGTACGCGACGCCGATCCCCGCGAGGGCGAGCAGCGTCGAAAGGGCGGCGAGGCCGAAGTTGAACCCTTCGTGGTGTAGCGACTCCGCGGACGACGCCGGGAGCGCCCCCTCAAGCAGGTGCGCGAGACCCTCCGTCGCGTTGTTCGGGAAGTTGACGAAGCCCGCGAGCGCCGCAGGCACCGCCAGGATCAACAGCGGCAGCGCCATGACGAGCGGCGACTCGTGGGGCGCGCCGGCGTGTGCGTCGTGGGCGCCGTGCTCCGGCGCCTCGCCACCCTTGTACTCGCCCTCGAACGTGAGGAAGATCGCGCGGAACGTGTACAGCGCCGTCATGAACACGACGGCCATGCCGATGACCCAGAGGAACTTGTCGTCGGCCCAGGCCGCGCCCAGGACCTCGTCCTTCGACCAGAATCCCGCGAACGGGACGACGCCCGACAGGCTCAGCCCGCCGATGAGGAACGTGGCGAACGTGATGGGCATGTGCTTGCGGAGGCCGCCCATCTTCCGCATGTCGAACGTGCCAGTTGCGTGGTTCACGGAGCCGGAGCCCAGGAACAGCAGCGACTTGAAGAAGGCGTGCGTGAACAGGTGGAAGATCGCCGCCACATAGCCACCCGTGCCGAGCGCGAGCATCATGTAGCCGAGCTGGCTGATCGTCGAATACGCGAGCACCCGCTTGATGTCGGTCATGACGATGCCCATGGACGCAGCCATGATCGCCGTGAAGGCGCCGATGTAGGCGACGGTGTGCAGCGCCGTCGACGAGACCTGGAACACCGGGTACATGCGCGCGACGAGATAGACGCCGGCCGCGACCATCGTCGCGGCGTGGATGAGCGCGGAGACCGGCGTCGGGCCCTCCATCGCATCGGGGAGCCAGACGTGCAGCGGGAACTGCGCCGACTTGCCGACAGCGCCGGCGAAGATGCCAAGCGCGAAGAGCGTCAGCACAGCGTCGCTGAGTTGGTGATTCTGGGCGATCTGCTGGATCAGCGGGATGTTGAAGGTATCCGTCTTCGTCCAGATCAGCAGGATGGCGAGCAGGAAGCCGATATCGCCGAGGCGGGTCGTGAGGAAGGCCTTCTTCGCCGCGTCGCCCGCCGACTTCTTCTGGAACCAGAACCCGATCAGCAGGTAGGAACCGAGACCGACGAGCTCCCAGAACACGTACATGATGAGGATGCTGTCGACCATGACCAGCCCGAGCATGGCGGCCGTAAACAGCGACATCCAGGCGAAGTAGCGGGAGTAGCCGCCATCGCCCTCCATGTAGCCCTGCGAATAGACCTGCACCAGCAGCGAGACCGACGTGACGACGACAAGCATGATCGCGCTCAGACCGTCGATGCGGAGACCGACGTTGACCGTCAGGCTGGGGCCGCCAAGCTGCTGCAGGATCGGATTGTCGGCGTGGATGGAGAGCCACTCGTACGTGCCGAAGTGCAGCGCCTGGCCGTCCGTGTTGATCACGCTGTCCAACGCCCAGAGCGCGAACAGAAACGCCGTGCCCACGGCGGCGATGGTGACGTAGCCGGACAGCCGCGGATACGGCTTCGTGATGAAGCCGATGATCAGCAGCGAGGCGACCGGCAGCAGCAGGATCGACCAGGCGACGCCTTCGGGGATCGTCGGTAGGAGCACTATTCCTCTAAATCTTCCGCATGATCTCCTGGGCGACGTGCGTCTTGCTGTCCGGCACCCAGATCTCGCGTGGCTCGGCCATCGGCGCGTCGCCCGTCAGCGGCGGTACGACGCGGTTCGACACGCCCTCTGCGTCGAAGAGCTCCTTCCACACCTCGGCGGCGTAACCGTTCTTCACGTCCATCAGCTTGGACCACATCTCGCTATCAGAACCTCGAACCTAGAACCTGGCACCGCGCGATCCGGAAGTCACCATTTCAGCAGATCAATCTCGTCGATGTTCACCGTGCCGCGATGGCGGTATACGGCAATCGCCAGCGCGAGCGCGACCGACGCCTCGGCCGCTGCTACGGTGATGACGAAGAGCGCGAATACCTGGCCGTCGAGCGGGTGCGGCGACACGACGAACCGCGAGAACGCGAGCAGTGTCACGTTGACGGCGTTGAGCATCAGTTCCACGCCCATCAGTACGCCGATCGCGTTGCGCTTCGACAGTGCCAGAAAGAGCCCGATCGCGAAGAGGAACGCGCCGACGACGAGCACGTTCTCCAGGCGCACCGAGGCCAGCAACACGTCAGGCACCCTCGCCCTCCTCCTCGTCTTCCTTCGTGAGGACGATCGCGCCGATCATCGCCGTCATCAGGAGCACGGAAGCAACTTCGAACGGCACGACGTACGGCTTGAGAAAGGCCTCGCCGAGCGACGCCGCCGTCGCCGGGAAGGCGCCGCGATTCGAAAGGTTCCAGTCAGTGTCATACGCCACGAACGTGATGACGGCGAAGACGAGGCCGGCGAGGATGGCGGCCGGACCGAAGAACGCTGTCTCCGAGTTCTCACGGTCGGCGGCGGGCGTCAGCATCACGGCGAACGTCATCAGCACGGCGACCGCCCCGGCGTAGATGAGGATCTGCGCCACGGCAACGAAGTCGGCTGAGAGTACGATGTAGATTCCGGCCACGCCGACAAACGTAAGCGCGAGAAACAGCACCGCGTGGATGAGTTCACGTACGAGGGCGACCATCACGGCACAGCCCGCGGTGGTGAGCGCCAGGATCCAGAACGCCACGGTGATGCCGGTGTCGTCGATCAAGCGCCGCACTCCCCTGGTGTCATGCGGGCTGCACCCCGGTGCGCGCCGCATCGGCGGCCGTCGCGGCCGGCAGCGACGGCACGTCGATGTCGGAGTAGTAGCGAAGGCGCGTCGGGAATCGCTCGAATTTCGGCGCAAGCAACCGCATGAAGGCGAAAATCGTCGCTCCGGCGAGCACATTGTTGATGATGACGTACAACGGGATCACAATGCCGGCGCTCCACCCTGTCTCGTCCCAGATCAGCACTTCGGCGGCGACCAGCACGACGTTCAGGATGGCCATCGGCGTCATCCACTTCCACGCGAACGCCAGCAGTTGGTCAATACGGAATCGCGGCAGCGTACCGCGCGTCCAGACGAAGAGGAAATACACCGTGTAGATCTTGCCAATGTAGATCATCCATCCGGGGACAATCTCGTCGAGTTTGTAGGCCCACCATCCGCCAAGGAACATCGTTGAGATAATGCCCGAGACGACGACGGCGTTGACCAGCTCGGCGGCGTAGAAGAGACCGAACTTCATGCCGGAGTACTCGGTGTGGTAGCCGCCCACGATCTCCGACTCGGCCTCGGCGATATCCGCCGGCGTCCGGTTCAACTCCGCCGAGACCGAGATGAAATAGATGAAGAACGGGAGCGGCTGAAGCAGCACCATCAGCACCCAGTACTTCTCCTGGAAGAGGACGATGCCCTCCAGGTTCATCGTGCCGGCGAAGAGCACGACGCCCAGAAGCGCGAGCACGATCGGGATCTCGTAGCTCACGAACATCGCGATGACGCGCATCGAGCCGAAGAGCGAGTACTTGTTGTTGGAGGCGTAGCCCGCCATGAAGACGGCCAGCGCGCCGAGCGAGGACGCCGCGAGCAGGAACAGCACACCGACGTCGAGCTGGGCGAGCGTCATGTTGCGGCCCCACGGCAGCACCGCCATCAGCACGATGCCGGGCGCCATGAACATGATCGGGGCAAAGGTAAAGATGAGTCCGTACGCGGTCTTCGGCTGCAGCACTTCCTTCTGCATCAGCTTGATCGCGTCGGCGACGGGCTGCAGCAGGCCGAACGGGCCCAGGCGGTTCGGCCCGAGACGCGACTGCATGCGGCCGACGACGCGACGCTCGATCCAGATGTTGATGATCGCTACACCGCCGATGAACGAGACGATACCCGCCGCGCCGAGCAACCCGGAGACGACGTAGATCAGCCAGTGCGGGCCGTTGGCGTCGCTGATCAACTGCTCGATCTTGTGGCTGAGGTTCGACAGGTCGCGGATGTCGTACCAGCGCTTCGTGATGATCGTCAGCAGCAGTGCGTTCATCGGTCAACCTCGCCGACGTTGATGTCGATGCTGCCGAGCGTCACGATGGCGTCGGCGATGGTCTTGCCGACGGTCATCTCCTTGAGGACGCTCAGGTTGATCAGCGAGGGGCTGCGCACGTGCCAGCGGTACGGCGCGGGGCCGCCGTCGCTGACGACGTAGAAGCCCAGCTCACCCTTCGGGGACTCGACCCGCGAGTAGGCCTCGCCGGCCGGCGGCCGGATCGCGAGCGGCACATCAGTCTTGTGGAGACCGCCCGGGAGGTCGTGCACCGCCTGGCGGATGATACGCAGGCTCTGCTTCATCTCCTCGATCCGGATCAGCATGCGGTCATATGCGTCGCCGTTGTACCCGACGGGGATGTCGAACTTCATGCGGTCGTAGACGCAGTAAGGGTCGGCCTTGCGCGTGTCCCATGCGATGCCGGCCCCACGGAGCATCGGGCCCGTGAGCGAGGCATTGATCGCCATCTCCGGCGTGACGACGCCGACATCGCGCGCCCGCATCATGATGATCTCGTTGCCGACGAGGAGCTGGTCGTACTCCTCGAACCGGTACGGCAGATCGTCGTTCACTAGCTTGTCGAGCGCGGGCAGGAACTCGTCGGGAATGTCAAAGGCAACGCCGCCGATCCGCATGTAGTTGGTCGTCAGCCGGGCGCCACACGTCATCTCAAAGAGATCGAGCACCTTCTCGCGGTCGCGGAAGCAGTACATGACAGGCGTTTGCCAGGCGCCGCAGTCGTTGATGAAGGCGCCGGTGGCCATGCAATGGCTCGCGACGCGCTGCAACTCCGAGAAGATGACGCGCAGGTATTGAGCGCGCTCCGGCACCTCGATGCCGGCGAGTTTTTCGACGGAGAGGCAGTATCCCAGGTTGCCCGTCATGGCCGCGAGGTAGTCCATGCGGTCCGTGAAGGGGATGTTCTGCGTGTAGGTGCGCTCCTCCGCGAGCTTCTCCATGCTGCGGTGCAGGTAGCCGACGACCATCTTCACGTCAACGATGCGTTCGCCGTCGATCTTCGCGACCATGCGAAACACCCCGTGCGTGCTCGGGTGCTGCGGTCCGATGTTGACCTCGACGGGAGCAGACGTAATCGGCACGAAAGTCCTTCTCGCGCCCGGCTAGACCCCGGTGCCGGGGTGCTTCGGGCGAAACTCCTGTCCCGTCTGGCCCGGGACCTGCTTCGGGAACTGGCTCAGCCCGGACTTCTGGCCGCCGGGCATGGCCATGAAGTCCTTGCGCAACGGATGGCCCGGGAACTGCTCCCAGAGAAACAGCCGCGTGAGCGCGGGGTGTCCCGTGAAACGCACGCCCATCAGGTCGTACACCTCCCGCTCCTGGAGCCAAGCGCCGATCCATAACGCCGAAATTGATGGCACCTCCGGCTGCTCGTGGTCCGCCGGCACCTTCACCTCGAAGATGTGGTTCTGCGCCAACGACGAGAAGTGATACACGACGTCCATCCGCGTGACCACATCGACGCTGCAGAGCTGAACCAGGAACTTGCCGTCGAGCACGGCGTCGTCACGCACGGCGCGCATGGCTTCGAACGCGTGCTCGGGCTCGAGCACAACGTAAGCGTCGTGTACGTCACGCACGGCGGCGGGGACGGTCACACGGATGCGCTCGGCCACGAACGCCCCGGGGAGTGTCACCGTCGCGGGGTTCGGCACTACAACCACTCCATGGCGCGCTTCCGCCATGCGTAGGCGTAGCCGACGCCGAGGATAGCGATGAAGATCAACGCCTCCACGAACGCATACACCCCCAGGTGCCGGTAAGCGGCGGCCCAGGGATAGAGAAAGACGGCCTCCACGTCGAAGACGACGAAGAGCAGGGCGAACAGGTAGTAGCGCACGTTGTACCGGACGTGGGCATCACCGATGGGGACCATGCCGCACTCGTAGACCGACTCTTTGACCGGGTCGGGGCGGCGCGGGCGGATATGGAAAATGCCGAGAGCAACCGACGCCACGATGGGGATGAGCGGGAACGCGACAGCAAAGATCAGCAGGAATCCGGCTCGGCCAAACTGCTCGATCACGGGATTCGACCCCCCGCCGGCGACACTTTGTGAATTTCTACGCTATCCGAAGCGGGATCGTAACACAGCCCCCAATACCGGACAACACGCGCCACGCCGAAGCTGCAGCGGGCCGCATCGAGGGCGGCCCACTAGGAATCCGCGACGCAGTCTCTGAGAAAGTGCCCGTAAGGCCCTCCCTCCTCTCAAGTCAGGGATTCCCCTGCCGATAGCTCAAATAGCTAGAGAAGGAATCACACCCTGAGGAGGACCGCATGACCCGCTTCATCCCGACCGCGCTTGTTGCTCTGACGATCCTGGCGGCGACCGCCGCGATGGTCGCGCCGTGGACCTGGGGCTGATCGGCAGTATCGCCCCGAAAGACACGGGATGCCCCCGCCAGCCGGCGGGGGCATCTCATTTCCGTCTCCGTGGGTCGATACTTCTTCGCCGGTCGGCCAGGGTCGTAGTCCGGGAGGCCCTCGCTTGATGCACCGCCGTACAGCCGCGATGAGCGCCACACTGGCGATTGGCCTGGTGGCCGCCCAGCTGGGAGCGGTGCATTTCGCCACCTCTTCCCTGCTGGTCCGCGTTGTGCTGCCTGCAACCGTCGCCCTCGTGCCGGCGGCTCTCTGGGCTCATCGCCGCAACGTCGGTGTGTGGGTGATGTACGTCGGGCTGGCCGCGAACCTGGCGGCGATCCTCGCCAACGGCGGCCTGATGCCCATCCGTCGCTCGACCGTCGCCGAGGCGATCGGGTCCGACCGTGCCGCCAGCTACCGCGCCGGTGGATGGGTTACTCACACGAAGGACGTACTCGTCGAAGACGGCGAGGGCCACCTGCTCGCGCTCGGCGACGGCATCGTCGTGCCTATGGGCGAAAACGGGATCGTGGCGAGCCCGGGCGACCTCGTCGTGCTGGCGGGGATCATGGTGCTCGCAGGGGAATATGTCTGGCGACGCCAGCGTCATCGCGGTGCTGCCAGTCGCTCGATCGAGACGCCGCCCGCGTCTGTGCGCACCAGCGGGGCGGAGGGAGGCGCAGCCACGTCGCCGTGATGCGCCACCCCGCCACCAATTCGGACTCCTGCGACAGCGAGGGCAAGATCCATCGCAGCGGTCCACACCCCATAGTATGGCGGCGTTCTGACCACGCTCTCACCACCTGTGACGGTCAGAAGCAAGAATCGCCGCCCACACAGATTCGTAAGAACGAAGCGGCCCGGACGAACGTCCGGGCCGCTTGACATCCTCTGTCCACATCCCGCCCGTTACGGCGCGATCGCGTCCACCTTCGTGCGCGCGCCGGCCTTGTCCTTGTACCACAGGGCATTGATCTCGGTGTACGCCTTGAAGTTGTCGGGGACGTCATCCTCAGCGAATATCGAGTTGACCGGGCATGCGGGCTCGCAGGCGCCGCAGTCGATGCACTCGTCGGGGTCGATGTACAGCATCTTGTCATCGTCGCCGTCATCGTGGATGCAGTCGACAGGGCAAACGTCCACGCACGAGCGATCCTTCGTGCCGATGCAGGCTTCGGTGATGACGTAGGTCATGGCGGTGGTGCTCCTTGTGCTTTCCGTCGCAAAGTTCGACGGCATTGTATGAGGCGCCCTGCCGCAGTGGAAGTAGTTTTCGAAACTCATTACTTGTTTTATCCCCATTTCGACCGGACTGGCGCCGAGCGGCGCCAACCGAGAACCGCAGGGGGCTCATAGGCGTACACTGACATTGACCACAAGCCGCAGCGGGTCGGGAGGAACGATGATCAGCGTTGGACAGCAGGCGCCAGATTTCGACTTGGAAGACGAGCGCGGAAACCGCGTGCGGTTGGCCGATTTCCGCGGGAAATCATCGGTGGTGCTGATGTTCTACCCGGCTGACAACACGCCGGGCTGCACGAAGCAGCTCTGCACCGCGCGCGACGACTACGATAAGTACGTGGCCGCCGGCGTCGCGGTGTTTGGCGTCAATCCGGGCAGTGCCTCGGCGCACCAGAAGTTCGCGGAGAAGCACGGATTCAAGACGCCGCTGCTGCTGGATGGCGGAGGCAAGGTGTCACGCGCGTACGACGCCCTGATGCCCATCCCGCTGCTGACGATCGTCAACCGCACCGTCGTCGGCATCGACCGTGACGGCGTCGTCCGTTTCTACGAGCGCGGCATGCCGGGCACGAACACGATCCTGGGCGCGATGGCCGCAGCTCCCATCTCTTGAACGCGGCTTAGCCCGGCGTCCAGCCGGCGCGCCGCACAAGGAAGTACTCCAGAGAATCGGCGAGCGCCAGCCACGACGCCTCGATGATGTCCGTGCTGGCGCCGACCGTCGTCCACATGCGCTCGCCGTCCGCCGACTCGATCAGCACGCGGACGGCGGCGCTGGTCCCCGCGGCGCTGTCGATGATGCGTACCTTGAAGTCGACGAGCTTGACGGCGTAGATCGTCGGGAAGAACTCCACCATCGCCTTGCGGACCGCTGCGTCCAGCGCATTGACAGGGCCGTTGCCTTCGGCGGCCGTCTGCATCAGTTTGCCGTCGATACGAACCTTGACCATCGCCTCAGCCTGCATCTCGCGGTCATGGCCCGAGCTGGCCGACGCGCGGCGCTCCACGATCCAGAAGTCCTCGAGCTCGAACGGCGGGCGGTAGCCGGGCCGAGACCGGCGCACGAGCATCTCAAACGATGCCTCCGCCCCCTCGTACTGATAGCCCTTCGACTCCTGCTCGTTGACCAACTCCTGCAGGGTGCGCGCGTCGTCGCGCGACAGTTCCTCCTCGAAACCGACCTCCTTGAGCTTCTGTTGCACGCTGCGGCTGCCACCCAATTCCGAGACGACCAGCCGTCGCTCGTTGCCGACGACCTCCGGCGGCACGTGCTGGTACGCGACGTCGGTCTTCAGCACCGCCGCGACGTGCAGGCCTCCCTTGTGCGTGAACGCGCTGACGCCCACGTACGGCTGGTACGGGTTGGGCACGACGTTCACGATCTCGCCGACGTAGCGGCTGACGTCGGTGAGCATCGCGAGCTGCTCGTCGCTGATGACGTCCAGGCCGAGCTTGAGCTTGAGGTTGGCGATGATGCTCATCAGGTTCGCGTTGCCGCAGCGCTCGCCGTAGCCGTTGACGCACGCCTGGACCTGGCGCACGCCTTCGCCCACCGCGGCGAGCGTGTTCGCGACGGCGAGGTCGGCGTCGTTGTGCGTGTGGATACCGAGCGGAGTATCGACCTCCGCCTTCACGGCGCGGATTGCGGCGACGAGCTGTTCGGTGGTCATGCCGCCGTTGGTATCGCAAAGCACCAGGCAGCCGGCGCCGGCGCTGGCGGCCGCCTTCAGGCACCGCAACGCGTACGTGCGGTCGGAGAGGAAGCCATCGAAGAAGTGTTCCGCATCGAAGAAGACCGCGCGGCCCTGTTCGGCGATGAATCGCACCGAGTCGGCGATCATCGCAAGGTTCTCCTCCAGCGACGTCTCGAGCACCTCTCGCACGTGGAGGTCGTTGGTCTTGCCCACGAGCGTGACGACCGGTGTGCGCGCGTCGAGCAGTGCGCGAAGGTTCGCGTCGCTGGCGGCGTCACCACCGGCCCGGCGCGTGGAGCCGAAAGCCACCAGGCGCGCGTGCTGGAGGTTCAGCGACTGCGCGCGCACGAAGAACTCCGCGTCCTTCGGATTGCTCCCGGGCCAGCCGCCCTCGATGTAGTGGACGCCCAGCTCGTCGAGCTTGCGGGCGATCTTGAGCTTGTCTTCAACGGAGAGCGACATGCCCTCCATCTGGGCGCCGTCGCGCAGCGTCGTGTCGTACAGTTCGAGGCCCATGGGAGTGTTGCTCCTGAGTTCTCGCCAGTGTGCCACCGGCGAATCGGCTCGTCTATCGAGTGAGTGACAGGCGGCCGATGGCGCCCCGCGGCGATGAACCGCGGGTTGTGCGCACCTCTGGAGTGAACAGGTCGATCATGACGGGGCCATCATAACACGCGGGAGCGCTGTCGCTTCAGCCCGCGCGACGAGTGCCTTACCATGGCCTGCATGGGAGAAGACACATCAGGCGCTCCCGGCGAAGATGACGCCCCCGAGAGCGTAACCGGAGGAGGGGGACGGCTGTCGTCGCAATGGATTCGGCTGCGACGACGGCCGATGGCGCCTCGGCGCGATGCGGAGCCCGGGCGCTCGGCGGACACCGTCACCCCCCGGGCGCGCGACGAAGAGGCAGAACGTGACCGCCCGCGTCAGCGGCCGGAGTTCCACCCGGAGAGCCAGGCGGAGATCTATCGCGGCGCCAAGCCCGGGTCGCGCTACGCCAAGATGACACGCGCGTCGGAGCGACAGTTCGAGCGCGGCGAGCAGGAGGGGACGATTCGCGCCACGCAGCGCGCGGACGTCCCCCGTACGGCGGTCGGGCGCGGCTGGCGCGCATTCAAGCGCGTGCTCGTCGGGACCCCCCTGGCGTCGTCCGAGCTGGAAGAGCAGAAGCTCTCGAAGGTCAAGGCGCTCGCTATCTTCGCCTCGGACGCGCTCTCGTCCACCGCGTACGCCACCGAAGAGATCCTCCTGGTGCTGATCCTTGCCGGCACCGCTGCGCTCACGTACAGCATCGAGATCAGCATCGCCATCGCGGCGCTGCTGCTCATCGTGGCGACGTCGTACCGGCAGACCATCCGCGCCTATCCCAATGGCGGCGGCGCATACAAGGTCGCCATGGACAACCTCGGCGTCGCGCCCGGGCTGATCGCGGGCGCGTCGCTCGTCGTCGACTACACGCTGACGGTGGCAGTGAGCACGGCCGCCGGCGTGGCCGCGATCACCTCGGCGATCCCGGAGCTGCATAGCGAGCGCGTGATCCTCGCCGTCGCCTTCGTTGCCCTCCTGACCGTCGGCAACCTGCGCGGCATCCGCGAGTCCGGGACGATGTTCGCCATCCCAACCTACTGTTTTCTCGTTGCGTTCGCGACCATGATCATCGTCGGCCTCGTGCGCGTGGCGATCGGGGGCATCGACCACGTGCCGCATCAGGACTCAATCGCGCCGGGCACCGCCTCACTGGGTGTGTTCCTCATCCTGCGGGCGTTCTCGTCAGGCGCAACGGCCCTCACCGGCATCGAGGCGATCTCCAACGGCGTGCCGGCGTTCAAGGATCCGGCGCCGAAGAACGCGGCCACGACGCTGACGTGGATGGCCGTGATCCTGACAACGATCTTCGTGAGCATCACGGTGCTGGCGCACGAGATCGGCGTACAGCCGTCCGAAACGAAGACGGTCGTCGCGCAGATCGCGGACGCCGTGTTCGGCGGCGGACCGATGTTCTACGTGGTGCAGGTGACGACCGCCCTGATCCTCGTGTTGGCCGCGAACACGAGCTTCGCGGGCCTGCCCGCGCTGGCGTCGGTCATGGCGCAGGACCGCTACATCCCCCGCATCTTCGCGTTCCGGGGCGACCGGCTCGGCTATTCGAACGGCATCGTCGTGCTGGCGATCGCATCCATGGCGCTGCTCGTGGTGTTCGGCGCCGACACACACAGGTTGATCCCGCTGTACGCACTGGGCGTGTTCGTGGGATTCACCCTGTCGCAGACCGGCATGGTTCTGCACTGGCGCGGCACGCGCGAGCCCGGGTGGCGCCGCGCCATGCTCATTAACGGCGTCGGCGCCGTGTCGACGGGAGTGGTAGCGTTGATCGTCGCCGGGACCAAATTCTCACACGGCGCCTGGCTGACCATCTCCGCCATCATCCTGCTTACGCTGCTGTTCATGCAGATCGGCCGCCACTATCGACGGGTGCAGGAAGAGCTGCGCGTCGACGACGACTCGCTAATCCTCGACCGTGCGTCTGCGAAGCGCGGCCAGCCGGTGCTCATGCCCGTCGACGAGCTGAACCGCGCCACCGCCCGCGCACTGGCCTATGCGCGCTCCATCTCCTCGAACGTCACCGCGTTGCACGTGACCGACGACGTGGTCGACGCCGCCGCCCTCCGCGAGCAGTGGGCGCAGACGGTGCTGGACGTGCCGCTGGTTCTCGTGGAGTCCGCGTACCGCTCTCTGCTCGGCCCAGTGCTGGCGTACGTGGATGCGCTCGATCGCACGGATCCGGCCGTCGTCGTCACCGTCGTGCTGCCCGAATACGTGGCCCACTGGCCGTGGCAGCGCCTGCTTCACAACCAGTCGTCCCAGAAGCTGAAGCGCGCACTGTTGGACCGGCCGAACACGGTCGTCATCGAAGTGCCGTACCACCTGGATTAGAAATTTCCAGTGGTCTTTGCGGGACCACCTCGCCGGCGGTAGGCTTGCTGATCGTCTATCAAGGCGGAACCTTGCAGAACACCAACGCGCGCTCCGGTCCCCGGCCAGGAGCAAACCACCTCCACATCGGGTCTCACGCCCGGCCGAGGCACGATGTCTGACCCCGTTCCACTACGACCGCCGGAAGATGAACACCTGCGCGTCCGCGTGCCCCGCCCTACGCCCGTGCCCGACGTCGAGCAATCGGAGATTGTCCGGGGCACGAAACCGGGTTCCCGATATGCCCGGCGAGTCCGAGAGGGCGAACGCCACTTCGAACGCGGCGAGGACGAAGCTACGTTCCGCGCGACGGAGCGTGCTACCGCGCCCCGTACGGGTGCGCAGCGCTTCTGGCGTAACGTGCGCCGCGTCGCCGTCGGCTCGCCGATCGCGTCGGAGGAGGCGGACGAGCAGCGCCTCCCGAAATGGAAGGCGCTCGCGGTCTTCTCGTCGGACGTGCTCTCGTCAAGCGCCTACGCGACCGACGAGATCCTGCTGGTACTGGCGGCGGCCGGCGCAGGAGCGTTGACCCACTCGATCGAGATCGCCGGGGCGATCGCCGTCTTGCTGGCGGTCGTCACGTTCTCATACAGGCAGACGATTCGCGCATATCCCAGCGGGGGCGGCGCGTACATCGTCGCCCGCGAGAACCTGGGCGATGCGTACGGGCTGACGGCGGCGGCGGCCCTCGCCGTCGACTACGTGCTCACGGTGTCCGTGTCGATCGCGGCCGGCGTACTCGCGATCACGTCAGCCTTCCCGCACCTGCATCCGGTGTCCGTCGAGATCTCGGTCGGCGTCGTCGCCGTGATCACTCTGCTCAATCTTCGTGGCATCAGCGAGTCGGCGACGATCTTCGCGATACCCACCTACGCATTCATCGTCGCCATCGTCGTGCTGCTCATAGGCGGCTTTGTCAGACTTGCCATCGACCCGAACCTGCACGCGGCGGTGCCGGCATCCGTCCATCCGCTGGGATCGTCCGGGCTGACGCTATTCATCGTGCTGCGCGCGTTCGCGTCGGGGTGCGCCGCGCTCACCGGGACCGAGGCCATCTCGAACGGCGTGCCGGCGTTCCGGAAGCCGGAGTCGAAGAACGCGGCGACGACGCTGTTGTGGATGGGCCTGATCCTGGGGAGCTTCTTCCTGGGCATTACGTTCCTCGCCCACGAGTTCGGCATTCAGCACGCGGACAAAGTTTCGGTGCCCGCGCAGATCGCCAAGACCGTCTTCGGCGGCGGGCCGGTGTTCTACTCGATCCAGGCGGCGACGGCCCTGATCCTGCTCCTCGCGGCGAACACGAGCTTCGCCGACTTCCCGCGCCTGGGCTCGATCCTGGCGCGGGACCGCTTCCTCCCGCACCAGTTCACCTTCCGCGGCGATCGGCTGGCGTTCTCGAACGGCATCATCGTCCTGGGCGCCAGCGCAGGGTTGCTGCTGATCGCCTTCGACGCCGACGTCGACAAGCTGATCCCGCTGTACGCGTTCGGCGTGTTCGTCTCGTTCACCCTCTCCCAGAGCGGCATGGTGGTGCACTGGCTGCGCCTGCGCGAGCCGGGCTGGCGCCGCAGCCTCGCCATCAACGCCGTGGGCGCGGGCGCGACCGGCGTCGTCGCGGCGATCGTCGGCGGCACGAAGTTCAACGAAGGCGCCTGGATCTCCATGCTGGCGATGCTCGCGCTCGCGATCGCGTTCTTCGCCATCTACAAGCACTACTCGGGCGTGGAACGGAAGATCGAAGTACCGCGCGGCGCCCTCATCGAAACCGGAGCAAAACGTCGCCACGCTGTCCTGGTGCCGGTCGACGAGATGAACCGCGCCGTGCTGCGCACCGTGGAGTACGCCCGCACGATCTCTCCGGGCGTCACGGCCATCCACGTCACGGACGACCTGGAGGCCGGCCAGGCACTCCGCCGTCAGTGGGAGGCGACGGTACTGGACATCCCGCTCGTCATCATCGACTCCCCGTACCGGTCGTTCGTGGCGCCGGTGCTCTCGTACGTCGACGCGCTCGACCGCGCCGACCCGGGGCGGTTCGTGACGGTCGTGCTGCCGGAGTTCCGCACCGCCTGGCCGTGGCAGCGTTTCCTGCACAACCAGTCGGCGCGCCGGCTCAAGAACGCGCTGCTCGATCGGCCGAACACGGTCGTGACTGAGGTCCCCTACCTCCTCGCTGCCCCGGACGCTACCGGAGTCTGACCCGAGCCTCCGGCCGCCGCCTCGACTGCTATAGTGGCCGTCGTCGGCCGAGCCCAGGGGGTAATCGCATGTTCCCGAATCGCAACGTCAGCCTCATGGCATCGGCCGGGCTGCTGGCGATCGCGCTGCTGGGCGTGGCGTGGTTCGACCTGACTACCGGCGGCGAAGCAAAGCAGGCGCCATTCCTCGGAGCCATTGGCACGCCCATCCGCAACGCGTACGTCCCCCCGACGTCGACGCCCGTCGGGCTGCCGACCGCCGTCAGGCCGACGGCGGAGGCCCAGCCCGTCCCCGCTGGCGTCAAGGGGACGCCCGCGCAGCGCGACCAGCAGCGGAAGGTCGACCTGCTGCTGCTCGTCGACGCCGCGGAGAAGTACAAGGACGACAAAGGCAATCTGCCGACAACGGACGATCACGTGCAGAGCCTGTGCACGTACAAGGAGCTCGACCAGGGCTGCAAGCTCGGCGAGTACACCGGCTCCGGAGACGTGCCGTCCGACCCGGTAGGCGGCGGCTACAACTACTGGTACTCCTCCGACGGTAAGACGGCGCGGTTCTACAGCTCGTTGGAGGAGCCGCTCACCGGCGACGAGCAGCCCTGCGACACCGACGACGCGGAGCTGGCGAAGCACGCCAACGTCATCTGCGTCACGGCGCCTTAGATCCGCCGGGGCGCCTCAGGAGTATTACTCACAATCCGGACGGATCCGCGTGATATCCTGAACCCGCTCGCACCTGAGGAGAAGCAGCAGCGCCATGGCACTTGACCTCTTCAATCGCCGCTCCCAAAAGGATCACGCGACCTACGGCGACCGGTTGCCGGCGGGCCAGAAGCTGACGGACGGCTGGCCGGTGCTGCACTACGGCAGCATCCCGTCGATCGAACTCGGCGCCTGGAAGTTCTCGGTCGTCGGGCTGGTCGACGAGGAAGTGAACTTCACCTGGGAGGAGTTTCTGGCGCTGCCGCAGTCCACCATCCGCTCTGACATCCATTGCGTCACCCACTGGAGCAAGTTCGACAACGACTGGACCGGCGTGAGATTCACGGACCTCATGCAACACGTGAAGCCAAAGCCCGAGGCGAAGCACGTCATGGTGCACGGCTTCGGCGGCTACACGACGAACGTGCCGCTGGCGGAGCTGATGGATGACGACGTGCTGTTCGCCCACCAGCACAACGGCGAACCGCTCGCGAAGGAGCACGGCTGGCCGCTCCGGCTGGTGGTACCCAAACTCTACTTCTGGAAGAGCGCCAAGTGGGTACGTGGCCTCGTGTTCATGGAAGACGAGAAACCGGGCTTCTGGGAGATGTACGGCTATCACATCCACGGCGACCCCTGGACTGAGGAGCGCTACTCGTAGGATGGCCGAACTCGACCTGACGGACCGCCGGATTCTCAATGCGCTGCAGGGCTCGCTGACCCTGGACGAGACGCCGTTCGCCTCGATCGCCGAAGAGTGCGGCGTCACCGAGGACGAGCTGCTCCGGCGAGCTCAGGCGCTGCGGGACGACGGCGTACTCCGGCACCTGAGCCCGATCTTCGACGTCTTCCGCATCGGCTACAAGAGCGCGCTGATCGCCTTCGCCATCGACCCGGCGCGGCTGGACGAAGCCGCGGCGGTCGTCAGCGCACACCCTGGCGTGAGCCACAACTACGCGCGCGAGCACCATTTCAACCTCTGGGCCGTGCTGGCGATCCCGCGAGAGCAAGATTTTGACGCGGAGGTGGAGGCGCTGGCGCGTGGCGCGGGCGCGATCTCGTATCACATTCTGCCCGCGCTCAAGCTGTTCAAGATCGCCGTTGAGTACGACATGGTCGGCAAGAAGACGGACTCAAGGCCCCGCGAGCAGAAGCCCCGTGGCCCTCGCCGCGACCTGACGGCGGAGGAGCGCGCGATCATCCGCGTCTGCCAGGACGACCTGCCGCTCGTGCGGCGGCCCTGGGCATCCGCGGCGCGACAGTTGGGCATGAGTGAGCCGGATCTGCTCGACAGGCTGCGCGCGATGGAACAGGACGGCATCTTGCGCCGGATGGCCGCAGTGCTCCGCCACCAGGAGGCGGGATTCAGCGCAAACGGCATGGCGTGCTGGCGCGTGCCCGAAGAGCGCATCGAGGAAGTCGGTTCGATCCTGGCGGCGGACCCTCGTGTGAGCCACTGCTACTGGCGGCCGACGTTCCCGGACTGGCCCTACCCGCTGTTTTCGATGGTGCACTGCGAGACGCGCGCCGATGTCGCCGCGATCGTCGCCGACCTCTCCGGCAAGACCGGCGTCACCGACTACGAGATCCTCTGGAGCGCGCGAGAGTACAAGAAGGAGCGCGTGCGCTACTTCGCGGACGCGCCCGCTGCCACGCGCTGAGCGCGCACCCACGACCCAGGTCCTCGCGGTATAGTCCCCTTCGAAACACGAGCCGCGCAGCCGACGGGGGCCGCTTGCCGTCCATCACCATCGTCCCGCACAAGGTCTCCACGCGCATCACGGATCCGATCGTCTCGCCGCTGGCGGCGGCCGGTGTGACGCCGAACATGATCTCAGTGGCGGGGTTCGGCGGGAACGTCGCTGCCGGCGCGCTGGCGGCGGGCGGCCACTTCCTCTGGGCCGGCGCCGTGATGCTCATCTTCAGCGCCCTGGACCTGCTGGACGGCGCGCTCGCCCGCAAGACGGGGACCGTGACAAAGTTCGGCGCGGTGTTCGACTCGGTGCTCGACCGCGTGTCCGAGGCGGCGGTCCTCGGCGGGCTGCTGTTCCACTACACGGAGGCCGGCGGACACACGCAAGAGATCGTGCTGTGCTACGCCGCAATCGTGGGCTCAATCATGGTGAGCTACGTGCGGGCACGCGCCGAGGGCATCGGGTTGACGTTGCGGGAGGGGCTGTTCACGCGCGCCGAGCGGGTGATCTTGCTCGGGGGGGCGCTGGTCGTGGGGCATGGCGTTGTGGTTTGGGCGCTTTGGGTGCTCGCCGTTATGTCACATCTAACCGCCGTGCAACGCGTCTTCAATGTGTGGCAACGCACGTCGGGCGATGCGGCCGCGTAGCCGACGGACATGCCCGTGATCCCCGAACGCGAGCAGCGCATCATCCAGGAGCGATTCGCGGCCGAGCTCGCCGGGCGCGTCCGCATCGACTACTTCACCCAGCACAGGTCCCCCATCGTCGTGCCGGGGCGCGCCGAGTGCCGGCACTGCGAGGAAGTCGGCCAGGCGCTCGTCGAGGTCGCGGCGTTGCACCCGCGGATCGCGCTCACCGTCCATGAGTTCGCGGAAGGGCAGGCTGATGCCGAGAAACTCGGCGTGAAGCGCGTGCCATGCACCGTCATCCGGGGCCAGGCGAACCGTGCGCTCCGCTACTACGGCCTGCCCGGCGGCCACCAGTTCGCGAACCTCATCGAAACGATCATTATGTCGTCGCGCGCCGACGTCACGATCGGGCATGACGCATTGGTAGCCCTGAAGAAACTGCGCGAGGCCGTCCGCGTCAGCGTGTTCGTTACGCCCGCCTGCGAGTACAGTGCAGTCGTGGCGAACATGGTGTTCCGGATGGCGCTGACGCAGGCGAACGTGAAGGCGGAGGTGGTGGAGATCGGCGAGTTTCCGGAGCTGGTGCAGCGCTTCGCGGTGACGGCCACGCCTACCACGGTGATCGACGGACGCACGTCGATCCGCGGGCTCATCGACGAGACGCAGCTGGCGACGCAGATCGTCCGCTCGGTCGAGTCGGAAACCACGCCCGCATCGATCGACGCCGGCCCGGCGACCCCGTTCGAGACCGAGCCCCCGACGCAACCGGCAACCATCGCGGATCCCGCCGCCCCGCGCATCTACATCCCCGGCCGATGACGAGTATCCCCATCGAGGAGAGCGACGCCGCAGCCGCGTCCGAGGAGCCGGTCGCCGGCACGCTCGAACGGGCGCTCAACTTCGACCTGTCGCGACCGTTCGCCTTCATCGTGCTGGCGATCGCCTACGTCGCGGGACGAGCGCCGTTCATCAACGACGGATTCGGGACCAAGCCGGACGCCTGGCGCATCGCCTTGTCGGGGTGGTGGCTCTGGGACCGGCACGAGTTCTACCCCTCGCGGCTGCCCGGCTATCCCGTGGCGGAGCTGGGCTTCGCCTCGGTGATCAAGGGCGGCTGGGTCGCGACGAACTCGCTCACGATCGCCGTCTCGCTGCTGGGGCTGTGGTTCTTCGCCAACATCGTGCGGAAGGTCAACCTCCCGAACCGGGCGCTGATCGTCGTCGGCTTCGCGTTCCAACCGCTGATCTGGATCAACACGATGAACACGATGGACTACGCGTGGGCGCTCACGTTCATCCTGGGCTCGTACTACTTCCTGCTCCAGCGGCACACGTCGCTGGCGGGGCTGATGCTCGGCCTCGCGATCGGCTCGCGCGTGCCCTCGGCGGCGATGCTGGTACCCGCGATTATCTACCTGTGGCGCGACGGAAAGCGAAACGAGCTGCGCGACTTCGTCGTCTGGGCCGTCTTCGTGCCGATGATCGCCTTCTTCCCGATCGTCTGGAGATACGGCCCCGACTTCCTCAGCTTCTACGACGCGAAGGTCGGCTACCGGACGGTCATCCGCTTGCTGGCGAAGGACTCGCTGGGCCTGGTGGGTGCGCTGGCGGTGACGGCGGGCGTCGTCGTGTCCCTGCCGCGCCTGGCGAAGCTGCCGGGCGACGTCTGGCGCGACAAGAACGTGATGTTCTGGGCGCTGACCATCGTGTTGTACCTGATGGTCTTCTTCCGCCTCCCCCACGAGGCGGCGTACATGCTGCCGCTGTTCCCGTTCGCCTTCCTGGTACTCGGCCGCTACTTCAAGACGTCCGTCCTCGTCGGCGTGATCTCGGTGATGCTGCTCGCCAACTTCGTGGATCTGACGACGACGAATCACGTCGTCGCGCTGCAATCGGTGACGAAGCTGCGAGTCGGCCAGGGGATGCTGCTGTCGAACCGCGACACGATGAAGGCGCAACTGTCGTTTACGCACGACCTGGAGAACACGAATGTGCCGGAAGGCAGCGTGGTGATGATCGGCTTCTCGTATCCCCAGTTCGCGTACCTCGAGAGGAACCGTCTCGACCTGGGCATCCTGGCGAAGGACACGTCATCGATCAGCCAGCTCACCGACGAGGGCAAGGCCGTCGACGAGACGCGGCATGTCACATACGTGTGGCTGCTGAAGTACGACGCCTTCAAGAAGTACCTCACCGCGCGCTCGCCCATCTTCTACACGCTCGACGCGGGCCGCAGCACTCAGGCCCTCTACAACTTCCGCCCCGGACTGTACGACGATCCCCCGACCGAGAACGTCAAGGCCATCGACCTCGGCCGGGGCCCCTCCGGCGGCCGCGGCACCGCCGACACTGACCGATGACGCGCGGTCTTCAAAGTGCTGCGAACGTCCGCTCTGCGATCTCGACGACGTCGTCAGGGCCGAACGCCGAAACGAACTTGCCGAGCATCAGCCGACGATCGATGTGGCCGTCGCCGCTATCAAGCAGCAGCTGATCGCAGAAGACGGCAACGTCCTCAACGAATCGTTCGCAGCGGTAGTAGGCGACCGCTTCAGCGTCCACTGCGACCTCACCGTAGCCGCGGTAGAAAGCGGACGACTCCTCCTCGCGGTTCCACACGCCGCCGATGCCTGCTCCGACGAACATCAGGTCGCGTTCTCGGGGGGCGAGCACGGGGTCATCCCAGTCCACGATCACCAGCGACCCGGCGCCGTCGACGAGGACGTTGCCCGCGTGGAGGTCGCCGTGACACGGCACGTCCGGCAGCGCCTTGGCGCGGAGGACGGCCGCAAGCTGCTCCGCGTGTTCGACGAGCGCCGTGATCTCCGCCCGCTTGCCCGCGAGAAAGGCGACGAGCTCACGCGCGACGCTATCGTCCCGATGCCCTGGCGGGGCGCCGGCCAGGTATGCGCGCGTCCTGGTGCGAAAGACGTCCGAGAAGGCCTCCCTCCGCATGACGCTGCTGATCGACGGCGGCAGCGCCACGTCGTGTATCGCCCGCACCGCGCGTCCGAGCACGATCCATTGATCCTCGTCGAGCGGTGTCACGAAGCCGTTCTCGCCCTCGACGTACGGATAAAGGCTCGCCCGCAGGTCCCCGAACGGGGCTGAGAGCTGACCATCGCGGGTGCGCAGCGGAGCGATCACCTGCGAGATCCCGGAGTCCGCGAGATACCGTGCCAGCGGCGAGGGCGCGGGTTGCCCGCCTGGCGTGAGCTTGAGGAAATACGCTCCGTCTGCACCATCGACGCGATGCACGATCGCTTCGGCGTGCGCTCGCCCGGCGACGAGGCCGACGCTGCGCGCATCGAGACCGTACGTCCGGCGGACGAATTCGGCGATGTCGCCAGCGGGAACGCTCACACGCGGCGCCGCACGGCGAAGATCGCCGTCCCGGCGGCGATCGCGACCAGCACCATCATGCCAGCGATGATGGCGATCACCGTGACGTTCGTTCCGCCGCCGGATGATGTCGCCGTCGCCGATCCACCGGAGCCGCCGACGGGCGTGATGGCGCCGCGCGCCTGCTCGGTCGCCCGCGGGGTCGCCGTCGCGGAGGCGGCGCGCGGCGGGAGACCGACGGACTGGCGCCAGTTGTTCTCCAGGCCGAGCTGGTCGAAGCCATACACCGACTCGAACGCGTTGTCCGCGGTGGACCCGTCCTTGAACGTCTTGAGCAGCGCGGCGAACTTCTCCGGGCCGTATGTCTCGACCAGGAACTTCACGATCGAGCCAGCCTCGCCGTAGAACAGGCTCACAGTGTCACTCGCCGAGCCGGTGGACGACGAGTTGAGCTGGTTCATCGAGAGCACGGTGTTGTTCCTGATCGCGGCGGCGAGCGCGGACGCGTGGCTGCTCAGCACCTTGGTCTGCGAGTACACGGAGATCCCCTCGTTCAGCCACGATGCGATGCCGTACGGCCCTTTCGTCGCCTGCGCCGTGACGATGTGCGCGACCTCGTGACGCACGATGTCCAGCGTTTCGACGTCTTCCGACACCATCGCCGTGTCGGAGTAGACGACCTCCCCGAGGATGACGACGCCGGGGGCGGAACCGCCGGGCGCGATCGACGGCTGCATCTCCTGCGCCGTCGTGTAGACGAAGACCTTGACGGGGAACGTTACCTGCGTGCCTTCGAGCTGGCCGACCTTGGTGAGCGTGTCCGCCGCCGCGTCCAGGACGGCCTGGGCCTGCGACTGCGCCCCGGCGTGGTAGTAGACCGTGACGTTGTCCTGCTTCAGCGTCGCGAAGGTGAAGCGCGTGTCCTGGTGCACATATACCTTCGACTCGGTCGAGAGCTGCGCCCCGTCCGCGCCGGTGATCTCCCAGTGATAGGTGATCTCCGCGCCGGGGATGATGTAGATGCCGCGCCCGCTGACCAGCTCGTACGAGCAGCTCACGGTGCCGGTGCCCGTGCAATCGGCGACGGCCTCGGCGCCAACGCCGTCGGGCGCGACCTGGTACAGCAGGCGCGCCTCCTTGACGTCGCCGGGCGCGCGGACCGTGATGTTGAACGCAACGCCGCGCGGGTAGTCGTTCTGGGGCTGCTCGGAGACGACGGTGATTGCACCTTGAGCCGTGGTGCTCCGCGCGGGCGTGATGACGCCCGTGAGCACAGCCATCATCACGACGAGCACGGCCAGCGCCAGGCTACGCCTCATGCGCACCAACCGTCGTCTGGAGGAACGCCTTGATCGCGCCGTCGAGGTCGCCCTCGAGCACGCCGAACGCGTCACTCGTCTCGTAGCCGGTGCGGTGGTCCTTCACCATCTTGTACGGGTGGAGCACGTAGCTGCGGATCTGGTTCGACCAGCCGGCGCTGACGTGCTCTCCCTTGAGCTTCGCCTGCTCCTCCGCCTGCCGCTGCAGCTCGATCTGGATCAGCCGCGCCTCCAGCACGCGCATCGCGGCCTCGCGGTTCCGGTGCTGCGAGCGTTCGTTCTGGCAGGTGACGACGATGCCCGTCGGCAGGTGGGTGATGCGGATCGCGGTGGAGTTCTTCTGGACGTTCTGGCCGCCGTGTCCACTGGCGCGATACACGTCGACGCGCAGGTCGTCGGGGTTGATCTTCACCTCCTGCGCATCGCCGGCCTCGGGCAGCACCTCCACGAGCGCAAACGACGTGTGGCGGCGGTTCTCGGAGTCGAACGGCGACAGGCGCACGAGGCGGTGGACGCCGCGCTCGCTCTTCAGGTAGCCGTACGCGTGCTCGCCCTGGATCTCGATGGTCGCGCTCTTGATACCGGCCTCCTCGCCCGGCATCAGGTCGATCACCTCCGCCTTGAAGTTCCGTGCCTCGCACCAGCGGACGTACATCCGCAGCAGCATCTCCGCCCAGTCCTGCGACTCCGTACCGCCGGCGCCGGCGTGGATCGCCAGGATCGCGTTGCGGTCGTCGTACGGCCCGGAGAACGTCAGCTCGAACTCGAGGTCGTCGAGCTGCTTCTCGAGCGCCGACGTATCCCGCTCGACGTCGGCAGCCGTGGCCTGGTCGTCCTCGGCGGCGGCCAGTTCGACCAGTTCGAGGAGGTCGCGCACCTGCGATTCGAGGCTCCGCCACGTGGCGGAACGCGCACGCACAGTCGAGAGGCGGCGCATCACGTCCTGCGCGGACTGCTGCTCGTTCCAGAAGTCGGGTGCGGCTGACTGCGCCTCGAGCGAGGCAGCTTCGGCTTCGAGGCCGGTGATGTCAAAGACGCACCATGACATGCGCGATGCGTTCCCGCAGGGCGTTCAGGCGGTCACGGAGCTCTTGCATGTGCTGGTGCGTTCCTTTCCGGTCGGAGTGCGTCCATTCTACCGGACTCCGCCCTGCGGCGGTTTCCGCGCGATCATCAAATAGCGCGACAGCGTGAGCACGATGCCCTGCTCGCCGCCGTGCGCTTCTTCCAATGCAAGCAACGCATCGATGTCCGCCTCGGGATCGAAATCGGGCACCTCCCACGGCGCGACGAGGAGCATGTAGGCGATCTCGCCCAGGCCGCCGTACGCCGCCCGCCAGGTGTGCGTCCGCGACGTCACGTCGAGGCCGGCCGCCTCGAACGCCTGGCGGTAGAGCACGTAGTGGTCGGGGAACACCGTCTTGCGCGGAAAGAACGGCCGCAACTCCTCCCACTGACCGCTGCCGACCTGCTGGGTGATGAAGACGCCTCCGGGTCGCAGGATGCGCACGATCTCGTCCGGCACGATCGCTTCGTGGCGGCTCAGGATCAGGTCGAACGAACCGGCGGCCCACGGCGTGACTTCGCTGCTGGCGTGGACGACGTCAACGGCGAGCGGGCGCAGGCGGTCGCGGGCGACGGGCGCGTTCACGTGCCACTCCTCGCTCGCGATGAACCGCGCGTCCATGCCGGCGACGATGCGTGCGTACACCTCGCCGCCTCCCGTGCCAAGATCGACCACGCGAGCGGCGCGGGCGGCATGCTCGCGCGCGATCGCGACGTAGTCCCACGGTTGCGCCAGGTCGAGGTTCGTCACGCGCAGATCGTCGAAGTTCCAGCCAGAGAATCTGCGGGCGCGCTCGGCAAACGGCGCGATCTGCTCCAGCGCTCGACGGCGGCGTTCGTCGCGCGTCATGCGCCGTCTCGGAGTGAGCGAATCAGCTCGAGCGCCGCGTCCTCGCCGCCCCAGCGCACGACCGGCTTCTCGTGCGAGACGTACCACGCCCAGATGCGCTCGCGCACGCCGTCCAGGCAGTGGTTCGCGGCGAGCGACACCGCCAACAGCTTGTGGTCGCCGTCGGAACGCTCCAGCAGGTCGACGACGCGCACCGGCAGACGCTCGCCGCGGCCTCGCGGCGCCGGATCCGCCAGCATCACATCGAGCAGCTCGCCGTCGGCCGGGTTGATGAGGCCGTCGACGCAGCCGTAGTGCGTCGGCATCGGATCGAGCGGGTGGCGGAACACGACGTCCTGCTCGTCCTCAACCCACTCCCAGCGGCCCTCCTCGCCGGCACGCTGCTCGACGATCATCTCCACCGTCCCGTCGAGCATCCGCTGCTTCGCGACCCGCGAGAGCTTGTCGGCAAGACGCGTCGGTTCGGGGAGGCGATACCGGGTGGCGCACGCCAGCACCCAGCGCTCGGCGGCGGCGAGGCTGATGCGGTGCCCGATGGAGACGTAGACCGGCTTCACGCGCTCGCGGGTGCGCAGGAGCGAGCCGATCACCTCCCCGCCGTCGACGAGATCGGCGCGAGAGCCGCGCGGCTCGCCGACGTGGGCTGGAACGCCGACGAGCCGTGATTTCGCGACCCCGATCGTCGGCAGGTCCAGCAGCAAGCCCAGGTGGCAGGCGAAGCCGAAGCGGCGGGGGTGCGCGTAGCCGTGGCCATCGACCATCAGCAGATCCGGCGTGTGCTTGAGGGCGGCGAACGCCTCGAGCAGCACGGGGGTCTCGCGAAACGACAGCAGTCCAGGGACGTAGGGGAAGGGCACCGGAACCTCGACCGTCGCCTCCTCGACGACCTCGAGCGACGGGTACGCCAGAACGACGATGGCGCCTGCTGCCCGACCGCGCGCGTTGTCGAACGCGACGTCAGAGCCGGCGACGAAGCGCACGTCCTCGTCGGCGGGAGAGCCATCGCGGACGACGCGCGACGCCAGCTCACGCTGGAGCGCCATCGCCTCGCGCGGGCTCAGATCCCAGGGGTGGAGTTGGCGGATCTTCATGGCGCGATTGTAGGCGACGTGGCGTCCTTGTACCGCGATCCGCGGCCGTCTAGGATGGGGCGACGTGAGAATCGCCCTGCTGCTGCTGCTCGTGCTCATCGGTTCGCTGTTCGCGGGTTGCGGCGTCCAGTTCTCCGATCCCCCTCCCGGCAACGAGTTCTTCAAGAAGCTGACGATCACGGGCGACCTGCATGCGGGCGGCACGATCACGGCGACGGTCTCGATCCAGCAGCACAACCCGGTGAACGTCGCCGTGAAGTGCACGCTGCGGCACGACGCGACGCCGATCGCGACGCTGGCGACGGCCACGGTAGCCGCGAAGGCGGACGGCGGCCCGACGGCGACACCGGTCGCCAGCACGTACAGTTTCGACTTCAAGGTCGACGAGGCGGGCTCGTACAACGTGAAGTGCGTCACGCCGTCGGACATCGACAACTTCATCGTCAAGGGCTTCAACGTCGGGCCGGGCGGCTGAGCGGCCGTGCTGCGGGGCTGCTGCCTGCTGCCGTTCATCATCGTTATCACGCCGTTCGTGCTGGTCGCGGTCGCGCTGCTGCTGACGTTCAAGGGAAGCCCCGGGCACTGCGGCGGCGGCGAAACGTTGCAGGCGAACACGTCGCTGGCGGACCAGTACCAGCAGCAGTGGGCGGCGTTCGAGCAGCAGATCTCGGCCGGGCGGCCGGCGACGCTCGCCGTCAGCGATGCGGAGGCGACGGCGCGGCTGCGGCAGTTCCTCGACGCGAACGACGCGCCGGTGCACGACGCGCGCCTCTGCTTCACGGACGGCGGTGCCGACGTCAGCGGCAACCTCTCGTCGCCCATGGGGTGGGATGTCGCCGTGCGCGTTCGCGGCAGCGTCGACCTCTCGGGGCCGCATCCGAAGACGCATATCGACTCCATCCGGATCGGCGGCATGCCGTCGTTCGTCACCCGTCCGTTCACCAGCATGGTGACGCGCATCATCGACCATGAGGCCGACCAGGTCGTGCTCGACCATAGCGTCGACGTGCGGCTGACGGACGGCACGGCGACGCTCAGCGGAACGCCGTAGGCTGTCCCCTACGATCGCTCCGGCGTATGCTGGCCGCGTTACGTGACGAGCGAGGAGCGACAGATGGCCAGCAAGCACAAGTTCCGGTTCGCGGTCCAGAACTCGCGCGGCGCGACCGCGGCGGAGTGGCGCGAGAAGGCGAAGAAGATCGAGGATCTCGGCTACTCCGCGCTCCTCATCCCCGACCACTTCGACGACCAGCTGGCGCCCATGCCGGCGATGATGGCCGCAGCCGACGCGACGACGACGCTGAAGGTCGGCGGGCTGGTGCTGGACAACGACTACAAGCACCCCGTCGTGCTGGCGAAGGAACTGGCGACGCTCGACGTGCTCTCCGGCGGGCGGGCCGAATGGGGCATCGGCGCCGGATGGATGGAGACCGACTATCGCGGTGCCGGCATGACCTACGACGCACCCGGCGTGCGTGTGTCGCGGTTGCAGGAGGCGGTGAAGGTGATGAAAGGCTTGTTCTCGGACGAGCCGGTGGCGTTCGAGGGCAAGTTCTACAACGTGCACATGAATGGCACGCCGAAGCCCGTGCAGAAGCCGCATCCGCCGCTGATGATCGGCGGCGGCGGCAAGCGCGTACTGCGCTACGCCGCCCGCGTCGCCGACATCATCAGCGTGAACTTCGTGCTCGCCGAGGGCCAGGTCAACGAGAAGGTGATGGCGACCGGCGGCGTCGACGCCACGAAGGAGAAGATCGCCTGGATCCGCGAGGCGGCGGGGCCGCGTTTCGACGACATCGAGCTGAACGTCACCATCTTCGCGTCCATCGTCACCGACGATCGAGCATCGCTCGCCGAGCGATTGGCGCCGCGCTTCGGCGGGACCGCCGCGGAGGTGGCCCTGACCCCGCATCTGCTCCTCGGCAACGCCGAACAGATGGCCGACGACCTGCAGCGGCGGCGGGAAGAGTTCGGCTTCTCGTACATCGCCCTCTCCGGCGACGTGTACGAGGCGATGGCGCCGGTGGTGAAGAAGCTCGCCGGGACGTAGGCGTCAGTCGGACGCCTGCGCGATCGTCGTGCCGGCGATAGGTTGCGCGTCCGACCACCACGGCCACGATTCGCGCGTCGCGGCGAAGTCGCCGGGCCGCCCGCGCACGATGGCATCGGCGATGCGCGCGGCGCGCACGCCTGTACGCACGTCGTGCACGCGCACCATGTCTGCGCCATACGCCACATTCAGCGCCGTGACGGCGGCCGTCGCTTCGTCACGCTGGTCCGGCGGCAGGCCGGTGACGCTGCCGATGAAGTGCTTTCGGGAGGCGGCGACAAGCAGCGGCCGGCCGAGCGCGCGGAACTCGCCGAGCCGCCGTAGCACCTGCAGGTCCTCGTCGTGCGACTTGCCGAAGGCGATCCCCGGATCGAGCACGATCGACTCCTCGGCGACCCCGCGCTCCTTCGCCATGGCGACACGCGACCGGAGGAACTCCAGGTGCGCGCCGATCAGATCGTCGTACCGCGGCGGCTCCGCGGGACGGATCTTCGGGCGCTCGTACGTGTAGTTGATCACCAGCGCCGCGCCGTACTCAGCGGCCACCTCGGCCGTCCCCGAGTCGTACATGAAGCCGCCGATGTCGTTGACGATGTGCGCGCCGGCCTGCAGCGCCGCCTCGGCCACGGGCCGCTTGTACGTATCAGCGGAGATCAGGACCCCGGCCTCCGCGGCGATCCGGCGCACGGCCTCGCCGACGAACTGCGCCTCCTCATCGGCCTCGCGCACCGGTACGTCCGCGCGCGCGCTCTCGGCGCCCACGTCGATGATGTCGGCACCCTCCGCCTCGGCCTCAGCGGCGCGACGAAGGGCGGCGTCGAGATCCGCGCCGGTGCCATCGCCCGAGAAGGAGTCGTTGGTGAGGTTGAGGATCGCCATGACGTAGGTGCGGCGGCCAAGCGGCAGCAGCCGGTCGCGCGCACGGAGCGGCGTACGGTCGTCAGTCACGGCGATAGCCACAGGATGTACCGGCCGTGGCTCAGCCCTCCTGCGCTTCCTCGTACACCTTCAGCGCGTCGACCTGCTCGTCCGTCATGTCGACGAAGATCAGGCCACGGAGCGCCTCGACGACCTCCGTGATGTAGTTCGCGGGAAGCACGACGTCGTAGGTGAACAGAAAGCCACGGCGGATGACGAGACCCGTCAGCTTGCGCGACTCCTCGTCGAAGAGCACACGCTCGACCTCGCCGAGCTTCTGATGCGGATTCAGGCGATAGACCGGGGAGTCCTTCTTGATATCGACGTCGTCCGGCGACTTCGCCAGCACGTCATAGATCACGAACGGCCCGGGCTCGCCGGGGATCCCGGCGGCGAATCGCTGCAGGTCGGAGTAGTCGAGCCTGCCGGGTTTCAGATCGGGCATCGGCTTGAAGTACTCGGTGTCGTAGTTGACGGAGTGGTCGCGGAACTCGTCGGCCGTCATCGTCAGCTCGACCCGCTCGGAACCCGTTCCGGCGAGTGCGCCGAGCGGCACGACGCGGTCGTGAGGCATCAGCCAGCCGCCGTCCCACAACGGCTTGCCGCTGCGCAGGATGCCCGTGTCGACGACGACGTGGGTGATCTTCAACGTCTCCTTGTTCACGACGACGCGGCTCAACGTGCCCAGCTTCCGGCCGTCGCGACTGAAGACGTCGGCGCCGGCGTGCAGGTCCAGACTCATGGACGTTCGCCCTCCGTCGTGTGTGAGTGCATCGGCTGACGGAATCCATCGTAGCCGATCACCCCACGTCGGCCCACGCGCGGAGCCCGCTACGACACGCTGCGATGACTCGAGACATTAACATCGCTTGCGATTGGATCGCTTGGAGCGCGCGCGCCGCCCCGAGCTATCATCGGCTGGTCACCAGTGCAAGGAGGCACCTGATGGACCGCCTCGCTGAACTCGCCAACGACCTGACGGCCATCCTCGCCGAGCTTCACGAAGAGGCCTCACAGAGCGATCTCCGGCAGCTCGCCGCGCCGCTCGCCTGGCTCGATGAGTCGAACGGCTGGCTACGCTACGAGCTGGCGCGCGCCCGCTCGCCGAAGCGTGATCCCGTGCCCTTCACCTACATCCCGGCGGAGTTGCGAAGGTAGCCAGACGCCGCCCTTAGGCGGATCCCCTATTCGTCACGCCGGCGCCCGGCTTCGGCGCGCATTCGCTCCGCGACGCGCACGGCCCCGCCGATACTTAGCGGGGTTCCGCACGTGCTCTTTCGCCGTCAGCAGGCCGATTCCGCTCGCCCGCCGCAGCTTCGCATCGTCGACAGCGCGGTCGACGATGCCACCGGCATCGCCCTGTCGTCCCGCACATACGCACTCGCCATCCTCGGTGCGATCGGGCTGGGATTCCTCGTGCGCGCGGGGTTCGTGCTGGGATCCGACTTTCCCCTGAACGACGGCGGGCTCTTCTACCAGATGGTGCGCGACCTGCAGCACGCGCACTACGCGCTCCCCGACACGACGACGTACAACAGCGATAGTCTGCCGTTCGTGTACCCGCCGCTGGGCCTCTACCTGGCGGCGCTGCTCAACGACACGACGGGCATGGGGCTGGCCACGGTGTTCCGCCTCGTCCCGCTGATCGCGAGCACGCTGACGATCGCCGCATTCTTCCTGCTGGCGCGCGACATGCTGAAGTCGCGGGTGGCCGTCGTCGCCGCTGTCTTCGTCTTCGCCGTCGTGCCGCGCGGCTTCCTCTGGCTGATCATGGGGGGCGGCGTCACGCGCGCGTTCGGCCTGCTCTTCGCCCTGCTGACGATGCACGCCGCGTACGTCATGTACACGCGCGCCGACCGCCGATACGCGGCGCTCGCGGCGATGTTCGCCGCACTGTCCTTCCTCTGTCACATCGAGATGGCGTGGTTCGCGGCGTTCAGCTGCGGGCTCTTCTTCCTGGCCTACGGACGCAACCGCGCCGGCGTGATCTCGACGCTGCTCGTGATCGCCGGAGGCGCTGTGCTCGTCTCGCCGTGGCTCGCCCTGATGATCGCCCGCCACGGCGTGAACACGTTCGCGTCCGCATTCATCGCCGCCGGTGGTTCCTCCTCCAGCCCCCTCATCGTGCTGATCGAGCTGCGCTTCACGAACGAACTGCTCTTCCCGATCACGATGGCGCTCGCCGTGCTGGGCGGCATCGCCTGCATCGCCGGCCGCCGCTACCTGCTGCCGGTGTGGCTCGTCGCGATCGCGCTGCTCGATGGCCGCGCGCTGGGCACCGACGCATCGGTCCCGCTGGCGCTGCTCTCGGGCATCGCCGTCGCCGACGTGGTGCTGCCGCTCGTGATGCGCGTGCCGGCGTTGAGCCTCGGCGGCGCCACGCCGGCGAGTCCGCGCGCCGGCGATCGCGTGGCGGCGGGCGTCGCGGTCGGGTTCGTCGCCTGCGCCGTGCTCTACGCCTTCCTGTCGGCGATGGTCTCGACCCCGCGCCAGCTCACGGGCCTGAGCGCCGGCGAGCGCGCGGCGATGTCGTGGTCGGCGGCCAACACGGCGCCGTCAGCGAAGTTCCTGATCGTCAGCGGCGACCAGTGGGCGCTCGACCGGACGTCGGAATGGTTCCCCGTGCTGGCACAGCGCCAGAGCGTCGTCACGACGCAGGGGTACGAGTGGCAGGGCGGCGACACCTTCCGGACGCGGCTGACGGCGTACGACGACGCGCAGAAGTGCGCCGGGAAAGACGCCTCGTGCATCGCGGCGTGGCGGAGCGACACCGGCATCCCGTTCGACTACGTCTACCTGCCGAAGCTGGCGCCCCGCATCCAGCTCCTCGTCGACGACGAGAAGGAGTGCTGCGCCGCGCTGCGGCAGTCGCTGCGGAGCGACAGCGCCTACACCGTCGTGTACGACGGCCCGGCGGCCACGATCTTCCGTCGCAATTCCTAGCGCGTGCGGTTCAGGCGGCCTGCGTTGTCGATGCCTTGACGTCGACGCTGCCGGTGAGATGGCGGCGCTCCGTGCGGCTCCCCATCAGGTACACGCCGGCGGCGGCGCTGATCAGCAGCGCCTCGAGCGCGCTCATCGCGCCGAGCAGGATCGTCATGTCGCGCCAGAAGGGCTCCGGGAACATCTGGATCAGGTGGTCCGTCGCCGGGTTCAACTCCCAGTCGCTGTTACGGAAGAGCACCTCGTGGAAGCGGGCCCAGGCGGCATCGAACCCGAACGCGGCGAAGACGGCGATGCCGCCGACGAACAGCGCGCCGAGCCCGAGGGCGATGAGGCTCTGCGCCGCCAGCTGCCGCACGTTGCCCTCCCGTGCCCAGATGAAGAACGCCACGACGTAGAAGAGCACGTAGACGACGGTCGCCTCCTGCACTCGGTCGAGCACGACGACGATGTTCTTCACGTCCTCCATGTGGCGCGTCTCGCGGGCGTTGAAGACGGGCGCCGGCAGCCCGTCCTCCGTGACGACGTGGTAGAACGTCGGCTCGCCGTTGTTGAAGTAGTGGCGAAGGGCCGAGGCCGTGGAATCGAGGTCTGCCCGCGACAGGCCCGTCGCATCGACGGCGTTGTAGCGGTCGAAGGCGTAGTTGTAGACGGGCGGCGCGTTGAGGAGCAGGCGGACGTTCGTGGTGATGAGCGCGACCGGCAGCGCGATCACGAACAGCAGCGTGGCCAGCATGCGGGCAAATCCCATGTGGGTTCCCCTCTGCCGCCCCGCCGCCGCGACATCCGCATTCTCTGACGGCGGCGATCCGTTGTCAAGCACTTCGTTATGCGCTGCCGTCCCCGCGTCGTCTTCCACGTGACCAGCGTACTCCTGCTCTCCCACGCCTGCCACCGTCGCCGTCAAACTTCCACGGCCCGGCGAGCGCCGCCATAATGCCTCGCGTGACCTCACAGCACGTCCTCACGATCGTCGGCCTCGGCCCGGGCGACCCCGCGCTGCTGACGGCCGAAGCGCGCGACGCGCTGGCGGCGGCGGAGGTCGTCTGGCTGCGCACCGCGCGTCACCCGACCGTCGCCGGGCTGCCCGCCGGCCCCCGCTATGAGTCGTTCGACGACGTCTACGAGACCGGCGCGTCGTTCGAGCAGGTGTACGAGACGATCGTAGAGCGAGTGCTGGCGCTCGCCGCCGCCGGCCCCGCCGTCTACGCCGTCCCCGGCCACCCTCTCTTCGGCGAGGCGACGGTGCGCGCGCTGCTCGACCGGGCGGAGGCCGCGGGCGTCAGACGTGCGCGTCGTCTCCGGCATCAGCTTCCTCGACGTGCTGGCGTCCGTCCTGCGGATCGACCCGCTCGCCGACGGGCTGCTGACGCTGGACGCGCTCGCCTTTGCCCCGCACCGGCGGCTGCTCGTGCCGGAGCGGCCGACGCTGATCGCCCAGGTGTACGACCGGCGCGCGGCGTCGCAGGTGAAGCTGGCGCTGCTGGAGCAGTACCCGGCCGAGCACGAGGTGCGCGTCGTGAGCGGCGCCGGCACGGGGGAGGCGCGCGTCTCCGAGACGACGCTCGCCGCGCTCGACCACAGCGACGCGTTCGACCACCTGACCTCGATCTACGTGCCCCCGCTGCCACTGACGGACGACGTGCGCTCGTTCGAGGGGCTGCGGGCCGTGATCGCGAGGCTGCGCTCACCGGACGGCGGCTGTCCGTGGGACCTGGAGCAGACGCACGCGACGCTCAAGCGATTCCTGCTGGAGGAGGCGTACGAGGCGCTCGACGCGCTCGACGAGGGGGAGCCGCACCGGCTGGCGGAGGAGCTGGGTGACCTGCTGATGCAGATCGTGCTGCACGCGCAGGTGGCGGAGGACGAGGGCACGTTCGCGATCGAGGACGTCTTCGGCGGCATCACGCGGAAGCTCATCCGGCGGCATCCCCACGTCTTCGGCGACGTCTCCGTCGCCGGCCCGGCGGACGTCGTGCGCAACTGGGAGGCGCTGAAGAAAGAGGAGCGGCCGGACGCGGGTGTGCTCGACGCCGTGCCGCTGGCGATGCCGGCCCTGGCGCAGGCGCAGTCCGTGCAGTCGCGCGCCGAGAAGGTCGGAGCTGATATCGAGCCTCTCTCTCAATCAAGCATCATGGATGCGCTGGCACGCCTCGGCGGCGCCGGCCTGCCGGTGGACGATCTCGGGGATCTGCTGTTCGCGATCGTGTCGCTGGCGCGGCGGAGCGACGTCGATGCCGAGGAGGCGTTGCGGACCGCCGTCCGGCGCTTCAGGGCGCGCGTTGCGGAGGTCGAAGCCGGACGGTAGCTACTCCTCGTCGGAGGGCGTAGCGGCGATCGCGGCGTCGGCGTGTGCCTTCACGAGTGGGAGCCACTCCTGCTCGTCCTTCTCGCTGAACGACCACCAGACCTGCTCGCCCTTCGTCGTCTCGACCGCCAGGCACCGGCCACGGAGGCCCGGCGCGTGCATCGCGCGGTGCAGGCCGACGGACTTGATCTCGCCGAACGGCACGACCATCCAGCGAGCGTCGCCCCTGCGCGCCTCGAACATGAGGCGACGGTTCGTCATGTGGAGCACGCCCGGCATCTGCGTCTTGCCCTGGACCAGAACGGCCGAGGTGGCGCGCTCCACTTCCTCGCCGGATGGCAGCTCGACCGAGGGCGGGGGCACGGGCTTCGGCTTGCGGTTGAACAGCGGCACTCTAGCCTCCCCGCGCGTGCGCGTACTTCATCGCCCCGCGCAGCTGCTCGCGATGCGCGCGGTCGTGCAGGTGGAACGACGCCAGGTACTCGAGCACCGAGTGTTCGTTCGGCGCCGCCTCCCACCAGAAGGAGATGCGCAGATCCAGGTGACTGGGCTGGAGCTGCGCGAGCAGCCGCAGCGTCTCGTGGCGCATCGAGAGGTACTCCTCGATCAGCCGATCGTGCGTCGACCGTGCGCGCTCCGCCACCCGTTCGGCGTTGCCGGCATCGACGTCGGGCCAGGGCGCGACCGCTCCCTGTTCGATGATCTGGCGCAGGTGCCCGTGCAGCACCCAGTCGCCGACGGAGATGTGCGCGAGGAGCTGGCGGTAGCTCCACCCGGGCACGGGCGAGGGTCGCTCCCAGAACACGGGGTCCACGCTGTAGATGACGTAGAGCATCGGAGCGGGAGAGAGCGTCTCGACGACCGGTTCCAGCTCGGCGAGGAACTCCAGGTTCTGCGGATACCACTGCATGCGCAGCGCGCGCCGGATGTCCGCCGCGTGCAGCCTGTCGTGGTACCCCAGCCAGATGCGCTCGCGGACGGAATTGTGGGTGTCATCGAAGGCGCGGAGCGGCAGGACAAGGTGGCGCGGCTCCAGCAGCTCGTAGAGGCTGAGCAGCAGGCGCCGCCGCCGCTCCATCTCCTCGAGCAGCGCGTCCGGCGGCTGCCCTCGCCCGCGCTCGGAGGCCCGTTGGCGCTCGATACGCGCTTCTTCGGCCGAGAGCGGTGGCCGGTCGTCCGCCTCACCCTTCAGCAGGCCCTGCGCGGCCCGCGCCCAGGCGCCGTCCGCGCTCGCCAGGTGCGCCAGCAGGTCGTGCAGCGTGCGCGAGCCGTAAGGGACGAAGCGCTCCCAGTCCCGCTCGCCGACCCGCGACAGCTCGCGCATCAGCTCGTTGCGCGCCGCCAGCATGTCCAGGACGGCATCGTGAACGTAGGGCTCCATCGCGCCCAGTGTACAAAGCATCACAAAGCCCCAATGTGACCGAGCAGATGCCGGGCGGCCATTGAAAACTCTCCGCGCGGGTGGTATTACATGGCCAGAGGTCCGCAGGATGGCGGATCCACCTCGAAAACCCGTCGCTCCTGCTACGCACGACCGAAGGATGAGGTTGCGAGCCGTAACGCGGCCCGTTTGTCGTACAACTGGAGAGACCCGCCCATGCGAATACTCCAACTTGCCCCATTGTGGGAAGCCGTGCCCCCTCACGCCTACGGAGGCACGGAGGCAGTCGTCAGCATCCTGACCGAGGAGTTGGTGAAGCAGGGCCACGAGGTGATCCTCGCGGCGTCCGGCGACTCCCACACAGCCGCCACGCTTCTGGCGACCTACCACCGCAGCCTGCGTCGCGCGGACGACCTGGTCGACCGCAACCCGTACGACTGGATGCACATGGCGATGGCCCTGAAGGAAGGCCGCGACTGCGATCTGATCCACAACCACGCCGGTGAGCTGGCGATGGCGATGTCGCACACCATCGACACGCCGATGCTCACCACGCTGCACTGCCTGACGACGCCGGACACCCAGTTCATCTGGGACAGGTACACGGGGTCCTACAACACGATCAGCAAGTCGCAGCGGCCCCCGCTGTCTCTCCGCCGCGGCCCCGCGCGCTATATGGGCCATGTGTACAACTCCATCGACGTCGAGAGCTTCCCGTTCCAGGCCGAGAAGGGAGACGACCTTCTCTTCCTGAGCCGCATCGCCCCCGAGAAAGGGCCCCAGCTTGCCGTGGACGTGGCCAAGCGGCTCGGCCGGCGGTTGATCCTTGCCGGCAAGGTCGATGCGTACGACCGGCGATTCTTCGACGAGGTGATGCGCGACCTCATCGACGGTGAACAGATCGTGTTCTTCGGGGAAGCTGACGCGACGCAGAAGCGCGAGTTGTACCGGACGGCACAGTGCGTGCTCATGCCGCTCACCTGGGAAGAACCCTTCGGACTCGTCATGCCGGAAGCGATGGCGTGCGGCACGCCCGTAATCGCGCTGCGCCGCGGCAGCGCGTCGGAGTTGATCGTCCACGGCAAGACGGGCTTCGTCGTCGACACGGTCGACGAGATGGTGGAGGCGGTGTCGCTCGTCGGGACGATCGACCCGTACGACTGCCGCGAGCACGTGCGGAGCCACTTCGCGCCCGAGATCATGGCCGGCCACTACCTGCGCGTCTACGACGAAGTGCTGGAGCGGGCCGAAGTCCCGAAGACCTTCCTCATCCGAAAGCCGGAGTTGCCGGAGGAAGAGAGCGTAGTCGCGTGATGGAGAAGTCTGTTGGACCCGGCGCGGTACGCCGTGCCCTGGTCAACCTGCGTATCTGCGACCTGCGCGTCGAAGTCATGGACGGGTCCGTCCACCTCCACGGCGTAACTCCCAGCTACGAGCAGAAGCACCTCGCCGGCGAGGTGGCCGCGCAGATCGCCGGCCGGCCCGTGGTCAACGAATTGCGGGTCGCCCGGCGCGGGTTTGAGGACGACGAGCGGGTGATCCAGGACGTAGCCCGGGAGCTGGCACGGCTTGCTCTCGATATCACTGGCCGCGTCGTGACGGAGGTCCGCGAGGGCGCCCTCTTCCTGCGCGGTGTCGCCCGTGACGAAGCCGAACGCCAGGCCATCGTCCGCGCGGTATCGAGCGCGCGCAGCGTGACTCGCGTCGAAAACCACCTCCTGCTGGAGTCGGAGGCCATCTCCGATGCCGACGTCGCACGGGCGTTGAGCGAATACGTCCGGCGCGCCGCGAACCTGCCGGGCGGCGCCGTCAGCGTCGAGTTCAGCCGGGGAGTGGCATCACTGTCTGGGAACGTGCCGTCGGCGGCGCAGAGACACGCCATCGAAGACCTGATACGCTGGCACGACGGCGTCGAAGACGTCGAGAACCGCCTGCAAGTGGTCCCCGCAGATGGCAGGCGGGCCGAGCGCCGGTAGGAATCAGCAACTCTGACAGAGGGGCCGGACGATTTCCGTCGAACAAGAGCACGCGCCGCGTGAAGGGGACTGGTACGCCCTCCCGGAGGGCGAGCCGATGGGCATCGAGGACATCCGCGATGCCCTCGTCATCCGTGAGCGCTCGGCGTTTCTTCTGACCGACACCCAGGGCAACGTCCCGCCCGGCAACACGCACGGGTTCGGGTTGTACCACGCCGACACCCGGCACCTCTCAGGCTACCGGTTCACGCTGAACGGCTCCGACGCCGTCATGCTCCTCTCCACGGCGGAACTTGGTTACGCCATGGAACAGGTGATGACCAACCGCACCATGCGCCGCGGGGACGAACGCCGGATCCGCCGCGGCACGATCGAGGTGCGCCGCCAGCGCACGATCGCGGACGCCATCGAGGAACGGCTCCGCGTCACGAACTTCAATCCGTTCCCCGTGACGTTGGCCCTGCGTTACGACTTCGCAGCCGACTTTGCCGACATCTTCGACGTTCGCGGATACGAGCGCGAGCGCCGCGGCGCGCCACACGAGGCGGAGGTCGGCGAGCGGAGCATCCGTTACGCCTACACGGGCATCGACGGCCGCGAGCGGCGGACGACGATCGTAGTGGACACCGCGCCGCTCGCCATCGACGGCGCCTCGATGCTGTTTCGCGTGAACCTGCAGGGTCGTGAGACGACCACGCTGCGCCTGACGATCTCCGTAGACGACCAGGAGGCGAGAGCCTCGCAGAGCGTCAGCCGATTCGACGCGGTCTCGGAGGACTACCGGCGCTGGACCTCGACGGCGACGCAGATCTTTACCGACAATGAGTTCTTCAATCGGGTGATCCAGCGCTCGTTGAGCGACGTGCGCATGCTCTGGAGCCAGAGCAGCGATGGCGAGCCTTATCCGGCGGCCGGGACGCCGTGGTTCGACGCGCTGTTCGGACGCGACAGCTGCATCGTCTCCCTGCAGATGCTCGCCTACAAGCCGGAGATGGCGCGGGCCACGTTGCGCCTGCTCGCGAAGTGGCAGGGCCAAAAGCTGGACCCCAGCCACGACGAGGAACCGGGCAAGATCCTCCACGAGCTGCGGTTCGACGAGCTGTCGCGCGCCAACGAGCTGCCCTACGGCCCGTATTACGGCAGCATCGACTCCACGCCGCTCTTCCTCAACCTGCTGACCGAATACTTCGCCTGGACCGCCGACCTGCACCTGGTCCGCGAGCTGCTGCCGGCGATCCGCGCCGCGCTAACGTGGATGGACACGTACGGCGACCCGACGGGAGAGGGCTACCTCGCGTACGAGAAGCACTCCGACAAGGGACTCGTAAACCAGGGCTGGAAGGACTCGTACGACGCAATCGTCCACACGGACGGCACGCTCGCAACGCCGCCGATCGCGCTCGCGGAGGTGCAGGGTTACGCGTATGCCGCACGCCGAAAATTGGCGCCCATTCTTGAGCGGCTCGGCGAACGCGAGCTGGCGGCCGCGAACCTCACGCGGGCCGACGCGCTGCGCCGCCGATTCAACGACGAGTTCTGGCTGGACGACCAGCGATTTCTCGCGATGGCTATCGACGGGCAACGGCGACCGGTGGCGACAATCTCCACGAATCCGGCGCACTGCCTCTGGTCAGGGATCGTCGACCAGCCACGAGCCGCGGAGGTGGTGTCGCGGCTGATGCAGAGCGACATGTTCAGCGGCTGGGGCCTCCGCACGCTCGCCGGCGGGAGCCCGCGCTTCAACCCGATCGGCTATCACGTCGGATCGGTCTGGCCGCACGACAACAGCATCGCCGCGATGGGCTTCAAGATGTACGGATTCGAGGACGAGCTGAACGAGTTGGCGACCGCGCTCTTCGACGCGACGACCTCCTTCCCGTACTTCCGCCTGCCGGAGCTGTTCGGCGGCGAGAGCCGCTCCGCGCACCACGCGCCGGTCCCGTATCCCGTCGCGTGCCAGCCGCAGTCCTGGGCTGCCGGCACATTCCCGCTCATCACCCAGGCGATGCTGGGCCTCAAACCTGAGGCCCCGGAACGCCGCCTTCGCATTGTCAACCCGCGGCTGCCCTACTGGCTCAACTCCGTCCACGTGCGGGGGCTGCGCGTCGGCAACGGCCACGTGACGCTGCAGTACCGCCGCGACGACAGCGGGACGCACGTCGAGGTGCAGAAGGCCACGGCCGGCATCGAGGTCGTCGTGAGCGAACGCTGGCCGCACTGAAGCCGGACTCCGTCCTACTCTCACGGCAAGATCTATGTTAAGAAACCCGTGCTCGAGAGCGCCGCGGGAGTCTCTGTGTTCAAGAAGATCCTGGTCGCCAATCGTGGAGAGATCGCGCTGCGCATCATGCGCACGTGCCGCGAGATGGGCATCTCCACCGTCGCCGTCTATTCGACGGTCGACCGCAACATGTTGCACGTCCGGTACGCCGACGAGGCGTACCACATCGGCGAGGGACCGCCACTCGAGAGCTACCTCAACTATCGCAAGATCGTCGAGGTGGCGAAGGGTGCCGGCGTCGACGCCATACACCCCGGCTACGGTTTCCTGAGCGAGCGGACGGAGTTCGCCGAAGCCTGCGCCGGCGCCGGCATCACCTTCATCGGCCCCGACCCGAAGGCCGTCATCCTGCTGGGCGACAAGGTCAACGCCCGCCGCACGATGATCGAGGCTGGCGTGCCCGTCGTGCCGGGGACGGAGGGGCGCGTCGACGCCGCCGAAGCAGTCAGGCTCGCGCCCGGCATCGGCTTCCCGCTGATGATCAAGGCGTCGGCTGGCGGCGGCGGCAAGGGCATCCGGCTCGTCAAGGACCCGGGCGAGATCGAGGGCGCCGTGCGTGTCGCCTCCAGCGAGGCACAGTCGGCGTTCGGCGACGGAGGCGTCTTCCTGGAGCGCTATCTCTCGCCGGTGCGGCACGTGGAGATCCAGGTGCTGGCCGACAAGCACGGCAACGCCGTCGCGCTTGGCGAGCGCGAGTGCTCCGTACAGCGACGGCACCAGAAGCTGCTCGAAGAGTCGCCATCGCCGGTGCTCAAGCAGGAGACGCGCGAGAAGATGATGGCGGCGGGCGTCGCTGCGGCGAAGGCCTCCGGCTACTACAACGCCGGCACCGTCGAGTTCCTCCTCGACCCGGCCACCCAGGAGTTCTTCTTCCTCGAGGTCAACACGCGCCTGCAGGTGGAGCACCCCGTGACGGAGTGGCTCTGCGGCCGCGACCTGGTGCGCGACCAGATCCGCATCGCCGCGGGCGAGCCGCTGGGCTTCACGCAGGACGACGTGCAGCTCCGCGGCGCCGCCATCGAGTGCCGCATCGCCGCCGAGGACCCGTACAACAACTACCTGCCGTCGCTCGGCCGCATCGACTTCGTCAGCGAGCCGAGCGGCCCCGGCGTGCGCGTCGACAGCTCCATCTTCAGCGGCATCGAGATCCCCTACTTCTACGACCCGATGCTCGCGAAGCTCATCTGCTGGGCCGCCGACCGCACGCAGGCCATCGAGCGCAGCAAGCGCGCCCTGCGCGAGTACGTCATCGTCGGCGTGAAGACCAACATCCCGTTCCATCTCCAGCTCCTGGACGACCCGCGCTTCGTTGCCGGCGAGGTGCACACCGGCTTCCTCGACACCGAGTTCAAGATGATCGAGCCCGACGGCCACACGGAGGCAGAGGAGGTGGCGCTGCTGGTGGCGGCCGTGATGTCGCACAACCGCCGCGCACGCAGTGGCGCCCAGCCCGCCGTCGTCGTTGGCCCGCCCGGCGTGACGTGGCAACGAGCGGGCCGCGACCGCGAGCTCGCATCGCGCACCAGCCCTGCGCAGCAAGGGAGCCGATGGCAGCGAAGTATCGGCTGAAGCTCGGCGGCGAGAACCGCGAGGTGGAGGTCACCCCCGACCACGGCGGCGGCTTTCGCGTCACGCTCGATGACCGTACGCACGTCGTCAGCCTCGTGCGCATCAACGACACCGCACGCTACTCGCTCATCGTCGACGGCAAGACCTACGACGTCTTCGCCGAAGAGGGTCCGACGGGCTACCACGTCATGATCGGCGGCCGCACGATCGCCGTCGCGACGCAGACCGGGCGGCGCGGCGGCGGCGGTGGCGACTCGATCGACGTCGACGCCGGCGGCGAGTGGGTCCTCAAGTCGCCGATGGCGGGCGTCGTGCGCGACATCTCGGTCAAGGCGGACGATGAGGTCGAAGAGGGCCAGGTCCTCTGCGTCGTCGAGGCGATGAAGATGCAGAACGAACTGCACGCGCGTCGCGCCGGCACGGTGAAGGCCGTGTACGTGAGCGTCGACCAGCGCGTCGACCAGGGCACGCCGCTGCTGGTGCTGCTGTAGTTCCCTCGCGCGGCTCCGTTGCAGCCGGGCCGCACGATCCCATATAGTAAAGCTCCAATCAACGGCACGTCTTTTCGGCTCGCGGCGAGGGGCCTGGTATAGCGACAAGAGAACTCCGCATCAACGAACGGATCCGCGTCCGGGAAGTCCTCATCATCGACGATGAGGGTCACAAGCTGGGCGTCACGCCCATCAACGACGCGCTCGCCATGGCCCGCGACGCCGGCCTCGACCTCGTCGAAGTCGCCCCCAACGCCAACCCTCCCGTCTGCCGCATCCTCGATTACGGCAAGTTCAAGTACGAACAGGCCAAGAAGGAGCGGGAAGCCCACAAGCACCAGAAGCAGGCCACCCTGCGCGAGGTGCGCTTCAAGCCCAAGATCGGCGCCCACGACATCGATTTCAAGACGAAGGTCGCCCGCAAGCTGCTGGCCGCCGGCGACAAGGTGAAGGTCTCCGTCATGTTCCGCGGCCGCGAGATCACGCACCCGGAGATCGGCCGCGCGCTGCTGCTGCGTGTCGCCGAGCAGCTCAAGGACGCGGCGCAGGTGGAGCGCCAGCCCTCGATGGAGGGCCGCTTCATGAACATGTACCTGGCGCCGCTGCCCCAGAAGCAGGCCCCGAAGCCGGCGAAGCCACGGGCGACGGCGACGGTCGCGTCCTCAGATGGCGCGGCGCCGGCCGAGACGGCGCTGGCCTCCGCGCTCAAGGATGCCGGTGTCGAGGCGAGCGAGCCGGTCGGCTAGGGCCACTTTCCCGCTCGGACCTGTCTGCTACACTGGCGCCTGCGGCCCACGGGCCGCGCTCTGCTGACCTGCTGACTCGCTGAGAGGCTCATCCCGATGCCCAAGCTCAAGACGCACCGCGGCGCCGCCCGTCGCTTCAAGGTGACGGGCACCGGCAAGTTCACCCGTCGCAAGGGCAACATCAGCCACAACCGCACCCGCATGTCGAAGGCGGCGCGCGGCAAGATCGACGAGATGCTGGTCGTGAGCAAGCCGGGGCAGCGCACGCTGCGCAAGCTCATGCCCTACGCGCGAAGGAAGTAGCTCATGGCACGCGTGAAACGGGGCGTCACCGCCCGCGCACGGCACAAGAAGATCATCGGCCTGGCGACCGGCCACAAGGGCCAGCGCCACCGCGTGTTCCGCCGCGCCAACGAGTCGGTGCTGCACTCGCTCGACTACGCGTACCGCCACCGCCGCGAGCGCAAGGGCGACTTCCGCAAGCTCTGGATCGCCCGCATCAACGCCGCGGCGCGCCTCAACGGGACGACGTACTCGCGCCTGATCGACGGCCTCGGCAAGGCCGGCATCGCCATCGACCGCAAGGTGCTGGCCGACCTGGCGGTGCGGGAGCCGCAGGCGTTCGCCGCCATCGCCCAGCAGGCCATCGCCGCACGGGCGTAACTGCCGCGTCTACCGATCACGACAAGCGGCCCGGTCGCGTGGAGCAGCCCGTGTTTCGCAACGACCTCTACAAAGGCACGGCGCCGTACTACGACCGCTTCCGGCCGCCTTATCCGACGGCGCTCCTGGACGACCTCCTTCGCCGCGCGAACCTGCCCGAAGGAGCGCGACTCCTCGACCTCGCTTGCGGCACCGGCCAGCTCGCCTTTGCGCTGCACGACTCCTTCGCCGACGTCTGGGCGGTGGACCAGGAGCCGGAGACGATCGACTTCGCGCTCGGGAAAGCCGAGCGAAGCGGCGTCACGAACATCCGATGGATCGCCGCGAGCGCTGAGCAGCTGGACGCCCCGGACGCATCCTTCGGCCTGATCACGATCGGGAACGCCTTCCACCGCCTCCGCCGCCACGATGTCGCCCGCAACGCGTTCCGGTGGCTGACGGACGGCGGGTGCCTCGCGCTCGTCTGGGGCGAGTTGCCGTCGCAGGGGCAGGCGACGTGGCAGCGGGCGCTCCTGCACGTGATCGAGTCTTGGGCCCGGCGCATGAAGGCGAGCGACAGGGTCCCGACGGGGTGGGACACCGCCATCGAGAAGGACCCCCACCAGGCGGTACTGGAAAGCGCCGGGTTCGAGACCATCGGGAGGTTCGAGTTCGCGGAGCCTCGCAGCTGGACGGTGCAGGACCTGATCGGGCTCGTCTACTCCACTTCGCTCCTTCCAAGGCACGTGCTCGGCGACCGGGCTCCGGAATTTGAGGCCGATGTCTCGGCCGAACTTCTCCGCGTCGAGCCCTCGGGCCAGTTCCACGCGGATCTCTCGTTCGCCTACGACCTCGCGCGCCGCCCGGCGCGTGGTTGAATGGCACCGATGATCATCGCACGCGGGAAGAAGACGGAATCGATCGACGCCGCCGCGTTCGACGAGATGCGCGCGCCGTACGCTGGCCTCACCATCGACCTCGGCGCCGGCGACGGGCGCTTCACCTATCGTTACGCGGAGGCGCACCCCGATCGCTTCGTCATAGGCATGGACCCCGTCGCCGAAAACATGGCGGAGCTGGCGGCGAAAGCCGGACGCAAGCCGGCGCGCGGCGGCCTCCCCAACGTGCTGTACGTCGTTGCGAGCATCGAGCGCGTTCCGGAGGAGCTGCGCGGCGTCGCCGACGAGATCCTCGTCACGCTGCCCTGGGGGAGCCTGATGCGCGGCCTGATCGTCGGCGACGACATCGTGCTCGACGGCGTGGCGTCGCTCGCCCGCGACGGCGCGGCCCTCCGCATCGTCCTGAACACGCGCATCTTCGACGACCCCGTCCCCCTCGACCTGCGCGACCTGCCCGAGCTGACGCCCGACTACGTCACGTCAACGCTGACCGAGCCGTACGCCCGCCACGGCATCCGCATCACCGAGGCGCGCTTCATGGCCGCGTAGGAGGTGGCCGCGCTCCCGACGACGTGGGCGAAGCGCCTCTCCCACCGCTCCCCGCCCCGCTCGGTGTCGTATTGAGGGCATCATCCGAGGGCTGACGACGAACGGAAGGATCAGGCGCATCGCGGCTGGTGGATCCCGGGGCAGCAGCTCATCGGCCGACGGCGGCTCGAACAGTGTGGCCCAGAACCGCAGCTGTTCGGCGCTGATGCGGAAGACGGCGGCCGGCTGCTCCCGGTTGCGCTGCTCCAGCCGCGCAACGAGCTCGTCGTGCGGGACGTCGAGGAAATGCAGTTCGGTCCGCGCGCCGACAGCGGCAGCCCTGCCCCGGAACTCCTCACGCTCCTTGCGAGACCAGACGCCAAAGTCGAGCACGACGTCCACTCCGAGGCTCAGCACGCGCATCGCCAGGTCGAGAAGCTGGCCCTCCATCCGGTCGCGGTAGCGCTCGTTCTCGGCCATGGTCATCTCGTCGGTGAAGAGCCGCAACAGCCACTCGTCGGTCGTAAGACGCAGGGCGCCGTGCTGCTCCTCTAACCGGCGCGCGAGCGTCGTCTTGCCGGCGCCGGGGAGCCCGCAGGTCAGGTGTAATGTGGGCACGTCCGTAAGCGTAGAGGATAGGCTGAATAGGTTCACGCGGACCGTTGACCTGCGGCCACGAGCGCGAGTACGGTGGACGCTGTCCCCGAGGCCGCGCTGTGGAGCGAACAAGATGGCGAAGATCACTGGACTCATCTACATCGTGCCCGTACGGGATCTCGACCGGGCGGCGAAGTTCTACGGCGACGCGTTCGGGATGGAGGTGCAGTTCCGGAACGACGGCATCGCCTTCGTCGCCAACGCCGGCAGCGACTCCGCGATCGGCCTCCTGCTCGACCCCGAGCACGCGGGCAGCGGGCCGCAGAACGTCGGCCTGCACGTGGACCACGCGATCGACCTCAACGCCGCCGTCGCGGACGTGGAGGCGGCCGGCGGCACGATCGTCGAGCGCGGCGAACACGCGCCGGGCGTGCCGTTCGCCCGCTTCGCGGACGTCGACGGCAACGTGCTGGAGATGTAGGTGAAGCCGGCGGTTCCCGTACACGCGTCATTGGCGATCACGCAGCCTAGCTCGCTCCGTGAGCGTCCAGACTATGCCGGACAAGGTGACGCAGACGCGATCCGGCTGGTTGAGGATGACAGGCTGGATCGATGGTGCGATCAGAGGGGCGACTGCCACCGGCACTGATCGCCATACACCGTCGCCAACGCCGGAGCGATCGTAACCATCGCAACGGACATAGCATCATCGATCACGATCTGGGCGCCCGGGCACCTGGGCTGGAGCATCCGCCTTCAAGCAGGCCGTCGACTCCAAGCGCGGAGCAGGCAAGTGATGAAATACGTCAGTGGTGCATGGAGCCGACAGCGAACGGGTACTCCGCCTACGTGCCGGCGCGACGGCTGCCGTGGGCTGCGACGTCGGGCGCCGTCCTGCGAGCGGACCATGTTGTGCCATCGCAGGATGACGGCGACCAGCGCGTGCGAATCTCGTAGCACTTGGCGATCTCCGTGGCACGAGCGTCGTCATGCGTTCATCAACGCCGAGCGGGAATAGGACGCGGAGCCGAGTTCCGTGAGCCTGCGAATCGCGCGCGGACGCACTGGTCGATTATCGCTTCACGTACTTCCGGCGGCTCGCGCGCGCATCACCGACATCTCTGCGGCTAGGCACGGGATGAGCTCCAGCGCTCCTGACACCCACCGTCAGCAGCCACCCGACCCCCTGATCCCCTGACGAACACCCGTGCTATCATGCGATCGCCCGCAAGCCAATCACGGAGCCGGAACCGTCACCGCCGCCCATCCGGCGCGCCCGACCTCCGGCCTCTGACCTCCAGGAGACAAGCAACCGATGCCCCTGGACGCCATCATCGTCAAAGGCGCCCGCGAACATAACCTCAAGGACGTCGACGTCGAGATCCCCCGCGACAAGCTCGTCGTGATCACCGGGCTCTCCGGCTCCGGCAAGTCCTCGCTCGCCTTCGACACCATCTACGCGGAGGGGCAGCGTCGTTATGTCGAGTCGCTCTCGGCCTACGCCCGCCAGTTCCTCGGCCAGATGGAGAAGCCCGACGTCGACTACATCGAGGGCCTCTCCCCCGCCATCTCCATCGACCAGAAGGGCGCCAGCCGCAACCCGCGCTCGACCGTCGGCACGGTCACGGAGATCTACGACTACCTGCGGCTGCTGTACGCGCGCGCCGGCACGCCCCACTGCCCCACCTGCGGCCGGCCCATCGAGCGGCAGACGGTGCAGCAGATCGTCGACGCCATCATCGCCACGCCCCCCGGCAAGAAGCTGATGATCCTCGCGCCCATCATCCGCGACCGGAAGGGCGAGCATCTGCACGTCTTCGAGGACGCCCGCCGGGCCGGCTTCGTGCGCGTGCGCGTCGACGGCCGCATGCGCGACCTGGGCGAACAGATCGACCTCGACAAGAAGAAGAAGCACAGCATCGAGGTCGTCGTCGACCGGCTGATCACGGAGGGCGAGAGTGGCGAAGGCACCGCATCGAGCGCGAGCCGGCTGGCGGACAGCGTCGAGCAGGCGCTGAAGCTGGGGAGCGGCACCGTCCTCGTCGACGTGGAGGGCGAGGGCGAGCGCCTGTACTCGGAGCACTACGCCTGCGCCTTCGACGGCACGAACGTCGGCGAACTGGCGCCCCGCAACTTCAGCTTCAACTCGCCGCACGGCGCCTGCCCGGACTGCACCGGCCTCGGCGTGAAGATGGAGATCGACGAAGCGCTCGTGATCCCCAACCGCGACATCTCGATCCAGGACGGGGCGATCGCGCCGTGGTCGCGGACGCAGGCGACGAGCACGTGGTACTTCCGCATGCTGCAGGCGCTGGCGAAGAAGCACGGCTTCAAGCTGAACGTGCCCGTGAAGGACATGAAGGCCCGCGACCTGAAGTTCGTGCTGTTCGGCGACGAGGACAAGATCTCGATCAGCTACCAGACGTCCGGCGGCCACACGAACCGCTGGGACACGACGTTCGAGGGCGTGATCCCGAACATGTCGCGGCGCTACCGCGAGACCGACTCCGACTACATCCGCGCCGAGATCGAGAAGTACATGTCGGCGAACCCCTGCCCCGCGTGCAAGGGCTCGCGGCTGAAGCCGGAGACGCTCGCCGTCACGGTCGCCGACCGCAACATCACGCAGGTCACCGGCATGGACGTGCGGGAGGCGCGCGACTGGGTGGAGGAGCTGGCGGGCCCGAAGACGCCGCTCAACGAGCGCGAGCAGGTCATCGCGAAGCAGATCCTGAAGGAGATCCGGGCGCGGCTGACGTTCATGTTCGACGTCGGCCTCGACTACCTGTCGCTGGACCGCGCCGCCGGCACGCTCTCCGGCGGCGAAGCGCAGCGCATCCGGCTGGCGACGCAGATCGGCTCCAGCCTGATGGGCGTGCTGTACGTCTGCGACGAGCCGAGCATCGGCCTGCACCCCGTCGACGACGAGCGGCTGATCCGCACGTTGGAGCGGCTGCGCGACCTCGGCAACACGGTGCTCATCGTCGAGCACGACGAATCGATGATGCGCGCGGCGGACCACATCATCGACATGGGGCCGGGCGCCGGCGAGGGCGGCGGCCACGTCGTCGCCCAGGGCACGATCGACGCCATCATGCGCTCGAAGGAGTCGATGACGGGCGCGTACCTCAGCGGCCGTCGCCAGGTGCCGCTGCCGGAGACGCGCCGGCCGGGCACGGGCAACTTCATCAAGGTGGAGGGCGCGCGAGAGAACAACCTGAAGAACATCGACGTACAGATCCCGCTCGGCATGTTCGTCTGCGTCACCGGCGTCTCCGGGTCGGGAAAGAGCACGCTGATCAACGACCTGCTGTACAAGAAGGCGGCGCAGGACCTGTACAACGCGCGCGAGCGGGCCGGCAAGGTCTCGGCGGTGCGCGGGCTGAACTACATCGACAAGGTCGTCGACATCGACCAGTCGCCCATCGGCCGCACGCCGCGCTCGAATCCTGCGACGTACACCGGCCTGTTCACCCCCGTGCGCGAGCTCTTCGCCTCGACACCGGAGGCGCGGCTGCGCGGCTACACCGCCGGGCGATTCTCGTTCAACGTGAAGGGCGGCCGCTGCGAGGCCTGCGCCGGCGACGGCTACATCGAGATCGAGATGCACTTCCTGCCGGACGTGACCGTGCCGTGCGAGGTGTGCAAGGGGAAGCGCTACAACCGCGAGGCGCTGGAGATCACGTACAAGGGCAAGAACATCTCCGAAGTGCTCGACATGACGGTGGCGGAGGCGCTGGAGTACTTCGAGAACATCCCCAACGTGCGCCGCAAGCTGGAGACGCTGAACGACGTCGGCCTCGGCTACATCCGCCTCGGCCAGCCGGCCACGACGGTGTCCGGCGGCGAGGCGCAGCGCGTGAAGCTGTCGACGGAGCTGTCCAAGCGCTCGACCGGCAAGACGCTGTACATCCTCGACGAGCCGACGACGGGCCTCTCGTTCGAGGACACGCGCGCGTTGCTCGTCGTTCTCCAGCGATTGGTCGAGAATGGCAATACCGTCGTCGTCATCGAGCACCACATGGACGTGATCAAGAACGCCGACTGGATCATCGACCTCGGCCCGCTCGGCGGCGACCGCGGCGGCCAGATCGTCGCCACCGGGACGCCGGAACAGGTGGCCATGGTCGAGGAGAGCTACACCGGCCTGTACCTGCGGAAGGTGCTGCCGGTCGACCGGCTGGCCAGGCGGCGCGCTGGACGTAACGGCTCTCGCCACGATGACCCTGACCAAAGCGATAAGTGGCCTAAAGACGGTGCAACATTGCGTCCGCCGAGACGCGCCTCCAGGCGGAACGGTGCGAACGCCCCGGAGATATCTCCCGTAGAGCGCATCGCGGCGGCGCGCAACGGCAAGCCGGCTGGGCGCGTGGCAGCGGCGAACAACGGGAAGAAGCCGGCGGCGACGAAGACGAAGAGCGCCGCCGCGGCCGCACGGAACGGCGCGAAACGAAAGGCCGCAAAGGCGCGATGACGAGAACCGAACTCATGACGTCGATCGCACGCGACCGGGCTCGGCTCGAGGAACTGATCGCCGGGATCGACGACGCGCGGATGACGGAGCCGTCGCTCGAAGCAGGGTGGTCGGTGAAGGACGTTCTGGCGCACATCTCGCTGTGGGAGCGCATCTGCACCGGCTGGCTGGAGGCTGCGGCGCGTGGCGAGACGTCCGAGCGGCCCGAGGTGAAGGACGTCGACGGCACCAACGCCCGCGGCTACGAGGCGGGGAAGGATCGCTCGCTGGCGGACATCGTCGCTGAGTCACGCGCGTCGCACGCAGCGATCCTGGCGGCCGTGGAAGCGTTGTCGGACGACGAACTGGCGAGCGATGAGCGCTTCGGTTGGCCAGTGTGGCAGATGACGGACAGCAACACCGCCGAGCACTACCGCGAGCACATCGACCAGATCTCGCGCTGGCTGGAGAAGACGCCCGCATGAGCAAGACGACGCTGGACGCCGCCGCGATCAAGTTCCTCGAAACGCACCACTCGGCGGCGATGACGACGCTGCGCCGTGACGGCACGCCGCACACCGTCCGTATCGGGCTGGCGCTCGTCGACGGCAAGATCTGGAGTTCGAGCACGCAGACGCGCGCCCGCACCCGCTTCCTGCGCCGCGATCCGCGATCGACGTTGTTCGTCTTCGACAACGAGTTTCGCTGGCTGACGGCCGAGTGCCGCGTGAACATCCTCGAAGGGCCGGACGTGCCCCGCCAGAGCCTCCGCCTGTTCGAGGTGATGCAGGCCGGTATGAAGGTCTCGGAAGGCAAGGTGCTCTGGTACGGCCAGGAGCGCACCGTGGACGAGTTCCAGCGGCTGATGGTCGAGGAGCAGCGCCTGATCTACGAGTTCGAGGTGCAGCGCGTGTACGGCATGTACGCGGAGATGCCGGGACGATGACGGCGGCCGAAGACGCCGCACTGCCAGACGCGATCTTCTTCGACCTGGACGGCACGCTGCTCGACCCGTCGAACGCCACGATGGAGGCGGACTGGCGCGCCTCGTGCGAGACATGCTGCGACGGCTCCTACGAGGTCGAACAGCTGATGCCGCACGTACACGCGGTACGCACCTGGTTCTGGCAAGAGCCGGAGCGCGCCCGCCGCGGACGGATGGACCTGAACTGGGCGCGTACGCAGATCGTGCGGGACGCGTTCTCTCGCGCCGGCCTGCCGGACGACGAGCCGCTCGCGTCGCGCATCGGCCGCGACTACTTCGAGCGGCGAGAGTCCGCGATGCGGCTGTACCCGACCGCGATCGCGCTGCTGGAGCGCGTGCGAGCGGCCGGCGTCCGTACGGCGCTGATCACGAACGGCGGCGCCGAGATGCAGCGCGGCAAGGTCGTCCGCTTTGAGCTGGCGCCGTACTTCGACGTCATCGTCATCGAGGGCGAGTTCGGCGTCGGCAAGCCGGACGAGCGCGTGTTCCGGCACGCCCTCGCGACGACGGGCTCCGATCCGTCGCGCGCGTGGATGGTCGGCGACAACCCGGACGCGGACATCGCACCCGCGGTGGCGCTCGGTCTGCACACCGTATGGGTCAACGAGACCGGCGCCGAAGCGCCGGACCACGTGCGGCCGCACCGCGTCGTGCGGTCGATCGCGGAGCTGCTGTAGCGGGCGTTACGCCGGCATCAGCTCCGCCGCGTCCAACTCCTCGATCGCCGTCGCCGCACGCTCCAGCCACGCGTTGAACAGCGCCAGCCCCCGCTCGTTCGCGAAATCCAGCGTCCCAAGCGAGATCACCACGTACACGAGGACGTACAGCGCCATCCGTCGGTACTCCTCCCAGCATTGCTCGAAACTGTAGTCCTTCACCCCCCGCTCGACGAGCAGGTCGTGGTAGAGCTGCAGCAGGCGCTTCTCGTGTTGCTTTCGGTCCGCCGGTTGCAGCCCGCCGATCAGCAGGTACGCGATGTCGAAGACGCCGCGACCGCGGCAGGCGATCTGCCAGTCGGCGACGGCGAGACCCGGACCTTGCGGATGGCCGAAGAAGAGGTTGTCCAGCCGGTAGTCGCCGTGGATGATCGTGTGCGGTCGGTCCGCGATCGACGTCTGCAGCTTGATCACGTTCTGGCCGATCTTCGCCGCCGTCTCCCGCGTGCTCGGCTTGAGCTTCGCGCCGAAGTTCTCCACGAACGGCCCCCACGCCTGCTGATACGACTGCTCCGCCGAGCGGTGGACAGGCGCGTCGACGATCGGCATCCAGTCCGCGATCTCGTCCAGCCGCGGGTGCTCCCACCACGTCGCGTGGAAGCTGGCGATGGCGCGCACGGCCAGCTCCGCCTCCGCGACGCTGCAACCCGCTACCTGGTCGCCGACGCGCGCCGGCTCCAGGTCCTCCAGCACCAGCACGTACTCCTGCTTGTCGGTATCGGCGGCGCTGAAGTAGCGGCGGGGCGTGTGCAGCTCGACCTCGTGCGCGATCTCCTCGTAGAACTTGATCTCGCGGTTGTAGAAGTCAAACAGGTTGCCGATCTCGCGGCCGGCTGGGCTCGCGCCGGGGAACTTCGCGATGAGCGACGCGGGCGCATCGGCTTCCGGCTTGTCGTACTTCAGCCGGAGACGCGCGACGGAGCCGATGAAGCCGGAGCCCTCACCGATGACCTCCGTCTCGAAGGAGGTGACGGCCGCGTTCTTGATCACGCCGGTGTACCGGAGCGCCTCGGTCAACCACTCCGCCGTGACCTGCTCCGGGTCTGCCGGAATCGACATCGTCTTCATCGTTAACCCCTCCCGTATTCGACTGATCGTCACACATCCGGCTGCCCCGGCGACCTAGAACATATTCGGACAGTACGGCGCGTAGCTGGTACGCCAGATCGCGTCCCAGAGCGGCAGCGGCGCATCGGGCGCCGCCTCCGCCCGACCGTTGCGCACGGCGTTTGTCGGTGACACCTGCCCGTACAGGATCTGCAGCAGCGCCGAGATGTCCATCGTCATCTGCGGCGACTCCGTAGTGCGTTTCGCGACAGCGCCCTCCGGCCCAGCCTCCAGCGACCAGCGGCCGTCGTTCCACGGGCACATCGCGTCGCGCACCTCGAACGTCACGCGCCCCGAATGCCCGTACGGACGCACGGGCAGCGCGCGCTCGACGTCGATGATCCGGCCGAGCACCCAGTCCCGGCGCGTCGCGTGCAGCTCGCGCGGGTCGAGCAGCACGTCGTGCGCCGGATCATCGACCGGCGCGTTGTCGACGATGACGGTGACCGCCAGATCGAACGTCTTCATCAGCTCCCAAAAGGCGCGGTAGGCGCCGGGCGTCTGCCACACGTAGTCGCGGACGAAGACGCGCTGCCCGGGCCCCTTGCCGTCGTGGTACGACTCCATCGAGCGCGCGGCCCAGGCGACGTACCCCTTCGGCTCGCCGCCCTCCTCGTAGATCGAGATGAGGCTGGGGCCGAAGTTGGCCGCACCGGCGTTCTCGCCGAGACCGAGCGTCTGGTTCTCCCACATCGCCGGCGCCCGGTGAAGCGGACCGTTGCGCGGCGCGCAAAAGTCTCGGTACAGCCCCTGGAGGAGCGGCAGCTCGTCCTTCGATCCCTCGCGCCAACGGCCGGTCGCCGGCGGCAACGACGGCGCGAAGTTAATCCAGCGCGGGTCGACCGTGTAGCGCACGGCGCTCGTGCAGATCGCATAGCCGAAGCGCTGGTAGATGCCGGCGATGGAGGCAGTGAGGATCGCGAGCGGCTGCTGCTGCTCCTCGTAGCGGCGCTTGAAGTCCGCCTCCATGATCTTGCGCACGTGGCCGCGACGGCGGAATTGCGGCAGCGTGCCGACGAACGTCACGCCCGCCATCGGCGTCTTGTGTCCGTTCAGCTGCACCACGAGCGGGAACGCCCCGTACGTCGTCGCCAGTTCGCCGTCCTCGAAGGCGCAGAGCGACCACTCGGGCGGCAGCGGCTGCAGACCCTCGGGCGCGGGCCGCTCGCCGGCATAGCTGCCGAAGACGATCGAAGGCACGCGGTAAAACGCCGCCGCCTCTTCCTCGCGGTAGGGTCGAATCTCCAGCGCCATGCGATGCGGGCTCCCTTCCCCAGTGCGGCGATGATACCAAACAGGGCCTGTACGGACGACGCGCGGCGGCTTACAGTGGCGCCGTCGGCACGTATCAACCAGCACGAGGAGGCCGCATGCCGCGCGGCGGGCCCGAGGGCGTTAGCCCCGAAGAGATCTTCCCCTTCCCGGTCGGCGAGACGCCGCCCGATGATCGCACCTACTTCGAGATCCTGACATGGTTCGTGTTCGGCGCCGGGCTCAACTGGCGCGTCATGCGGGCGAAATGGCCCAACTTTCAGCGCGCCTTCCGCCAATTCGACATAGCGCGCGTAGCGAAGTTCAGCGAGGGCGACGTCGACCGCCTGCTCGAGGACACGGGCATCGTCCGGAACGGCAAGAAGATCACGGGGACGGTCGAGAACGCGCGTGTGCTCGCGCAGATCGCGCGCGATTCGGGCGATGTCACGGCCTGGCTGCGCTCGTTCGGCGGCGACGGCGACGCTCTGATCAAGGCGGTGAAGAAACGCCTCCACCACATGGGCGACGTGACGTCGCGGATGTTCCTGACGGCCGTCGGCGCCATCGAGTACCAGACGTGGAAACCGACCGAGCGGCAACGGACCGGTACGCGCTGACGCCGCGTCAACTCCAGCGGCGGACCGCCTGCAGCAACGCGCGGCGCTCTCGCGCCGTGTTCACCGGAAGCCGCTCCCACCCCGGCCCGGCCTTCAGGTCGGCGAAGAAGCCGGCGGCGTCCTCGTGAAAATGGAGGAACGCCGACGATCGCTTGTAGAAGACGCCCCGCGTACGCTCGGTGAGCGTGCCGGCCGCGCGGATCTGTTCGAGCAGATCCTCCAGCGCGTCGAGGGCGATCGGCGTCGCGTGCTTCACGTCATGACCTCCGCGCCGGAGCGCGCGGCGGTCGTGAGCGCTGCCCGCGGCGACACATCGTGAGTGATATGTATCAGGGTGCTCACAGGATAGTCCTCATACGCCTATATGGTGCCGGGTGCCCGGACGGCCTCTACCCGCGCCGGCGCGCACGACGATAGACGTATCGAATTGTTGATCCCCGAAACCGCTGCCACCGTCCACGGAATTGACATGCCGGCCGCGAAAGATCTCCGCCACAAACATAATTAATGAGATCCGGCTTCGTCCCGGCCTGCCGCGGGACGCACCGCCGATGTAAGATGCGGCCACCGGCGGCGGAGCCGCGACGGCCCCCGGGGGGACCGCTCCAGGCAGCTTTTCCGGCGACCCTTCCGATGATCATAACAGGGGGTCAGCCCCGTGCCACAAGCGTCATCCTGAATCTGGATAGAGGATAGCGTGGTCAGCCGCATCTCCAACGCCGAAGGCTACATGCTCCCGCTGGGCGGCCCCGAGTTCTGGCTTCAGGCCGAGCTTCAGGACGCCATGGATCGCGTGATCAAGGCGCACTTCCGCGACGTGCTGGCGATGCCCCGCTCGCCCTATCCACGCGTCGAGCTGAGCAGCCGCATGACCTCCAGCGCCGGCCGCTGCTACCCCGACACGGGCCTCATCCGCATCGCAACGCTGTACCACCGCGACCACGGCATCGACGAGACCCTGCTGGTGCTCAAGCACGAACTCGCGCACTGGGCGGCGCGCTGGCGCTACGGTCGCCGCATCTCCCCGCACGGCGCGGAGTTCCGCGAAGTCGCGCACGAACTGGACCAGCGGATCACGATCACCTGTCCTCCGTTCGCCCAGAAGGAGCGCGCGCAGCGGCGCACCTGGCACATGATGTGCCCCCGCTGCCGTCGCACCTACCGCCGCGGACGCCGCGACAAGGTCGCCTGCCGCAACTGCTGCGACGCCTACGCCGGCGGCCAGTACGACCGGCGCTTCCGCCTCGTCGTCGTCCCGCGTGGCGAGTGACCTCGCGGTCCTCTTCGATCTCGACGGCGTCATCGTCGACAGCCGCGCACACCACCTCACCGCCTGGCATCAACTCGCGAGCGAGCGCGGCATCGCCCACGCACCCGACTACTTCACGACGGTATTCGGCCTCCGCAACGACGCGATCCTCGGCGGACTGATCCCGTCGCTCTCGCACGACGAGTTGGCCGCGCTGGCGGACCGCAAGGAGGCGCTCTTTCGCGACGCCGCTCGTGGCAATGTCGAGGCGCTGCCCGGCGTCGTGACGCTGCTTGAGTATCTCGATGAGCGCGCGATCCCGAAGGCGGTCGTGACGTCGACGCCGCGCGAGAATCTGGAGATGATCGTCGATGCGCTGACCATCCGCGTCGCGCTTCCAGGCGCTGGTGGCCGAGGAGGACGCCGCGAGGGGCAAGCCCGACCCGGAGGGCTTCCTCGTGGCAGCGAGCCGCGTCGGTGTCGAGCCCGCGCGCTGCGTCGTCATCGAGGACGCGCCGGCCGGGCTGCGCGCGGCGAAGGCCGGCGGCATGCGGGCTATCGGCATCACGTCGACCCATCCGGCGACGGAGCTGGGCGACGCCGACATCGTCGTCGACTCGCTGACAGACGTCCGGGTGCGCACCTTCCTGCAGGTGTAGCGAAGCCCTGGCTCACTCCAGCGTTATGGTACGCTGGCGATCCCGTTGAAGATGAATATGCGCGCAGTAATCGGCCGCTGGGCCGCCCGGCCCCGCCTCTCACGCGAGGTCGTCGCGGTGAGCCTCGCGGCGCTCGTCGCCCTCATCGGTTTCGCGCTGTTCGTGCGGCAGGCGACGCGCCCGCAGGCGTCGGCGGACTCGGCGCAACTCGCTCCTCCACCGGTCGCCGTCTCGAGCCGCGTGGTGTGCTCGCTCTCGAACGACGACGCGCGGGCGGCGCTCGTGCAGGGCGCCGATGGCGGGCTGTCGGTCACGGCAGGGAGCCGCAGCTACTGGGTCTTCGGTGACACGCTGCTGCTACCCCAGTCCGGCAAACAGATCCAGCCGAACGCCATCGCCTGGTCCGACGGCACGGACGCAGCCGGATGCCCGAAGCTCACCTACTACACGCAGGGCGGATCCGCCGCGCCCTTCATCGAGAAGGACGGTTCGCTCACGGTCTGGCCGCTGGGACCGTGGCCCGTCGACGATCACACCTTCGACTTCTACACCGCCTACGTCTACGGCTCCGGGCCGTACGCCTACTGGATCGGCGAGATCGGCCTCGCGCAGATCGACGTGACCACGATGCACGTCACCACGCTCGCCCGGAAGCTGTTCGACGCATCGACGGGCTTCCCGAGCCAGGTGATCGGCGCCCAACCTGTGAACGTGGCCAGCGACGGCAAGCTCCGCGTCGTACTGGAGTCGCTCGACCACACGGAGCTGCTCGCCCGGGTCGCGCCCGACGATCTGGCGAAGGCCAACGCGTATGAGTTCTGGGACGGCAGCGGCTGGTCGAAGTCCGCGGCCGACGCCGCGCCGCTCTGGCAGCTGCCGCAGCCGCAGGACGACGTGCAGAAGCTGGCCACGTTCGAGAACGGCGCCAGCATCGCCTGGAACCAGGCGCTCGGCGAATACGTCGCCGTGCTCAACACCGGCTTCAGCAGTATCGGCGTCCGCACGGCCACGCGACTGGAAGGCCCGTGGAGCGAGCCGGTGCCGCTCATGGACTGCCTCACGTTCGCGCAGCCCGCCGTCCCCACCTGCTACTCGCCGATACAGCATCCCGAGCTGGCGGGCGACGACGGCCTGCACCTCTTCGTCACGGTAACGAGGATGCGGCAGTACGACACTGTCCTGGTCGAGATCGATCTGGCGCCGCCAACGGGGCACTGATCGCGCCGTCCGGCTACTCCTCGCGAGTCACGCGGTCCACGACGTTCAGCACCGACTCGACGAGCACGCGATCGCCGGGTTTGGGGTCGGCATAGATCATCTCGTGGGACACGCGGGCCTCGCGAGCAGCGCTCTCCGGATCGGCGTCCAGCCGGTACAGCAGCGCAAAGTACGGCGTCCCGTGCAGCTCGTAGGCGCGAAGCTGAAGGATCACCGCCGGCTGCGGCTTCGGCCGCTCCCCGCCCCGCACCCATTTGCCGGCCATCAGCCCGCCTTCGTGAACCGCACGAGCGTCGCGTCCTCGGCGACGTCGTCGAACACCGCCTGCAGCGGCATGTCGCAGCGCAATTCAGCATCCGGCACGCCGACGACGTTGGAGACGATGCGCGGGCCCTCTTCCAGCTCCACCGTGGCGAAGTTGAACGGGACGGCATCCTCGAAGCCGGGGAACTTCTGGTGCATGATGCCGAAGCTGTGCAGCGTGCCCCGGCCGCTCGCGCGCGCCCACTCCGTGTCCGTCGACCAGCAGTCCGGACAGCGCGGACGCGACGGCAGCCGCCAGGCGCCGCAGCTCTTGCACCGCATCAGCATCAGCTCGTGCCGCCGCGCGCCCTCGTAGAACTCGCGGGACTCGTCGTCGGCTTCCGGTATCGGTCTGGTGTAGTCGGCCATCGGAGTTCAGTGTACGACGCGCGCTGCTTTCGCGCCGTCGAACTCGGCCAGCAGCTTCTTCGTCGCCAGCCGCCGCCAGCACGCCTCCACCAGCTCCGCGACCTGCGTCGCGGTCGACCTGCGCGAGCCGAATCAGGATGCAGGGGTAGCCGCGATAGTGGTCGGTGAGGAAGAACGTCTCCGGCTGCGTGTCCATCAGGAACCGCTGCTCGTCGTCCTCGATCGGCTTGAGCACGAGGTCGCCGTCCTCCCGCAGCCGGGCGAGCAGCTTCCCCTTCACTTTCAGCGCCGGTGTCCCGAAGCTGGTCGACTCCTCGACGCCGGGGAAGGCCAGCGCGATCGCCGCGAACTCATCCCAGGTGACGGCGCGCTTGCGTGTGGCCACTGGCTCCTCCGCGCTGCGACGATACAGGGACGCGGTTACTCGCGCCAGAATGCGGCCAGCGCGTCGGCGACGGCACGGTTCTGTTCGGGCGTCAGGCGGCTTCCGAAAACGCGCTGCACATCGGCGCGGTGGTGAGCCATGGCGGACTCGAGCAGTTGCTCCCCTGCGGGGGTCAGCAGGACGTAGACACCCCGCCGGTCGCCCGGCACCGTCTCCCGCCTCACCAGGCCGGCCTTCTCAACGCGGTCGACCACGCGGGTCATGCCGCTGCGGGTGAACAGCGACCGCTGCGCCAGCTCCTGCATGCGCAGCCGATGCTCCGGCTCGTCGTAGAGTCTGGAGAGGACGTCGAGGAACGCCAGCGAGATGCCGCACTCCTGCTCCAGCGACGGCTCCACGGCCTGCAGCACCCGCGAGCTGGCGAACAGCACGCCGCGCCATGCGTCCCACCAGACGCCCGCGTCGGCGCCGGCCCGCCCTGGTTTCGCAGCAGCCGCCTTCTTAGGCATGGCGGGAGTGTACCCGAGTATCGATGCGGAAGCAATGTTTGCCGTTCAATAAATTTCTCCTACAATAGTTGACAATACATCTACTGTCGTGGCAATATCGGCGCGTCAGGTTCCGAGCGGGGCCTCCGACCGCAAGAAAAGGAGCACAGCCATGGCAACGATGTTCGTGCGACACCAGGTGGCCGATTTCGGGAAGTGGAAGCAGGCGTACGACGACTTCGACAAGCGCCGGACGGAGCTGGGCGTCACCGCGCAGGCGGTCTACCGCGCCGCCGACAACCCGAACGACGTGACGGTGACCCACGAGTTCGCCGCCGTCGACAAGGCACAGCAGTTCGCTTCGAGCGCGGACCTGCGCGAAACGATGGGCAAGGCGGGCGTCGTCGGCCAGCCGACGATCTGGTTCGCGACGCGCTCGTAGGCGCCGTCTCGCAGGCAGACGATGCACAAGGCCCCGGTACGCCGGGGCCTTCGCGTCGCGCCTCCCTCCGCAGAGTCAGCTCGCGTGCGGCGACAGGATCAGCGTGCTGTGGTGGTCGAGGATGCCGCCGTTGCCCGTGACGAGCACGACGTCGTGCTTCGGCACCTGGCGCTCGCCGCCCTGGCCCGCGCGCCTGGATCACGCCCTCCGACAGCGGCGTCATCCCCCACATGTAGTACGCGCTGAGCTGGCCGCCGCCCGTATTCGTCGGCAGCGCGCCGCCCGGTGCAAGCTTCCCGTCCGCGACGAACGGCCCGCCCTCGCCCTTCTCGCAGAAGCCGTAGTCCTCCAGCGTCACGAGCACCGTGTACGTGTAGCAGTCGTACGCCTGCACGACGTCGACATCCTGCACGCCGATGCCGGCCATGGCGAACGCCTTCTCCTTCGACATCGGCGCGCCCGTCTGCGTCTCGACGTCCCAGCCGCGGCGGCGCATGTCGCCCGGGTGGCCCTGCCCCATCCCCCAGATGTACGCCGGCGGCTGTGGCAGATTCCGCGCCTCGTCCGCGCGCGACACGATGACGGCGACACCGCCGTTGGACACGAGGCAGCAGTCCAGCAGGTGCAGCGGCTCCGCCACCCAGCGCGACGCGTGGTAGTCCTCCATCGTGATCGGATCGCGGTGCTCGGCCAGCGGATTCATCGCCGCCCACTGCCGCTCGGCGACCGCGATCGCGCCGAAGTGGTCGTTGGTCGTGCCGTACATCGACATGTGCCGTCGCGCCGCGAGCGCATAGTGCGCGTTGACGCCAAAGAGCCCGAACGCCGAGTAGAGCCCCGTCATGCCCGACGGCCGCACGCTGCGTCCCATCGTCGCGTACGCGGCGCCCCCACCACGCCCCTGTCGCAACGGCGCGTCGGCGAACACGCAGACGACGTGGTTCGCCAGCCCGTGGATCACGCTCATCGCGGCGTACTGCACCATCACGTTCGCCGTCGCGCCGCCGACGTTCATGCTCGAAAGCAGCCGCAGGTTCGTGAGGCCGAGGTAGTTCTGCAGCCCCACGCCGCCCATCCCGCCGAGCGGCGAAACGCCGGCGTTCACCAGCAGCCCGTCGATCTGCTCTTTCTTCAGCCCCGCGTCGGCCACCGCGCGCTGGATCGCCTCCGCGGCGAAGTGCTGCGCATCGTGGCCGTACACGCGCCCCATCTCGGAGATGCCGAGGCCCGTGATGGCGGCTTTGCCTTTGAGTTCGTGCGGAGGCATATGGTCAGGTTATCGGGGGAAGCAGCCAGTGACTAGGCGGGGCGTCGCGGTCCCAGCCCTCCGCGCCGCGGATCAGCGCCCGCTGCCGGTTGATCTCGCCCGAGTGGTAAAGGTCGTGGCTGATCATCATCGTGACCAGCAGCTGACGGCTCATCTTGAACGGGTGGCCCCACGGCGCCGGCCGCTCCTCGGCCAGCTCGCCGTCGTCGCCGAGCGCCGCCAGTCCGTCGCGCAGCCGCCCGTGCCCCTCGTCGAGCCAGGACAGCACGGCCGGCATGTCGAGCGCCGGCGGCTTGAGGTCCGCGATGCTGATCGGCGCCTCAGCAAACGCGCAGCTCGCGTACATGTGCTTCGCGCCCGCGACGTGCAGGACGATGTCGCAGATCGAGAGCTCCGGCTGCGTCCCGAACTCGTCGACGCTGTACGTCGCCGGCCGGACGTGCCATTCGTCGGGCCGCACGCTCTCCACGTTCCGCCGCAGCGCGCTGAACGCATCGGCGCGGTACGCGACGTCCATCACGTGCAGCAGCATCTCGATCGCTGTCCGCCCCATGCGCAGACAGTACGCCGCGCCGACCTCGCACGCAATCGGGCAGCGGGTACCCTTCCGGAGATGACGCTGATTCCGACGCCCGCGGATACCCCGAAGGAGCCGGACGCAGAGCCGATCTGGGGCTCTCGCAACCTGCTCTGGCTGCTCGCCATCCTCACCGGCGCCGTGGCGCTGCGCGTCGCCTGGATCGTGCACGTCAACGTCGACCCGCTGGCCGGCCACAACGACGACACCGTCTTCTACTACGCCACCGCGCGCTCGCTGGCGCAGCACTTCGACTACCGCGACCAGTTCGGCCGGCTGACGGCGGCGTGGCCACCCGGCTACTCCCTGACGCTGGCGCCGGTGTGGAAGCTCCTGGGCGTCGGCCTGTGGCAGGCGAAGGCGCTGAACGTCGTCCTCTCCGCGGCAACGGTCGTGCTGACGTACATGCTCGGCGCGCGGGCGTTCGGCGCGCGCACGGGGCTGGCCGGCGCAGCCATGCTCGCGGCGTTCCCCGGCCACGTCTTCTTCTCGACGCTCATCATGACCGAGGTGCTGTTCGGCTTCGTCTTCCTGCTGTTCCTCTACCTGCTGCTCGTCTGGACGCTGGAGGGCCGCGAGGCGCGCGCCTGGCAGCTCTTCGCGCTCGGACTGCTCGTCGGCTACGCCACGCTGATCAAGTCCGAGGCTGTCTTCCTCACCGCGGCGACGGGCCTGCTGTGGAAGTTCGCCATCCCCGGCTGGCGGCGACCGCTGCGATACGCCGGCGTGCTGGCCGTCGGCTTCGTGCTCGTGCTGGCGCCCTGGACCGCCCGCAACTACGCCCGCTTCGACAGGTTCGTCCCGCTGCGCCTCGACCCCGGCGACTACATCTCCATCGCGTTCGAGGTGCACTACCAGTCGCGCGCCAACCGCTTCGTCGTGCGCTCGCTGCCCTACGACCAGACCGTCGGCTACGTCGCGCGACACCCGTGGGAGATCGTCCCGCTGCAGGCCGGCAAGCTCTGGTACTTCGTGCACGACGACGCCGACGGCGCGCGCTGGCCCAACGACGACGTCAACACCATCTCCCGTCGTGAGTCGTTGGCGTGGGGCGGCATCGCGACGCTCTACTGGTGGGCCGCCCTGCTCGTCGCCGCGGCGTCCGTCCGCTGGTGGTGGCGCCCCCGCGACCGCCGCGCTCGTGCTCATCTTCGCCCTAATCGCTTGGACAGGCATCGAGGTGATCTCCTGGCCCTTCACGCGCTACCACTTCGCGCTGCTGCCGGTGGTCAGCGTGCTGGCAGCGGTGGGCCTCGTGCGTGCGTGGGGGCGGTGCGCTGGGGACCAGTCGATCTCACACATGACGCCGCATTCGACGTCGCGGTTTGATCCGATCCTGTCGGCAGGTTCGCTGCCATCGCTGGCGACCTCGAATTGCAGCGGCACCGATATCGTGGCCGAAGCGCTCGACTCTGCATAGATGCCGTCACACCGTCCGCCTCCTCGGGTAGAGTCGATTGAATCAGCAGCGACGGCCTCCGCGCATGCTCGTACGTCGCACCGCGCGAGTCGATCATCCTGACCGAGAGCGTCTACGATCGGCGCTCGTCAAGGTCTTCTGGCTCTGCTGACCGCGACGCACGAGTGCGGTGCTCCTGCATCGACGAACCAAGCGGCTGAATTCGTACGTGCTCGCGTCGTCGCAGCGGGACAGCCCGGACGACATCACTCTCCGACGTCTACTAAACGCCGTCGACCGCAGAAGGCGGTTGTTTCGGATCTGGTACTCGCGGTCCCCTACTTGCACCGCCCAAAACCGCTCCGCATGCAGGTCGCCTACCGGCGGATCGAGCGGAACCTCGATCACGTTGACCATCTCATCGACTGCTGGGGCCGTGTCGATCGGATCATTCCGCACGCTACACTCGCACCACCGACAGCGTGACCTCATGCCCATCGGTGTTGCGCTGCCTACACCCGCACCACCGACAGCGTGACCTCGTGCCCGTCGATGTTCGCCGACTCGCTGTGCACGCCGTGCTCCGGCGCGTTTGCGCTGACCTCCACCGATAGCGTCTCCTGCCGCACGTAGTCGGCGTGCCGCTGCATCACGTCGCGGATCGTCGCGTCGCCGTCGTAGTACGTCTTGATCCGGTCCGCGATCTCGAACCCCGCGTCCTTGCGCAGGTTCTGGATCCGGTGCACGATCTCGCGCGCCAGCCCCTCCAGCACCAGCTCCGGCGTCAGCTCCGTCGAGACGATGACGACGGCGCCGCCCTCCTCCGCCGACGCGAACCCCGGCTTCTCCCGCCCGTTGACAAGCAGCTCCTCCGGCGCGAGCGTCTTGCCCGCCACCTCCACCGTCTCGCCCGCGCCGGCCAGCCGCGCCACCCGCGCCAGCTCGGCGTCCGCCATCGATGACAGCGCCTTCGCGATCGCCTGCACCTCGCGCCCGTACTTCTGGCCGAGCAGCTTGAGGTTCGGTTTCACCTCGAAGCGCAGGAAGTCCGTCTCGTCCCGCACGACGCGCAGCGCCTTCACGTTCAGCTCGTCCAGCACCTGCGGCGCCAGCCGCTCGAGCGCGTGCTCCTCCATCGACGTCGGCACCTTCACGTAAACCTCCGCCACCGGCTGCCGCACCCGCAGCTGCGCCTTCGCCCGAGCCGCCCGCCCCAGCGACGCCACCCGCATCACCAGCCGCGTCTCGTCCGACAGCGCCCGGTCGATCTTCGCCGCGTCCGCCACCGGCCAGTCGCACAGGTGCACGCTCTCCGGCACTCCACCCGCTCCATCCCCGTGCAGCACCGGCACGTCGGCGAGGCGCGTGCCGTCGCCGGCGAATGAGCGCACAAGGTTCTGATACATCTCCTCGGCCAGGAACGGCGTGAACGGCGCCAGCAGCTTCGTCACCGTCACCAGGCACTCGTACAGCGTCGCGTACGCCGCCAGCTTGTCCGTGTCGCTCTCCGACTTCCAGAACCGCCGCCGCGACCGCCGCACGTACCAGTTGCTGAGGTCGTCGACGTACGCCTCGACGAGCTTCGTCGCCCCCTGCGCATCGAAGTCCTGCAGCCGCTCCGTCACGCCGGCGACGAGCTGGTGCAGCTCCGACAGCGCCCACCGATCCAGCTCGCTGTACGCGATCGATGCGCTCCGCCGCGGCCGGCGACCAGTCGTCGAGCGTCGCGTACGTGACGAAGAACGCGTACGTGTTCCACAGCGTGAGAAACATCGCCCGTCGCACCTCGTCGGCCGGGCCGTAGCCGAAGTTGACGTTGTTCGCCGGGTTCTGCCGGAAGAACAGCCACCGCATCACGTCGACGCCCATGTTGTCGGCCGCGTCCTCGAACCAGATGGCGTTGCCCTTGCTCTTGTGCATCTCCTCGCCGTGCTCGTCCCGAACCATCGCGTGCCCGAGCACCGTGCGGAACGGCGGCCTGTTCTCCAGCGCCGTGGACATCGTCAACAGCGAGTAGAACCAGTTGCGGAACTGGCCCGGGAAACGCCTCCGTGATGAACGCCGCCGGGAACCACTCGCTCCAGTGCGCCTTGTCGTGGCGATAGTCGAGCGTCGAATACGGCACGATGCCCGCGTCCAGCCACGGGTTGCCGACGTCCGGGATCCGCGAGACCGGCGCGCCGCACTTCTTGCAGGCGATCTTCACCGCGTCGATGAACGGCTTGTGCGGCGAGTGCCCCTCGAACACCTCCCACCCCTCGACCGCGCGCTCCTTCAGCTCCGTCTCGGAGCCGATGACCTCGAACGTGCCGCACTGCTCGCAGTCGTAGATCGGCAGCGCCAGCCCGTAGTAGCGCTTCTTGGAGATCATCCAGTCGTCCATGTTCTTGAGCCAGTCCAGCTCGCGCGCCAGCCCGAAGTCCGGGATCCAGCGGATCTGCTTCGTCACCTCGGCGATCTGGAGCCGCAGGTCGTCCATGCTGATGAACCACTCGTCGACCAGCCGGAAGATCAGCTCCGTGCCGCAGCGCCAGCAGTGCGGGTAGCGGTGCGGGTAGCGCTGCGTCCGATACATCAGCCGCTTGTCGCGCAGCGACGTGAAGATGGCGTCGCGCGTCTCGTCGGCCGACACGAACGAGCCCGTCAGCGACGCGAACCCGTCGATGTAGATCCCCTCGTCGTCGCACGGCGCGATCACCGCCAGGTCGAACTCCTTGCTGAGCTGGAAGTCCTCCTTGCCGCAGCCCGGCGCGATGTGGACGATGCCCGTGCCCTCCTCGTCGGACACGTCGGTCCACTCGATGACGCGGTGCACGATCCCCTGCTGCGCCGGCAGCTCGTCGAACGGCCCGCGGTACGTCAGCCCCGCCAGCTCCTTGCCCGAGACTTCGCCGACGACCTCGTGCTCGCCCTTGATCGCCGACTTGAGCGCGCCCTTCGAGACGTACAGGACGTCGTTCTCCTGCTTCACCTTCAGGTACGTCAACTCCGGGTGCACCGCCGCCGCGACGTTCGCCGGCAGCGTCCACGGCGTCGTCGTCCACACCAGCAGCGACTCCCCCGGCCGCTCGAGCAGCGGGAACTTGACGTACACGCTCTCGTGCGTGACCTCGCGGTAGCCCTCGGTGACGATCTCGTGCTCGGAGAGGCCGGTGGCGCAGCGCGGGCACCAGGGCATCGTGTCGTGGCCCTTGTAGACCCAGCCCCTCTCCCAGCACGTCTTCAGGAACATCCAGATGGTGTAGTTGTTCTCGTCGGAGTTCGTGTAGTACGAGTTGTCCCAGTCCATCCAGTAGCCGAGGCGGATCGACTGCTGCGTCTGCACCTCGCTGAACCGCTGCACCCGGTCCTTGCACTCCTGCACGAACTTGTCGATGCCGTGGTCGGCGATGTCCTTCTTCGACGTGAACCCGTGCTCCTTCTCGACCTCCACCTCGATCCACAGCCCCTGGCAGTCGAAGCCGTTCTGGTAGCGCTGCTTCTCGCCGAGCATCGTGTGGAAGCGCTGCCAGAGGTCCTTGTACGAGCGCCCCCACGCGTGGTGCACGCCCATCGGGTTGTTCGCCGTGATCGGCCCGTCGATGAACGACCAGCGCCGGTCGGACGCGTCGTTGCGGTGGATGTACTTTTCGATCATCCGCCGCTCGCGCCACCACTCCAGCGTCGCCTTCTCCATCTCCACGAAGTGCGGTCTCGTTGATACTGGTTCCATCCCTCACCCCACGATCGAAAAAGCCCGTCCCTCATCAATGAAGGGACGGGCCGAAACGTCGGTCCGCGGTACCACCCTTGTTCCCGCCTGCGACGGCGGGCGCTTCGTCACGGGCGCCAACACGCCCTGCCCTGCTAACGGGGGCTTCCGGGCCCGCTTAGTTGCCCTCGATGGCGTTCGGCCGGCCGGCTCGGGAGGGATCTTCTGCCGCTGCGCCTGCGTCCGGCTCGCACCGTCCCCGGACTCGCTTGGCGGCGCGTGGCGGCGTACTCGTCTCCGTCATCGCCTCTGCTGCGCAGTATACGGGCGCCGGCGCGGCGCACCAAATGAGGGCCGACCCGCACATCGCTCGAACCGCGGAGCGTAAGCAGGATGAACAGAAGGGCTGCCCAATGCAGGCAGCCCTTCTGATCGGCGACGCCAGGAGCGCTCTAGTTCAAATTCAGGATCGTGTTGCTGATCGACGCCGGCACCGTGCGCTGCACCACCAGGTACGAGCCCTGCGGCGGCTTGATCTCGAAGCTGAAGCGCTGGTTCGTGCCGAGCGATACGCCCGTCATGTTCGCCTGCGTCATGTCGATGCTCAGCTCGAACAGCTCGCCGTTCGACAGCAGGTCGTCGGCGTTGCCCGTGATCACCGTGATGCTGTACACCACGTCGTTCACCGAGACCGCGTTGTCCTGGTAGCTGATGACCGTGCGGTTCGTGGCGTCGGTCGGGCTGAGGTTCACCTGGTCGCCGCCCGCCGCCAGCGTCACGTCCATGCTGATGTTGGTCAGCTTGGTGCCGTCCGACGTGGCGATGACCCCGCCTGTGATCTCGATCGACCCGCGTGTCTTCGCGAGGCCGGCGTACACCGTCTCTTTCCCTCGCTCCGACGCAAAGAGCCCGGTGCTGAGGACGACGAACGCGAACACCGACGCGACTACGACGAACGCGATCAGGACGATGGCGGTCTCGAGGCCGGTGATGCCGGGATCGTCGCGGAGTGTACGGAGCAAGCGTCGGATGAGTGACAAGGCGCCTCCCTGCGTGCATCTGGCTGCGAGCTTCGCCGCACCCAGCCAGTCATTGCAGCGTCGAGGCTGGCACCCACATGGTCGCCAGGCAGCACCCATCCAGGGAAGGTGGCAGCACCCCGGTACCATCTGCGGGGAAATCCGCGACCGACGCCGAATGCGGCGGCCGCATCGCTCGCGTGTCAACCACCTCCGGTGTTGTGCGCCGCGGCGCTTGTCAACGCTCGCTCGCTGCCTTACTATCGGAACGGCCCCGCACCTCTAGGTACACCGAGGCGAGACATGCTCGCACGAATCCCGGTCCAGATGCGGTTCCCGAGACTGAAGCTCGCCGTGGCGGTGGCGGCCGCCTTCCTGCTGCTTTCCGTCCGCTCGACCGCGCGGCCGGCCCTCGCACAGCTCACCTTCACCGTCACCACCACCGCCGACAGCGGCCCAGGCAGCCTCCGCCAGGCGATCCTCGACTCCAACGCCTCGGGTGAGCCCGACGCCAACGTCATCGAGTTCGACATCGAGCCCGGCGGCGTGCAGACGATCGCGTTGACGTCACCGCTGCCCCAGATCACCGCCACGGTCGAGATCGACGGCACCAGCCAGCCCGGATTCAGCGGCACGCCCATCATCGTGCTCGACGGGTCGGCGGCCGGCGCGGCTGCGAACGGTCTCGATTTGGAGACGGAGGCGTCGACCGTGCGAGGCCTCGTCATCGGCGGTTTCTCCTACGCCGGCATCTACATCGGGGGGTTCGGCAACACCATCGCCGGGAACTACGTCGGGACAGACGCCGGCGGCACTGTCGCGCACGGCAACGGAACGGGGGTCGAGATCGACAACGGCGGCTCGGACAACATCATAGGTGGCACCACCGCGGCCGATCGTAACGTCATCTCGGGCAACAGCGAGGGGGTCATTCTGTCTCCCGACGGCTACGGCACCACCGGCAACGTCGTCGAGGGCAACTACATCGGCACCAACGCCGCCGGCGACGCCGCCCTGCCGAACCAAGATAGCGGCGTGCAACTCGCCAACGACGGCGGCGGCATCGACCGCATCGGCGGGATGGAGCCCGGCGCCGGCAACGTGATCTCTGGCAACGGCAGCACCGGTGTGTATCTCGACGGCCGCGGCTTCCGAGTCGAAGGCAATCTTATCGGCACCGACGCGACCGGGGCCATCGCCGTGGGCAACGGATACGACGGCGTGTTCATCGGCCCTTCGTCACGCGGCAACGTCATCGGCGGCACGGCCCCGGGAGCCGGCAACGTCATCTCCGGGAACGACGTAGGCGTTGGTCTTGATGGCGACTGCTGTCCGAGCCCTGACGACGACTCCCCGAACGTTGTCGAAGGCAATCGGATCGGCACGAATGCGGCCGGCGCCGCCGCCCTTCCGAACCTGGACGATGGAGTGCTGGCGCAGGATAACGGCGCCCTCTTTCAGATCGGCGGCACGGCGACCCGAGCTGGCAACGTGATCTCCGGGAATGGAGTCAACGGCGTGCACCTGGATTTCGCCAATGGATATACGATCGAGGGCAACTTGATCGGCACCGACGCCACCGGCGCAGCACCACTCGGGAACAGCCAGGCCGGCGTACTCATGGATGACGTCTCGACCGACAACATCGTCGGCGGCACCGCGGCTGGCGCGCGAAACGTGATCTCCGCGAACGACGTCGGCATCCAGATCTCCTGGCCCTTCGGCCAGCCGAAGCAATCCGCGCACAACCAGATCCAGGGCAACTACATCGGCACGGACGTCACCGGAGAGGTAACGACCGGCAATGCGTCAATCGGCGTCTTCATCGACGGCGGTGACGGCAATACGGTCGGCGGCGACACGTCCGAGGCGGGAAACCTGATCACCGGAAACGACGTGGACGGCGTGTTCGTGCAGGGCAACGATAACGTCATCGGGGGCGCCAACCGCATCACCGGCAACAACGGTCCGGGCGTCGAGGTGTGGCAGGGGTTCGGTAACGCCATCACGACGAATTCGATCGTGGACAACGGCGACGCCGGCATCGTCCTCGATGCCAGGCGCGAACAACGACTCAGGCTCGCACCGGCACATCGAGCGAGCGCCGTCACGTACGGCAGGCTCAACGACGATCAGCCTTCGATCTCGACCTCTTCTCGCCGCCGTACCGCGTCGAATTCTTCGCCAATCCGACGTGCGATGATTCCGGCGCCGGCGAGGGAGAGACGTTCCTCGGCGCCACCGACGTAACGGACACGAACTCGACCACCTTCTCCTACGCGTTCACTCCCGCCGTCGATCCGGGCACTGTCATCACCGCGACCGCCACGGATCACGCCGGCAACACGTCGGCGTTCTCGACATGCGCCGCCATCGAAGCCGGCGTCGCCACCGCCACCCGGACGAGCACGTTCACGTCGACCGCGACCGTAACCGCCACGGAGACCGCGACTCCCACGGCCACGCCGACCAGCACCGACACCCCGACGCCGACCGACACGGCGACGTCCACGCCGACCGCCACGCCGACAGTGGCTCCGCCCGCATGCCCCCCGCTCGCCGGCCGCATCGCGCTCGTGCTGGGCGTGCTGCTCCACTGGAACGCACATCGTGGCCAGCGGCGCTACCAGGCGCGCTACGATCTCAACGACGACGGCCGCATCAACCTGTCGCGATCTCCGCATCGCCAGTTGACGAACTCCTCTGCCGTAGCGGCCGCCTACGCTGACGCCGCCGCCAACTGACGCCGCACGCTACAGCAGCCGGTGCCAGAGTGCGACACCGCACACCCGATCGCGAAGGAGTACCCACCATGCCCGCCGCGAAGCGACACCCCATCTCCCCCGACGACAACTGGCTCCTCCGCCGCGTCGCCGACCCGCAGATCTCGCCCGACGGCACGCGCGTGGCCTACACCCTCACCCACAACGACAAAGAGTCGAACGAGCGCCACTCCTCGATCTACGTCGCCCCGCTCGACGGCAAGCAGCCGGCGCGCGCCTTCACGCAGGGGAAGAAGGACGGCTCCCCGCGCTGGTCCCCGGACGGCCGCTACCTCGCCTTCATCGGCGACCGCGGCGACAAGGGCCAGATCTTCCTCGCCCCGCTCGACGGCGGCGAGCCGCGCCAGCTCGGCAAGGCCCCCCACGGCGTCAACGAGATCGCCTGGTCGCCCGACTCGACCCGCATCGCCTACGTCGCCCGCACCGGCGACTGGACCGACACGAAGGACCGCGACGCCACCGGCAAGGCCGCCCCCCGCGTCATCCGCGACCTCCGCTACCGCCTCGACACCGTCGGCTACTTCGACGACCGCCGCACGCACGTCTTCGTCATCGACGTGGAGTCCGGCGAGTCGAAGCAGATCACCGACGGCGACTGGTTCGACGCGCAGATCGCCTGGTCCCCCGACGGCAAGTCGATCGCCTTCAGCTCCGACCGCGAGCGCGCCCGCCACCAGCGCCAGTTCCGCTCCGACGTCTGGGTCGTGCCGGCGAGCGGCGGCCGCGCCCGCAAGCTCACCCGCAGCCGCGGCGCCGCCAGCTTCCCGAAGTTCTCGCCCGACAGCCGCACCGTCGCCTTCATCGGCCACGAGAACGGCGAGGCCGCCAGCTCGAAGCACTCGCACCTGATGGTCGTGCCCGCCGCCGGCGGCGCTCCGCCCCGATCGCTCAGCGCCCCGCTCGACCGCCACGCCGGGGCGCTGCCGGGGACGTCGTCGTTCGCCTGGCTACCCGGCGGCAAGGGCATCGTCTTCCTCGCGCAGGACCGCGGCGCGCAGTCGCTGTTCCGCGCCGGCCTCCAGAACGGCGCCGTCAGCCGCGTCCTCGGCGGCGACCGCATCATCGGTCAGATCGCGCTGGCCCGCGACGGCGCCCAGGTCGCCTTCACGGCCGCCTTCCCGTCGACGCCGCCCGAGGTGTACGCGACCTCGCTCGACAACGGCGCCCGCGAGCGCAACCTCAGCCACGCCAACGACGACCTGCTCCGCGCCGCGGATCTCGGCGCGACCAAGCGCATCACCTACAAGGCGCCCGACGGGCTCGAGATCGAGGCCTTCGTCATCTACCCGCCGGGCTACAAACCCGGCAGGCGCTACCCCACCACCCTCTACATCCACGGCGGCCCGCACAGCCAGCACCCGCAGCCCGGCTTCTCGATACGGGCCCAGGCGCTCGCCGGCGCCGGCCACGTCGTCCTCATGCCGAACCCGCGCGGCAGCACCGGCTACGGCGAGGCGTTCCAGGAGGCGTGCGTCCGCGACTGGGGCGGCAAGGACTACGACGACCTGATGGCCGGCGTCGACCTCCTCGTGAAGCGCGGCTCGTCCACACCCCACGCCCGGTGCTACAGTAGCCTCCTCACACCCACACCCGATCGCGAAGGAGTACCCACCATGCCCGCCGCGAAGCGACACCCCATCTCCCCCGAGGACAACTGGCTGCTCCGTCGCGTCGCCGACCCGCAGATCTCGCCCGACGGCACACGCGTTGCCTACATCCTCACCCGCAACGACAAGGAGTCGAACGAGCGCCACTCCTCCATCTACGTCGCCCCGCTCGACGGCAAGCAGCCGGCGCGCGCCTTCACGCAGGGGAAGAAGGACGGCTCTCCGCGCTGGTCCCCGGACGGCCGCTACCTCGCCTTCATCGCCGACCGCGGCGACAAGGGCCAGATCTTCCTCGCCCCGCTCGACGGCGGCGAGCCGCGCCAGCTCGGCAAGGCCCCCCACGGCGTCAACGAGATCGCCTGGTCGCCTGACTCGACCCGCATCGCCTACGTCGCCCGCACCGGCGACTGGACCGACACGAAGGACCGCGACGCCACCGGCAAGGCCGCCCCCCGCGTCATCCGCGACCTCCGCTACCGCCTCGACACCGTCGGCTACTTCGACGACCGCCGCACGCACGTCTTCGTCATCGACGTGGAGTCCGGCGAGTCGAAGCAGATCACCGACGGCGACTGGTTCGACGCGCAGATCGCCTGGTCCCCCGACGGCAAGTCGATCGCCTTCAGCTCCGACCGCGAGCGCGCCCGCCACCAGCGCCAGTTCCGCTCCGACGTCTGGGTCGTGCCGGCGAGCGGCGGCCGCGCCCGCAAGCTCACCCGCAGCCGCGGCGCCGCCAGCTTCCCGAAATTCTCGCCGGACAGCCGCACCATCGCCTTCATCGGCCACGAGAACGGCGAGGCCGCCAGCTCGAAGCACTCGCACCTGATGGTCGTGCCCGCCGCCGGCGGCGCTCCGCCCCGATCGCTCAGCGCCCCGCTCGACCGCCACGCCGGGGCGCTGCCGGGGCCGTCGTCGTTCGCCTGGCTGCCCGGCGGCAAGGGCATCGTCTTCCTCGCGCAGGACCGCGGCGCGCAGTCGCTGTTCCGCGCCGGCCTCCAGAACGGCGCCGTCAGCCGCGTGCTTGGCGGCGACCGCATCATCGGTCAGATCGCGCTGGCCCGCGACGGCGCGCAGGTCGCCTTCACCGCCGCCTTCCCGTCGACGCCGCCCGAGGTGTACGCGACGTCGCTCGACAACGGCGCCCGCGAGCGCAACCTCAGCCACGCCAACGACGATCTGCTCCGCGCCGCGGATCTCGGCGCGACGAAGCGCATCACCTACAAGGCGCCCGACGGTCTCGAGATCGAGGCATTCGTCATCTACCCGCCCGGCTACAAGCCCGGCAGGCGCTACCCCACCACCCTCTACATCCACGGCGGTCCGCACAGCCAGCACCCGCAGCCCGGCTTCTCGATACGGGCCCAGGCGCTCGCCGGCGCCGGCCACGTCGTCCTCATGCCCAACCCGCGCGGCAGCACCGGCTACGGCGAGGCGTTCCAGGAGGCGTGCGTCCGCGACTGGGGCGGCAAGGACTACGACGACCTGATGGCCGGCGTCGACCTCCTCGTGAAGCGCGGCGTCGCCGACCCCGACCGCCTCTACGTCACCGGCTACTCGTACGGCGGCTTCATGACGACGTGGGTCGTCGGCCACACGCACCGCTTCCGCGCCGCCATCGTCGGCGCGCCCGTCGCCGACCACGTCAGCATGGTCGGCACCACCGACATCCCGCACTTCAGCAACTTCGAGCTCGGCGGCACGCTCCACACCGACATCGAGCGCTGGTGGGACAACTCGCCCCTGAAGTACCTGCCCGACGTCACGACGCCCGTGCTGATCGAGCACCACGAGGGCGACCTGCGCTGCCCCATCGGCCAGGCCGAGGAGATCTTCAACCACCTCAAGCTGCTCGGGAAGGAGGTGGAGTTCCTCCGCTACCCCGGCGGCTTCCACATCCTCGACTTCCACGCCCCGTCGCAGGACGTCGACTACATGCAGCGCTCCATCGCCTGGTTCGCCGACCACGCCCCCGGCGCCACGAAGCCGAAGCGCCGTACCCCGCGTCTGCGCGCCTCAACGAACGGCGCGAAGGCGTACGGGCGGAAGCCACGAGTGGGCGTTAGGTAACCGCGATCATCTGCGCGGCGCCGCGCGAAGGCTCGTTCCGGTCACTCCTGCGGTACCGCACCGGGCCGCGGCCTGTCATGATCGCGACGCACACACCAGGACGACCGGCGCTCCCGTCGTCGGCCGACAGAGTTCGATACAAGCATGAGACACTTCCTGCACACGGTTACGGACGTATATCACCGTCAGATTGTCGATCACGGGCGCCAGCCGCAGTTCTCTCGTGCTGATCGCGTTCCTCACGACGTTTGTCATCGTCCGGGCGGTTACGCTGGCGATGCGGACCGGGCGCTTTCCGATCATCCGGAGCTTGCGCGCGAGAGGGACTCACATCCACCACCTCGTGCCGGGGATCGTGCTGCTGCTCATCGCCGGATATCTCGGCGTGGCCGTCGATCGCTCCCGGTTGGACATCGTAGCCATCATCTTCGGCATCGGCGCAGCGCTCACGCTCGACGAGTTCGCGCTCTGGCTGCACCTGCGCGACGTCTACTGGGAGCGCGAGGGCCGCCGCAGCATCGACGCCATCATCATCACCGCCACGATACTCGGGATCTTCGTCATCGGCGGCGGATTCTTCGTGGAAGTGGCGAAGGAGATGATCGGGCGCTCTTGATGTCGCCGAATACGGCGGTGGTCGATGGGCCAGGCTCAGCGCTTCACCGGCAGCGACCGGGCGCACGCCACACCAATGCGTACCCACTTCGCGAGCTGCTGCTTCGTCCGCAGGTCCGCCGCGGGCACCCGCAGCCACCCCGACATCGGCCGGCCGCGCATCACCATCGGGCTCGCGTGCGTCGTCCGCACCAGCTTGTCGGACTCCGCCGGATCGACACGCACCATGGCACCGCCCTGGCTGCTCGCCGCGATCGCCATGTTCCCGCCGACGAGGAATGCCAGCCCGCCGAACATGCGCTTCTCCGTCACGCCGCGCTCACCGGCGAGTAGCTCCCGCATCCGGTCCGCCAGATTAGCGTCATACGGCATCGCTACGGCACCAGCACCACCCGACCGAACGCCGCCCGCGACTCGATGTACGCGTGCGCCGCACCCGCCTCCGACAGCGGGTACGTCCGGTCCACCACCACCTTCAGCTCGCCCTTCGCGATGTCGCGCAGCAGTTGGTCCATCATCGGCACCACGCGCGCCGCGCTGCGGAACGTCTCCAGCCCGAAGAACACGCCCGTGATCGAGCCGTTCGTACCCGAAAGCGGGTCGAGGTTGATCCCCTTCCCCTCGCGGCTGACGTTGCCGACCGTGATCACGCGCCCGCGGTAGCCGATGCACATCAGGCTCCCCTCCAGCGTCTTCCCGCCGACGGAGTCGACCACCAGGTCCACGCCCTGCCCGCCCGTCGCCTGCCGCACCGCCTCGACGAACGACCCCTCGCGGTAGTTCACGCCCGTGTCCATCCCGTACTGCTTCAGCCGCTCGAGCTTCTCGTCGCTCGACGACGTCGCCAGCACGGTCGCCCCCGCCCGCTTCGCCAGCTGCACGCAGGCGATGCCGACGCCGCTCGTCCCCGCCTGCACCAGCACCGTCTCGCCCGCCTTGAGGTGGCCGAACTCGAACAGGCAGTCGTGCGCCGTCCCCCACGACACCGGCACGCACGCCGCGTGCTCCAGCGAGCAGCCCTCCGGCACGAGGAACGTCGAGCTCGACGGCACGGAGACCACCGCCGCGTGCGATCCGTTCGCCATCAGCGCCGTCACGCGGTCGCCCGGCTTGCGGTCCGTCACCTCGGCGCCGACCTCGCGCACCACCCCCGCGCAGTTGTAGCCGACGATGTGCGGCTTCGCCGTCATCGCCCCGCCCGCGCGGTTCAGCACGTCCCCGCCCTCAATGGCGATCGCCTTCACGTCGACGAGCACGCCCTTCGGGTGCAGCGGCGGGTCGGGCACGTCCTCGTACTTGAAGACGGAGGGCAGGCCGGTTTCGTAGTAGACGGCGGCTTTCATGTAGTTTGGCCTTTCAGCTTGTCAGCAGGTCAGCTATGCGCTGCGTGTGTAGACGTCGGGGTCCGCGCGCTCCATCCAGCGCTCCGGCATGGCGACGGGCCGGAAGCCCGTCTTCTCGTACAGCGTGTGCGCGTCCTTCGTGGCCAGCATCCAGCGCCGGAAGCCCTGCAGCCGCGGGTGCGCGGCCACGCACTCCATCAGCCACACGCCCAGCCCGCTGCCCGCGAAAGTCGTCGTCCACGTACACGTCGCAGACGTAGGCGAACGTCGCGTAGTCCGTGATGATGCGCACCAGGCCGATCGTGCGCGTGCCGTCGTCGGCGTACAGCCCGAAGTTCAGCGATCCTTCGATGCCTCGCCGCACGACGTCGAGCGGGATCCCCGGCGCCCAGTACGACTTCTCGGAGAGCCAACGGTGCACCGCGGCCACGTCGAGCTTCGACGCGTCGGTGCTGATCACGAACTCGCCGCGCCGCCACTCCTGCGCTTCGCTCACGCCAGGTTCTGCTTGTAGAAGGCCAGCGTCCGCTCCCACGACGTCTTCGCCGCATCGGCGGCATGCACCTCTGTTCGCGTGTCATTGAAGAACCCGTGCTCCGTCCCGGCGTACTGGTGGAACTCGACCTGCTTGCCGGCATCGCTGATCTGCTTCTTCAGCGCCGCTGCCGCCTCGGGGCTGGCCCATCCGTCGTTCTCCGCGTAGTGGCCCAGCACCGGCCCGGCGATCTTCGTCAGGTCCGGCTGCACCCCGGGAAGCGCGCCGTAGTAGATGACGCAGGCATCGACCGGGCGCAGCGTCGCCAGGTACAGCGACAGCCCGCCGCCCAGGCAGAAGCCCACGCTGCCGACCTTGCCCGTGCACGCCGCGTTCGACTTCAGGTAGTCAAACGCGCCGGCCATGTCCTTCGCCGCCTCGTCCATCTTCATGGACATCATCATCTTGCCGGCTTCGTCGGGCTCCGTGGTCGTCTTGCCGTGGTACAGGTCAGGCGCCAGCGCCAGGTAGCCCGCGGCCGCGAGCCGGTCGGCCACGTCCTTGATGTGCGGCACGAGCCCCCACCACTCCTGCATCACGACGACGCCCGGCGCCTTCGCGGCCGATGGCTTCGCCAGGTACCCCTCGCACGTGTGCCCGTTGCTGGGAAAGGTGACCATCTCTCCGGCCATGCTCGACTCCTTCGCTGAGAACGCGGGGAGGCCGGACATGCCCGGCCGCGATGGAGATCATACGCGGCGCGCGACGTTGGTTCTAGGTCACTCGGCGAGCCGTTGCTTGCCGTTCGGCGCCGCGACCGTGCGCCGGGGGATAAGGCGCGACACGACGCCCCGCACGCGCGAGGCTGGGGCGCCACCCAAATCAGCCTTCTGCTGCGATGCGCGCGCCCGTGCCGCGAGATGGAGCACCGCGCGCTCACGCACTCGCTCGTCGGCGATCGCTTCGATGTGCAGTTGGTCCATGGCGGCGCCTCCGGTCACACTAGCTTTTAGCTAGTTACTTGTACCAGAGTAGCGGAGCCGCCACAAGGGGGCGCTGACAGCAGCTGTCGGGAGAGGCCGAAAAATGGAGGGAGGGAAGGGCCTTATGCCCTGCCGACGGCAGCCGCGGCTTCCTTGCGTCGGAACTTGATCCGCTGCTCGCGCGCCGGTACCCGCGTAGCGCAGTGCTCACACGTCGCGACCAGCTTCACGTCGTGCCCGCACGACTCGTGGATCGTCGTCACCCCGTCATAGAGGTACTTGTTGCCCCACTGCATCAGCGCCTGCATGACGATGCCCAGGTCGGAGCCCTTGCGCGTCAGCTTGTAGCGGGCCCGCGGAGGGTGCTCTTCGTAGAACTCGCGCTCGATGACGCCGTGCGCCTCGAGCAGCTTCAACCGGTCGGACAACACGTTCGGGGCGATGCCCTTGAGCGATTCCGCCAGCTCGACGTACTTGCGCGCGCCCAGCGTCAGCAGGTCCCGCACGATCAGCAGCGTCCACCGGTCACCGACGATGTCCAGCGTCTTGGCCACCGGACACGGTAGCCCATACTCCTTGCTCAATGGCGTACCCTCCCGCGCTGAATCTATCGGAATCAGTACGTTTTTGCAAGTGACTAACCCGGCCACCCTCCTGCGGTGGTACGAAACGCTTGGAGATCGCCCGCCCCCTCCCCTAGCATCGCAGCCATGACCCATACTCTGACCTCCGCGCAGTCGCACGTCGGCCCTCCCATCCGCGCTCTGCGCCGCCGGGCTAACAAAAGCGTTAAGTGGGAATACAGAGCGCGGAAATGCGTCGCTGGGTTCGTCGATCTCCGTGAAGGCCCGCCACGAACGTGCTGCGCAGGCGTCTCCCGACGGGATCCGTCAGCGGCCTTCGAACACCGGCTGCCGCTTCTCGAAGAACGCCTTGCGCGCCTCCGCGGCGTCGTTCGTCGAGAATGCGCGGCGGATGTTCGCCAGCTCGTACCGCACGTGCGCCTCCAGGTCGATGCCCGTCGCCCGCACGATCGCCCGCTTCGTCAACCGGCTCGCGATCGGCGACCGCTCGGCCAGGAACGCGCAGTACGCCGCGAGCCGCGCCGAAAACTCCGCGTCCGGCACGATCTCGCCGACGAACCCCAGCCGCAGCGCCTCGTCAGCGTCGACCGTGCGGTTCTCCAGCAGGAAGCGCATCGCCTGCTCGTAGCCGATCGCCTGCGGCAGCGTGTACGTCAGCCCGCCGTCCGGCGACCCGCCGATGCGCGGATAGCCCGCGATCAGCCGCATCGACTGCGCGCCGATCCGCATGTCCGCCGCCATCGCCAGCGACAGCCCCGCGCCCGCCGCCACGCCGTTGAGCCCCGCCACGATCGGCTTGTCGCACAGCTCGCGCAGCACCAGCGCGAAGCGCCCCACCCAGCCGACGTCGTCGGTGAACCGCTCCTGCGGCGACAGCGGCGACGAGTCCGCGCCCGTCCCCGTGAGGTCCAGCCCGGAGCAGAAGGAATCGCCCGAGCCCGTGATCGCGACGACCCAGACGTCGTCGTCGTGCGCCGCCTGCTCCACCGCCGTCACGATGCCCCACGCCAGTTCGTCGGAGAGCGCGTTCTTCTTCTCCGGCCGGTGCAGGGAGATCGTCCGGACGTGACCGGCGTCGCTGATCTTCAACACGTCGCTCATCTCACACGCCTTTCGCTGCGCACGCAAGTGCGGAGTCACTTGTATCAGACTAGTGACTCTGCGGCAATACGCCCGTTCGCCGGCTCGGAGCTCAGTCGCCGACCGTGATGCGCTGCATGTCCCGCGCCACCTCGATCGTGCCGGAGTAGATGTCGCTCATCCCCGCGACGTACTGCTCGACCACCGGCCCCTCATCGGGGATCGGCGGGATGATGTGCGAGAGCACCAGCCGCGGTACACCGGCGTCGCGCGCCATCTCGGCCACGTGCAGGGTTGGCGCGTGGTAGTCGCACGCCTCCTCCAGCATCACGGCCGTGCGCTCGTTGCCGCTCGTGCGCATGAAGTTGATGCGGTCCTGCATCATCCCCAGGTGCACGGCCTCACTCAGCAGCACATCCGCCCCCCGCGACGCCTGCACCAACGAGTCGCACTTCTTTGTGTCGCCGGAGAGCACCACGGCGTGCCCGCGCGCCTCGACGCGAAACCCCAGCGCCGGCACCACCGGCCGGTGGTCTACCTCGAACGCGCCAACGCTGATCTCGCCCACCGTCGCCACGTGCGAGACCGCGGCCGTCGCCGGCGTCTCGTGCACGATCACCTCGATGCCCTCGCGCGAGAGTTTCTCGCCGTGGTGCGCGAAGCGATACCGGACGTCCGGGTTGAGCGCACTGCGGAACCCCTCGACGGCCTCGCGCGTCCCCTCCGGCCCGTAGACCGTCAGCGGCTTCGTCGCGCCGCCCATCGTCCAGCGCATCATCATAAAGTCCGGCAAGTCCGTGATGTGGTCGGAGTGCATGTGCGTGAAGAACACGTGGTCGATCTGGCCGATCGGCACGCCCGACGTGACGAGCCGTCGCGCCGCGCCCCAGCCGCAGTCGACCAGCACCTTGCTGTCGCCCGAGATGATCACATTGCCGGCGCCGCAGCGGTTGCCCGCCGGAAGTGGACTGCCGGTGCCGAGAATCAGAAGTTCGATCGCGGCCATGGTGTGCTCCTCTCGCTACGCCGGCGCTTCGGCCGGCAGCTTCGGGTTGCGCTCGGCCGGCATGTGCCCGTACAGGTCGTCGATCAGCTCTCGCTTGATCCGAGCGTAACCCGCGTCGTTCCAGAGGTTGCGCCACTGCTTCGGGTCCTCGACGTGGTTGTACAGCTCGCCCTCGGTGCCGTCGTACATGATGTCCGTCCGCGCCCGGCCAACGATGGTGCCCGCACGCGGGTCCATCATTCGCTCAAGGCCGTTGTCCTCCCGCGTGCTCGGTTCGTACACCGTGCAGGTGTAGCCGTCGCGGTGGATCGTGCGCAGGTGCATGCCGAAGCCGGGGAACTGGCTGTCCCACTCCGTGATCATGCGCTCGTGCTCGCCTGTGCCCGCCGTCTTCGGCAGCGGCTTCCCCTGCATCCACGACGCGGCCGGCACGCCCGCCACCTCGCAGAACGTGGGCGCCAGGTCCACCTGCCCGACCGGGTCAGACACGTCGGCCGCAGGCACGTTCGCCGACGGCGCCGGCCGCCAGATGCACGGCAGCCGCATCAGCGAGTCGCAGTGATACGGCCCCTTGAAGAGCAGCCCGAAGTCGCCCTGCAGCTCCCCGTGGTCCGTCGTGAAGAAGATGTCCGTGTCCTGTTCCCAGCCGCGCTCGGAGACGCGCTTCAGCACCCGTCCGCACGCCTCGTCAATCATCTCGTTCTGGATGTGCGTCATCGCATTCACTTCGCGCACCTGGTCGTGCGTCATCAGCTTCGGAACGAAGCGCGCCGGCCCGCCCTCCAGGTTGCGGAAGCGGCCCTCGTAGTACGCCAGCCAGTGCGCCGGCTTCTGCGACAGGATCTCGACGCACTTCTCGACGCTTCCGGGGTGGCCCTCAGGCAGATCCAGCTCACGCCAGTTGACGCGGCTCAACTCGGACTCCGGCGGGTCCCACGGATGGTGCGGGTCCGGAAAGCTCATCCAGACGAACCAGTCCTCGTCCGGCGAGAGTGAGTCGAGATACTCGATCGTGCGGTCCGCCACCCAGTCGGTGTGGTAGTAGTCACGGGGGATCGGGTTGAACTTCACCTCCGGCGCCCCGGTGTCGCCGCCGCCCTCGTCGTTCATCCCTTTCGACGTAAAGAGCTGGTAGAAGCCGGTGACGTATCCCGGGTGGTTGTCCTCCAGCCACTTCCCGTAGTGCCACATCCGCTGCGGCCCGTGCATCGCCAGCTCCATGTGCTCGAAGCCGCGGTACGGCCCGGTCGACTTCTCCGCCGCCATGCGGTTCTCGAGCCACTTCCCCGCCAGGTCGAACGCCGGCTCGAAGTGCGCCTTGCCGAGCAGCGCCGTGCGGTAGCCCGCTTTTTCGTGCAGGTACGCCGCCACGCTCGGCGCATCCGCCGGCAGCGGCACGCCGTTGGCGAACACACCGTGCGTGCGCACGTACTGCCCCGTGATCATGCTCGATCGCGCCGGCATGCAGACGACGTTCTGGTTGTTGGCACGGCGATAGTTGATGCCGGTCGATGCGAGCTTGTCGATGACGGGCGTGCGCGCGATCTTGCCGCCGTTGCAGCCCAGCGAGTCGTAACGCATCTGGTCCGTCGTGATGAAGAGGATCTTGCGTCCCATGGCCTTACTCCTTGGCGACCCGGACCGTCGGCGTCGTCGCGATCAGCACCGTCCGTTCGAGACCGGCCTCCCGGTGCTCGTGCGCCTTCACGTAATCAGGCTGGGACATCATGTCCATGAGCGCCTTGCGGCTGGGGTACTCGACGACGGCGATCGCGTCCCAGTCGTTGGCGTCGTTCTCGCCGATCAGCACTTGCTCGCAGCGGCCGGCGTAGATGATGCGCCCGCCCGTGCCCTCCACCATTCGACGCGCAGTGTCGCCGTACGTGTCGTACTCGCGCGCGCCGTCGCCCGCCTTGAACTTCAGCAGGTTGAGCATGACGACCGGCCCGGTGTCGGTGTCGGCATCGGATGCAAACTGCTTGAACTGCTCCGGATTTGGCCTGATCGCGCTCATGCTATGGCTCCCTTCGTGCTGTTGATGAAGTCGACGATGACGCGCGCCAGCTCCTCGCCCCGGTCCTCCTGCAGGAAGTGGCCGCCGCCCCTGATCGTCGTGTGCGGCTGTCCCTTCGTGCCCGGCACGCGCGACTGGAACGCCTTGTCGGCGTTGCGCGTGATCGGGTCCTCATCGCTGAACGCGCAGAGGAACGGCTTCTCCCACTTGCCCAGCACCTCCCACGCCTTGCGGTTCGGAGCCGAGGCAGGATCGTCCGGGCGCGTCGGCACGAGGGACGGGAAGATGCGCGCACCGGCCTTGTAGCTCTCGTCCGGAAACGGCGCGTCGTACGCGGCGATCACCTCCGGCGCCAGCTCCGTCTTGCAGCCGCCGCGCACGATGTTGCCGATGGGGAGCTGCGGCGCCTTCTGCGAGAACTGCTGCCAGCGCAGGAACGCCTCGCCGGGGTTGTTGTCGCCCGTCGGCAGGAACGTGTTGCCCGCGACCACGCGCGCGAATCGCTCCGGCTGCGCCGCGACGATGCGCAGCCCGATCAGCCCGCCCCAGTCCTGCCCGAAGAACGTCGCATCGCGGAGGTCCAACTGCTCCACCAGCGACGACGTCCAGTCGACGTGCGCCTGGTACGTGTAGTCGTCCGTGCTCGCCGGCTTGTCGCTGCGCCCGAAGCCGATGAGGTCCGGCGCGACCGCACGGTAGCCGGCGGCGGTGATGATCGGGATCATCTTTCGATAGAGGTAGCACCACGAAGGCTCACCGTGCAGCATCAGCACCGGCGCGGCGTCGCGCGGCCCCTCGTCGACGTAGTGCATCCGCAGCCCGCCCACATCGAGATAGTGCGGCTCGAAGTTGTACCCCGGCAGGTTCTGGAAGCGCTCGTCCGGCGTGCGCAGGACTTCCATACTCTATGCCTCCTTCAGCAGCGCCCGAAACATGCGGGCCATCACGCGCCGTGCCGCGGCCGGCGTCAGTCCCTGGTGAACGCGCAGCGCCTCCCACGACGACCAGCTCGCCGCGACCGCCAGCGCCTCGAGCAGCTCGCGCCGCGCCGGCGGGCGTAGCCGCCCCAGCTCACGCCCGAACACTACCTCCACCTCGCGGCGGCCCAGGCGACGCACTGCGCGGAGCCGTTTCGCGATCTCGGGCGCCCACGGCTCCGACAGCACCGCCGAACGCCGCACCGGCGAGATCGCCTCCATCAGCCGCGCCCGCTGCGCCACGAACGCGTCGATGCGCGCATCGAGCGGGCTCTCACGCGGCACAGGTCGCGCCAGCGAGAACACGCGCTGCACCTGGCGGTCGGCGGCAGCCGCCTGCAGTTCGTCCAGCTGTTCAAAGTGCTGGAACACGGAGCGCAGCGACACGCCCGCCCTCTCGGCGACGCGCTGCGCAGTCGGCCGCAGATCCCCCTCCTCGATCAGCGCCAGCATCGCGTCGACGACCGCCTCGCGAGTGCGGTCCGCGCGCGCGGCCCGCCCGTCTCGAGCCCGATCGATGGTGGTGGGTGCAGCCATGTTGGCGATAGTACCACTGTTTGCACTGTGAGTGCAATAATATGGCGAAGATTCTTGCTCAAGGAACGGCGGGCGCTGGTTGGAATCCGCGAGCTCCTACACCCGCACCACGAACTTCGCCAGCCCCCGGAACGACGGGATCTTGCGGTACTCCACTGCTTCGTCCGAAAGCCGCAGCTCCGGGAAGCGCCGCACCAGCTCGGCGATGCCGATCTGCGCCTCCAGCCGCGCAAGCGGCGCGCCGAGGCAGAAGTGCGCGCCGCCCCCGAAGGAGTGGTGGTGCGTGTCCTTCCGCGTGATGTCGAACGCGTGCGGCTCGGGATAGACCGCGGGGTCGTGGTTTGCAGCGGAGAGCAGCGGCGTGACCGATTGCCCCGCCGCGATCGGACAACCGCCGATCTCCACGTCGCTGAGCGGCGTGCGGCCGGACTGCGTTACCGGCGAGTCGTACCGCAGCATCTCCTCGACCGCGTTCTTGATCAGTGACGGGTCCGCCTGCAACTTCCGGAGCTGCTCCGGGAACGACAGCAGCGCATGCACGCCGTTGCCGATGAGGTCCGTCGTCGTGACGTTGCCCGCCGTCAGCAGCAGCCCGCACATCGTCATGATCTCTTCGTCGCTGAGGCGGTCGCCGCCCTCCTCCGCTGCGATCAGCGAGCTGATAAGGTCGGCCCGCGGCTCCGCCCGACGGGCCGAGAGCGTGTTCCGGAAGTACGCCTGCAGCGCCGCGCTCGCCTCCTCCATTTCGGCGCGCTCCTCCGCCGTGATCAGCGGGTTGAAGATCAGCACGCCCGTGTCCGACCAGCGCTTGAAGTCCGCGCGGTCCGCCGGGTCCACGCCCAGCATCTCCGCGATCACGATCGTCGGCAGCGGCCCCGCGAACGCGTCGATCAGGTCGAACGTCTCCTGCCCGGCCACCGCGTCGAGCAGCTCGTCGACGATCTCCTGGATGCGCGGCGCCATCGCCTCGACGGCCCTCGCGCTGAACGCCTTCGACACCAGCCCGCGCAGCCGCGTGTGGTACGGCGGGTCGGAGAACAGCATGCTCAGGTGCTCGCCCGCGCCGAGCGCCTCCGCATCGAAGAACATCCGCTCGAACGTGCCCTCGGCCGCGTTGCGCGGGTCGACCGAGAGCGAGCGGTCCCGCAGCAGCCGGTCGACGTCGTCGTGCCGGCTCAGCACCCATCGCTGGAGCTGCACGTCGTGGTGCACTGGCTCCCGCTCGCGCAACTCGTCCAGTACGGGATAGGGGTCAGCCTGAAACGCCGGGTCCAGCGGCGTGAGCCCGATGCCCGTCGGCACCGGCTTCGCCGTCTCGCGTGCTTCGGATTCGATCGTCATGTCGCCACCTCGCTTCGAGCAATCGCACCACAAGGGTAACAGGCGCCGTGCCGAATCCGGATCACCGCCGGAAGCAGAAGGAGGCGAAGGCCACATTTGCCTTCACCTCCTTCAATGCTGCCGACCGCGCCTGATGGCTAGTCGAATATGATCGGGGTCCACGTCGGCGTAGGCGGCTCCGGCGTGGAAGTTGGCGGCACCGGCGTGGACGTCGGCGTCGCCGTCCCGCCCGAGACGGACGTACCGGCCGGTGCCGGCGTCGAGCACTTCTGGCCGTGGTCGTCGTCGCCGCGCCGGTGCGCGTTTGTCTGCGGGCACGGCGGAGTTTGCTTTCCGCTGATCTTTTCTACCACGCCGCGATCCGACCAGGCGCCGCTGCCGCCGTTGCCGTCGCTCCACGTCCCGTCTCCCTTCAGGAACGCGGTGCCGGTGCCTTCAGCGTGCAACGTAATTCCGGTGCCAACGACCAGCACGGCGACGTCCGCCGACGCTGTGGCCGTGCACCGAAGCCGGAGTAACGTCTGCGCAGCCATTGAATCCGAAGTAGGCTTGCAGGCCGAACCACCTCGAGTGACCGGTCGACGCGCCGTCGGGGACCGTGGCGTTGCCACGTACAAGCAGGATCCCGTCGGTCGCGCAGACGTGCACAGTCAGTTGTCCGGAAACTGCGGCGATGCCGTCTCCGCTCGCGTCGAGCGTGCCGGGCGTGACGATGGCCGGACTCGCGTGCCCGCCGCCGTCATTGGCGGACACAACGCCTGCCACCGCGGCCAGAGCGACCGCCGCGATCGCCAGGGCCGGCAGGAATAAATGTAGTCGTCTCAAGAGATCATCCCCCCATGTCTACCAGTGGTACAGGTGATCCTCCTTGCCTCTTTCCATTAGCATCGTCCGGCGCAATGGGATCTGATCGTTTTTCCTGCCACACGCCGACGCGCCGGAATGTGCGCCGCCTCGCCCTCGACGCCGGGCCGCACATCCGCAATCCTGTAGCGCCCGGACGCACGGACTGGAGGAGCGACGATGACACGCTTGAGCAAACTCAGCCGCTCGGTCGAAGGGCGACTCGCGCTGATCACCGGCGCCGCCAGCGGCATGGGCCGCGCCACCGCGTACGTCTTCGCCGATGAGGGCGCCCGGCTGGCCTTGGTCGACCGCAACGCGGACGGCGTCAACGCCGTCGCCGACGAGGTGCGCGCTGCCGGCGGCGCGGCGACCGCTTTCACGGTCGATCTGGCCGACGCTGCCGCAATCGCCGCACTCGCCGAACGCGTTCGCGCGGAGCTCGGCCCGCTCGACATCCTCGTCAACAACGCCGGCATCTCGGCCGGCGCCCCAATCGACACCGACGTCTGGGAGCGGGCGTGGGATCTCACGCTCGCCGTCAACCTCACGGCGCAGGCGCGCCTCATCCGTGCCTTCGCTCAGGATCTCGCCCGCAACCGCGACGGCCGCATCGTCAACATCGCTTCCACGGAGGGTCTGGGGGCCACGGCCGGCGCCAGCCCGTACACCGCCGCGAAACACGGCGTGATCGGCCTCACGCGTTCCATGGCGGTCGAGCTCGGACCGCGCGGCATCAACGTCAACTGCGTGTGCCCCGGGCCGATCCGCACGGCCATGACGGCCGCCATCCCCGACGAGGCGAAGGACAAGTTCGCCCGCCGCCGCGTGGCGCTCAAGCGCTACGGGGAGCCGGAAGAGGTGGCGCATGCCACCCTCAGCCTCTGCCTCCCCGCGGCGAGCTTTATCAACGGCGTATTTCTCGTCGTCGATGGCGGCTTGATGGTGCGGAACGCGTGACTTCGCCGCCGCTACGCAACACCCTCGATGGCGTGCGCCTCGACGGAGCAGATGTAGCCGGCGTTGCGGTGCCTGAACCAGAGCACATAGCGCAGCGCGCTCTCCGCTTCATCGCAATGCATGATCCGGGCGATCGTCCACGGCGGCAGGCGCCGCTCCCGCAGCACGTCGCCCGCGCGCGGGTCGTACACCCGCGCCCGGCCAAGCCGCACTACCACCTCTTCGCCCACTTCGTACGCTTCTGCCCTCGTGACCATCGCCAACTCTCCCACCGCTCTCCACCTGCGGTCGATGGCGCGATGGTAGGATCGGCGCCTTCCCAAATCCTTCCCAGCGAGGCTGGCAACAGCGATTCCTTGACGACAATTGGGAAAGGTCGTGGGCGATAAGGCCGGGATGCTCGGCGAGTCAGGCCAGCCGGGGCGCCTTCGCGCGCTCCAGCCACGCGGACCCGGCGCCGATGCGCCGGTAGATCGCGTCCGCCGCTGCGCGCAGCTTCCGCTCGCTCGCGGCGCCTCCGCTCCGCCCGCAGTTCCGCGCCCAGTGGCAATACGCATCCGCTTCGCCCCAGGCCAGCTCCGCCCCGTTCAACCAGCCCTGCGCGGAGGCGAAATGAGCGTCGCTGGCTGGTCCGTCTCCCTGAGCCGCCGCGAGGGCGCCCTGGGCCAACGCAAGCCGCGCTCCCCGGCTGCCCCAGTCTTCCCCGCCGTCGACGATGGAGCGGGCGCGCCCCACATGCTCGCGCGCCTCATCTACGCGTCCGTCTTCGGCGCAGATCAGGGCAAGCTCGACGCGCGCTCGCAGTTCGATCAGCACCCCGCCGGCTTCGGCGCCGATCGCCAGCTCTTCGCGCAGAAGCCGCTCGGCGCCGCGAACGTCCAGGCGCGCCAGGCAGAGATTGGCCAGATGGTGGCTCTGGTTGGCGTACGCCGACCGATGCCCGACCGCCGCAAGCAGCTCGAACCCTTCGCGCCACATGCGATCGGCCGCGTCCCACTCTCCGTCGCAGAAGTGCAGCATCGCGCCGAGGAACCCGTCCGCCGGGGCGCCCAGCGCCCTCGCCTCCTCCATCCTCCCGTTCAAGCACAGGGCGCAACCGAGATCCTGCAGCAGACCGATGCGCTGCGCGTCTCCCGACGCGAACCGTTGCTTCTCCAGCTCGCGCCGGTACAGGTGGCCGTACCCCGCGGCGTACCCCTCCGTCCAATCCGCGATATTCGTTGCCGTGTAGTACGTCACCAACGGGTCGTTTCGCGCATCACCGATGGCGTACGCGCGGGTCAGGAGATCGCGCGACTCCGCAAGCCGCCCCTTCGCCTTGAGCAGCGCGCCGTGGAGTAGCGTCGCGCTGGACAGCGAGCTCGCCATCCCCAGACGTTCTGCGAGCTCCATGGCCCGCGCGGACGCCTCCAGCCCCTCGTCGACCCGGACGCCGTTGAACAGCGCCGACGCGAGCCCCGTGTAAAAGTAGACGAGCGCCGGCCGGGCTTCTCCCTGCGCGAACACAGCCTCCGCCGCCCGGTAATGCTCCAACCCGCGGGGGATGTCCATGTACCGCGCGAGTCTCGCTTCGCCGATGTGCGTGGAGAGCGCCACACCCAACCGTGAATGGATCTGCGCCGCCCGCTCGACCTGGCCGAGCTCCTCTCGCACCCGCAGCGCCCGCTCAAGGTAGGTGACCGCGGCGCGGTAATCGCCGCCGGTGCTGAACAACAGGTCCGCCAGCCGTTCGACCAGCCCCGCCTCCTCCTCCGGGTCGGCACGCCCCTGCTCCATCAGGTGCAGCGCCCGACGCCAGTGAGCCTCCGCCTCGTCCCAGGCGCACTTCGACCGCGCCAGCTCTCCGGCCCGCATGGCGTAGCCGACCGCCTTCTCGACGTCTCCTCCCACCGGAATCGCCGCCTCGAAGTGGTACGCCAGCTCCTCAACCCTCTCACCCCGACGGCTCATCGATTCGATCGCCTCCGCGATCGCACGATGCAGCTCGGCCCGCCGGACGTACGCCAGCTGCGAATACAACGCGCGCCGCACGAGGTCGTGCGTAAACTCGAACGTCAGCAGCCGCTCGTCGACCGGACGCACGATGCCGGCCAGCGCCGCCTCGTTCAACGCCGCCACCGTGCCCTCCCGCGGCAACTCCGCTACCCGCCCCACCAGCTCCGTGTCGAATCGCTGCCCCACGACCGCAGCCGCGTTCAGCACCTCCGCACAGTCGGGCGAGAGCGCCTCAAGCCGGCTCAGCACGACGCCCTGCACCGTCAGCGGGACCTGAAGCTCGTCGCTGTCAAGCCGCGCGCCGGCCGCCGATACAAACCGAGCCAGTTCGCGCGCGTACAGCGGGTTTCCCCCGGCCTCCCGCGAAAGCGCGGTGAGTGCGCTGGCCGGCAACTCACCCTCCACGAGGCGCCGCGCGTATTCGCTGATCTCATCGTCCGTGAGGTGCTCCAGCGTGACGTTGGCTTTGAGCTCGCCCCATCTCAACGCATCAAGGACCCGCCGCAAACCTGCGTGCTCCGTCGTTCTCGCCGTCAGCACAAGGAGCACGCGGCGCCGCGGAACGTCACGCGCGATCGCCGTCAGCAGCGACAGCGTCGCCGCGTCCGCGTCGTGCAGGTCCTCCAGCACGAGCACCGTCGGTGATCGCGCGCCGAGTTCGCGGACCAGGCGCCCCACGCCATCGAACAGGGACGCCCGGGCGACGTCTCCGCTTCGCGCCGGGGGGAGGGCCGCGCTTGAGAAGCGATCCCGCATCGCCGGAAAGAGCTGCCCCAGGTCCGCTCCGGACGACGCGGCGCACGCCGCGAGTTCGCTGTCGCTGAGCGTGCGCAGCAGCGGCTCCAGCGCCTCGATCCAGGGGCGGTAGGGCACGGCGCTCTCTTCGTCGAGGCAGCCGCCGAGCCCGCACTGACAGTCGTTGAGCGCCGCATGTTCCAGCAGCTCCAGCACCAGCCGCGTCTTGCCGATGCCGGGCTCTCCCGTCACCAGCACGACCCCGCCCGAACCCGACTTCGCCTCTGCCAGCGCCTTCCGTAGCCGCGTCATCTCCCGGGTGCGCCCCACGAGCGCCGTCTCCACGCGGGCTGTCCAGGCCGTGACGTCTCCACTCTCGGACGACCCGAGAGACTCGAACAGCGACTCCGTCTCCGGCGCCGGCGCCGCGCCCAGCTCGCGCCGCAGCGCCTCTCTGCATCGCTCGTATTCAGCCGCGGCGCCCGCCACGTCTCCGGCGCGCGCGTAGACCCGCATCCGGGCGCGCGTCAGCTCCTCGTCGAGGTCGTTGTCCGGGAGCGAGCGCAACGTCTCCGCCGCTCGGCTCCACGCGCCCTGCGTCGCATAGGATTCGACGAGCCGGCGCAGCAACCTGCGCCTCAGGCCGCGCAGCTCTTCCCTCGCGCTCTCTGTCCACCCTTCGTAGAGGTCGCCGGGAAGCAGGTCCCCGCCGTACTGCCGCAGCGCATCCTCGCAGCCGGACGGGTCGTCCTCCAGCGCTCTCGTCGCTGCACACCGAAAGTCGTCGACGTCGATGCTGGCGTCTTCCCGCAGCGTCAGCATCGGTCCGCGCCGTCCGACGATGTCGCCCGTGAACCCGTCCGCACGCAGCGCGCTCCGCAGGAAACTCAGATGCTTGGAGAGTTCGTTGCGCCCCGCCTCAGGCGTCAGCTCGGGCCACAACGCGTCCAGCACCTGGTCGCGCTGCAGCGCGTGCGCGTCCGTCAGCGCCAACAGCTTGATCAACGACGCGGACCGGCGGCGGCGGCTTAGCTGTGCGTCGCCCAGGCGCGCCCGTCCGGCGGCGATCTCGAAGCCGCCAAGGAGCCGTATCCGCACCGCTTCCGGCTCTGCGCGCCGCACCAGAATTCCCCCCGATCGACGACGTCGGATCTCGCTTCTTCGAGTATACGCCGGTTGCCCCGCGTCGAGGCGGCCGTCGACCCGGTGGCTGCCGCGACGGGACCGAACCAATGGCTGATACGAGGGCTCTGGCCACGGCGCCCGGCGAGCTAGTCGGATGAAACGACGACGGCGCGCCCCAGGTTCGGTGGATCGTACGTTGTCTCATCGCGCCGCCGCACCGGCGACCAGTGGGCGTACTCGAACGCGGGCGGCGCCCCCGTCGCCGTGATCTCGCGGCGCCGCGGCGGGACGATGCGGTAGATCCCCCTCCACGACTCGCGGATCGGCCCGAGGAAGTTCGGCCGCGCGGTCACGGCTTGCGGATCGAACTCCAGCCCGCACTCGCTTGCCCGTTCCCGCATCCACAGGAACGCCAGGTCGGACAGCCCCGCGTCCACGTTGCCTCCTCCGACGTTGCTGTGGACGCCTGCGAACCACACCTGCTCCACGCGCTGATTCGTCGCGTGCGCCTGCTGCGTCCAGATTGCCGGCTGGAACGCGCGACGCCGCTCGTCGATCGCCACCGCCTGAAACGCGTTGTCCACATAGCTGCTCAGATTCACGTCGTGAAACTGCAGGCGCAGCACCCTGCGCGAAATCCACCCGAGCGCGCCGATCGGGATCCCCAGCGCCCCGACCGTGTCCCAGACACCGATGAAGTGCACGCGCGTCGCCGGCCCGCTCGCCTCGTGCGTGTACGTCTTGCGAAAGAGCTGTGACTCCACCGCCGCCGGATGCGACTCATCGTCCCTGCGCCGGTAGAGCGCGTACGCCTCCTCTACGTGGCCTCGGAACTCCCGCTTGACGATGCCGCAGTTTCGGATGAGCCCGGCAAGGCTCCGAGCCGTGTACGCGCCGCGGCTGAAGCCGAAGAGGAACAGTTCGTCCCCCGGCTCATACTCGTCGATGAGAAAACCGTACGCATCCAGGATGTGGTTCGAGATCCCGACGCCGAACGCGCCGCCGATCAGATGGTCCCAGCGCCCCGTGCCGATGCCACGGCCGTAGTAGACGGCCTGGGCCACACCCATGCGATCGACACGCAGCACCGATATCGCCGTCTTGGTCACGTTCGTAGGACACGGACGGCCCTCGCAATGCTGATCCGGCACGCTCCACGTCCCGTCGCAACAAATGACGATCCTCTTCCGGCCGGGCGGCGGAGCCATGCGTCCTCCCTTCTGCCTCGCGTCGCTCTTGCGCTCGCCTCGGCCCTCAGTTTCGCCCGGCCGCGGCCACGGTCGGAGGTCCCGCCTGCAGACAGTCGTCCGCCACACCCCCCAGCCAGAACTTCGCCACGACGTCCGCCATCTCCGGCGACGACAGGTAGCCGTACCAGTGGTGCGGATCGCGGTCCCCGTTCGGCGCGTAGTTGTCCCGCACCATGCGGTCGTCCACGAGGTGGGCGCCCTCGGCGGTCGGATAGTCGTCGGCAACGCGGCGGTCACGGATCGCCACGTCGTCGAAACGGTCGTACAGGTTCAGCCAGTACCGCAAGTTCTCTGGAAACGCCGGCGTCCCGAGGACCGCCTTCACGTACTCCCAGCCGAGCGGCGTGCCGAGCGTCACGAACGTATCGACGTCGCCCGTGAAGTGCAGCAGCGCGTCGAACGCAACCACTGTGCCCATGCTGTGGCTGACGACGCAGAGCGGCCCGCGCCGCCCCTCCTCCTCGAGGCGTTGCACCACCCGTTCGACGATCGGCCATCGCGTCCGTCCGTCCAGGTACGGCCGCATGTCGCGCATCAGGTGGTCGAAGACAACCTCGAGCGGTGCCCTCGTGATCCTCTCGGCGCGTGAAAGAAGGACGACCGACGTGCGCCGTATGCGCTCGATCGCGTTCAGCACCAGCAGATCGGGGCGCGTGCGGTACGCGCCCAGACCGCCGACCGCCCAGCCGAGGCTGGCGCGCTGCCGGACCGGCAGCCGGCGCAGGAGCGCAGCCTCCTCTGGCGTCAGCCGCCCGTCCGTCTGCGTGCGCAGGTCCGCCCAGTAGGCGACGGAGTACGCGTCGTAAGGCAGGTTCAACCAGAGCGCGCGCGAGAGGGGCTCCCACGTGCGGGCGCGCTCCTCCTCGACCGCCGGCTTGTCGCCCATGCCATGTACGAAGACGATGCGTCGATCCATCGCGACCGTATCTCAAGCGCCCAATGAACGAGCTTCAGTTGATGGTTGAGAATGCCACGCGAGACGATCGTCAAGCAAGCAAATGTTACGGATCGTTGACGTGTGCGAACGAGCCGTCGCCAGACCCTATACACCAACGCGCTCGTGCGCTAACGTTCGGCAGACTTGGATTACGCCACGCAAGGAGATTGTTGTCATGGCTCAACGCGCGACTACTGAGACGGCATCATCACCGACGTTCATGCACCCCTCGTTCGGGCCCTGGGTGCTCGTGAGTGAGCTCTACTGGATGTCCTACAAGCTCCTCGAACGGCGCTTCTACCACCTCGGCGTCTCCGCATCTCAGGCGAGGGTGCTGGCCGTCCTGCACTACGCCGGCGGGCCGCTCAAGCCCAGCCTCGTCGCCACCCTCCTCTTCCAGGAGACGCAGAGCATCACCGGCATCCTCCACCGCATCGAAGCTCGCGGTTGGGTCAAGCGCTCCCCGGACCCCGACGACCGCCGCGCTGTCGGTCTGGCGCTGACCGAGGAAGGCCGCAAGATCACCGCCGAGATCGTCAAGATCTCGAAGGAGCTCTACGACGAGCTCTTCTCCGCGGCGCTTACGGCTGCGGAGGTCCGCCAGATCGAGACGTCGCTCCGGAAGGTGCGCGCCATCGGCTTCAAGCTGCCGGAGACGGACTTCAAGCTCCGCCGCGCACAGCAGTACCCGATCTGGCGCGACTGACCTCGTCTGAGTCGAACTTGAAGGCGGCGCCGGCACGATGGCCGGCGCCGCTTCTTCTTGCCTTCTCGGACAATGCCGTACAGTGCCCGCATGGCGACGCCCTCCGTTACCGTCGACGCGGCCGGCCGGCAGGTCACGGTCACGAACCCCGACAAGGTGTTCTTTCCCGAGATCGGCGCCACCAAGCTCGACCTCGTGCGCTACTACCTCAGTGTGGCCGAGGGCGCGCTGCGTGGCGTGCGCGGGCGTCCGATGGTCCTCAAGCGCTTCACCGGCGGCGCCACCGCCGAACCGTTCTTCCAGAAGCGAGCGCCCGCGAACCTGCCCGACGGCATGAAGACCGCCCACATCACCTTCCCCAGCGGCCGCACCGCTGACCTCGCCGTCTGCGATACCGCCGCCGACCTCGCCTGGGTCGTGAACCTCGGCTGCATCGACCTCAACCCCTGGCCCGTTCGCGCGTCCGACGTAGACCATCCCGACGAGCTGCGCATCGACCTCGATCCGACGCCTGAAGCCACCTTCGCGCACGTGCGCGAGGTCGCGCTCGCCGTCGGCGAGGTGCTGCGCGAGCGCGGCTACCGCGCCTATCCGAAGACCTCAGGATCGCGCGGCATCCACATCAACGTGCGTATCGAGCCCAGATGGACGTTCACCGAGATGCGACGCTCGGCACTGGCCCTCGGCCGCGAAGTGGAGCGCCGCCTGCCCGCGCTCGCTACCACCGCCTGGTGGAAGGAGGAGCGCCACGGCGTCTTCATCGACTACAACCAGAACGCCCGCGACCGCACCGTCGCCTCGGCCTACTCCGTGCGCCCTCTGCCGGACGCCCGCGTCTCGTGCCCGCTCGAGTGGGATGAGGTGGCCGGCGTAGATCCATCAACGCTGACGATCGCCACCGTCCCCGCGCGCTTCGCGCGGCGCGGCGATCCCGCCGCCACGATCGACGACCACGCATTCTCGCTCGGGCCGCTGCTCGAGCTCGTCGCCAAGCAGGAACGCGACGACGGCCTCGGCGACGCGCCCTGGCCGCCGCAGTTCCCGAAGGCGCCCGGCGAGCCGAAGCGCGTCCAGCCGAGCCGCCGCAAGAAGACCTGATCGCCGCCGCGCTTATCGCGCGAAGATCTCGTCGAGCAGGAACGGCACCGTCGTCGCGATCTGGTCGAACGTACAGGCGGCCGGCGGCTTATCGGAGCGCCAGCGTCGGAACGTCGCCGCGTGGCGAAACCGGTCCCCCTGCAGGTGGTCGAACGTCACTTCGCACACCAGCTCCGGCCGCAGGCGCACCCACTCCATGTTCCGGTCGCCCGTCCAGCGGCTCGGCCCCCCTGGCGTCCGGCCCCTCCCGAACCCAACAGATTCGTCATCGCTCAGATACGGCGCCAGCGTCTCGACAAGCGCGCGCTTCTCGACGGCCTTGAAGCTCGACGTGTGACCGACGTGGTGCAGCACACCGTCGCCCCCGTACAGGCCGAGCAGCAGCGACCCCACGGAGCGCCCCTCTTCACCGCGATTCCAGCGGAACCCACCGACGACGCAATCGACCGTCCGCAGGTGCTTGATCTTGAGCATCGCGCGCACCCCCGGCGCGTACACGCCGTCCCCCTTCTTGGCGACGATCCCGTCCAGCCCCGCCCCCTCGAACCGCTCGAACCAGTCGAGCGCCTGATCACGGTCGCGCGTCATCGGCGTCAAGTAGACCGGCGGCGCCACGCCGGCGAGCGCCCGCTCGAGGCCTGTGCGCCGCTCCCGAAACGGCGCCTCGCGCATGTCGCGTGTACCTTCAGCGATCAGGTCGAACGCCACGAACGACGCCGGCGTTTCCGCCGCGAGCTTGCGCACGCGCGACTCGGCCGGGTGGATCCGCTGCGACAGCGCGCCGAAGTCCAGGCCGCGCTCCGTCATGATCACGACCTCGCCGTCCAGCACCAATGGCCCCGGCAGCACCCGCACGAGGCCCTCACACAGCTCCGGGAAGTAGCGGTTCAGCGGCTTCAGGTCGCGGCTCTGGATGTACAGCTCCGCACCGTCGAAGAAGACGATGGCCCGGAAGCCGTCCCACTTCGGCTCGTACAGCCACGCTCCCGGCGGGGGAATCGTGTCCGCAAGCTTCGCCAGCATCGGCTCAATCGGGGCCTCGAGTGGCAGCGTCATACGTATCGGCGTCCTGGCGTGGCGCGCCTCAGTGGATCCTGGAGGGTCCTAGCAACGATAGCTCTTCTTGAACTGAGCGAACGCCAGTTGCGCGTCGGTTGCACTGACCGTCCCGTCCGGAGGCCCGCTCACACCCGGTCCCGCGACCGAGCGGCCACCATGTGCCTCTCGGTGTCACCGCCGATGTGCTTCCGCGCGTCGATCGAATCGTGCCGTGCGCGCACCTCCGGAGCAAGCGCGGCGCTCGCCGCCACCGCTGCTAAGATGCAAGCGTGCGTATTGAAACGTTCCTCCTCGTGTGGAACGCCGACGGTGGGCTCCGTGGCACGCTCGCCTACGCCGCGCAGAGGATGCGCGGACGTCACCCCTGCGCGCTCTGCGACCTGACCTACGGACTCGTGACGCCCAGGCAGGAGTGGAACGCCTGCGCCAGGGATCTCGGCGCGCCGTGGCAGGGCCTGTACCGGGATCGCCTCGACGCCGAGCAGACACGCGTCGTTGGCGGCGACTTCCCCTGCGTGCTCGCGCGCACGCCCGGCGGCCTCGTCAAGCTCCTCGACTCCACCGCCATCGCCTCATGCGACGGCAACCTCGACCGCTTCGTCGAGCGCCTCCGCGCCGCCATCGCCTCAAGCTGATTCCACGATCCACGACGGAATCGGACGCGCGTCGCTGATCTTTGTGGAGAAAGACGTTATCGGCGGCGTGCGAGCTCTCCGAGGTTCGAAGAGCCGGTTGACGCCCGTCACAGGCTGGTCGTCGCTTATAGCCCACACCTCTCCTTCAGCAATCTCAACGTGATGTCCTTGTGACGCGGTTGTGACGGAGAGATGAAGAAAGCGTCATGACGGATCGCTCATCCCAGATTAATTTACCCGCCGCGGGGTGCCATTGGTCTCGCGTCCGGTCGTAACACCGGCGCCGGACCAAGGAGGTCGGCCATGAGCATCCTGGACATCGTCTACTACAGCGTCGTCGTGGGCGCCGCGCTCGTCGCCACCGTGGCGCTCCTTGCCCAGTACTTCCGCGGTACGTTCTACGAGCACCTTGTCGTTTCGTATCGACGCGTCGCTTGGCCGGAGCGCCGACGCACGATCCGATCGCCGCACGTGGCCACGCGCAGACCCGGGGGCTTAGCCTCATTACAGCGTGGCGTAGCGACTCGGTCTGTCGGCTCGACGGGCTCGTCTCGTGCCTCCGGATCTCGCGGACCGCTGATGAACGGGCGTGCTCGCGCGATCGCTACTTCCGCTGCCAAGCCCGCCGAACCCATCAATCTCGCCGGCAGTGCGACCGTGGCGGAACGCCCGAACGCGCCGACGATGCGTCTGCCGAGCGACGGAGAGCAGCCGGAAATCGTCAAGAGGATCATCGCGCGCGCCTGGACACGTACCGTTCAAACCATCGCCGGAACGTGACTCGGTCATGCGAGAATACCTGTTTCGCCGGTCTGACCCTGTTTGGTCCGGCGGCCAGAAGCTTCCCCTCGGAGGCCACGCGGCGCTCCTTCCCTGGCCCTTGTTTGCTAGACGGGGATCACTACGGCGAACGAGGAGCAGGGCACTCGCCTCACACACCAGATCTGCCCAGGTCAGTCCTTGCGGTGGAGAGGATCGACGCAGCGCAGGCAACCAACTGTGCCTTCCTTCAAGCTACGGGCGAGAGTTATGTGATTGTGACCATCCAGTCGCGCGCCACGAGGCTCGCTCTCGCGTGGGATCTGCCAAGCGCACGGAGTCATCGTTCAGGCGGATCGGTCTGCGTCGCAGTCTTGCATCTGGCCTGCGCTTCACAACCAGGCGCCAGCGGGCCCACATAAACGATGACCCGAAGTAACCGATCAATACGTCGCCAATCCCGGGCATCGTAAGCGGCTCGATCGCTCCCTGAACGTCGATTTAGCGCGGAACATCATCCGTCCACGCCGCAATCTGGTTGACAGTGGATGAAGCGCGGCTACCATGGATCGGAGAGGCTCACACGAATGGAGTGCGCAAGAGATGGCCGTGCGTTGGGGACTGGACAATCCGGCGAGGGTGCTTCTGGCGATTGATGATCCGATCCTGACCGAGGTGGTCAGGCTGGCGCTGCTCCATGGGACGCCGATTGTCACACGCGTTGCGAACGTCGAAGATCCGGAGGCTGACGTGCGCGAGTGGCGGCCTCATCTCGCCCTCGTGGAGATGGATGGAGAGAGTCATCGGGGCTTGGATTGGCTCGGCCATTCGGAAACGAATGGCCAGCGCATTCCCGTAGTGGCACTGACGCGCCGGGGTGACCTCAGCACAAAGCTTGCGGCGTTCGAACGTGGCGTTGACGACATCCTCACCGTCCCTTTCTCTCCAGAGGAACTCGTCGCGAGGTCGCTGGCAGTGATGCGCCGCAGCTATCAAGACGGAGGGGCGGTCACGTTCAATCCCACGCTTAGGGTCGGCGAATTGGAGATTGACATGCTAAACCGCTGTGTCCGGATCGGAGGCAAAGAGCTGCACCTGACATCACTGGAGCAGAGCCTGCTGTATCTGCTGGCGGCCAACGTCGGGCGGATCTTGACGCGCGATGAGATCGTCGATCACCTGTGGGGAACAGACTACGCAGCGGAGAGCAACGTCGTCGACCGCCACATCCGCAGCTTACGTGCCAAACTGAAGAACGGCTGGCGACGCCCTCGGTACATTGCCACCGTCGCAGGCAAGGGATACCGATTCATCGCCACCACGCCGGAAGCGGCGCCGCGCTAGGTTCGTCCTAACGACGGATCAGGCGGGGCGGGTGCTCCGCAGCGGCTCTCTTCGATCCCCGCCGGGTCGTCGCGATGGCGGACGGGAACCCGCCACGTCTCCCCAGCCTTGCTCCACACGAGGCGCCTGCTGCGCGGGCGCAAGCTGGCGGGATCCTTGTTTCACGTTTGTGATCGGGTTGACCTCTGTCTGTGACGCTCGCGTCGTGCGGCGCCGCCGTGCCGTATCCGAAACTCTTGACAGCCGATACGTGCCGCAGCTGACACCCCGCCACCCACCGACAGCGGCAGCAATGCGTACCGGTCCTAGGCAGCGCGTGGAGGCACGGGTAGATGAGCCTTTCCCCGTTCAAAGCCCGTCTCCTTCGTGCCTCCACCGCGCCATTCGAGGATTCGCCTGAGGCGCGCGACGGCGCTGCGAAGAGATCGTGGGGCGCCACAACCCAGCGCACCGGAGGGAGCCGCGTTGAAGCTATCTAACCGAATCAAACGGACAGTCTTCGTAGGACTCGCCGGAGCGGCGGTATGCCTTGCCAGCTCCTACCCTGCCGATGCGGCGACCGCGCCATCGCTGGGCGCGGCTCAGAGCTTCGCCGTCCTGGCGGGCACGACCGTGACCAACACGGGGCCGACCAGCATCACGGGAGACCTCGGTGTCAGCCCCGGTTCCGCGATCAGCGGCCTGGGCAGCATCACGCTCGCGGGAGCAACACATGCGGGCGATGCGGTGGCACTTCAGGCCCAGAATGACGTCATCACCGCGTACGATGCTCTGGCCGGAGCGCCGTGTACACAGTCGTTCACCGGCACTGCGGTGCAGGTAGGTGGACAGACACTCGCGCCGGGCGTCTATTGTTACTCGTCCTCGGCTCAGTTGACCGGAACGCTCACGCTGAACGGAAACGGAGTCTTCATTTTCCAGATTGCGAGTACGCTCACGACGGCCAGCGGCTCCAGGGTGGCGTTAACGGGCGGCGCGCAGGCCTGCAACGTATTCTGGCAGATCGGCAGCTCCGCCGATCTCTTTTCAAGTACAACGTTCGTGGGTAACATCCTTGCCCTCACGAGCATCAACCTTCAGAACAGCACGACCGTGTCTGGTCGAGCACTCGCGCGAAATGGCGCCGTGACGATGGATACCAACACGATTGCGCGCTCGACCTGCGCGATCGTCGCGCCACCTGTCGCATCGGCTACGAGTGCCGCGGCAAGTTCGCCGACCACGGGACCGGCCAGCCCGACCTCGACCGCGGGACCGGCCAGCCCGACCTCGACCGCGTCCGCCGGCCTGGTGCCGCCCGCCGCCGCGCTGCCGCCTGCCTCGCAGATGCCGCCCGTGGCCGTGGTGCCACCCACGTTGTTGGTCACGCCGCCGAATACGGGTGGCGGTCCATCGCAAGGGGGAACCTCCGTCTGGCTTCTGGTGCTCGTCGCCTCCGCAGTTGCCAGTCTTTCAATGGGGCTCGCGATCCGAAGGCGCCCCGGCGTTGCGCGGTAGGTGCCGATCGGTTCTACGAAACGACGTTGGACGTGCGGGCTCCCGGTAGCGCAACGCACCGCGCCCATGTCGCAACCGCTCGCTCGAGGTGCGCAAAGACCCGGGGGCTGACGGGGCATCGCACCCCGCGCGGCCGGACACCGACCCTGGTGCCGGGGGCGGTGATGGTCCTGCAACCCCGACGATTGGCATGACCCGCATCCGAAAGCGAGACACTCAGTGAAGACCGCGATCCCAGCCTCCTTCAGCGAAGCCTTCGCGACAGACGCCGGCGAGAATCATGCGCTGAGCCCCGTTTTCGTGGCTCAGCCGCGAACAGTCGCCGAGACCGGCCTGGCGTTCTCGACGATCGTGGACCTCGTTGTGAAATCGATCCACTTCGGCGGCCGGCCGGAGGCCCGTCAGATCGCGGCTCAGCTCGCGCTCAGCTTTTCAGTCGTCGATGAGGCGCTGGAGTTCCTCAAGCGCGAACAGCTTGTGGCGATCATGGGCAGCACTGGTCTGGGTGAGGAACTCTTCCAGTACGCGCTCTCCTCCCGGGGCGTGGAGAAAGCGGAGGAGGCGCTGGCGCGCAACCAGTACGTGGGACCGGCGCCCGTGCCTTTCGAGGTCTACCCTGACATCTTGAGGCAGCAGTCGATCGGCTCAATCCTGGTGTCAGCACAGTCTGTTGAGGAGGCGCTCTCAGACCTCGTGCTCGATGACGGGCTTGCGGACGCTCTCGGACCGGCGATCAACTCCGGCCGCTCGATGCTTCTGTACGGCGGCTCCGGGAACGGCAAGAGCACCATCACCGCCGCGATCGGCCGCATGCTGCCCGGGCAGGTACTGATCCCTTACGCCGTCGACCTGAACGGCACCATCATTAAGGTCTTCGACCCGCGCGTGCACGAGGAGATCGCTCCAGAAACGCCGTCGACGGAGCGGCGCGCGTCGAACGCGGATCACATCAGTACGGAGCGGAGACGCGACCAGCGCTGGGTCGTCGCTCGAAGGCCCATGATTACGGCCGGCGGTGAGCTGACCCTGAGCGAGCTGGAGCTGCGCTACTCATCTCAGTCGCACTTCTACAGCGCACCGCTGCAATGGAAGGCGAACGGCGGCATCCTGATTGTCGACGACTTCGGGCGCCAGGCGATCCAGCCCAAGCAGTTGCTGAACCGCTGGATCGTGCCGATGGAGCAGCGGGTGGACCACCTCTCGTTACTCACCGGCGATACTGTGAATGTGCCGTTCGACGTACTCCTGATCTTCTCCACGAACCTCGACCCAGTCTGAACTCGGCGATGAGGCGTTCTTCCGGCGCATCCGGCACAAGATCGAGATCCCCGCTCCGAGCCGCGCGCAGTTTCTCGAGATCCTCGCCCGCGACTGCCAGCGACGCGACATCCCGCTCGAGGACGACGCTGCGCTCTATCTCCTGGACACGTACTACGACCAATCCGGCCGCGAGCTGAAGGGCTGCCACCCGCGCGACATCGTGGACCTCTTGGTAGACATTTGCGCCTACCACGGCGAGCCGCCAGCGTTCAACCGCCATCGCCTCGACGCCGCCTGCAACGCCTACTTCGTGACCCCAGGTGCCGGAACACCGGACGGCGCCACCCGTATGGGGGACTGAGGGCGCGGGCAGCCCATTGTGAGCCCATTAGCGCATGCTCGACGGCCGATCACGTGGTCATCGGTCCAGGGCCGAGTTTGGGAAGCATCGAACCAGCTATTCCGAGAGTGGCAGGACGGCAATCAGGACGATGGTGTGCGCGCCGGACATGCAATGGCCACCGGACGAAGTCCCGCGGACCGCTTCCGACGACGACGGTGCCCACAACCCCGCGGCCGCCTGTCGACCACTCAAGTCCATCCACCGTTGGTGTTGAACGATCGGTCCGTGGGGCGTCGGCGGCTACTGAACCCTCAGATCCCCGTCGACCGCCATTGGCTCCAGCACCCCGCGCGCGAACTCCAGGGCGTCCCGCGTAGATCAACTTCGGCGTGCCACACTCGTCGATGGCGTGATCAGCGCGCCGCGGACGGCAGTCGACGATCGCGACGCTCGATTGAGACCTCAAGGTGATGCAGCTGTGTCGCAGCAACTATCGGCTATTCGTCGACGGCTGACGATCATCTCAGTGCGAGGTGGTGCCGCGCTTGGGACGTCGGGCCACGCGCTAGCCATCCGTTCCGGTTGGTTGATTAACTCGTCGGCACACAGTACGCTGTAATCACTCATCCTCCTCCGCGGTTCTCCTGTTCGATACGGGCTGTCCGCCGCACACGACGACTCCAACGGCCGAGGTCGCGACACTTGTCTGGTTACGCCGGAATCCCATGTCTGTGGCCGGCGCCCACCAGCCAGCGGTCAGGAAGTCCAAACCCCATGCCAACGGGAGAGATCACGCGCTTAGCGCGAGATGACGAATACGGGTTCATACGACCGGCCGGGGCGGAGGACGATCTCTTCTTTCACATTTCGGGACTCCACAATCTCGCCTTCGACCAGTTGCGCGAAGGCCAACTGGTCGAGTTCGAGATCAACCCCCGAGGGACGCGCGCCATCAACATTCGTGCGCCCAGGTGACGGCGCGCTCCCTCCGGCACGATGCCAGAGAACTGCGCCCGCCAGCGGCACGTGACGGAATACGGCCTAGGCGTCTTGGGTGAACTGCCCGGCTCCGGCGCCCCGCGACGAGGCTGCGGATGCGCTGCTACCGTTGTGAGTTCCTCCCACGAGCGGCGCACCGCGTCCGCCCGGGACCGAGCGGCCGAGGAACCTGTCCACAAACCCTCGCTTCTCCTGCGTCGTGCCCGTCAACGCGTGAGCGAGGTCGATGATTGAGCGCGACACGCGCGCGTATGGCTTGGCGATCACAATCGGCTGCCCGAGCTGTGTGGTGCGGGACACGTTCAGATCGTAAGGGATGCGCCAAAACACCTCAGATTCGAGAGCGCGCGAGACGTCTTCCTCGCCCAGGCTGTTGCTGGCGGTGGAGTGGTTGATGATGAGTTTGACCTTGTCTCCCGAGACGTTGGCCGCGCGAAGCAGTTCCAGCGCAAGCGCCGTGTCCTTGACGCTGGCGATATCCATGCTCGTCACCAGCAAGATCAGGTCCGCCACCTCTAGCGTCGCGGCGATCAGCTCGTTGAACGTACCGGGTGTGTCGATGACGACGTAGTCGTGCGTCTGCGCCAACAACTCGACGATCTTCTCGATGTAGTCCGGCGTCATGTTCCGCCACTCCGTCGGGTGCAGCGGCGCGGGCAGTATCGAGACGCCGCTGTAGTGCTGGACCAAGTAGTCTCGGATCTTGTCCCGATCCAACTCCTCGATGTGGCGTGCGACGTCGGCGATGCTCGCCTCCACGGCGATGTCCATCATGATGGCCACGTCGCCGAAGCGCGTGTCCATATCGACGAGGCAAACGCCGGCACCGGTGATGTTGGCCAGCGTCGCCGCCAGATTGGTCGAGATGGTGGTCTTGCCGATGCCGCCCTTCGCCCCGAAGACGGTCAGCACCGTCCCGCGCGTCGTTGCGGACGTGAGACCTGCGGTGCGCATACGCCTGCGCTCTTCCTGCCCCAGCACGCGATAGACCGCCCGGCTCAATTCCTCCGGTCCCAGTGGCTTGACGATGAAGTCGCGAGCCCCCGCCACCATCGCCCGCCGCACCGACTGCGCGTCGGCAAGGGACGAATAGACGATGGTCGGCGCGTTCGACGCTGCGTCCGCCAGCTGCTCGATCGTCTGGAGAGCCAGCACGACAGGCTCTTCGACGGACACGAGGAATGCGTCCGGCTGCCGCTCCCTGGCCACAACAACCGCTTCGACCCCGTAGCCCGCCTCGCCGACGACGTTGAAGTGTGCCATCTGAGCGGCGCGCTTCGTATCAGCCCGGCTCGCGAGATCCGGATCGATGGTGACGATCTCTGGGTTCCTCGCCATTGCGCTGCGTCTCCTACCTGCGTGTCGTGGCGGGTGGACGAGTCGTCCACACCGCCTCCAAACCTATGCCGACCGCGACATCGTCGCGCCGGCCTCGGAGCCAAGGGCGCGCTCGCGCGCTGCTCGCAGCAGCACCTCGGGGTCGCGCCCGTCGATCCCGAAGGTGCTTCCTCCGACGGTGATGCGCGCAGCGCCGCGACCCAGCACTTCTGCGAGCCGTTCACCCAATCGGTCCGTGATCCGCTCGCACGCTCGCTCTCGCCCCTCCGAGTGCGCGCCGACCAGTAGGATCCAGATCTCCGCAGCCCCTGAGTCGCCGAGCACGTCGTGCGCTCTGATTACGTCGCGCACGGCGGCGATCGCAGCCGTGACGACGGCGTCCCCACCCGGAGTCCCTCGCTGCAAATTGGCTACCTCGGCCACGACGATAGAGAAGGTCAGGCCCCGGTCTCGGCGGCAGCGTTCGCACTGATACTGGAGTCGGCTGATAAAGCGCCGCCGGCCCCGTACCCAGAGTCGCTCGCCGAAGAGGACGCGCAGCAGCTCCGATTTCGGCTCTTCCAGCAAGAGCGGGCTCCAGACGGCGACGACGGTGACAGCCGCAACGGCAACTCCGCCGACGAGCAGAAGACCAAGCCCGGTCTCATGGTTGAAGTCGTCGCGCGTCATGCCGATCCCGGACCACGGAGTGAGCCACACGGCGGCGAAGGCGCCGATCGTGGCGAGCACGAGCACCGATCCCCGAAGGAGCCAGAGCTTCCGGCTATCGCTTGGTCTTGAAAGTGCTGCTATGGCTAACGCCAGACCCATCGTTGTGCTTCCTGATTCGCGTCCGAGGTGGCCCAATCACCGCGGCCTGACGACCTTGAGAGGGGACGCTCATCGCCGGCTATGGCGCGGCTCTTCGTCTGGGTGTACGTGCTCCTTCAGCGGCACCCGGCTCACAAGCAACGTTGCGGGCATCCCAGGCGACGTTCGGCGCGCAGAAGAGCGCGCCGGCCCTCGCTCGGGCCTGAAGATGGAAGGCTGTCCAAGCCGCAAGGCGAGTACGGATCCGAGTAAGCCCAACGCAGCAACGAACAACAGGGCTACGCTCGCGGCAGCTCCGTGGTATTCCGGCCCCATTTCGAACATCAATGCAGGGAAGGTCAGCGAAACCGTCGCTAGGGTGAACACGCAGACAATTGCGGCGATGATCATCGATCGTGGTGTCTTGCGAGCCGCGAGTCGACCGATGGCGAGCCCGTCGATGTCGAGGGCGTTGACGTGCCGATGAGACAAGCCCCCGTTCCCGGTCTCACACATCTCTGTCTCCCCTCTTCCCTGCAGGCGCGTCGGAGGCGGCTCCAACCACGGCCGCGTACCAACACTCGCAACCATGCAGGAGGCATCCCACCACAGGCAGTTCCGGCAGAGCGGCGCTGTCATACACCCCCACGAGACTGGCGCAGGGCAAGCACGGCTGAGGCTCCGCGATCACGGCCACCGCAAACTGCAGATCGCTTCCGTCGAGTGCCCGACGGAACGTGCGGTTGTACGCGCGAATCTTGGAGAGGGAAGCGCCTGACATCTGGACCACCTTCCTTGCGCTCAGGGCTGGTGCGAATTCGCTGCGGGCCTTGGCCTGGCGGCGCTGGACGCGGCCGGGGCGTCGGTCTTTGCGGCATGCGCGCCCAAGCAAGTCGCCTTCGCCGCGGGTCTCGATGTGATCGTTGTCGCCGCATTTCGAGCCGCGTCCACTGCTTTGGCGTCACATGGTCATGTCAACGTGGTCACAGACGCGCATCACGATGTTGTGCTGCCTGCGGCGCGACAGGTTTCGAACCTGTGAGGGCGCTTCTGCGAGGATTCGCTCAGCTCAAGCAGCGGACCACGTTTGATATGTTGGTAGAGGCTCAGCGACGAACGAGTACGCCTCATCGTGCGCGGTTGGCGCGTTCGCGGACTGAAAGCGTCAGGTCGATGAACGGACGAGCGTTTGCGACAGAACGGGAACAGCGACTGCTGCGTGAGATCGCGGGCATCTCGGATCGCGTGCACGAACTGCGTCGGGAGGGGGCCGTGGGCCAGGGCGTCCAGATCAAAGCGCTGGAACTCGAGTCACGTGCGAAGTGGACAGAAGTGCGACGGCTGCGCGCCTCGGTGAACGAGGGACCACCTCCGCCGGGCGACGGGATGCTGTACCGGTGATACGACCCGGGTTGAAGTGTACCGAGCCGCCGGCACGCGAGGCGCAGCAATAGGCGCGCGATGCGCTAGAGGCATCGGTCCATCATCGTCCGTCATAGATGCAAGCTGAGTTGCGCGGCCGGCGACTGCAGTCCGCGTCACAGCAGGCCGGGTAGTTCTGCGGCCGTGGACCAGGCAGCCCCCGACAGCGGCGTCGCCGAACAAGAGCGGGCGCCACGCCCGAGACCCCTGTTCGCGACGTTGTCCAGCTACCGGTTCTTGATGTTGGTCGATCCGTCTTCGCGGAGTCCCCGGGAGGATGCGGGCGGGAGCGTGGCGATGACGATCCAGTACTCCCCCAGTACGTCGAGTGCGTGCAGGAACTTCTGGAACTCCACAGGCTTCTGAATGTACGTGTTCGATCCAAGCTTGTAGCTGTTCAGCACATCTTCATCGCGGTCCGACGACGTCAGCATGATCACGGGCATGAACGACGTTTCGGTTCTCGCTCGGATGTGAGAGAGCACCTCCATTCCATTCGCCTTGGGCAGATTGACGTCCAGGAGAACGAGATCCGGCCGTGGCGTTTTTGGCCCAAACTCGCCAGCGCGAAAGATGAAGTCCATCGCCTCCTGGCCGTCCCGTGCGACGTGCAGGTCGTTCGCTACGTGGCTTCGGACGAGCGCCCGACGGGTGATCAGCACGTCGTCCGGATTATCTTCAACGAGCAAGATCTGAACGGGTTTGAATTTCTTCAACGCGGTCTCCTCACTTTCTCGTACCTGCGCGTTGCGCTCTAGCCCGCGCTCAATGCGTCTCGGACCACCGTGGGTTCGTGCTCCCACCGGCAGACCGGCAACGTGAACATGAACGTGCTACCCTCGCCGACAGTGGACTCGACCCAAACCGTGCCGCCCAGCGCCTCCACGGCGCGCCGGACGATTGCGAGGCCAGCACCAGTGCCTTCGTAATCTTCGCGCCGATGCAGCCGCTGAAAGAGCCCAAAGATCTTCTCCTGGTACGCGGATTCGATGCCAATACCGTTGTCACGGACGAAGAACGTTGTGATACCGGCATCGTTCACGAAGGCACCGATCTCGACGCGTGGAGCAATGCCGTGGTTGAACTTGATGGCATTCGCAACGAGGTTCCCGAAGATTTGCTCGAGGCGGCGTGGGTCCGCCACCGCCGCCGGTAGGTGCTGCGCGACGTCGACCGTCGCGGCGCGCTCGCCGATCATGACGCGCAAGCCCTCGACCACATCCGCGACAACGTGGTCGACATCGATGAGCACCGGCGCGTCGGTCTGGCGACCGACAAGGGAGAGCGTCAGCAGGTCGTCGATGAGATGCTTCATCCGGGAGCTCGCCTGCGCCAGCTTCGTAAGGTAGCTCTTCCCCTCGTCATCCAGCTTGTCGCCGTAGTCCTCCAGCAGGAATTGGCTGAAGCCCTCCAGCGTCCGCAGTGGCTCCTTGAGGTCATGTGAGACGCTGTACGTGAACGTCTCCAGATCCAGATTGCTGCGACGTAGCTCGTTCGAGGCCTCCCGTAACACCTGCTCTGCGCGCTTGTGTTCGCTGATGTCGCGGACGATGCAAGCGAGATGACGTCGGTGACCCATCGTGAACGCACTTACGGCCAACTCGATCGGAAAGGTGGAGCCGTCCTGCCGTCTGCCGATTGCCTCGCGGAAAGTAGCGATGATGGCGGGTTCGTCGCCCTCTCGATAGTGGGCGAGGTCGCGTTCGGCCTGCTCGCTGAACGGAGAAGGCATCAATGTAGAGACGCTCTGCCCAACGACCTTCGTTGCTGCGTAACCAAAGAGTCGGGTGGCCGCGGGATTCAACGACTCGATGGTACCCAGAGCGTCAAAGGTGACAATTGCATCTGCGGCTGTCTCAACGATCGCCCGCGCGCGAGTTTCGCTCTTGCGTAGCGCCTCTTCCGTCCGCCCCGCTTCAGGTCGATTCCGAGCCAATGGAACTCACCCCTTGTCCGCTACGAATATGTGATAGCCGGCAGCGTTTTCCACTCGACCGCGATCGCCAACTCGTCTCGCTGATGTTCATCGCCGCCTCGCCTGCGGCGATGAACTCGCGTTTGGGCGATGCAGTCCGGACGGCACGTCCGGCCTGATGGCACCGTTGTTGGACGAGAAGCAAGTCGAATGACGCTGGCCACGCACGACAATGGATGGAGGCACGTTCGAGCGCTCTTTCCCTTGAGCATCCCGCTCACTGAATCATCGCCAAACGCATCGCGAGGTCGGGCCACCTCAGCGCTACGAAGCCGTTCCAGTTACGTCACAGTCGCCTCTCCCCCGAATCGCAGGAGGCTCGCGCCTATCGAGTTGGCATAATCTCGAAGATAGTGCTCGCCACGTCACAATGATGTCTCAGTTCGAGAGATGAGGCCTTCCTTGTGCCTTCGCTACATCGCAGGCGTTGTATAGTAAAGGTGTGAGCGAGCAGAGCTCGCGATCGGAGGGCACCCGCCATGAACGCGACGAACAACGTGTCTCGCGTCCGGACCCTACCCGCGGATCCAGACACGGTCTTGATGGTCGATGATGACCCGAGCGTCCTCGCCATGATGGGCGAGATGCTACAGCTGGCGGGATACAGAGTTACGACCTGTCTCAACGGGCGGGAAGCGCTTCAATGCTTTGAGGACCTTCAGCCGAACATCGTGATCCTGGATATGCGGATGCCAGAGCTGGACGGCCTCGGCGCGTGCCGGGTCATCCGCGCCAAGTCGGACGTCCCCATCTTGATGCTCACGGCAATCGACGATCAGTGGGATGCTGCGCACGCACTCGAGTCCGGGGCCGACGACTACATTCGCAAGCCGATCGGCGCAGGCGAGTTCGTCGCCCGCGTCCGCGCGGCGATACGCCGCAGCGCTCCGCCGGTCGCTGAACTCCCCGGCCCGATCACGATCGGCCACATCGTCATCGATCCCTCGGAGCACGAGGTGCGCGTCGAAGGCAAGTCCGTTGAGCTGTCTCCGATCGAGCTGAGGCTATTGATCCTGATGGCGACCAGCCAGAATCACGTCCTCACCCATGAGGACATCCTTACCGCCGTCTGGGGCGTCGCCTACTCCAGCTCGCGTCACGTTCTGCGCGTGACCATGAGCCGCTTGCGCCGCAAGCTGGGGCTGACGGACGGGGGCACGGTCGGTATCGCTACTGTGGAAGGCGTGGGGTATCGGCTCGTCGTCCGAGAGGCGGCAGCTCAAGTGCCGAGCGAAGAACATCACGAAGTTCTGTCGCGGTCGCTGGCTTGATGATGACCGCGGCGACGCCGGCTGCGCTCGCGCGCTCCGCACCGTCCTCGGTGAGCTGCGCGGAAAAGATCACGACCTTACAGTCATTGAGCTGACCTTCCAGCGCGGCCAGCAGATCCCAGCCCGATAGGTCCGGCAACGCCAGGTCCAGCACCATGAGGTCGAACGGGGGCTGCGTTAATACGCACTCGCGCGCAAACGCGGCCGTCGCGGCCAGCACCGCGGTTCCGCCCTCGAATTCGATGACCGTACGGAGGAAGTCCGCCACCGATGGCTCGTCATCAACGACGAGTACGCGTTTTCCTATCATGCGCTCGCTGCTTCCGTACCGGATACCGGTAGTTTCGGCAGCAAGAGGTACACCTGAAACACTCCTCGTCTGATGCGCGCCCAAATTCGCCCGTGGTGGGCCTCGACGATGCCCTTCGAGATCGCGAGGCCTAGTCCGGCACCTGCCACGTTGAGCTTCATCCCGTGATCGGTTCGGAAGAACCGCTCAAAGACGCGCTCCACGTCGCTTTGGCGCACTCCTCCGGTCCCGCCGTTCTCGACAACGACGAGGACCATGTTCTGCTTGGCGACGCCCACTTCGACCCGGATCCGACCATCGGGTTTCCCGTATTTGATGGCGTTGTCCAACAGGTTGTAGAAGACCTGGATGATTCGCGCTCGGTCCACATGTATTTCGAGCGGCTCTTCCGGGACGCGAACCTCGATATGTCGGTGGGCGATCGCCTCGACTCCGTGGACCGCATCGCGCACGATCGCTTCGACTGGATGCGGGCGGCACTCCAGGCGCATCATGCCCGCGTCGAGCCGCCCCATGGTGAGCAGGTCGGCGACGAGACGTTCGAGCTGCTGCGCGGCTGCATCGGCCGATTCAAGGCTCTTCCTCCGCTGCTCTTCGGTCATTCGTTCGCCGTACTCGAGTATCGTTGTCACGTGACCGCGGATTACGGCAAGAGGCGTGCGCAACTCGTGCGAGACCACGTTGAGGAGGTTGGTCTTAGCCTTCTCGCTCTCTTCAGCGAAGAGGCTCCGGATCTCGGCTTGCTCCGCGCGCCTGCGCATGGTGGTCTCGATGTGCAAGACAACGGCGCCGCCCTTGTCGGTGCGCAGCGGCTCCACATGCATCGCGAACCAGTGCGCTGCTTCCGATGCGCCAAATTGGTAGTCGAGATCTGCTCGGCGGCGCTTGCCGCGAAGGACACCCTGTATCGCCCGCTTAGCCTCCTCCGCGACGCCGTCCCCGGAGAACCCTCCGACGCCGGCGCGGACAGCAACGTAGTCGGTGCCCACCAGACACGGTGTCTCGGTTGACGGACGAAGATTACGCTCGAAGTCCCGCCAGGCGTCGTTGACCTCGATGATGATGCCGTTGCGGTCGAGCACGCCAATGCGCGCCGAAAGCGATGAGAGTACGGCGCGACTGAGCTCTTCGACCTGGTGCAGCTCGTCCTCCGCGCGCTTCAGCCGCGACATGTCCTGCATCGCCCCGAACATTCGCACCGGGCGGCCATTGTCTGCGCGGACGAGATGCCCACGGCAGATCACCGGATTGAACTCCCCGCTCGCGGTCTGGAATCGAAATTCGCGCAGCCAGACGTGATCCCGCCCCTTAAACAGGGAGCGCCAGCTCGCTTCCACGTGTCGGCGGTCTTCCGGATGGATGGTCGCGAGCCACGACTCGCGGCGATTGGCTGCGTCGCCCCGGTGGCCAAATTGCGCCTGAAGCCCTTCACTCCACCAGATGAAGTCCGCTCCGAGATCCCAGTCCCAGATCGCATCGTTCGATGCCTGCGCGATCAGTTCCCTCACCGATTCCGCCTCGGAGGCCGCCTGTTCGGCCAGGTTCTTCTCTGTCATGTCTGCGAGACGGAGGAGCGTGCCGCGCGGTTCATCCTCGCCATCGACGTGCAGGGGCTGAGTGATGACGCCGAGCCGCGTGGCGGTTCCGTCATCGCGCGGCAGTTCAAACACCGGGTGCTGGGAATCAAGCGTGGCTGCCGGCAGCTCTCTCATCGTGCCGAACAGGGACGTTGCTGGCGCACCAACGAGGCCCGCCGCCTTCCGACCTATGATCTGCTCCGCACTAGCGTTGCACGCCGCGACTACGCCTTGCTGGTCGAGTACGACAACTCCATCAGGCACCGCGTTGATCAGCGCGCTGATGATGTCCTCGACCCTGGCGTCACTCCAAAGTTCCTTGACCAGCAGCTTCCTCCAAGTCGCGGAACGCCAGGCCCGAACACCATCCAATCTGCCAGAGGTGTCACTGTCCTGCGTGTCCCCAGTGTACACAAGGGGTGCGCTGCTGTCCCTCTGACGGTCTCGGTCTGCGAACGCCCCCTATGCGGCCTGGGCAAGCGACATCGCCGAGATCGAGAGCAGATACTGGTACTCCTCGATGACGCGCAGGAGCACTCGGACAAAACTGGCGGTCGGGTTGACCGCCAACACCTTGCCACTCACGCTCTCGCGCTGGCGCACCGAGCGAATCGACGACCGGTACAGCGAGAGCATCGACTGCGCGCTCATACCGCGGGTCACGAACGCGGCGACCAGGCCCTCCTCTTCCTTCTGTGTTGACCCGTGGACGTCAGGCTCGCTCAACTCCAGGTAGCGGCACAGCATTTCGCGCACGTGCGCCAGGGCATCTTCATCTTCGTCGAAGCCACTGGCGGGTATCGTCCTGTAGCCATGGTCTTCGACCTCTCCAAGGATCAGCCAGTCGGCCTCGGCTTCGGCGCTGTCGAGCGGGTCGCCGCTCTGGTTCAGGTGTTGCGACATCCGGGACGTCCGTGCGGCGATCGTCGCGCGAAGCGCGTCCTGCAGGGAGCTCACCACACCGGAGGTGAGGAGCTGGTCCTTGCAAACGTAGTCGCTGGCGCCGAGCTTCATCGCGGTGACGGCCGTGTGTTCGTCGCCCAGGCCGGTCATGATGATGACCTTCGTCTGAGGGCTGACGTCCGCGATCCGCTCAAGGACCCGCAGACCATTCATGCCCGGGAGTCCGTAGTCGGCGAGCACGACGTCGCACGCGTCCGCGTCGACTCGAGCGACCGCCTCCTCTCCGGTGCTTACCACCGACACATGCCTGATGCCGAAGTTCTGGAGGACCCGCACGATGACACGAGCGTCGTCAGGATTGTCCTCCACGACCAACACGGACGCATCTTTAGGGTTGAGCGACTCCCACTTTGGTGCGCGCATAACTCGACTCCTTCTCCTCCGGGATCCCCGGAGATGGTGGTGTGACCCCGCGGTCCAGCTTCTTCGGCGCCGTCAATGAATGGATCGTCAACCGCGGCTGGGCGACACACGTACGCGCCTCTCAGCGCGATCACACTCACATACCAACGTCGATCCGGCGCCTCGGAGGCGAATTCAGACGGACTAGCTCCGGTAGATGCCGGACGATGATGGAATACGGCGGTGAGGATCGCCACGCGGGAGAGCGCTCCCAATGGAGACGCAGACGAATGAGCCAAGGAGGATCACGATGCCAGCCACGACGACAATGTCCCGACCGATCAGGTACGTGCCTGAGCCGCCCGGGACAACGCCGGCCCCCGCCACGAGGGTCGCACCTCTCTCGACTTCTTGGGGGGAGCCGTTTGGCGTGCTCCTGGTAGAGGACAACGACGACGAGGTCGTGATGGTACAGCACACCCTCAAACGCGCGGGATTGACGGACCGTCCGCACGTTGTGCGAGACGGGCGTGCGGCGCTCGAGGTGCTCCTGGGCCCGGATCACTTTCTCAGAGCGCCGTCGCCGCTCGCGGAGACGCCCGATGTAGTCTTGCTCGATCTCGGCCTGCCGCAGCTCTCTGGCCTCAGCGTGCTGCGCCGGGTCAAGGAGAACGCGCGCACCGCGGACATACCCGTCATCGTGATTTCGGGCGCCGACGACGAGGAGACAGCGCGCGTGTGCATGAACCTCGGCGCCACCATGTACCTGGTCAAACCCATCTCGTTCTTGGAGGTGATGAACGTCATCGTCGCCGTGCAGCAGCACTGGCTCGCCGCGGAGAACTTCCGCAGGCTCGAACTGCGGTGGAGCGACAGCCGCATCGCATCCTGATGCGCCTCTGTAACGGCTCTGATAGCCCTCTGTGAGGGCGGAGCTGTGGAGGCGGGCGAGGACCGTCCGACGATGTTCATGTCGAGACCCTTCTGTGAAGGGGTAGGCACCCGGGGCGAACACCTCCCTCCCCATCACGTCCCGGGTATGCGCAGGGCCGATATGTCGCGGCGTCCAACGTCGCAGCGAACAGACATCGGCCCGGTCGCGGATAGAGGAGGCACGAGCAGATGAACCTTTCTCCCCCTTTCAAAGACCCATTTCGCTCGTGCCTCCCGTCCGCGATTCAGACGCTCGTTCGAGAGGTGGCCCCGCTGTGGTGAGCCAGAGCACCGTTGCGGCGAACCGTGAGCTCCGCGCGATGCGTGCCGAAGTCGACGCGCTGACCCGGCAGCTCGCCGAACGCACGGCGGCGTTGGACGCTGAGGTGCAGCAGGAGAAGAAGATCCGCGCCGACTTCGACTCGTTCACCTATAACGTGTCACATGACCTCAGGGAGCCGCTGCGCGCGCTGGACGCCTTCAGCCAGTTCCTTATCGCCGACTTCAGTTCGCAGCTCGACGACGACGGCCGAGACTTCCTTCGGAGGCTTGGGTCGGGCAGCCAGCGCATGAGGTCGCTGATCGACGACCTGGTGGCGCTATCTCGTGCGGGGCGCATCCCGGTGACGCCGACACGCATCGATACCGATCGTCTGGTGCGCGGGCTTATCGCCAATATGCGTCCCATGCTCTCCGAACGGGGAGGTGTCGTCGAGATCGTCGGCAGGCTGCCGGCGGTCGCCGGCGAAGAGAAGCGGCTGCAGCAGGCGTTCGAGCATCTCTTGACCAACGGCATCAAATTCAACGAGAGCGAGCGCCCCACCGTCACAGTGCGCGGGGCTCCGGTGGCGGACATGGTCGAGCTCCAGATAAGCGACAACGGCATAGGCATCGAGCCGGAGTTCCACGAGCGGGTATTCGGGATCTTTCAGCGCGCGCGCCCGCGGGACGAGTACGACGGGAACGGAGCCGGGTTGGCAATCGCGCGCCACGCTATCGAATCACTCAGCGGGTCGGTGCGCATCGCCGCATCGGGGCCCGAGGGCACAACGTTCGCGGTGACGCTTCCGCGCGCGGGAAAGGGCGGCTGATCTGGGCCGTCCCGCGCCACCGCCCAACGGGCGTCACACGCCATCCGCTGGCGGACACGCGTTCACCTCAGTGCCTGGCCTGGTCCTGCACCGCGCTCGGGGGTGGTTGGCGTGACGCATATGTGACCTCCGTGGTACGGGCCTGTCACCTGTGGTGGCTCCCGGCGCGGAGCCGATTCGACGAATCACACATAGGCCCTTCGCTGCGGCGCCGCGGTTGGCGTTCAGCGCCGCTTAATTGGCACAGGCCTGACCGAGGCGTATGAATCTCGAACGGATCAGAGTGCACCGGCCGTCCATACGCGAGATCGCGTGGGTCATGACCGTGGTTGCGATCGGGGTGGCGGTTGCGCTGGGCACGGCGCTGATCGTGAGCGGGCGCTACCGGTCGAAACGGCGAGAGGACACGTAGACGCCGAAATTGCCGAGATTGAGGCCCTCCAGCGGGCGCGAACTGCCTCGCTCAGCGAGGGTGCGAATCTGGCCGGCTACTATGCCCTGCCTGATGTCACGTATGCCACGAACTTCCGTACCCAGGCGGTCGCAGTGGATACGGCACTCGCGGAGAACCAGCGATCTGGCGCAGCGCACAGGTCAGGTGGACGAGTTCCACGATCATGCAGGGCCTGCTGTCCGACCACAAGGCCATTCACGACCTGCAGGAGCAGATCCTTGGGGCGTTGCAGCGCAACGACCGCGCCGCGGCTTTTGCGATCGCACAAGACAACAACCTCCCGAACCGTATTGCGCAGTTCAACGACGCTCTCACGACGGCGGTAGACTGCGGCGCACGGCCAGTTGTCTGCTGCTCAGCAGAACGAAGCGGTGCTCCAGCGTCGTATCACGCATGTCTCGGTCGGCATCGTGGTGCTCTGGATCCTCATCGTGCTCGCGACGAGCTTCACGGCGTTCCGTTGGTTCGTGTGGCCGATCGAGGCCGTGAGCCGGATGAGCAAGGCTGTCGCCGGTGGCGATCTGCGCTCGAAGATCCCCGCCGCAGGCCCGCGCGAGATCGCGAGCATGAGTAGCGACGTCAACGAGATGGCGCGTGTGCTGGTGGAGAATACAGACCAGCTCAGAGCGTACCTCGAGAAAGACCTGGAAGAGCAGGCCGCGCGACTGCAGGAGACGAACGTCGCCTTGAACCATAGCGAAGCGCGCTTTCGCGCGTTGGTGCAGAACGCGGCGACGCTGATCACGGTCGTGACCCCGGACACGACCGTGATCTACGCCAGCCCGGCGACAGCGTCAATTTTCGGTCTCTCGGAGAGCGCATTCGAACGCCTGAAATTGTCCGAGCTTGTCCATCCGGCCGATCTTGCGGGGTTCCTGGGGTTCATGAAGGCGATGATGGCGGGGACGGCGACCCAGACAACGTCGCGCTTCCAACTGGCTGATGGCTCGTCGTGCAGCCTGGACATCATCGGTACCGATCAGCGACAAGAGCCCGCGATTGCTGGCATCGTCTTCAACCTGCGGGACGTGACCGAAAAAGTGGCACTGGAAGCCGAACTGAAGCATCAGGCGTTCCACGATCCGCTGACGAGCCTGGCGAATCGGGCGAGCTTCGCGGACCGGCTGGACCATGCGCTGTCGCGTGGAAGGCGTGCCGGATCGGGGCTCGCTGTGCTGTTTCTCGATCTGGACAAGTTCAAGGGAGTCAACGACCAGCTGGGGCATCCGGCCGGTGACCAACTACTCATCCACGCTGGCCGCAAGCTGGCGGCGAGTGTTCGCGCCGGTGACACGGTGGCGCGCTTCGGCGGCGATGAGTTCGCCATCCTGCTCGAAGACCTCGCCGGCCTGGAAACGGCTACCGAGACGGCGTCACGGATCTTGACGGACCTGCGCGAACCGGTGCAAATCGAAGGTGTCGCGATTGTGCCACGCGCAAGCATCGGGATCGCGTACGCGGAGCGTGCGGAGTCCTCCGCCGAGGACCTGCTTCGAGACGCGGACATTGCCCTCTACGTGGCGAAGGATCGTGGTCGGGATCGGTTCGAGGTCTTCAACGCGAACCTGCGTGCTGCGATGCTCGAACGATTGCAGATCTTGGGGGAGCTCGAAGGCGCCGTGGCGCGCGGCGAGTTCTTTATCGAGTACCAGCCGACGGTCTCGCTACGCACGGGCAGGATCGTGGGTGCCGAAGCGCTGGTCCGATGGCACCACCCCAAGCGAGGCATCCTGCAGCCGGACGAGTTCATCTCCTTGGCGGAGGAGTCCGGAGCGATCCTCGAGCTGGGGCACTGGGTGTTGAGTCGGGCCTGCGAGCAGGCTCGTGTTTGGCAGGACATCAAGGGACACGGGGAAGAACTCTTCATGATGGGCGTGAACGTGTCGGTGCGGCAGTTGGCCCAGCCCGATTTCGTGAGCGTGGTCCGGGACGTGCTTATTGAGACCGGTGTCGATCCAGCCGGCATCGTGCTGGAGGTGACGGAATCCGCCATGATGCGCGACGCCGGTGAGGCCGCCGCTGTCCTTGGAATGCTGAAGCAACTCGGGATCAGGCTGGCGCTCGACGACTTCGGCATGGGGTATTCATCTCTGAGCTACTTGCGCCAGTTGCCTTTCGACATGCTGAAGATTGACAAGTCCTTCGTCGGTGCCAACGACACTGATCACTTGCACGACGAGGAACTCGAGAAGGTGATCGTCGAGCTTGCCAAGACGCTTCACCTGGAGATCGTGGCTGAGGGAATCGAGCGGAAGGAGCAGCTGCTGCGGCTGCAGGACCTCACCTGCGAGTTCGGCCAGGGCTTCTATTTCGGGAAGCCAGTGTTGCCAGGCGCGATGGATGCCCTGATCCGCAAAGACCGCTTACCTCAAGTGGCGTAGGAGGCGGCCCGGGGCGACAACCGCGTTGGCGTGCTTCGCGTCAAGATCCCGGCCCCGCAGGGGTGAAGTTCCCGCGATAGCGGGTCGCCACAACGCAGGCGCGGGCCGGACGAGCAAGCGGCCCGCGCACCGGCTGGCACGCAGCGTATTGGGACGGAGCGAAGCGCGACGCGGCCGTCGTCGGCGGGGAAGTCAATGACGGCACCAGGGCCAGCGCGCGGCACACCGATGAACTCGGTTCGCCTCAGAGAGTAAGCGTTAGTGACATGCCGCTCTTTCGACGATGGGATGAAGATCGCGAACCTCGCGACCTGGCTCGGCCGAGTCTTCCCGATCGCGTGATGTCCGAGCACGATATCTTCAACCGACTGGAAGAAGAGATTGCCCGCGCCGAAAGATACGGTCGGTATCTATCGATCATCTGCCTGCTCCCGCAGCGACTGGTGGTAGAGACGCCGAGGCCGGAAGAGATCGATCTGGCGGCCGAAGCAGTGCGCGACCACCTGCGGTTCAGCGACCAGATCGGGCGACTGGGAGACGGGACGATCGTGGTGATCCTTCCCGAGACGCAGGGCGACACCGCCAGAGTCACGGCACACCGCATGGTGGCAGACCTCGCCGTGCGCTCGCGCGCACCCGGATGGGGCCACGCAAAGTGGCTTGCCGGGGTAAGCACGGTGCCAGACGACGGACGAGATCCTCCCACCCTCGTCACCACGGCGCTCCACCGGGCCGAAGACTAGCCCCGGCAGCACGAGCTAGATCGCACGCGCTCGTGCGTGCGAGGGCACTCTGGGCGAGATCGACGCGGGGCCTTCATGGCGAGGAGAGTAGAAGAACCGCCGATCAAGAAAGACCGCCAGTCAGCCCTCGAATCTCGAGCGAGGCGATTACCACGTGCCGAAGTGGCTCGTACTTCGCCTCGGCTCTGACCCAACTTGGCGCGACGAGACAGGACGCCGTGGTACAGGGCGTGACTAGAAGTGGAAGATTGGCAGGAGTGGAGGGACTCGAACCCCCGACCGGCGGTTTTGGAGACCGCTGCTCTACCAACTGAGCTACACTCCTGCGCGCACGCAGTATAGGAGATGATCCCGCCGCCGCAGAAGTCCGCCGCACACAGCGCGCCACGCCGCGCGACCTACCGCGCCCCCGCCCGCGCGCTCCCCTCCACCACCTTCCGCACCACGTCCGGAAAGTCACTGCAGATGCTGTCGACGCCCGCGCTCACCATCTGCTCCATCTGCGCCTCGTCGTTCACCGTCCACACCATGTACGTCAGCCCCCGCCGCTGCGCCTGCCGCACCCGCTCCGGCGTCGCGAACGTGTACAGCACGCTCACACCCTGCGCGTTCAGCGACAGCGCGAACCCCCAGAAGTCGCTCCAGTCGACGATCCGGCTCGCCTCCGTCAGCAGCATCGCCGCCATCCGCGGCTCCACGTCCCGCATCCGCCGCACGTTCTCCGGCCAGAACGAATGCGTCTCGCACCACGCGATCGCGTCCGCGTCTCGTACTGCCCGCGCCACCGGCTCCTCGATGTTCGCCTGCTTGATCTCGATCTGCAGCAGCACCTTGCCGCGCGTCAGGTCGATCACCTCCGCCAGCGTCGGGATGCGCTGACCCTGAAAGCGCGGCACGAACTGGCGCGCCCCCGCGTCCAGCGCCCGCGCGACGTCCAGCGTCATCTCGTGGATGTCGCCCGTCCCGTCCGTCGTCCGGTCCACCGTCTTGTCATGGATCAACACCGGCACGCCGTCCGACGTGCAGTGCACGTCGATCTCGATCGCGTCCGCCCCCAGCGCGATCGCCCGCTCGATGCCCGCGAGCGTGTTCTCCGGCGCGTGCCCCTTGCACCCCGCGTGCGACGTCACGAGCGGCAGCCTCATGAATCCTCCCGATGCGGCACCAGCTCCAGCAGCGCCTCCGACAGCACCGTCCCCGCGTGCTTGCCCATCGACACCGACTCCTCGTAGTTGTTGTTCCGTCCCGTCATCCACTCGTCCTCCGGGATGAAGTAGCCGATCGTATCGTGCGTCAGCCCCAGGAACAGCCGGTGCGGCGACGTCATCGAACGCCGCAACGGCAGCGCCAGCCGCGTCATCACCTCGCCCGGCGCTACCACCGCCTCCACGTCGCTCCCGATCGCCAGGTAGCCGCAGTGCGTCGGCAGAAACGTCCGCCCGTCCCGATGCAGGAGCTGTCGCTCCGAGATCCCCTCCAGCGCCGCCACGATCTGCGCCAGGTCGCCCCGCCCCGCCGCGTGCAGCGCCAGCGACGCCGCGCGCAACCCGCCCGCCTTACCCAGCACCGACAGCGCAGGCCCGGCGCGTCCCACCGCGTCCTGCACGCGCTGCGATAGCCGCTCGAAGTTCACCGGTACCGCCAGGGGCTCCGTGCGCACGCGCAGGAACCCGTCGACCGGCTCCGCCGACGAGAGCGACCAGAGCGCCGCGCCCGCCACCGCCTCCCCCAGCGATCGCACGCCCTCGAACCCGCCGTTCGCCGCCGGATTCACGTCCCCGATCGCGCCGTTGACGTAAATCGCCACCCCGCCCAGCTCGCGCTCCACCGCGTCGACCGTCACGCCGCACCAGTCGCGCGACACCTCCGTGTTCGCCGCGCCACTCGCCGTCGGATGGCACGCGTAGTTCACCAGCGTCGCAACCGGCGCGCCCTCCGCGGTCGTGAACCGCAGCGACGTCAGCGTCTCGTCCGTCTCCGGCCAGCCGCGGCGGTTGCGCACCACGCCGCCGAGCGACGACGTCGCCGCCGAAACGATCGCCGGCGCCAGCGCCTGTTGCGCCTGCCAGATCGCGCTCGCCGCCCGGTGCGCGACGTGCGCCTCGTAGCCTCCGCCCGTCCCGCCCCACAGCCCCTGCGTGTCCGGGCTCGCGTGGCTGTGCGTGCAAGCAAGCAGGATCGATGCGGGCGCCAGCCCCGTCAGCCGCGACGCGTCCGAGCGGATCGCGCTCAGCAAGTGGCCCGAAGCCCCGACCAGGTCCAGCACGGCCAGCACGCACGACGTCGAACCGTCGCTCAGCGCCAGCGCCCGGCAGTACGGCTCGTCATGGACGCCTGTCGCGCGCCGCTGCCGGTAGCTCCCGAATCCGCCGAGGTACACCCCTTCGTGCAGATCCTCCGCGCGCGGCGCGATCGAGACGGCGGCGGCGCCCGCAAGCAGCCCGCTCATTCCAGATCGCCGAGATGGTCTTCGATGACGTAGCTCGGCGTCAGCCAGAGCACCAGGCCCAGCCCCGCCGCCAGCACCACCAGGTCGTCGAGCTGACCGAGCACTGGGATGAAGTCCGGGATCACGTCGATGGGGCTCGCCAGGTACACCAGCACCACGGGCATCACGCCCCGCGCCAGCGCCGGCGTCTCAGGGTCGCGGAACAGGCGCCAGGCAAGCTGCAGCTTCGCGCGGAGCGGCAGCTTCATGATGCGGCGGCGAAGGTCCTGCTTCACCTGTGGATGATACCGCGCGAGACTGCGGCGTGAGCGCCCGCTGCGATCAGCGCGTCAGCCCTCGCGTATGGCCCGCAGCGCCGCGCGCTCCAGACGCGCGAAGACCACCTCGCGCTGGTCCTCCGGTGCGGACGCGAGTGCACGTCCGTCCGTCCACGCCCCGAGCCGCATCGTGGCCAGCTCGTCTCCGGTGAACGGCCGGCTGGCGCGACCTTCGCTGCCTCGCTCCAGCTGCTCCGCCATCGCGCCCGCGTGCGCGGCCAGCAGCTCCGATGCACACGTGAACGCCCGCTCCGCATCGTCCTCCCGCACACCGCCGAACCCCGCCCGCGCAAGCGCCAGCGGCAGGTCGTACGCAAGATGTGCGAAGAACGCGAGCCGTATCGCCGTCGACTTGCTCGCCGAGCCGTACTTGGTGGCCGCGAACGCCGCCCTCCACGCCCCCGGCGTGCCGAACAGGTTGCGCCGGTCCCACGCGTCGAGCGCCCGCACGTACTGCGTCGCCGCTTCGATCTCCAGCCGCGCGATCCACCCCGTGCCCGCATCGAACGCCCCCGCGCTCGCCGCCCGCGCCAGGCACGCCGAGTACGCCGCGTAGACGCCGCAGAACGCCGCCCGCCCGTCGCCGGCCGCTTGCAGTCGCGCGTGTCGCGCCGAAAGCACGTCGGCTAACTCCGCCAGGTCGCTGATTCGCTCCGGAGATCCGCATACCGACGTGTCGCTCGGCCAGCGCTCGGATGTGGATCCTGTCATTTCGTCGATCTCCCCGGAGCGGGCCAACAGTTTCGGAGGCTCGCGCCGATGTTTGAGGTAGCGGCGGACCGTTGAGCAGGAACGGTCATCCGGCTACCTCCTTCCTCTGCCTGTGACTTGGGCCCCGCGATGCGGGGTCCTTGTCCGTACAAAGCAGAACGAATCTCGGCCGACAGTGTTGCCACCTGCCTCTGGCACTCCCCCTCTCCGACCCCGCCCGGAGAGGGGGAGCCTCGCCCTCACAGCTCCGACCGCAGAAACCGCCCCCACAGCTCCCGCGAGATCCGGTGCGCGCTCGCCTCAACACCGAACCGCGCGAAATGGTCCGCCAGCCGCTCGATATCCCGCTCCAGCAGGTTCAGCGCGTTCGAGTTGAACCGCGGGTCCACCGCCTGCGGGAAGTCGATGATCCGCACCTCGCCGTCGTGGTACAGCACGTTGTACGCCGAAAGGTCCCCGTGCACGCGGTCGTTGGCCAGCGCCAGTTCGACGTTGTGCATCAGTCGCGCGAACACCCGCCGTGCCTCGGCCGGCTCGAACCGCACCCCCGCCAGCATCGGCGCCGGGTCGTCTTCATCCCCCACGTACTCCATCAGGATCACGCTGCCCGAATGCGCGAGCGGCTCCGGCACGTCCGCCCCCGCCCGGTGCAGCACCCCCAGCGTCTCATACTCATCGCTCACCCACCTGCCGAACGCCATCTCCCGCCCCGCCCGGCTCTTCGAGAGGATCGCCCGCGTCTCCCGGCGCTTCTCCGCGCCTCGCAGCCGCCCCTCCTGGTACGCCGCGTCGTTCGCGAACTGCCGCACGTTCCGGGATCGATACACCTTCGCCGCGATCAGCTCCCGCCCGCTCGCCGCCCCGCCTTCGCAGCAGTAGACCGTCGCCTCCTTTCCGCTCTTCACCACCCCCAGGACCTGCTCGATCAGGCCCTGCTCGATGTACGGCTCGATCGCCTCGAGCTGTTCGGTATCCCTGTTCTTTCCCAATCTGTCCTCCGCGCGCGGCTCCACGGCCGCTGCGCACTCATCCGTTTCGTCTCGATGGCTCGTTCTCGGCTGCAAACACTGATGGTCATTTCGAACACCTCCTTATGTCGCGTCGTTTCCGTCGCCGCTGGATGCAAACAAGCCGCGTACGCTCGTCGCGCACGCGGCTCCTCAACAAGAAAGCCGCCCTCTGGCGGCTCTTCACGCGGACATCTGCTATCGATGCCGGATCAGGCGGCTGCCTCCAGGGTGCGCGACGACGCGGTGCAAGCAACAAGTTCGTTCATCTGTCGCACCTCCCTCGCACGGTGATCCCTGTCCGACGGCATGAGCCTAGCCCGCGCCGCTGCCGCCTGTCAACCGCTCGCCCAAACACCCGCCCGCGCTGGCTCACACGCGCTCGTCCCCATACGCTGGCCGCATGACGAAGCGCATCATCGTCGTAGGCGGCGGCATCGCCGGTCTCACCGCCGCCTACACGCTGAAAAAGGACGGCTTCGACGTCCTCGTGCTCGAACGCGAGGCCACGCCCGGCGGCCGCATGCGCAGCGAGCGCCACGGCGACTTCGTCGTCGACCGCGGCGCCCAGTTCATCGCCAGCAGCTACCGCAACATGCGCGCCCTCGTCGACGAGCTCGGCCTGAAGCCCCACGTCCGCCGCCTCCGCACCGGCCGCGGCGCCGTCCTCCGCGACGGCAAGTTCGTCAGCTCCAACTACGCCGGCTTCAAGGCGATCTGGAAGGCCCGCGACCTCAGCCTCCGCAGCAAGCTCCGCCTCCCCCTCATCCTCAACGACCTCCGGCGCGCCCGCCGCATGCTCGACTTCTATCGCATCGAGGACGCGGCCCCGCTCGACGACGCCTCCGCCCACGACTGGGTGCTGCGCCGCTTCGGCCGCGAAGTGCTTGACTACCTGATCGAGCCGCCGTTCGCCTCCACGTTCACGGTGCTGCCCGAGAACCTCTCCCGCGCCTTCGTCCTCGCCACGATCCAGTACATGTTCTCCGGCTTCCGCCTCAGCGCCTTCGAAGGCGGCAACGGCCTCCTCACCTCCACGCTCGCGTCGAAGCTCGACGTCCGCACCGGCGTCGAGGTCGCGCGCATCTCGCAGACGCCGGACGGCGCGGCCGTCACGCTCGCCAACGGCGAGAAGCTGAACGCCGACGCGGCCATCGTCGCCACGCCGGGCAACCACGTCGCCCGCCTGTGCGACACGCTGACTTCCGACGAGCGCCGCTTCTTCGAAGGCGTCCGCTACGCATCCAGCATCATCGTCTTCGTCATGACCTCCACCACCGAGGCCGATCCCGGCATCTACGGCCTCGGCATCAGCCGCCCGGAGGGCGTGCGCCTCTACGGCATGGCGATGGAGAACCCGAAAGACGGCGCCGTCCCGCCCGGCAAGACGATGTTCAACTGCGCCTTCAGCGAGGACTACGCCGCCGAGCTCATGTCGCGCCCCGACGCCGACGTCATCGACGCCCTCCACGGCGAGCTGCGCAAGCTCCCCCTCCGCGGCCTCGACAAGACCGAGGGCCACGCCGTCCACCGCTGGCCCGAGCTGGTGCCCCAGTTCTACCACGGCTACATCCGCTCGCTCGCCGCCTTCAAGCAACGCCGCGACCGCAGCGACCGTATCTTCTTCGCCGGCGACTACCTCGTCGGCCCCTACACCGAGGCCGCGCTCACCTCCGGCCTCCGCGCCGCCGCCGACGTCCAGGCGCGCTTCTCTCCCGTGGTCCGAGCAACGTTCAGAGGCGGTGACACCATGACGAAGATCGTAGCCATCGGCGTCGGCAGCATCGTCTTCGGCGTCGAGCTGCTCCGCGACGTCTACCAGACCCCGGAGCTCCGCGGCGCCGAGCTCTGGCTCGTCGACCTCGACCCCGAGGCTCTCCGCCGCATGGGCGGCCTCGCCGATGCGCTCAATAGGCACTCAGGCTGGGACGTCACGCTCCGCACGACGCCCGAGCGCATCGAGGCCCTCCCCGGCGCGGACTTCGTCGTCACCTCCATCGCCCGCGATCGCGACACCACCTGGGAGGCCGACCACCGCCTCGCCCTCAAGCACGGCTTCCCCAGCGTCCTCAGCGAGAACGGCGGCCCCGGCGGCCTCTCCCACACCCTCCGCTCCATCCCGCCGATGCTCGAGGTCGCCCGCGACGTCGAGCGGCTCGCACCCGACGCCCTCATGCTCAACTACACCAACCCGGAGAACCGCGTCTGCCTCGCCATCCACCGCTACACAAACGTCCGCAGCATCGGCCTCTGCCACGGCGTCGCCGAGACGGTGCAGTGGGTCGCCGAGATGTTGGAGATGCCCCGCGACGACGTCGATCTGCGCGCCGCCGGCACCAATCACTTCACATGGACGACGTCACTGACCGAGCGCCCCTCCGGACGCGACCTGCTCCCCGAGCTGCGCGAGCGTCTCGGCGACGACCCGCCCGAGAAGTGGCGCCTCTGCGCGATGCTCTACGACAGGTTCGGCGTCTTCCCCACCACCGGTGACAACCATGTCGGCGAGTACATCGGCTGGGCCGCGGAGATCCTCGGCACGGAGGGCTACGACTTCAAAGCCTACGCCCGCGACCGCGTCCTCTCGCACCGCAACCTCGATGCCTGGGCCGCCGGTACGAAGTCCGTCGCCTCGCTCCTGCGCCAGCCCTCGCGCGAAGAGCGCCTCGGCCACTCCTGCACCGCCATCATGGCCGCGCTGATCTCCGGCCGCACCGTCCGCCGCCCGTCCTTCATCATCCCCAACGACGGCTACATCGAGAACATCGACCGCGACGCCGTCGTGGAAGTGCCCGGCGTCATCAGCGACGGCACCTTCACCGGCATGCCCGTCGGCCGCCTCGCCGGCCCCGTCGCCTCCATGGTCCAGCGCGAGATCGCCATCGAGGAGCTCGCCGTCGAAGCCGCCGTCACCGGCTCACGCGCGAAGGCGCTCGAAGCCCTGCTCATCGACCCCTGCGTCCACAGCGCAAACGCCGCCGAAGCCTTCCTCGACGAAGTCCTGGCCGAGCACCGCTCCTACTTGCCTGCGTTCTGGAGTTAGGCGTCGGCGCTCGCGCCGTCGGTCTCGTTCTCGTCCCGCTCTGCGCCTCGCCCTGTGCCGTCGAAGATGTAGCCCAGGTCCGGCGATTGCAGAATCCGCCCCACGACGAAAGCCACCGCGATCGCTCCCGCGATCAGTGCGACCTTGCCCGCCACGCGCCCGCCGCGCCTCGCCGTCGCCTCAACAACGTGCTCGCGCTCCGACGCAAGGTAAGCCGGATCCTCCAGCGCCGCCGCCGTGCTCCCCCACGCCCGCGAGGCATACGCCGTCGGCTCCGGCACCTCCGTCGCGGCGATCGCCTCTCGCTGCGCGTCGGCCCGCTCCTCCTCCACTGGCATCGGCGGCGCGCCCGCGCCGTTCGTCCCGCCCACCGACTCCACCGGGTCGGCCGGAAACAGTGCCCGATTGCAGCGCTGCCGCGGCGGGTGGTTGCGGTCGCAGTACACGTCGTGTGTCGGTTGCATGTCTCATTCTAGTCACGCGAGAGGCCGGACGGCAGGTGACCCTATGAGTGAGGGCCGATAGGATGCGTGCCGGAGGGAGGCCATGAAGTACGACGTCATCGTCATCGGGGCCGGCGCCGCCGGTGCCGCACTCGCCACCCGGCTGACGGAGGATCCCGCCCGCAACGTCCTGTTGCTGGAGGCCGGGCCCTACTACCCGACGACCGAGCAGACCCCCGCCGACCTGCTGAACGGAAACGATAACTCCTACTACGCCCACGACTGGCACTACGAAGCCGTGGCGAACGTGGCCGGCCGCGTGCTCCCGCAGCCCTCCGGGCGCGTCGTCGGCGGCTCGTCTGCCGTCAACACCGCCATCGCCCTGCGCGGCACCCCGGAGGACTACGACGAGTGGGCCGCGCTGGGCAACGACGAGTGGTCATGGGCGAAGGTGCTCCCCTACTTCCGCAAGCTCGAGACCGACCTCGATCACGACGACGACTTCCACGGGCGCAACGGCCCGATCCCCATCCGCCGCTATCGGGAGGAGGAGCTGGCGCCCGTCCAGCTCGCATTCCTGCGAGCGATGCGCGCCCTCGGGGTCCCCGAGACGCAGGACAACAACGACCCGGACTCCACCGGCCTCGGCTTCCACCCCATGAACAAGCGCGGCAGCCAGCGCATGAGCGTCGCCATCTGCTACCTGGAGCCGGCGCGCCACAGGCTCAACCTCACCATCCGCGGCGACTGCCTGATCCACCGCATCCTCACCGACGGCGCTCGGGCCACCGGCGTGGAGGTCGAATCCGGCGGCGCGGTGCAAATCGTCGAAGGCGACCGCATCGTCCTCTCCGGCGGGGCGATCGGGTCTCCGGCCGTGCTGCTGCGCTCGGGCATCGGCCCGGAAGCGCACCTCCGCGAGCTGGGCATCGACGTCGTACAGGACCTGCCGGGAGTCGGCGCGGGCTTGGACGACCACCCCATGCTCGGGCCGGTCTTCGTCGCGAAGGAGGGACACCTCGACTACCACGACCCCGTCGTGCAGGTGACCTACCGCTACACCTCGCCGGGCGGCGCGGAGCGCAACGACATGCAGCTCATGCCGGTTTCGCAGATCCTGACGCGAAGCGGCGCCCTCGTGTTCTGCCTGGGCAGCGTCATCTACCGCCAGAAGTCCCGCGGGCGCCTGACCCTCACCTCGGCTGACCCGCACGTGCAGCCCCGCATCGAGGACGGCTTCTGCGAGCACCCGGACGACGTGCGCCGCCTCGTGGAGGGCGTGCGGTTCGCGCTGGAGGTCGGATCGCAGCCGGAGTTCGAGCACCTCGCGGATGGCGTGAAAGCGCCGCCGGTCGCCATGCTGGACGACGACGAGGCGCTGGGCCAGTGGTGCAAGGCGCTCGCCTCCAGCGGATTCCACCCCAGCTGCACGGCGAAGATGGCGCCCGCGTCGGACCCGATGGGCGTCGTCGACCAGCACCTCCGCCTGCGCGGCTTCGACAACCTCTACGTCGCCGACGCCTCCGTCATGCCGAACTGCCCCCGCGCCAACATCCACCTCACGTCAATCATGATCGGCGAGCGCATGGCCGACTGGCTCCGCGCCTGATCCTCGAACCCTGCTCGACGTCGCTTGACCGCAGCCCGGTTCACTGCATGCCTCAGCACTGGCCGTCGCGGCCGCGCCCCGTGCCTCGCCCCGGCGTAAGGAGCACGCGAGTGATCGAAGGCGGGAGTGCAGAGGGCGCCGCGCCTCTGCCGGGGGCTCCGGGGGGTGTCCCCCCGGCCCTTCTTGTCTTCTTCCTTTTGAAGAATTGTTCGGGGTACGCGCCAGCGGACACCGCACCCCACCAGTGGCGCCGGTTAAGTCTCTATTACGTACGACGATCGTGCCGCCCGCTCTCGCTACAATGATGACGCGCCAATCATGCGCCGGTCGTCCGAGGCGCTGGCGCCATCTAGAGCAACACCGGCGTCATCCTGAGCGAAGCGAAGGATCTCGGCCGCGCAGGGCGCCCGAACCGCAGAGAGAAACCAGGAGACCCCAAGTATGTCCATGAGCAACGACCAGAGGGACTACGTCCTCACCACCTGCCGCGACCACGATGTGAAGTTCATCCGCCTCTGGTTCACCGACATCCTCGGCTCGCTCAAGTCCTTCGCCATCACGGTGGAGGAACTGGAGGACGCCCTCGAAGAGGGCCAGGGCTTCGACGGCAGCAGCATCGAGGGCTTCGCCCGCATCGACGAGTCCGACATGATCGCCATGCCCGACCCGGCCACCTTCGCCATCCTCCCCTGGCGCCCCCGCGAGCGTGGCGTCGCCCGCATGTTCTGCGACATCCAGCAGCCCGACGGCACCCCCTTCGCCGGCGATCCCCGCTTCGTGCTCAAGCGCCAGCTCAGGCGCGCCGCCGATCTCGGCTACACCTTCTACGTCGGGCCGGAGTTGGAGTTCTTCTACTTCAAGTCGTCGGACGCGCCGGAAGGCCTCGACAAGGGCGGCTACTTCGACCTCACCCCGCTCGATGTCGCCAGCGACCTCCGCCGCCAGACGGTGCTCACGCTCGAGGAGATGGGCATCGGCGTCGAGTACAGCCACCACGAGGTCGCGCCAAGCCAGCACGAGATCGACCTCCGCTACACCGACGCGCTCACCATGGCCGACAACGCCATGACCTACCGCCTCGTGGTCAAGGAAGTCGCGCTCGCCAACGGCGTCTACGCCACCTTCATGCCCAAGCCGCTCGAAAACGAGAACGGCTCCGGCATGCACACGCACCAGTCGCTCTTCAAGGGCGATCGCAACGCCTTCTTCGACGCCGACGACGAGTACCACCTGTCCCCGATCGGCAAGTCGTTCATGGCCGGACTGCTCCGCCACGCCCCCGAGTTCACGCTCGTCACGAACCAGTGGGTCAACAGCTACAAGCGCCTGATGCCCGGCTACGAAGCGCCCGTCTACATCACGTGGGCCCGCCGCAACCGCTCGGACCTCATCCGCGTGCCGCAGTACAAGCCCGGCAAGGAAGTGTCGACCCGCCTCGAGTACCGCGCGCCCGACGCCGCCTGCAACCCCTACCTCGCCTTCGCCGTCATGCTCGCCGCCGGCCTCGAGGGCATCGAGAACGAGTACCCGCTCGCCGCGCCGGCGGAGGAAAACGTCTTCGAGATCACCACCGAGGAGCGTGAGCGCCGCGGCATCGAGACGCTGCCCGGCAGCCTCAAGGAGGCGATCCAGGCCTTCGCAAAGAGCGACTTCGCCCGCCGCGCCCTCGGCGACCACGTCTTCGAGAGCCTGCTCAAGAACAAGACGATCGAGTGGGACGCCTACCGCCGCCACGTCAGCGACTTCGAGATGGACCGCTACCTCGCCGTCCTGTAGCCCCGGAACGCCGAGGCGCGTTGCGGCCGCCTCCTCGCGTCACGCTGAGCGCCGCGAAGGATCTTGTTCGCCACACCGCCGCGGTCTCGGCGCGGTGACTAGGCTTCGCCCACCGCCCGCAGCGCCTCCCCCGTGAGCCGGTACCCCGTCCACTCATCCATCGCCACCGCACCCAGCGACCGGTAGAACGCGATCGACGGCTCGTTCCAGTCCAGCACGCTCCACTCCAGCCGTCCGCACCCCCGCTCCACGGCCAGCCGCGCCAGGTGCGCCAGCAGCGCCTTCCCGTGCCCCGCGCCGCGGTGCTCCGGCTTCACGAACAGGTCTTCGAGATAGATCCCCGGCTTCCCCAGGAACGTCGAGTAGTTGTGGAAGAACAGCGCGAACCCCACCACCTCACCCCCGTCTTCCGCGAGGATCACCTCCGCGTATGGCCGCTCCCCGAAGAGGTGCGATCGCAGCTCGCCTTCGTCCAGCGTCACCTCGTGCGCCAGCCGCTCATACTCGGCGAGCCCGCGGATCAGTTCGGCGATGACGTGCGTGTCCTCGGGCGTCGCGGATCGGATCATCGGGACGATGCTACCAGCCTGACACGGAGGGACGCACGGACCGGAGGATCGACGCTGAGTCTCGCCGTCAGGCGAAGATCGCCCGCGTCGCGTTGTCGATCGCGTCGAAGAGGTTCTGCGGGTACAGGCCGATGTAGAACACGCCCAGCATCAGCGCGAACGCCAGCCCGTTCATCAGCGCCGGCACGTTCAGCGATCCCTCGCCCTCCGCCGGCGCGCTCACGAAGGCCTCCCGCATCACCTGCAGGTAGTAGAAGAGCGAGATCACGCTCGTCACCACGCCGATCGCCGCCAGCCAGTAGTACCCGGCGTCTGTTACCGCCTGGAACAGGATGAACTTGGTCACGAACCCCGCGAACAGCGGCAGCCCCGCCAGCGAGAACAACGCCCCCGCCAGCGTGCCCGCTAAGAGCGGCGCCCGCTCTCTCATCCCACGGAAGTCGCCGATCTCGTCCGTCCCCGTCAGGTTGTACCAGGCGATGATCACCACGAAGATCGCCATGTTCGAGACCATGTAGCCCGTCAGGTGCAGCACGAGCGCCGACGCCGTGTCGTGCGACAGCCCCGCGATCGCCATCAGCATGTAGCCGATCTGCCCGATCGATGAGTACGCCATCAGCCGCTTGATGTTGTGCTGCTGCAGCGCCAGCAGGTTGCCGAGGATCATCGATGCCGCCGCCACGCCCGCGATCATCCAGCTCCAGTCGTCGTGCACCACCTGGAACGCCCCGCCGAACAGCCGCAGCAGCAGCGCGAACCCCGCCGCCTTCGACGTCGTCGACAGGTACGCCGTGATCGCCACCGGCGCCCCCTCGTACGCGTCCGGCGTCCACATGTGGAACGGCACCGCCGCCACCTTGAACCCCAGCCCCGTGATGATCAGCACCAGCGCCATCAGCAGCGCGAAGCTGTAATCGTGCGTCCCCGCGCTCAGCTGTGCCGAGATGTCGCTGTAGTACGTCGTCCCCGTCACGCCGTAGATCAGGCTCAACCCGTACAGGAACATCGCCGATGCGAACGCGCCCAGCAGCAGGTACTTCAGTCCGGCCTCGTTCGACTTCGCGTTGAACTTCTGGTACCCGACGAGGATGTACAGGCTGAAGCTCAGCAGCTCCAGCGAGAGATACGCCGTCATCAACTCGCGCGCCGCCGCCATCCCGATCGCGCCGATCGTCGACAGGATGATGAGCGAGTAGTACTCCCCCGGGTGCTTCAGCTTCTGCTCGACGAGCTTGCCGGACGCGAGGCACACGACAGCCGCCGTCGCCATGAAGAACACGCGGAAGTACGTCGTGTAGTTGTCGACCGAGACGATCCCCGCGAAGTTGCTCTGCTTGTTCACCCACGCCAGCGACACGCCGGCCGTCGCCGCCAGCCCCGCCGCCGCCACGTACGACAGCCACGCCTTCTTCACCTGCGGGGCGAACATGTCCAGCGCCATCACCAGCACGACGAGCCCGGCCAGGAAGAACTCCGGGATGAACAGCGTGTAGTCGTAGTTCAGGCCGCTCACGTCACCCCCGGCAGGAGCCGCACGCTCTCCTGGATGCGGTCGATGAACGGCGCCGGGAACAGGCCCATGAACAGCATCGACGCCAGCAGCAGCGCCGCCGTGCCGCGCTCCAGGTACGTCATCTCCTTCAGGTCAGCCCACCGCTCGTTGAACTCGCCGAAGAACGTCCACGTCCACATCCGCAGGATGTACACCGCCGTCATCATCGCCGCGAAGATCCCCAGCGCGCCCGCCCACGGGTACGTCTTGAACGCGCCGATGAAGATGTTCAGCTCGGCGATGAACCCCGAGAGACCCGGCAGCCCCAGCGACGCCAGCCCCGCCAGCCCGAAGAAGAACACGAACAGCGGCATCTTGTTCACCAGCCCGCCGTACAACCGCATGTCGCGCGTGTGCGTCTGGTCGTACACCGCCCCCACCATGGCGAAGAAGGTCGCCGTCATCACGCCGTGCGCGAACATCTGCAGCACAGCGCCATCGACGCCGATCACGTTCATCGTCGCAAGCCCCATCAGCACCAGCCCCATGTGGCTCACCGACGAGTACCCGATCATGTACTTGAAGTCGCGCTGCGCCGTCGCCGCGAACGCCCCGTACACCACGTTGCACGTCGCCAGGATCATCAGCCCCGGCATCCAGAACGTCGCGCCCGCCGGCAAGAGCTGGATCCCCAGCCGGATGATCCCGAACGCCCCCAGCTTCATCAGCACGCCCGCGTGCAGCATCGACACCGCCGTCGGCGCCGACACGTGGCCGTCAGGCGACCACGTGTGGAACGGCCACAGGCCCGCCAGCACGCCGCAGCCGATGACGAACAGCGGGAACACCAGCTTCTGGAACCGCTCGTCGAACTGGTACGCGTACAGCGTCTGCAGGTCGAACGTCCCCTGCCCCGCCTCCTTGAACACCGCGAAGATCCCCAGGAAGATCAGGATCGAAGCCGCGACCAGCATGATCGTCAGCTTCATCGCGCTGTACTCCTTCGTGCGCGAGAACGTCTCGAACACGCTGCTGGAGCCCCACACCGCGATCAGCAGGTACATCGGCAGCACCGCGACTTCGTAGAAGAAAAAGAAGAAGAACAGGTCCAGCGACGTGAACGTCCCGAACACGCCCGACACCAGCACCCAGAACAGGATGAAGAAGTCCTTGTTGTGGTGCTCGATCTTCCACGAGATCAGCGCCCCGGCGAACGCCACGATCCCCGTCAGCAGCACCATCGGCGCCGCGATCCCGTCGATCCCGAACGTCAGCGCGATCCCGTGCGGCCCCAGGAATCCGACGTTCTGCAGCCAGTCCCACCGCATGTAGAACTGGTACGCCACGTGCCGGTCCGTCTCGTACGCGAAGAAGACGTACACAGAAAGCGCGAACAGCGCCGCGCCCACGGCCGCGCTCAGCCACCGCACGACGTCCTTGCGGTCGTCCGGCACGAAGACCAGCACTGCCGCCGCGATCAGCGGTATGGCGACCGTCGCCAGGAGCCAGTACCCAGAGTGCATGCCGCTCCTTCGCCTATCCTCTGTATCCGAACGCCACGGCCGCGATCACGACCACGCCGATGACGATCGCCAGCGCGTAGTTCGGGATCTTCCCCGTCTGCGTGAACTTGCCCAGGAACCCCAGGTACTCCGTCGCCTCACCCGTCCCCTGCACGCCCGCGTCGTTGACCACCGCCCGGTCGAACCACGCCACCACCTGCCCCGCCGCCAGCACGATCTTGTCGATCGCCACTTGGTACGCCTCGTCGATGTAGAACCGGTGTAGGAAGAGCTGGTACAGGAATGGCGACGCCCCGCCCGCCCGCTTCGACCGCTCGGCGTCCCCGCCCCAGATCCACACCCCGCCCGCCAGCCCGGCGACCACCAGCGCGACCGACGTCGTCGCAAGCGCCCAGTTCACGCTGTACTTCTCCGGGCCTTCGCGCAGGTTGTAGATGAATCCCAGCCAGCCGCTGTGGAATCCCAGCGCCTTCCCCACGCCCTCGAACACCACGAACCCCGCGACGGTCGCCAGCACCGCCAGCAGCACCAGCGGCCCCGTCATGCTCGGCGCCGATTCGTGTGCGTGCTCATACACGTGGTGGTCCTTCGGCTCGCCGAAGAACGTCAGCAGCGTCACCCGCGCCATGTAGAGCGCCGTCACCGGCAGCGAGATCAGCACCAGCGCCAGCGGGAACCATCCGAGGCTCCCGTTGTGCAGCCCCGTCACGATCTCGTCCTTCGCCCAGAAGCCGCTGAACGGTATCAGCCCCGCCATCGCCAGAGCGCCGACGACGAACGCCGGCCCGGTGATCGATAGCTTGCCCCAGAGCCCGCCCAGCTTGTCGACCTCCTGCTCCTCCGTCGCGTGGATCACGGATCCGCAGCTCAGGAACAGCAGCGCCTTGAAGAAGGCGTGCGCGAACAGGTACAGCATCGCCGCGCCCACGGCCCCCGAGCCCAGCGCCACCATCATCAGCCCCAGGCTGTTCAGCGTGGAGTACGCCACCACGCGCTTGATGTCCCGCTGCGCCAGGCCGATGAACGCGGACAGCAACGTCGTCGTCAGCCCGACGTACGTGATCAGCTCCGGTACCCCGCGCACGACCTCCATCAGTGGCAGCATCCGCGCCACGAGGTACACGCCCGCCACGACCATCGTCGCCGCGTGGATCAGGGCCGAGACCGGCGTCGGGCCCTCCATCGCGTCCGGCAGCCACACGTGCAGCGGGAACTGCGCCGACTTGCCGCACGCCCCCGCGAAGATGCACACCGCCGCCGCCGTCAGCCACTCGCGCCGGATCTCGCCCGCCTCGGCCACGTGCAGGATCGCCTGGATGTCGAACGTGTGCGTCTGCGTGAAGAGGATGATGATCCCGATCAGCAGCCCCACGTCGCCGATGCGCGTCGTGATGAACGCCTTCTTCGCCGCCTCCGCCGCCGACTTTCTGTCGTTGTAGTAGCCGATGAGCAGCATCGAGCAGAGGCCCACCAGCTCCCACGAGAAGTAGAGCAACAGCAGGTTGTCCGCCAGCACCAGCGTCAGCATCGAGGCCACGAACAGCGACACGATCGCGTAGAACCACCCGTAACGCCGGTCGCCGTGCATGTAGCCCGTCGAGTAGATCATCACCAGCAGCGCGATCAGCGTCACGCAGAACAGCATCACCAGCGTGATCTGGTCCACGTACGTGCCCATGCGGATCTCGATGTACCCCGGCGTGTTGAACCACTGCCAGCTCCGCGCCACCGGCTCGAAGTTGCCGCCGCCGATCGCGTCCGCAACGTCCTTGCCCAGTGCGATCGTCAGCACGAACGCCGCCGCCATCAGGCCGATCGCCAACCAGTCGCCCTTGCGGGGCAGCCACGTGCTGAAGAGGAGCAGGAGCACGAAGCCCGCCACCGGCAGCGCCGGCAGCACCCACGCGTCTCCCATGTCGAATCCGAAGATGGCTAGCTCTCCCCCGCTGCGCCGCTCGTCATGAGCGTCTCACCATGAGCGCCCTCACCACTTGAGGGCGTCCACTTCGTCCACGTTCGCGGTCCCCCGGTTCCGGAACACCCGCAGCACCACCGCCAGCGCCAAACCCACCTCCGCCGCCGCGATCGTGATCACGAAGATCGCGAAGATGATCCCCACGAACAACGACGGCGCCGTATACACCGCGAACGCCACCATGTTGATGCTCACGGCGTTCAGCATCAGCTCTACGGACATCAGGATCAGCACGGCGTTCCGCCGCGCCAGCACCCCGTACACGCCGATGCAGAACAGGACAGCGCTGAGCATGACGAAGTGCTCCAGCGGGACGCCCTGGCTGACGGTCTCCACCTACCGTTCCCCCTCTTCCTGCAGCGAGAGCACGATCGCGCCGACCAGCGCCACCAGCAGCACGCCCGACGCGATCTCGAACGGCACCGCCCACCTGTTGAACAGCGCCGTCCCGATGTCGCTGAACGGGATCACCGTCACCTGCCCCACGTCGCGCGGCCAGGTCGTCTTGTACATCATCGTGGCGAACGCGCCCAGCAGCGCCAGCGCGGCGACGGCGGCCAGCGGTCGCTGGTCGCCGTCCAGGTGCTCCTTCAGGTCTCCCACCCGCGTCAGCATCAGCGCGAAGATGATCAGCACCGTCACGGCGCCGCCGTAGATCAGCACCTGCACCAGCGCCAGGAACTCCACCGAGAGCAGGATGTACAGCCCCGCCACGCCCATCAGCGACACGATGAGCATCAACGCCGCGTACACCACGTTGCGCACCAGCACGACGCCCAGCGCACCGACGATCACGGTCGCCGCCATGATGTCGAAGAACAGTTCCGTCATGCGCGCAACCCCGGGTCGACCTTCTTCGCCTTCGACTGCGACAGCAGCCGGTCGAGGTCCATCACCAGCTCGGAGCGGTCGAAGCGCGACAGCTCGTGGCCGGCCCAGGTGTTGTTCATCCCGATCGCCTCGAAGTTACACACTTCGACGCAGATGTTGCACCGCATGCAGCGCCCGTAGTCGATCCAGAACTCATCGATGATCTTGCGCCGCTTGCTCTCACCCGTCTTCTGCTTCGGGTTGTCCTTCATCACCACCGTCATGCACTCGACCGGGCACGCCCGCTCGCAGGCGTGGCAACCCGTGCAGAACGGCTCGTCGTGCTCTTCGTCCCAGATCAGGATGGGAAACGCGCGGTCGCGGTTCGGGATCTCCCGGTGCACCGTCGGGTACTGGATCGTCACCGGCTTCCGGAACGCCGCGCGCGCCGTCATTCCCAGGCTCTTCAGGATGCCCAGCATCAGACCACGCTCCTCGCCGCTTCCGGCACGTTCGGGTACATCTGCAGCGCCTTGCGCGGCTGCACGCGCACCGACTGGTACACCAGCACCACCAGCGCCACCGCCCCCGCGCCCGACGTGATCGTCAGCAGAATGTCCGGGCCATCATAGACAATCACCGCGCCGTTGAAGAAGATCTGCAGCAGCGCGAACGGGATCAGCACCTTCCACGCGTACGACATCAGCTGGTCGACCCGCAGCCGCGGGAACGTCGCCCGCACCCACAGGTAGAACGCGACGAACAGGCCCATCTTCACCGTGATCAACAGCAGCTGATACCCCCAGCCCACGTCCCGTCCCCACGGCCACTCCCAGCCCCCCAGGAACACGAACGCCCCCAGCAGGCTGAACACGTACATGTTCACGTACGACGTCAGCTGGAACATCGACCAGCGGATCCCGCTGTACTCGATGAACACGCCGCCCGCCACCTCCGATTCGCCCGTCGGGATGTCGAACGGCTGCCGCTCCAGCTCCGCGATCGACGCCGTCAGGAAGATCAGGAACCCCAGCGGCTGCCACACGATCAGCGGCACCTTGTCCTGGAACAGGATGATCGAATACACGTCCGCCGACGACGTCACCATCACCACGCCGATCATCGCCAGGATCAGCGGGATCTCGTACGAGATCAGCTGCGCCGCCGCCCGCATGCCGCCCAGCAGCGCGTACTTGCTGTCCGATCCCCAGCCCGCCATCAGGAAGCCGATGAACGACAGCCCCGACACTGCCAGCAGGTACAGCAGGCTCAGCGGCAGCGGGCTGATCACCCAGTCCGACGTAAACGGCACCACCACGAACGCCAGGAACGCCGGCACGAAGATCCCGAACACCGCCAGCTCAAACGCCACCGGGTCAGCCGTCGCTGGCCGCAGGTCTTCCTTCACCAGCAGCTTCACCATGTCGGCGATCGGCTGCAGCAGCCCGAACGGCCCCGTGCGCGTCGGCCCCAGCCGCTGCTGGATCCGCGCCACCACCTTCCGCTCGATCCACGTCGCGTACGCCACCGCCACCGTCATCAGCAGCGTGATCACGATCAGCCCCAGCAGCGCGCTCACCGCCGGCTGGCTGATGTTGATCGAGGGCGCGGAGAGCAGCATCGATTCTCCCTACCGGTCCACGTCGCAGAGCACGATGTCCATCGAGCCCAGGATCATCACCGCATCCGCCAGGAACTGCCCGATCGTCATCTCCCGCAACGCCGAAAGATTGCAGAACGACGGCGAGCGCATCTTCAGACGCCACGGCTTGTCGCCGCCCTTCGATACCAGGTACACGCCCCACTCGCCGCGCGGCGACTCCACCTTCGAGTACACCTCACCCGGCGGCGTGCGCAGCCGGCGCGGCATCTTCTCCGGCACGATCGGCCCCTCCGCCGGCAGCTGCTCCAGCGCCTGCTCGATGATCTTCACCGACTCGCGCATCTCCGCCAGCCGTACCAGGTACCGGTCGTACACGTCGCCGTAGTTGCCGACCGGGATGTTGAACTTGAACCGCGGGTAGATCGAATACGGCTCGTCTCGCCGCAGGTCCCAGTTCACGCCCGACGCCCGCAACAGCGGCCCGCTCAGCCCGTAGCCGATCGCCTGCTCCGCCGTGAACGCGCCGATGTTCTGGCACCGCGCCATGAAGATCTCGTTCTTCGTCAGCAGGTCGTCCAGATCCTTGATCCCCGCCTGCGACTTCTTCAGCACGTCGTGCACCCGCTCGACGAAGTTGTCCGTCACCTCCCACGCCAGCCCGCCGACGCGGAAGTACGCGTACATCAGCCGGTCGCCCGACACTTCCTCGAAGATGTCCTGGATGTACTCCCGCTCGCGGAACGCGTACGTGAAGCTCGTCCCGAACAGCCCGGAGTCGATGCCAAATGCCCCCATGAACATGAAGTGGCTGCTCAGCCGGTTCAGCTCCGTCAGGATCACCCGGATGTACTCCGCCCGCTCCGGCACCTCGATCCCCATCAGCTTCTCGACCGCCAGGCAGTACCCCAGCTCCGCGCTGAACTGCGCCAGGTACTCCGTCCGGTCCGCGTAGCCGATGCCCTGGCGGAAGTCCATCGCCTCCATCAGCTTCTCGCCGCCGCGGTGCATGTAGCCGATGTGCGGCGTCACGTCGACGACCTCTTCGCCGCTGATCACCAGCACCATCCGGAACACGCCGTGCGTGCTCGGGTGCTGCGGCCCCATATTGATGGGCATGTCGACGATTTCGAGGCCGCGCTCTTGCTCGTCGTGCTCTTGCTCGGCGACCATCGCTATTCCTCGTCCTCGGCCGCGCCCTCGCGCAAGTTGTCCCCCTGCCACTCCTCGATCTCCTGCAGCGGATTGTCCTTGCGGAGCGGGTAGTGGTCCGTCATGTCTTCCGGCAGCAGCAGCGGCACCAGGTTCGGGTGCCCGTCGAACACGATCCCGAACATGTCCCGCGTCTCGCGCTCGTGCCAGTCGGCCGCCGGGTAGATCGCCGCCACGCTCGGCACGACCGGGTCGTCGTACGTCACGCGCGTCTTCACCGTCAGCCCGTGCTTCTTCTCGATCGACCAGAGGTGGTACACGACCTCCAGCCCCTCTTCCTGCCAGTCGACCCCCGAGAGGCAGCGCAGGTACTTGAGGTCCAGCCGCGCGTCGTCCCGCGCCGCCGTCATCACCGACACCAGGTCGTCGCGCCCCACCTCCACCGCCACCGATTCGCCCTGCAGCGTCGGCACCATGTACGCCTGCATCGTCACGCCCGCGACCGCTGCCGCCAGCGCCTCGTTGATGCTCCCCGCAGGCGGTGCGACGCGCGGCGCTTCTTTGGGCTCGGCTTCTTTCGCGGGACGGGCGGGGCGCTCGGCCGCCGGCTTCTTTTCTGCCGCCGCAGCGGCCGCCGGCTTGTCCGCCGCCGCAGGTGTCTCGGCCGCGGGCTTCTCAGCCGGGGGAGGAGTGGGTGCCGCCGACTCCGCCGGTGGCGTCTCGGGCTCGGGCGCCTTCGCGTCCGGCTGTGTTTCCTCTCCCTGCCCGTCTGGAAGCGTCATCTACCTGTTTCGCTCTTCCATGATCTTGTGCTGCAGCGCCACGAAACCGTCCATCAGCGCCTCCGGCCGCGGCGGGCACCCGGGCACGTACACGTCCACCGGGATGATCTTGTCCACTCCCTGCAGCACGCGGTCGTACCGCGTGTACGGCCCCCCGTTCGTCGCGCACGCGCCCATCGCGATCACCCACTTCGGGTTCGGCATCTGCTCGTACAGCAGCTTCACCGCCGGCGCCATCTTCTTCGTCACCGTTCCCGCCACGATCATCACGTCCGACTGCCGCGGCGACGGCCACGGCACGATCCCGAACCGGTCCAGGTCGTGGTGCGGCATGTACGTCGCGATCATCTCGATCGCGCAGCACGCCAGCCCGAACGTCATCGGCCACAGCGACGACTTCCGCGCCGCCGCCAGCACCGCGTCCGCCGGCACCTGCAGGATCCCCGGCAGGATCTGCCGGTACAGCGCCGTCCCCGGCTCGAACGGCGCCGGCGTCAGCAGCTCCTGCTCCCGCTCGACGCCCGTCTTCTCCCGCTGCGGCGCGACGACCGGCGCCCCTTCGACCTCTTTCTCCGGGAGTGCCGGCGGCGCCGCCTTCTGCGCGACTACTTCTGCCATTGCAGGACCCCCTTCTTCCACGCGTACCCCAGTCCGGCCGCGAGGATGCCGATGAACGTCACCATCTCCCAAAATGCGGACTTGCCCGCCGCCGAGAAGACGACCGCCCACGGGAACAGGAACACCGCCTCAACGTCAAAGATAAGGAAGAGAATGGCGAACAGGTAGAACCGCACGTGGAACTGCGACCGCGTCTGCCCGATCGGCACCATGCCGCACTCGTACGACATCGACTTCCCCTTCTCCTTCGAGTAAGGGGCCAGCACGCGCGCCGCGATCAGTGCCGTAGCTACGAGGATGAACCCGACGATCACCGCCAGGAAGACGGCAAGATAGTTGTCGAGCAGGGTGTGGAACGGCAAGCGATCCCCTCCGGCCCGGACGGCGTATTCCGGCGCGCGCGAACGTCGGACCCGCGCAAATCGCCGCACCCAGGTTCGGAAAAGATCGTAACAGCGCCCCACTTGTAGGTCAATTCACAATCGAGTGCCGCCGCGATGATTCGCCCCACCTTTATGTCATGCCCATCGGCGCGTGCGGCCACCCTCCGCACGCTGAGCGAAGCCAGGATCTCGTCAGCCAGTGAGCGCCGCGTCCTTTTGCACGGAAAGCTTCAGGTCGCGTATCCTCCACCCAACAACCAAATACACGACGATGAGGCCGCGGCGAAGCCGGTGAGACGCCGGCGCTGTCCCGCAACTGTATCCCTCGCACCGACGAGGGGAGCCAGGTCGACCGCCCCTCATCCCGTCGCCAGCCTTCGAGGAAGAGGCCCGAGCGCGCCCACGCTCACGCCCCTGTCCCCGAACAGGGGCATTTCGTTGCAGAACCGCTGCCCACCGCACCTGATCCGCCGCCCGGAGCACCCCTTCCCTCAGGGAAGGGGCCCGGAGGTTGCCCGCCCACTGCGTGTCCTTCTCGCTCGTCGCCCCGGATTTCAAAGGCAGGGAGTGCAGAGAGCGCAGCGCCCTCTGCCGGGGGGCTCCGGGGGGTGTCCCCCCGGCCTCTTACTCTCTTCTCTTGAGAGGCGGAGCAGCCTGACAGGATGCGCAGCCCCCTTGATCCAAGACGCGATGCGCGACGGCCTCTCACCCTGCACCGCACCGGAGCTCCCCTTCCCTTCAGGGAAGCGGCCGAGAGACCCAACCAACTCGCGACCACAGCTCGAGCACCCACAATGCAAAGCCGGGAGTGCAGAGAGCGCAGCGCCCTCTGCCGGGGGGCTCCGGGGGGTGTCCCCCCGGCCCCTTTACTCTCTTGTTTGAGAGGCGGAGCAGCCTGACAGGATGCGGAGCCTCTCCGTCCCGCATCACGAGAGGCACGCATGCCTGAAGAACAAGAATCCCCCACCCCCCGCAAGTCCCTCGTCGTCGTCAACACCGGCAACGGCAAAGGCAAGACCACCGCCGCCCTCGGCGTCCTCTTCCGCGCCTGGGGCCGCGGCCTCAACGTCGTCATGCTCCAGTTCATCAAGTCCACCACCTCCAACTACGGCGAGAACCGCGCCGCCAAGAAGATCGATATGGAGATCATCTCGCTCGGCGGCGGCTTCACCTGGCTCTCCAAGGACATCGAGAAGGACAAGGCCCTCGCCCGCGACCTCTGGGAGCAGTGCAAGGCGAAGATCGCCTCCGGCGACTACGACGTCGTCGCCCTCGACGAGTTCACGTACCCCCTCGCCTACGGCTGGCTCCCGACATCGGAGGTGATCGACTTCCTCAAGACCCGACCCGCCCGCACCCACGTCATCATCACCGGCCGTGACGCGCCGCAGGAGCTCATCGACTACGCCGATCTCGTCACCGAGATGCGCGAGATCAAGCACCCCTTCCAGCAGGGCATCAAGGCCCAGCCCGGGATCGAATTCTGATGACCGCCCGCGACACCATCGCCGCCGCCATCGACGCCATCCGCCCGCCCGACGACCGCGCCCGCGACGAAGCCCGCGCCCTCCAGCTCCGCCTGACGAAGCCCGCCGGCGCCCTCGCCCGTCTCGAGGATCTGCACGTCTGGGCCGCGGGCGTACTCCGCGATCCGGCCCCCGAACCACCGCGCAAGCTCATCGTCGTCGCCGCGGCCGACCACGGCGTCGCCGCCGAGGGCGTCAGCGCCTACCCCCAGGACGTCACCGCGCAGATGCTCATGAACTTCCTCACCGGCGGCGCCGCCGTCAACGTCCTCGCCTCCCACGCCGGCGCCGACGTCCGCATCGTCGATGCCGGCGTCCGCACCGACCTCGCCGACCCCCGCCTCCACGTCGCAAAGCTCCGCAACGGCACCGACAGCATGACCCGCGGCCCCGCGATGTCTCGCGACGAAGCCCAAACGCTCGTCGCCCGCGGCATCGACTTCGCCCGCGGTGTGGCTTTCGCCGACGCCGCCGCCGGTGAACGCTACGCCGCCGCCCTCGGCGACATGGGCATCGGCAACACCACCGCCGCCGCAGCGATGACGTCCGTCCTCGCCTCGGCTCCCGCGCGCGTCACCACCGGCCGCGGCACCGGCGTCGACGACACGGCCTACGCCGCGAAGCTCGCCGCCGTCGAGCGCGCGATCGCCGTCAACGCGCCCGACGCCGCCGACGGCATCGACGTGCTGGCGAAGGTCGGCGGATTCGAGATCGCATTCCTCGCCGGCGTCGCCCTCGGGACCGCCGCATCCGGCGCGATCTGCGTGCTCGACGGCTACCCCACGACCGCCGCCGCGCTCGTCGCCGCCGCGCTCGCTCCCGCGTCCGTCGACTACATGCTCGCCTCGCACCAGTCCGCGGAGCCCGGCCATCGCGTCGCGCTGGAGCACCTCGGCCTGCGCCCCCTGCTCGATCTCGGGATGCGCCTCGGCGAAGGCTCCGGCGCCGCGCTCGCCATGACGATCCTCGACGCCGCACTCCGCATCCCGCGCGAGATGGCCACCTTCGACTCCGCCGGCGTCAGCCGCTCCGACCACGAGACCCAGCCCGAGTCTTGACCTCGTTCTTCGACGCCGTCGAATTCCTCACCGTCGCCCGCCTCCGCCGCTCGCAGGCCGGCGACATGCGCCGCGTCGCCGAAGCCCAGCCCTGGTTCCCGCTCGTCGGCCTCCTCATCGGCGCACTCCTGCTCGGCTTCGACCGCCTCGCCTCCCGCGCGCTCCCCGAGCCGGCCGTCGACGTCCTCCTCGTCGTACTCCTCGCCGCGATCACCGGCGCGCTCCACCTCGACGGTCTCGCCGACGCCGCCGACGGCCTCATCGGCGGCCACGACCGCGAACGGCGCCTTGAGATCATGCGCGACGTCCACGCCGGCACCTACGCCGTCGTCGCCATCGCCGCCGTCTTCGCGATGAAGTGGGCGGGCCTCGCCGCCCTCCCCCGCGCCGTCCGTTACGAAACGCTCCTCCTCACGCCCTGCCTCGCCCGATTCGCCATGCTCCTCACGTCCGCCGCCTTCCCCTACGCGCGCCCAGAAGGCATCGGCGCGGACTTCCACGATCGTGCCTGGCCCGCCGCGACGATCGCCGGCACGATCACCGCCGCCGTCGCCGCGATCGCGCTGCTCGGCGCCGGCGGCCTGATCGTGCTCGCGTTCGCCGGCGGCTGCGCGTGGTCCTGCGGCTTCGTCGCGAAACGCGCCGTCGGTGGCATGACGGGCGACCTCTACGGCGCCACGATCGAGATCACCGAGGCGCTACTGCTTCTCTTCGTCGCTGCCCTCGCCAATCGCGGCTGGCTTGAGCCGTGGCTGCTGCACTGATCGATCACCGCTTACACTTCCCGCATGTTCACGCTCATCCTCGGCGGCGCACGCAGCGGCAAGAGCGATCTCGCCCAGCGACTCGCGATCGCCACCGGCCGTGACGTCCTCTTTATCGCCACCCTGCAGCCCCTCGACGACGAGATGCGCCGGCGCGTCGACGCCCACCGCGCCGCCCGCCCTGCCTCCTGGACCACCGTCGAAGCCACGGCCGATCTCGTGGGCGCGCTCGACGCCCACGCCCGTCCCGGCGCCTGCGTCGTCATCGACTGTCTCACGCTATGGGCGAGCAATCTCCTGCTCGCCGTCGTCGGCGAGAGCGACGACGTCCCTGCCGAACGCGGCGCAGCCGCTGTCGACGCGATCGCCGATCGCGCCTCAGCGTTGCTGGAGCGCATCGCCGCGCACGACGGCGAGGTCATCGCCGTCACCAACGAGGTCGGCCTCGGCGTCGTCCCTCCCACCCCGCTCGGCCGCCTCTTCCGCGACGCCCTCGGCGGCGTCAACCGCGCATTCGCCGCCCGCGCCGATCGCGTCTTCTACCTCACCGCCGGCCTCGCCCTTGAGCTGAAGTCGCTCGGCGCCGTCCCGCTCGAGTCGCTCGGCGCGCCGCCCACGGATCCCCGTCCCGCATGATCCCCATCTACGACAGCGTCCGCTCGCGCACCTTCCCCTGGGTCAACCTGACCATCATCGCCATCAACTTCGTCGTCTTCTTCTACGAGTTCTCGCTCAGCCACCAGGCCGCCGGCACCGGCTACACCCAGCTCGACGTCTTCATCTACCACTGGGGCAACATCCCCGCCTGCACCCTCGACCAGTTCGGCCATCACGTCCTGCAGGCGCACAGCCGCATCTGCGCGCAGCAGCCCCACCCCACATGGACCATCTTCACCGCCATGTTCATCCACGGCGGCTGGCTCCACATCCTCGGCAACATGGTCTTTCTCTGGATCTTCGGTGACAACGTGGAGGACGCCATGGGCCACGCGCTCTACGCCGTCTTCTACCTCCTCGTCGGCACGATCGCCGCCTTCGCCCAGATGTACATCGATGCCAGCGGCCTCACCCCCGCCATCGGCGCCAGCGGCGCCATCGCCGGCGTCATGGGCGCCTACATCGTCCTCTTCCCCCGCGCCACCGTCGCCGTCATCATCCCCATCTTCTTCTTCATCCCCTTCCCCGTCCCCGCCTTCGTCCTCATCGGCTTCTGGTACGTCGTGCAGCTCTTCAACGGCGTCTCCTCGCTCGGCCCGAACGCCGTCGGCGCCGGCGGCGGCGTCGCCTACTTCGCCCACATCGGCGGCTTCCTCGCCGGCGCCACTCTCGTCAACCTGTTCGCCGTCAACTACCGCCGCCACCGTCCCAGACGCCACCCCGCATGATCCAACCGTTAACGCGATCGATGCATGCTTAACCTTGACGTGCGCGTCAGGTTGTGAGACGGTACAATGCAGGCAGGATTGTGAAGATGAGCACACGCCGCACCCCTCTCGCCGAAGCTCCGCCTGACGAACAGGCGTACCTTCAGATCGGCGAGGTCGCCGAGCGCACCGGCGTCACGCAGCGCACGCTCCGCTTCTACGAGGAGAAGGGCCTGCTCAAGCCCCCCTCCCGCCTCGACGGCGGCTTCCGCCTCTACTCCGAGGACGACGTCCAGCGCGTCGAGCGCATCAAGCGCCTCCAGACGCTGCTCGGTTTCACCCTGGCCGATATCAAGGAGATGGTCGAGGCCGAAGAGGTCAAGACGCAGATCCGCGCCGAGTACCGCAAGGACGCCGAGGTCTCCGAACGGCGCGCAAAGCTCGCGAAGGCCAGGGAGGTCACCGAGCGTCAGGTCGCCATGATCGACCAGAAGCTCGCCGCTCTTCAGGAGATGAAGTCAAACCTCGAACGCAAGCTCGACCAGTACCATACCTGGCTCGCCCAACTCGACGAGCAGGCCGCCGTCACCGCCTCCCGCGACTAGCGCCCCACTCGCCTCTCGTTTCTCCCGCGTTCCACGATCTCGTCGCTAGAGTCCCAGGATGAATACGGGCGCGGCCGCAATCAGCGCCAGCCCCGCTTGGAGAAGAAGGATCAACCCCGCCTGCCTTGGTCTTGTCCGCATGGAGCTGAAGACGAACACGGCAATCACGGGCAACTGCCCCACCATCAGCAACTGCCAGACGCGGGCCGCGGCAACCTCATCCTCATGATGCACCGCGCCGAACACCGAAACGTAGCCCAGCACGACCCCTAGCGCCGCCAGCGACAGCGCCATTGGCACCCATGCCGCCGGCTGCTTCAACAACAAAGTCCCAGCGCCGTTCAATGGCCAATCTCCCGACACCGCCGCGTCCGGCTCGCTCGCCGGCCGTTACGAGACCCGGCCGTTCCCGCCCACCGTTTCCTCTTCCTCGTCTTCCTCATCCTCCGAGTACACCCCGCCCGACGATCCCCGCCACACCGTCACGATGAAGTCTGCCCGTTCCGCGTCAGCCGTCAGCACGATGCGCTCGTCCACCTCGCCGATCAGCTCCTGGATCTCCTCGTCGTCGTACTCCTCCGGCACGCACAGCGTCGCGTGCGCCGGCCCGCCCGGCACGAAATGCACGTCCACCCGCCCCACCGACTCCCCGTCCGCCTCCACCGCGTAGCTCTCCGAATGCGGCGTCCGCGCCTCCCGCTCGAACTCAAACTTTGGCATCACAGCTCCCTCCGCGCGCAGCATATCGCAGCGCCCGTCGGCGGTCGTCGCACCGTAAAATGTCGTCGTGCCAAAACGACCCGGCCGCATCGTCATCCTCAACGGCGCCCCCCGCTCCGGCAAATCCAGCATCGTCGCCGCCATCCAGGACACCTTCGACGACCCCTGGCTCAACCTCGGCGTCGACGTCTTCGTCCGTCACGTCACGCCGAAGCGCCTCCACCCCGGCATCGGCCTCCGACCCGGCGAACCGGACCACCCCGCCGTCCCCTGGATCCCGCAGCTCTACGCCGCCCTCTACGAATCGATCGCCGCCCACAGCCGCCTCGGCCTCAACGTCGTCGTCGACGTCGGCCACCACGCCGACTACCAGCACGTGCTGATCGATTGCGCCCGCCGGCTCGAAGGCCTCCCCGCCCTCTTCATCGGCGTCCGCTGCCCCATCGAGACCATCATGCAGCGACGCAACGCCGGCCAGCCCGGCCGCGAAGGCGGCTACGTCACCGGCACCGCCGACGACCCCATCCCCGAGCCCGTCCGCCGCTGGCAGGCCGCCGTCCACGTCCCCGGCATCTACGACCTGGAGCTCGACACATCGATCCTCACCCCGGAAGAATGCGCCACCACCATCCACCGCCGCCTCGCCGAAGGTCCGCCCCCCACCGCCTTCCACGACCTCGCTGCACAAACGTAGGGGCCGCCGCTGCGTGGCCGCCCTCGCCCTGTACTTCGCCGCCGGCCCTATCCCGCTCGCGGCACCGTGACTCAGGCGTCCGCCTGCGATCGCTTCAGTTCGGCACCGGGCCCCTCCGCCCGATGCTTCACGCCCCGCAACACCCCCACCTCCATCACGAAGTGCATCGGCTCCCCCGTCAGCATCTCCAGCGCCGCGCTCACGGGTCCCATCCGCGCCGATCGCGTCCGCGCGATCAGCCGAGAACCGCCCGACACGTCGGGTTGCAGCACCAGCGACCAACTCCACGTGCTCTTCACATTCCGTACCACCAGCGCGCGCTCCGCATCGACCGTCACCACGATCCAGCCCAGCGGCTCGAACCGCCCCACGTATCGATACGTCCGCATCAGGTCGCCCGGCCGCAGCGTCTGCCACTCCGCCACGATCTCGTCCGCGTTGTGGATCCTCGCCCCCGCCAGCCGCTCCAACAGATCGTAGCTGTAGAAGCCCGCCCGATCCTGGCCCATCTGCACCAGCCACGGCCACACCGCCTCCGGCGGCGCCGCGATGCTGATCGCCCGCGTGCTCGTCCGCGCGTCCGGCACGACGTCGTCGCCCGGCATCGCCGCCGTCACTTCGCTGTCCGTCGCGCCCCACCGCAAATGCCATCGACGGACCAGCGGTGCCGCGACAAACGCCAGTGCGAGCGCGAGACCACCCCTCATCGGTCGACCTCCTGTCGCCCCGCCACCCACCGCAGCCCCCGCCCCAGATCCTCCGCCGAAGGCGCGCGCTCCGGATCGAGCAGATGCTGCACCACCGTCCCCAATAGCACCGCCAGGTAGAACGACCCCACCGCGCGCGCCTCCTCCCCGTCCGCCCCCGCCACCGCCGCCAGCCCCAGTCGCGCCTCCTCCTCCGCGTCTCGCAAGAACCCCAGCAGCTCCGGCGAGCGCTCTGCAACCAGCATCGCCTCGAAGTGCGACAGCCACAGCGCCCGTGCCGGCCCCACCCCCGCGATCACGCCACTCCACAACTCCTCGAACCCGACCGGCGCGCTGCCCGGCGTCGGAGGCGCGATGCCGGCGGCCGCCGCCGCCCACTCCTTCGTCGCCTCCACCAGCGCCGCGTTCAACAGCGCCTGCGTCGACCCGTAGTGGTAGCCAATCGATGCCAGGTTCGTCCCGGACGCCGCCACGATGTCCCGCGCGGTCGTCCGCCCATACCCCTTCTCGAGCAGGCACCGCTTCGCCCCCTCCAGCAGGTCTTCTCGATGTCCCATGGGGCCATCCTAGCACGATCTATACAAACGTCCTAGACATTTGTATAGGAGCGTGTAGGATCGCCCGAAACCCCGTCAGTTCGGAGGCCCCATGTACGACGTCCTCATCGTAGGCACACGCTGCGCCGGCTCCCCTCTCGCCATGCTCCTCGCCCGGAACGGCCACCGCGTGCTCGCCGTAGACCGCGCCACCTTCCCGAGCGACATCATGTCCACCCACTACATCCAGCCCGACGGCGTCCAGCGCCTCCAGCAGTGGGGCCTCTACGACCGCGTCCTCGCCACCAACTGCCCCAACATCCCGGCCATCACCCTCCACCTCGCCGGCGTCCCCATGCCCGCCCCGCGCGACCCCGCGCTACCCGACGCCATCTGCCCCCGCCGCACCGTGCTCGACAAGATCCTCGTCGATGCCGCCCGCGAAGCCGGCGCTGAAGTCCGCGAAGGCTGCTCCGTCCACGAGATCCTCCTCGAAGACGGCGCCGTCGTCGGTCTGCGCGGTCGCGGCCCGGACGGAGCGGCCGTGGAAGAGCGAGCGCGAGTCACCGTCGGCGCCGACGGCCAGCACTCGCTCGTCGCGCGCGCCGTCGCCGCCGCCGAGTACGACGCGCACCCCGCGTACAGCTGCGGCTACTACTCGTACTTCAGCGGCGTCCCGCTGCCGGACGGCGCCGAGGCCTACGTGGCCGACCGCGCCGGCGTCCTCGCCTTCCCCACCAACGACGCCCTCACCTGCATCGGCGCCGGCGCTCCCCACGACTTCTTCCACGAGTACCGCGCCGACATCGAGGCCAACTTCTACCGTCTCGTCGAGCGCGCTGCCCCCGCGTTCGCCGCCCGCGTCCGCGCCGGCAAACGCGAGGAGCGCTGGACCGGCACCGCCGATACGCGCAACTTCTTCCGCAAGCCCTACGGCCCCGGCTGGGCGCTCTGCGGCGACGCCGGCTACCACAAGGACTTCGTCACAGGCCTCGGCATCGCCGACGCTTTCCGCGACGCCGAGTTCCTCTCCGAAGCGCTGCACGCCGGCCTGTCGGGCGCGCAGCCGCTCGAAGAAGCCCTCGTCGCCTACCACCGCCACCGCGACGAAGCGGCGAAGCCCATGTACGAAATCACGCTCAAGATGGCGCAATTCCCCTCACTCGAGGAGATGATGGCCACGTTCGCCGGGCCCGCGCCGCAAACCTAGCCAGGCGACCTCCCATCGCGACGCCCGGGGAATCTCCGTACCCCCGCGCCCGAAATTCTCCGTAGTCTCCACGATACGCCCGCTTCCCGTTCCTGCGAGACTCGTTGTGGAAGTCGAACCCATCCACGGGAAGCGAGGTGACCGATGCTGCTCAAACTGCTCTGCGTGCTCGCCCACCCGGACGACGAGTCGCTGGCCCTCGGCGGCATCCTCGCCCGGTACGCCTCCGAGGGCGTCGAAACCCACGTCGTCACCGCCACCCGCGGCGAGCTCGGCTGGTTCGGCCCGCCGGAGGAGAACCCCGGCCCCGAAGCCCTCGGCCGCATCCGGGAGCGTGAGCTGCACGACGCTGCCTCCGTCCTCGGCGTCAGCGACCTCACCCTGCTCGACTACCGCGACGGCGAGCTCGACCACGCTGACCAGGACGAACTCCTGCGCCAGGTCGTCGCCCACGTCCGCCGCATCCGGCCCGACGTCGTCGTCACCTTCGACCACAACGGCATCTACGGACATCCCGACCACATCGCGGCCACCCGCGCCACCACCGCGGCACTGGTGGCCGCCGCCGACGCGAACTTCCAGCTCGACACCGGCGATCCGCCCCACGCCGTCCCGAAGCTCTACTACTTCGCCTGGCGCCAGGAGGTCCGCATAGCGTACGAACGCGCCTTCGGCGAGCTCCGCATGCGGATCGATGGCCACGACCGTACCGCCGTCACCTGGCCCGACTGGACCATCTCGACGTGGGTCGACACGTCGAAGTACTGGCGCCGCGTCTGGGACGCCATCCGCTGCCACCGATCGCAGCTCCCCGGATACCAGAAGCTGCTCGATCTGCCCGACGAGTACCATCAGGCGCTGTGGGGCCAGCTCACCTTTCACCGCGTGCACAGCCTCGTGCCTGCGGGCAATACGGAGGACGATCTCTTCGCCGGACTTCGCGATCGGAGGACAGCATGAGCGATCGATTGGCAGACCTGCGCCGCGCCCTCGCCGAACCGCCCGCCGGCTTCGATTGGGACGCCGAGCGTTGGCGCGAGGACGGCGCCCGTCTGCTCGACGTCGTCGCATCCGCCTCCACCGGCTGGAAGGAGCGGCCGCCAACCCCGGCCGACGCGGACCTGCCTGGCGACCTGTTCTCCCAACCCCTGCCCGCATCGCCCGTCCCGTTCGACGACCTGATCGGGAGACTTGAGCGCGACGTCCTGCCCGGCGGCGCCTACAACGGCCATCCGCGCTGGCTCGCCTACATCATGGGCGCGCCCGCGCCCGTCTCGGTTCTCGGAAGCTTCGTCTCCGCCGCCCTCAACCAGAACACCGGCCTCTGGCGCGTCGCCCCCTCCGCCACCGCGATCGAGGTGCAGACGCTCGGCTGGATCGCCGAGATGCTCGGCCTGCCGAAGACCTCCGAGGGCCTCTTCGTCAGCGGCGGCCAGATGGCGAACATCGTCGCCCACGCCGTCGCCCGCGACGTGAAGACCCCATGGGACACCCGCCGCTACGGCATGCGCGGCCCAGAAGGCCACGCGCCGCGGGTGCGCGTCTACGCTAGCGAAGAGCTCCACTACTGCCACGAGCAGGCCGCCGAGTTGCTCGGCATGGGCCGCGACGCCATCCGCGCCGTCCCCGTTGACGACGACTACCGC
>CAWJLO010000007.1:0-139005 GCA_963843685.1 uncultured Chloroflexia bacterium
GCTCGATGAACTGACCGCCAACGTCAAAGACGCCATCCTCGCCTGGATCACCGCGAATGCCGAAGACGACGCCCCGAACAAGCCGAAGCCCGGCATCACTATCAGTGTCCCCGTCCTCATCCCGGCCGACAGCTAACCGCTAGGAAGATCTCCCGCGCCCGTACACCGTAGAACGCGCTACCCTACCTCCGTGATCCGCGTCCTCGTCTCCGGCAGCGGCAAGATGGGCCGCACCATCATCGACGGCATCGACGCCGCCGAGGGCCTCCAGCCGGTCGGCGTCGTCGACGGCCTCGCCCAGCCCGGCGCATGGCGCCTCCCCTCAGGCGGCGACGTGCCGCTGCTGAGCGACCCCGCCGCCGCCTGCGACCAGACGAAGCCCGACGTCGTCATCGACTTCACGAACGCCGCCTGGACGCCGCAGCTCACCGCCGCCGCCGTCCCGCGCGGCGTGCGCCCCGTGATCGGCACCACCGGCCTCCCGCAGTCCTACGTCGACGGCCTCGCGACCGAGTGCCGGGAGCGCAAGCTCGGCGGGCTCATCGCCGCCAACTTCGCCATCGGCGCCGTGCTGCTGATGCACATGGCGAAGCTCGCGTCGCGCTTCTTCGACTCCGCCGAGATCATCGAGCTGCACCACGACCAGAAGGTCGATGCGCCGTCCGGCACGTCGATCGTCACCGCGCGCAAGATGCTCGAGGGCCGCGACGGCCGCCCGTTCGGCCGCAACGTGCCGGACGCCACGCCCGTGGAGAATACCCGCGCCGGCGCCATCGACGGCGTGACGGTGCACAGCGTGCGACTGCCCGGGCTCTTCGCGCACCAGGAGGTGCTGTTCGGCGGCACCGGCCAGACGCTGACCATCCGCCACGACACCTTCGGCCGCGACTGCTACCTTCCCGGCCTCATCCTCGCGTCGCGCGAAGTCATGCAGCGGCAAGAGCTGGTCGTCGGGCTGGACGCGCTGTTCGGCCTCACCTAGCGTCGGACGCCGGCCGCGCCGAATGGAGCGCAGGCGCCCCCGCCTGCGAATTTCTCCTGCCGACGTCGAACAGTATCGTCGCCACGATCCCGGCGGCGGCAACGATGCTCACGTACAGCCCCGACGCCGCATGGATGGACGGGCCACAGGGGTAGATGCAGATCGCCTGGATGGCGGGGTCCGCACTACCCACCGTCGTCGCGAAGAAGTACAGCGGCGCCACCAGCATCGCAACGCCCGCGGCCGCGCTCCAAGCCAGGTACACGTCCCGACTGATATCGCCCCGCGCTCGCCTCCAGCACACCGCGAGCGCCACCGCCGCTGCCGCCAATGCGACGAGCCCAGGCCGCTGCTCAACGCCCAACTCCGACCAGCCGGCCCCACTCGACCAGGGCGACATGGCGCCGAACGCCGCGAAGAACGCGAATGTCGCGGCGAGGGATATTGACGCGCCGCCATGCATGAGCGCCGGCCGGGGACGCCGCGACAAGACGAACTGACAGCACAACGCCAACAGGGCGCACGCCGCAGCGGCGACCGACATCCACAACCCCGTTCCACCCATGAGTGTCGAGCCGGCCGGCGGACAGTAAAAGTCGCAAAAGGCCAGTGCGGGATCCGCGCGGCCGATGACGTCCGTGAAGAGCCAGAGTGGCATGGCGAGCGCGACGGCCGCGAGCGGGAACGCCGCCATGAAGTAGCGGCGCTCGTCGATCCGTCGGATCGCGCGCCCGCCGCACACGATCGCCAGGAGCAGCGCCGCCGCAAGCGTGGCGAGGCCGCGGCGCGAGTCCGTGCCGGCGTCAGCGGCGAAGAAGCCGTGCACCCAGATCTCGCTGGTGCCGGCGGCCGTGAGGAGCGCGAACCCCGCGATCACCGCGGCCAGCAGGTCGAAGCCGTCGGGCAGGTGCTGACGAAGCTTCATGACGACGATCAGTATACGCCCGAACAGGCAAGCGAGAGCGCCGTGCCTGCTACGACCGCTCGATCGCCCGCGCCCACTCCGGGATCCCCGCGTCCGGCACCGCGTCGTAGTTCGGGAAGTACGGCTTCACGTCCAGCACCGGCGTCCCGTCGATCGCGTCCAGCCCCTCGACACGGAGCACGTTGCGGCGATGCCGCAGCAGCCGCACCACCGACACGCCGAGCGGGCTCGGCCGCAGCTGGCTGCGCGTCGCCAGCACGCCCTGCTCCGGGAAGCGCTCGTCGCCACGCGGCCGCAGCCGCATCTTCTGCTCGCTCTCCGGCACGCGGTCGAAGGCGAAGATGACGATGACGTGCGAGTAGCCCTCGATGCCGTCGAGCGCGTCCGTCAGCTCCTCGCGGATCAGGATGTCCGAGCGCACGTCCGCCCAGCCGTCCATCCGCGGCTGCTTCACGTTGTTCCGCACCACGCCAATCGGCCGCACGCTCACCGGCTCGCGTGGGATCGCGCTGCGGCGAATGCCGAACGTCCGTGATAGCCAGTCGAGGAAGCGAAACCAGAGCGCCCGCATGCGCGCACATTAACAGCTACGGCGAGATTCTTGGGGATGGGCGTGTCAACAGCCCGGTCTACGCCGGCGCCACCGCCGGCCGCTCCACCACGATGCGCAGGTTCTCCGCCGCCGGCACCCCCAGCGTCACGCTGCGGCCGTCCAGCTCCACCGTCATCGTCGAGTTGTACGGCGCCACCTCGCGCACCTTCAGCCGCGCGCCCGGCACCAGCCCGTTCCGCTGGTAGAACGTCATCAGCTCGTGGTCCTCTTCCGCCGGCTCGTTGATCCCGTCGATCTCCCACTCCTCGCCGGCCTGCGCCGTCGCCAGCGGCCGCGTCTTCGGCCGCGTGGCGGGATCGATCCCCGGCATCGGGTTGCCGTGCGGGCACGTCGTCGGATTGCCCAGCACCGCCATGATGCGGGCTTCCACCCGGGGCGTGATCGTGTGCTCGATCAGGTGCGCCTCTTCGTGTGCGTCCGCCCACTCCAGGCCCAGGATGTCGACCAGCAGGCGCTCCGTGAGCAGGTGCCGCCGCTTGATCGATTCCGCCGCCTCCAGCCCCGCCGGGGTCAGCTCGATCTCCTTCGACGGCTCGGCGACGGTGACGAGTCCGTCGCGCGCCATGCGGTGGATCGTGTTCCACGTCGTCGGCGGCGAGACGCCCATCTTCTCGGTCAGGCGGGCGGCGATCACCATCCGGCCTGCCCGCATGAGGTCGTAGATCTCCATCAGGTGGTCTTCGATGGTGGAGGAGGGCCGGGTTGCCATCGGTGCGGGTACTCCTAGGGAGGAAGCGCGCTGCAACGGTCGGGGCGCGTGACCCGATTATATCCGTTGAAATGCTGTGTAATTTTGGCAGGATTTGGCGTGTTTATGTCCAGATTAGTCTTGACTAAGCACTGGCATTAGCATAGGCTAAACACCGGCCCGGAGTCTAGCGGGCACTAGATTAACGAACGGCGGATCATGCTCTTCTCTCTCCTGGTGACACTGCGCGAAGGCCTGGAGATCGCACTCGTCGTGACGATCCTCCTCGGCTACCTGCGCAACATCGACCAGAAGCGCCACTTCCGCGAGATCTGGATCGGCGTCGTCGCCGCCAGCGTGTTGTCGATCGGGTTCGGCGCGATCCTGGAGGTCACTTCCCGTGAGCTGAGCGGTCGCGCGCTCGAGACGTTCGAGGGCGGCACCATGCTCTTCGCCGTCGGCGTGCTCACGTGGATGGTGTTCTGGATGAAGCGCCAGTCGGCCGGCATCTCGCGCGAATTGCGCGGCCAGATCGATAGCGCCCTCTCGGGCGGCTCCGTGCTCGCGCTGACGATGCTCGCCTTCTCCGCCGTTGCCCGCGAGGGCTTCGAGACGGTGCTCTTCCTCTTCGCCGGCTCGACCAACGCGACATCGGGAGCGCAGTTCTGGGGCGGCGGCATCGCCGGCTTCGCGCTGGCCGCAGGCGCCGGCGTAGCACTCTACTACGGCGCCACGAAGCTGCCGCTCAAGCAGTTCTTCCTCTTCTCCGGCGTCGGCGTGATGGTCCTCGCCGCGGGCCTCCTCGCCAACGGGCTGGGCGCGCTGCATGAGGCGGCCGTGATCACGGACCTCGGCTCCCGGCCGTGGGACACGGAGGCCTGGCTGCCGATGACGTCCACCATGGGCAAGTTCCTGCACACCGTCCTCGGCTACGACTCCGCGCCCGCCATGGCGCAGATCGCCGGCTACTGGGCGTACATCGTCGTCGTCCTGGGAGCGTACGTGCTGCTCCCTTCGGGGCGGCCGCCGCAGCGCATCGTCCCGGTCCGCGCGCCGGAGGGAGAGCAGGCGGACGCAAACGAGCGTCTCATCACCACCTGACGCCTGACAGAGGAGAGGGATCATGAAGGCTACGCTTGGCGGCCTCGCGGCCGCCCTGGGATTCGTGTTGCTTGCGACGGCCTGCGCGGCGGGCGGCGCCGGCGGCCGGCAGATCAACGTCACGCAGACCGACGACGGTTGCACGCCGACGACCGTGGCCGTCACCCCGGGCGAGAAGCTGCAGTTCGTCGTGAAGAACGACAGCAACAGCGACGTCTATGAACTCGAGGGTATCGACGGCACCAAGCTCGAAGAGTTCATCGTGCCCAGCGGCAAGACGCGCAAGTCGGGCTACACCGTGCCCGACGCCGCGACCGGCACCTACAGCGTGAAGTGCTACGTCCCCACCGGGCCGTCCACCATCATCAAGCTGGTCGCCGGCGGCGGATCTACGCCCGCGAGCAACGGCACGGAGGAAGCGGCGCCCGGCGGCGTGTCCGGCCCGGCCGATGACACGGTGGACGTCGGGCTCAAGGAGTGGACCGTCACCCCGGACAAGGACGAGGTGAAGGCCGGGAAGATCAAGTTCGTCGCCAGCAACAACAGCACGTCGATGACGCACGAGCTCGTCGTGCTGAAGAAGAAGGACGACGGCTCGCTCGACCCCGTCGGCGAGATCGAGGACATCTCGCCGGGCCAGGGCGGCGAGATCATCCTCGACCTGCCGCCCGGGTCGTACCAGCTCGCGTGCTTGATTGTGCCCGGCGAGGCCGGCAGCACCGTCGACCACTACAAGCAGGGGATGCACACGGACTTCACCGTCGACTGACTGCGCGCCCGTCGTGAATGACCGCGTGCGGTACATTGCGACGCCATGCGCAACGCACGAAGCATCCCGATGACGGCCGCCCTCACGCGCGTGTCGATCGTGATCGCGCTGGCCGGCCTGGCCATGCTGCTGGCCGCATGTTCGGGCGGCGGCGGCGCCAGGCCGACGTCGGTCGCGGGCACGCCCACCGCCGTGCCGCCCACGCCGGTACCGACGCAGCCCGCGACCCCCTACGCGCTCCAGCAGCCCGACACTACGGTCGCCGTTACGCTGGTCGACTACAGCGTCGCGCCCGACAAGACGTCGGTGAAGGCGGGCGTCATTCGTTTCATCGCGACGAACGGCGGCCAGGAGGTGCACCAGCTCGTCGTGCTTCGCCGCGGCGCCGACGGGTCACTCGAGAAGATCGACGAGATCCCCGCGATCGATCCCGGCAAGGGCGCGACGCTTTCGCTCGATCTCCAGCCGGGGAGCTACGTGCTCGCGGACCAGATCGCCAAGGGCGAGGACGGCAGCCCGGTCGACCACTACCAGGCCGGCATGCACGCGGACTTCACCGTCGAGTAATCAACGCGCGTCGTGCGGCTAGACCCGCTGTCCGGGGCCGGGTAGGCCGTCTACCTGCATGCCCGGCGGCACCGCCGAGCCCGGGATGCCGCGCGACAGCGCCGATAGCGTTGTCGCGAGCTCCGCGATCGTATAGCTCCCCTGCGTCCGGTGAGACATCAGCGCGTCGAGGTTCACCGTATACACGTTGCGGCGCCCTTCCTTGCGGCGGGCCACAATGGCGTCTTCCTCCAACGCGCGCAGCAGTGACATCGCTGCTCGCTCAGTGATGTGGACGGAGTCGGCAATGTCCCGGAGCGTGGAGCGGGGATGCTCGGCGACGTGAATGAGCACGAGGGCGTGGTTCGTCAGGAGACCCCAGCGTCCGGACATGAAAAAAGGCGCTCCTCGGGATTGACAAGGCTCGAAATGCGGAAGTAGAATACCAGTAATCTAATTCCGGCAATTCGTGTGGTATATGTGATTTCCGGCGTTAGAGGTCCGGTATCCGGGTTCCATAGTTAGCCTCAGACGCGAGGCAGTGTCAAGACCTACGCTGAAGTATTGATAGAGTCCAATGTGCCGGACGGGGCGGCCAGTCCGTCCGAGGTGGGAGCGGTCGGTGGCGGAGTTCGCGCAAAAACGCGCGTAGGCAGGCCAGCAGGATGCTGATCTTGGTTCGTAAGGCACAGCAGGGGATCTGGATTCAGGGTGATATCTGGGTGAAGGTCCTGAGCGTCGAGCGCGATCGCGTGAAGCTCGGGATCACCGCGCCCGGTGACATCAGGGTGATGCGGCAGGAGCTCTTCGCTGAGGTAGAGCCCGCGCAGGCCACCAGCGGCGACGAACCGTCCTGATCAGCGCCGCTCCATGCGCTCACCCGACCCGCGCCGCGGTCCGGCCGATGGAGGTCACCGGCCGGACTGCTGGCGCCGCAACGACCGTCACTCCCCCGCGCGCCAGTACTCCGATCCATCCTCTTTCCGCTCCAGAAGGCCGGCGTCGCAGAGGTCGCGCCGCAGCCGCGTGTGATCGCCGAACGTGTGCCACGCGTCCAGCACCTCGTTGATCTCGCGCTCTCGATATTGCCGTCCCGCCTCGAACTTCGCGCCAGCACGGCCAGCGCCATCCGCTTCTTCTCGGGCCGCACCGGCCACGACCGGAACCGCCCCGCGCGGTCCAGAAATCCCGAAAGGTCGTCTCTCTTCGGCATCGCCGCAGATCTCCACCGGCCACGCTGAGCCGGGAGTGCAAAGAGCGGATGCCCAGCACCCGCTCCTAATCGTTGGTGCCGCCGCGGTGACGGAGGTGCGCGCCGAGCAACGTCGATCAATGCCTCGTCGCCTCTGGCTGCGCTCGACGCCCGGCACCAATGCGAAGCAGGGAGTGCAGAGAGCGCAGCGCCCTCTGCCGGGGGGCTCCGGGGGGTGTCCCCCCGGCCTCTTTTCTCTTCTTTCAGAAAGAGGTGGCGCAGGGTACGCGCCAGCGGACCCTGCGGCATCGCCGGCCGCTAACCCCCAGCGACCAACCCCTGTGAGCGAACGTCCCTCAACATCTCGTCGCATCCGGCTGCGCTCCGACGCCCGGCACCCAATGCGAAGCAGGGAGTGCAGAGAGCGCAGCGCCCTCTGCCGGGGGGCTCCGGGGGGTGTCCCCCCGGCCTCTTTTCTCTTTCTTTCAGAAAGAGGTGGCGCAGGGTACGCGCCAGCGGACACTGCGCCGCCGGCCAGCGACCTAGCGCCCCTCGAACACCGGCTCCCGTCGCTCCATGAACGCCTTCACGCCCTCCGTGAAGTCCTTCGACCCGAACAGCGGCAGCAGCTGCAGGTACACGTGGTGCACGTTCGCCTCGAACGTCTCCTCCAGCGACAGCCGCATCATCCGCTTCGTCGCCTGCACCGCCAGCGGCGCGTTCGCCGCGATCTCCGCCGCCAGCGCGTTCGCCTCGTCCATCAGCGACTCCGCCGGCACGACCTTGCTCACCAGCCCCAGCTCCAGGCACTCCTGCGCGCCCAGCACCCGACCCGTGAAGGCGATCTCCGCCGCCTTCGACCATCCCACCAGCCGCGGCAGCAGCCACGTGCCGCCGCTCTCCGGCAGCACGCCGCGCTTCGTGAACACCGCCGCCAGCTTCCCGTGCTCCGACGCGATCCGGATGTCGCAGCCGAGCGCCAGGTCCATCCCGTAGCCCGCGGCCGCGCCGTTCAGCGCGCAGATCACCGGCTTGTCCGTCTGGTGCAGCACCATCGGCGGGCTGTTCGCCAGGTCGAACTTCGCCGGCAGCCCGCCCGCGCCGTTGACGCTGTTGCTGTTGGCATTTGCGCCCTGCTCCTTCAGATCGAGGCCGGAGCAGAAGCCCTTGCCCGCGCCCGTCAGGATGATGGCCCGCACCCCGCGGTCGTGGTCCGCCTCCCGGAACGCCGCCGAGAACGACGCCAGCATGCCGCCGCTGATCGCGTTCAGCCGCTCCGGCCGGTCCAGCGTGATCGTCGCCACGTTCCCCGCGACGTCGTAGATCAGGTCTCGATACGTCATCTCGTCTCACTCCTCGTTGCGATTCGCAGACCCACAGCCTACAGCGTGATCGCGACCCCGCGCGAGCGCCTTCACGCGGGCGAGGTGCCATTCGTACAAGACCGCGCCGGCGTCATCGGAGTACCATCGGACATCAGCCGGAGAAGTTCGATCGGAGTACACGCCGTGGCCGACCAGCGACCCGCCTTCAACCTCGTGAGCATCGTCGTCAAGGACATGGCGGCCAGCGTCGCCTTCTACCGCCGCCTGGGGATCGACATCCCGGACGCCGACCCCGCCTGGGCTGACGAGCACCGCGCCGCGAACATGCCCGACGGCATCGGACTCGATCTCGACAGCGCGAACTTCGCGCCGAAGTGGGACCAGGGGTGGCGCGGCGGCCCCGGCGTCGTCCTCGGCTTCCACGCCCCGTCCCGCGACGCCGTCGACCGGATCTACGCCGACCTCACGGGCGCCGGCTACAAGGGCCAGCAGCCGCCGTACGACGCCTTCTGGGGCGCCCGCTACGCCGTCGTCGAGGACCCTGACGGCAACGCCGTCGGCATCATGAGCGAACCCGATCCCGCGCACCGCGGCCCCATGCCCGCGTAGCGGTCGCAGCGCAGGCGGACACAACAAGAGAGAGGCGGCCCGCCGGGCCGCCCCTCACTCAATCACTGACTCACCGCGCGAAGCGCTACCGCCGCGCCGCGGCCTTCCGCTTCGGCTTCGCCGCGGCCTTCTTCACCACCGCCTTCGCCGCCGCCTTCGAGCCCGCGCCGTTCGTCGACGCGCCGCCCTTCTCGAACGCGCTGCACACCGTGTCGACGATCAGCCGCGTCACCACGTACGGGTCCATGTTCGCGTTCGGCCGCCGGTCCTCGATGTAGCCCTTCTTGTCGAGCGCCACCTGCCACGGGATGCGCACCGACGCGCCGCGGTCCGACACGCCGTACGTGAACTTGTCCATCGACGCCGTCTCGTGCAGCCCCGTCAGCCGCTCCTCGATCGCGTAGCCGTAGTTCTTGATGTGCAGGTCGTGCTTCTTCGCCAGCGCCTGCGCCGCCTTCACGCACGGCTCGTAGCTCGTGCGCATCTCCTTCGTCGAGAAGTTGGTGTGCGCGCCCGCGCCGTTCCAGTCGCCGCGCACCGGCTTCGGGTACAGCGTCGCGCTCACGCCGAAGTCCTCGGCGATGCGGTAGAGCAGCCAGCGCGCGACCCACATGTGGTCCGAGCACGCCACCGGGCCGACCGGCCCGATCTGGAACTCCCACTGCCCCGGCATCACCTCGCCGTTCGTGCCGGAGATCGCCAGCCCGGCGTTGATGCACGCCGTCGTGTGCGCCTCGACGATCTCGCGGCCAAACACCTCGTCCGCGCCGACGCCGCAGTAGTAGCCGCCCTGCGGTGCCGGGAAGCCGTTGTCCGGCCAGCCCAGCGGCTTGGCGCCCTCGAAGAACGTGTACTCCTGCTCGATCCCGAACCACGTGTCGTGCTTCGCGTACTTCGCCGCCGTCTCGGCGCACGCCGCGCGCGTGTTCGAGGGGTGCGGCTTCATGTTCGTCAGCAGCACCTCGCACAGCACCAGCTTGTTGTCGCCGCCGCGCAGCGGGTCCGGGCAGACGAACACCGGCTTCAGCACGCAGTCGGAGTTCGACCCCGGCGCCTGGTTCGTGCTCGATCCGTCGAAGCCCCAGATCGGCGGCTTGTCGCCGCTCGGCACGATCTTCGTCTTCGACCGCAGCTTCGCGGTCGGCTTCGTCCCGTCGATCCAGATGTATTCGGCCTTGTAGACACCAGCCATCGTTCTCTCCATGTCTCCGCAGATCTTGCGGCGGACCTTCCGCCAGTTCCTCCCCGCGGTAAATGCGCCCGGAGAATGTACCGGATCGATGTTACAGGCGCATTTCAGGTGGGATGTGCAACCGTCGGACGCAAACTGGAGCACGGGCGCCCTCGCCGTGGCTGCCGGGGTCGCTCACCGCGACAAGCGTCTCCGCCATAGCCAGGCGCCGCCGGCGCCAGCCACGCCGATGACCGCCAGCGCAATCCACCACGCCGGGCTGGCGCCGTGATGCGGCTCTGCGACGTCGCCGATCACGGGCGCCTCCGCGATGCCGCCGACGGACGGTGGCGAGTTCACCGTGATCACCTGGGTCCGCGTGACCGTCCCCGATACACCCTGGATCTCGTCCGATCGGGTGACGGCCGAAAGCGTTGCCGGCCCCGCGCTCACGCCGCACACGACGTCCTCTCCCGCCGTCTGGCCGTCGGCCTGCAGCATCGACGTGACCTCCCACGACGCCGCCCCGCTCCCGCTCACGTTGCCCACGTGCATCACGGAGCTCGCGCTCGTCGTGAACGTCGGGTGGTAGCCGACGAGCGGCGTCCCGTTGATGTCGGTGAATGAGGCGCGGCCAAGCGCGCGTGTCGGATCGCTCGGCGAGTCTCCGATCGCGCACGACGGCGCGCCCGCCGTGACCGTCGTCTTTCCCGACGCCATTGTCAGCGTCATGTCGTGCGCCTGGCCCACGACTGTGACCGTGGCCGAGTCGAGGGTCACGGCATCCTGCGTCGCCGTTACGACGAGCGTGTCACCCGGAGAATGCGTGCCGCCGTCCAGCACGGTGAACACCGCGAAGTAATCCGTGGCGTCGGGGAACACGCTGGTGATGGCATCGCAGGCGGGCGAACACGTGAGCCCGCGCCCGTTCAACGTCAGCGCGATCCGTGGATCCGTCGGTCTTGACGAGGATCACCGGCGCCCCGGCGAAACCGACCGCCGCAGCGGTCACGCCCACCTGGCCCTCGCTGGCGGCGGCAAACGTGTCGAGTTCCGAGATCACAGCCGCGCGCCCGCCGGCTGTCGAGAAGTCGACCGTCGAACCGTGCAGCGCGTCCGCGACGTTCTGGTTGATCACCCAGATGCTCGCCGGATTGGCGTGCGCCGCACCCGGCGCGCCGGCGCTCAGGGCGATGAACGCTACGCCAACTACGATCGCGAAGATCCGTAAGACCATCTTCACCCGAGGGGCCGCCCTTTCGTGCACGGATCGTTCACATGCGGCGGGCCTCCACCGTAAGCCTCAGTGCCGCGCCGCGTCAATGCGGGAGGCGGCACGCTTGGAGTCCGCACATCTGAGTCACCCCCACCTCCCGCCTCCCCGCTTCCCACCTCCACCCCAGTGACACGAAACGCTTGGCGCAGTGACGAACAAATGTTCTAATCTACACGTATCCGCCATACCGAACCGCTCCCGCCCGACCCGCGTCGCCGCCCCGACGGCGGACGCCTCGTAGCCGGCGACCGATGACTGAAGACCGAGCAGACATGAACGACACCGCCGCCCTCATCTTCGCCGCCGACGGCGCCACCGCGGCCGCCGCCGCCTTCAACGCCGCCTGGCTCGCCGGCCACTGGCTGCGCGGCGCCGCCCCCGTCCGACGCCTCGCCGCCGCAACGCTCGCGCTCGTCAACGCCGGCGTCGCCGTCCAGGCCGCGTTCGCCCAGGCGCTCTTCACCGCCCACCGCCTCGGCTGGCCCACCGATCCCTGGTTCGCCGCTGGCCCGTGGCTCGCCGCCCGCGTCCTGCTGCTCGCCGGCACGCTGCTCCTCTCGCTGCTCATCATCAGGAGGGTCCGATGACACACCAAGCCGCACGTCCGCACGACGACGTCCTCGCACGAAAGATCCGCGAAGGCGACTGGGAGTATGCCGCGCTGCTCGTGCTGCTCCGCATCGCCGATGCCACGCACGCGATCCCGCCCGGCTCCATCGATGACGTGCTTGCCCTGATCTCCAGTGAAGGTGAACGGAAGGAGCACGGCCGTGGATGACGCACCGATCACGCCGTCGGCCGCGCCCGCCGGCCGCAAGCACTTCTACGAGGCCTGCGTGGACGACCCCGACAAGCTCGTCGAGGCGATGGAGCTCGAGGGCGTCGACGCCGAGATCGCCTTTCTCCGCACGCGCCTCGAGCAGTACGCGCGCGACCACCCCGGCGACCTCTCGACCCTCGCCAGGAGCAACGACTTGATCGTGCGTGCCGTGGCCGCCCGGTACCGCATGAGCCCGAAGAAGACGGAAGACCTCGCGGCGGCGATGGAGCAGGCCCTGCGCGCGGTCGGCGACGCCATCCTGTCGCGCGACGATACCGATGTCTGAGGAGGGACCGATGCAGCCACGCGCCCCGAATCCACGGATGGCCTCGCCGCCGCGCTCCATCGCCTCTTCGCGCGCGAACCCGCTGGCGCGATGCCCCCGCTCGAGACGATGAGCGCGCCCGCCTTCCGCGCCCTCGTCGCCGAGCGTCTTCGCACCCTCGAGCGCGACGTCGCCGAGCTGCGCGGCCGCATCAACGGCCTCCTGTTCGTCGTCGCGGGGGCCGTCGTCACGCAGGTGGTGCTGAGGCTCCTGGCATGACGAGGCCCATCGGCGCCGCCCGGCGGATCAGGGAACTGATGGCGCGCGATGCGGCGCCGCCGCCGGCGCTGCGTCCCTACCAGCGCGAGGCCGCGCGCGCCATCGCCGCTTCCGTCCGCGGCCGGCTGGGCCGCACCATCACCGTCGAGATCGCGCGACAGGGCGGCAAGAACGAGCTCTCCGCCCAGGTCGAGGCCGTCCTGCTTGCCGCCCACGCCTTCGCCCGCGCCGAGTCGGTGAAGTGCGCCCCCACCTTACGCCCGCAGCTCACCGTCAGCCGCCTCCGCCTCTGGAACCGGCTGCAGCAGTTCAATCTCGGCTGGTGCGCTCGCCGCGACGCCGAATCCATCTGGGTCCGGGACGCCCGCATCGTCTTCCTCTCCGCGGCGCCGCACGCCAACGTCGTCGGCCACACCGCCTCGCTGCTGCTGGAGGCCGACGAGGCACAGGCTATCCAAAGCGATAAGTGGGATCGCGAGTTCCGCCCGATGGCCGCCGCCTCCAACGCGACCACCGTCCTCTACGGCACCGCCTGGGACGACCGCACGCTGCTCGAGCGCGAGAAGCAGGCCAATCTGGAGGCAGAGCGCCGCGACGGCGTCCGCCGCCACTTCCAGTACGACTGGCAGGCCGTCGCCGAGCATCTCCCCGCCTACGCGAAGTTCGTCGAGGGCGAGCGCCAGCGTCTTGGCGACACGCACCCGCTCTTCCTCACGCAGTACTGCCTGAAGCCGATCGCCGGCGGCGGCCGTCTCTTCACCGCCGCCCAGCGCGCCCAGCTCGCCGGCCGCCACCAGCGGCTCTCGCAGCCGCGCCGCGACGACGGCTACGTCGCCGGCCTCGATCTCGCCGGCTCGGCCGATGACGCCGCGCACGCAGACGCCCACGACTCCACCGTCCTGACGATCGCGCGCCTGGTGTACCCGCCGCGCGGCGCGCTCGTCTCGGAGCCCGTCGTCGAGATCGTCGAGCACTACGCCTGGACGGGCGAGCCGCACGAGACGCTGCTCCCGCGCCTCATCGACCTCCTGCGCAACGTCTGGCGCGTCTTCCACGTCGCCGTCGACGCCACCGGTCTGGGCGAGACCATCGGCCGCCTGCTCGACGCCGCGCTCGGCCGCTCCATCGTCGTCCCGGTGAAGTTCAGCGCCGAGCGAAAGTCGCAGCTCGGCTTCGACCTGCTCGCCGCCGTCAACGGCGGCCGCCTCAAGACCTACGCCGCCGACGACTCGCCCGAGCACCGCGAGTTCTGGCGCCAGGCGGAGCTCGCCCGCGCCGACTACCGCGCCAACCGCACCATGAACTTCTTCGTCGAGCCCGCCGAGGGCCACGACGACTACCTGGTCAGCGCCGCGCTCGCCGTGCACGCCTCCCTCGGCCGCACACAGCGCGTCGCCGTCGGCCGCAACGCGAAGCGGGACGGATGGTGATCGAAGGAATGACGGACAGACGCTGGACTGGAGGACTGAGATGGTGGCCTGGCGCGCGGACGACGGACCCGGCAAGGAAGATCGACGGAAGCGGCGGCTCGCCCTCCTGGCGGCGCGCCCGCTCGAACGCGTGCGCGTCGACGCCCTCCCCGAACACACCGACTACCGCGACACCGGCTGCGACTCCGCGCCGAGCTGCCTGCGCTGCCCCTTCGCCCGCTGCAAGTACGAGGCTCGCGGCGGCCGCCGCAGCGCCGATGCCCGCGGCCGCGAGCGCGAGATCGCGTTGCTGCATCGCCGCTACAACGCCCCGGCCGACGTGCTCGCCCGCACGTACGGCCTCACGCTCCGCAGCGTCTACCGCATCCTGCGCGACCAGCCGTGATCCGCTACGGCGCCGGCGTCGACTCTGGTGTCGCGTACGCCGTCGGGCACGGGAAGGACCGGTACTTCGGCGTGTGCGTGGGCTCGCCGTGCGCGATCGCGTAGTCGTCGATCACCTGCGCCGCGCAGAACGTCGGCGTGGCCGTCGCCCCGGAGTCGCCGGAAGCGCCGGAGCCGCACGAGGCGAGGAGCAGCGCGAACGCGGCAAGCAGGAGAAGCAGCAGACGCATCTGAGCACCTCGTGAATCGCCAATAAGGAGCATACGCCATGTCCGACACCATCACCATCCCCCAGCAGATCCGACAGATGGACGCCGACCGCCTCCGCCGCTACGCCGAGAACCTGGCCTTCTACGGCGGCGACCAGTGGCCCGCCAACATGCTGCGCCAGAAGAACCGCCGCCTCGTCTTCAACTACGCGAAGGCCATCGTCGACAAGACGACGTCCTACCTCGTCTCCGGCCTCAACTTCGCCGTCGACCCCGCCGACGACACGCCCGAGGCGGCGACCCGCGCCCGCGCCGCCGAGCGCGCCCTCGCCCACGTCTACGACGCCAACCAGCTCGACCAGCTCGACTTCGACACGGAGATCGACACCGCCGTCCTCGGCGACGGCGCCTACAAGGTGACGTGGGACGCCGTCGAGCGCCGCGTGCGCATCACGGCGCCCGACGTGCAGGGGCTCTTCGCCTGGTGGGCCGGCGACGACAGCTCGCGCGTCTGGCGCGTCGCCAGCCGCTACACCATCGACGCCGACTCCGCCCGCGAGACGTACGGCGTCACGCGGCCAAAGTCCCGCGCGACAGCGCCCGGCCGTCCGCCCGGCGTCGAGATCGTGGAGGTGTGGACGGCCGAGCAGCTCCAGATCTGGGCCGACGGCGCCGTCGTCGAGGAGCGCGAGAACCCGTACGGCTTCATCCCCTTCGTCATCTACCCCAACATCCGCGAGCCGAAGCAGTTCTGGGGCGTGTCCGACCTCCCCGCGATCAAGGAGCCCGTGCGCGAGCTGAACCGCGCGCTCACGCAGCTCTCGATGATCCTGGAGCTGAGCGGCAACCCGATCGCCGTGCTCGAGAACGTCACCTCGTCGTCCGACATCGCCGTCCAGCCGGGCGCGGTGTGGGAGCTGCCGGAGCGGGCGCGCGCCTACCTGCTCGACCTGCTGCAGGGCGGCGGCGTCAAGCTGCACGCCGACTACGTCGACCTCGTCTACCGCGCGCTGCACGATCTCGGCGAGTCGCCGCGCACCGCCTTCGGCGAGAACCGCGCCGGTCTCTCCGGCGTCGCCCTCAACGTCGAGCTGGACCCGCTGCTGAAGAAGGTCGCCCGCAAGCGCCTGATCCGCGGCGCCGCCTACCGCCGCCGCAACGAGATGGTGCTCCGCATCCTCGAACAGTTCGCCCAGCCGTCGGTGAGTTACGCCCCGTACCGCTCGCGCGTCGTCTGGGGCAGCGTCCTCCCGCTCGACCGCAGCCGCCTCGTCGACGACGAGCGCGTGCTCGTCGCCGCCGGCATCCACAGCCGCCGCCGCGCCGCCGACGAGCTGGGGGTCGAGGATCCGGAGGGCGAATTCCGCCGCTGGGTCGAAGAGCAGCGGTTGGAGTCGGGAGGTTAGAGGCTGGAGGTCAGAAGAGGTGGGGTCCTGCCGACGGATGCGCGCGTGGAGAAGCAGGGGGTGCAGGGAGCGCAGCGCCCCCTGCCGGGGGGCTCCGGGGGGTGTCCCCCCGGCCCAAACCTACCTTTAGGTTGGCGCAGAGTACGCGTCAGCGGACGCTGCGCCAACCGTCGCACCGAGAAGAGTGGCCGTGGCGCGCTCGGAAATGCTATTCCGAAAGCACGAGGCAACCACTAAACCCTGGAGGTCGCGTGGATCCCACAAAACAGATCGACCAGCACATCGCCAGCATCCCCGACTGGCGCGCCGGCGTGCTCGCCACCATCCGGCGCATCATGCTCGAGGCCGACCCCGCCGTCACGGAAGAGTGGAAGTACATGGGCACCCCCGTCTGGTACTGCGACGGCATGGTCTCCCTCGCCAACCCGCACAAGGGGAAGGTGAAGTGGACCTTCACCCACGGCGCCCATCTCCCCGACCCCGACCACCTCTTCAACGCCGGCCTCGGCCACGAACGGAAAGAGATCGACATCTTCGAGCACGACAGGCTGAGCGAACCGAAGCTCCGCCGCCTCGTGAAGAGCGCCATCGCCTACAACCGCGCCCAACTGAAGACGAAGGCAAAGCCGAAGCCCGCGAAGACCGCTGCAAGAGCTCCCGCGAAGAAGCCCCGCCCGGCCGCCAGGAAGGCCTGACGCAGCAGCGCGTCGTCACAGGCTCACTGGCCAGGCGAGAGCAGGTGGTGGCTGGAGGCGAGAGCTGCACAGCGGGCGGTGGAGAGGAGGATTGTCGGCGCCCTCTTAATGGGAGATACCCGCTGCACAGCTCTGCGCCCAGCCAGTACCGGCGGCCCGCATTCAGCCGCGGGACGTTCACGGACCGGCGCTCCGCCGCGGTTTGTGGGCGGCCGCGGGATGGAAGCGCCGGTACCCCGTGGTGCCGGGAGTTCTCCCGAGCGAAGCGGAGGTCAGTCGCTGGTCCTCGCCCAAGAGCGAGCCCATCATACTCGCTAAAGACTCGGTGTCAAGAGCCTTCTGTGATTATCACGTCGGCGGACATCAGGCCGCGATCGTTCCGGCCCCCGGCGTGGTGAGATGGGTCATTCGTATCACGCATCGCGGTTGCGCCATGACGTACGCTGCCGCCGATATCGAGAAAGGCGAGGCTGACGGATGGCGGACGTTGGACGCGTCTCGACCGAGACCATCGTGGTGGGGCGCGGCGGCGATCGCGAGCTGAAGGCGGACCTGTATCGCCCGCCCGCCCCTAACGGCGCCGGCGTCCTCCTCGTGCACGGCGGCGGCTTCGTTGCCGGCGACCGTGCCCAGCTCCGCGGCTACGGCATCGCCCTCGGCCGCCTCGGCTACACCTCCCTCGCCTGCGAGTACCGCCTCGCCGGCGAAGCCCTCTGGCCGGCGCAGATCGACGACGTACACGCGGCGCTCGCCTACCTGCACGACCGCGCGCGGGAACTGGGCGTCGACCCGGCGAAGATCGCCGTCATGGGGAACTCCGCCGGCGGGCAGTTGGCGCTGCTGGCCGCCGGGCTGCGCGTGCAGCCGGTCGCGGCGGCGGTCGCGTTGTACGCCGCGACGGACTTCCTGGGCCCGGGCGCTCGGGCGAAAGGCGCGCCGGAGGCGATGGCGTTCCTCGTCGGCCCCGACACCTCCGAGGCCCGCATCAGGGCGATCAGTCCCATCACGTACGTCGACGCCGCCTTCCCGCCGACGCTCCTCATGACGGGCAACCGCGACGAGGAGGTCGACTGGCGGGACAGCCTCGCCATGTACCTGCGCCTGGCGGAGTCAAACGCCCGCTGCGAACTGCACGTGTTCGACGGCGCGCCCCACGCGTTCGATGCGTTGCCCGAGTACGGACGTCGCTGCGCCGATCTCGTGGCGCTGTTCCTCGACCGCCACGTCGTGAACGGCGGATGACGTCAACGTCGCGCTGCGTCCCGCCCGTCCGGCATGGTGAAATGAGCCGATGACAACCCTCCGCCGCCGGCTCGCCCTCGTCTCACGCTGGTACGCCGTCGCCGTCATGCTGGCCATCATCTTCGGCCTGTCGTCCCTCCCCAACCTCGCCGAGCCGCACCAGCAGACGATCCCGCTCGACAAGGTCGCCCACTTCAGCGAGTACGCCGCCCTCGGCTTCACGCTCGCCGGCTCGCTGCGACGGCAGGCGGGAGCGCGGCTGCCGCTCGTGCTGCTGCTGCTCGCGGCCGTGGCGTTCGGCGCGCTCTACGGCGCCTCCGACGAGTTCCACCAGAGCTTCGTGCCCGGCCGCGACCCCGATGTCCACGACTGGCTCGCCGACCTGACAGGCTCGACGGCCGGCGCCCTGCTCTCCGCCGCGCTGCTCCCGCCGCGGTGGCTGCGGAAGCCGCCGCCGGACGCTTGACGTCCATCCGCTGACGCTACCGCTACATTGGCTTTACATATTGGCCGAATATCCCACTAGCCATTATGCTGGCGATCCCCGTCCCGACAGCCCCGGCGCAGCTTCAGGAGACTCGGCGATGGTCCTACAGACGCGCGAACAGGCGACCCCCGCGCAGGCGCGCTCCTACCGGCAGTTCATCGCCGGAGAGTGGCGTGAGGCCACCACCGGCGCCACCTTCGAGCGCTTCAGCCCCGCCGACGGACTCCTCGTCGAGACGATCCCCTGGGGCGACGAGAACGACGCCCGCATCGCCATCGACGCCGCCCGCGCCGCCTTCGATGCCGGCGCCTGGAGCCGATCGCCCGCGACCCAGCGCGCCGCCGTGCTCCGCGGCATCGCCGACGGGCTGCGCAAAGAGATCGACTTCATGGGCGGCCTGCTCTCGCGCGAGGTCGGCAAGCCCCGCCGCATGGCGATCGCCGAAGTGCGCGGCGCCGCCGACGTCTACGAGTACTACGCAGGCCTCGCGCTCGACATCAAGGGCGACTCGATCAGCAACTTCGTCCCGGACGCCGTCGGCCTGACGATCCACGAGCCGGTCGGCGTCGTCGGCATCATCACGCCGTGGAACTTCCCGATGTCGCTGATCGCGCGCAAGATCGCGCCCGCGCTCGCCGCCGGCTGCACCATCGTCGCCAAGCCGTCGGAGTTCACCGCCGGCACCACGTTCGAGCTCGCCCGCATCGCGACGGAGGCGGGCGTGCCGGCCGGCGTGCTCAACGTCGTCACCGGCCCCGGCCCGACTGTCGGCGCGGAGCTCTCGGCAAGCATGAAGGTCGACAAGGTGGCGTTCACCGGCTCCACCGCCGTCGGCCGCGCCATCATGCAGGCGGCCGCCGGCAACCTGAAGAAGGTGTCGCTCGAACTTGGCGGCAAGTCGCCCAACGTCGTCTTCCCGGATGCCGATCTCGAAGAGGCGATGCGCGGCTCTCTCTACGGCATCTACATGAACAGCGGCCAGGTCTGCCAGGCGAGCACGCGCCTCCTCCTGCACGAGTCGATCAAGGACGAATTCCTCGCCCGCATGCTCGAGGACACGAAGAAGCAGAAGGTCGGCGACCCCGACGACCCATCCGTGAAGATGGGCCCGCTGATCAACGAGCCGCAGCTCGACAAGGTGCTGAAGTACATGCAGCTCGGCCAGGACGAGGGCGCCGACATGCTCTGCGGCGGCTCGCGCCTCACCGGCGCCGACTACGACCGCGGCCTCTACGTGCAGCCGACGATCTTCGACCACGTGCGCACCGACATGCAGATCGCCCAGGACGAGATCTTCGGCCCCGTCCTCTCCGTCATGACCTTCCGCGACGAAGACGAAGCCCTCCGCCTCGCCAACGACACGCTGTACGGGCTCTCCGCCTCCGTCTGGACGAAGAGCGTCGACACCGTCTTCAAGATGGCGAAGGGGATCCAGGCGGGCACCGTCTGGGTCAACGCCTGCCACAGCGCAGGCCTCCCGTTCATGCCGTACGGCGGCTACAAGCAGAGCGGCCTCGGCCGCGAGATGGACCACGAAGGCCTCCACGAGTACATGGAGACCAAGTCCATCCAGATCAAGCTGGGGTAGGCGTGAGTCGTCGGTCGTTGAGGCTGGCACGCCGATCGTTCTTTGTGCTCGCCCCGCGTGCTTGGCAATTCTAAAGCCGTGACGGGAACTGTTCGTTCGTAAGCGGGGTATGGTTCTCTGGTGATCACGCGAGTCACGCGGCCTGATGACGCTGGGCCGCCGCCAGCGCTGGAATGAACTGGATCGTTTGGCCGGTGGCTCTGACTTCCTTGGCAGGCGCCATGGTTCTGGTGCATCAGAGAAGGCGGCTCGGTCTCGGGTGGCGCGCCTGTCTCGTCCTGGTAACTGTGGTTCCGTTCGGGTTCCTGTTCGAGATCATGCGTTCGGCGGACACACCGAACTCCGTGGCGGCGATCACATCTAGCTTGTTCGGTGCATCGGCGATGATCATCTATGTCGTGAAGGCGGAGTTTCCCGCGCGTGTCGACCCCGTCGGCGCTATCCCATGGACTCTCATGCGGCGGCGGTGGATTCTCCGCGGACTCTGCCTAGGCTGGCTCCTGTTCTTGGCTGTTCCAGCCGTCACGGCTGAAAGCCGGTTCGCTGCAGTGTTGGGATTGATTCTAATGCTGGGACTACTCTGAGTCGCAGACGCGCTGCGCGTTCAGCGCGGCGGGTGCCTTCCAGGGTGGCCTAGAATCGTGATCGAACTCCATTGAGGGAGGGCGACCATCAAGGGTCTGCCTCTGGGCGTGCCGCTCCTGCGAAAAGCCGACCCCCGCGCCGTCTCACAGCGCGCGCAACGCTTAGGCCCGCCGGATCAACGTCATCCCATCGCGCACCATGAGCATCACGCACACGACGCGCGGGTCGTTCGGCACATAGCGACGACAGGCTCGCCCTGGCGTCCCTCCCTCAATTCGGCACCTCCGCAAAGCAGGGAGTGCAGAGAGCGCAGCGCCCTCTGCCGGGGGGCTCCGGGGGGGTGTCCCCCCGGAAACCTACTTTAGGGTGATGCAGGGTACGCGGAGCGGACACTGCATCACCGGGGCGCGGCGCCCGCCGGATCAAAACTCCACGAAGTACCGAAAGTCCCGCGTGTCCGGCGCGCTCGACGTCCGTACCACCACCCACTCATGGCGGTCCTCCGGCGACGACGTCTGCTCGACCGTCCACCCCAGGTTCGTGAGGTAGAACGACACCGCCCGCTTGATCCCCGGCAGGTTGTAGTCGTCCAGCATGATCGCGCCGCCGCTCCGCACCAGCCGCCCGAGGTAGAACAGGTCCAGGAACACCGCGTCGAACCTGTGGTTGCCGTCGACGAACGCGAAGTCGAACTGCCGCCCCTCCTTCACGAATGCCGGCAGCGCGATCTGCGACATCTCCTCGTGGTATTCGACAAGATCCCGCACGCCCGCCTCCTCCAGCGTCTGCAGCCCGCAGTTCGCGAACCGCGTCGGCTGGAACGGATCGAGCACCACGTGCCGCGCCCCGGCCTGCCCGCCGTGCCGCCAGTGCGTCGCAGATGTACAGCGCCGAGAACCCGTACGCGAGCCCGATCTCGATCGTCCGCACCGCGCCCTCGCGCACCACCCACCCCCGGAGCGCCTCGCCCTCCTCCGCCGTGATCGATGGCGTGCGAACATCGTGCGTCGCCCCGTCCGATGCCGCCACCATCGTCCCATCCCGGCTCAGCCGGTCAATGACAGTCCTTATCTGCTCGGCCAGGGCTGCGCTCCTTCACCACCTCGATGTCGCGCGAGCATGTCACACGACCGCCTGTCACTCGAAGTCTGAATCCCTTTGGGGCAGCCCTGCAAGGGGCAGGGAGTGCAGAGAGCGCAGCGCCCTCTGCCGGGGGGCTCCGGGGGGGTGTCCCCCCGGAAACTACTTTAGGGTGATGCAGGGTACGCGCGAGCGGACACTGCATCACCCCGGTCGCGAGTCAGGCGCCCGCCCGCCGAATCAACGTCACCCCGTCCCGCACCGTCAGCATCACGCACACCACCCGCGGGTCGTTCCGCACATGGTGGTTGAACGCCACGATCGCGTGCCCGTCGTCAGACTTGGGATCCAGCACCTCCCCGCTCCACAGCACGTTGTCCACCGCGATCAGCCCGCGCGGCGACAGCAGCGGCAGCGCCGCCTCGTAGTAGTTGAGATAGTTCCCCTTGTCGGCGTCGATGAACACGAAGTCGAACCCCGGCTCCAGCGTCTTCAGCGTCTCCAGCGCCGGCCCCAGCCGCACCTCGATCTTCTTCCCGTGCGGGCTGCGGTCGAAGTACCCCTGCGCCATCTCGACCGTCTTCGGGTTGATGTCGCACGTGATCAGCTTCCCGTCGTCCGGCAGCGCCGCCGCCATCATCTGCGCGCTGAACCCCGTGAACATCCCGATCTCCAGCACGCGCTTCGCCCCCGTCGCGAACACCAGCGTCTGCAGCAGCGTCCCCACCGCCGGCCCCGACAGCATCCCCGCGAACGGCCCGAGATCCTTGTGCGTGTGCGCGATCAGCTCGTCCAGCAGCGCCGGCAGCGCCGACGTGTGCGCCTCCGCGTACGCCTCGATCTTCTCGTTGACAAGCGTGATCGCCATCATTGGTGCCTTTCGCGCTAAGGGGGATTGAGTGCTTGAAGGTTGACGCTCTGCCGCGTGTGCGTCCACCTGCCCCGGGCACCGGCCGACCGCGCATCGGCGTATGGAGCCAAGGCGGAGGTGCAGGGGGCGCAGCGCCCCTGCCCGGGGGCTCCGGGGGGTGTCCCCCCGGAACAAACACTTCTTTATTCTCTCGGAGCAGCCCGATAGGGATGCGCAGCCAACCTCCACGTGAGGCGACCGTGTTAAGATCGCCCCGATGGACCAGGACATCCGCTTCTGCAAGACCAGCGACGGCATCCGCATCGCCTACGCCGTCACCGGCTCCGGCTACCCGCTCGTCTAGGCGCCCGGCTGGGTCAGCCACCTCGAGCTGATGTGGGAGTACGATGACTTTCGCGCGGGCTTCGAGGAACTCAGCCGCGACTTCACGTTCGTCCGCTACGACAAGCGCGGCACCGGGCTTGTCCCAGCGCGGTATCACCGACTTCTCGTGGGGAGTCCGCGGTCTGGACATAGAGGCGGTCGCGGACGCCGCCGGGCTCGACCGATTCGCGCTCTACGGGATCTCGGAAGGGTGCATCGCCGCGATGAGTTCGCCGGGACTCACCCGGATCGGGTGTCGCACCTCATCCTCAGCGGCATCGCCGCGCCCAACCCGCGCACGTCAGGACTTGACTGGCCGGAGTCGTCTCCGTCATCAAGGCCGAATGGGGACTGGGCTCGAAGCTCATGTCGGATGTGCTGCTCGGGCGACAAGGCATCGCCCGAGCTGCAGGCCATGTTCGCCAGGCTGCAACGCGAAGGCGCGAGCGCCGACGAAGCAGGCAGCGATGATGGCGGCAAACATCGACACCGCAACTCCGAACGCGCCCGCGCTCATTGCCAACATCACCTGCCCCAAGCTCCTCATCAACGGCCGTGAGGACAACGTCGCGCCCGCCGAGGATGCGCGGGCGCTGGCGGCGTCGATGGGCGCGCGCTACATGTCGCGCGCCGGCGGGCACGTCCCGAACATCGAGCAGTTCCACATTGAGCATCGTGCCATCGTCGACTTCGTGCTCGGCCACCAGCGAACCGGCGGCGCAATCAGCGCCCGCTGCTCCGCCGGAGTCCGGCACGCGCACCGTCCTCTTCACCGACATCGTCGGCCACACGGAGATGATGCAGCGTCTCGGCGACGCGAAGGGCCGCGACGTCCTCCGCGAGCATGAGCGCATCACCCGCGACACGCTGAAGAACCACGGTGGCGCCGAGGTGAAGACGATGGGCGACGGCTTCATGGCCTCGTTCGGCTCCGTCACGAAGGCGCTGGACTGCGCGATCGCCCTTCAACGCGCGTTCGCCGCTCACAGCGAGAAGGAAGGCGAGCCCCTGCACGTCCGCGTCGGCCTCAACGCCGGCGAGCCCATCGAGGAGGACGGCGACCTCTTCGGCGCCACCGTCATCCTCGCCTCCCGCATCGCCGCCAAAGCCGGCGCCGGCGAGATCCTCGTGCCGGACACCGTGCGCGGCCTCCTCTCCGGCAAGGGCTACATGTTCGGCGACCGCGGCGAGTTCATCCCCAAGGGCTTCGACGAAGGAGTCCGCTTGTGGGATGTCCGCTGGCAGGAGTAGCGAGCCTCTCTCACCTCAGACCTGTAACCTCTATCCCTGCCGCTTCAGCCGCCCCGTCTTCTTCGCCCACCGCTCCGCGATCGCGAACGCGAACATCCCGCCGGGGATCAGCGTCACGCCGAACAGCGCCAGCGCCCCCAGCTGCGGCAGCACATCCGTCACGCTCTTGCCATCGATCACCGCGCCACGGATGCCGTCCAGGATGTACGTCGCCGGCGACACGTACGAGAACACGCGCAGCCACGCCGGCAGCACGTGCACCTCGTAGTACACGCCCGACACCAGCAGCACGAACGCCTGGATCATCATCGACATCTGCTGCCCGCGCTCCGGGTAGAGCATCGGCAGGATGCCGGCGAAGATCGCCAGCCCCGCCACGCTGAAGCTGCCGATGAGCAGCACCAGCGCCGCGCCGAACCAGTCCGCGTTGCCGAGGTCCACGGTGAAGAACGGCACCGCGATCAGGAAGATCAGCCCCGTGCGGATCGTCGCGTGGATGATGCCGAACAGCACCATCCCCGTCAGGTGCAGCCAGCGCTCGACCGGCGCCATCAGCGTGTGCTCGATCGTGCCTTCCCAGCGTTCCCACGAGATCACCAGGCTGATGTCGTCCAGCACCGCCGACAGGAACGCCCACACCAGCGTGCCGATCAGCAGGAACAGCACCAGGTGCCGCACCGCCTCCTTGTCGACGGTGCCGCTTGCCCCCACCTGGTTCGCGATCAGCGTGACGGCGAGCGTGTTGACGGCGCCGTACACCAGCCACACCAGCTCCCACGCCCAGTAGCGCTTCCAGAGATTCGTCTGCCGCTCGATGAACGCCCACGCCAGCGTCGGCCGCCCCGGCCTCTGCGGTAGGCGCAATGTCGTCGGAATGCTAGCCACCTGTCACCTCCGCCGGCTCCTCGTCGTCCTCGACGCGGTGCCCGGTCAGCTCCATGAACACCGTCTCCATGTTGATGCTCTCGATCGGCCGTCCGTTCAGCCACCAGCTCCCGCAGCTCCAGCGGCGTCCCCTCGGCGACGATCCGCCCGTTCGAGAGGAAGGAGATGCGGTCGCACAGCAGCTCCGCCTCCTCCATGTCGTGCGTCGTCAGCAGGATCGTCGCGTCGTGGTCCTTCTGCACCTGCCGCACGAACGCCTGCACGTCGCGCTTGCTGCGCGGATCGAGCCCCGTCGTCGGCTCGTCCAGCAGCATCAGCACCGGCGACGTCAGGAACGACCGCGCCACCGCCACCTTCTGCTGCTGCCCGCGCGAGAGGTGGCTCATCGGCTCGTACGCGCGCTCCCGCTCGAAGCCCAGCCGCTCCAGGATCTCCGGCGTCTGGCGCTTCACGTCGCCAGGCGTCAGCCCGTACACGCGGCCGAAGAACAGCAGGTTCTCCAGCGCCGTCATGCTCCGGAAGAACGACGGGTCCGCCGACACGCGGTTGATCAGCGACCGCACCTTCATCGCGTCGCGCACGGCGTCCAGCCCGAAAATGTGCACGTCCCCCGCGTCCGGCAGCAGCAGCGTGCTGATCATCCGGATCAGCGTCGACTTCCCCGACCCGTTGGCGCCGATGACGCCGAAGATCTCGCCCCGCTGGATCTCCAGCGACACGTCATCGACGACGCGGCGCGCCGGCTCGCGCTTCTTGCCCCGTCCCCACGGGAGCAGCCGCCCCGCGTCCATGCCGCCGCCGAACGACTTCATCACGTGCGTCACGCGCAGCGGCGGCGCCTGCGCGTCGAACCTCGAATTCGTCTCGGTGTCACTCACTGCGATCGCCATCTCTTGCTCCGTCTTGTCCCGCCGCCCGCGGGCGACAAAAAACCCACTTCGCCTCCGTTGCGCGAGTGGGTGGACTCCGTGCGGCCGGGGCGGCTAGCTCAACTCAATGCTCTGCACTCCCCGAGACGCGGATCCGGCCCACGCACAGTCCACCCTTGAAGGTGGCGCGCCCCAGGCGGTTCCCCATGATGTTGATACCGATAGTTCTCACCGAATGTCCTGCGCTCCGTTCAGAATCCCAGGCTACGGGCCTGCCGCGCATCATACTTCCGCCCCCGATCGCCTGTCAACGTGATTCGCGGTTCATGGACCCGCTCTCCTGCCATTCGATTGACAGGATGAGACCAGCGGTCATCCCTCGAATAGTCCACCCGTACCACGCCCGCCCCACCCCCCGGATGTACCCTCACACCGTGGACTACGACGACGCCCTCCGCTGGCTCCTCACCCTCCCGGACTTCGAGCGCACCGGCGAGTTCGCCGGCCGCCCCGACCTCGCCCCCGTGCGCGCGCTCCTCGCCGAGCTCGGCGACCCCCACCTCGGCCGCCCGACCGTCCACGTCGCCGGCTCGAAGGGCAAGGGCAGCACCTCCGTCATGGTCGAGCAGATCCTGCTCGCCGCCGGCCGCCGCACCGGCTGCTACGTCAGCCCCCACCTCCACCACTTCAACGAGCGCGTCCGCATCGACGGCAAGCCCGTCGAGCGCGACCAGTTCGCCGCGGCGATGACGGCCGTGCGCGCAGCCATGGACGCCGTCGCCCCGCGCTTCCCCGGCCGCCCCTTCCTCGCCTTCGACGCGCTCACGGCCTGCCGGCTTCGTCGCCTTCCGTGACGCCGCCGTCGATACACAGGTCATAGAGGTGGGCCTCGGCGGCCTGCTCGACTCCACGAACGTCTTCGACGCCACCGACGTCGTCGTCCTCACGCCCATCAGCCTCGAGCACACCGCCGTGCTCGGAAACACCATCGCCGAGATCGCCGCGCAGAAGGCCGGCATCATCACCCCCGGCTCAACCGTTGTCGTTGCACCCCAGCGCGAGTCCGCGCTCGACGTCTTTCGCGCGGCCGCGCAGGATCGCACCTCAACCTTGATCGAGATCGCGTCCGTCTGCCAGATGACGCGCACGAAGGCTTCGGCCGACGGCCAGGAGTTCAAGCTCAAGACGCCGCGCGCGACCTATGCCGCAAGCCTGCCGCTCGCCGGCCGCCACCAGCTCGACAACGCCGCGACCGCCGTCGTCGCCTCAGAGGAGCTGGCCGCCCGCCGCGGCTTCGAGATCACCGAGACGCACGTCCGCGACGGCCTGTCGAAGGTTGCCTGGCCGGCACGGCTGGAGGTGCTCAAACGCCGCCCGCTCGTCATCGCTGACGGCGCGCACAACGGCGACTCCGCGAAGCGCATGGTCGCCGCCCTGCGCGAGTACTTCGGCCTCTCCCACGCCACGCTGCTCTTCGGCACGCTCGCCGGCAAGGACGTGCCGGCGATGGCCGAGGCCGTCGCGCCCATCGCCGACCACGTGTACGTCGCCGGCTGGCCCCATCGCCGCGCCGCCGACCCGCGCGAGCTCGGCGATGCCTTCCGCGCGACCGGCGCGCCCGCCACCGTCTTCGGCGACGTCGGCCAGGCGTACGAGGCCGCGCTCGGCCGAGGCGGGCGAGCGCGGCGCAGTGGTGGCCTTCGGTGCGCTCGCCTTCGTGGCGGCGCTCCGCGAGTATATTCTGGGAATCCAATCCGATATGATCCTCCCGGCGGCCGGCGGGCCGCCGCCTGGGGACGCGCGCAAGCAAACAGGGATCGGGGCATGAACAACGGCAACCACAACGGCACCGACGCGCGTGGCCGCCGCCGCGTGGTGATCACCGGCATGGGAACAATCAACCCTCTCGGGCACACCGTCCCCGAGTTCTGGGAGGCCTCGCTCGCCGGCAAGTCCGGCGTCGACTGGCTGACACAGGTCGACTCCACCGGCTACGACACCCACATCGCCGGCGAGGTCAAGAACTTCGACCCGGAGCAGTTCATCGACCGCAAGGAAGCCCGCCGCATGGCCCGCTTCTCGCAGCTCGCGCTCGCCGCCGCGCAGGAGGCGATCGAGGGCGCCGCCCTGAAGATGAGCGCCGTCGACCCGTATCGCGTCGGCGTGCTCTTCGGCAACGGCATGGGCGGCTATCCCGACACCGACCGCGCCGTCAAGGACATCACGCAGAAGGGCGTCCGCCGCATGGACCCCTTCTATATGGTGAAGATGCTGCCGAACATGGCCGCCGCGCAGGTCGCCATGCGCCACGGCGCCAAGGGCTACAACTCGACGATCTCCACCGCCTGCGCCTCCGCCGGCAACGCCATCGGCGAGGCGCTGGAGATGATCCGCTACGGCCGCGCCGACGTCATGCTCACCGGCGGCACCGAGGCCGGCATCTCGGAGCTCGGCCTCGCCGCCTTCCAGGTGATGAAGGCGCTCTCCAGCCGCAACGACCCGCCGTCAGGCGCCAGCCGCCCCTTCGATGCCAAGCGCGACGGCTTCGTCTCGTCCGAGGGCGCCGGCGTCTTCGTCGTCGAGGCGCTGGAGCACGCGAAGCGCCGCGGCGCGCCGATCCTGGCCGAGCTCGCCGGCTACGGCTGCACCTCCGACGCCCACCACGTCGTCGTCCCGGTCGAAGACGGCGAGACCACAGCCGCATGCATGACGATGGCCCTCGACGACGCCGGGATGAAGCCCGAGGACGTCGACTACGTCAACGCCCACGGCACCTCCACGCAGATGAACGACAAGTACGAGACCGTGGCCATGAAGCGCGCGCTCGGCGAGGTCGCCTACCAGATCCCCATCAGCTCGACGAAGGCCCTCATCGGCCACACGCTCGGCGCGTCAGCCGCCATCGAGTCCGTCGCCTGCGTCCAGTCGATCCTCACCGGCTGGGTGCACCCCACCATCAACCAGGAGTACCCCGACCCCGACTGCGATCTCGACTACGTCCCCAACACCTCCCGCCAGGCCGAGGTGAACGTCGTGCTGAAGAACAGCTTCGGCTTCGGCGGCCAGAACGCCTGCCTCGTCTTCAAGAAGTACGAAGATTAGCGTGCGCGTCTTGGAGCTGGCCCCCCGCCCACCACAAACGCTTCGCTTATCCCCTTGGTCTGCTGGATCCCTGCGCCGCGATTGTGCGCGCCTAACACAAAGCGGGAGTGCAGAGAGCGCAGCGCCCTCTGCCGGGGGGCTCCGGGGGGTGTCTCCCCGGAAGAACTCCATGTTGGAGGGGCGGAGCAGCTTGCAAGGATGCGCAGCCCCGCGCTCGGCGATACGCGCCTGTACTTGGAGCTCCCCTTCCCCAGCCGCGAAGGGGCCGGGGGTCAGGTTTCCCGGCCCTCGACTCCGTTCTCAATTTCCCGCCGTCTGTCCTCGCCTTCATGCCGGAGCCGGGAGTGCAGAGAGCGCAGCGCCCTCTGCCGGGGGGCTCCGGGGGGTGTCCCCCCGGCAAACTCCATTTAGAGGGGCGGAGCAGCCTGCAAGGATGCGCAGCCCCTCCGTGCGACGCGGGACGCGCAAGTGAGAGTCCTGGTCACCGGCGGCGCCGGCTTCATCGGCTCCGCCGTCACGCGCGTCCTCCTCGAAGAACAGCACGACGTCACCGTCCTCGACAACCTCTCGAAGGGCTTCCGCCGGCTCGTCCCCGACGCCGCCCGCTTCATCGAGGCCGACCTCCGCGACGAGGACCGCCTCCCCGAACTCCTGCGCGGCCACGACGCCGTCATCCACATGGCCGCCTTCATCGAGGTCGCCCGCTCCGTGAAGGAGCCGCTCGTCTTCGCCGAAAACAACATCCTCAACTCGGTGCGCCTGCTGGAATCGATGCACCGCGCGGACGTCGGCAAGATCGTCTTCTCGTCCAGCGCCACGGTCTACGGCACGCCGAAATCGCTGCCGCTGCGCGAGACCGACCCGCTCGGCGTGCAATCGAACCCCTACGGCGCGTCGAAGGTCTCGACCGAGGCGTTCGTCGCCACGTACAACCAGGTCCACGGCATGGACGCCGTGGTCCTCCGCTACTTCAACCCCTACGGCCCGAACGAGCTGCATGAGCCGGAGACGCACGCCATCCCCAACTTCGTGCGCGCCGTGCTGGAGCGCCGCCCCATCCCCCTCTACTGGAACGGCGAGCAGGTCCGCGACTTCATCTACATCGATGACCTCGCCCGCGCCCACACCGCCGTGCTGGCGCTGAAGGGCCTCGACTACTACAACGTCGGCTCGGACACCGGCTCGAAGATGATCGACGTCGTCCGCACGATCTTCGACATCGCCGGCTACGAGGTGCCGCTCGAGGATCTCGGCGAGCGCCCCGGCGACGTTGCCGCCACCTACGCCTCCTCCGACAAGCTCGTCGCCGCCACCGGCTGGCGCGCGCAGGTCGGCCTGCGCGAGGGCCTGGAGCGCACGGTGGAGTGGTTCCGCTCCCGCGAGTAGCGCTCCCCCGGCCGCCACAGGTTCGAATCTGGAATCGATATGCCCGCTGGATGAGTGAGTACTCACTCATGTAGAATGCGCGGATGGCCACACGTGCAAGCGCGCTTCCGCCCGAGGAGAGACGGGCCGCCATCGTCGCCGCCACGCTGCCCCTCCTGCTGGAGCGCGGCGCCAACGTATCGACGCGTCAGATCGCCGAGGCCGCCTGCATCGCGGAAGGGACGATCTTCTCCGTCTTCCCGGACAAGGACGCCGTCGTGCAGGCCGTGCTGCAGGCCGCGCTTGGACCCCGAGCCGACGGAGCGCGAGCTGGCCGCCATCGATCGGTCGCTCCCGTTCGAGGATCAGCTCGTCGAGGCGGTCTGCGCGATGCAACGCCGCACCAGGAACATCTGGCGCCTCCTCTCCAGCGTCGGCGATACCGGCGCGCCATGGACGCCGCCCGCGGACTTCGTCGCGCTGGGAGACATCTTCAGCGCGCACCGAGCACAGCTGCGCACCGACCCGGTCAACGCCGCCAGGCGGCTTCGAGCGCTGACGCTCGCCGTGAGCCACCCGATGTTCTTCGCCGGCGAGCCCATGACGCCCCGGGAGATTGTGAGCCTGTTTCTCGACGGCATGCGCATCCAGGACAGCCGCGCGGCAAAGGAGAGTGACGGGTGATCTCTCTTCTGCGGACTCACCTCCGTGCCTACCGTTCCTGGCTCCTTGCCATCCTCGTCCTCCAGGCCGTGCAGGCCACGGCGTCACTGCTGCTGCCGTCACTGAACGCGAACATCATCGATAAGGGCGTCCTGCGCGGCGATACCGCCTACATCTGGCGAATCGGCGCGATCATGCTCGCGGTGACCGCCGTGCAAGCCACCTTTTCCGTCGGCGCCGTCTACTGCGGCTCGCGAGTGGCGATGGGGTTCGGGCGCGACGTGCGGGCGGCGCTCTTCAAGCGCGTGCTCGCCTACTCGGCGAGAGAGGTCAACCTGTTCGGCTCCCCCTCGCTCATCACGCGCATCACCAACGACGTGCAGCAGGTTCAGATGATCGTCCTCATGACCTGCACGATGGTCGTGGCCGCCCCGCTGACGGTCGTCTTCGGGGTGTTCATGGCGATGCGGCAGGATCTCGGCCTGTCATGGCTGCTGGCGGTGAGCCTGCCTGTCCTGATGATCATCCTCGGCATCATCGTGTCCCGCATGGTTCCGCAGTTTCGGCTCATGCAGATCCGCCTGGACAGCATCAACAACGTGCTCCGCGAGCAGATCGCGGGGATGAGGGTCGTGCGCGCCTTCGTGCGGGAGCCTGTCGAGACGCAGCGCTTCCACCGGGTCAACGCGGACCTCACGTCTACGTCGTTGACCGCGGGCCGCCTCATGGCGCTGATGTTCCCCACGATGCTGTTCGTCGTGAACGCGTCGAGCATCGCCGTCATCTGGTTCGGCGGCCACCGCATCAACAGCGGGGCGATGTCGGTCGGCTCCCTGGTCGCCTTCATCACCTACCTCTCGCTGATCATGACAGCAGTGATGATGGCGACGATGGTGACGATGATGGCGCCCCGCGCCGCCGTCTCGGCCGAGCGCATCCAGGAGGTGCTCACCACGTTCAGCTCCGTCGCGCCCGCCGAGGTGCCCGTGATGCACGTCGCGGAGCGCGGGCGGCTCGAACTGTACGACGTCGGATTCAGCTATCCCGGCGCCGAACACGCGGTCCTGCAGCACATCTCGTTCACCACGACCGCCGGACAGACGACGGCCATCGTCGGCAGCACCGGCTCCGGCAAGTCGAGCCTGATCAACACCGTGGCGCGCCTTTTCGATGTCACGTCCGGATCGGTCCTGTTCGACGGCGTCGACATCCGCGAGCTCGATCCGGACATCCTGTGGAACCGCATCGGCCTCGTCCCGCAGAAGCCGTACCTGTTCGGCGGGACCGTCGCCAGCAACCTGCGCTTCGGCAAGCCGGACGCGAGCGACGAAGAGCTCTGGGCCGCACTCAAAGTTGCGCAGGCCGCGGACTTCGTCGCCGCCATGCCCGGAGGCCTGGACGCCGAGATCGCGCAGGGAGGGGTGAACGTGTCGGGCGGCCAGCGCCAGCGTCTCGCCATCGCCCGGGCCCTCGTGCGCAAGCCGGAGGTCTATCTCTTTGACGACTCGTTCTCCGCGCTCGACCTCGCCACCGACGCGCGTCTGCGCGCCGCGCTCGTGCCGTACGCGCGCGATGCCGCGGTGATCATCGTCGCTCAACGGGTCTCCTCCATCATCTCGGCCGACCAGATCCTGGTGCTTGAGGATGGCGAGGAAGTTGGATTGGGCACGCACGAAGAGCTGCTCAAGACGTGCCCGACCTACGCCGAGATCGTCGAGTCGCAGATGGGAGAGGGCGTGCCGGCATGAACGCTCCATCTCGCAAGCCGGAGGAGTTCAAGCCGCCGCCGCCCGGCGGCCAGCCCGGCATGCGCTTCGGATCGTTCGGCACGCCCACCGAGAAGGCGAGAGACTTCGGCAGCACGACGCGGCGCCTCTTCCGGCGTCTCCGGCGCGAGGGCCGGCCCGCGATCGCCGCCATCGTCATGTCGGTGACGGCGGTGGGCATGAGTGTGACCCTGCCCAAGGTTCTGGGGAGCGCCACGGACGTTGTCGTGCGGGCGGTGTTCACGGGCAGCGCCGTCGACTTCTCGCACCTCGGCCGCATCCTCGCCTTCGCCTGCGCGCTGCTGGCGGGTTCGTGGGTGCTGCAGTACAGCACGTCCTACATCCTCGCCGGCGTCGTCCAACGCACGATGTACCGGTTGCGCGCCGACGTCGAGGAGAAGCTCAACCGCCTCCCGCTCAGCTACGTCGACCGCGTCGAGCGCGGCGACCTGCTCAGCCGCGTCACAAACGACATCGACAACATCGCCCAGAGCCTCCAGCAGACGCTGTCCCAGATGCTGGCGCAGTCCCTGACCCTCATCGGCACGGTCGTCATGATGCTCTGGATCTCCTGGCTGCTCGCGCTCGTGGCGCTCGTCACGATCCCGTTGTCGACGTTCATGATGAACGCCATCGCCAAGCGCTCGCGAAGCGGGTTCGTCGCCCAATGGAGGCACACCGGCAAGCTCAACGCCCAGGTCGAGGAGACCTTTACGGGTCACGCCATCGTGAAGGCATTCGGCCGCCATCGGGACGTCGAGAAAGAGTTTGACGTGACGAACGACGAACTCTACGCGTCCAGCTTCCGCGCTCAATTCATTTCCGGTGTGATCCAGCCCACGACGATGCTGGTCGGCAACCTGAACTTCGTCGCCATCGCCGTCCTGGGCGGAATTCGCGTCTCCAACGGCGCGATGACGATCGGCGACATCCAGGCGTTCCTCCAGTACTCCCGCAGCTTCACGCAACCGCTGTCGTGGATAGCGGCGATGATCAACACGTTCCAGTCCGGCATCGCTTCGGCCGAGCGCGTGTTCGAATTCCTCGACGCTGATGAGCAATCAGCCGAGACGTTCGGTGTCGAGGCGACGGTCCCCGCGCGCGGACGCGTCGAGTTCTCCCACGTCTCGTTCTCCTACGACCCGAATCGGCCGCTGATCACCGATCTCTCGTTGGTTGCCGAGCCCGGCCGCACGGTTGCCATCGTCGGTCCGACGGGCGCCGGGAAGACCACGCTCGTGAACCTGATCATGCGGTTCTACGAGCTTGACCAGGGCACGATCACGATCGATGGCCGTGACATCGCGCGCATGCCGCGTGATGAGCTTCGATCGCAGATCGGCATGGTGCTCCAGGACACGTGGCTGTTCGGCGGGACGATCCGGGAGAACATGGCGTACGGCAACCTCGACGCGACGGAGGAACAGATCCTGGAAGCCGCCCGGGCCACCTACGTCGACCGTTTCGTCCACTCGTTGCCGGACGGCTACGACACGGTCATCGACGATGAGGGCAGCTCCGTGAGCGCCGGCGAGCGTCAGCTGATTACGATCGCGCGCGCCTTCCTCGCCGACCGGCCGATTCTCATCCTCGACGAGGCCACCAGCTCCGTCGACACCCGCACGGAGGTGCTGATCCAGCACGCCATGGCGGCGTTGCGCGCTCAGCGCACCAGCTTCGTCATCGCCCATCGCCTCTCGACGATTCGCGACGCCGACACGATCCTCGTCGTCGACAGTGGCCAGATCGTCGAACAGGGCAATCACGTGGAGCTTCTCGCGCGGGGTGGCGCCTACGCCAACCTGTACAACGCACAGTTCGCGGGCGCCGTGGAAGAAGTGGCCTAGCAGGTTCGCCCGGGTGCGCTCGTGACGCGAGCGGCGTATCGCGCCGCTAGTTCCGGCACTGCGCGTTGACGCCGTCGAGGAACTTCTGCGCGACGTCCGTCATGTACGGCGTGATGAACGGCTCGTCCGGCTGCGGGTCCGGGCCGAAGTAGAGCTGCACGTCCAGCACCAGGTCGCCGCACGGCACCGCCGCCGCGATCGCGCGTCCGCTGCCGCCCGTCAGACGCTTGAGCTGCCCGTCGATCGTCGCGCCCGCCGTCCCCTTCGTCTCCAGGATCACCACCATCGGCCCCGTGATCCCGTCGACGTTGTAATCCTCGCGCGGCGAGTAGCCGACGCGCCCCGTGCGCGTGCCGTTGTCGTCAGGGAACGACACGGCGAGCGAAACGTCGCCCTGCGTGCCCTCCGGCAGCGTCTTCGGCACGAACGGCTTCCATCCGGCGAGCTGCTTGAACTCGTTCGCGTCCTTCACCACGTGCACCGCGATCAGCCCGTCCGGGAGGTGCAGGTCGGACAGCGTCGGCTCGACCGCCGCACCCGCCACGTCGTTCACGTACGCCCCGCGCTGGTCCTGCACCATGTAGATCACGGCGACCACGGCCGCGCCCACGATGGCGAAGAACGCCAGGCTGGCGGCGAGGATCCCGAAGAGCCGGAGCGGGTGGTTCGGCCGCTGAAGCGCTATCACACCCGATCCAACGGTCGCCGCCGCTGCCTGTATCACGATCGCTCCTCGCTTCCGGTGACACGAAACGCTTGGACATCCGGCCGACGCTGTCGATGATACGACCAGTCAGCAAGAACACACGTTCTCATGTCAACCGACGGGGAGTCACGGATGTCACCGGATGCCAGCACGGGCGTGGGCGGAAGAGGAGCTAACACACCAGCCCGACCAGCGCAGCCCGCGCAGCCGGACGGCGGCCGCGGACGTCGCCGGCGTCGCAGCTCCGGCGGCGCCCTCATCCAGGGGCCGGCGCCCGTCGCGCCACCGTCGAACCCCTACATCGCGACGCGCCGCCCGGGGTGCGGCGCCGAGATCTTCCTGCCGTCGGCCGGCGGCGCCGCCGTCATGGCCGGCAGCACACCGCACGGCACGCCAGGCGCGTGGACAGCGCTCGGCACGCCGGCCAACGACCTGTACCTCACGCGGCTCTACGCGCGCCGCGACAACGTCTACTCGATCTTCGGCGGCGTCGCCGTCGAGTACGGCTACGGCGCCGGCCCGACGTCCATCGACATCGTGCGCGCCGACCGGCGTCATCCTCGACCCGAGCGGCGACGACGTCGGCTACCCGTGGATCGACCTGCCGACCTTCAACACGAAGGTCCCGGCAGGCCAGTCGCTGCAGGCGCGCGTCAACGAGAACGCGCCCGCGGCGAACTGGCGCGTGATGGCCGCCGGCTGGGACACCGCCGTCCCGACGTTCACGACACTCAACGTCGACAAGCCGGCCGGCGCCGGGCGCTACTACCCCGCGAACTACCACCTCAGCGGCCTCACGAGCCTCGCCGGCATCATGCCCGCGTTCGGCGCCTGGGCGCTCGTCGTCGACCCCGCGCCCAACGACATGCTCGTCACCGAGATCCTGAACGGCATCAACGGCGCCGCGCTGACCGTGACCGGCGTCGCGATTCAGATCGGCATCGGCGCGGCAGGGAGCGAGGTGCCCGTCGTGACCGACCATCGCCGGCCGCGGCAACAGCATGGCCCTCATCTGGCCGCCCGTGTGGGTGCTGGCCGGCGAGCGCGTGTCGCTGCGCACGTCCTATCGCCGCCGGCATCAACCAGGGCTATTACGTGAAGGTCATCGACCTGTGAGGGAGCTCCGACCATGACCACGACACTGACGCAGTTTCGCGACGCGCTCCGCCAGGACCTGCACGACGAGGACGCGCTCGCCTACCGCTGGACCGACGACGTGCTCGACCGCCACATCGCGCGCGCCGTCAACGAGTACAGCCTGCACGCGCCGCTCGAACAGAAGACGACGCTGGCCACCGTCGCCGACTCGCGCGACATCGACGTCAGCGGCCTCACCAACGTCATCGAGATCGAGGGCGTCGAGTGGCCCGTCGGCGAGTTTCCGCCGACGCGCGTCGGCTGGTCGCAGTGGGAGGACACCATCACGCTCGACGTCGTGGCCGCGCCGTCCGCCGTGGAGGACATCAACGTGTACTGGACGACGCTGCACACGCTGGACGGCAGCGGCACCACCATCCCGCTCGCCCATCAGCCGCTCGTCGCCGACGGCGCCGCCGGCTACGCCGCGCTCGACTGGACGTCGTACGCAGCGAACCGGCTCAACACCGGAGGCGACGACGTCTGGGGCCGATACAAGGCGTTCGCCGAGGAGCGGCTGCGCACGTTCCGCGCCGAGCTCCGGCGCATCGGCCGCAACAACGCCGTGCGCGTCCGCCAGCTCTACAGCACCGACGCGCCGTCGGTGTTCGAACAGAGGCGGGTGAAGTACTGACCTACCTCGCCGGTATATGAGGAGCTAAGGAAGTGCGGTCGCTCAGCTCGACCCTGGAAGCAGCGCAGCAGAGCGCGAGCACCGAGCCCTACGTGCAGGTGCTCGCGGAGAACAGCGTGAGCGGCCTGCGCCGCCTCGAGTACACCATCCTCGACCAGACCGCGCAGACCGTCGCATCGCACGACGCGGCCGTCGCCGGCGACGGATCCGTGCAGCGCGTCAGATCCGACGGCGCCGGCACCGTCTACGTCCAGCGCCTCGCGACGCCGAGCACCGGACCGTACGGCGCGTGGGGCAACCTCGGCGGCGGCAAGGGGAACGTCGTCGCGTGCGCCGCCAACGGCAACCGCGTCATCATCGTCTACGTCGACGCCGCCGGCACGGGCGTCAAGATGCGGGAGAGCATCAACTACGGCGTGACGTTCGCGGCCGAGGTGGCCGTCGCCACCGCGGCCGCCGCCGTCGTCGACCTGGCCGTCGCGTACAAGAACAGCCAGCGGCGACCACGCGATCGCATGGGTCACGGCCACGCAGCTCTACGTCATCAAGCGCACGGCCGGCGTGTACGGTGCGACCAGCTCGTCGGCCGTCACCGTCAGCGCGCTCAACGGCGTCGCCATGTGCTACGTCTTCGACTACGCCATCCTCGTGACCGGCGTCGAGGCGACGACGCTGAGGCGCACGTTGTGGGGCATCACGTACGGCGACGGCTTCGACAGCCCCGTCGGCGTCTGGACCTCGCTGCTCGTGCAGCAGCAGGCCGAGAGCGACAGCAGCGTCGCGTACAGCGCGCCGAGCCTCGCCTACCTCGACACGTACCGGATCACGTGGCTGGAGGCGGACACGTTCGTCGGCGGCAACACGCGGGTCTATCGTTCGTCGCTCAACCCGCAGAACGGATGGATCGCCGGCGCCAACCTCGTGCGCGCGCCCGTGCCCGGTGAGCTACGGCGGCAGCGCAGGGCCTCGCCGTGTGCGGCGACGCCGACTACGCCTACGAGTGCGCGCCCAACTACATCAGCCAGGCCGCGGCCGCGCAGCTGCAGCTCGACGTCAGCGCCGACGTGACCGCCGTCGATATCGAGGAGCTGAGGACCACGACGCGCGGCTACGTGGAGCTCGACAACACCGCCGGCACGTACGCCGGCCCGCCCGCGCTGCTCTCCGTCGGCAACCTCATCGGCATCCGCTGGGGCTATCGGACGTCGGCCGGCAACGAGTCGTCGCGCATGCCCGACGTCTGGATAACGGCGTACGAGTACCGACGACAGGGCGGCGTCTCCATGCTCCGGCTCTACGTTGAGGGAGCGTGGGACGTCCTCCGGCGATCGCGCCAGCGCACGACCATCGTCCACACCGGCAGCGACGCCTACAGCGCGATCCTCACGCGCATCTTCTCGCGCGCCGGCATGGCGCTCGCCGCCGGCGGCGGCAGCACGCGCGCCACGACCATCACGCCGCAGTTCACCATCGCGCCGGCGACGTCGGGCCACGAGGCAGCGCAGCAGGCCCTCGCCTTCCTCGCCGACAAGATCGTCCTCGGGCCGGCGACGCAGGCGACGCTCATCGAGCCGCTGGCCACCGACGCATCGACCTACACCTACGGCCTCGACCATCCCGTCAGCTCGTTGCAGCTGCGGGGCGAGGCGCCGCCCGTCAGCGAGGCGCAGGCGTTCGGCGCCGGCGCCTTCGGAGAGGCGATCGACTTCGACGTCGCCCAGGTCATGACGGCGAGCCGCGACCAGCAGCGCGACCTCACGTCAGCGCCAGCGGCGCCACCGCCGCGGCGACCGCGGCCGCGCACCTTCGCCGTCGCGCGCTCGACGCGCCCGCCGGCCGCATCGTGTGCCCGCCCAACGTCGCGCAGGAGCTGCACGACGCCGTCGACTTCACCGACACGCTCATCAACGCAGCAGCGTCAAGCGCCGCGTGCGCGGGCTGCGCTGGCGCTACGACAAGCACGCCGCCGTGTACGAGCAGGCGATAGAGCTGGGGGCCGCGTGTTTGACCGAGCTGCACCAGGGCGTCATCAAAGTCTGGACGCCCGGCACCTACACCGCCGACGTGCAGCTCACCGGATCGCTGCAGCTGTGGCTCAAGAGCGTACCCGTGGCGAGGGACATCGCCGGCGCCGAGATGGTCGTCGGCCGCAAGGTGTGCGTCGCGCTCTTCGATCCGAGCAACCCGAACGACGCCGCCGTCCTCGCCGTCTGGACCTGACCGGCGGCGTGGGCGGCGTCTACTGCCACAACTGCGACGTCGCGCCCGTCGTCACCGGGGACGTCCGCGCGAACCAGGTCGGGCCCCGATGGGGAGTCGGCGTCCGGCGTGCGATAATCCCTCGTCATGGACACACCACAACCCGCTCCCACCTTCCAGATCGCGACCATAAACATGGACTGCGCGGACGCGCAGGCGATGGCCGACTTCTACGGCCGCCTCCTCGGCTGGCCGATCACGTATCGCAACGACGACTTCATCCTCATGGAGAACCCGGACGGCGGCACCGGGGTCTCCTTCCAGGAGGAGCCGTGGTATCAGCCCCCCGTCTGGCCCGAACAGCCCGGCCAGCTCACCAAGATGATCCACCTCGACATCAAGGTGGACGATCTCGACGCGGCCGTCGCGCACGCCCTCGCCGCCGGCGGCCGCCTCGCCGGACACCAGCCCCGCCCGGACCTCCGCATCGTCCTCGATCCCGCCGGCCATCCCCTCTGCCTCGGCGTGGAATAGGCCCCGGCTCAGCACCGCACGCGACGCGTTCGGGGCCGTCGCCGGATGAACCAGGAAGATCTGGGTCATCTGTGGATGAACCCGTCCCCCTGATGACGCGCGGCCAGTGCTAGCATGCCCGCGATGATCGAACGCGACCTCCCCGCCCCCTCCCTCCGCATCGGCCCCACGGAGTTTGTCTGGGGCGCCCGCACCTACGTCATGGGCGTGATCAACGTCTCCCCGGACTCCTTCTCCGGCGACGGCCTCTCGCGCGTCGATGACGCCGTCGAGCGCGCGCGCCGCTTCGTCGCGGAGGGCGCCGACATCCTCGACGTCGGCGGCCAGTCGACCCGCCCCGGCGCCGAAAAGACCGAGGCCGGCTTCGACGAGATCACGCCGGACGAAGAGATCGGCCGCGTCGTACCCGTCATCGAGCGCATCCGCGCAGAGCTGCCCGACGTACCGGTCAGCATCGACACGTACAAGCCGGACGTCGCGCGCGCCGCCGTTGGAGCCGGCGCGCATCTGCTCAACGACATCTACGGCTTCCGCCGCGGCCCCATGCTGGCGCGCATCGCCGCCGATGAGGGCCTCCCCGTCGTGCTGATGCACAACCAGCGCGGCCGCGCCCCGGGCGACGTGATCGGCCGCATCACGGAGGGTCTGCGCGAGTCGGTCCACGTCGCCGATGAGCACGGCGTCCCGCGCGCGCACCTCATCGCCGACCCCGGCTTCGGTTTTGGCTGGACGCCGCAGCAGAACATCGAACTGCTGCGGCGGCTGCCGGAGCTGGCGGCCCTCCGCCTCCCGCTGCTGATCGGCACCTCGCGAAAGTCGACCATCGGCGCTGTGCTCGGCGGCGCGCCGGTCGAGGATCGAATCTTCGGCACGGCGGCCACCGTCGCGCTCTCCGTCGCCGGCGGCGCCGACATCGTCCGCGTCCACGACGTCGCCGCCATGAAGCACGTGACCCTCCTCGCCGACGCCGTCGTCCGCGGCTACCCCCGCGAGGGAGCGCAATGACGCGCCTCGCACGAGCGCAGGCGAAGCGGGAGTGCAGAGAGCGCAGCGCCCTCTGCCCGGGGGCTCCGGGTGGTGTCCCCCCGGAACAATCACTTCTGTTAAATCACCGGAGCAGCCCGCCGGGGATGCGCAGCCACCCGCGGGAGCACAGCGCTCCCCTCAATCTTCGGACCAGCGGCGCGACACCGTGCCTCGTCAAGCGCAAGCGGCGGACCTCAGAAGCGGGAGTGCAGAGAGCGCAGCGCCCTCTGCCGGGGGGCTCCGGGGGGTGTCCCCCCGGAAACTCCACCATTCTCATTCAAGGTGATGCAGGGTACGCGCGAGCGGACACTGCATCACCGCTCGCCGGACCCAGTGCGACAGATCACCGCCTGCCCGGCACGCGCAGCCACCCGCGGGAGCACAGCGCACCACTCAATCTTCGGACCACCGGCGCGACACCATGCCTCGTCGAGCGCAAGCGGCGGAACTCAGGAGCGGGAGTGCAGAGAGCGCAGCGCCCTCTGCCGGGGGGCTCCGGGGGGTGTCCCCCCGGAACAACAACCTTATTACATCACCGGAGCAGCCCGACAGGGATGCGCAGCCACCCCCGCGAGATCACGTGATGGCTCGCCAATCGCCCCGCGTCTTCCTCGGCCTCGGCGCCAACGTCGGCAACCGCCGCGAGAACCTCCGCATGGCCCTCCGCTACCTCGCCGATCGCGGCTGCACCGTCGTCGCCGTCTCCTCGCTCTACCGCTCCGAGGCGGTCGTGCCGGAAGGCGCCGACCCCGGCCCCGACTACTTCAACGCCGCCTGCGAGATCGCCACCGACCTCCCCCCGCACGACCTCCTCGCCGTCCTCAAGCAGATCGAACACGACATCGGCCGCCGCCCCTCCCCGCGCTGGTCCGCCCGCCCCGTCGACATCGACATCCTCCTCTACGGCGACCAGCGCATCGACACGCCCGACCTCACCGTCCCCCACCCCCTGATCCTCGAGCGGAACTTCGTCGTGGCCCCCCTGGCAGAGCTCGCCAGCGACGTCCCCCACCCCGCCCTCGCGAAGACCATCGGAGAGCTCGCCGAAGACACAGACTTCGCCGGCCTGGAGCACCTCGAAGACCCCGCTTGGGCCACCTCTCCCATCGCCGCGACATAACAACACCGCCCACGCTCACCCTGATCGAAGCGCGCGAAAACCGTGGGAATTTAATCCCGTCCGGTTGACTGCTTATGGCTTCAGCCTCGCCCCACCCGTTCCTAGAATGCGCCCACGTTCCGGTGTGGTGCCTTCCCCGTTCTAGCTGACTGAGACAACCGCAGAGTGAAGTACCCGATCACCCTTACCGCGGAGGGCGCGTCCTTCCGTCGGCCGCGTGAAGCGGCCTCTCTCGCCCTCGCCGATGCCTGGCGCTTCTTCCTGCGCCACTGGGGCATCTTCGCGGTGCTCGCCATCACCTTCGTCGTCCACGCCCCATCCCTCCGCTACTACTTCGATGGCGATGACTTCGTCGTCCTCGGCAACATCCACTACTCCGGCAGCGGCCGCTACATGCTGGATACCGTGACGATGCACGACATCGTCCCCAGCTGGCGGCCGCTCATGGGCGTCGTCTACGCCGCCGAGTGGCGCGCCTTCGGCCTCAACCCCGTCGGCTGGCGCCTCGTCAACCTCGCCTTCCACCTCGGATCGCTCGCCGTGCTCTACGCGCTCGTCACGCGCGTGACACGCCGGCCCGCCGTCGGCGCCTTGTCGGCCCTCATCTTCGGCATCTCAGGCGCCCACTTCGACACCGTCACCTACATCACGGCGCTCCCGCACGTCATGGCCACCTTCTTCGTGCTCGCGTCGCTCCTCGCCATCATCTCCTACGCCCAGGACGGCGAGCGCAACCCCTGGGCGTTCTGGTCGTCCGTCGCGCTCTTCCTCCTCGCCTTCCTCTCGAACGAAGGCTCCTTCGTCTACGCCCCCGTCATCGTCGCTGCCTACGCGCTCTTCGCCCGCCGGTGGCTCCGCGCCCCGCAGCGCATGGTCCTCCACGCGTCGCCGTTTGTCGCCCTCGCCGCCGGCTGGCTCGCGTTCTACGAGAGCACCAGCTCACCTCAGCTCAAGTTCTCCGGCTACTACTGGGGCCCGCAGGTCTTCACCAACTACGCGGTGTACCTCTCTTGGATGGCCTTCCCCGCTCACGCCATCCCGCACACCCCGGATGCGCTGCGCTGGGTGCTCGCCGCGATCGTCGCCGCCTTCGCGATCCTGCTCGCCCTGCGCGGCCCGAACCTCGCGCGCGTCGCCGTGCTCGGCGTCGTGCTCGCGCTGCTGCCCTACGCGCCGGTTAAGATCTGGACCGCCTCACGCTACACCTACGGCGCCGTCGCCTTCTTCGCCCCCCTCGCCGCGATCACCGCCTACGCGATCTACGATCGCGTCCGCCGCGCCCACCGCTACCTGCGCGTCCCGGCGACCGCGCTCGGTCTCGCTCTCGTCGTCGTCGTCGCCTCGCTGTACGGCTGGCAGACGGTCGCCCAGTACCGGCGCTCCGGTCACGAGACCGATCGCTGGCTCTTGCTCGTCAACCAGCTCCGTGAAGCCAACCAGCAAGTCACTCCCGGCACGACGATCTGGATCGTCGACGGCCCCTGGACCAACCCCATGGAGCAGTACACCTGGGTGCCGTCGGTCGCCCGCGCCCTCTACGGCGACGCCGCCGCATTCGACCTGCCTCGCGCGACCTACCGCAGCGATCCGCCGAAGCCCGGCCCGGCGCTCTACTATGAATGGACGCGGCAAGGCCTCCGCCCGATCCAGCCCGAGCAGGTGCGAGCCACCCCCTGAACAACGCGGTTGCGCCCGTCCCCGCGCGGCGGCAAGCTGTCCCCGATCGAGCCAGAAAGGCGGGCCGTGACCATGGTCGTCTCCACGCTCAAGCGCTACAGCTCCGTCCGCGATCCGGAGGACTTTGAGAAGCGAAAGCAGGCGCTCCTCGGCCGCCTGATGCCGTATCTGCAGCGGCAGCCGGGCTTCGTCTCGCACGAACTCCGCCGCGAGGGCGACGACGGCTCGATGGTCGAGATCACGGCCTGGCGCACCATGGACGACTGCCGCGGATTCCTGCGCAACGGCGCCGCCGCCATGGCCGCCACGTGGCTCGATGCCTTCCTGCCCACCGCGCCGTACCCGAACGGCAACTGGCAGCGCGAGACGGCCGAACAGCCGCAGCCGTAACGATGACGCAGCCCCCGGCCTCAGACGCTCCCGCCGAGAACCCGCTCCAGAGCGCGCTCGAGCAGCTTGATACGGTCGCCGACCGCCTGGGCCTCGATCCCGGCATGCGCGAGATCCTCCGCCACTGCAAGCGCGAGTTCACCGTCAATTTCCCCGTACACATGGATGACGGGTCCGTGCGCGTCTTCACCGGCTACCGCGTGCATCACAACGAGGCCCGCGGCCCGGTGAAGGGCGGTCTCCGCTACAGCCTCAACGTCTCGCTCGACGAAGTGCGCGCGCTGTCGATGTGGATGACGTGGAAGTGCGCCGTCGCCGGCCTCCCGTACGGCGGCGCGAAAGGCGGCGTGATCGTCGACCCGCGCGCGCTCAGCCGCCGTGAGCTGGAGCGCCTCACTCGCCGCTTCGCCGCCGAATTGAGCGTGCTCATCGGGCCCGACGAGGATGTGCCCGCGCCCGACATGGGTACCGACGCGCAGGTCATGGCCTGGATCATGGACACCTACAGCCTGATCCACGGTCACTCCACGCCGGCCGTCGTCACCGGTAAGCCCGTTGCCATCGGTGGCAGCAGCGGCCGCGTCGAGGCCACCGGTCGCGGCGTCCTCTTCGTCACGCAGGAGGCCTGCCGCGTGCGCGGGGTCGATCTCAAGGGAGCGCGCGTCGCCGTCCAGGGCTTCGGCAACGTCGGCAGCGTCGCCGCAAAGCTGCTCTCTCAGGCCGGCGCCAACGTCGTCGCCGTCAGCGACTCCAACGGCGCGCTGTACGCAAAGGACGGCCTCGGCAGCATCGACGCGCTCCTCGCGATGAAGCACGAGCGTGGCTTCGTGCCGAACGGATGGCCCGGCGAGCACATCACGAACGCGGAGCTCCTGGAACTTCCCGTCGACATACTCATCCCCGCGGCGCTCGAAGGCCAGATCCACGGCGGCAACGCCGCCCGCATACAGGCGCCGATGATCGTCGAGGCGGCGAACGGCCCGATCACGCCGGAGGCCGACCGGATCCTCCACGCGAAGGGCGTCTACGTCGTCCCCGACATCCTCGCGAACGCCGGCGGCGTCATCGTCTCGTACTTCGAGTGGGTGCAGGACCTGCAGTCGTTTTTCTGGGAGGAGGACGAGGTCAACGATCGGCTGCACCGTGTCATCGAACGTGCGTTCAACGAAGTCGCTGCGCTGCATGCCGAACAGGGCGGATCGCTGCGCGACGCGGCCTACACCCTCGCCGTGCGCCGCGTCGTCGAAGCGACGGAGATCCGCGGCATCTTCCCGTGAGCCGGGACGACGTCACGGGCCGCTGATAGCGTCCGGCGGCTCCACTTCGTACGCGTAGAAGTCCACCAGGCCGTCGTGCCGGACTTCGCCCTCGATTCCACCCGGGTATCGCTGCTCCAGCTCGTCGATCAACGGCAGGTACCTGCCGAGCAGGATGAACACCACGGGGCCCTTCCACGCCGGCAGATAGATCGAGCCGTCGGCGCTGCTGAACTCCGCCGATCGGTTCTCACCCAGCGTGTCCGGGGAGAGGAAGCGGCGCGTCTCCAGGTTCAGCGGGTGCCTGTCGCTGTACAAGAGCACGTACGCGTCCGGCGGCAGCGTCCGCATGTAGAGGCTCGCCGACGTAATCTCCTGGTGGTACACGAATCGTGTGTTGCTGTCGTAGCGCCACGTCCAGAAGTAGTCGTGCACCGTCGTCACGCCGATCACCATCACCGGCGCCACCGCCGCCGCCGCGAACAGCAGCGCCTTCCACGATCGCTCGGCGCGTAACGCCCACCGCCACAGCGCCGCCAGTGGCAGCGCCGCGATGAACATCAGGAACGGCGCCGCGCCCAGCGGCTCCCGCATCATCGACCCCTGCTGCAGTGTGGCCGGCAGCGGCACCACCACGATGCAGCACACCGCCGCGATCACCAGCGGCTCGCGTCGCGCCCGGAACGCCATCACCGACCCGATCGCCAGCAGCGCGAGCGTCATCGGGTCGAGCATCGGCCGCAGCCCGCTCGCATCGACGTAGTCCGTCTTGCCGTGCCAGATGTAGGTCCCGGCGAAGTCGCGCAACTGGTCGGCGATGATCCGCACCTTCCCCCACGTGCTCGCGTCGCGATACTCCGCCGTCCGCGTCACGTCGACGTCGCTGTACACGTGGATGTGCGTCCAGAAGTACGCGTCCGGGTTGTGGATGTACCACAGGAACGGGATCGAGACGACCAGCACGCCCGCGAAGCACGCCGCCAGCGACGGCCACCATCGCTCAAATGCGGCCCGGCTCCGGTACCGCGCCAGCGTCAGCACCACGAGGAACGCCCCCGCCGCCGCCACCGCGATCGCGCCGACGTTGTACGCGTACACGCACAGCCCCAGCAGCACCCCCGCCCCCGCGAACAGCACGATCTGTGCGCGGCCGCCCCGCTTGATGCCTGCGAAGATGCACAGCAGCGCCCCCAGCAGCAGCGTCGGGTACGTGATCGACATGTGCGCGATGCGGCTGTAGAACAGGTGCCAGTACGACACCGCCAGCATCATCGCTGCGAAGAACGCCTCCGTCCGCGCGTACGCCAGCCGCACCAGCGCGTACGTCAGCGGCACGGCCGCCAGCCCGAACAGCGCCATGTCGATGCGCATCGCGAACGCGCTTCTGCCGAGCAGCGCGATCCCGGGAGCCATGATGTAGCAGTTCAGCGTCGGGATACCGAGCGCCGCGTGTGAGTACACGCCGATCCACCCGTGGTGCGTGATCCGCATCGCCTCCAGCGCGATCCCGGCCTCGTCCGGGTGCACGCCATACGGGATGTCGCCCAACCGGATCAGCCGGAGCAGCCCGGCGACGAGCGTCGCGAACCCGCCGAGCACGAGGTCCAGCGCGACCGGCCGCGCTCGAAGTACGATCGGACGCGCGTCGCGCGTTCGCATTCACAGCTCGAAGCTCAGACGCACGCGCGCCGACCGCTCGGCGGCCCACGCGGCCATGCGCTCCAGGTCGGCCAGCCGCTCCCTCAGGTCGGGCGAATCCGCCGTCAACTCCGCGATCCGCGCGTCGCCCGAGGCCAGCGCCTCGATCACCCCGTGCAGCGTCGCCGTCAGCCGGGCGCCGTCCTGCCACGCGCGCTCCATCTCGCGCGCGTCCGCTTCCACCTCCACGTCCCGGTCGGCGAACGTCGTGAGCGGCGCCATGTCGACCTTGAACTCGCCGCGCAGCAGCAGCGCCAGGCGCGAGAGCGGATGCGTCGAGCCGTAGCGAGTGGAGAACGCCAGTGAGAGGAAATACACCAGCACGTCGCTCGGCCCCTCGAACTCGATCGGGCAGGGCTCAGCGGCATCGGTCTCGAAGAACAGTCGCGGCACGGCGCATGGTACCAGCGGACGGGCGCCCGGATACTGGCTAACTTTGAGGGCGTCACCTCTAGGCGAGAGTGCTCAGGCGCGCGGCGTCGATGACGCGAACGTCGCCGCGATGCACCTCGATCGCTCCGGCGCCCTCCAGCGCCTTCAGCGCGCGCGCCACCACCTCGCGGCGCGTGCCCGCCATCTCCGCGATCTCGAGCTGGGTGATGTGCGCCCGCGCGCCCACACCCGCCCCGACGCCCTCGTGCGGCGCCACCGACTGCAGCACGATCCGCGCCACCCGCGCCGTCACCTGCCGGAACGACAGGTCCTCCACCAGCTCCACCAGGTGCCGCAGCCGCGACGCGAACACCTCCATCACCGCCTCCGCCACCACCGGATACTCCCTGATCGCCGCCAGCGTCGCCTCCCGCGACAGCACGATCAGGTCGCTCGCGTCGACGGCCACCGCGCTCACGGGGTTGGGCCCGCCGTCGAACACAGGCACCTCGTTGAACGACTCCCCCGCGGACATGTGCCGCAGCACCTGCTCCCTCCCGTCCGCCGACGTCTTGAACAGCTTCACCAGCCCCGTCACCAGCACGTAGAAGCCCGCGCATGGCTCGCCTTCGACGAACAGCGTCTGACCCGCCTCGGCGTGCAGCCGCCGCGCCGAGCGCAGCACCCCGGCGCGCTGCTCCGGCGTCAGCGCGGAGAGGTACGGGATGGCAAGCAGCGGGTCGCCCGAATGCTCCTGCATGAGACTTAAGTTACAGCGGCGTCAGGCATGGATCGATAGGTTGGATCTGTTGGACGTCCCGCGCGGGCGCGAGAGTAGGAGGACCATCATGAGCGAGTTCGATCTGGCGAAGACGCTCAACCGGCGCAAGTTCCTCGGCCTGACCGGAGGCGCGGCCGCCGCCGGCGCCCTCGCAGCGGCCTGTGGCGATCCCGGCGGCAAGTACGTCAACCCCCTCGAGACCCCCTCACCCTTCGGCTACAGGCCGGTGAGCCTGGCTTCGGCGCCCACCGCCCCGGCCAAGGCCGCGACCGTCGACGAGATCTCCCGCCACCCGATCGAGATGCCTGACTCCGCCGACTACACGCTCTACCAGGACGGCAAGTATCAGAACCCCGTCCAGCGCACCGGCCCCATCACCCAGGAGGTCCACTTCAACCTCGCCGAGGTCGTCGCCAACATGGTCGACGGCACCACCATGGACTTCTGGACCTTCGACGGCAAGGTGCCCGGCCCCATGCTCCGCGCCCGCGTCGGCGACACCATCGACTACTTCCTGCACAACCCGCCCGACAGCACCATGCCCCACAACACCGACTTCCACGCGGTCACCGGCCCCGGCGGTGGCTCAGTCCGGACCGACACGCTGCCCGGTGCCACCAGCCACCTGCGCGCCAAGCTGCTGGTCCCCGGCATCTTCATCTACCACTGCGCCTTCCCCGACATCCCCGACCACATCTCGCACGGCATGTACGGCCTCGCCGTCGTCGAGCCCGAAGGCGGCCTCCCGAAGGTCGATCACGAGTACTACCTCATGCAGAGCGAGTTCTACACCGACCAGGGAGGCAAGAAGGCCTACGTCCAGCTGAAGGACGCCGGCCACCTCACCAACTCCATCGAATACGGAAACATCGAGGAGCCCACCTTCGTCGTCTGGAACGGCAGGCCGGAGGCCTTCGCCGGCGACCGCGCCATCGGCGTCTACAACGGCGACACCATCAACATCGGCGAGACCGTGCGCCTCTACGTCGGCAACATCGGCCCCAACCTCATCTCCAGCTTCCACGTCATCGGCGAAATGTTCGACAGGGTCTACGTCGAGGGCTCGTTCGACCTCGTCAACAAGAACGTCCAGACCACGCTCGTGCCATGCGGCGGCGCCACCGGCGTCGAGTTCCAGGTGCAGGTCCCCGGCGACTACCTCGCCGTCGATCACGCCATCTTCCGCATCCACAAGGGCGTGGCCGGCACCATCCACGTCACCGGCCCCGACCAGCCCGACATCTACGACTCCATCAGCTACAGCAGCGAGATTCGCGGTGGCTAGGGAGAGCAGCGTGCGCGGCCAAACGGGACGAGTCGCATCGTGGATCGACCTCGGCCGAAACCCCGATCGGGCGAAGGCGCTCGTGCTCACCGGGCCGGTCGCCGTCGCGAGCGTCCTCGCCGTCGCCGCAGGCGGGGCCCACCTGGGCGCCTCGCCGGACGCGACACGCACAGGCGCCGGGATCTCCGGCGTCGCCGCCCTTGCGGCTTGCGACCCGGGACCGCCGACGACCGGCACCGTCGGCGTGCGGGTTCGCCCCTCCTCGGCCCTTGAGCAGATGACGGGCATGTCCTCGGTCAACCTGACGGTGGCGGAAGGCACCACCATCGCGGCGCTCCTCGATCACCTCCGCGAGCGCTGCCCTGGCTTCGCCCCCATGAGATGGCAGGTCATCGCCGTCATCGACGACGCGATGCAGTCGGGGGGACGCGTCCTCGTCAACGGCGATCGCGTCGACCTCATCTCGGGGATGGCCGGCGGTTAGTCGGCTCGCGCCAGGCTGTATTGACGCCGCGCCGTAGCTGCGATGATAGGTATCGGGCTCTCGGCTCCGGAAGGAGGAACCAGCATTGGTACGCGCAACGCACACATACCTGAAGACGCACGCGCTGGGAGGCGACGTCCTGTCATGCTCGCTGTCCGACGAGAGCGCACGGCTGCGTGAACGCGCGATGGCGGCACGCACGGGCCGCGCCGCCAAGACGCTCTTCAAGCAGGGAGCGCTCCGCGGAACGCTCATAGCGCTGCGAAAAGGTGCCGCGCTCAGCCCTCATCAAGTCGAGGGCGAGATCAGCATCCACGCCGTGCGCGGTCGTGTCCGCGTGTCGGCTCATGGGGGTGTGGCGACGCTCGGCGCGGGCGGCGTCCTCGTGCTGGCCAGGGGCGTCACTCATTCAGCGCAGGCGCTCTCCGACTGCGTTCTCCTGATCACGGTCGCGATGCCCTGAGGCGGCGCCTCGCCCGCGCGCTTCGCAGGCCCACGCGGTGTCCCTCTCCTTGGCGTGTCGAATCTACGCAGGCCGATATACTGGTGTGAATCCAGCGAGTTGGCGCGGGCGAAAGGGCGGCTCCATTGGCGATCGAGTGGCAGGTTTCAGCGTTGGCCAACGGCATGCGCGTGGTCACGACCCCCGTGCCGACCGGGCAGTCGGTGAGCGTGAATCTCTTCGTCGGCATCGGCTCGCGCGGCGAGGAGCGGCGCACCAACGGCGTCTCCCACTATATGGAGCACATGCTCTTCAAGGGCACCCCGACCCGCCCCGACGCCATCCAGATCGCCGAGGCCATCGAGGGCGCCGGCGGCCACCTCAACGCGTACACATCCAAGGAGCTCACCTGCTACTGGAACCAGGTGCCCTTCGACCGCCTCGCCCTCGCGATGGACGTCCTTTCCGATATGTACCGCCACTCGCTGCTCGACGCCGCCGAGATCGATCGCGAGCGCACCGTGGTCCAGCAGGAGATCCGCCGCGCGTTCGATCAGCCCGGCGCCTGGGCGTCCGAGCTGCTCTCCCGCGCCACCTTCGGCGACCAGCCCATCGGTTGGCCCATCGCCGGCAGCATCGAGACCGTCGACGCGATGACGCGCGACGACTTCGTCCGCCACGTCGAGACCTACTACGCGCCGTCGAACACGGTGCTGAGCGTCGCCGGCAACACCACGCACGATGAGGTGCTCGCGCGCGCCACCGAGCTGTTCGGTGACATGCCGGACCGCCCCGTCCCCGCGCCGCCCCCCGCCCGTCACGACTTCGGCGACGAGCGCGTCGTCGTCGAGCCGCGCGAGATCGCCCAGTGCAACATCGGCATCAGCCTGCACGCCCTGCCGCGCAAGGACCCCGACCGCTACCCGCTGATGGTGCTGAACACCGTCCTCGGCCGCGGCATGAGTTCGCGCCTGTTCAAGGAAGTGCGCGAGCGCCGCGGCCTCGCCTACTCCGTCGGCTCCGGCGTCTCCCGCTACAGCGACATCGGCACGCTGCACGTCAGCGCCGGTGTCACGCTGGACAATCTCGAACAGGCGACGCAGGTGATCCGCGACGAGCTGTTCAAGATGGCGAGTGAGCCCGTAAGCGAGGACGAGATCACGAAGGCGCGCGACTTCTCGATCGGCAACTTCCGCCTCGGCCTCGAATCGACGATGGCCCTCGCCCAGCGCGCCGGCGAATCGCTGCTGATGCAAAACGAGATCGAGCCCATCGAAGACGTCGTCTCATCCATCGCCGCCGTCACCCCGCCCGAAGTCCAGCGTGTCGCCCAGCGTCTCTTCAAACCAGGCGCCTTCGCCATGGCCGTAGTCGGCCCCGGCGGCGACGCCGACAAACTCCGCAACATCCTCGCCGCCGCCTAGCCTTCATGCCCGCGTGATATTGAGCCCCTCCCGGCCGGGCGGCTAACATGGGTGCATGCGAAAGGCATTGGATGTCGCCCTCATCCTGGGGTTTCTTGCCGTCGACTTCTTCTTCTTCCACGACTTCTTCAAGCCGGGAGAGGTCATAACGCTCCCCCAGTACATGACGGGGTTCTTGAGCATCCCCGTGCTGATCATGTCGCTGCGGTCGTTGTTGGAGACGTAAAGCGTAACTGCGAGCGAGCGATCCGCCTCGCAGGTCATAGACGGTCACGCCACCCTCCCCGCCTGAAATTCCAGGCGCCGGAGAGGAATCTTCCCCGCCCGCCGCCGACGCACCGGTAGCGGCCGCACGTCTCGGCACGAGACCAAGCGGGAGTGCAGAGAGCGCAGCGCCCTCTGCCGGGGGGCTCCGGGGGGTGTCCCCCCGGCCCTCTTCTCTCTTTCTTTAGAAAGAGGTGGTGCAGGGTACGCGCCAGCGGACACTGCACCACCGCTCCCCGAAGCCAGCCCCACCCCCACCACAACCGCAAGATCCGGATGGATCACCCATCCCCCGCGACCGTAACATCTCCTCAAGAAGGAGCACCCACATGGTCGCCGCACGAGCACTCCCCCAACACCACCACCCTCAACGAAGACGCCTGCTGGGACGCCCTCCGGCAGCGCCGCGTCGCCTCCGACGGCCTCTTCGTCACCGCCGTCCGCACCACCAAGATCTACTGCCGCCCCTCCTGCCCCTCCCGCACCCCGAAGCGCGAGAACGTCACCTTCTACACCACCCCCAAACAGGCCGAGGCCGCCGGCTACCGCGCCTGCAAGCGCTGCGACCCCCGCGGCCCCGCCCGCCCCGACGTCGCCCTCGTCCGCCGCATCACCGCCCGCCTCGACGCCGCCGGCGACCGCGCCCCCTCCCTCGCCGACCTCTCCGACGAGTTCGGCGTCAGCCCCTTCCACCTCCAGCGCACCTTCAAGCGCATCACCGGCGTCTCGCCGAGACAGTACGCCGCCGCCCGCCGCATCCAGCGCGCCAAGCGCACCCTCCGCAACTCCCGCGACGTCACCGCCGCCATCTACGACGCCGGCTTCGGCTCCTCCAGCCGCCTCTACGAGCAGTCGTCCCACGCCCTCGGCATGACGCCCGCGCGCTATCGCAACCGCGGCGAGGGCGCCGCCATCTCCTACACCATCGCGTCGTGCGAGTTCGGCCGCATGATCGTCGCCGCCACCGACCGCGGCGTCGCCTCCATCGACTTCGCCGCCTCCGACGCCGAGCTCGAGGCCACGCTGCACCACGAGTTCGCCAACGCGCAGATCCGCCGCGACGACCGCGGCCTGCGACAGCACGTCGAATCGATCATCGCCGGCATCGACGGCAAGGCCCCCGCCCACCCCATCCCGCTCGACGTGCGCGCCACCGCCTTCCGCATCCGCGTCTGGGACGCCCTGCGCCAGATCCCGCGCGGCGAGACGCGCTCCTACAGCGACATCGCGAAGGCCGTCGGCAGCCCGAAGGCCGTGCGCGCCGTCGGCTCCGCCTGCGCCACCAACCCCACCCCCATCGTCGTCCCCTGCCACCGCGTCGTCCGCGAAGACGGCACCCTCGGCGGCTACCGCTACGGCCTCGACCGCAAACGCACCCTCCTGGACCGCGAAAAAGCCACGAAATAGCCAGAACACGCAATGGAGCGCGAGCATCCCCGCTGCGGGCAATCCAGCCTCCCGCTGCCAAGGCGTCGCGTGCCCCCGGCCGCCACCCGACGACCTCGACACGAGGTGCACCGGATCGGCGTCCTCACAACGACAAGCCTGAAGTCGAAGGCAGGGAGTGCAGAGAGCGCAGCGCCCTCTGCCGGGGGGCTCCGGGGGGTGTCCCCCCGGGAAACTTATCTTTAAGGTGATGCAGGGTACGCGCTAGCGGACACTGCATCACCGCACGGCCGGCACTCCTGTTACACCAGCGCCGCCAGCCGCTTCGGCGCCGTGAGCAGATAACTGTCCCGCACCAGCCGCTCCACCTCCCCCCAATCGATCGACTTCCCGTCGACCCGCAACCCCACCCACCCCCGCGGCCCCAGGTACGCCGGCATGAAGTATCGCTCCGGCTGCGACGCGATCAGCCGCGTGTGCTCTCCCGGCGCCGTCTTCACGCAGATCGAAACGACGCCGTCGCCGTGATGGTCGTTCAGGTAGTACGCGACGCGTCTTCCCCCGCACCTCGAACTTGATGTGCTCCCCGTCCCGCATCGTCACCTCCGGCAGCCCCATGCAGATCTCCACGATCCGCCCCCGCCGCTTCGCCACCGTCGCCCCTTCGATCACGGCATCACCTCACACGGCATCGCCCCTACGTCCGCCCCGCGCCCGACCGCGCCCATCCGCAAACCCTCGCCGCTACCGACACTGACCCGCCCAATCGAAGCTCCCCTCGCCACCACGGTGGAGAGGGGCCGGGGGTGAGGTCGCGCGCGGCGCAATGAAACCGAAGGAGGGCACAGCCCTCCCCCACCCCTACAACCTGTCCCCTGTCACCTATCCCCTCCCGCCCGATCCGCCCCACGCCCCCCATGAACGGCAACAGCACCTCCGGCACCTCGATCGTCCCGTCCGGCCGCTGGTTGTTCTCCATGATCGCGATCATCGTCCGCGGCAGCGCCAGCCCCGACCCGTTCAGCGTGTGCACGAACTCCGGCTTCCCCCCCGGCTCGCGACGGAACCGGATGTTCGCCCGCCGCGCCTGGAAGTCCGTGCAGTTGCTCACCGAGCTCACCTCCAGCCACTCCCCCACCGCCGGCGACCACACCTCCACGTCGTACGTCGCGCCGCGTTGAACCCCAGGTCGCCCGTACAGATGCTGAGCACCCGGTACGTGAACCCGAGCGCCCGGCACACGTCCAGCGCGTCGTCGAGCATCGACTCCAGCTCCTCGGCCGAGCGCTCCGGCTCGCAGAACTTGTACATCTCGACCTTGTCGAACTGGTGCCCGCGCTTGATCCCGCGCACGTCGCGGCCCGCGCTCATCTTCTCGCGACGGAAGCACGGCGTGTACGCCGCGTAGTGCAGCGGCAGCACCCCCGCGTCGATGATCTCCTCCCCGTGCAGGTTCGTCAGCGGCACCTCCGCCGTCGGCACGAACCAGTAGTCCTCCTCGGCGTCGTGGTAGAGGTTGTCGCGGAACTTCGGCAGCTGGCCGGAGTGCCACATCGTCTCTTCCTTCACCATCGCCGGCAGGTACATCTCCGTGTACCCGTGCTTGTCGATGTGCAGCTCCAGCATGAAGGCGATCAGCGCCCGCTGCAGCCGCGCGCCCGCCCCCTTCAGCACGTAGAACCGGCTCCCCGAGAGCTTCACCCCCCGGTCGAAGTCGATGATCCCCAGCGACTCGCCCAGCTCCCAGTGCGGCTTCCGCCACTCGTCGCGATACTCCTCGCCCGACTGCTGCGCGACCGTGTTCTGCGCCTCGCTCTCCCCGTACGGCGTCGCCGGGTCGGGGATGTTGGGGATCTCCAGCGCCAGCGCGTCGACCCACGCCTCGACTTCGCGCAGCTGCGGCGTCAGCTCGTCCAGCCGCGTCGACACGCCCTTCATCTCGTCGATCATCCGCTGCCGTTCGCCGGGGTCCTTCGCCGCGCCGATCTTCTTCCCCGCGGCGTTCTGCTCCGCGCGCAGCCGCTCCGTCTCGGACAGCAGGTCCCGCCGCCGCACGTCCAGCTTGAGGATCTCGTCGAGCGGCCCCGGCGTCTGCCGGTCGGCCAGCGACTTCCGCACCACGTCCGGATGCTCGCGGATGAATTGCAGTGACAGCATGAGGTGAGTCTAGTCGCTTCGAGCGTTTAGCCGGAAGCGCGGGACCTGGGATCCGCCAGCCAGAACTGCTCTACCTCGATCAGCAGGCACTTCTCGCGCCGCGCGACCGCCCGGCACCCCTCGATGATCTTCGCGTAAGTCCCATACCGCGTGATCCCGTTGATCGTCGTGACCGTGTTCGCACCCTCTCGCGGGTGCAGCAGCCCGCGAATCTCGCCGTAGTACGGAAGCGCAGCGAGCCCCTTCCACAGACCCGCGTCGATCGGCGGATGCACCAACGCCGAGAGTCCGCGCGGCCCGTCTCCACCGACGTACACCCGCGTCTTGAGATACACGTTGATCAGTTTCGCCGCCCACCCCACCGAGAACGTCCGCCGCCCGAGAAGCGCCACGCTCTCCCGGTGCCACGCAGAGAACGCTTCCTCGCTGACGACGCCGTCCCCGAACAGCCGCGCGAAGTCGACCTCATCGAGTGCGTCGTACACGTCCCGTCTCGACTTCGGATGTCCCGCGCCTGCGCGCAACGCGGAGAGCGCCGTCCATCGCGCGAAGTCGTCGACGATCTTCGTGCGTGGCGTCACGAGCTCCCCTTCATCCGGCTCGCCCCTCGAACGAGCTCCATCGCCCGCAACCCCAACACCCGCACGTCCTCCTCCACCCCGATGTCCACCCCGCACGACGCCACCGGCAACGGCTGGTCCCGCCGCAGCTGCTCCTCCGTCACCCAGATGAACCCGTGGTCAGCGTCCGGCTCCTGCCGCGCCGCTCCCGCCACCGGCCGCAGCGCGTACGACATGTCGATGTGCTGGTGCGGCCCCTCCTCAACGTCCGCGCAGATGATGACGATCGGCGTCGCGATCTGCGCCACGTTCGAGAACGGCAGCGGCGACACGTGCGGCACCACCTCCGCCACGATCCCCGTCTCCTCCAACACCTCTCGCACGACCGCCTGCACCGGGTCTTCGTTCGGGTCGATGTGCCCGCCGGGTGGCAGCCACAATTGCAGCTTCTTGTGCCAGTGCAGCAGCGTGCGATCGCCCTCGCACACGAACCCCGTCACCGTAAAGTGCCGCTCCATGCGGTGAGTGTAGCGGCCTCGTGACGCCATCGACATCGAGGTCCCCGCGCGATCGTAGGGGCGGCCCCACGTGGCCGCCCTCTTCGCATCGACGACCGCCCGTGAGGTCAGGCTCTCACCCGCCGAGAAACTGCTCGATCGCCGCCACGCACGCGTCCGGCTGCTCCTCCAGCATCAGGTGACCCGCCCGCTCGATCTCCACCACCCGCGCCTGCGGCAGCAGCTCCCGCAGCCGTTCCGCTACCTCCGGCGGCGCCGCACGGTCCGCCGCTGCGCTCAGCGATCAGCACCGGCATCGTGATCCGCGTCCGGTCGATCGGCCCGTCGCGCGCCGTGTCCCGCACCGCCCGCAGCGTCGACGCCAGCGTCCCCCGGATCCGCATCGGCGCCTCGTACCCACGGACAACGATTCCGGCGTGACCCCTCCTGCGTCGTAGCTCCAGAAGCGCACCAGCCGCCGCGACAACAGTCGCATGTGCCCATACCGTTGCGCCGCCTTCGCGACGAGCGCTGATCGTTCGACGCCCCACGCCGCGCCGAGCGTCAGCCGCTCCAGTAGAGCCGCGACCGCCGCCGGCGCACCCCGCGCCACGTGCTGCGCCAGCGTCTCGTCTCCCGTCGCCGAGCCCACGAGCACGATCGCCTCCGTCACGCTCCGGGTGCGTCGCCGCGAACCGCTGCACGATCGCCCCGCCCAGCGAATGACCCGCGAACGTCGCCCGCTCGATGCCCAGCGCGTCGAGCAGACCGCGCAGCATCGCCACCTGGTCGTCGTGCGACAATCCCGTCGCCGCGCGCTCGCTATATCCGCACCCCTTCAGGTCAACCGCGATCAGCGCGGTGGTGCCGCGCCAGCAGCGGTATCACCTCGCGAAACGTCCACGTGCTCCCCCCGAACCCGTGCACCAGCACGATCGCTGGCCCGTCGCCCTCAACGACGCAGTGCACGCCGTACCCGTCGACGTCGACGATCCGCCCCGGCTTCTCCGCGTCTTCCCAATCGACGTCTTCGCCCAGCCCCGGCCGCCCGACGAGGAGCCCGCCGGCTGCCGCCGCGAGCACGCCCAATGCAATCGTCCGTCGCCTCATCCACCCTCCCGCCGTGGCCGCGGTCATCCTCGCGCCCCTCCACGGCCACAACCACAACCCCGGCGCCCCGCTGACACCCGCTTTGTTGGACGAATCTCATCCTACGTGCGGCCCGGCGGAACTAGAATCGCGTCCATCCACAAAGCGACTGCCGAGGGACAACGAACAGCGAAGGGGTCAACCTCATGCGACGACACTCGTTCCGCACGGGCTTCTTGCTGGCCATCGTCTCACTCCTCGCTGGAGCCGCGCTCGTCGCCTGCAGCAGCGGCACCAGCTCCAGCGACAAGACCGCCACCGCCGCCGCGGCGACCACCTCCGGCGGCGCTGCCACACAGACCACCGGCGGCGCGGCCACCGAGACCACCGGCGGCGCCCCGACCGAGAGCACCGCGGCCACCGCGGCGCCGACGACGGCATCGTCGTCCTCCAGCAGTTCCGCCACCCTCCCCGCCGACGCCTGCACGCTCATGACGAACGACGAGGCGTCGACGCTCGCCGGCACCGCCGTGACCGGCAACACCGGGACCCAGACGACGGGCGTGTACCAGGGCGGGACGACCGCGCCGTGCGACTTCTACGGCCCGGGCGGCACCGGCGACCACCCCGTGACCCTCTGGATCACGTCGTTTGCCAGCGCAGACGCCGCGCACACGTTCATCCAGGGAGAGACCAACCTGTACAAGATCGGCCAGGGATTCAAGACCCCCTCCGGCCTCGGCGATGAGGCGATCGAGGCCACGATCGGCGGCATGACCGGCGTCCAGGCCCGCGTCGGCTCCCTCGTCGTGCAGCTGAACGCAGGCAGCCGCGACTACCCGGCCCCCGACTCCTCCGCCATGGAAGCCATGGTGCAAACCATCATCAGCCGCCTCTAGCACACGCGCATCTCACAGGGACGAAACACAGGGCGGCCCACCGGGGCCGCCCTCGCGCACAGGCGCCTCTGCGAGGTCATCAATAGCCATCCTCCCAATCCTCATGCGATAATCGCGAGGCCCGCGCCCCGCGGCAGCCCGAGCGTCAGGAGACAGCCCGTGCAGGTGCCGGACACGCGCTACGCCCGCACCGGCGACCTCCGCCTCGCCTACCACAGGTGGGGTGATGGCCCGCCCCTGCTCATCATCCCCGATCTTGTGTCCAACGTGGAGATCGCCTGGGAGCACGAGCTCTACCGTCGATGTCTCGAGCACCTCGGCCAGCACATGACGTGCGTCTACTTCGACAAGCGCGGCATCGGCCTCTCCGACCGCTTCGATGACGCGCCGACGCTCGAGCAGCGCAACGAGGACATCCTCGCCGTCATGGACGCCGTCGGCTGGCAGCGCGCGCACGTCCTCGGCACGTCCGAGGGCGCGGCCATGGCCCAGCTCTTTGCCGCCGACTTCCCCGAACGCGTGGAGAGCGTGACGCTTATCAACACCTTCGTGTCGCCGCGCTACTACAGCAACATCCCGCGGTACATGAAGAAGGGCGATCCGTGGATCAACGACGGCCAGAAGATCTACGAGCACTTCCAACAGATTGTCGAGACGTGGGGCGAGGACGCCACCGAGATGGTCGCCTGGGAGATCCCCAGTCAGGCCGGCAACGAGTCGTTTACGCGTTGGATGGCTCGGCTCCAGCGCCTCGCTTCGAGCCCGCGTGACTTCATCCGCCAGCTGCAGAGCATCATGGCGTTGGACGCCGGCGACGCGCCCGAGCGCATCAAGGCCCGCACGCTTGTCATGCACGTCGCCGGTGATCAGGTACTGAACGTCGCCATGGGCCGCCTGCTCGGCGACGTCATCGCCGGCGCGAGGTACGTCGAGATCGAAGGCGCCGACCACTTCGCCTGGATCCTGCCCAACTGGCGGGACGTTGATGACGCCGTCATCGAATTTGCCACGGGCGCCTCGCCCAAGCGGATCACCCGGCGGCAGTTCGGCACCGTCCTGTTTACCGACATCGTCGAGTCCACCCGCCAGTCGGCGTCCGTCGGCGATGCGAATTGGCGCGCCGTCCTCGACGGCCACGACCGCACCGCCCGCGCTCTCATCGATCAGCATCTCGGTCGCGTCGTCAAGAGCACCGGCGACGGCCTGCTCGCCGTCTTCGATACCCCGTCACACGGCGTCGAGTGCGGCGTCAGGATGTGCGACGCGCTGAAAGGCATCGGCGTGCCCATTCGCGCCGGCGTCCACGCCGGCGAGATCGAGGTTCACGACGACGGCGACATCTCCGGCATCGCCGTCAACCTCGCTGCCCGTGTCGAGCAGAACGCCGCCGACGGCGAGCTCTGGACCTCCTCCACCGTCCGCGACCTCATGCTCGGCGGCGGCGCAACCTTCACCGAACGCGGCGAGCATCAGCTCAAGGGCATCGACGGCAGCTGGCGCCTCTTCTCGGTACGTCTCGCGTAGCGTAGCCGTCCACCCTCACTCCTCGAACACCCTCACCGCCCGCGCGCTTGTAAGCGGCACGTTCTGCGGTGGCCCCCCGCTGATCCCCGGCGGCGTCCGCTGATAGAACCACGACCCGTCCGTCCCGACCGTCACGTCCCCCACCAGCCACGACGTGTCGGTGCACGAGAAGTTGGCCCGCTTCCCGTTCACCCCGAACGTCGCCCCCTGCACGAAGCTGCACGTCACCCCGTCCGCCAGCTCGATGTCCGTTGCGGAAGGCTGCCCGCCCTCCGCGTTCCCCGGCCCGCACCCGGTGTTGGGACTGCAGCCCAGCTTCTGGTCCAGCACCACCGTCACGCCGTCGCTGCTCTTCGGGAAGTCCGTCGGGCACACGACCGATGTCGCGTCCGCGCCGCTGAGGCTGTAGCACGGGTCGATGAGATTCGCCCCGCTCGTCAGCGCCGTATCCAGCGAGCAGCGCCAGGCGTCCGCCCGCCCCGACACGTTCGAGCCCACCCAGCAGAACCCGTGCAGCGTCATCGTCGGTGTGATCGTGGTCGGGTCCAATACGACGATCTCAGGCGCCCCGGACGTCGATGCCGTCGCGCTTGCGGTCGCTGCGGTGGAGGGCGTGTTCGTCACTTCAGGCGTGATCTCCGGTGCCACCGCCTTCGACGCGCACGCAACGCACATAAGGCCGACCGCCAGCACCAGCGTCGTCCATCGTGCCAATCGCGCCGCCCCCATGCGCTCCATGCCGTGATCGTACCACCGACGCTCTCGGATGGCGGATTTCGCTGGCGCTTCCGCGCGTACAAGACGGCCGTCGAAGCATCCTGACGCGCCCCGGGAATGTCGCCCCTCCGGTAGCCACGCAGCGTCATCCTGAGCGCAGCGAAGGATCTCGGTCGCCACCTGAGCCCCGGCGACCATCTCGGAGCGCCAGCAAGCAGTCTTCACCGGGGCGCCTCTCCGGTCACCACGCTTTCCAAAAGACAGCCCGGCCGCGGCCGGCGAAGCAGGGAGTGCAGAGAGCGCAGCGCCCTCTGCCGGGGGGCTCCGGGGGGTGTCCCCCCGGCCATAGCAAATGTAGGGTGGCGCAGGGTACGCGCCAGCGGACACTGCGCCACCCAGCACAAGTCACTCCTCCCCCACAGCCTCCTCCGCCCCCGCATGCTCCGCCTGGAACCGACGGAACGCGTGCATGTCGTACGTCATCCCGTAGATCCGCTTCAGGTCCCCGATCGCCGCCAGCGCCTTCTTCCCGAACGGGCTCGCGCACGACTCCCCTTCGTCCCCCGGCACCGGCTCGAACGAGTGCAGCACGATCTTCTCCAGCAGCTGCCCCAGCGTGATCCCCTCGAACTCCGCCACCCCCTTCAGCACCTTCACCATCTGCTTCTCCATCCGCACCCCCAGTTGCACCCGCTCGACCCTGATCGGCTCGTCCATCGCGTCCCCTCCTGTGGATATACGTGTCCCGAGGGACAATGGGACATTGGTACACCAGAGCTAGCCGGTTGTCAACCCCCGGTGAATGCCGGCGACGCGAGACGCTTGGAGATCGGCCGCCATCCCGGCTACCCTCGCCCTCATGTTCCACAATGCCGCCACGCCGCCGGCCGCTCCACCACACCGCCGCCGCCGTCCGCCCCGGGGGGCCAGGTTGACAGAACGAGCAAGATCACGATGACCCAAACCATAGCGATAACGGCAAACGCAACAACCAAACAATGAAAAAGTCCGATTCCGCGCGCCTTTCGTTCGCCCTCCGGCTTGCGCCCATGAATAATGAGAGAGCCATGGCCACACGTGCCGTCCCGATAGCCCCACGCACCCCCGGCGAAGCCGCGCCCGCGCCGGCCGCCCGCTGGCTCGCGCTCGGCGCCCCGCTCGTCGCGGTCCTCGGCGGCATGTCAGCCGAATGGCTCGACTTCCGCGAGCTGCGCGTCCCGCTGCTCCTCATGGTGGGGTTCGGCGTCCTCGCCACGGCCCACGCGCTCGTCGGCGCCCGCCCGGGTTGGCGCCCCTTCCTCACAGCTGCGTTCGTCGGCGTCGCCACCTGGGCCGCCGTAGAAGGCGTCTACACGGTCATCCACGTCGCCCGCGGCGAACAGTTCCACGCTGACCGCTTCGGCCCGCAGTGGTCGCAGGCCATCGGCCTCATCGCCGCGCACGGGCTCTTCCTCGGCGCGCCGACGGGCGTTGTCGCCGGCCTGATGCTGCAATGGCGCACGCTCTGGCGCCGCCTGCGAGGCCGCTGATGCAGTTCGACGAACGCCCGCAACTCCCGCTCACGCCCGCCCGCACGATGCTCGTCGCGGCCGGCCTCGCGCTCTTCGCCCTCGGCGTGCTCGCTGCGATCGCGATCGCCCCGCGCGTCACCGGCGCCGGCCACAGAGACGCCGGCATGTTGCTGCTCGGTGTCTGGGCCGCGTCCGTCCCGTGGGCCGTCGTTACCGTGCTCCTCGTCGTCCGCCAGGCGGACCTCCCGGACGTTGCGACCGCCGCGTTCCTGGTGACCATCGCCGCCTTCGCTGCGTTCGCGTTGACGGCGGCGCTCGCCGCGCGTGGCACGGACGCCGAGGTCGATCTCGTCGACACGCTCTTCCTCGGTATCACCGTCGGCGCCATGACGGCGCTCATCGTCTGGGGCGTCGCGCTGGGCATCGCGCGCGTGCTCCGGCTCCCGACCACGGAGGCGCTCCGTGTCGAGGACTGAGGCGTCCGTCGAGCTGGACGAAACGGACCGCCTGCTGCTGAACAACCTGCAGGGCGGCTTTCCCGTGACCCATCGGCCGTTCGCGGAGGTCGCCGAGAGGCTTGGGTTGGCGGAGGATGACGTCATCGCCCGCCTCCGCCGGCTGGTCGAGACGGGCGCGCTCAGTCGGTTCGGCACCATCTTGAACGCGCCGCAGCTTGGCGGCGAACGTACGCTCGCGGCCATGCACGTGCCGCCGGAGCGCTTCGAGGAGGTCGCCGCGTTCGTGAACGGCCTCGACGCCGTCTCTCACAACTACGAGCGTGGCCACCACTTCAACATGTGGTTCGTCATCTCCTCGGAGGACGAACGCGACATCCAGCGGACGATCGAGACGATCGAGCACGAGACGGGGCTGACCGTGATCAACCTGCCGACGCTCGAAGAGTTCTTCGTGGACCTGAAGTTCACGTTCTGAGGACGAGATGGCAACGCTGACCGACGAAGAGCGCGAGGTGCTGGCGGCGATCCAGGACGGTCTGCCGCTGGAGCCCGAGCCGTACCGGGTCGTCGCGGACCGCATCGGCATGAGCGAGGAGCGCGTCCTCGCCGTCGTCCAGTCGCTGCTCGACCAGCGCAAGATCAAGCGGATCGGCGCCGTGCCGAACCACTACGCGCTCGGTATTACGGCGAACGGTATGTCGGTCTGGGACGTGCCGGACGATCGGGCAGCGGAGATCGGCCGCATGCTCGGCGACCGCGAGGAGGTGACGCACTGCTACCGCCGGCCGCGCCAGCCGGGCTGGCCGTACAACCTCTTCGGCATGGTGCATGCGCGTACCCGCGATGAGGTTGTCGCGGCCGTCGAACGCATCGCCCGCGAGCTGGACATTGCACAGTACCCACACGACGTGCTCTTCTCGACGCGCCTGCTGAAGAAGCGCGGAACGCGCGTCCTGCGCGGCGCTGCGGCGCCGGACGCCGGGTAACGCGCTGTTTTCCGACGAGATTGGATACGGCCCGCCCGCCTCGTCTTCGCCGCTGACGATCGGGCTGACGGGCGCGCATGCGGCGTGACCGAACGTCCCTGCGAGTAGGACGTTCTAAATTGACAGCCTGCATCCGTGGCGACTAGCATGCTTGAGGAGAATCACCGCGTCCGCGCCACACCACCCGCGCAAGGAGGTCGAGGATCGCGTCGGCGGGCTCCCATGTTTCCGGCCGCTGGCGAAGCCCACCCGCTCGGTAGAGAGTTGTTCGCAACTTCGCCGCCGCGGGGCCGCACCGCGCTCGCGAGCGAGAGGTTTACGCCTGGACCGGGCACTCGGCCTCCGCTCCTCGCCATGTTCTTCCGTTAAGAGCGAAGCCTCAGGAGACCCGCATGTACGGAACCCTTGCTCTGTCTCACCGGGCGCTCGATGAGCTGGCGGGCGTAGCGGGCGAGCGCACGATCGCTGAGTTGCGGGCCGCCGCGCGCTCGATCGAGGGGCTGCGTGTTCTCAATCTCAGCGTCACTGGTTTTGGAACCGGCACCGCCGAGCTGCTGAACTCGTCCGTGCCGTTGCTCACCGATCTCGGTCTGGACGTCCACTGGCAAGTCGTGCGTGCCTCGGAAGACGCCGCGAGTGTCAACCGTGCGATGTACGACGCGCTGAGCGGCCGCTCGGTCTCCTGGACCCAGGAGATGACGGATACGTGGCTGCGCTACGCGGCCATGAACGGCGATCTGCTGACAGAGGAATTCGACGTCATCATCGTGCACGACCCTCAGCCGCTGGCGATGCGATCGTACGTGGAGACGAATCTCCGCGCGAAATGGGTGATGCACTCGCACCTGGACTTGTCTTCGGCTCAACCGGAGGTCTGGATGCTGCTGCGCGGCCATGTGGAGAAGTTCGACCTCGCGATCTTCCCCGCCGAGTCGTTCGCGCGGCAGGACGTCTCGATCCCGGTCCGGATCGTCACGCCCGCCATCGATCCCTTGAGCGCGCGCAACATGCCGCTCCCGGACGATCTCGTTCGAACGGTACTGATGCAATCTGGCGTCGACCCCGACCGCCCCATCCTCTGCCAAATGGCGCCCTGCGAGGCGGCGAGCGACCTCACCGGCGTCGTCGACGCCTGGCATCTCGTGAAGGAGCGCAGGCCAGATGTGCAGCTGGTGATCGTGCTGATGACGCAGCCCACGGACCCGACCGGGCGCGCCTGCTACGAGGATCTCGCGAGCCGTGCCATCGACGAACCGGATGTCTTCATCGTGCCTGTCGGCCGGCCTCTCGGCGACGTGGAGATCAACGCGTTCCAGCGATCGGCGACGGTGATGGTGCAGAAAGGCCTGCGCAAGGGATTTGGTCTCTGGATCTCGGACGCGCTGTGGAAGGGCCGCCCCTGCGTCGTCGCGCCGGTCGGGTCACTGCCGGAGCAGATCGTCGATGGCGAGACGGGTCTGCTCGCGTCGACAACGGAGGAGTTTGCCTCGTGCATCGAGCGGCTCCTCGATAACCCGGAGTTCGCGGGGAAATTAGGGGAAAATGGTCACAGACATGTAGCGAGTCGCTTCTTAATCACGCGTTACCTAAGGGATTACCTTGCGATTCTGAACTCGCTGCACAGGATGGCATAGTGCTCGGATCTGTCCCCACCACACCGAAATCCATCGAAGCCTACCGTGCAGTCATCGGTGACGAACGGATGGAGGAGATCCTGGGGTTCGCGCAACAACTGCGCGGCGCCCGCGTCCTCCACGTCAATGCCACGGCCTTCGGGGGCGGCGTCGCCGAGATTCTCGCCACCCTGATCCCCCTGATGAACGACATCGGCCTCGACGCAGACTGGCAGGTGATCCGCGGGGCCGACGAGTTCTTCAATGTCACAAAAGCCATGCACAACAGCCTGCAGGGGATGTACTACGACTGGACCCCCGCGATGCGGGAGATCTGGCTTAGCTATAACCGGATGAACGCCGAAGCGTTCGACGCGTCCTACGACTTCGTCGTGATACACGATCCGCAGCCGGCGGCAGTGCCAACGTTCCTTGAGGAGCGCACCGGGCGCCGCGACGGGAAGTGGGTCTGGCGATGCCACATTGACCTTACGGACGCGCAGTCGGACGTCTGGGATATCCTCCGCCCACACGTGGAACGATACGACGGGGCGATCTTCACGTTGCCCGACTATGTGAAGGACGATCTCGCGGGCCCCGAGATCTTCTCCGTCCCGCCGGCGATCGACCCGCTGAGCCCGAAGAACGTTGATCTCTCGTCTGAGACGGTCGACGAGATTCTCTCGCGCTACGGCGTGGATCCGCAGCGCCCCATGGTGACCCAGATTTCGCGCTTCGATCCCTGGAAGGACCCGCTCGGCGTTATCGATGTGTACCGGACGGCGAAGCACGAGTTCCCGGACCTGCAACTCGTGATGATCGCCTCGATGGCGAGCGACGATCCGGAAGGTTGGTCCTGGTACGAGCGCACGGTGCGGCGCGCGGGCGAGGACTTCGATATCCACATCCTCTCCAACCTCAACGGGGTGGGCAACGTGGAAGTCAACGCCTTCCAGCGTGCGGCGCGTGTCGTGATCCAGAAATCGGTGCGCGAGGGTTTCGGCCTGGTAGTCTCGGAGGCGTTATGGAAGGGGCGTCCAGTAGTCGCCGGCAACGTGGGTGGGATACCGCTGCAGATAGAGGACGGCAGGACGGGCTTTCTGGTCAATACGGCGGACGAATGCTCGGAGAAGCTCCTGTACTTGCTGCGCAATCGGAAAGCCGCAGACCAAATGGGAGCGCGGGGAGTGGAGTTCGTCCGCGACCGCTTTCTGACGACCCGATACCTGCGAGACTACCTTCACATCTTTTGTCAGCTCTCCGGCAAGGAGAGCGCCACGACGGCGAGCCGCACGCGGATGCAACGCGTGCGGCCCTAGATCAGAGGTTGCCCATGAAGCGAGTCGTTGCCTTGATCCTTGCCGGCGGACAGGGCGATCGCCTCAGTGTCCTGAGCGAGGAGCGCGCCAAGCCCGCCGTCATCTTCGGAGGCCGATATCGCATCATCGATTTCGCGTTGGGCAACATCGTCAACTCCGGCATCACCCGCGTCGGGGTGCTCACGCAGTATCGCCCGCGCTCGCTGAACGACCATATCGGCACGGGCCGGCTCTGGGATCTCGACCGGCAAGGGGGTGGGGTCACGCTGCTCCAGCCCTACCTGGGGCGAGCGAGCTCCGACTGGTACCGGGGCACCGCCGACGCCGTTTTCCAGAACATCTACTTTCTCGAAGAGGTGCGCGCCGACGTGGTGCTCATCCTGGCGGGCGACCACGTCTACAAGATGAACTACGACGAGTTGATCGCTTACCACATCGCCAAGGGCGCTGATTGCACGGTCCCCCTGTACGAGGTCCCGATCGAAGAAGCGCACCGCTACGGCGTGCTCCGTTCCGATGAGGACGGACGCATCGTGGAGTTCGACGAGAAGCCCGACCGCCCAAAGTCCAACCTCATCTCGATGGGGATCTACGTGTTCAACCGGCAGTGCCTCATCGAGCAGCTCGCCGAGGACTCGCGCACAAACTCCACGCACGATTTCGGCCGCGACATCGTGCCCAGGATGGTCGAGGACTCCGAGCAGGTCGTCTACGGCTATCCGTTCAAGGGATACTGGCGTGATGTCGGCACGATCGAGGCCTACTACGACGGCAACATGGACCTGCTGGAGGACCTTCCCGAACTGAACATGTACGATCCGGATACGCGGATTCGGAGTCGCGTCACCGGCTTCCCGCCCGCCAAAGTTGGCCGGCGGGCGTACATCTCGCGCTCGCTGATCGACCTTGGCTGCATCATCAACGGCCACGTGGAACACTCGGTGCTCTCGCCCGGTGTGTACGTGGAAGAAGGCGCCGTCGTGCGGGACTCCATCATCTTCGATGATTGCCGCATCGAATCCGGCGCCATCGTCGAACGCTCGATCGTCGACAAGGACGTGCTGGTGGGCAAGAACTCGTACGTCGGCTATGGCGACGACTGGTCGCCGAACCACGAGCGCCCGGATATCGTGAACTGCGGGATCACGATCGTCGGCAAGCGGGCGAAGCTGCCGCCGTATACCAGGATTGGTCGCAACTGCGTCATCGGGCCAAACGTCACTCCCGAGGCCACGGGCGATGACGGCTACATTCCGAGCGGCACGTCGATCCGTTCGGCCGAGCGACATTTTCCGTACACGGTGTGAGTTGATTCACCCGCCGGGCGCGGAGCGTTTGGCCTCCGCCGGAGGAGGGCACAAGTGAAGCAAGGCGCGTTTACGTTCGTCCTGCATTCCCACCTTCCCTATGCGCGCAAGGCGGGCCGGTGGCCGCACGGAGAAGAGTGGATCCACGAAGGGGCGGTAGACACCTACCTGCCGCTCCTGGCGGCGCTGCACGATCTGGCGAACGAAGGCGTGCAGTATCGTCTGACGATTGGCGTCACCCCCGTACTGGCGGAGCAGCTCGCCGACAACGACATCCTCAACCACCTGGATGAGTACATCGACAGCCTCTGCGAACGCGCGGAGTCAGACGTCTGGCGCTTCGACCGGGACGGCGAGGTGGCACGAGGTGCGGTCGCGCGCTTCCATCGAGGCCGTTTTCTGTGGCTGCGCGACCAATTCCGCAACCGCTTCGGACGCGACATCATCGGCGCACTACGCTGGCTCCAGGACAAGGGTCACGTGGAGCTGGCGACGAGCGCCGCCACGCACGGATACTTGCCACTGTTCGAGCGCGACTCATCGATCTACGCGCAGATCCGCACGGGCATCCGCACCTATGAGCGTCACTTCGGCCGCAAGCCGGCATCGTTCTGGTTGCCGGAGTGTGCGTACCGCCCCGCGGTTACCGGCGAGGACGGGGTACGCCGGCCCGGGCTGGAGGAGTTTCTGGCCGCGCAGGGGATCACCACGTTCTTCGTCGAGACGCACATGATCCTGGGTGGCAATCCCGTTGGTAAGGCAGCCGGCGACGCGATCGGCCCGTACGGAGAGATCCCGAAGCGACACACGATTCCGACCACCGAGCAGTCCGGCCCCGTGCGGCGCACGACGTTCCAGCCGTACTGGGTCGCGCGGCCCGAAGTAGCGGCGATCGGTCGAAACGTTGAAACGGGCTTGCAGGTCTGGTCCGGCGACCACGGGTACCCCGGAGACTTCGCATACCGCGAGTTCCACAAGAAGGATGACGAGTCCGGACTGCACTACTGGAGGGTGACCGGAGCGGGCGTCGACCTCGGCCAGAAGGATATCTACGACCCGGACCGCGCGTTCGAGCAGGCGCAAGCGCACGCTCACCACTTCTCATCGCTGGTCGAGGATCAGGTCAACGGCTATCGCGCGTCCAGCGGCCGCTATGGCATCGTGAGCGCGGCTTACGATACGGAGCTCCTGGGCCACTGGTGGTTCGAGGGCGTGACGTGGCTCCAGTCTGTACTGCGCGAACTCTCGCAGAGCGAGGTGGTCGATATGACGGGTGCCGCGCAGTTCGTGCAGGAGCACCCGCCGGAAGACGTCGTCACGCTGCCAGAGGGCTCATGGGGACGGCTCGGCACGCACTACACGTGGTTCAATGATGACACGCAGTGGATGTGGCCGATCGTCAACGGAGCTCAGCGCCGCATGGAGGAGTTGGTCGCCCGCCACGGCAGGGCGGCGGGCGACATAGGCGATGCGATGGCGCAGGCCGCCCGCGAGCTGCTGCTGCTCGAATCGAGCGACTGGCCGTTCCTCGTTACGACCGGGCAGGCTCGCGAGTATGCGGAGCAACGCTTCCGGCAGCACGTGGACCGCTTCGCGACGCTCGCCGGCGCCATCGAGTCGGGACGCGTCGACCGTGAGGTGCTGGACGAGATGATCGAGCTGGACAAACTCTTTCCGGACATCGACGTCACGGAGTTCGGCGAGCGTGAGGGCAACCCTGGCGAGCGGCGGAGCGTCCCGGTGCAGGTGCTGCCGCCTCTCCGCGTCCCGGTACCATAGGGTAAGGAAAGGCGACCCTTAAACGATGGCGAAGATCTACTGGGCCTCGCTGCTGCATTTCTACCAGCCACCGATCCAGATTCCGGAGGTGCTGCGCAAAGTCGTCGACGAGTCGTACCGCCCGCTCATCGAGGTCTTCCGCAGCCAGCCGCACGCGCGCGTCACCGTCAACATCAATGGTGTCCTGACGGAGATGCTCCACGAGAGCGGCTATGACGACGTGATCGACGGCCTGTGCGAGCTCGCCAAGCGAGGGCAACTGGAGTTCGTCGGATCGGCGAAGTACCACGCCATCCTGCCACTGATCGATGAGGACGAGCAGCGCCGCCAGATCCGCCGCAATCATCTCACGAACCGCCACTTCTTCGGCGATGCGTATGAGCCGCGCGGCTTCTTCCCTCCGGAGATGTGCTACGACCGGTCGTTCCTGGATCCCATGACCGACTTCGGTCACGAGTGGGTGATCGTCAGCGGCGTCGCCTGCCCGGCTGCCTGGCCCACCGACAAGATCTACGAGACCGTCTCGAGCGGCGGGCAGCACGTCGCCGTGATCTTTCGCGACGACGTCTTGAGCAACAAGATCTCGTTCCAGGACATGGACGGACGCTCGTTCGTCGAACATCTGCGCTCGACGTATGGCTCCGGCGGCGATATGTACATCGTGACGGCAATGGACGCCGAAACGTTCGGCCATCACATCGAAAACTGGGATCAGCTCTTCCTGGCCGAGGCCTATGAAGCCGTCGCGCCGTTGGAGAACGTCGTGCAGCCTCGCTCACTCGCCGCGAGCACGCGCACCCTGCTCAGCATGACGGCGCAGGAGGGGCCGGAGCAGGTGATCTCCGTCAAGATCAGCGATCTCTTCGAGCACTTTCCTCGCGGCGAGGTCATCGACCCGCGTCCCTCGTCGTGGAGCACCACGCACGCCGACCTGGATCACGGCGTCCCTTACCCGCTTTGGCAGGCGCCCGGCAACTACATCCACAAGCTGCAGTGGGAGCACGTCGAGATCATGACGGAGCTGGTACGGACGGCGCAGGACGTCGCCGACGGCACGTTGAGCAAGCGGCACGCCGAGATCGCCCGCGGCCTGATGGATCCGGCGCTGCACTCCTGCCAGTTTTGGTGGGCGAGCCGCCGCCCGCACTGGGACGTCAATATGATCTCTCGTGGGCTTGATGGACAAAGCGAGACCGTGCTCAACGCGTTCCGGTCGATCAACCTCAGCGCCGCGCCGGAGGAGATCAAGCGCACCGCGTACTACAAGGTCGTCGCCTCGCGCGACATCCGGAACAAGATCCGCGACCAGCTGTTCTGGGAGTGAGCGCGCCGTCGCCCGCTAGTCGAGCGTTTCGAAGATGAACTCCGCCTCCACGCTGGCGCCCATCGGGAGCTCGAAGACGCCCACCGCGGCCCGGGCGCCCAGACCGGCGTCGCCGAAGACGGCGCGGAGCAGGTCGGACGCGCCGTTCGCCACGGTCGGCTGATCGTGGAAGCCGTCCGCCGACGCGACGAACACCGTCGACTTCACGACGCGCGTCACGCGGTCGAGGCTCCCCAGCTCCTTGCGCGCGACCGCGAGGGCTGAGACCGCGCACCCGCGCGCGGCTTCCTGGCCGGACGGCACGTCAACTTCGCGGCCGAGCTTTCCGGGATGCAGCACGCGCCCGTCCTCGGTCGCGATCTGGCCTGATACGAAGAGCAGGTTGCCAGTCCGCACCGCCGGGACGTATGCCCAGCGCGGCGTCGCCACCGCAGGCAACTCGATGCCCAGTTCGATGACCCGCTCTTCGGCTGTGCTCATGTTCTCCCCCGCAGCCGCTTGCCGTCGCGGCGGTGGCTCTCGCTGATCATCCGTCCCTTCAGGATCGGATTGACGCTTCGGGACAGATTGCGTCTCACGGCCTGCCGATCGGCCGGTGGCCGGAACGTCACCGCCCGACTACGATACCATCGAATCGGCCGGAAGGAGAGAAGCATGGCAATCTACAAGCTCGAGGCGTTCCCCCGTCGGGTCCAACTGCGAAACGGCGCCTCCGTGGAGCTCAAGCCCATGGAGCAGAGTGACGGCGACAAGGTGCTCGAGTTCTTTCTGAAGGTCCCGGAGGACGACCGTTACTTCCTCAAGGACGACGTGACGTCGCCCCGCGTGGTCGAAGGCTGGTGCGCGCATATGGACTACGACCGCGCGCTGCCCATTCTCGCCTGGGACGGCGACAATATCGTCGGCGACGCCGTCCTCATCCGCTCGCGCATGGGCGCGCGGAGGCGCATCGGCGAGGTACGGGTCGTCGTGCACCCGGACTGGCGCAATTGCGGTCTCGGCAGCGCCATGATCCGCCAGCTCTGCGACATCGCGGCGGACGCCGACCTGGAGCGGATCGTGATGGAGCTGGTGGGCGACCGCGACGTCGACGCCATCACGGCCGCCGAGCGCCTGGGGTTCCTCCGGAGCGCAGTGCTCTCCGAGTACTTCAGCGACCAGCGCGGCCACAAGCACGACCTCATCGTCATGGTGCTGCCGCTGGGCAAGTGGTACGAGTGGTGGACCTTCTGACGGCCGATTTCACGGTTGTTTAACGCTTAGCCGGAGACCCGTTAACGCTCCTCGCTCTACTATCAGCGTGTAAGACGGCGCCGCGACCATGCTCCCCCGGTCGCGGCGCTGTTCTTCTTTCCGGCAAGCAACGTTGCGCCCACAAGAGTCTGACTCCGCTGGCCGTGTCGCCGCTACGCGGAGGGCGTTCGGACAAGATGTACTCGCCCCGGCTCTGATCCCCCCTGTCGCGCCGCCGCGTTCCGCCCCGGCGCGTGCGCGACGCACCCGATAGAATCACCCGAGGCTATCGAGGTCGCGATGCAGGAAGAGCAGGGGCCCGTCCACGCGCCCGAATTCCCACCGGACGTCACCTGGTTGCAGGGGGGGCCGCTGCGCCTCATCGATCTGCGCGGCAAGCCCGTCCTGATCGACTTCTGGGACTACACCTGCCTCAACTGTCTGCGGACGCTCCCGTACGTCAAGGAGTGGTACCGCCGATACAGCCCGCTCGGGCTCACGGTGATCGGGGTGCATGCGCCGGAGTTTTCGTTCGCGCGGGAGAGCGGCAACGTGCTGCGCGCCGTCCGCGAGCACGACGTCCAGTATCCGGTGGCGCTCGACAACGACTACGCCATCTGGCAGGCGTACGCCAACCGCTACTGGCCGGCGAAGTACCTGATCGATGCCAGCGGCTATCTGCGCTACTACCACTTCGGCGAGGGCGCCTATGCCCAGACTGAGGAAGCGATCCAGCTCCTGCTCAAGGAGACGTTCCCGGAGATCTTGCTTCCCGGCCTCATGGAGCCGGTGCGCGAGGAAGACCGCCCCGGCGCCGCCTGCTATCGCGTAACGCCGGAGCTCTACCTGGGCTACGAACGTGGGGCGGTCGCCAACGTCGAGGTCGTGCCCGACAAGGCGCATACCTACCGCGATCCGGGGAAGCACATGGACGCGCACGCCTACCTGGATGGCGACTGGCTGCTCGCGGGCGAATACCTCGCACGGCCGGCAGGTGCGGCGGGCGAGAGCCGGTTGACGGTGCCGTACATGGCGAAGGACGTGAACCTTGTGATCCATCCGCCGACCTTCGGCGGCGCTGCCACGATCAGCGTGCTCCAGGACGGACAGCCGATCGCTGCGGGCGACTCGGGCGCTGACGTCGTTGCAGGGACCACCTCCGTCCTCACCGTCGACGCGCCGCGCATGTATCGGCTGGTTGCGAACCGCGAGATCGACCGCCACGAGTTGACGCTCGCGACGAAGTCAGACGGCGTGGCACTGTACGCCTTCACATTCACCTCCTGCGTGGTGCCTGAAGCGTGACGGCTTCCACTCCTGACGAGCGCGCGCGCCAGTTGCTGGACGAAGCGGGGCGGATCTACGACCCGCTTTGGGACGACGCCGCCGCGATGGTGCGCGGGCCCGACCATCCGGACGTGCACAGCACCCGTGCCACGCTCGCGTACGGGCTCGTGAACCTCATCCGCGGCGGCCAGGCCGCGACCGCGCTCGCCGAGCGCGCCATTCGTTCCGTCCTGGCGCTCCAGGAGCGGCATCCCGGGGACTCCCACCTCGGCAACTTCCGCTGGATGCTGGAGGATCCGCGCGTACGCGACCTCAACGGCGTCGAGTTCATCCTCGATGGCCTCAACGAGATCATGCTCTCGTACAGCGACACCCTCCCCGCCTCGCTCGCGGCAGATGTACGCAATGCGATCGCCCTCGGGCTCGCCGAGATCGATCGGCTGGATGTGCACCTTTCATACACCAACATCGCCGTCAGTGACATCAGCAACAGCGTGCTCGGCGGCCTGGTCCTCGGCGACGAGGCGTACGTCGAGCGCGGCGAGCGGCGACTCATGGACTGGCTCGACTTCACGAATCGCAGCGGCGCGCCGCACGAGTACAACTCGCCCACGTACTGTGCCGTCGACCTGGAGCGACTCGCCGCGCTCGCGGAGCATGCGCCGGAGCCCGACCTGGCGCTCAAAGCGCGCGTCGCGGAGGAGCGCGTGTGGATGCACGTCGCCACGCATTATCATCCGGTCTTGCGCCAGTTCGCCGGCCCGCACGCGCGGGCGTACTACGATGGCTGGACGGGGGCGGGCGGCTACCTCAAGCTGCTGCTCTGGCGGCTGCTCGGCGATCCGCTACTACGGCCGGACACGCCTTACGGTAAAGCGACCCGCGAAGAGATGCACGTCGCCCTCGCGCTCGACACGCTCCATCCGACAACGGAGTCACTCACCTGGCTGTCCGAAAAGCGCTTCCCCTTCGAAGTGCGTGAGACCGTCGATGCGGAGCGCTGCGCCGACATCACGACGTACATGACCGAAAGCTACGCGCTCGGCACGACCTCCGCGCACTACACCGTCGGCGACCCGCCGGAGCCGACGCAGCAGCTGAACGGCGCGTTGCTGCAGTTTCGCCGCGACGTCTCTCCGGGCTTTGGCACGCTGTCCACGCGCTTCATCGTCGACGACCGTGATCGCGGCGCGCCGACGGATGCCGGTCACGGTGACGACCTCTGGGACGAGGGCACGCTCGTGGCGGCGCAGTCGCGCAACCGAGCGATCGTGGCCTACGGGCTCGCGCCGAGGCTGCGCGCCGTACGCAGCTTCAAGCTCTCCGTCCGCATGCTCGGCGTCGGTCCCGAGACAGAGCTCTGGTGCGGCGACCGTCGCGTCGACGCGTTCCCCGCGTCCGTGCAGCCGGGCGACGCCGTGGTCATCGCCGAAGGTGGCGTCTACATCGCCCTGATTCCGCTTGAGCCGGACGACCTCGGCCACGATGCTCCGATCGAGCTGCGAGTCGACGGCGACCTGCTGACGCTCGACGTCTACAACTACCTGGGGCCGCCGACCACATTCTGGGAGTACCGGTCGCTGGCCGGCGCGTTCTTCAAGCGCAACGTCCGTAACGCCGTCATCGTCGAAGTGGCCGAACGCACGGACTTCGAGAACGTGGCGGCATTTCGAAGACACGTCGCGGCGGCGCGCGTGTCGGATCGCACTGACGCGAGTCACGTGCGCGAGATCTCCTACGCCTCGGACGGCGGCAGCGTCTCGCTCCGCTACGACCTGCGTGAGATGCGACCTGTCGCTCGCGTCTTCGACGGCGTGCCGTACGTGGCGCCGATGTCCCGCGCGGGCGCAGTCGACGGTGGCGGCCTGCAGTGGATGCAGTCTCGCGAGTCGCTCGTCGACCTGGCCGGCGCGACGCTGACCGCCGATGCGGGTCCCAAGTGGCTGGCAGCCGACGCGGGCGCACGCCGCTGCCTGTTCGTCCACCCGACGCTCGACGAGACGGACTTCGCGCTCGAGATGGACGGCATTGTCGTCGAGTGCGACTCGTTCGGCTTTGGCCGCGTCACGCTCGATGCGGCGTCTGGTGCGGTGCGGATCGAGGCTGCCGGCGAGATCGGCCCGGTCCGTATCCGCGGCGGCGGATCGCCTCGCTGCTACGTGAACGGCAGCGACGTCACGGCGTCGCTCATCGCCCTCCCGGACGGCGCACGAGAGTTCCGCGGTCTCTGACACCCGATAGACTGATGCTCGGGGGCTCGCCGAGCATGGATCTCACTCGATACATCCGCGACGTGCCGGACTTTCCCGCGCCCGGCATCCTCTTCCGCGACATAACGCCGTTGCTCCGGGAGCCAGCGGCGCTCGCGTTTGCGCTCGACGAGATGGCGGCGGACGTGCAACGGCACGGCGCCACGGCGATCGTCGGCATCGAGTCGCGGGGATTCCTGTTCGGCGTGCCCGTCGCGGCGCGCCTCGGGCTGCCCTTCGTGCCGGTGCGAAAGCCGGGCAAGCTTCCGGCTGCACGCATGAGCGTCGAGTACTCGCTGGAGTACGGCAGCGGCCAGCTCGACATCCACGCCGACGCGTTGACGCAGTCGGACCGCGTCGTGGTTGTCGATGACCTGTTGGCGACCGGCGGCACGGCTCTCGCCGCTGTGAAGCTGACGGAGCTGCTGGGTGCGCGAGTGGAGGGGCTGATCTTCCTGATCGAGCTGGCGGCGCTCGCCGGGCGCGAGAAGCTTGCCGGCTACGACGTGCGGGCGCTGCTTCGGTACGACTGACCGCCCTCGCACGTCGGCCGGACGCGCGTTACCATCGCCTACATCGAGCGAAGAGAGAGGCTGCAGCATGCCACTTTCCACCATGAAGTCCCGCGAAAAGCGGCGCCTGATGGTCATCTCCCACACCCACTGGGACCGCGAGTGGTACCTCCCGTACCAATCGTTCCGCCTCCGGCTCGTCGGCCTCTTCGACATGCTCATCGACATCTTCGACAGCGACCCCGAGTACAAGCACTTCATGCTCGACGGCCACACGATCCCCATCGAGGACTACCTCGAGGTGCGCCCCGACCGCTTCGACGACATTGAGCGCGCCGTCCAGCAGGGCAAGCTGCTCATCGGCCCCTGGTACATCATCCCCGACGAGGCGCTTCCCGGCGGCGAGGCGCTGGTCCGGAACTTTCTCCGCGGCCACCGCGTCGCGAAGCTCTTTGGCCCGGTGATGAAGGTGGGCTACATCCCGGACCCCTTCGGGCAGATCGCCCACATGCCGGCCATCCTCCGCGGCTTCGGCATCCAGTACGCCACGATGTGGCGCGGCGCTGACGACTCCCTCAAGACCACCGAGTTCTTCTGGCAGTCGCCCGATGGCAGCGAGGTGCTCACCATCCACAAGCCGCGGGGCTACGGGTCCGCCGCCAGTCTCCCGACGAACTCGAAGGCGTTGCTCGCCCGCATCCAGGCCATCCGCGACGACCTCGAACCGCTGGCGACGACGCCCTTTGTCCTCGTGATGAACGGCAGCGATCACCTGCCGCCGCAACCTGAGCTGCCGGCCATCATCCGCGCCGCCAACCAGGAGCTGGAGGGTGCGGCGATGGAGCATAGCTCGTTGCCGGAAGTGTTCGATGAGCTGCGACGCATCATCGGTGACCGCAAGCATGAGTGGCCGCGGCACCTCGGCGAGTTCCGGAGCGGGCAGCGCGCGCACCTGCTGCCGGGCGTGCTCTCGGCGCGCATGTGGATCAAGCAGCGCAACCAGGAGTGCGAGGACCTGCTCGCGCACTGGGCGGAGCCGTTCTCGACGTGGGCGGACATGATGAAGAAGGAAGTCGGCCCGGAGTGGAAGGAGCCGCTGCCGCCCACCACCGCGCACATGCCGTTTCCGACATCCGAGGAGTCGATTGCGGCGCTCATCGATCGCGCGTGGAAGCACCTGCTGGAGAACCAGCCGCACGACTCGATCTGCGGCTGCTCCGTCGACGGCGTCCATGACGAGATGCGCCAGCGGTACGAGTGGATCAAGCAGATCGGCGAGGAGATCGTGCGCCAGTCCCTGCGCACCATCGGCGCGCTGGGGCCGAACCATCCGCTGGGCACCATCGCCGTCTTCAACCCCACGCCGCAGTCCGCGACCGGCTACGTCACGGCGACGGTGCCGTGGGACGATGCGCGCCCGGTCGTCGCAGTCGTGGCGCCCGACGGCACGCGGATCGACGCGCGACAGGTAGGCGAGACGACGCACGTCGTGCTGCCGGAAGGCGCGCCCGCGGGGTTCGACCGGGCCCGGGCCGAGATCGGCTTCGTTGCGGCCGACGTTCCGGGGTACGGCTATCGCGTCTACTTGCTGGAGACCGCTGAACAGGCGACGCCCGCACCGCCGGCCGACGGCCGCGCTATCGAAAACGAACACCTGTATGTAGAGGCCGATCCGGCTGACGGCACGCTAACCGTACTCGACAAGCGGACGGGTCGCCGCTACAGCGGCCTCAACCGCTTCGTCGATGGCGGCGACCGGGGCGATGAGTACAACTACTGCCCGCCGGAAGCGGACACGGTCGTCGATCGGCCCGCCTCGCCGCCAAAGATCCGCGTCGAGAGCGCGGCCGGCTGCCGAAGACTAGTCATCGAGATGACGTACGCGCTGCCGGCCTCACTGGCGGGTGATCGCGCGTCCCGGAGCAAAGCCACCGCCAGCGAGCGCATCGTCAGCACCGTCACGCTGACGGACGGCGTGCCGCGGGCCGACATCGAGGCCGTCGTGTTCAACGCGGCCGAGGATCACCGTCTCCGCGCCCACTTCCCGTCGGGGATCCACACCGCCGTCTCGAAGGCAGATCAGCACTTCGGCGTGATCGAGCGTCCGCTGGCGTTGCCCGAATGGGATCCAGCGACCTGGATGGAGCAGCCGATGGGCACGTACCCCCAGAAGGCGTTCGTCAGTGTCGACGATGGTGAGATCGGCCTGACCATCGCCAACCGCGGCCTGCCCGAGTACGAGGTGCTGGACGAGACCGGCGGCGCGACGATCGCGCTCACGCTGCTGCGCTGCGTCGGGTGGCTCTCGCGATCCGACATCTCGACGCGGCGCGGCGGCGCCGGGCCGGAGCTGCGGACGCCGGGCGCGCAGCTCCACGGCCGCAACGTCCTGGACTACAGCATCATCCCGCACGCCGGATCCTGGGCGGACGCGAACGCGCACGTGCAGGCGGTGCAGTTCCTCCGGCCGATGCGGGCGCGCTACAACCGGCATGGGCTGGGGCGCTTCCCCGCCCAGAGCCAACTCCTGCAGGTGGACTCGCCGGCCTTCGCCGTCAGCGCCATCAAACGCGCCGAAGACGGCGACGGCGTCGTCGTCCGCGTGTACAACATCACCGCAGGCGAGGCGTCCGCGCACGTCGCGCTTACACCGCTGACGGGCGGCGCCACGATCGTGAACCTGAACGAAGAGCCGGAGGCGGAGGTGCCGATCGTCCGCGGCGGCGTCCCCGTGCATGCGCGGCCCAATGAGATCATCAGCATCCGCTTCCGCCGTTGACGTCGATGGCCGAACGAGGCGGGTGATCGCGAAGTCGGTTCGTGCGAAGATGACCGGGACGAGGGCGATGGACATCTGAGTCAGCGCCGAACGCAACGTTGGAGTGTCGATAGGTGCCAATCGCGGTGATATTCACGCCGAAGTCGATGAACCGGGATCAGTATCAGCAGATCCTTTCCAGGCTGGAGGCAGCCGGAGCCCTGGACCAGCCTGGGCGTTCCTTTCACGCGTGCTTCGGTGTCGGCGACAGCCTGCGCATCTTCGACGTCTGGGAGTCGGAGGAGGCGCTGCGGGCGTCGATGGGTGCGACGCTGCTGCCCATTCTCGCGGAGCTGGGCGTCGAGTCGGGGCCACCGGAGATCTTTCCGGTGGAGCGAATCCTCTTCTAACTGAGCCACCACCGAGCCAGGTCAGCCGCGGAGGGATGGACTGTGGCGATCGTCTTCCTGTTTGAGCCGAAGTCCATGAACAAGGTCCAATACCACCGGCTCCTCGCGAAGCTCGACGAAGCGGGAATCAGGGACCAGCCGGGTCGCTCGTTTCACATCTGCTTCGGGGCCGGTGACAAGCTCCGCATCCTGGACGTCTGGGACTCCGAGGAGGCGCTGATGGCTTCGTTCGGCGAAGGGATCGTGCCGATCTTGCAAGAGGTGGGAGTCGAGGCAATGCCTCCGGACATCCTGCCCGTCGTGCGAATCATCTCGTGATGCGGCCATCCGGCGCGGTGTTGACCTGGGCGTCGCGAACGTCTTGACACCCTTCGCCGCGCGGCGCTACACTCGCGGCACTTCGATACTGATCGGCTGTGATCGGGGCTAGTACGTACGGCAGGCGGGCCAACAAGAGAGCCGGGTTAGGTGAGAGCCGGCGGCAGCGCGACGGACCGAATGGACCCGGGAGCCTCGGACCGAACCTCGTGACGAGCGAGACCTCGTGACTCACGAGACGTAGTCTCCGACGGGATGGGCGCCGTTACCACGGCCCGCGGCATCGGCCACATGGCCCGTGCCGGATCGAGATGAGGACGCGCGGGCGTCCTCAATGCAGGGTGGTACCGCGAGAAGCTCTCGCCCCTCAGTGGGCGGGAGCTTTTCTGTTTGGTGACGCATTCGCCGGAGAACAGCGAAGACAGGAGCGAGCCATGTCGAACGAGATCACAAAGTACAACCTCAGCGAGTCGGATCTGCCGACGCACTGGTACAACATCGCGGCCGATCTCAAGCAGCCGCCTCCGCCGCCGCTCCACCCCGGCACGCATCAGCCGATCGGCCCGGCCGATCTGGCGCCGCTCTTCCCGATGGAGCTGATCAAGCAGGAGGTCTCGCAGGAGCGCTTCATCGAGATCCCGGACGAAGTGCGAGAGGTCTACAAGATCTGGCGGCCAACTCCGCTGATCCGCGCTCACCGCCTGGAGAAGGCGCTCGATACGCCGGCCCACATCTACTTCAAGTACGAGGGCGCGTCTCCCGTCGGCTCGCACAAGCCGAATACGGCGGTCGCGCAGGCGTACTACAACAAGCAGGAGGGTGTGACGCGCCTGACCACGGAGACAGGCGCTGGCCAATGGGGCACCGCCCTCGCCATGGCCTGCAACTTCTTCGGCATTGAATTGAAGATCTACATGGTCAGAGTGAGCTACGAGCAGAAGCCGTACCGACGTTCGATGATGAAGCTCTACGGCGCGGACGTGGTGCCGAGCCCCAGCCCGGATACCAACGCCGGCCGGCAGATTCTCGCGGCCACGCCGGACACTCCCGGTAGCCTCGGCATCGCTATCAGCGAGGCGGTGGAAGATGCGGCGACGCGCGACGACACGAAGTACTCGCTGGGCAGCGTGCTCAACCACGTCCTGATGCACCAGACCGTCATCGGCCAGGAAGCGATGAAGCAGATGGAAATGGCCGGCGAATACCCCGACGTCGTCATCGGCTGCGCCGGTGGCGGCTCGAACTACGCCGGGCTGGCCTTCCCGTTCATGCGCGACAAGCTCAGTGGCGCAAGGAAGACGAAGTTCATCGCCGTCGAGCCGGAGGCGTGCCCGTCGCTCACGAAGGGCGAGTATCGGTACGACTTCGGTGACACCGCCGGCATGACGCCGCTGGTCAAGATGTACACGCTCGGGCACACGTTCATCCCGGAGGGCATCCACGCCGGCGGCCTGCGCTACCACGGCATGGCGAACCTGATCTGCGAGCTGTACGACCAGAAGCTGATCGAGGCGAAGGCCTACTTCCAGAACGCGGTCTTCGATGCGGCGCTGCAGTTCATCCGCACGGAGGCTATCGTGCCGGCCCCCGAGTCGTCGCACGCCATCAAGGCCGCGATTGACGAAGCTCTCGCGTGCAAGGAGTCGGGCGAGGCGAGGGTGATCCTCTTCAACCTGAGCGGCCACGGCTACTTCGACATGAGCGCCTACGACAGCTACCTGGCCGGCAATCTCAAGGACTTCGCCTATCCGGCGGAGAAGGTCGCGGAGGCGATGATGCAGGTGCCGGTGCTCGCATGACGGAACGCAAGCGCATCCTCACCGGCATACGGCCGACCGGCGCCCTGCATCTCGGCCACTACGCCGGCGCGCTGGAGAACTGGATTCGCCTTCAGAAGGAGTACGAGTGCTTCTTCCTGATCGCCGACTACCAGGTCTCCGACTATGCCGACGACATCGACCGCGTGCGCGACTCCGTCTGGCAGGTGGCCCTCGACTGGCTGGCCGTCGGCCTCGATCCGGATGGCAGCCATTTCGTCATCGAGAGCGCCGTCCCGCAGCACACCGAGCTGTCAGTGCTCCTGTCGTGGTTCATCCCGCTCGGCCGCCTGCAACGCAACCCCACGCTCAAGGCGGAGATGGACGTGCTGGACATCGGCAAGAAGGGCGTGCCTGTCGGCTTCTTCATCTACCCCGTCATGCAGGTGGCCAACATCCTCATGCCTCGCGCGCATCTCGTCCCCGTCGGCGAGGATCAGCTTCCGCACATCGAGATGACGCGCGAAGTCGCACGCAAGTTCAACCGCGACTTCGGCGACGTCTTCCCGGAGCCCGAACCGCTCGTCGGCCGCGTGCCGCGCCTCGTCGGCACCGACGGCCAGGCCAAGATGGGCAAGTCCCTGGACAACGCCATCTTCCTCAAGGACGACGCGGAGACAGTGCGCAAGAAAGTGATGGGTATGTACACAGACCCGACGCGGTTGCGCGCCACCGATCCGGGACACGTCGAGGGCAACCCCGTGTTCATGTACCACGACGCCTTCAACCCGAACACGGCGGAGGTCGACGACCTGAAAGAGCGCTACGTCCGCGGCGCGGTTGGCGATGTCGAGGTGAAGCAGAAGCTCGTCGTCGCGCTCAACAATCTGCTCGATCCCATCCGCGAGCGGCGTGCGCACTTCGAGGCCAACCCGGACTTGGTGAAGGATGCCCTCGCGAAGGGCAGCAAGGCTGGATGGGACGCCGCCGAGGCGACAATGGTCGATGTCCGCAAAGCGCTGCGCCTCGACTACATCGCGCGAGGGATGCCGTCATGACGGCGTACTTCCCCACCATCGAGCAGATCCGCGGCATGGGCGGCCGCGGCAACGTCGTGCCCGTCTATCGCGAGATCATCGCCGATCTCGAGACGCCCGTGTCGGCGTACCTGAAGGTGGCGCGCGGCAAGTTCTCGTTCCTGTTGGAGTCGGTCGAAGGCGGCGAGCGCCTCGCTCGCTACAGCTTCATCGGCACGGAGCCGTACCGCGTCTTGCGCACGCCTGATGACACCGCCGGAGACCCGCTCCTCGCCGTGGAAGACGAGCTCCGCCGCTTCACGCCTGTCGCGGTCGAGGGCCTCCCGCGCTTCCTTGGCGGCGCCGTCGGCTACATGGCGTACGAGTGCGCACGCTACTACGAAAAGAAGCTTCCCGTCCCGGACGCCGATCCGCAGGGCCTGCCCGAAGCGGTCTTCATGTTCTGCGACACGCTGCTCGTCTTCGACCACCTCCAGCACAAGATCAAGGTCGTCAGCCACGCTCGCCTCGACGGCGACGTCGACGCCTCCTACCGCCAGGCCGTCTGGAAGATCGAGGAGCTGGTGAAGCGCCTCGAGCAGCCCCTCGCGCGCCTACCCGTACGACAATACGCGCCAGCCAGGCGCCGTCGACCGCTCGATGGAGTCCAACAACACGCGCGAGCAGTTCATGGCGAAGGTCGAGCGCGCGAAGGAGTACATCGTCCGCGGCGACACCTACCAGATCCAGGTCTCGCAGCGCTTCACCCGCCACACGGACGCCCACCCGTTCGAGGTCTACCGCGCGCTCCGCGTCGTCAACCCCTCCCCGTACATGTACTACCTGGAGATGGACGACGTGCACTGCATCGGCGCCTCGCCGGAGATGCTCATTCGCGTCGAGGACGGCGTCATCGAGACGCACCCGATCGCCGGCACGCGCCGCCGCGGCCGCGACGCGGAGGACGAGCAGAAGATGGCTGACGAGCTGCAGTCGTCCGAAAAGGAGCGCGCCGAGCACATCATGCTCGTCGACCTCGCCCGAAACGATCTCGGCCGCGTGTGCCAGCCCGGCACTGTGCAGGTGACGTCGCTGATGGCCATCGAGCGCTACTCCCACGTCATGCACATGGTGTCGCACGTCGTCGGAAAGCTACGGCCGGACGTCTCCAGCTACGACGCGTTGCGGGCCTACTTCCCGCACGGCACGGTCACCGGCGCGCCGAAGATCCGCACGATGGAGATCATCGCCGAATTGGAGGGCGAGCGGCGCGGCGGGTACGGCGGCTGCATCGGCTACTTCGACATGTCCGGGAACTGCGACAGCGCGCTCGCCATCCGCACGATCTGGATGAAGCCCGGCGTCGCGTATTCCCAGGCCGCCGGCGGCGTGGTCTACGACAGCACGCCGGAAGAGGAGTACATGGAGTCGCAGAACAAGGCGCGCGCCACGCTCCGCGCGATCGAGCTGGCGGAAGAGCGGCAGGAAGACACGCCTCGGGGATCGCTGGGGTACTGACGTGGTGGATCAACCCGGCCTCATCTCCGCCATGTTGCTCGAGAAGGGAGAGCACGTGCTCACCGCGCACCGGAAGCCGGAGTGCCGCCCGTTCGGCGGGCAGTGGTTGTTGCCGATGACGGTCGTCGGAGACACGGAGGCGGCCGAAGACGCGCTGCGCCGCCACGCGCGCGAGCAGTTCGGCGTCACCCTCGGCCTCGAACAGTTCGTCGACACGGTCTACCTGCAGGATCCGGATGACCGGACGCAGTACGTCACGAACATCTTCCGCGCGCCCATCGTCGAAGGCCCGCTCCGGTTCAACGCCACCGGCGAGTACGACGATGCGCGCTGGGTGACTGCGCCGCAGCTGGTGGGCCTCGAAATGCCCCCGGAGCTGCGTGGTCCGCTCGGTCGGATCATGACCGATCCCGACTACGTGTCGGAGATCGACTGGACGGTGCCGGGAGAGGCCCTCCCGCTCGCCGAACGGCCGCGGCCCGCCGGCCCGCCGCCCGACAACCGCGCGGGATGGGACGCCATCTCCGCCGCGTACCAGGAGCAGTGCTACGGGGAGCGCTACGGCGAGCGCTTGATGTGGTCGTGGTCGCAACTCCGAAGACGATCTGCATCTCCTTGATGACGTGAGCGGCAAGCGCGTGCTCGTGCTCGGATGCGGCGGCGGCCAGGACTGCGTCGCGCTCGACAAGATGGGGCGCAATCGCGGTAGGCATCGACCAGTCCTCGGGGCAGATTGAATACGCGCGAAAATACGCCGCGCGCCACGAAGCGTCGAACGCGTCGTTCGTCGAAGGTGCGCGTCGAAGACCTCACACGCTTTGACGACGGGAGCTTCGATATGGCCGTCTCCGCGCACATGCTCAACTACGTAGAGGCGCATCGAGGACGCGCTCCGCGAGGCTCACCGCGTGCTGAAGTCCGGCGCTCCGCTGGTCGTCTCCGTCCGAAGCACCCGTTCGACGCAGCTCTGTCCGATGCGCCGCCCTACAGGATCGAGCGACCGTATTGGAATCAACAAGTGGACTGGACGTGGTCGCTTGAAGGAGGCGTGGACGCGCCGTTCCGACAGTGGTTCTGGACGGTCGCGCAGTGGTTCGAGATGCTGACCGACGCCGGGTTCGTCGTCGAACGCATTCTCGAGCCACGGGAGGACAAACCGCTGCACGAGGACGCCGCCGGGCGAGCGACGCTCGTGCCGCACACGCTCTATCTCAAGGCGAGGAAGCGCTGATGGTACTGCTCATCGACAACTACGACAGCTTCACGTACAACCTGGTCCAGTATCTCGGTGAGTTGGGCGCGACCGTTGAGGTCGCGCGCAACGACGAGATCACGCTCGAAGACATCGAGGAGATGGCCCCGTCGCAGATCATCATCTCACCGGGCCCTGGCAACCCGGACGAGGCGGGGATCAGCAAAGACGTGATCCGCCGCTTCGCCGGCAAGGTACCCATCTTCGGCGTCTGCCTGGGCCACCAGTGCATCGGCGAGGTCTTCGGGGGGATCGTCGAGGGCGCCGGTGAGATCAAGCACGGCAAGGTGTCGCAGATCACGCATGACGGCCGCGGCGTCTTTGCCGGCCTTTCGTCGCCCCTCGAGGGCACGCGCTACCACTCGCTCGCCATCCGCGCGGACTCCGTGCCCGACGTGCTCGAGGTCAGCGCGCACAGCGAGAGCGGCGTGATCATGGGCGTGCGGCACCGGACCCTCCCCGTCGAGGGCGTGCAGTTCCACCCGGAGTCGATCTTGACACCGGACGGACACGCCATCCTGCGCAACTTCCTGGCGATGCGTGTATCGTGAGGACGAGGGAGAGAACGCGGTCATGAGCGAGCCCTTCACCATCAAGGACGCCATCGCGAAGCTCGTCGAAGACGAAGACCTCAGCGAATCCGAGGCAGCAGCCTGCATGGAGGAGCTGATGACGGGCACGGCGACGCCGGCGCAGTTCGGCGCTTACGTCACCGCGCTCCGCATGAAGGGCGAGGCGGTCGACGAGATCGCCGGCATGGCGCGCGTGATGCGCCGAGAAGAGCAGCCGCATTCAGATTGACGGCCCCCTGCTCGACACCTGCGGCACGGGCGGCGACGCCAGCGGTTCCTTCAATGTCAGCACTTGCGCGGCCTTCGTCGCGGCCGGAGCCGGCGCGCGCGTCGCCAAGCACGGCAACCGCGCCATGACCTCGCAGTGCGGAAGCGCGGACGTGCTGGAGGCGCTCGGCGCGAAGATCGACCTCTCACCCGACCAGGTGAGAGCCTGCATTGAGCAGGCCGGCGTCGGCTTCATGTTCGCGCAGGGATTCCACCCGGCGATGAAGTACGTCGCGCCGCTCCGCCGGGAGATCGGCATCCGCACCGTGTTCAACCTGCTCGGTCCGCTCACCAATCCCGCCGGCGCGCATGTGCAGGTGCTCGGTGTGGCACGCGCTCAGCTTGTCGAGAAGCTGGCGGCGGTGCTCGCGCGGCTGGGCAGCCACCGCGCGCTCGTCGTTCACGGCGATGACGGGTTCGACGAGTTCAGTATCAGCGGTCCTTCGACCGTCACGGAGCTGGCCGAGGGTGCCCTCCGCACGTTCCGAGTGGCGCCGGAGGACGCCGGCCTCCAGCGGCACGACATCTCGTACCTGCGCGGCGGCTCGCCGGAGCAGAACGCGACGGAGCTGAAGCTGGTGCTGGACGGGGCGCCGGGCCCGCTGCGCGACTTCACGCTGATCAACGCTGCAGCCGCGCTCGTCGCCTGGGGCGCGGCCGCCGATTTGGCCGCAGGCGTCACGATTGCGGCGAAGAGTATCGATTCGGGCGCCGCTGCGGCGAAACTCGCGGCGTTCGTCGCCGCCACGAACGCCGCATGACGGCGGGACAGGGGAGCTGATGCCGGCCGACACTATCGTTGACAGGATCGTGGCTGACAAGCGCGTCGAGGTCGAGGCGCGCAAGCTGCAGGAGCCGCTCGACGCGCTGAAACGGCGCCAGGACCGCATTCCCACCGAGCAGTGGAGCCTCGTCCGTGCGATCCTCGAAGGCCCGCGCGGCCCGAGCACGGGCGGCAAGCGTCTGCAGATGATCGCCGAGATCAAGAAGGCCTCGCCTTCGAAGGGCCGTCTCGTCGCGACGCTTGGAGCACCGCGCCATCGCGCGGACGTACACCATCGGGGGCGCTGCCGGCATCTCCGTGCTCACGGAGTCGAAGTACTTCCAGGGGTCGATCGACTTCCTCTCAGACTGCCGCGTCTCGATCGATGGCTATTACCCTGGGGGCCGCCCCGCGATGCTCCGCAAGGACTTCATCTTCGATCCGTACCAGGTGCACGAGTCGCGGGCGTACGGCGCCGACGCCATCCTCCTTATCGTCTCCATCGTCAGTGACGACGAGCTCGCGCAGCTCGTCGAGTTGGCGCACAGCCTCCAGATGGAGTGCCTGGTCGAAGTGGCGAGCGAAGAAGAGGTCGAGCGGGCGCTGAAGGTACCGAGTGACCTCATCGGCATCAATAATCGCGACCTCAAGACCTTCCAGGTCGACCTCGGCGTGACCGAGCGTCTGCGCCCGCTGATCCCGATGGACCGCGTCGTCGTCGCCTTCAGCGGCATCCACACCCGCGCCGACTCCGAGCGCATGGCGAAGGCCGGGTGCCATGCGGTGCTCGTCGCCGAGTCGCTGATGACGGCGACGGACGTCCCGGCGAAGATGCGCGAGCTGCTGATATGAGCGCTCGCCCCGGCGGCCTGGTCGTCCAGATGCACGGCGAGCCCGGCAGCGGCAAGAGCACGGTCGCCCGGGCGATCGCGCCCTACATTGGCGCCGTCGTGCTGGACAAGGACGTGATCAAGGCGGCGCTGCTGCGCTCCGGCGTCCCCGAGCGGCAGGCCGGACCGGCGGCGTACGAGGTGTACTTCGCGCAGGCCGAAGACCTGGCGCGCCTCGGCCACAGCGTCATCCTCGACAACCCGGTGTTCTGGCCGCGCGTCGAACAGCGTTGGCTCGAGCTTGCGGCGCAGGTGGGATCGCCGCCCCTGCTGATCGAGTGCGTGTGCTCGGACCGCGCGGAGCTGGAGCGCCGGCTCGGGTCGCGCGACGCGCTCGAGTCGCAGCCGCGCACTCCGCTCGACCTCACGCGTCATCCCGGCTCCGCCGCGACCGCCTTCGAGCCGCGTCTGACGCTCGACACGACGCGCGCGCTCTCCGATCTCGTCGAAGAGGCGCTGAGCTTCCTCCGCGCCGGTGTGCCGGCATGACGCGCGTCAAGATCTGCGGCTGCATGCGCGTCGCCGACGCTGAAGCGGCTGCCGAGGCCGGCGCCGACTTCATCGGCATCATCTTCGCGCCCAACAGCCGGCGCCGCATGTCGCCCGAGGAGGCGTCGCTCATCGTCCGCGCCGTCGGCACACCGCTGGGTGAGATGGAACAGGACGATCCGCCGCCGACGCATCCGGGCCGCTTCCCCACGCTCGAAGCGTGGTTCCAGCATGGTGCTGAGGCGCTCGACCGGCTCCTCGCCCGAAAGCGCCCGCTCGTCGTTGGCGTCTTCGAGGACCAGCCGATCGAGGAGGTCAACGAGATCGCCGACGAGACGGGCATCGACCTGCTCCAGTTTGCCGGCTCCGAACCGTGGAGCGACTGCCTCCTCGCGAAACGTCAGGCGATCAAGGTCGTCAATCCGCCTTCCAGGCATGAGCGCCGCGGATCTGATCGCTGGCATCGAGCCTGAGGCCGCCCTCGCCGTCATGCTCGACCCCAGCAGCGGCAGGGGCACGGCGGCAGATTGGGCTGTGGCGCGCGACGTCTCCTCGCGTATTCCCATATGGCTCGCCGGCGGTCTCTCGCCGGACAACGTTGATGCCGCGATCCGGCAGGTGCGCCCGTGGGCCGTCGACGTATCGACCGGCGTCGAGACCGAGAGGGTCAAGGATCCGGCGAAGATCGCCGCGTTCGTGCGCGCCGTGAAGGCCGTGGCGGTATGATCGCGTTGATGACGGGATGGACGGTATGACGGCGACGCAACTCCCCGATCAGATGGGACACTTCGGCCCGTACGGCGGCCGCTACGTCCCCGAGACCCTCATGGTCGCCCTCAACGAGCTCACCGCCGCTTACCAGGAAGCCCGCGACGACGAGACGTTCCAGGCGGAGCTCGGCCACTTGCTGCGCACGTACGTCGGCCGCCCGACGGCGCTGTATTTCGCGGAGAATCTCACGCGCAAGCTGGGCGGGGCGAAGATCTACCTCAAGCGCGAAGACCTCGCCCACACCGGCGCGCACAAGATCAACAACGCCATCGCCCAGGGCCTTCTCGCGAAGCGCATGGGCAAGAAGAAGGTCTTCGCCGAGACCGGCGCCGGACAGCACGGCGTTGCCACTGCCACCGTCTGCGCCATGCTCGGCATGGAGTGCACCGTCTTTATGGGCGCGGAGGACGTGCGGCGGCAGTCGCTGAACGTCTTCCGCATGAAGCTGCTCGGCGCGAAGGTGGAGGTCGTCGAGAGCGGCTCGCGCACGCTCAAGGACGCGATGAACGAAGCCATCCGCGGCTGGGTCACCCACGTCCGCGACACCTACTACCTGATCGGCAGCGCCGCCGGCCCGCACCCCTACCCCATGCTCGTCCGCGACTTCCAGTCCGTCATCGGTACCGAGGCGCGCGCGCAGATCCTCGAAGCCGAAGGGCGGCTGCCTGACTACGCGATCGCTTGCGTCGGCGGCGGCAGCAACGCTATCGGGCTCTTCCACCCGTTCCAGGAAGATCTGAGCGTGAAGTTCATCGGCGTCGAGGCCGCGGGCGAGGGTATCGACACGGAGCACCACGCGGCCACCCTGTCGAAGGGCCGCCCGGGCGTCCTCCACGGCTCGCGCTCGTACCTGCTACAGGACGAGTGGGGTCAGGTGCAGGAGGCGCACAGCATCTCGGCCGGCCTCGACTACCCCGGTGTCGGGCCCGAGCACTCCTTCTACAAGGACACCGGCCGCGCGCAGTACGTCGCCGTCACCGACCAGGAGGCGCTCGACGGCTTCCGGCTGCTCAGCGAGACAGAGGGCATCATCCCGGCGCTGGAGCCCTCGCACGCCATCGCCTACGTCGCGAAGCTCGCGCCGACGCTCTCGAAGGACACGCTCGTGCTGGTGGGGCTCTCCGGCCGCGGCGACAAGGACATCAACACCGTCATCGCGGCGCTGGGTATCGACGCGGGGACGGACTAGACCGGCTCAGGCGCCGGCCATCATCGACGTCCCGCACTCCGTGCAGAATTTCTGATCCCGCCCGGCGCTCGCCCCGCACTCCGTGCAGAAGCGTCCGGACGGTGCGCCGGCCGACGAGGTCGACGGCCCCGACGCGGAAGCCAGTACCGCCGGCGTCGTTACCGGATCTTCTTCCTTCGTCGCCTTCCGGAACTCGCGAATGCCCTTGCCCAGCGAGGCTCCCAGGTCCGCGGCCTTGCCCGGCCCGAAGACCAGCAAGACGATCGCGGCGATAATCAACAGCTCAGGTACGCCCACGTCCGGCATGTCCCACTCTCCTCGACCCAAATGTCTGCTTTCCAGCATACCGCGAACCGGCCGATCGCTTCATTGACGCGTCCTCACGAGCCCGCGGAGAGATGCTCCGTGGTACGATCTCCCCGCATGCCCGACGCCTCCAGCCCGATCGGCATCTTCGACTCCGGCAGCGGCGGACTCGCCATCCTGGCCGAGCTGCACGCGCTGCTCCCCTCCGAAGACCTCATCTATTTCGCCGACACCGCGTTCTTCCCGTACGGCCCGCGCCCCGCATCCGAAATCCGCGACCGCGCCGACGCCGTCACGCGCGAACTGCTCGACCGCGGCGCAAAGCTGATCGTCGTCGCCTGCAACACCGCGACCAGCGCCGCCATCGCGCACCTCCGCCAGACGTTCGACGTGCCGTTCGTGGGTGTCGAGCCGCCCCTCAAGCCCGCGGCCGAGCGCACCATCTCCGACCGCGTTGCCTGCTCGTCACGCCCGGTACCGCCCGCGGCCAGAAGCTGGCGGCCCTCATCGACCGCTACGGCGCCGAGGTCACCGTCGACACCATCGAGGCGCCGGGCCTGGCCGAGCGCGTCGAAGCCGGCGACCTTGACGGCGAGGAGACGCGCGCGCTGCTACACGCATACCTGGCGCGCGTGGCCCGCTCCGGCGCAGACGTCCTGGCCCTCGGCTGCACCCACTACGCGTTCCTCCGCCCGGCCATCGAGCGCGAGCTCGGCGAAGGCGTCGTCGTCATCGACCCGTCGCCGGCCGTCGCCCGCCAGGTCCAGCGCTTGCTGGGCGAATCCGCCCTCCTCACCAACCGCACGGGGCGAGCCTCCGTCGTGTACCTTACGAGTGGCGACGAGCGCCTCTGCGCCGAGACGAGGCAGCGGCTTCGCGACGCGGGCGCCGCCATCCCGGAGGGTGCGCCCGTGCTGGGGCGGTGAGAGAGATGACGATGACCTTCAAGGAGAAGCTCGACGCCGCGTGGGAGCGGAGCGGCAGCCTCCTCTGCATCGGGCTCGATCCCGATCCCTCGCGCATGGCCATCGACGACGTCGCTGCCTTCAACATCGCCATCATCGAGGCCACCTCCGACCTCGTCTGCGCCTACAAGCCGAACGTCGCCTTCTACGAGGCGCTCGGCCCTGAGCGCGGCTACGCGGCGCTGCGTCAGACCCTTGCCGCCATCCCGTCCCACGTCGTCACCCTTGCCGATGCCAAGCGCGGCGACGTCGAACACACGGCGCGCGCGTACGCGACGGCCATCTATGACAACCTCGGGTTCGATAGCGCGACCGTGAACCCATATCTCGGCGTGGATTCGGTGGAGCCGTGGATCGAACGGCCGGAGAAGGCCGCCTTTATCGTATGCCGCACGTCCAACCCCGGCGCACCCGACCTGCAGGACCTGCAGGTGCAGACCGACGGTGGCGCGCGGCCGCTGTACGAAGTCGTTGGCGAGCGTGCCAACGCGTGGAATCGTAACGACAACGTCGGGCTCGTGGTGGGCGCCACGTACCCCGGCGAGTTGCGCCGCCTGCGCCAGCTCTGCCCGGATCTGCCGATCTTGATCCCGGGGATCGGCGCGCAGGAAGGGTCGCTGGCCGAGTCGGTCCGAGCCGGCATCGACGTCCACGGCCGCGGCGTGCTGATCAGCGCGTCGCGGGGCGTCACGTACGCATCGCGGGGCAGCGATTTTGCGCAGTCCGCGCGCCGCGAAGCGCTGCGGCTGCGGGACGACATCAACCGCGAACGCGAGGCGATCCTGACCGCCGCGCGAGGCTAACGCCATGGGCGAGATCCTCGACTTCCGGATGGCCGACGTGCTGCGGCTCCGCAAGCCGCATCCCTGCGGCGGCTTCGAGTGGGACGTCGTGCGCCTGGGCGCCGACATCGGAATCAAGTGCCGGACGTGCGGCCACCGCGTACTCCTCGACCGCCGCACGCTCGAGAAGCGCCTGAAGACGTTCGTCAGCCGGGGGCCGGAGCTGGATCCGGAGCAGGTGCGCATCGCCCTGGAGCGTGACTGATGGCGCAGACGCGCACGGCGATGCTGCGGCTCTCCGACCTCGTCGGCGAGCGCACGCTCTTCGAGCACAACGACGCGTATCGCAAGCTCTGGATCGCGCGGCTCCTCTCGCACATCCCCGTCAACGCGCTCGTGTACACCATGCTTATCCTGGTGGTCGAGGCGACCGGCAGGAGCTTCTTCAGCAGCCTCTTCGTTGTGGCCTACATCGCGCCGACGGCCGCGCTCGGCACCGTCTCCGGCGTCCTCGTCGACCGCATGCCGAAGGGCCTCGTCCTGGCAGGCACGAACGCGCTTCGCGCCGGCCTCTGCGTCCTGCTCGCCATCTCAACCGGCAACGTGCTGACCATCTACGTCATCGCCGTGCTGTTCGCGGTCGCATCCCAGTTCGCCGGCCCGGCGGAAGGCGCCGCGATGCCCTCCGTCGTCGAACCCGAAGACCTCACGGCGGCGAACTCGCTCAACAACCTGCAGTCTCTCATTTCCCAGATCGTGGGACTGATGGTCTTGCCGGCTGTGTTCCTCAAGACGGTCGGCCCGGAGGCGCTCGCCGTCGTCTGCGCGGTCATGTTCGCCGCCTCCGCCTTCAACTTTCTGCTGGTCGACGGGCTGGGTGGAGCGATCAGCGAGATTCCGACGTCAATCGAGGACACGCGCGAGCGCTTCGCCGAGGCCTGGCATCGTCTTTCGATGGACTCCGTCTCGTACACAAGCATCGTCGTCGTGGTGCTCGCCAACACGACGGGCCTCGTCGTCGTGACGCTTCTGCCTCGCTACAGCACCAACATCCTCCACGTGAACGCGGAGAACGTCGTGTTCGTCGCCGCTCCCGCCGCGATCGGCATCTGGCTGGCCCTTCGCTTCGTGCGGCGGCTCTCTGGCCGGGTGTCGCCGTGGTACAGCGTCGGCGGCTCATTCGCGGCGCTCGTCGCCGGAGTGGCGCTCCTCGCCTTCGTGCCGCTCTTCGGTGACGCGCTGGCTTCGGCAAACCCTGCCGGACTGTTCGATCCGGGGCCGTTCGGCGAGGGCACAGCGCGTATCATGATCTCGTCGGTGTTGGGTGCGTGGCTCGCGTTCGCGTTCACGTTCGTCAACATCGTGGGCAGGTCCGTGATCAATGAGCGTATGCCGCGGGAGATGCAGGGCCGCGTATTCGCCGGCCAGACCGTGCTGACGAATCTCGCCTCCATCGCGCCGATTCTCCTCACCGGCCTGCTGGCCGACGTGATCGGAGTCTCGCCGGTGTTCTTCCTCGTCGCCGTCGTGTGTGCCATGCTCGCCGCGTACTACACGGCCAAGAACCTCGCGGCACCGTTGAGGGCGGCACGCTAGATGGTAATAGAGACGCCCGAGAGGTCCGCCATCAGGCACGTACCGCCGGTTAAGCCCCGCCCCGTCCTCACCAACCGCAGTTTCCTCCTCCTCTGGCTGGCCCAGCTCATCTCTCAGTCGGCGCAGAACGCCATCCTGTTCACCCTCCTCGTGATCGTCACCAAGCTCACCAAGGGCTCCACGTTCACGTCCTTGCTCGTGCTGTCGTTTGTCGTGCCGTCGATCGTGTTTGGCATCTTCTCCGGCGTCATCGTCGATCTCTGGAGCAAGCGGCTGCTGCTCATCTACACGAACCTCGCCCGGATGCTGCTCGCCGTCTGCTTCCTCTTCTCTCGTGACCACGTTGCCCTGCTGATCTTGATCAGCGTCTTCTTCGCCACCTCGAGCCAGTTCTTCGGGACGACCGACGCGGTCACGGTGCCGTCTGTCGTGCCCAAGGATCAGCTCATCGCCGCGAACAGTCTGTTCAGCCTCGCCGTCACGGGCTCGCAGCTCGCCGGCATGATCTTCCTCGCGCCCATCCTCCTGCCCACGCTGGGCGAGGCGTGGCTCTTCGCGGTGGCGACGGTGATGTTCGGCGTCTCCGTGCTGTGCGCGTACCTCATGCCCCCGATCCGTGAGGAGGACGATCATCCTGACCGCCAGTGGCCCACGTTCCGGGAGCTGCGCGGCGCCGCCGGCGACTACGCGCACACGTTGCGCACGCTGGCGAAGGACCCTGTGTCGACCCTGGCGCTCGTGCACTACGCGACGGGCAGCTCGCTCGTGCTGCTCTTCGCCGTGCTCGTGCCGCGCTACATGCAGGCGATCCTCAAGGTTTCGCCGGACAAGGCCGTGACCATCTTCGCGCCCGTCGGTATCGGCGCCATCCTGGGGCTGCGCGCGCTCCCGATGATCGCCGCGCGGTTCGGCAAGAACCGCACCGTGATCATCGGCATGTGCGGCCTGGCGATCTGCGTGCTCGCGCTCGGGCTGGTGGATCCTATCGCGCGGATCCTCCAGCACACCGACAACCTCAACCCGTTCTCCGGTCAGCGCGCGGGCGGCCTCTCGATTCTGGTACTCCTGACGATGGCGTTCGCCGGGCCGCTTGGGTTCACGTACGCGCTGGTGAATGCGCCCGCGCAAACCGTCCTGCACGAACGCGCGCCCGCCGAAATGCGCGGCCGCGTCTTTGCGGCGCAGGTCGTGCTGGCGAACGCCGTGGGGATTCTGCCACTCATTGTCGCGGGGTCCGTGGCCGATATCTTTGGTGTCAGTCCGGTGCTGTTCGCCATCGCCGCCGTGATGGCGGGGATCGCCGGGGCGAGCATCTACCTGGAGACGAGATGGTCGGTGGGCATCCGGCCGCCGCCACCCCCGAACGCTCCGCCGTGAGGCGAACTTCCGTTCGTTGACACCATGAGCGAGGCGTGGCTAGACTTGATCGGATGTGGGACGGAGGCTGGACCCGTTGATTGAGATGACGATCGAAAGCATCAGGGTCAGCCTGATGAACTACCAGCGGGTGGTGATCCTCCGGGAGAAGTCGTCCGAGCGATACCTTCCTATCTGGATCGGTCCCGCAGAGGCAGACGCCATCGCAGTGCAGTTGCAGGATGTCTCCGTCGCCCGCCCCCTCACACACGACCTGCTCCGCTCCGTCATTGATACACTCGGCGCCGCCGTCCACCACGTGCTCGTGAACGACCTCTCCAACGACACCTTCTACGCCCGCATCTACCTCGACGTGAACGGCGGCATGATGGAGATCGACTCCCGCCCGAGCGACGCCATCGCGCTGGCCGTCCGCGCCAAGGTGCCCATCTACGCCGAAGAAGGCGTGCTGGACCGAGCCGGCGTACTGCTTGACAAGGAAGGTGAGCCCGTCGACGGCGCGGAGCGCACCGGTGCCAAGGTCGATCCGGAGGAATTGGAGAAGATGTCCGCCTTCAAGGACTTCATCGAAAGCTTGGACTTGGACGACTTCGACAAGCGGAAGAGCTAGGCCGCCGGAATCGCGCTGAAAATGACCAACGACGGGCCCCCGGAGGCCCGTCGTTCGCATCTCGACAGACTCGGACTGGAGCGGTGCTCCACGCGCCTCGGAGGGCTTGGCGCGCCCTTGTCTGAGCCCCTTCCAACGCGCATACTCAAGCCGCCTTGGGGACGCAGATGGCGTTAAGTTCGTGCAAAATTTCACGTTGACTGGCCGAAGCCGATTGTGATAGGATTCGCAAAGTCCTGAGGGTCGACCGGAGGCGTATATGCAGCGCCTGACTCCGGCAATACAGCTCCTGGGGCTGGGATCCTACGTAGCGGCATGCATCGCCGGTGGCACAGTCGGGGGGTACTTCCTGGATGGAGTACTCGGCACCGGCAGGGTTCTGACGCTGAGCGGACTGGGGCTGGGACTATTGGCCGCCTTTTATGGCGGCTATCGCATGCTCATGGACACGATCGCCGACATCAACCGCTGGGAAGAGCGGCAGGCGAGAAAGAAAAAGAACACTCCTTGAAGAATCCGAAGACCGTCCTCATCGTTGTCGGCGTGCTGCTCTTGCTCGCCGTCGGCTTCTTCTTCGTGCGCGGGCCGAAGCCCGTAATCGAGATCAAGGCGGAGACGCTCGCGGACCTCGGCCCGCTGCCGCTCGTGAACACGTACGTCTCGTCGTCGCTGGCCGTCATCGTGACGATCGTCATCTTCTGGATCGGTACGCGAAAGATGACGATGGTGCCCGGGCGGGCCCAGAACTTCGTGGAGTTCGTTGCCGAGACCGGCCTGAACATGTGCACCTCGACGGCCGGCGAGCGCAACGGGCGGCGCTTCTTCGCCGTCTTCATGACGATTTTCGTCTTCATCTGGATCGCGAACTGGCTGGCGCTGTTCCCCTTCTACAACTCCATCGGAGCCTTCGAGAAGGTCACGGCCGAGGATTTCCACAAGGAAGCCGTCGTCATGAGCAAGTCGGCCGGCATCAGCCTGATCCACCTCAACCAGAAGTCGATCAAGTTCGAGGCTGACACCGTGTCCTGCAATGCGTACGAGACCAGCTCCGCCTCGGGAACGTCCGGAGCCGCGGCACAGACGAAGGACGAGTGCGTCAACGGCCTGCGCGGCAAGGCCATCGCCGAGCAGCTCGACAAGAAGGAAGATACGCACTCGGGCGTGGAGGCGTGCGCGACGATGTCGGGCTCGCAGCAGGACGAGTGCTACGTCACCGCCTCGGACACCGCCATCCAACAGCTCAACGATAGCGGCAAGCGCCTCGGCCTCCTGAAGCCGTACTTCCGCAGCACGAATACAGACATCAACTCGCCGCTCTCGATCGCCATCATGTCGGCGATCTTCGTCGAGGGCTGGGGCATCACGACGCTGGGATTCTTCCGCTACGGGTCGAAATTCTTCACGCTGCGGAGCCCGATCGCGTTCTTCGTCGGGATTCTGGAGTTCGTTGCCGAGATCGCGCGCCTGATCAGCTTTACCTTCCGTCTCTTCGGCAACCTGATGGCGGGCGAGATCGTCCTTCTGGTCATGACGTTCCTCGTGCCGTTCGTGATCACGCTGCCGTTCTATGCGCTCGAGATGTTCGTCGGAGTGATCCAGGCATTCATCTTCGCCATGTTGACGCTCGTCTTCGGCGTGCTCGCGGTGAGCGCGCACGACGACCACGATGACCATGGCGAGCACGCCGAGCACGCGGTGGAAGGCGCCGCGCACGCGTAAGGGGAACCGCCCGTTCAGGGCTGAAGGACAGCACCGAGTGCGCCCGAGGTGAGTACGGGCGAAGGAAAGAAGGAGAACCTGCATTGGACATCCACGTAATGTTGCCGCTCCTGGCGTTCACGGACGCCGGTCTCAAGTACATCGGCGCCGGCATCGCCATCGGCATGGGGGCGTTCGCGCCCGCTCTTGCCATCGGCATGCTGACGGGCAAGGCGATGGAGGCGCTCGGCCGGAACCCGGAGGCGCAGCCGGTGATCCAGACGAACATGATTCTGGGTATCGCCTTCGCGGAAGCCATCGCGATTTACGCGCTGGTCGTCGCGATCATGATCGGGTTCGTGTTCTAGGAGTCCGTTTGCCGGCGCAGGCTCGCGAGGGCATCGTGCCGGGCCAGCACTCCGACAGGAGCTGACCATGATCATCCTTGGAATCTCGGATCTGGGCATCAACTTGCCGGTCCTCATCGCGCAGCTGGTGAACTTCACCATCCTGCTCGTGGTGCTGCGCATCGTCGCGTGGGGCCCGCTGATGAAGATGCTCGACGAGCGGCGCGACCGCATCGCCGACAGCCTCTCCGCCGCCGATCAGGCGAAGGCGCAGGTCGCCGAGTCTGAACGCCACGTGCAGGAGCAGGTCGAGGCCTCCCGCCGCGAGGCACAGCAGCTCATCGGCCAGGCGCAGGAGATCGCCGCGCGTATCCAGGCCGACGCCCGCACGCAGGCGCAGGCTGACGCGGAAGCGACGCTCGTCCGCGCGCGCAACGAGATCCAACTCGAGCGCGACACCGCGATCGCCGACCTCCGCAAGGAGTTCGCCGACCTGACCATCTCGGCTGCGGAGAAGGTGATCAACCAGTCGCTCGACCGCGGACAGCACCGCCGGCTGATCGAGGAAGCGCTCGCGGACTCCAGCTTCAGGGAGAAGAACTAGCTTGGCAACGCACAGCGTCTCGGCCCTGCGTTACGCGGAAGCGGCTTTCGAACTCGCCGTGGAGAGCGACGCGCTCGACGCCTGGGCCGCCGATCTCCGCACGATCGCCGGATTCGCCGAGGAGCCGGACGCCGCGGGCGTCCTGCTCAGCGAACCGCGTCCCGCGCGACGAAAAGCGCCGCCTGCTCGAGGCCGCGCTGGGCCGCGACGTGAGCCCGCTGGCGCTGAACCTGGCGCTGCTGCTCAACGATCGCGGAAAGCTGCAGATCGCCCGCGACGTTCAACTCCGCTACCAGGAGATGCTGGACGAGCGCCGCGGCATCGCCCACGCCACCGTCACGACCGCCGTCGCCCTCTCCGATGACGAACGGCACGCCGTGACAGGCAAGCTCTCCTCCATCACAGGCAAGCAGGTCGACGTCACGTCCGTCGTCGACGAGTCCATCATCGGCGGCGTGGTCGCCCGCATCGGCGATCAGCTCATCGACGGCAGCACACGGACACGGCTGCTGGCGCTCAAGCGCCGGCTTGAAGGCGCGGCACGATAACGGGATCGGTCCCGGAGGTTAAAGATGGCGATTCGGTCAGAAGAGATCTCGAGCATCATCAAGCAACAGATCCAGCAATTCGGCGCGGAGGTGCAGACCGTCAACGTCGGCACCGTCGTCGAAGCCGGTGACGGGATCGCCCGCGTCCACGGCCTCTCGAACGTCGCCTACAGCGAGTTGGTCGAGTTCCCGAACGGCGTCATGGGCCTCGCGCTGAACCTGGAGGAAGACAGCGTCGGCGTCGTCGTCCTCGGTGCGTACGACGCCATCAAGGAAGGCGACGAGGTCCGCGCCACCGGCCGCATCGTGGAGGTGCCCGTGGGCGACGCGATGCTCGGCCGCGTCGTCGACGCGCTGGGCCAGCCCATCGACGGCAAGGGCATGATCGCAACCACGAAGACGCGCGCCGTCGAGCGCATCGCGCCGGACGTCACCACGCGGCAGTCCGTCGACACGCCCGTGCAGACCGGCATCAAGGCCATCGACGGCATGATCCCCGTCGGCCGCGGCCAGCGCGAGCTCATCATCGGCGACCGCGGCACAGGCAAGACCGCGCTCGCCGTCGACGCCATCATCAACCAGAAGGGCGGCGACCTCATCTGCATCTACGTCGGCATCGGCCAGAAGGCCGCGAAGATGGCGCAGCTGATGGGCGTGCTGGAGAAGGAAGGCGCGCTCGCGCACACCGTCATGGTGTCGGCGACCGCGTCCGACTCGGCCGCCCTCCAGTACCTCGCGCCGTTCTCCGGATGCGCCATCGCCGAAGAGTGGATGGAGCAGGGCAAGGACGTCCTCATCGTCTACGACGACCTCTCCAAGCACGCATGGGCCTACCGCCAGGTGTCGCTGTTGCTCCGCCGCCCGCCCGGCCGCGAGGCCTACCCCGGCGACGTCTTCTACCTGCACAGCCGCCTGCTCGAGCGCTCCGCCAAGCTCAACAAGGAGAACGGCGGCGGTTCCATCACCGCGCTCCCCATCATCGAGACGCAGGCGAACGACATCTCCGCCTACATCCCGACGAACGTCATCTCGATCACCGACGGACAGATCTTCCTGGAGAACGACCTCTTCAACGCCGGCATCCGCCCCGCCATCAACGCCGGAAACTCTGTCTCCCGCGTAGGCACGGCGGCGCAGCGCAAGGCGATGAAGCAGGTCGCTGGCCAGCTGCGCATCGACATGGCGCAGTATCGCGAGCTGCAGGCGTTCGCTCAGTTCGGTACAAGCGACCTGGACCCCGCGACGCGCCGCCAGCTGGAGCGCGGCCAGCGCGCGCAGGAGATGCTCAAGCAGCCACAGTACCAGCCGCTCTCGATGGCCCAGCAGGTGGAGATCTTCTGGGCGCTCAACAACGGCTTCCTGGACGACGTGCCGGTCGAGAAGGTGCAGGCGTTCGAAGCCGCGTTCCACAACTTCATGGAGAGCAACAAGCCGGAGATCGCGGCGACCCTTGCCGGAGAGCTCGTGCTCTCGGACGAGACGGCGGCGCAGCTGAAGCAGGCCGTGACCGATTTCAAGAACACGGTGCCGTACTAACGAGCCGGCGACGGCAACGAGGGACTGGCGACTAGCACATGGCGACAATCAGGCAGATCAAGCGGCGCGTGCGCTCCGTCACCTCCATCGCGAAGGTGACGAAGGCGATGGAGCTCGTCGCCGGGTCCAAGATGCGGCGGTCGCAGGCGCGCGCCCTCGCCGCCCGCCCGTACGCCGAGAAGATGATGGAGATCCTCGGCGATCTCTCCAGGCAGCGCGCCGAGGACGAGGAGTCGCATTCGTTCCTCACGCCGCGACCGGTGCAAAACACGCTGATTGTCTATCTGGGCCCGAACCGTGGGCTCGCCGGCGGACTGCCGTCGAATCTCAGCCGCAGGGCCGCCTCGTTCGCCCTGGAGCAGGAGAGCCCCGTCAGCTTCGTCACCGTCGGCAAGAAGGCGCGGGACTTCGTCGTGCGCGCTGGCCAGGTGCTCGTCGCCGAGTTCACCATGCCGGACTACCCCGATTTGAGCGACACGCTGGCGTTGACGCAGATCATCGTTGACGAGTACGAGTCCGGCCGTGTCGACCGCGTGTTCGTGCTGTTCCCCCGGTTCGTCAACACGGCTGTCCAGACCCCGTCGGTGCGCCAGCTCCTGCCCATTCAGCCACAGGACATCCCCGGCAGCGCCACCGCCGAGGTGGACTACATCTACGAGCCGAGCGCCAAGGGCGTGCTCGATCGACTCCTCCCCCGCTACGTGGAGATGACGGTCTACCAGGCCATCCTCGAGACGGAGGCCAGCGAGCTGTCCGCGCGCATGGTCGCCATGCGCAACGCGACAGAGTCCGCGAACGAGATGATCCAGACGCTGACGCTGGTCTACAACAAGGCACGCCAGGAGCAGATCACCAAGGAACTGCTCGACATCGTGGGTGGTGTCGAAGCGATGAACGCCTGACGCCGACAACGGAAGCGCGCGGGCGCGGAGGTAGACATGACGACGACAATCGCAGGGCAGGGCAAGGTAGCGCAGGTGATCGGCACCGTCGTGGACGTCGAGTTCCCGGCGGGCGTCCTCCCGGACCTGTACAACGCGCTGGAGATCGCGATTGACGGCGGCACACTCATCGCCGAGGTCAACGCGCACCTCGGCAACAACTGGGTGCGCGCGCTGGCGATGAACACCACCGACGGCCTGCGCCGCGGAGCCGCCGTGCGCGACACTGGCGCGCCGATCACCGTTCCCGTCGGTCCGGCGACGCTCGGCCGCCTGTTCGACGTGCTCGGCACTGCGCTTGACAAGCGCGGCGACGTCTCGCGCGAACACACGGCATCGATCCACCGCAAGGCCCCCGCGTTCGAGGAGCAGGAGACCCAGGTCCAGGTGCTGGAGACCGGCATCAAGGTCGTGGACCTCATCGCCCCGCTCGTCCGCGGCGGCAAGGTCGGCCTGTTTGGCGGCGCCGGCGTGGGCAAGACCGTGCTCATCAAGGAGCTGATCCGGAACATCGCCGCGGAGCACTCCGGCATCTCCGTCTTCACCGGCGTAGGCGAGCGCTCCCGCGAGGGCAACGACCTCTGGGTCGAAATGGAAGAGTCGGGCGTGCTCGACAAAACGGTGCTTGTCTTCGGCCAGATGAACGAGCCCCCCGGCGTCCGTCTCCGCGTCGCGCTCACCGGCCTCACAATGGCGGAGTACTTCCGCGACGAGTCCGGCCAGGACGTGCTGCTCTTCATCGACAACATCTACCGCTACACGCTCGCCGGCATGGAGGTCTCAGCCCTCCTCGGCCGCATGCCCTCCGCCGTGGGCTACCAGCCCACCCTGGCCACGGAGATGGGCGACCTGGAGGAGCGGATCACGACCACCAAGAAGGGTTCGATCACCTCGTTCCAGGCGATCTACGTGCCGGCCGACGACTACACGGACCCCGGTGTGGCGACGACCTTCGGCCACCTCGACGCCGTCGTCGCCCTCGACCGCGCCATCTTCGAGAAGGCCATCTTCCCGGCGATGGACCCGCTGGCCTCGAACTCGCGCATCCTCGACCCGAACATCGTCGGCCAGGAGCACTTCGACGTCGCGCGCGGCGTGCAGCGGGTGCTGCAGCGGTACAAGGACCTGCAGGACATCATCGCCATCCTCGGTGTGGAGGAGCTCTCCGACGAGGACAAGCAGACCGTAGCGCGCGCCCGCCGCGTCGAGCGCTTCCTCGGCCAGGCCATGTTCATGGGCGAGATGTTCACCGGCATTCCGGGCCAGTACGTGTCGGTCAAGGAGACCGTCCGCGGCTTCAAGGAGATCCTCGAAGGCAAGCACGACGCGCTGCCCGAGCAAGCGTTCGTCAACGTCGGCACCATCGACCAGGCCGTCGAGAAGGCGCAGAAGATGGCGTCGGAGGGCTAGGTTACATGCCACTGTCCGTCGAAATCGTCACGGTCGAGCGCACGGTCCTCACGGCGGATGGGATCGACGAGGTAATCGCGCCCGGTATCGAGGGCGAGTTGGCCGTGCTGCCCCAGCACGCCGCCTTCATGACCATGCTGTCGCCGGGCGAGCTGATCCTCAAGCGCGGCAACGATGAGACCCCGTTCGCCATCACGGGCGGCTTCTTCGAGGTGCTCGACAACAAGGTGATCGTGCTGGCCGATGCCGCGGAGCGCGCCGACGAGATCGACGTCACGCGAGCCGAGCAGGCGCGTGAGCGCGCGCGCCTCGAGATCGACCGGCGTGACGCCTCGGTCGATCTGGCGGGCGCGCAGGCCGCACTCCAGCGCTCGCTGATCCGGCTCCGTGTCGCCGAGCAGCGCCGCCGCCGCGAGAGCACCGTCCGCCGCTAGCCCGGCTCGCATACCGAAGGTGACAGCAGAGGAGGCGCCCACTGCGGCGCCTTCGTCCGGCTGCACGACGCCCGCAGGTGTCAGTGACTCTGACCACAATGTCGTGCCGTTCGTGTCCGTGGTCTGACGTCGTAGTTCAACGTGCAGTGCGTACGTCGCAGCCGAGCCCGAGCAGGTCGAATGACGCTCGAAGATCGCTGCCGGGCGTGAGCTCGCGGCGTACGCGGCGAATAGATGCGGCACCAGTCCGTACCCGTTTGTGCACGCACGTCGCTGACGCTGCCAGTGTCCACCTGCCCGTGACCTTACCCACACGACCTGCCATCCTGATGCTCGTCCTGCACCTGGATCGTGACGCCGTACCACAACCGGTCGATGACCTGAACGTCCACGCATCAATGTCGCTGACATGCAGGATCGTCGCAGGTGCACCGGCGCTCGCTCGGCGTTGCCGGGATCGGCGTGCTGGTACGGGTGGCGGTCGGCGGCACCGGCGTGCTCGTGCGGGTGGCCGTCGGCGGGGATCGGCGTACTGGTGCGTCGGTCGGAGCGTGCCGTCGGCGGCGTCGCCGCTCCGGCCAACCGTCGCTCACGCTGCCGAAGTCCGTCGTCCAGTACCAGCGATACGTGCTGCTCGCGCTGTACGCCCGCCCGATCCCGATCGCCGTGTAGTTCGCCCCCAGCATGTTCGCGTTGTGCCCGGGGCTGTTGCGCCACTGGTCGAACGTCGCCTGCGCCCCGCTGTTCCCCGCCGCGATGTTCTCGCCCATCCAGGCGTTATAGCCGTACCCGCAGTCTCGGATGCGCTGGTCCCACGTCCGTGTCAGGTCGTCGTGCGCGAAGTAGTTGTTCGCCGCGAGGTCGTCGGATTTCCACTGGGAGGCCTTCGTCAACGTGTATGAGATCGCCAGGGGCTGTAGCCCGTTCTGCGCTCGGTAGTTGTTGATGAGCTGGAGGAATAGTTGCTCCTCGGAGTCGAGCGTCGGGTCGGTGGTGCAATCGCCCGCTGCGGCCGCCGGCCCTATGCTCTGCCGCAACGCGGCGGCGCCGGCCGCGAAGACGATGAGCAAGACGAGCCCTGCGCCGCATAGGGCGCGCATCAACCGTGCACTAGGCATGCGGATACCCCAATGTCCCCGCCCTACGCCTCCGATACCTCAAGAATCGGTGCGCATCCGCCAGGGCTGAACACACTCGCTCGTTCGTTCTGGTCGAAGCTCCGTGCGTTCAGCGACTCGCTTGCCCCGGCACCGATGTCATTGCGTCCTTTACGGCATCGAAGAAGAGCAGCGACATAACAGCCGCCGCTGCCGGCATCGACATGACCGCGACGAACGCGACGATCGCGGTCGAAACCACGCCGAATCCCGCGATCTGTGCGATGAGCGCGACGATCAGCGTCGGAGCCAGCACGGGCAGCCACGCGGCCGCGGCCAGCGTCGCCGTGCGCCCCAGCAGCACGGTCGCCACCATCTCCGCCTCGTGCACGGTCGCTCGCTGCGTCACGAGCGACACGGCGTAGTAGCTGTGCGAGAAGACGTACAGCGCTCCCAGCACGATCAGCGCCATCACGAGGGCGAATCGCCACGCCGCCAGCCGGTCGCCCGCGATCTGCAGCGCCAGCCCGGCGATGAACAGCGCCACCACCATGGGCAGCCACGCGCGCGCGAACGCCATCGGGCGGGAGACCAAGCGCTGCATGGCCTCGCTGGCGTCGGGCTGCAGGTTCTCGGTCGCCCGGCAGAACGCCATCGTGGCCGTGGAGAGCGTCAGCGCCGCGAGCAGCAGCACTATCGGGGCGACCAGCGCGTCGCCCACGGCGTTGTGCATCATTCGGAGCACAACGACGGCGAACGCGGCGACGGCCGCGCCGATGAAGCCGACGAACCCGTACTCGGAAGCGTCCTGGACGAGCATCGAGAGCGCGCTCTGCAAGACGCGCTGTAACGCGCCCGGCGGACGCGCCTCACGTGTGTACGATTGCATGGACAGTGAACCCCCTGTGTTCCCCAGGGAGATCGTCGGACGGAGGTCCTGGTTCTGGTGCGGCGAGAGCGTTCGCTCTCCGCGATTGAGCGTGAATCGGCGGCGGCTTGCTACCCGTCGTAGGGGACGGCCATCGCCGGTGCAGGCTGCCCGAACCGCGTCCAGAGCTTGAGCGCGTTGCGGAGGCTGTCCATCCGCTCAGGCTCACACTCGAACCCTTCCAACAGGCACCGGTCGAGGTGGTACTCCATGATTCGGGCGCCGACCTGGTCCAACGCGCTCCGCGTTGCCATGGTCTGCGTCAGCATGTCCTCACAGTCGCGGCCCTCTTCCAGCATCTTCTGAATGCCGCGCACCTGGCCCTCGATCCGCCTCAGCCGGGTTGCGATGTCCTCTCCGAGCGTCCTGGTGACCATGCTGGCCCTCCCTTGCGACCGCGCACTGGAAAAAATCTTGTGCTGTGGTCTTGACATACCCCTTGGGGGTATACTATCCTGACGTCGGAAGGTTGTCAATGGCCCCGGAGTTCGATGCCCGGGGACGAGCGAAGGAGATCCGGAACGCAATGGAAGTGGTAAAGCCCTACGAGGTCACGGACGCGAACTTCGATGCCGAGGTGCTGAAGGCCGACAAGCCTGTGCTGGTCGACTTCTGGGCGCCATGGTGCGGTCCCTGCCGCATGGTCGCCCCGGTCGTCGATGAGCTCTCGGAGGAGTACGCGGGCAAGGTCAAGTTCGTGAAGCTCAACACCGACGACAACGTCCGGACCGCATCGCAGTACGGCATCCGCAGCATCCCTACGCTGCTGGTCTTCAAGGGCGGCGAGCCGGTCGGCCAGATCATCGGTTTCCGGCCGAAGAGCGACCTCAAGAAGCGCCTCGACGCCGCGCTCTAACGCGATTCGATTCCCGACCCGCCGCCCGCCTCCCGCGGCGGGCGGTGCGGTCAGGAGGCCCCTGTGTCAGCCCCAGGAAACATTCCCGAATACGACATCGTCATCGTCGGCGCGGGCCCCGCAGGTCTCGCCGCCGCCCTCTACGCCGGACGCGCCCGGCGTCGCACGCTGCTCATCGAGCGGAAGGTGACGGGCGGCCAGATTTCGCTGACCGGTGACGTGGAGAACTACCCCGGCATCGACCACATCAGCGGCATCGAGCTCGCGCAGCGCATGCACGACCAGGCGTCGAAGTACGGACTCGAGACGACGTACGCCGATGTCACGGCCATCGACCAGCTGGAGGGTACACACGTCGTACGCACTACCGGCGGCGACGTCTCGGCCAGGGCAGTGATCCTCGCGGGCGGCGCCGACTACAACCGCCTGGGCGTACCCGGGGAGGAGCGCCTCACCGGCCACGGCGTCTCCTACTGCGCGACCTGCGATGCCGCCTTCTTCAAGGGTCAGACGGTCGCCGTCGTCGGCGGCGGCGACGCCGCGATGGACGAGGGCCTCTTCGTCGCCCGCTTCGCTGCGACGGTCCACGTCATCCACCGCCGCGACACGCTCCGTGCAGGTGCCATAATGCAGGAGCGCGCGTTCGCCGAACCAAAGCTGCAATTCACCTGGAACTCCGTCGTCGAGGAGATCCTGGGCGAAACGGACGTCACCGGCATCCGCCTCCGCAACGTCGTCACGGGTGCGGAATCGACCCTCAACGTCGCCGCGGTCTTCGTCTTCATCGGCATGACCCCGAATACGGACTATCTCCGCGGGAAGCTGCCGCTGGACGGTGGCGGCCACGTCCGGGTCAACGAGTGGATGGAGACCCCCATTCCGGGGCTATTCGCCGCCGGCGATATCCGCGCCAACTCCGCCAGGCAGCTGGTGACCGCGGCCGGTGACGGGGTGACGGCCGTCATCCGCGCCGACCAGTACATAACAGACAGATTCGGTTCGCCACGCCGCCCCGCCGGATACGAGTCTGCCGCGCCGGGCAGATCGCCTGCATAACCCATTCGTCGCCCCTCCGTCCGGATCGCTCACCGCTCACCGCCGGCCACTCCGATGCCGATACTTCAACGGAGGATGGCATTGGAGCACTTGCCAGTACCATTGGAAGCGAGCGCCGAGGGCCGGCTCCTGTACCTCGCGGAGCACCTGGCGGAGTTGCACGCCGCCGCCGATCTGCCCTGGCTGACGGGTCGATTCGAGTTCCTCGGCGAAAAGGCGGTCGGGGCAACGCTGACCGCGTTGGCGATGCCGGACGAGCGGGGAGTCTTTCGAGCCGTCCGCAGCTCCGCGCCGCGGACCGCGGTCGCGCGCGACGTCTGGGAGGCCCTCCACATCGAGTCGCTCGCCACGAACGCCGAGGCTGCGGAAGCATTCGCCCGTGCGGAGCGCCACGGGCGCCCGGCCACCGTGTCGGTTCACGACCTCTTTCCGTCAGCCGAGCAGCCGCCGACGGCCGATCGAGCCGTGCTGGCGCCGCTGCTCTTCAACCGCGAGCTTCTCGGGATAGGCCTCTTCGTGGTCGACCCGGACCCGCTCACAGAAGCAATCGCCGGCGTGCTGGCGACGCACGGCGCGGTGGCCGCGTACCAGCTGCGGGAGCGAGAGGACGCGCGCCGGCTGCACTCCGTTGACGCGAGGCTGTGGGTGCCGGATGAGCAGTTCCTGCTTGCGCAACTGCGGCGCGAGGTGAACCGCGCCAGGCGCTACAAACGGGACGTCGGACTGGCGCTCCTCCGCCTCGAGAACGAGGAGGAGATCCGCGGGCGCTTCGGCTCGTTCTTCACCGACCATCTCCTTCGGCGCATCGGCAGCCAGCTCGTCGCCAGCGTGCGAGACTCTGACGTCCTGGGTGCGCTGGGCGGCGCCTACGCCGTGATCCACTGCGAGACGCCATTGGAGGGGACGCTCCTCTCGGCCGAACGCCTGCGCGACGCCGTGGTCGCGATGGTGGTGCAGCGCTTCCCGGAGTCGCCTGCGCCCGAAATGTCCGTCAACGCCGTGGCCTTCCCTGAGAGCGCCGACACGGCTGAAGACCTCGTCGAACGACTCGCCGGAACGGCCGTCGAGCGCCTCGCCTCTTGAAGGGGCGTATGCGCCCGCCCGGCCAGCTGAGTCGTGGCCGCCGAACCGAAATCGAAAGAACGACAAGATGAAGAGGGAGCCTGTACAGGCTCCCTCTTGCAACTACGGCTCGGCGTCAGTGGCTAATCTTCGTCCGGCTCCGCGACGAACCCCTTGGCCATCTCCGGCGCCGGTGGCGCTGGCTCGGCATCGACCTCCAGCAGGTCGTCATCGTCCTCCACCAGCAGGTCCTCGGGCGATGGCTCATCCGGCTCGTCGACCAGGTCCTCCTCGTCGTCGGGCGGTTCGCCCTCGGCTTCGGGCTCTTCCAGCGTGAGGGAGCCCAGCAGTCCGGCGATCTCGTCGTCGTCGTCGAACAGTTCGTCGCCTTCCTGCAACTCCAGCGCCTCGGGAAGTGGGATCTCCTTCACCGGCGGCGGCGGCAGGTCGATGGTCGCCCGCGCCGGGATCAGCTTGCCGATGATCACGTTCTCCTTCAGCCCCATCAGGTGGTCCGTCTGGCCGCTGATGGCCGCCTCCGTGAGCACGCGCGTCGTCTCCTGGAACGACGCCGCCGCCAGGAAGCTGCTGGTGCTCAGCGACGCCTTCGTCACGCCCAGCAGCACCGGCACGGCCGTCGCCGGCTCGCCGCCCTCCGCCAGCACGCGCGCGTTGATCTCCTCGTACTCGAACCGGTCCACGATGTCGTTCGGCAACAGCGGTGTGTCGCCCGGCACGTCCACGCGCACCTTGCGGAGCATCTGCCTGACGATGACCTCGATGTGCTTGTCGTTGATCGTCACACCCTGTGACCGGTAGACCTTCTGCACCTCTTCGACCAGGTACAGCTGCACGGACTCCGGCCCCATGATCCGCAGGATGTCTTGCGGGTTCAGCGAGCCTTCAGTTAACTGCTGACCGGCGTGCACCGGGTCACTGTTCTCAATCCGCAGTCTCGCCGCTGCTGGCACGGGGTACTCCCGCTCCTCTTTCTCCTCGTAGACGATGGAGACGCTGTCCTTGCCGTTCACGACGATGCGTCCGCCGATGCGCGCGACGACGTCGCCCTCCCGGACCTCGGGCAGCTCCTCCGCGACCTTCTTCTTGGAACGCGACTTCGTCTTCTTCGCGGGCGCCGGCTCCTCGGCTGCTGCGCCCTTGCCAGAGGCCAGCTCCGGCAGCCGCGCGAGGATCGCGCCTTGCTCGACCACGTCGTCCTTCTTCACCAGCAGCTTGGCGCCCTTCGGCACCTCGTACTCGTCGCTGTAGAGGTCCATGTTCTTCACGCGGATGCGCCGGGCGTCGCCGTCCCGGACGATCTCGGCTACGCCGTCGATCTCCGAAATCAGCGCCTGCCCCTTAGGCACTCGCGCCTCGAACAGCTCCTCGACGCGGGGAAGGCCGCTCGTGATGTCGACGCCGCTGGCGACACCGCCCGTGTGGAACGTGCGCATCGTCAGCTGCGTCCCCGGCTCGCCGATCGACTGCGCCGCGATGATGCCGACCGCCTGACCCTGGGCGACGAGCTTGCCGCTCGCCGGACTGCGACCGTAGCAGTACCGGCACAGGCCGCGCTTCGCCTGGCAGGTGAGCGGTGACCGCACGTACGCGCGCTCCAGCCCCAGCGCCTCGATGCGCGCGGCCTTCACGTCGTCGATCTCCTCGTTGAAGGCGACCAGCATGCCGCCGGTCTCCGGATCCTCGAGGTCCATCGCCGAGTACCGTCCGGCGATCCGCTCGCGGAAGGCCTCCAGCACGCCCGCCTCCGGCTGGTCCAGCCACACGCCCATGCGCGTGCCGCAGTCCTCCTCCAGGATGATCACGTCCTGCGACACGTCGATGAGCCGCCGCGTCAGGTAGCCGGAGTCCGCGGTGCGGAGCGCGGTGTCGGCGAGGCCCTTTCGCGCGCCGTGCGTCGAGATGAAGTACTCGAGCACGGTCAGCCCTTCGCGGAAGCTGGAACGAATCGGCAGGTCGATGATGCGTCCCGAGGGATCGGTCATCAGTCCGCGCATGCCCGCCATCTGGGTGATCTGGCTGATGTTACCCTTCGCCCCTGACGTCGCCATCGTGTACACGGAGCCGTACCGGTCGAGCTGGTCCTGGATCGTCCGCTTGACCTCTTCTGTCGTGCGGCTCCAGACCTCGACGGTCGCGTCGTAGCGCTCCTGCTCCGTGATCAGTCCGGTCTCGTACTCGGAGTCGATCTCCTTGATGTGATCTTCGGCCTGCTTGATGAGCCCCGCCTTCTCGGCCGGTACCCGCAGGTCGTTGACGGCGATCGTGATGCCGGACTGGGTCGCGTACTCGAAGCCGATGCGCTTGATGTTGTCCACGACCTCGGCGGTCGCCTCGTTCCCCAGCACTTCATAGCACCGGGCGACGACCGTCTTCAGCATCTTGCGGTCCATCCGCTCGTCCAGGTAATCGATGTCGCCGGTGATCGCCGACGCGACGCCCCCGGGCAGGATTTCGTTAAAGATCAGTCGCCCGACCGTCGTGTCCACAATCTCCGTGTGTCCGCGGCCCGTTGGCGCGACTCCTTCCTCCGCGACGGCGACTGCCGTCGCCGCGACAGGGGTCGCCGTCATGCTGAACGTATCCTCGACGGTCGCGCCGTCCACGCCGCCTTCTGGCAGCACGGGCACGGTCTCGGCCTTGACCGGGAGCCGCGGCTTCTCATATGGCACGCGCACCTTGATCTTCGCCTGCAATTCGATGATGCCGAGGTCGTACGCGAAGCGCGCCTCCGCAGGGCTGCCGTAGATGCCTTCGGCCTGGTGGCCGTCCTTCCCGGCGCGGTACGCCCCGCGGCCGTGCGGTTTGTCCAACGTCAGGTAGTAGCACCCCAGCACCATGTCCAGCGTCGGCGCGATGATCGGCTCGCCCGATCCCGGGTTGAGCAGGTTGTGCGTCGACAGCATGATCTGCCGCGCCTCCGCGACCGCCTCGCGTGACAGCGGCACGTGCACCGCCATCTGGTCGCCGTCGAAGTCCGCGTTGAACGCCGTGCAGACCAGCGGGTGGATCTGGATCGCGCTGCCCTCGATGAGCACCGGCTCGAACGCCTGGATGCCCAATCGGTGCAGCGTCGGCGCGCGGTTCAGCAGCACCGGCCGCGTGCCGATGACGTCGTCCAGCACGTCCCACACCTCAGGCCGCGCGCGCTCGACGATGCGCTTCGCGCTCTTGATGTTGTGCGCCAGTCCGCGCGAGACGAGCGCATTCATCACGAACGGCTTGAACAGCTCCAGCGCCATGCGCTTGGGCAGCCCGCACTGGTGCAGCTTCAACTCCGGCCCGACCACGATCACGGATCGGCCCGAGTAGTCAACGCGCTTGCCGAGCAGGTTCTGGCGGAACCGTCCCTGCTTGCCCTTGAGCATGTCGCTCAGGCTCTTCAGCTTGTGGTTGCCGGAACCGGCGACGGCGCGACCGCGGCGGCCGTTGTCGATCAGCGAGTCGACGGCCTCCTGCAGCATCCGCTTCTCGTTCCGGATGATGATCTCCGGGGCGCCCAGCTCAAGCAGCCTCTTCAGGCGATTGTTGCGGTTGATCACGCGCCGGTAGAGGTCGTTCAGGTCGCTCGTGGCGAACCGGCCGCCGTCCAGCTGCACCATCGGCCGCAGCTCAGGCGGCATCACCGGCAGCACCGTAAACACCATCCACGACGGGTGGTTACCCGACTTACGAAGCGACTCGACGACCTTCAGCCGCTTCGTCGCCTTCTTGCGCCGCTGACCGGACGTGGAGTGGATCTCCACCTGCATCTTCTCGCGCAGCGCGTCGACGTTCACCCGCTCGAGGATCTTGAGCACCGCTTCGGCGCCCATCCCCGCCTCGAAGACGTTGCCGTACCGCTCCTGCAGCTCCTTGAAGCGCTGCTCGGTCAGCAGGGTCATCCGGTCGTTCTCCGCCGGGTCGACCAGCTCCTCCAGCTCCTGGATGCGGTCCTGGTACTCCGCGTATACGGCCTCGCGCTCGCCGCCTGCGCGGTCCTGGAGCGGCTTCAGCTCTTCGACGATCGCGTTGCGCTTCTGCTCCAGGGCGGCGTCCGACATCAACGCGATGTCCTCGCGCTTCTTCTTGAACTCCGCCTCCAGCACGCCGACGCGCTCCTGCGCCACCTTCTTGAGCCCCTTGACGACGCTCTGCTCGATCACGGTGCCGCGCTCGACGATCAGCGCGTCGCCCAGCCGGTAGCCCTTGCGGGCGGACTTGCCCACGAGCTCGCTCAGCTCCTCCTGGTACTCGACCGCCTGCTGCATGATCGCGTCGGTCTGCTCTTCGCGCGTCTCCTCGAGCTGCTCGAGCTTGCGCTTGCGGTCAGCCTCGATCTCCTTCTCCGCCGCGGCGAGCTGCTCCTGGAGTTCCGCCACGCGGTCGGCGTACTGCTTCTCTCGCCGGCCCGCCTCGCGCTCCATCTCCTCCTGAAGGTGCTCCTGCGCGCGCTTCTTCGCGTGCTCGTCGACCGACGTGACGATGAACTGCGCGAAGTAGAGCACGCGCTCGAGCGAGCGCGGTGAAATGTCCAGGAGGAGGCCAAGCCGGCTCGGCGTCCCCTTGACGAACCAGATGTGGCTGACGGGTGAGGCAAGCTCAATGTGCCCCATGCGCTCGCGGCGCACCTTGGAGCGCGCCACCTCTACGCCGCACTTGTCGCAGACGATGCCCTTGTAACGGACGCGCTTGTACTTGCCGCAGTAGCACTCGAAGTCCTTCGTCGGGCCGAAGATCTTCTCGCAGAAGAGCCCGTCCTTCTCCGGCTTCAACGTGCGGTAGTTGATCGTCTCAGGCTTGGTGACCTCCCCGTACGACCACGACCGGATCTGCTCCGGTGAGGCCAGTGAAATACGGACGGCGTTGAAGTCATTTACCTCAAGCACTCAGCTTATCCTCGCTCTCGAACCCGGAGAGGTTGATGCCCAGCTCGGGCACGCCCTCTCCCTCCTCCACGAACTCCACCGACTCTTCGTCCTCGTTCAGCACCTCCACGGACAGGCCGAGGCTCTGCAGCTCCTTCACGAGCACCTTGAACGATTCCGGCACGCCCGGCTCCAGCACGTCCTCGCCCTTGACGATCGACTCGTACGCCTTCACGCGCCCGACGATGTCGTCCGACTTCACCGTCAGCAGCTCCTGCAGGATGTGCGCGGCGCCGTACGCTTCCAGCGCCCACACCTCCATCTCGCCGAAGCGCTGACCGCCGAACTGCGCCTTGCCACCGAGCGGCTGCTGCGTGATCAGCGAGTACGGGCCCGTGCTGCGAGCGTGGATCTTGTCCTCGACCAGGTGGACCAGCTTCAGCATGTAGATGTTGCCGACGGTGACCGGCTGGTCGAAGGCGTCCCCGGTGCGGCCGTCGTACAGCTTCTGCTTGCCATAGGTCGGCGGGGCGAAGCCCTGCAGCGCCGCCTCCGTCACCTTCTCGTCCAGCTTCTCCATCGGCAGGCCCTTGACCCGCTTCATGCCGGCGACGTGCTCCAGCCAGTACTCCACGCAGGCCCGCTTGGCGGAGCCGACGCGCGTCTCGTCGAGGATCTCCCGCGCGTCGTAGCCTTGCGCGTGCAGCCAGGCCTCCAGCTTCGGGAGGTCGAGGTGCTCGTACGGCGTCGGGTTGTCGCCGTTCGCCGCGGCGCTGCTGCGGGCGAGCAGTGCGTCCGCCTGGAGCGCCATCCACGCACGCCCCAGCTCGTCCTCGATCAGCTTGTCGCTCGCCCCGTCGAATACGGGCGTCACCGCGCGGAACCCCAGCGCGTTCGCCGCCCAGCCAAGGTGCGTCTCCAGCACCTGGCCGACGTTCATGCGGCTCGGCACGCCGATCGGGTTCAGGATGATGTCGACAGGCGTACCGTCGGCCAGGTAGGGCATGTCCTCAACCGGCAGGATCCGCGCCACGACCCCCTTGTTGCCGTGGCGGCCGGCCATCTTGTCGCCCTCGGACACCTTCCGCCGCTGCGCGATCGACACGCGCACCAGCTCGTTCACGCCGGCCGGCAGCTCATCGTGCGTGTCGCGGCGGAACACCTTCACATCGATCACCTTGCCGCGCTCGCCGTGCGGCACCCGGAGCGACGTGTCCTTCACCTCGCGCGCCTTCTCGCCGAAGATCGCCCGTAGCAGCTTCTCCTCGGCCGTCAGCTCTGTCTCGCCCTTCGGCGTGATCTTGCCGACCAGGATGTCGCCGGAGTTGACTTCCGCGCCGATGCGGATGATGCCGTTCTCGTCGAGATCCCGCAGCGACTCCTCACCCACGTTCGGGATGTCGCGCGTGATCTCCTCCGGGCCCAGCTTCGTGTCGCGCGACTCCACCTCGTGCTTCTCGATGTGGATCGACGTGAACTTGTCGTCGCGCACCAGCGCCTCCGACAGGATGATGGCGTCCTCGAAGTTGTAGCCCTGCCAGCTCATGAACGCGCAGAGCACGCTCTGGCCCAGCGCCAGTTCGCCCTTGCTCGTCGATGAGCTGTCCGCCAGCGGCTCGCCCTTGCGCACGCGGTCGCCCGTCTTCACCGTGGGCCGCTGGTTGATGCACGTCCCCTGGTTCGATCGCACGAACTTCAGCAGCGGGTACTCACGCTCGTCGCCACTGTCGTAGCGCACCTTGATGAAGCGTGAATCGGCCTGCGTGATCACGCCGCCGTCCTCCGCCAGGATCACCTGGCCGGAGTCCTGCGCCGCCTGCGCCTCGACGCCCGTCATCACGATCGGCGTCTCCGGCCGCACCAGCGGCACCGCTTGCCGCTGCATGTTCGAGCCCATCAGGGCGCGCGGCGCGTCGTTGTGCTCCAGGAACGGGATCAACGACGTGGCCACGCTCAGGATCTGCTTCGGCGACACGTCCATCCAGTCCACCAGGTGCGGCGGCTCCATCATGAACCGCTCGCCGGCACGTGCCTCGATCCGCTCCTCGAGGAAGTGGTTGTCCGCCGTCAGCAGCGCGTTCGCCTGCGCGATCACGTATTTGTCTTCCGTGTCCGCCGCCAGGTACTCGATCTGGGTGCTGACGAATGGCCGGCACTTGAACATGCGACTGCCCTTGCGGGCGAGCTTCTTCTGCTCCGCCTCCGTGATCTGCGTCCCCTCGTCGCCGACGCCGTCCACGTCCTCGGCCAGGTAGTGGCCGATCCAGTCCGGGGAGTCCGCCGCAAGCTCTTTGATCACGCGGCGGTATGGCGTTTCGATAAACCCGTAGCTGTTGATCACTCCATATGTCGCCAATGAGCCGATCAGGCCGATGTTCGGCCCTTCCGGCGTCTCGATCGGGCAGATGCGGCCGTAGTGGCTGTGGTGCACGTCGCGCACGTCGAAGCCGGCGCGGTCGCGCGAAAGCCCGCCCGGGCCCAGCGCCGAAAGCCGCCGCTTGTGCGTCAGCTCCGCCAGCGGGTTCGTCTGGTCCATGAACTGGGACAGCTGCGACCCGCCGAAGAACTCCTTCATCGACGCGACGACCGGCCGGATGTTGATCAGCGCGCTCGGCGTCGCCTGGTCCGGGTCGATGATCGTCATGCGCTCGCGCACCACGCGCTCCATGCGCAGCAGGCCGATGCGGAACTGGTTCTGGATCAGTTCGCCCACGGCCCGCACGCGCCGGTTGCCCAGGTGGTCGATGTCGTCCGGGTGCCCGACGCCGTTGTTCAGCGTGATCTGTGTCTTGACGATGGTCTCGAGGTCGCGCGGCTGCAGCACGCGCGTCCGCTGCTCGGTGTCGAGCTCCAGGCGCCGGTTCAGCTTGTAGCGCCCCACGCGGCCCAGGTCGTACCGGCGCGGGTTGAAGAACAGCGAGTTCAGCAGCCCGCGCGCGTTCTCCAGCGTCGGCGGGTCGCCCGGGCGCAGACGGCGGTAGAAGTCCAGGAGCGCTTCCGTCTTGTTGGTGGAGGTCTCCTTGTCGAGCGTCGTGGCGATGTACGGGTGCTCCGGATTCGTGTCGAGGTCGCCGTACTTCGCCAGGATGCGCTCGTTCGTGCCGAGCTGCGCCTCCGGCACGCCCTCTTCCTCGTCGATCGCCCGCAGCAGCGTCGTGACGGGGATCTTCCGCTTGCGGTCGACCTTCACGGAGAGCACGTTCTTGTTCGACGTTTCGAACTCCAGCCAGGCGCCGCGGTTGGGGATCAGCTTCCCGAAGCAGAGTTCGCGGCCGGTCGTGGGGTCGATCTCCAGTGTGAAGTACACCCCCGGCGATCGCACCAGCTGTGACACCACCACGCGCTCGGCGCCGTTGATGACGAATGTGCCGTTGGGCGTCATGAGCGGGAAGTCGCCCATGAACAGCTCCTGCTCCTTGACCTCCCCGGTCTCCTTCACCTCGAGCTGTACGTTGACGCGCAGCGGCGCCGAGAACGTCATGTCGCGCTCGCGGCACTCCCATTCGGGATACTTCGGCTCGCCGAAGCTGTATTCGCCGAACCGCAGCTTCATCCGTGTGCCGGTGAAGTCCTCGATCGGCGAGATTTCGTCCAGCAACTCCCGCAGCCCCTCGTTCTTGAACCATTCGAAGGACGAGACCTGCATGCTGATCAGGTGCGGGATGTCCAGCACGTGCGCGATCTTGGCGTACGACTTCTTGCTTGCCGGAACCGATGATCGGCTGCTGACCATGTCTGTAGAGACAGTCATGCTTGGCGCGCTCCTAGCACTGCGTTACGAACCGCGATCTCCTGACGACAGAAATAGTCCCTGAGGAGGGACAATGGGGATCCGAAGGCAAGGGGGTTCTGTCTAGCCTCGGTGAGTATACAAATAGGTCGTTCGGGTGTCAACCAGCGGATGCTACCGAATCAGCCGCCCGAAATGCAACCCCCTACGCGACATTCGACGAAAAGAGGGGCCATCCTAGCTTCGAAACTTGACATAATCATACAACGCTGATGGTCAGGCCCGGAACTCGACCCTCCCCCCACGCAGCCTGCCCTCCAGGGCGTACGCCGCCGACTCCACGAGCCCCGTCGCCGTGTTCGCCAGCAGCCGCTCCCGCAGGCTCCGGCGCGGCCGCACGTAGGTCAGCTTGCGCTCCGAGAGGCCGGCCAGCCCCTGCGCCAGGTCCAGCGCCGTGTCGAGGTCGCCCAACTCGTCGATCAGCCCCGCGTCCTTCGCCTGCCCGGCCGTGAAGATCTCGCCCGTGGCCAGCTCGCGCGTCCGCTCGGGTGCAAGCCCGCGCGCCTCCGAGACCAGGTCGACGAACCGGCCGTAGAACGCGTTCAGCAGCGCCTGCTCCTTGCCGCGCTCTTCCTCCGTCGGCTCCCGAAAGTTGCTGAACATGTCCTTCAGCCGCCCCGCCTTCGTCACCTCCATCCGCACGCCGATCTTCGCCAGCATCTCGTACAGCATCGGCCGCATGGAGATGACGCCGATTGAGCCCACGACGGCCATCGGCGCGGCCACGATCTTCGTCGCCGCGCATGCAGCCATGTATCCGCCCGAGGCCCCCATGCCGCTGATCAGCGCTACCACGGGCTTCTGCTTCGCCACCCGGCCGATCGACCGGTAGAGCTGCTCCGATGCCGCCGCGCCGCCCCCCGGGGAGTCCACGTCCAGCACCAGCGCGCGAATCCGCTTGTTCTCCTCGATCGCGCGCAGCATCCGCACGAACTCCACGGTCTTGCCCGGCTGCCCGATCGTCCCGAACAGCTCCACGACCGCCATCCGCTCAGGGTTGATGTTCAGAATCGCCTCGAGCATGCGGAAACTCCCCGGGCGGCCGCCCGTCGATGCGCAACATATGGCGTGTGATCCGAGTGTAGGTGGGCGTCCGGGGGCGGGTCAATTCGCGCTGGGCCTCGACCGAGACGGGGAAATGCAGGGACAGGCGGCGCCGACACGGCGCTGCCTGTGCCTGCTCCGGCCTGGTGCGCAGGCTACGGGGCGACGGATCGGATTGAGATCAGCCCGGTCGTCACGAACTCGTACGCCGACGTCGGCGCGCCCTTCTCGCCGAACCACAGCCAGACCTTTACCTGCACCGGCCCCTTCGGCACGTTCCGGGCGTTCCAGTACAGGTCGGTGAGTTCGTTCGCATCGAGCGAGCCAGGCTGGATGTGGCCGGCGTTATCGATAGCGACGAGCTCGCTGGTATTCACGAAGACAATGTTTCCGCCCTGGTCGAATACTGCCGCGCACGCCTGCACCGCCGGGTAGCGCGTCGTCGACTGATTCCTCACCCTGAACACGAAGAACACGTCATTGGGAGTGATCGTGATGTCGGGCGTCACATACGGGGCCGTGTACCGGATGGCATCGGAGAAGAACATCACCACCTTGGGGTCCGGCAGTGGGGCGTCGAGCGCCTTCCCGGAGATCGGCCGCACCTCAAAGTGCGTCCACGGCGGCACGTTCGGGTTGTCGAAGCGGATATCGAACGCTGTCTGCTGGTGTGGCTGCGTGTCCGGCGGGCACGTCGGCGCCGTCTTCGTCGCCACGACGTTTCCGGCGTCGTCCAGCAACGTGCCCTGGAGCATGATGTTCGTGCCCTGGATGTTGGTGTCGTTCACCATCTCGCCCGTAATGTGTGTGTAGCCGTCAGAGTCGACGTAGGTGCTTGTGCGGTCGATACACTTCGCACCGAGCGCGGAAACCGCCAGCGCGATCACCAGCAACGGCGCGATACGCGGGCGTGTTAACAAGGATCGGCGGATTACGGATTTGATCTTGTTCATCGATCCTCCCACCACGCTCCGTCAAGTTCGGCTATCATACGCGCGACATGTGACGCTTGCAATCCAGTCTATTTGAGGGTTCTTATGTGGCGTCGTGTTGCTCTCGCTCTGTTGTGCGTGGTGGTTGCGGGGATCTGGGCGAAGGGCGCAACGCCGCCGCGAGACGACGCAACGCTCGTCATCTCCGTCCAGCCCACCGGGTCGCTGTCGCAGGTTGCGCGGCGCGCGGAGACGCTCGGGTTCACCGTCGAGCGCCAGATCGACGATCTGCACGCGGTCGAGGTCAGCGGCCCGGCCGGCTCACTCGCCCGGCTCGCCTCTATCGATGGTGTCCGCTACGCGGAGCCGGTCGCACGAGTCGCGGCGGCCGACACGCCTGGCGATCCCCTCTACGGCAACGAGTACCCGTACCTCAACGCAATCAACGCCGCCGCCGCCTGGGACATCGAAAAGGGCGACCCCAGCGTCGTCGTCGCTGTCGTCGACACCGGTGTAGACGTCCAGCACCCCGACCTCAAGCAGAACATCTGGGTGAACCCGCGCGAGATCCCCAACAACGGCATCGACGACGACAACAACGGCTGCGTTGACGACGTCAACGGCTGCTCGTTCGTCAGCGACAGCTCGCCGGGCTGTCAGAATGTGAGCAATGGCTTCGTAAACGACGACATCGGCCACGGCACCTTCGTGTCCGGTGTGATCGCCGCCGCGTCGAACAACATCGGCATCGTCGGCGTCGCCCGCAACGTGCGCATCATGCCGATCAAGGTGCTGGACTGCTACGGCGCCGGTGATTCCATCGCCACCGCGCGCGGCATTCTCTACGCCGCACATAACGGCGCTCGTGTCATCAACCTGAGCCTCGGTGGCGTGCAGGATGCGCAGATCGTCGTGGACGCGATCAATGAGGCCACGAATGACGGCGTCCTCGTCGTTGCGGCGGCCGGCAACGACGGCAAGGGCACCGTCTCGTTCCCCGCCCGGTTGCCGAACGTGCTCGCTGTCGCCGCATCGTCCATCGCCAACGCCGGCCAGCGGGCCCCGTTCTCCAACTGGGGCCCTGAAATTGACGTAGCCGCGGTCGGCGAAGACGTCGTCGGCACCCTGCCCGCCAGCCGCTGCGGCTACCTCCTTCAGTGCTTGCCGGCGGGCCCATACGCCAAGGGCGACGGGACGTCCTTCTCCACGCCGCAGGTGTCCGGGCTGGCCGCGCTGATGATCTCCCTGAACCCGGCGCTCACGCCTGCACAGATCACCAACATCATCGAGGAGAGCGCTACCGCGCTCGTGCCCGGCAGCACGCCGAACTGGGCCGGCTCCGGCCGCATCAACATGCTCTCGGCGCTGCAGGCGGTGAAGGGCAACCGCCCGCCTGGCGAGGCCTGCACCATCGCGTCCGTCACGGACGGCGACAGCTTCGTCTGCCAGGGCGGCCGGCACGTACGCATGCTGGGGATGACGGCGCCGAGCGGCGGCCAGTGCGGCGCCGACTGGGCGCAGGCGGCGCTTCAGAACATCTTCCTGACGCCCGGCCGCATCGTATACCTCCGCTACGACGTCAGCCGCACCGACTCCAGCGCCAACGGCGAGACCCTGGCGGCGCCCATCTGGCGCGGCAACGACGGCAACGACTACAACCTGTCGATCGTCATGGTTTACGTCGGTCTGGCGAAGGCGGCCGATCTTGGCGCAAACAACGTCCTGTTGCACGACTGGGCGCAATCGTCGCAGAGCTGGGCGAAGACCGCGCACTGGAACATGTGGGCCCCCGGCCAGCCCTTCGCTACCAACTGCTGAAGCTGGACTTGCCACGCCCGGCCCGCTAACGAATCGTGCCGCGGCACGGACCCGCGCACCTGATATCCTCACCGTCGATGGACACGCGCACTGACGCCGCCCCCCCTGCGCCCACGCCTGCCGACGTCAAGCGCTACCGCGAGAACTGGCAGGGCGAAGTCGACGGCGTCTACCTCTACCAGCGCCTCTCCCGCGCCGAGAAGGACCCCGAGCGCGCGCAGATCTTTCTCGACCTCGCCGAGACCGAGAAGCGCCACCTCCAGAACTGGGTCGAGCGCCTGCGCGCCGCCGGCGTGGAGCTCCCCGCGGACCCGCGCCCGTCGCCGCGAGTGCGCATCCTCTGCTTCCTCGCCGACCGTCTGGGTCCCCGCGCAGTGCTACCGATGGTCTCGGCGATGGAGTCGACGGGCTTCGACAACTACATGGCGCAGCCGGAGGCCGGCCCCGACATGGCGCGCGACGAGCGCTCCCACTCCCGCACGCTCTCCACGCTCTACTCGCCCGGCGGCGGTACCGACGTTGCGGGCACCGCGGCGGTAGCCGGCATCGCCCGCGGCGAGCGCTGGCACCGCGTTGACACCGGCGGCCAGCTGCGCGCGTCGATCTTCGGCATCAGTGACGGCCTGCTCTCCAACCTCAGCCTCGTGATCGGTGTCGCGGGAGCCAACCCCGATGGCCGCTTCATCGTCCTGGCGGGCGTTGCAGGGCTTCTCGCTGGCGCCTTCTCGATGGGCGCCGGCGAGTTCGTCTCCGTCACGTCGCAGCGCGAGCTGTTCGAGCGCCAGATCGCGCTCGAGAAGGAGGAGCTGGAGACCGACCCGGAGCAGGAGCGCCAGGAGCTGGCGCTCATCTACCGTGCGAAGGGGCTGCCCGTCGACGAGGCGGAATCACTCTCCGCGCGCATCATCGCCGACCGCGGCGTCGCGCTCGAAACGCTTGCCCGGGAGGAGCTCGGCCTCAACCCGGAAGGGCTCGGCTCGCCGTACGGCGTCGCCTTCTCGTCGTTCCTGTCGTTCGCCGCCGGCGCCGTGATCCCGCTCGTGCCGTGGTTCTTCGGCTCCGGCAACGTCTCCTTCGTCGCGTCGATCGCGCTTGGCGGTCTCGGGATGTTCGCCGTCGGCGCCGCCGTCTCGCTCTTCACGGGGCGCAACTTCATCTTCGCCGGCGCGCGCCAACTCGCCATCGGCGGCGTCGCCGCCGCGATCACCTACACCATCGGGCGAATCATCGGAGTGAGCACCTCGTAGCGCACGATACGCGCCCGGCCGCCGCTAGACGGACAACGCAGTTCCCGTGGTCGGTCCTGTCGCGTCAGCCGCCAATGCCGCTTCGATCGTCGCCGCGGGGGGCCGCAGCCGTTCGTCCCGCTCGGCCAGGGCCAGCAGCTCGCGGACCGAGGCGTCATCGCCGCGCGCCGTGAGCGCCGCCACCCGGTCGACGAGCGCTCGCAGCTCGTCCGTCTCAGGCGCCGGCGTCTGCCCTGGCGGCGCGATGCCCTGCATGCCGGACGGTTCCCACGGCAGCAGCTCCACCTTCTGCAGCGAGGCCACGTCGAGCGCCAGGTTGCCACGCACGTACCAGTCGCCCCACATGTCGAGGATGCCGCAGCGAGCCGGGTCGATCCCGCCGCCCTGGATCTTCAACCACACGTCGCCGGCTACCAGGAATCGGTCGCGCGGCGTGTCCAGCGGGTCGAAGTCCGCCTTCACCTCTGCCTGCTGGAACGCGTCCAGCTGCGCGTCGACCTGCACCCAGCGCGATTCGCCCGCGTTCCAGTATTCGCATACCCAATGGTCGACGTACTTCCCCGGATCGAAATACGCCGAGAAGCCGCAGCGGGCGCGGGCGGGCACGCCGCTTGTGTCGCAGGAACGCGCACAGCATGGTCGAGAAGTGGCGACAGTTCCCGATGACGCGCTCTTCAGGCGGCCGCGCAACGCCGACCACCGCGGGCGACAGCCGCTTCGCCCGTGCCAGCATGGCCTCGGCGCCGTGCAGCCCCAGCTCCCTGTCGCGCTCAGGCGGCACTTCAACGTTGTACCGCTGCGCCCAGAAACGGTGGATGAGCAGCATCTGCACCGCGTGCGCGAGTGCGCCGACGTCGTCCGCGAGCGCGTCCACTTCTGCCGCGAAAGGCCCAACCGTCGTGAACGTTCCGGGCGTCGCGTAATACTCGAGCAGGTCGCCTTCCATCGGCCGATTGTCCGTCAGCGAGGGTCGCCCGTCAACGCATGGTGAGCCATCAGTGAGCGGTGATGACCGTCTGCTAGAATTGCACCACTCAATCGAATCTCGTCGAAAGGTGCGCGCGTCTCATGCCGGCCAAGCAGTACAACGTCGCCGTCGTCGGCGCCACCGGTGTCGTCGGCCTTGAGTTCCTCAAGATCGCGGCCGAGCGCCGCTTCCCGATCAAGGGGCTCAAGCTCCTCGCGACCGAGCGCTCCGCCGGCAAGCGCATCGCTTTCGGGGAGGGCCAGATCACCGTCGAGGCGACGACGCACGAGTCGTTCAGGGGCGCCGACTTCGTCTTCATCTCCGCCTCCGGCGCCGCCTCGAAGGAGTACGCGCCGATCGCCCGCGACGCCGGCGCCGTCGTCATCGACGACTCCTCCGTCTGGCGCCAGGACCCCGACGTGCCGCTCGTTGCGCCGGAGGTCAACGCCGACGACGTGATGCACCACAAGGGCATCCTCGCCATCCCCAACTGCTCGACGACGCCGCTCGTGCTGTGCCTCTGGCCGCTGCACCGGCGCAACCGCGTCACGCGCGTCATCACCGACACCTACCAGTCCGTGTCCGGTACCGGCACCTCCGCCGTCGGCGAGCTGGACACGCAGACGAAGAACTGGGCCGCTCGGCAAGCCCGACTCGCTCCCCCACATCTACCCGCACCAGATCGCCTTCAACGTCCTGCCGCACGTCGACTCCTTCATGGACAGCGGCTACACGAAGGAGGAGTGGAAGATGATGGCCGAGACCCGGAAGATCATGCACGAGCCGGAACTTCCGCTCTCCGCCACCTGCGTGCGCGTGCCCGTCTTCTACAGCCACAGCCTCGCCGTCCACGCCGAGTTCGAGCGGCCGATGTCGGCGGAGGCCGTCCGCGACGTCCTCCGCGAGGCCCCCGGCGTCGTCGTCCAGGACGAACCGTCCGTGAACCTCTACCCCACGCCGCGCGACGCCGCCGGCAAGGACCCCGTCTACGTCGGCCGCATCCGCGAGGACATGTCGAACCCGAACGGCATCGCCATGTGGATCTCCAGCGACAACATCCGCAAGGGCGCCGCACTCAACGCGATCCAGATCGCCGAGGAGATGGTCAAGCGCGGGCTGGTCTAGCGTCCCGCCCGCCGGATGATCGACAATAGCCCATCAGACGCACGCCGGGGCGCACGTCGCCGCCGCTTCTTCGCACGCCGGCCCGTCAGCGAATCGAGGACCCATCATGCAGCTCGGCCGTCTCCTCACCGCCATGGTCACGCCGTTCGCCGCCGACGGCTCCGTCGACTACGCCAACACACGCCGCCTCGCCTCCGCGCTCGTTGACGCCGGCAGCGAGGGTCTCGTCGTCACCGGTACCACCGGTGAGGCGCCCACGCTGACGATCCCCGAGAAGATCCGGCTGTGGTCCGAGGTCAAGGACGAAGTCGGCAGCCGCGCCGCCGTCATCGCCGGCTCCGGCGACAACTGCACCGCCGACAGCGTCGAGCTGAGCCGCGAGGCCGAGCGTACAGGCGTCGACGCGCTGCTCCTCACCTCGCCGTACTACAACAAGCCCACGCAGGAGGGGCTCTACCGGCACTTCGCCGCCATCGCCGAGGCCGTGAGCCTGCCCGTGATCCCCTACAACATCCCGTCACGCACCGGCGTCAACGTCAACGCCGATACGCAGCTCCGCCTCGCCCGCATCGGCAACGTGGCCGGCGTCAAGGAGTCCAGCGGCGACATGCGCCAGATCGCTCGCCTGATCGAAGAGGCGCCGGACTACCTGGTCTGGTCCGGCAACGACGAGGACACGTTTTCGATCCTGTCGCTCGGCGGCTACGGCGTGATCAGCGTCATCTCGCACCTCGCCGGCCGCCAGGTCGCGGCGATGATCCGCGCGCACGTCGATGGCCGGCTCGACGAGTCGGCGTCGATCCACCGCCGCCTGCTGCCGCTCATCGACGCGCTCTTCTGCGTCACCAACCCCATTCCCGTCAAGTACGCGTTGAATCGCGTCGGCTTCCCCGCCGGCCCCTTCCGCCTCCCCATGTGCGACCCCGACGAAGCGTCCGCGTCGCGCATCATGGCGGAGCTGGCGAAGCACCAGATCGACCTGCCGGTCGAGGCGCACGCCTGAGCCGGATGGCGGCGACTGACGACCAGCGACCAGCGGCCAGCGACCGGCGACTGATTCTCGGCGTCGAGACATCGTGCGACGAGACCGCGGCCGCCGTCGTCGAAGATGGCCGCTATCTCCGCTCCAACGTCATCGCCTCGCAGTTCCACCTGCACGCGCAGTATGGCGGCGTCGTGCCGGAGGTCGCCTCGCGCCATCACCTGGAGGTCATCCTGCAGGTGATCGACGCGGCGCTCGCCGAGGCGGGCGTTACGTGGCGCGACCTTGCCGGCGTCGCCGTCACCGCCGGGCCCGGCCTCTCCGGCGCGTTGCTCGTCGGCGTCAACACGGCGAAGACGCTGGCCTACGCGCACGGCCTGCCGCTGCTCGCGGTGAATCACCTCGAGGCGCACCTCTACGCCAACTGGCTGGAGGTGCCAGGCCGCGACTACCGCGTGCCCGAGCTGCCCGCGCTCGGGCTGATCGTCTCCGGCGGTCACACGGACCTTGTGCTGATGCGCGGCCATGGCGACTACGGCCGTCTCGGCCGCACGCGCGACGACGCCGCCGGCGAAGCCTTCGACAAGGTCGGCCGCCTCCTGGGCCTCGGCTTCCCCGGCGGCCCCGCCATCGAGCGCACCGCGCGCGAGGCATCTCCGCGGCCCGCGCTGCGGCTGCCCCGAGCCTGGCTCAAGGGCAGCGACGACTTCAGTTTCAGCGGGCTGAAGACCGCCGTGCTCCACGTCGTCCGCGGCGAGGCGGGCGCGCCGCCGCCCCCGCCCGAGATCGCGGCCGCGTTCCAGTCCTCTGTCGTCGACGTCCTGACGAAAAAGGCGGTGGCCGCCGCGTTGCGCGAGGGCGCGCGCAGCATCCTGCTGTCCGGGGGTGTCGCTGCCAACACTCCCCTGCGCGAGACGCTCATCGAGCGGTCGCCGCTGCCCGTCTTCGCGCCGCCGCCCGTGCTCTGCACCGATAACGGCGCCATGATCGCCGCCTGCGCCCACTACCGCTTCGACGCGCTGCTCGCGGGCCTCGATCTCGACGCCCAGCCCGCGATGCGGTTCGCAACGGCCAGCTGATCATCGTGCGAAGCTCGACCCGGGAAGCCTAGATGCTGGATGGGTTGAATCCAGCCTCCAGCATCCCGCCTCCAGCTTGATCTCGAGACTGCGCGGGCTCCGCGCTCTCCCGCCCCGAGAGCGAACACCTCCCGCAGCCACCCTGCGTGCACCAGTCCCGCTGCAGCGACAGCAGCCCCTGCGCGCGTTTCGCGTTGACTGGCACCCTGATCCCTTCCGACGCGAGCGCCTCCTCGATGAAGCGCGTCGCACCGTACACCGCCGGCCGCGGCAGTTGTCCGAACAGCGCCCGCGCCTTCGCCGCGAGCGTCTCGCCGCCCGCGGCGCACGCGGCCGGCAGCACGACGTTGATGGCGATCTCCAGCGCCCGCGACCGCCCGACGAAACCGGGCGGCAGCCGGCACGGCCCGGCGCAGACGTCGTGGTGGCGCAGCCAGAATCCCTCCGCTCCGATGCACAACGGCGCGATCGCCTCGTTCACTGTCCGCGCGCCGGCGATGCCGAGCAGAGCCGACGGCTCGCCTGTGCGCGCGATCAGCGCGGCTGCCGCCGCGATGCGCCGAGCCGGCGCGTTTTCCGGCCGCACGCCCCACGTCTTCCAGATCCCCGGCGCCAGCGACGGCAGCCGCGCCGCCGCGAACCGCCGCTCCAGCTCGTCGACGTCGCGCCTCCAGCGGTCCCTGATGCCCCCGTTGCGACGGCAGCAGCCCCGCGCTCCCCAGCAGCAGCGCTTCGATCGCGACGCGGTCGCCGCCGGAGCTCTCGCGCAGCCTCGGCCATGGCAGCAGCCGCGCCAGCGCCAGCATGGGCGGCCCGTTGCCGCCGTAGCCGAGCGCTTCGAGCAGCCCTTCGTACACGGCGCCGTCGACACCCGCCGCGCGCACCGACTCGCGCGCCCGTGCCACCTTCGTGTCGAAACGACGGTCGCCCTCCGCGTCGAGGGCGGCGCCGGCGCCCTCGATGCCCATCCGCATCACGGCGTCGTGGCACGGCTCGCGCCAGAGGAGGGGCCGCTCCAGCCAGCTCTCCAGCTCCCGCGCCCGTCGTGCCACCCATGGCGCCAGCGCGACGACGGGCGCCGTCCCGCCGCCAGGGAGCGACGTGTCCTCGCCGGTGTCGTCCTCGAAGACGACGTGCAGGATGACGCGCGCGTACGCCGGGTCGCGCTCGTGGCCGTGCGCTCGGAACGACGACAATCGTACGTGCAGCTCCACGTCGCCACGCAGCGGCACGCCGGACGGCCCGGCGATGACGGCGCCGCGGAAGTCCGGCCCCGGCCCGCGCCCGGCCCGCCCCTGGAAGATCACGGTGACGGGAACGCCGTGCCGCGTGACCAGCGCTCCGGCCGGGAAGCGCTGCCCGTGCCAGAGCCGCGTCAGCTGCTCTTCCCTCATCACCGGCGCCTCGCCGGCGCGGGCAATCTCGCGAGGGGCAGCCCGCACCAGGGCCGGGGCGGCGGTGGCCGCGTGCGGGGCAGCGCGCGCTTCCGTGCGCCTGCCGGGAGCCCGAATCTCCTCGCCAATGGCATCCGCCGCCACGCTCGCGGAGTCCTCCGCCCCGGCTGGCCCCGCTTCCCCGACGCGAGCGTTGCTCACCGCGGATCGCCCGTGTCGTAGTCGAACTCGGCCTGCTCCGCGACCAGCGTCAGCAGCCGCGCGCTGGCTCCTCGCGGGCGGTAGACGCCCGTCTCCCACTCGCTGACCGTCTGCTGCCGTACGCCGAGCTCTTCGGCCAGTTCCTCCTGCGTCAGCGCCAGGTGCCTTCGCAGCCCCCGAACGGACCCGGCGTCCCAGGCGGCTCGCCTCGGCTTCGCCATGTGCCCACGCTACACGGTTCCGTGTACGCCGTCAACTTCCGATTCAAGCGTGAGCAGCTCGAACTAGCACCCAACAACAACGTTGAAAGCGCGATGCGAAAGCTGTAATCGGCAGACGGTGGCGGTTTCGCGAGCGACGGGAGATGATGGTGGGCACCGGCGCCGGCCGGGTACGGGTATCGGGAAGGATGGAGACCATGACAACGGACGAGCAGGCGCTGACGCAAGCGCCGGCGGTGACGCTGAAGGCGAACGGGCACGGGCGGATGCTGACGTTCAACGAGCTGGGCGTGCCGGCGGTGCTGGTGTGCGTGGCGCGCGAGACGTCGAACCTGGCGTCACCGGTGGTGAACGCGGTGCGCGAGAAGTACGCGACGGCTGACGAAGTGCTGATCGTGAACGTGGCGGATACGCGCCCGTTCCCCCGTCTGATCCGCAAGGTGGCGGAGCAGATCATGAAGTCGGCGTACAACGACGCCGTGAAGAATCTGGAAGCCGGCCGCAAGCCAGAAGACTACGTGCTCATCGTCCCGGATTGGGACGGCGAGCTGCTGGCACCGCTCGGGATCGACGATGTGTCGAAGACGATCGCGGTCGTGGTGCTCGATGCGCGGGGCGGGATCGTCGGCGTGTACCAGGGCGACGACGCACCGGCGCAGGCGGTGAAGATGCTCGGCCAGCTGTAACTTCGCCGCTCAGCCGGCGGATCGCCAGTGCTCTTCAAGGAGGGCGGCGGCTTCCTCCGGCCGTTGAGACGGCCACCAGTGGCCACAGTTCTCGAAGATGTGGAGCTTTGCGTCCGTGCGCTGAGCGAGATTCTTCGCGAACTGCGGTGGGGCGTATGGATCGTCGGCGCCCCAGAAGACCAGTCCGGGCGGCACGGGCGCGACCAGCGGTGTCCAGTCCCGCGAGACTTCGACCGCCGAGCGGTAGAGCGACAATACCGACGATTTCATACGGTCGTCGATGCGTGAAGCGACGCCGCGCGCGGTTTCCTCATCGATGCCCTGCGCCGCGAAGACGGGGACGATGACGTCCGGTGTGAAGGCGGCCATCAGCTGCTCGCCAGCGCCCGGCGTCTGCCATGTCTTCGCGGTGTCGTGCCAGACGTATTCGGTGTCGAGCGGACCGCTTCCGACCGCCCATGTGCGAATGAGGTCGGGACGGAGCGACACGAGGCGCTGGACAAGCAGAGCACCCCAGTCGTGGCCGACGACATCGACCGGCTGGCCGACCTTCTCCACTTCAGCGATGAGCCAGGCGGCGTAGGCGTCTTTCGTGCAGTCGAAGCCGTCGGGCAGCGGCGTGGCAAAGCCCGGCATCGACGGGGCGATGACGTCGGTGCGTTTGAGGTGCGCGCGGACACCGTCCCAGAGATGGGCAGTGTCGGGGACGCCGTGGAGGAGGAATGCAGGCATTTCCGTCCGCGCGGGCACTGGTCGGCGGTGGTTGGCGGTCGAAGTGTCTCACGCGATCAGGGGGCAGGCAAGCCAGTCCGCGCGGCCGCGGAAACGATATCCGCGCCTGTGGAGGCTACTTGAACTCCGGCGCCGCCTCGATGAACCGGCGGACCTCACCAGTGGGGCCATTCCAGAGGAACAGGCTCAGCAAACCGGAGAAGAGCAGCCGCGCCCAGATGCGGGGCGCCACGCCGGCGTAGACGAACTTCGTCTCGGCCGGACCCTGCTCGAGCTTGACGGCGACGCCGACGAGCGGGTTCTTCACGACCACGAAGTCGCGCGAGACGATGGGATTCTTCCAGTCCTCGATCTTGTATTTCGGTTCGAAGTGGGCGCGGAAGATCTCGCGCACCTGCTCGCTGGTGAGATCGGGCTTGTGAGCGATGGTCGTCACGGCCATGGGCCAGTCCTCCTTGCTATGCCGACACGGCCCAAGTATGCAGTCGAGCCGTCAATCGGCATCGCGGGTCACCGGAGCCTGTCAGGACGGCACGCCGGTAGGGACGTGCACTTCCTCCCAGGCCAGGCGATCGGAGGCGCCGGGGTCGTCCTCGACCACCGACGCTCCGCGGTCGAAGATCATCGTCGCGCGGCGGTCGGTCGTATAGGCGGGCCACGGCTGAATGCCGGTGTGGGACGGGTCCCCGGTGCGGGCGAAGGCGAGCCACGCTTCGCTCATCTGTGCGCCGAGAGAATCGCGTCCCGGAGATGACTTCATGACAGGCGGACGGACGTTGTCGAAGACGAAGGCGATCTCGAATCCGTGGGCTGAGCCGAGCGGGCCGGAGGCCCAGCGGAAGAGATACATGTAGACGCGCGTCGTGGTGCCGGCGATCTTTCGCTCGGCGAGCTCGATGGACGGGATGCGCATCATGCGGTCGCTCTCGATGGCGACGAGCAGATCGCGGTTCGATGCAGCGGGCCGCGTGCGGCGGTAGGCATCGATGACGGGCTGCGCTGCGCCGCCAAGCAGCGACAGCCGCTTCAGGAGGCCGGCGTCGTCGAGATCAGCGCCGTTCTGCGTCGCGGAGTTCATAGCGAGGAAGAGCGACGCCTCATCACGGTTCGTGCCGACGATGACGGGAACGTCGGCCGCCGTGCCGTGCTTCAGAGCGTGGCCGGGATGGGACGGCAGCACGACAGGGTCAAGTACGGGGCTGAAGGCGAACGCGCCGTTGCGGCCAAGCTTGTCCTGCGCCTCGCGGAGGCGCTCCACGGAGAGTGACTGCAGGGCACGCACGTCATCCCCGGTGCCAAGATCGGCGACGATCCTGGTCGCCGTCTCCGCGGCTTGCTCCGGCAGCTTGGCGCGCAGGCCCGGGCCGCTCTGGATGGCGGCGCGATGGAAGAGGCCGCGGGCGGCGGGCATGGCGAGCAGCGTCGAGACCTTGGCGCCGCCGCCGGACTCGCCGAAGATCGTGACGCACGCCGGATCGCCGCCGAAGGAAGCGATGTTGTCGCGCACCCATTCGAGCGCGGCGACGAGGTCGAGCATGCCGGCGTTGCCGGACCCCGCGAAATCGGCGGCTCCGATCTCCGCAAGATGGAGGTAGCCCAGGATGCCGAGGCGGTGGTTGACGGTGACGACGACAGCGTCGCCGCGACGGGCAAGCGCCGCGCCGTCGTAGACGGGCCAGGAGCCGGAGCCGATGCTGAATCCGCCACCGTGAAACCAGACGAGGACAGGCCGCCGCGCGGAGCGGTCGCCGGAGGGGGCCCAGACGTTGAGGTAGAGGCAGTCTTCGGAGAGCGACGGCTCCTGCGACCAGCCTTCCGGCCGCGACGACGGCTGCGGACAGGACGGGCCGTAATCGAGCGCATCGCGCACGGCCGGCCAGGGCGCGACCGCCGCGGGCGAGCGGAATCGCAACTCGCCGATCGGAGGCGCGGCGTACGGGATCCCTTTGAAGGCGTCGACGCCATGCTGCGTCTGGCCGCGAACCTTCCCTGCCGTCGTTTCGACAACGGGCGCGTCACTCATGATCTCCGCTCCTTTGCGCGATGCCGATCGTAGGTCGGCGCGAGCCAAAGGGTCAAGAGGGCCGAAGGAGCCCACCGACGGCCTCGAGCTCGGCGGCCATCCGCTGGTCCCAGGTCCAGAAGTGCTCGGAGGCGTAGGCGGCGGCGCTCGCGCCGAGGCGCCGGCGCTGATCGGGATCGGCGGCCAGCGTGACGAGAAGGTCGGCGAGGCGCTCCTCGAGCGGTTTGACGAAGCCCGACCGCTGCGAGTTGTCGACGAGGCGGCCGGTGCGGGCGTCGGCGATCAGGTCGCGGGTGTCGCCGGCGTCGACGGCGACGACGCACATGCCGCAGGCCATCGCCTCGAGCAGCGGGTTACCAACATTCGATAGATCGGCAACGGCCAGGAAGACGTCGGCGGCGTGCATGTAGCGGAGCACGTCTTGCTGCGGCACGGCACCCACGAAGCGGATATGTTCGGCGACCCCGAGATCGCGCCCCAGGGCTTCGAGCCGGGCGCGCTCCTCCCCATCGCCGACGATCAGCAGGAGCGCGTGCGGCGACCACGCGACTACCTTCTTCATGGCGCGGACGGCGCGGTCGACGCGCTTCCAGCCGGCAAGGCGGGACGCGGTGATCATGACGAACGCGTCGTCCGGGAGCGAGAATGCGGCGCGGGCGGCGGCACGATCAGCGTCTGACGCCGGGCGGAGGCGGTCGAGGTCGAGACCGTTCCGCCAGAACTTCACGCGGCCCTTCGACGCCGGGTTGAGGCGGGCGAGCACTTCATCGCCCTGCGTCCCGTCGTCCGTCATGACGTAGAGGTCGGCGCTGGCCTTGAGCGCAAGCGCCTCCTCGTAGCGACGGTAGTAGAGCAGCGTGTCCTTGAGCGCGGGGTACATCACGGTGCCCTGGAACCGGGCGACGAGCGGGAGCCGCAGCCCGCGACGCCGGAGGAGCCGGGCTGCGAGCACTCCGTGCACTTCGTATGCATAGACGATTTCGAACGGCGTACCGAACGCGTGGAGCAGCCGCTCCGCGTGTTTGGCGGCGAGCCACGGAAAGGCGGCGGCGAAGCGCAGTTTCTGGTCGACGGCAACGGCGGGCGCGGGCAGCGACGGGAGCGGCAGGTCACGGAGGCTGGGCATGTGGAACGTGTGGAATCGGACATTGGCGATCTCAGGGCGCGACTCCGGCCTGGCGCGTTTCGCCTCGTCGCGGCGATAGAAGTGGTTGGCGCCGACATCTGGCAGAACCAGGTCAACCTCGTGACCCGCCTCACCGTACGCGCGCAGCGTGCGCTCGAGCGTGGGCGCGCCCTTGCCCTGGTCGAGCGACCAGACGTCGAGGGCCGTGATCATGAGCAGCCTCATGGCCACCTCTCGCCGGTCGCGCCAGCGGCGTCAAAGGTAACGCGTGACTCGCGGGTCATTCCCGCTTGCCGGGCAGCTTGGGGACGAGCCAGGCGAGGAAGCTGTCCGGGCTGCGGGTCTGGAGGTAGAAGCGCCCTGGCCCGGTGAGCTTGCAGACGAGGCCCTCACCGCCGAAGATCGTGGTTTTCCATCCCGCGGCGCGACCGACCTCGTACTTCACGCTCTCATCGAACGCGACCATGTGGCCGGTGTCAACGGTGTAGCGCTGCCCGTCGGTGAGCTCCACGAGGTGGATCGCGCCGTAGCTGGAAACGAAGATCGTACCGGCGCCCGTGCACTTGAGGAGGAAGAGGCCCTCGCGAGAGAAGAAGGTCTTGCCGCCACCCCATTTCGTGTCGACGTTGACGTCCGGCGTCGCGGCGAGGAAAGAGCCGGACTGCAGGAGCAGCGTGCCACCCGTCAGCTCCAGCGCGACGATGTCGCCGGGCAGCGCCGGCGCGATCGTCAGCTCCCCGCCCTGATCGGCCGAGAAGGTGTTGATGAAGAAGCTCTCGCCGCCGAGGACGGAGCGCTTCAGCCCGGACATGATGCCGCCGCGAACGCCGGTCTCCATGGAAACCGTGTCGGACATGCTGACCATCGCGCCCGCCTCCGCCTGGACCTTGTCGCCTGGAGCGAGCGTGATGATGCCGAGCGCGTACGAAGGGCTGTACTTGATCTCGTAGTTCATGGGCAGTCTCCTGCTGCGCGCTGCTATTCCGGCGGTGGCGGGCCGTCGTCAGGGTTGGAGACGTGGACGCGGCCGCGGCGTCGTTCGATCTCGCGGCGCACCATGCGCTCCTCGACGTCGCGGCCCCAGAGGTTGGGGGAGATGAAGGTGGTGAAGAACTGCAAGGCAAGGAAGGCGCCCCAGACCGCGGCGAGCCACGGCGCCCACCAGCCGCCGCCGGTGGCCCAGTCCAAGAGGGTGAGGCCACCGGTCACGAAGACGAAGAAGGCCAGGTGGCGGTAGAACTCGAGACGGCGATGGACGCGGCGCCGGATGCTCCGGTATTCGGGATCGCTGTTGCCGGAGCCGCCGGCCGACCAGCCCCGGCCGATGCGGACGCCGCCCCACGAGCCGCCGATGTCGATGCCGTCGAAGTCGTCCTGTTCCTCGCTCATGGCCCGCTCCTTCCAATGATTGGTGAGAGCATAACGCGCGGGGGCCGGAGAGCGGCCAGTGTCCTGCCGTTGTAGATTCCGCAGTGCAGGGAGCGCGCCGGTAGCGTCATGGTTTGGCCTTCGGTACAATCGCGCCCGGGTCAGCCGAGAGGAGCAGCTTCAGTGCGAGTTCGTGCGCGTCGCCCGTCTTTCAGACATCCCGCCCGGGACGATGACGGGCGTGAAGGCGAAGGGGAAGGAGATCCTCGTCGCCAACGTCGACGGCGAGGCGTACGCAATCGCGGACCGCTGCACGCACCTGCGGTACCGGCTGCACAAGGGCAAGCTGGACGGCACGATCGTTGAATGCTGCGGCCACGGCTCGCGCTTCGACGTGACGGACGGCGGCCTCTGCAACTGGGTGACGCACCCGATGTGGTACAAGCTGCTGATGGACGGGACCTTCCCGGGCTTCCTGAAGCTGGGTGTGGCGAGCTATGCGACACGCGTCGAGGGCGACGACGTGTACGTCGAGGTGTAGAACCGCGCCTCGCACCGGCCGTCAGCTGTCACCCCGCACGAGATCCTTCGCAGCGCTCAGGATAACAGCGCTCGCACCTCAACCTGATGTTGCGGATGGCGCCTTCTTCGGCATGTCCCGGCGGAGGCGGAGCTTGATGAGCTGCGTCGACATCTTGATGATGTCCTGGGGGAACTTGACCCGCGAGTCGGGATCTTCCACCCACTTCACCGGCACTTCCTTCAGCCGGTAGCCGCCCTTCTCCGCGAGGATCAGCAGCTCCGTGTCGAAGAACCACTCGCCGTCCTGGACGTGCGGCAGAAGCTGCTGCGCCGCGTCGCGTGTGATCGCCTTGAAGCCGCACTGGGCGTCGGCGAACTTCGTCCAGAAGAGCAGCTTGATGAAGGCGATGTAGCCGCGCGAATTGACCTCGCGCTTAAGCGAGCGCTCGACGTCGGAGCCGCGCGAGACCCGCGACCCGTAGGCGACGTCGCGACCCTCTTCCAGAACGCCCGCGAGCAGCGGCGTAATCATCTCGAGGTCCGTCGAGAGGTCGACGTCCATGTAGCACATGGCGTCGGCGTTGCTCTCCAGCCACGCGCGCTTGAGCGCGCGACCCCGGCCCTTGCGGTCGAGGTGGACGACGCCGACCGCGTCCGGATCCTCGTCGGCGAGGCGCCGGGCGACGGCGAGCGTGGCGTCGGTCGAGGCGTTGTCCGCGACGACCACGCGCCACCTGTACGGGAGGTGCCCGGCGCACCACGCCTTGAGCTTTTCGACGCTTTCGGCGAGGACGCGCTCCTCGTTGTAGCAGGGGATGACGAGGTCGACGGACTTCATTGCATGCAGGGTAGCAGCGGCGGTTGGTAGTCAATAGCCGCCAGCTCAGGGTTCGTGTGAAGTAAACAGAGACGCCCGGCGGGCGCGCCGGGCGTCTGTCACGTGAACTACGAACTGCGGTACTTGGACTCCCTAGTAGTCCATCGGCGGCGGGGCCGGGGCGGCGGACGGCGGCTCCGGGATCTCGGTCACCAGCGTCTCCGTGGTGAGCACCATGGCGGCGATGCTGGCGGCGTTCTCGATCGCGGAGCGGGTGACCTTCGCCGGGTCGATGATGCCGGCCTTGAGCAGGTCGGTGTAGACGTCGTTGCGGGCGTCATAGCCGTAGGACTTGCCCTTGCCGTTGTGGATGTTCTCGATGACGACCGACCCTTCCTGGCCGGCGTTCTCGGCGATGATGCGCGTCGGCTCCTCGAGGGCGCGCTCCAGGATCGAGGCGCCGGTGCGCTCGTCTCCGGAGAGCTTCTCCTTGAGGGCGACGATCGCCGGGACGGCGCGCAGCAGCGCGACCCCGCCGCCGGGCACGATACCCTCTTCGACGGCGGCGCGCGTCGCGGAAAGCGCGTCCTCGACACGGAGCTTCTTCTCCTTCAGCTCCACCTCCGTGGCGGCGCCGACTTTGATCACGGCGACGCCGCCGGCGAGCTTCGCGAGCCGCTCCTGCAGCTTCTCGCGGTCGAACTCCGACGTGGCCTCGTCGATCTGAGCCTTGATCTGCCTGATGCGATCCTGGATCGCCTTGTCGGTGCCGTAACCCTCGATGATGGTCGTCTCGTCCTTCGTAGAGGTGACGCGGCGGGCGCGGCCGAGGTCGCTGACCTGCGCGTTCTCGACCTTGATCCCCATGTCCTCCGTGATGAAGGTGCCGCCGGTGAGGATCGCGATGTCCTCGAGCATGGCCTTACGGCGGTCGCCGAAGCCGGGCGCCTTCACGACGAGCGCGTTGATCGTGCCGCGCAGCTTGTTCACGACGAGTGTGGCCAGCGCCTCGCCGTCGGCGTCGTCACAGATGATGACGAAGTTCTTCGTCACCTGCAGCACCTTCTCCAGCACGGGGAGGATGTCGGCGACGGCGGAGATCTTCTTGTCGGTGATCAGGATGTACGGCTCGTCGAGCGACGCTTCCATGCGCTCTGGGTTGGTCACGAAGTACGGCGAGACGTAGCCGCGGTCGATGGCCATGCCCTCGACGAACTCCTGCTCGAACTTCAGCCCCTTGGACTCCTCGACGGTGATGACGCCGTCCTTGCCGACCTTCTCCATGACGTCGGCGATCATCGCGCCGACCTCCTCGTCGCCAGCGGAGATCGTCGCGACCTGGGCGATCTGGTTGCGCCCGGAGACCGGCGAGGCGAGCTCGCGCAGGGACTTGAGCACCTCCTGGACGGCCAGCTCGAGGCCGCGCTTGAGCGCCATCGGGTTGGCGCCGGCGGCGACGTTCTTCATCCCTTCGCGGACCATCGCCTGGCCGAGCACCGTGGCGGTCGTCGTGCCGTCGCCGGCGACGTCGTTGGTCTTGGTCGCGATCTCCTTGGCGAGCTGGGCGCCCATGTTCTCGAAGGGGTCCTTCAGCTCGATCTCCTTGGCGATCGACACGCCGTCGTTGACGACGGCGGGGGGGCCGAACTTCTTGTCGAGGACGACGTTGCGGCCGCGCGGACCGAGCGTCACCTTGAGGGCGTCGGCGAGCGCGTCGACGCCGGCCTTGAGCGAACGACGCGCCTCCTCATCGAATACCAGTTGTTTTGCCATGTGTGGTCTCCTGGTCGCTGGTCGCTGGTCGCTGGTCGCGCGCAGCGGTTCTTCCGGGCGAGGCAGCGCTTCGCGCGCGGCCGTCGGACCCTCGTGTCGGCGGTCGGTGGATCCGCGAGGCTACTCGACCTTGGCGAGGACGTCCTTCTCGGAGATGACGATCAACTCCTCGCGGTCGATCTTCACTTCCTGGCCGGTGTACTTGGCGTAGAGGACGCGGTCGCCGACGCGGACGTCCATGGCGATGCGCTTCCCGTCATCGTCCAGGCGGCCGGGGCCGGCGGCGATGACGACGCCCTGCTGCGGCTTCTCCTTCGCGGTGTCCGGGATGACGATGCCGCTGGCGAGCGTCTCCTCCTGGACCACCGGGCGGATGACGATGCGGTCGTGCAGCGGGACGAGCTTGCTCGCTGACGACTTTGCGCCGATGGACTTCACTTTCGCTGCCGGCTTGGGCTTGGACGCGACTGCAGCTTTGGCCACGTTGCTACCTCCTGTGTGGTCTGTATGCCGATCGAAATTGTCTGAATTTGCCTTGTCCGAGGGGGCCCGGCGAGGGCTGGAATCATGTTAGCACTCGCATGTGGAGAGTGCTAGCAGGGGGATGCTACAGCTTCAATCGCGCAGCCGCAAGGGCTGCAGAGGCGGGCTGGCAATGCGGGCGACGAGGATCGTTGGGAGACGGGAGGCGTCTACGAGGCCCGGCGCCGGAGCCGGAGACCGAGCGACATGAGGCCGATCGCTCCCGCCGCAAGGACGGCCAACGCGATGAGCGCGGCGGCGATCCCGTCGCCTACGGGGCCGAGGCCGGTGTCCGGCAGGAAGCTTGCGCCCGGGCCGGAAGGGCTGGCGCCGCCCGACGTGGGCGGACGGACGGACTCGAGGACGATGCTGACCTCGGTGTTGGTGGCCGTGGGGACAGGAGACGACGTCGGCGGCGGAGGCGTGGCCGAGGCGGTCGGGCCCGAGCCACCCGCGGGCGCAGTGGCGGTGAGTGTTGCCGCCGGCTGAGACGGCGTCGCGGACGGCACCGGCGTGTCGGCGGGACGTGGTGTGTCCGTCGGCGCGGGGATGGCCGTGTTCGTCGCGACAGCCGTGCCCGTCGCCGTCCTCGTCGGCTTCGGCGTGCTCGTGCTCGTCGCCGTGCGGGTCGGCTGCGTCGTGCTTGTGGGCTGTGGCGTGTGCGTCGGGACGGGCGTCGCCGTAGCGGTGTTGGTCGGCGTCGAGCACTTCGCCGCGTCGAAGTGCAGGTTCGGGTGCACGACACCGTCGAGCAGGTTGTAGTGGCCGTTCGAACCGCGGCTGTACATCGAGATCGACCCTGAAGTATCGACGCTGCCGTTGCCGCTGCGGGTGTACAACACGTAGGAGGCCTGGTGCCCGAGATGCGCCGCGTCGAAGTAGAAGGTGCCGGCGATGTGCTCACCGGCAACGGTGACGTCGACGACGACCTCGCGGTCCTCGCCGCCGCCGACGTAGTCGGCCTCGCTGTGCCAGCCGTCGCAGTTCGCGCTCTCATTCATCTGGTCGTGATGGGCGAGCGCCGTCCCCGCGTGCAGAACGAAGACGCCGGCGATGAAGGCGAACACGATGGCGACGCGCACGAGCGCTGCGGCGGTCAGGTGGTGGCGGGCTTTCCCTTTCATCACGAGCAGATCACACCGCAATCGGGCGCGCGTCTCAAT
>CAWJLO010000008.1:0-391617 GCA_963843685.1 uncultured Chloroflexia bacterium
GAATCTGCGGAGAGTTCGAATCGGTGCGTTTCCCGGTCGGTTGACAGCCACGCTGACAGCCACCCGGCCCGAGGATGAAGGGTGCGCGAACGGCCAGTATACGGCTATGGCGCGGAGGAGTAGTATCGAACTTGGCACGCGAGCCGCGGGCACAGAGGCGGGGCAGAGGTTGTGCGAGTCCAGATCTTACTTGCGTTCATGATCGTGTTGCTGGCGGCCGCCACGGTCTTGCGGCCACCGCCGCGGCGAGCTTCAGCTGATCCGACCTACTACTACGAGGAGAACTTTGACGGCACCGCACTCAGCCCTGCTAGGTGGGCGATCGCCACGAACGGCTACCCGGACCCGGCTGTGTCCGTCGGGGGTGGCTTGCTCCAAATGGGACGCGTTGGCGCGGCGTCTCTAGACTTCCCGTACGTCGCAAGTGTAGGCCAGCCCTTCCCCTCGACCGGAGACTTTCGTATTGAACTGACGGGTCAGTACACGAGTGCGACGGGCAAGGGTGACGGAGTCGACGTGTTAGGGCCGAATAATGAGGTCGTGCTCCAGATTTGGGATGACAACAGCCTCGGAAACACCCAGGCATATCTTCTAGGCAGCGGACTCGCCTATATAAGTCCGGGAGCGCACACATATGCTTTAGATGTTCGCGCGAGCGGCGCTTCGTTTTCGGTGGACGGCACGCTGCAATTGACGGGTCCTCCGATCCCAAGACCAACGAAGATGTGGATTGGGCACCCGACCATTGACGAGCTCGACGGAACGTACCCCGGCATGATTCCACAAATAGATCCGGCGACAGGCAAAGTGCTGGATAGGTGGTGGTCCGACGGCCCGTGGACAACGTTCACACTGGATGCCGTTCGCGTGAGTTACCTGGCCGCACCTCAGCCGTGGAAGCTCCCGTACGGACCATATGATCACGTGAAATGGTCGGGCGGCCCGCACCAATACGGGAACACCGACTTTTCCGGCACGTTCCCCTTCGGGCAGGGATCGGGGCTCGACTTCGCCCGTGATGGGAACGTTAGCTTCCCGGTGCGGGCGATTGCGGACGGAACTGTGGAAGCCACTAACACGGTCTGCCCCTACGTGCAGAACGGCCCACTTGGGTACGGGTGCTGGGTGGCCGTCCGACACGGCATGGGCGGCCCCGTTTCGATCTACGCCCATCTGGAGCCGGGGTCCGTTCCTTGGAACGACGGCGATCCGGTCTTGAGAGGTCAGATTCTGGCGTACGCAGGACAGTCGGGGAATCAGCCGCTGATTCACTTGCATCTGGAGCTTCGCGAAGGGAACACTGATTCTACGTGTGCGTCGACGGCCAACTGCTGGTTCGGTGATCCGCTCGACTGGCATGGCATCGTAATCGACGGCTGGCAGATACATGAGTATTTCACGGATGGCCAAGGCCTGACCTCGTACAATTATGACGGATCAGCGACGAAGGGAGCCGTAACGGTCGTACCGAACTTCCCGTACATCGACAACGGCACCCGGCATCCGGCCGCCGTGGTAAGAGTCGGCTTCGGCTTTCAATGCGATTACGCGACTGCGAATTCGTGCGAGGTTAACGCCGCATCTCCTAGTGACACCCAGTTCGCCACCACCCTGGGCGGAACCTTAGGAGCGGGCGGCGTTAGCGGTGGTCCACCACGCGCGCCTGAGTTCGGAGACGCGGATCAGGCGGCTGAACTCGTTTCTACGAATGTTCCGTCGTCGCCCAGCGTCGGCGGCATCGCTGAACAACCCGACGCGAGCGTGCTGCCCTGGGCTGCGGCATCAGGCCGCGACTACACGGGGTACATATTCGGCGCTGCCGTCGCAATCATCGTGGCTGCGGGAGGTGCTGTGGGTTGGCGCAGGCGGCGGCGTAAGATCAACGTCTAGTTCGCCGCGCTAGACACACCTGAGCTACGCTTCCACGAAGCGTGGTGGCGCGGCTGACAGTTACGCCGGGCGACGGACAACGACGCGGAGCGATGAAGGAGCGCCATACCGAATCTGAGAGCGACCGGCAACGACCCCCATCGACTCTTCGGGAGTAGTTCAATTCTCCCCCGTCTCCACCACACAATCACCCCACATCCGTCCGCCATGAGCCGCGTCGCAGCGAAGTCTCGGTGGTCGTGGAAGCGCGCGTTCGGCCGCGCTGCGCAAACCGGTTGTGCCGGGTAGCCTACAGTACCTGGACTCGTCCGCGATTATGGGGAGCACGACTGACATGACGAGCGCAACTCCGCCTCTGATCCTCGAGCGCGACGGCCACGTGGCGACGGTGATCATCAACGACCCGCCGCGCAACCGCATGACGCTGGAGTTCATGGACGAACTCGAGCGCGTCGTCGACGAGCTCTCCGTCGACAAGTCGGTGCGCGCGATCGTGATCACGGCGGCCGGTGACGAGAACTTCTCCGTCGGCATGGACCTCAAGCAGCTTCCCGCAGGCGTCCGCGCAAAGGGGAGCATCGAGGCCGTCTTCGATCAGCGGCTCCGCGTCCTGGCGGCGATCGAGAGCATGGAGAAGCCCGTCATCGCCGTCATGTTCGGCTACTGCCTGGGCGGCGGTCTCGAGCTGCCGCTGGCCTGCCACTTCCGCCTCGCCGCGGCCGAGGGAGCGAAGATCGGACTTCCGGAGCTGGACCTGGGCACGGTGCCGGCCTGGGGAGGCACGGCGCGCCTCACGCGCTGCATCGGACGCGCGAACGCGCTCGACATGATCCTGCGCGCAAAGAAGATCTCCGGGCCGGAAGCCCTTCGCATCGGGCTCGTCCACGAGGTCTGGCCGAACGACGAGCTGCAGCGCCGTGCGCAGGAGCTCGCGCACGAACTCGCGGCCATGCCGCCCATCGCCGTGGCGGGCGTGCTGCGGTGCGTAGTGGGCGCCGGCGAGAAGTCGCTCGATGAGGCGATCGCCGAGGAGCGCCGCGCCGTGCTGCGCACGATGGGGACGGCGGACCAGCGGGAGGGGATGAGCGCCTTCCTGGAGAAGCGCCGGCCCCGGTTCTCCGGCGAGTGACGGGGATCCCGACGAACGTCCTGCCAACTCTCCCCGACGCCGGCGGGCGTGCGGGCGGCTCTCATGTGGGCAGCACGGCCGGCTCGGTCACCGTACGCGCGACCGCCGACGACGAGAGCTGCAGCGGGACGGTGACCGTGATCGTCGGCCAGTGAGGTGCGCCGGCGACGCGCCAAGCGGGACCATCATGGTCACCGACCGTCAGGCGCCGCACCACGCGGCGGACCGCCCCACCGCGACCACGGTTGCGTCCTGTAGAGACCAGTGATCGCCAGCAAGAGGATGAGACCGATCGCGATCAGCGCCAGACCGGCTAGCGTCTGACTCTCGACGTGCCGAAGGATCAGTGTCAGCATGGCCGCGAACGCCGTCAGCACACCAAACGCGACGTAGACCAGCGACTGAAAGCGCATGCCTGCGGTCACCAGCGCGGCCACGACGACCAGTGCGAGCAACTCGAGGAACGCGGGGCTCGGCGGCAGGCCGGACCAGAATGCACCCACAGTGAGCGCGACCGCGGCGAGTAGACGCGCCGACGAGCGGGGCACCAGGACGTTGCGCTCCGATGCGATCAGCATCACCACGCCGAGGGCCGCCAGCAACGCGCCAAGCACGGCGATGTTCCAGTCTTCCGCCGCCCGCGCGCTCACGGCGGTCGAGAAGAGCAATTCGGCGGCACCGATGCCTGCGAGCTGCGGATGCGTGCGTGAGGGGATCCAGAGCGCGACGCTGACGATCATCGCCGTGACTCCGGCGGCGAGTGCGGTGTCGTTCTCTGAAAGGCCTCCTTCGCGGGCGGCAATTGCCACCGTCCCGACGACGAGGGCGCCCCCGACGAGCCACAACAGGCTGGCCCCGCGAGCCAGTGCGTCGTTACGGATTCGCGCCAGCCAGTAGCCCGACGCAAGGACGGCCCCAGCGGAGAGTCCGGGAATGGCCACCCGTGCGGGGCTGGACAGGTGCTCCCAATTCGTGGCGGCGAGCACCGTGAAACCCGCACCTGTGATCGCCGCGGCCAGGTAGATGAGGAGTTCCTGAACGCCGGGGCGGCCCAGGTCAGCGCGGCGCTCGCGCGATCGCTCCGCCTCGAAGACGAGGATGCGATCGGCGGTGGCGCGATCGATGAGGCCGGCGTCGATCCAGCGTTGCAAATCGTCGTGGCTCGCGGTCATCGCTCTTCGTGTCCTCCGCGACCCGCCGCCAGACGATGCATGTAGCGCCCCACCGCCAGCAGGACCGTCAACGCCGCAAGGATGACGCCGGCACCCTGCATGGTGTGACTGCGGGACGTCGTCGTTGCCCCTGACGGCGCGCGCGGCGGCAGGTCGGGCAGCGTGGCGAAGCCACCGACCGAAGGCACTCCCGACGTTGCCGTGGGCGCGGCGGTGGCGATCGCCGTGTCGGTGGCCTCCGGTGTGGGCGTCGAGCTGAAGCTGTACGACACCGTCCCGGGCGTGCCATAGAAACCGGCGCCGGCGATGTACGGCGCGTCCGCCGTGATGTTGTAGTGGTAGATGCCCTGCGGGTAGTCCGGCGTCGGACCGAAGTGGCCGTGGTACTGGTCGAGGTCCGCGCTCGTGAGCGTCACGCCGTTTTCGACCGGGCCGTACACCGGAAAGCCGTCGAGCAGGTAGCCGATCAGCGAGTCCTTGCCGTTGACGGCCGTCAGCGCGTACGGCTCGCGGTGATAGTGATAGATGTCCGTCTGCTGCGGGTGCCCGTCGTACTGGTCGAAGCTGCTGATCTCCACGGTGAGCGGCTGGTGGTTCGGTCCGGCGTACTGGTTGAAGAGCGGCACGCCGTTGACGGCCACACCGATGGGGCCGAGCGGCGTCTCCACGTGCGTCGTCGCCTCCTGCGGGCTGGCCGGGATGCGGAACTCGATCGTCTGCTGCGCGATCTGGTTCGGGTTCTGCATGAAGCTGGGGTCGCCGTCGGCCTCGTAGCGCGGATCGTTGATCGGAAAGTACGGGCTGCCGTGGTCCGGAATCGCGTTCGCCTGGACCACGACGTTACTGCCGTCGGCATACACAGTGACAGCGCTCGTGAAGTGGTCGTAGCCCGCCGGCAACGTTTGCGCGCTGCTACTCGCGCCCGAGACAAGTCCGACGAGAAGACACAGACAGGCCGCCACACCCACCGCGCCCCATACGGCTCTGAACAAGAGTGCTCCCACGTTGCGCGCGTCGCCGACCGTTGAGATTATCGCACGGGCAGCGGCCATCGCCTGCATGACGCCACTCGGTTTCGTAGCGATCGAGGTGGGGTTCGTGACCGAGTTCGGCCGCCAGCCGTGGATCATCTACCACCTGATGCGGACCGACCGGGCGTCAACGCCGCGCGACGGCACCTGGGTCGAGTTCCTGCTCATCTTCCTGATGGACATCGCGCTGACGGCCGGACTCGCCTTCCTGCTCCTCCCGAAGGCCGCCGTCCGCACGCGCCTATCGTATGATTTCAGGGTCCGGCGGCCGGACACGCACTCGGCCGGCGACTGTTTGAATACGCCAATCTGAATATGAGCAGCACCCTCTCGTCCTATTTCCCACGCCTCCTGGTGGAGTGGCAGCAGGAGGCGCCGGACGCCGACTGGCGCGCCATCGAGGGCACGCTCGTCTTCATGGACATCTCCGGCTTTACGGCGATGTCGGAGCGTCTCGCCCGCCACGGCAAGGTCGGCGCCGAAGAAGTCACGGAAATTCTTAACGACAGCTTCACGAAGCTTCTCGCCGCTGCCTACGACGAAGGCGGGTACCTGCTCAAGTTCGGCGGCGACGCCATGCTGCTGTTCTTCTCGGGGCCGTGGCACGCCGCTCGCGGCTGCCGCTGCGCCGTCCGCCTGCGCCGTACGCTTCGCGAGGTCGGCCGGATTCGCACCACGGCCGGGCTCGTCCGCTTGCGGATGTCCGTCGGCGTGCACAGCGGCGTCGTCCACTTTTTTCTCGCCGGCGAGTCTCACCGCGAACTGATGGTCACGGGCCCGGCCGTCACGCGCGTCGTGGAGATGGAGGGTGCCGCCTCGGCCGGCCAGATACTCATGAGCGACGCGACGGCCGCCGCGATCCCCGCGTCGTGCGCTGGCGATCCGCTGGGCCCCGGCCTCCTGGTGGAGCGTGCTCCGAGCGCCGGTGCCGGCTCCTTCCGCGCACCCCCCGCCATGGACTCCGACCGGCCCGAGATGTTCATCTCCACGGCCATTCGTGACCACCTGCTCGGCACGGAGAGCGTCGAGAGCGAACACCGCCACGCGCTCGTCTGTTTCATCCACTTCGATGACGTCGATCACCTGATGGCGTCCGCGGGACCCGACGCGACGCAGAGCGCCCTCGACCAGCTGGTGCGCACCGTCCAGCGGGCGGCGGCCGACTTCAATATCTGCTTCCTCGCGAGCGACGTCGACCGCGACGGCGGGAAGATCATCCTGACCGCAGGCGTGCCCCGCAGCAGCGGCAACGACGACGAGGGGATGCTGCGCGCCGTGCGGCAAATCCTGGAGTCGAACCCGCCGTTGCCGCTGAGAATCGGCGTGAATGCGGGCCCCGTCTTCGCCGGCGACGTCGGGCCCGCGTACCGCCGCACGTACACCGTGATGGGAGACGCCGTCAATCTCGCGGCGCGGCTGATGGCGAAGGCCACGCCCGGGCAGGCGCTCGCCGTGCCTTCGATCGTCGAGCGCGCCCGTACCCGCTTCGAGCTGACGTCGATTGAGCCGTTCCACGTGAAGGGCAAGGCGAAGCCGGTGACGGCGGTCGCCGTCGGCCCGGCGGCCGGGACGCGCGACCAGCAACGGACCGGGCGCGTCGTGCCGCTCGTCGGCCGCGACCAGGAGATGCGGCTGTTGGACGCCACGCTCGATGCCGTGCGCACGGGCCGCCGGGCGATCGTGAACCTCGTCGGTGAACCGGGGATGGGAAAGTCACGGATCGTGGAAGAGCTGAAGGCGCGCGCGCAGGACTGCACAGCGTTCGAGACCGCCTGCGAGCAGTACGAATCGTCGACCCCGTACTTCCCGATGCGGCGATTGCTGCGCGCCGTCCTGCGTATCGAGCAAAACGCCGAGCCGGGATCCGCCGCGCAGATGCTTGCCGACCGCGTCGCGCAATCGGCGCCGGCGCTCTCCGAGTGGCTGCCGCTGATCGCGATGCCGCTGGATCTGAACGTGGCGTCCACGCCGGCCGTCGAACGGATTGGCGACCGGTTCCGCAAGGGCCAGCTCCAGCGGGTCGTGTGCGAGCTGGTGGCGACGCTGGCGCCCGGGCCCGCCATCTTCGTCATCGAGGACGCGCACTGGCTCGACGAGGCCTCGCGCGACCTGCTCGCTGAACTCGTCGCCGAGTCGGTCGACCGGCCGTGGCTGTTCCTGGTGACTCGCCGGCCAGGCGACGCGCCGCTCTTCGCCGACCTTGATCCGGAATCGACGACGATCGTGCTCGAGCCGCTCTCCGCCGAGGCGTCGGTGGAACTCGCGTCGAGCGCCGCGGGCGCGGCGGCCCTCGGCACGCACGAGCTGGCAGCGCTGGCCGAACGAGCCGGTGGAAACCCCCTCTTCGTGGGCGAGATCGTCGCCGCCCGGAGCGCGCAGGGTGGCGCGGGCGCGCTTCCCGACAGCCTTGAGGCCCTGATCACGGCGCAAATCGACCGCCTGCTCCCGGCTGATCGGCGGGCGCTGCGATACGCGTCCGTCGTCGGGCCCACGTTCAACGTCAGGCTGCTGGCCGAGAGCCTCGGCGAGCTGCAGGCCGACACCACCGCGAATACGTGGGAACGCCTCGATGACTTTGTCACGCCGGAGGGGAACGACTCGTTCCGGTTCAAGCACGCCCTCGTCCGGGAGGCCGCGTACGAGAGCCTCCCCTTCCGGCGCCGCCGTGACCTGCACGGGCGCCTGGCCCTCAGCATCGAGCGGCGACACGGGCGACGGGCGGACCGCCGCGCCGAGCTGCTCTCGCTGCACTTCCACCGCGCCGGGAACTACGAGAAGGCGTTGCGATACTCGCGCCTGGCGGGCGATCGCTCGAAGGACAAGTACGCCAACGTCGAGGCCGCGGAGTTCTATCGGCGCGCCATCGATGCCGCCCGGCACGTGCCCGACACGCAGCAGGCCGAGGTTGCACGCGTGTATCAGGCGTTGGGGGACGTGTGCGAGCTCGCGGGCATGTATCGCGAAGCGGAGGACGCCTACCGGCAAGCGCGCCGGTACTCGCGCGGCGATCTTCGGGAGCAGCAGCCGCTGTTCCGGAAGGAGGGTGTGGTCCGCGAGCGGCTGGGCCAGTACACGCAGGCGCTTCGCTGGTACGGACGCGGCCTCCGGAGCATGGACGGCGCCAGCGTGCGGCACGCGAATGAGCTGCGGCTCGCTTACGCGGGCGTCCGCTTCCGGCAGGGCCGCTACGCCGACTGCGCGCGCTCGTGCCGCCAGGTTCTGCAGGCGGCCGAAGCGGCCGGCGACCGCGCGAGCCTCGCCCACGCCTACTACCTGCTCGACCATGCGCACACGATGCTCGGGACGAACGAGGCCGGCCAGTACCGCACGCTCGCCCTGCCGATCTTCGAGGAGCTTGGTGACCTCGTCGGCCAGGCGAACGTGCTCAACAACCTGGGCGTGGCGGCGACGATGGAAGGGCGCTGGGACGAGGCCATCCGCTCTTTCGAACGCAGCAAACAGGCTCGCGAGAAAGTCGGCGATGTCGTCGGCGCGGCAACAGCGGACAACAACATCGGAGAGGTGCTGCTCGACCGCGGCGAATTCGAGGAGGCGCAGGTACGGTTCCGCGACGCCCTTCGCGTCTGGCGTGGCGCCAACTACGCCGTCGGTGTCGCGGTCGCCACCAGCGCGCTCGGACGGCTGGCGGCGCGCGCCGGTCGGTTCGACGAGGCACAAGACCTGCTGGGCCAGGCGCTTGACAGCTTCCGCGACATGGGCGCCGAGAGCTTCGTCGCCGAGACGCAGGCGCGCATCGCGGAACTGCGGCTGTTCGCCGGAGACGGCGAGGGCGCGCTCGATCTGGTCGCTGCGACACTCGCGCAGAGCCAGGCCGGCGGCATGGCGGCCGTAAACACGATGCTGTACCGGATACGCGGCTACGCGCTGATGCGCGGAGGGGACTTCGACGCCGCGCGCACTGCCATCGACGAGAGCCTGCGCCTGGCGCGCTCTACCTCCGCCGAGTACGAGGTCGCGCTCTCGCTCCAGGCGCGCGCCAGCCTCGCGACGGCCACCGGCGAAGACCCTGAGCCCTACCTGCTGGAGAGCATGCCGATCTTCGAGCGGCTGGGCATCATCGCCATGTCGCGTATCGACTGGACCTAGTTCGCGCGCGACTGCTTAATCCGGTCGAAATCTCCCGGACGCATCGCCGTAACGCCCGCGGCATAGCATTCCGTCTGTTGCTGAGCACTGCGCCAATCACAAGCCCCCTGCAGGAGACTCTGGCGGAACTGCACCGCCGCTTCGCCGCCCTCCCGTGCGGCGACGTCGCGACGTACATTCCGGAGCTCGGCCGCGCGAACCCAGAACACTTCGCGATCTGCGTCGCCACGGTCGACGGCGAGCTCTACGCGAGCGGTGACGCGGAGGTCCCCTTCACCATCCAGTCGATCTCCAAGCCGTTCGTCTACGGCCTTGCGCTTGAGGATCGCGGCGTCGATGCCGTGCTCGAACGGATCGGCGTGGAGCCCAGCGGAGAGGCGTTCAACGCCATCTCTCTGGAACCCGGGACAGGGCGGCCACGCAACCCGATGATCAACGCCGGCGCCATCGCCACCGCCGGCCTCATCGCGGGACGCGGATCGCGCGACAAGATGGAGCGCACGCTGGCGATGCTGTCCGGGTTCGCGGGACATCCGCTGGAGATCGACAACGCCGTCTACGTCTCGGAGCGCGATACCGGGCACCGGAACCGCGCGATCGCCTACCTCCTCCGCAACGCGGAGATCCTCGGCGACGACGTCGACGAGGTGCTGGATCGGTACTTTCAGCAGTGTTCCGTGCTCGTGACCGCAAGCGACCTCGCCATGATGGCGGCCACGCTGGCCAACGGCGGCCGGCATCCGCGCACCGCCCAGCGCGTCATCAACCACGAACACGTCGCGCGCGTGTTGAGCGTGATGGCGACGTGCGGCATGTACGACTACGCCGGCTCATGGCTGTACCGCGTCGGCATGCCCGCGAAGAGCGGCGTCGCGGGCGGCGTCATCGCCGTGTTGCCCGGACAGCTCGGCCTCGGCGTCTTCTCGCCGCGCCTCGATGAGTTCGGCAACAGCACACGCGGCGTCGCCGTTTGCGAAGCCCTCTCGGCGGAGTTCGGCCTGCATCTCCTGCAGCCGCCCGTCAACCCGGCGTCGGCCGTCATGACCAGCTACACGCTGGCGGACGTCAGCTCGAAGCGCAGGCGATCCGAAGCCGACATGGCCCGCCTGGTCGAGCGCGGCGACACGGTGCGCGTCTTCCGCCTCCAGGGCCCGCTCGTCTTCAGCACGACGGAGGTCGTGCTGCGGCGCGCTCTCGCCGAGACGGAGCCACCGCGGACCGTCGTGTTCGACTGCCGGCAGGTGCACAGCGCCGACACCGCGACGGTGCGTCTCTTCGACCTCTTCGTGTCCCAGGTGGAGGCCGATGGCGGACGCGTCGTGTTCGCAGGGCTGCGCGAAGACGAAACGCCGCTGTCGGGCGTGGTGCGCCGTGCCGGCCTGCGCGGCTTCTCGAGGATCGATCTCGCCCTCGAATGGTGCGAGGAAGCCCTCCTGCTGGAAGCCGGCGAGGATCGGCCGGAGGACGCCGAGTCGTCGCTCGAACGTCATCCGATGCTCGCTCAGTTGAACCAGGCGGAGCTGGCCGCCGTGTCCTCGATCGCGTCCCGGCGTCAACACGGCGCCGGCGACCGCATCGTGCACCAGGGCAGCATCGCCGACCGCGTCTATCTCCTGACGTCGGGCACGGTCAGCGTCAACCTCGACCTGCAGGATGGCGAACGCTATCGCCTCGCGACGATGGGCGCGGGCTCCGTCTTCGGCGAGCTGGCGCTGCTCGATGCTGAGCCGCGCTCCGCCAACGTCGACGCGGAGACCGGCGTGGTGTGCTACGCGCTCCGCGTGGCCGACCTGCCGGAGGCGGTGCAATCGAAGCTGTTGAGCTTCCTGGCGCGCGATCTCGCGGCGAGACTGCGCCGCGCCGACCGCGAGATCTCCGCGCTCGCTTGACTGCTACACACCGGACGTCGGCATCTGCGCGAGCAGCCGTTTCGGCGCCGTCATCGCGTAGCTCTCGGCGATGAGATCCGCCAGCTGCGCCCAATCGACGTCTCCGTCCAGCCGCACACCGATCCACCCCTTCGGCCCCACGTACGGCGGCGCGAAGAAGCGCTTCGGGTCCGCGCCGACCAGCACGCCCTGCGCCCCCGGCGGCGCCTTGCACCAGACGGCGTAGCCGCCGCCCTCGGCTTCCGCGTACATCGCGAAGATCTTGTTGCGCACCCGGAACGTCGGCGTCGTATGGCCGCCGAACATGATCTCCATCGCCTCCGGGAACGCCATGCAGATCTTGCGGACGCGCGGCAGAGGCGAGCGCCTCGCGGAGGCGCTCACTTCCCGTCCTCCGCCGCCATCGCCGCTCGCAGCTCCCGGTACGGGTCCAGGCCAAGGCTGATGCGGCCGATGAACTCGTACGCCTCGTTCGGCGAGTACGGCTGCATGAAGGCGCCCGCGCGCACGTCGCGGTAGAGGCGTGAGAGCAGGCTGCTCGACAGGTAGCCGCTGCCGCCGGAGAGAGCGAGGGCGCGGTCCACGACATCGACGGCTGCGCGGTCCGACACGAGCTTCGCGCACTGCACCTCCTGCGCGAAGGCGTCCAGCACCTCCTCGCGCATCTCGCCGGTAGCGATCAACTCGTCGACGCGCATCGCCACGCGGCCCAGCGCGGAGCGCATCGACATGAGGCCGACGTCAATCTCCGCGATCTCCCGCTGCACGTGTGCGCGCTCCGCCAGCGGCGACGTGTACGGCCGGCGGCGGCGCGTCTTCACGAACTCCACGATGTACTCGCGTGCCGCCTCCGCGATGCCGAGGTTCGCGCCGAAGAGCGGGATGATGTTGGAGCTGATTGGCGGCCACGCGAACGCTGGTGGCGGACCGATCGGCGCGAGCACCTGCACCGCGCCCGCGGGCACGAAGCAGTCCGTGAAGACGACGTCGTGGCTGCCGGAACCACGCATGCCGAGCGCGTCCCAGTTGCACAGGATCTCCATCCCTTTCGCGCCGCGCGGCACCGTGACGAACGCCAGTTCATCCGGGCCATCTGCGCGGGGGATGCGCAGCCGCGTGCGGACGGAGTCGGCCACCTCAATGCCCGTCGAAAAGCCCTTGCGCCCGTTGATCACGTAGCCGCCCTCGACGGGCGTCGCCGTGCTGCGCGTAGCCCACGTCTCGTTGCCGGGCTCAGTGCCGGCGCCCGAGAGGATCATCTCGCACCGGCCGATCGCCGCGAGTTCCTCCGCGAGCGCGGCGACGGCGGCCTCGTCGCCGGCGTCCCTGGCCTGGCGCCAGGCAGACACCACGAAGATCACGGCCGTCACGTGCATGTTGGCCGCGATCGCCGTCGAGCCGCAGCCTCGCGCCAGCCGCGAGATCGCCACCATCACGTCATGGATCGACGAAACGCCGAGCCCGCCGAACTCTTCCGGCACGCACGCCGCCAGGAAACGGCTGCGTTTCATCGCGTCGAAGTTCTCGGTCACAAACGTGTTCTCGCGGTCGTGCCGGGCGGCACGCGTCGCGAAGTCCGCCGCATGTTCCTCGGCGAGCGCGACGAGACGCTCGCCGGGCGGCGTCAAGCGCGCGCAGTTCGTTGATCACGCCATGTCCTCCGGCTTGAAGTCGGGGTTCTCCGTCATGACGTTCCAGCGGTGCCCGAACGGGTCGACCAGCCACCCCCCGCGGCCGTACGGCGCCGTCGTGATCGGCCGCTCCACCTTCGCACCGGCGCCGATCGCCCGTCCCCAGGCCGCATCCACGTCGTCGACGTCGATGACGAACGAGCAGGAGTTGCCCTTCAGCGTCGACGGCGAAAAGACGCCGAGCTGCGGCGCCTCGTCCGACACGAAGATCGTCGTGTCACCGATGCTGATCGTGGCGTGACCGAGCGTGCCGTCCTCGTTCGCCATGCGGAAGTGCTCCTTCGCGCCGAACGCCTTCTTGTAGAACGCGATCGCGTCGGACGCGCCCTTCGCGCAAAGGTACGCCGTCACGCGCGGCGGGTGCGGATGCGCGTGCTCCGGCTCAGGCCGGTACGTCCCGAAGGTCCACATGTGGCCTTCCGGATCACGTGCCGAGTAGCCGCGCGAGCCGTAGTCCGTGTTCGCGATCTCGAGCACGATGTCTGCGCCCGCACCCTTCGCCCGCGCATAGTGCGCGTCCGGATCGTCGACGAAGATGCAGATCCCGTGGTCCTCCGCGCCCATCGGCAACGCGCCAGGCGCCGCCGCCTCGCCCGCCCTGAACGAGCCGAGCATGATGACACCATCGCCCAGGGCCAACTCGGCGTGCGCGATCGCGCCGTTCTCGCCGGGCACGATCATCACCTTCTGAAATCCGAACGCATCGCACAGCCACTCGATCGCCGCGGCGGCGTCGCGATAGCGCAGCGTCGGGTAGATGTTCGTTGGCGTGGGTGGCATGTCATGATCCTCCTGCTGTTCACGCGATGTGGGAGGAGCATACGGCGGAGATCGCTGGAGGTCTTGGACGAATGTTACCGGTGAGCGCGCCTCACGAGCCGTCGATGCTGAGCTGGCCCGGCAGCCGCCGTGCGAGGTAGTCGGTGGGCGTACCGCCGGCAAACTGGCGGAAGTCGCGGATGAAGTGCGCCTGGTCGTAGTAGCCGCAACAGTACGCGACCTCCGCCCACCGCCCGCCCGGCACGCGGTCGAGCAGCCGCACTGCGCGCCGGAACCGCAGAAGCCGCGCGACGAGCTTCGGCGGCGCGCCGATCTGCTCCCGGAACTGCGCCGCCAGGTGCTTGCGGCTCCAGTTCAGCTCCGCGGCGAGGCTGCCCACGTCGATGCGCCCGTGCGTCTCGTTGAGCCGACGCCACGCCCACGCCACCGCGGGCGAAACCGTGCGCCCTTCGCCCAGTCGCGCCGTGATGGTCTCGTCCAGCAGCGCGAATCGCCGTTCCCACGATTCCGTTCCGCGGAGCTGATCGACGAGGCGGCTCCCCGGCGCGCCCAGCACGTCCGTCAGGTCGAGCACGCGACCGAAGAGCGCGTCCATCGGCACGCCGAAGAACAGCCGCGCGCCGATCGGCGTGAAGTCCAGCTGCAGGCCCCGAGAGACGCCGAGCGACTCGCTCATCGCGTAGCTGTCGCTGATCCCCGCGACGAACGCGTCCGGCGCGAACGGCGGCGCCTCCGGGGCGCGCGGGTCGAGCGTCCGCAGGTTGGGCCCGAGGTTGATGATCACCGTGATCGCGCCGTGCGGCATATGCCGCTCGCGAATCGGCGCCGCCGTGATCTGCTCGTAGCCCTGGTAGTCGCGGACGTGGGCGCGAACCCCCGCGGCGGGCTGCCGGACGATGTTCCGCCACTGCCCTCGCTCAGAGTCGTGCGCCGTGACAACGGCTGCTGAGGCTTCCATGCCTCGCAGCCTAGGTTCAGGGCGCGCGCTTTGCAAGCGGTCGACGGCTCGCCTGCCGACACTTCGTGTCAGGAGTGCCGTGGCGAAGGTGTCAAGACCTGCCATCGTGCGAGCGCGCCGCCCCTGCGATACCATCATGGCATGTCGCTGAACGGACACACGGACAAGGCGAAGCTCGCGGCCGAGGCGGAGCGCTGGGACACGACCGTCGCTCGCAAAGCGGTGGAGCGAAACGGCGAGCGGCAGCCGGAGTTCCACACGACCTCCACCGAGACACGCCGCCTGTACACCCCGCTCGACGTCGCAGACACCGACTTCGACCGCGACGTCGGCGAGCCCGGCGAGTTCCCCTACACGCGCGGCGTCCAGCCGACGATGTACCGTGGCCGCCTCTGGACCATGCGCCAGTACGCGGGCTTCGGCACCGCCACCGAGTCGAACCAGCGCTTCAAGTTCCTGCTCGAGCAGGGCCAGACCGGCCTCTCCGTCGCCTTCGACCTGCCCACCCAGATCGGCATGGACTCCGACGACCCTAACGCCGAAGCCGAGATCGGCCAGGTCGGCGTCGCAATCGACTCGCTCGCCGACATGGAGGACATGTTCGACGGCATCCCGCTCGACCGCGTCAGCACGTCGATGACGATCAACGCGCCGGCCGCCGTGCTCGTCGCGATGTACATGGCTGTCGCCGAGAAACAGGGCGTCGCCACCGGGGACATCATGGGCACGGCGCAGAACGACGTGCTCAAGGAGTACGTCGCACGCGGCACCTACATCTACCCGCCGCGCGAGTCGCTGCGCCTCGCCGCCGACCTCATCACCTACTGCGCGCGCTACGCCCCCAAGTTCAACAGCATCAGCGTCAGCGGCTACCACATCCGCGACGCCGGCTCGACGGCCGCCCAGGAGATCGGCTTCGCCTTCTCGAACGCCATCGCCTACATCGAGGCGTGTCAGCGCTCCGGCGTGGACGTCGACGAGGTGGCGCCCCGCATCTCCTGGATCTTCAACACGCACAACAACTTCTTCGAGGAGGTCGCCAAGTACCGCGCCCTCCGCCGCATGTGGGCGCGCCTCCTCCGCGATCGCTTCGGCGCAAAGGATCCTGCGTCCTGGAAACTGCGCACGCACATCCAGACCGGCGGCGCCACCCTCACCGCGCAGCAGCCGGAGAACAACGTCGTCCGCGCGTCGATCCAGGCGCTCGCTTCGGTGCTCGGCGGCGTACAGTCGATGGCCCTCAGCTGCTACGACGAGGCGCTCGCCATCCCGACGACGGAGGCGCAGCGCATCGCCCTCCGCACCCAGCAGATCATCGCCCACGAAAGCGGCGTCACCGACACGGTTGACCCGTTCGGCGGCTCCTACTACGTCGAGACGCTCACCAACGAAATCGAGGCGAAGGCGCAGGAGTACATCGACCGCGTCGAGGACATGGGCGGCTCCGTCGCCGCCATCGACTCCGGCTACATGCAGGCCGAAATCCAGGAGGCCGCCGTCACCCAGCAGCAGGAGATCGAGAACGGCGCGCGGGTCGTCGTCGGCGTTAACAAGTTCCGCGGCGACGAGGAGCCGGAGCCCGTCATCTTCCGCATGAACACGGAGGTGGCGCAGGCGCAGGTGGCCCGGCTGCGGAAAGTGCGCGCCGAACGCGACTCAGCCGCCGCTCAGACCGCGCTCCAACGCCTCGGCGAAGCGGCGCGCGGCACGGACAACCTCATGCCGTCGCTCCTCGACGCCGTGCGCGCCTACGCCACGCTCGGCGAGATCTGTGGCGAACTGCGCAACGTCTGGGGAGAGTACCGCCCGCCGACAGTGGTGTAACCGGCACTCCTGAGCACGAGACGAGGGCCGCACCATGGTGCGGCCCGTTCGCTTCGCGCGCATGGACGCGGCGACGCTACATGTACTGCCCGCCGTTGGGATTGAACTGCTGCCCGGTGATCCAGTCGCCCTCCGTGCACAGGAACCGCACGAAGTTCGCCACCTCTTCCGGTTTGCCGAATCGGCCCAGCGGCACCTGCTTCAACAGGTTCGCCTTCACCTCGTCGCTCAGCGCCGTCACCATGTCCGTCTCGACGAACCCCGGGCACATCGCGTTGACCGTGATGTTGTTGCGCGCCAGCTCCTTCGCCGCCGACTTCGCGAAGGCGATCAGCCCCGCCTTCGCCGCGGCGTAGTTCGACTGCCCGACGTTCCCCATCTGGCCGATGATGCTCGACATGACGATGATCCGCCCGTAGTTGCGCTCCGTCATGTACGGGATGGCCGCCGACGTGCAGTAGAAGGCGCTGTTGAGATCCGTGTTGATGACCTCCTGCCACTCCTCGACGGACAGCCGCTTCAGCGTGCGGTCGCGGTTCACCCCGGCGTTGTTGATCAGGATGTCGATCTGCCCGTACGTCTCGACGGTCTTCTCAATCAGCATTTTGCAGTCGTCCGGATGCGCCACGCCCGCCCGCACGGCGATCGCCCGCCCGCCCGCCGACACGATCTCGCCGACCAGCTTCTCGGCCGCCTCCTGGTTCGTGAAGTAGTTGACGACGATGGCCGCGCCCTCGCGCGCCAGCTCCTCGGCACACGCCTTGCCGATGCCGCGCGACGCCCCCGTGACCACCGCTACCTGACCTTCGAGTCGCTGTTCGGACATGACGAGACCCCTCCATCGACCGCGATTGAATCGCTCGTTATCGGCCGAGAGCGTAACCCATCAGCCCCGCTGATGATAGGCGACGCGCGTCAAGCGGACATCGTCGTCAGGAGCGCGCGAAGAACGTCAGCGCCTGGCGGATGCGGTCCTCCAGCGGCGCGTCACCGTCCCGCGGCAGTCGCTCCGCGGCGGCCGACGCCTCTTGCTGCGAGTAGCCGAGCCCCATCAGCGCCGCGACCACTTCGGAGTCGATCTGCTTCTCTTTCGCCGCCGACGCGACCTCGACCCCGGCGGCCGGCGGCGTCACCTTGTCGCGCAGGTCCAGCACGATGCGCTCCGCTGTCTTCTGCCCCACCCCCGGCACGCGCCGCAACACGTCGGCGCGGCCGCCCGCGATCGCCGTCGTGAGCTGCGGATGGTCGAGCGCGGAGAGCAGCCCCAGCGCCACGCGCGGCCCCACGCCGCTCACGCTGATCAACTGCTCGAAGAGCGTCAGATCGTCGCGCGTCGCGAAGCCGAACAGCGTCAGCGCGTCTTCCCGCACGTGCAGGTACGTGAACAGCGCTGCCGGTTTGCCCACGATGAGTTCGTCCGCCGCCGTCGCCGGCACCGAACACATCAGCCCGATCCCGCCGACCGTGACGATCGCCCAGTCGGGCCCTTTGTCCTCCACGACGCCGCGGACTCGCGCAACGGGCACGCGCACCTCGATCCCGTCGCGATCGTGGCCGACCGCGACAATGGCCCGAGTATAGAAGACGTGCTGTCGGCGGGTAAGCGGCCCTAGCTCGCGAGCAACTCCTGCTCGTCGTCTCCCGCAGCCTCCGCGGCCGGCGGCGGCTCGTACACCCGGATCTGACCGGTGCCGCCGGATCGCGCCGATCGGAGCGCGCTGCACGCGGCTTCGATGAGGTCGTCGGACGTCTCGATGCCGCGCTCCGGCACGACGGCGATCCCCTGCGAGATCGTGAGTCCGATCTCGACGCCGAACCTCCGGCCAAAGAACTCTCGCGTCGTGAGAGACGAACGAACGCGGTCCGCCACGGACAACGCCAGGTCGAGCTTTGTCTCGGGAAGCAGCACGGCGAGCGTTTCCTGCGTGTACCGCCCGCCCAGGTCGTTCGCACGAAGCTGCGCCTTCACGAGCGCCGCGATCTCGGACAGCAGATAGCCCTTGCTCAGCTTGCGCGCCTGCTCACCGAGCAGTTCGCTGTCGTCGACCTCGATCAGCAGGAGTGCGAGCGGCCGGTCGTAGTGCCTCATTCGTGCGTACTCCAGCGCCAGGCTCTCCATGAACTGGTAGCGCGTGTACAGCCCCGTCAGCTCGTCGACCGACGACAGCCGGTCGATCTCGATCTCCTTGCGCACGAGCTGCGCGCTCAGCTCGCTCACCGTGCCCCGCTCGCCGCGGCGCTCCCGCACGTCCCACACGATGTACGCGACCATCACCAACCCGGCCACCAACGCCGGGATCGCGATGCTCCCGATCGTGGCGGCGCTGAACTCGGCGTTGTCACCAAGCCCGACGACCACGGTGAGGTACGACACCCCGACGGCCACTCCTGCCATGAGGACAAATGCCACACGCTTCACAGAGATATTCTCGGCTTCCCGACCCCTGGGTATGAGTCTCCCTGCTGCATCGTTATGTCCAGTTAACCCAGCTGCCAGCGCCCGCCGTGCTCGGCGAACCAGCGCAGCATCCCCCGGCGCGTCACCGGCCCTCGCGGCACCCACCGCGCCTCGTGCGTGTCGCCTTCCATGTCGATCCACGACGACTTCAGCTTGTCCACCTCGTCGCCGGCGATCCGGCACTTCTGCGCCACCGGGTCGACGCCGTACAGCCGCGCGGCGTTCAGCCCGAACACCTTCAGCTTCACCTCGTCGGTCAGCATCGGATACCCGTACTGCGCCGCAAATTGCGCATCCAGCTTGAACGTCCGGAACGCGGCGATCTGCGGCTGCGGCGAGCCCGTCCAGATGCAGTCTGTCCCCCACAGCACGTTCTCTTCGCCGACGTACTTGAGCAGCTTCCCCAGCACGTGCGCCGCCTGCGTCGTGTCGCTCATGATGTTGCGCCAGGTCGACCCCATCTCCGCGTAGACGTTGCGGTTAGGCTCCACACCGTTCTCCAGCAGGCTCCTCACCAGGGAGTTGACGCCCTTCTCGGCGTTCGCCGCGTCGTACGGCCCCTCGCGGGTGCCGGGGTACCAGCCCGAGTGATACACGACGAAGTTCATGTCCGGATACGCCTTCGCCACCACGCCGATGTCACGCGGCGACGCGTGCGCCACGTCGAAGCCGAACAGCGGCAGCCCTTTGTGCGCGCAGATCGTCGTCACCCCCAGCTTCCGCGCCTGCTCGATCACCGGGATGCCGAGCTCCTCGTCGTCAAGGAACCAGCCGGTGTTGCTCGGCCCGTACGGCGTGTAGATCTTCCACGCCGCCACGTCCAGCGCCTCCGCCCGCGCCTGCATCCGGTCGAGCTGCGGCTGCAGCCCGCCGACGTTCGGCACGACGACGCTGTGCAGCCGCAGCCGGCCCGCGTCCTTCGGCGACAACTCGTTGATGATGTCCCGCGTCCGCTTCATCTCGTCGAAGTTCAGCGGATCGTCGGTGTCGCTCGCCGACGGCGTGTCGGAGAGCACGGCGATGCTCGTGTCGCTCTCCATGAAGATGTCGTGCGCGTAGTAGTAGCGGCTCAGGCAGTCCAGCTTGTCCGCTTCCGTGCAGTCCGGCCGGAAGGCGCGGAAGAAGTTGGCCGTCGCCGGGCTCTCGTTCACCCACGGCCCCTGCGGGTCGACGTGGTGAGTCTGCACGTCGAAGATGAACTCGTCGCCCAGCATCTTCTCGCACACCGCCGTTGCGTCAGCGTCGGCCGGCACGTCGTACGTCCCACCCGCCGTCACGCCGGGCGGCAGCGTCGACTTGTCCTTGTCATCGCAGCCGACGAGATTGATCGCGGCCAGCGTCACGGCGATGCCGCCCATCCCCTGCAGGAAGCGCCGCCGGTCCACGCCCTGCCGCCGGGCGATCTCCTCGCCCATCTCCAACGCCAGCGCCTCTGCCGCCCGATGTTCGCGTGTGCGCTCGCGCGGCACGAACTCGCCATTCGACGCCTGTCCCGGCGTGAACGGCAGCACGATCGGCAGTTCGGGATCGGTCTTCTTCTCGCGCATCTGCGCCTCATCCCGTCTCGACGGTATCGCTTGGCCGAAGACTCCCTCGCCCATACGATACGACAATCGCGCGGAGATACGGAGGCTGATCGTGGGGAAGTTGGACGGCAGAGTCGCCGTGATCACCGGCGGCGCCAGCGGCATCGGCGAAGCCACCGTGCGCCTCTTCGTGTCGGAGGGCGCGCGCGTCGTCATCGCCGACCTGCAGGACGCGAAGGGCGAGGCGCTGGCGAAAGAACTCGGGCCGAGCGCCGCCTACCAGCGCACCGACGTCACGATCGATGCGGACGTCCGCGCGGCGATCGAGCGTGCGACGCGCGAGTTCGGCCGTCTCGATTGCGTCTACAACAACGCCGGCATCACGGGCGCCGCTGGCCCGATCGACGAGATCGCCCCGGAAGCGTTCGACGCCACGATGGCCGTCCTCCTCCGCGGCGTCTTCCTCGGCATCAGGCACGCCGCGCCGATCATGAAGGCGCAGGGCTCGGGCAGCATCGTCAGCACCGCCAGCATCGCAGGGCTACGCGCGGGCGAAGGTCCGCACGTCTACTCAGCGGCCAAGGCCGCCGTCATCCACCTCACGCGCTCCGTCGCGCTGGAGCTGGCCCCGCACGGCGTGCGCGTCAACTGCGTCTGCCCCGGCGCCATCGTCACACCGCTCGTCACCATGGGCGTGATGGAGCCGACGCCCGAGAACCTGGAGCGCATGAAGCCCGTGTTCTCGCGCTACCAGCCCCTCCCGCGCCCGGGCATGCCCGAAGACATCGCCCGTGCCGCCCTCTGGCTCGCCTCCGACGACAGCGCCTTCGTCACCGGCCACGCCCTCGTCGTCGACGGCGCCCGCACCGCCGGCGTGCCGTGGGACCAGCAGCCGGATTCGTTCAAGACCCGTGGCTGACTGCCGTCACCATCCCGAGACCGGCGCGATGATCTTCTCCCCCACCCGCGCCAGCGTCTCCGGCTTGTCGACGTCCGGCATGTTGAAGATCGGCTGATCGACGCCGAGGTCGCGCAGCTTGCGCAGCAGCTCCAGCACCTGCGCCGGCGTCTGCCACCGCCCCTCCGCCTCGTCGCGCATCATCAGTGTCAGCAGCACCGTCTTCTCGATGCGGTCGTAGTTCGTACCCTCGCGCTGGCAGTGCCCCTTGATCACGTCCAGCAGGTGCCCGACGAAGGCCACGCCGTCGTCGTTGAGCTGCGCGCCGACGATGTTCACCGCGTCGCCGTACTTCGCGACGAAGCGCATCGTCTTCTTCTCGCCGCGCCCCCCGATCAGGATCGGCGGGTGCGGCCGCGAGACCGGCTTCGGCACGCATACGGTCTCCTCCAGCTCGTAGTGCTTGCCGGCGAAGGAGCCGTTGTCGTCGCTCCACATCTGCTTGGCGATGCGGAGCGCGTCCTCCAGCCGCTCGAAGCGCTCCTTCAGCGGCGGGAACGGCACGCCCAGCCCCTTGTGCTCGCGCTCGAACCACGCCGCGCCGATCCCCAGGTACGCCCGCCCGCCCGACAGCACGTCCAGCGTCGTCGCCGTCTTCACCAGCACGCCCGGGTGCCTGTACGTCACGCCCGTCACCATCGTCCCCAGCTTGATCCGCGACGTGTGCGCCGCCGCGAACGACAGCGCGCTGTACCCCTCCAGCATGTCGGCGTCGATCGGCCCCAGGCCGGGCAGCTGGAAGAAGTGGTCCATCACCCAGAAGCTGGCGAAGCCGCCGTCCTCCGCCCTTTTCGCCACGCCGGCGAATGTCTCGCCCAGCTTCTCGGGGCCGCCCGGCCAGGTGAAATACGGGACCTGCAGTCCGACCTTCATCGCTCTCAAACTCCGTGACTATTCACAATTCCCAGCGTCGTTATCGCGCGATCCATCGTACAGCGGTGCATCTCGTCACGCGATTCGCTTGAGCCAGCCGAATGCTCGTGTTAGGGTGCCGATGCCTCAGGAGGGGGGATGCCCGATTCGTTCCCACGCCCCCGCAACCGTCCCTGCCCGAGTCTCCCACACCACGTCGCGCGAGACTCGCAGGGTTCGATCATCGATACCCCGCCGGCCACCGGCGTGATCCCGACCCAAAGCCCGTATCGGCATACGAGAAGGAAGGTGTAGACGACCCATGGCTGTCTACGAGCACGACGTCCTCGTCATCGGCGGCGGTCTCGCCGGGATGCGCGCCGCCATTACGGCCCAGCAGATGGGCGCGGACGTCGCGATGATCTCCAAGGTCCACCCGGTAAGGTCCCACTCCAACGCCGCGCAGGGCGGCATCAACGGCCCCGGCGTCGGTGAGGACGGCGGCCCCTGGGAGGAGCACGCCTTCGAGACGACGAAGGCCTCCGACTACCTCGGCGACCAGGACGCCATCGAGATCCTGTCGAAGGAGGGCGGCCGCGAGGTGCTCCAGGCCGAGCACTGGGGCGTCGTCTTCAGCCGCAAGCCGGACGGCCACATGGCCGTGCGCCGTTTCGGCGGCATGGGCAAGGCGCGCACCTTCTTCGTCGGCGCCATCACGGGCCAGGCGATCCTGCACGTCCTCTACGAGCAGCTGATGCACCCCAGCGTCTACCAGGCGCTCCGCAACTACGAGGAGTGGTTCGTCACCAGCCTCATCGTCGATGACGGCCAGTGCCGCGGCTGCGTGGCGATGAACATCCGCACCGGCGAGCTGCACGCCATCACGGCCAAGGCGACCGTCATCGCTACGGGCGGCCTCGGCCGCGTCTACGAACCTTCTACCAATGCGCTGATCTGCACCGGCGACGGCATCTCCCTCGCCTATCGCGCCGGCGCCCCGATCATGGACATGGAGATGGTCCAGATCCATCCCACGACCCTGAAGGGCTCCGGCGTCCTCATCACGGAGGGCGCGCGCGGCGAAGGTGCCTACCTCCTGAACAAGGACGGCGACCGCTTCATGGAGAAGTACGCGCCGAGCATGATGGAGCTCGCCTCGCGCGACGTCGTCTCCCGCGCCGAGCAGACGGAGCTGGACGAAGGCCGCGGCGTCGACGGCTGCGTCTACCTCGACATGCGCCACCTCGGCGAACAGCTCATCAAGGAGCGCCTGGAGGAGATCTACGAGATCGCCCGCGACCTTGTGAACATCGACATCACGAAGGAGCTGCTGCCCATCCTCCCCGGCGTCCACTACATCATGGGCGGCGTCAAGACGGATATCGACGGCCTGACGCCCATGCCGGGCCTCTACTCCGCCGGCGAGGCCGCGTGCGTGAGCGTCCACGGCGCGAATCGCGTCGGCGCCAACTCACTGCTCGACACGCTCGTCTTCGGCCGGCGCGCCGCCGAGCACGCCGTGCCGTGGCTCCAGGGCAAGAAGTTCAAGCCGGTGCCCGAGAGCGTCGTCGAGAAGGACCGCAAGATGGTCCGCGACATCCTCGACCGGCCGCAGAGCGGCGAGCGCGTCGCCAAGATCCGCCGCGACATGGGAGAGACGATGAGCGCGAACGTCGGCCTCTTCCGCACGCCGGAGCGTCTCACGAAGCAGCTCGAGAACCTCAAGGGCATCCGCGAGCGCTACGAGAAGGTCGGCGTCGAGGATAAGGGCAAGGTCTTCAACACGGACCTGCTCTTCCACATCGAGCTCGGCTACATGATCGACTGCGCGGAGATGATCACCAAGAGCGCCCTCGAGCGGAAAGAGAGCCGCGGCGCCCATACGCGCCTCGACTTCCCCAAGCGGGACGACGAGAACTGGCTCAAGCACATCGTGCTGACGAAGCAACCGGACGGCAGCGAGAAGATGTCGTACCTGCCGGTGACCATCACCCAATTCCAGCCGCAGGAACGGAAGTATTAGTGCAGACCGTCGATCGCCCCGACATCAGTGACAGCTCCCGCCCCCGCACGCGGAGTGCAGGGGCGCAGCGCCCTGCCGGGGGGTATGCGGCGTGCCGCCCCACCAACTTCAACTTGAGGGCGGAGCAGCGCACCGGGATGCGCAGCTCCCGCGACATCCGCCCCACGGCTCGTATCCCCCGCGCGCTGGACAGCCGAGAACTCCGCGATACCTCCCGACCGCGCACGCGGAGTGCAGGGGCGCAGCGCCCTGCCGGGGGGCATGGGGGGTGTCCCCCCACCAACTTCAACTTGAGGGCGGAGCAGCCCAAAGGGATGCGCAGCCCGAACCGCACATCGCCATTGGCGACCAGCGTCTAGCGCGGAGCGTTGATATGAAAGTCAAACTCAAGGTCAAGCGCACCGACCCCGAATCGGGGCAGAGCAGCTACAGCCAGTACCAGATCGACGCGCCCGAAAGCACCACCCTCCTCGATGCACTCATCAACGTCCGCGAGTACGAGGACGGCACGCTCGCCCTCCGCTGCTCCTGCCGAAGCGCCATCTGCGGCTCCTGCGCCATGCGCGTCGACGGCCGCGCCCGCCTCGCCTGCCGCGCCAAGGTCATCGCCATCACCGGCGGCGACGAGAGCCACGAGATCACCGTCGAGCCGATGGGCAACATGCCCGTGATCAAGGACCTCGTGATCGACCAGTCCCTCTTCTGGGAGAAGATCCGCAAGGTCGATCCGTATCTCCAGCCGACCGGCCCCGAGCCGGTGGACGAGTACCGCGTCCCGAACGAGAACATGATCGACCTCACGCACACGATGAACTGCATCATGTGCGGCGCCTGCGTCAGCGACTGCACAGTGCTGGAAGTCGACAAGAACTTTACGGCGCCGGCCGCGCTCGCCAAGGCTTACCGCTTCGCCGCCGACCCCCGCGACGGCCACGCGCAGGAGCGCCTCGAGAAGCTCAGCGAGTACAGCGGCATCTGGGACTGCACTCGCTGCAACATGTGCGTGGAGGTCTGCCCGAAGGGCGTCGCCCCCATGAACCGCATCCTGCAGCTGCGCGAGATGGCCATCGAGCACGGCATCACGAACAACGCCGGCTCCCGCCACACCAACATCTTCACGAAGTCGATCACCGACGGCGGCCGCCTCAACGAGATCTGGATGGTGCCGGGCTCCGTCGGCATGATGAACGTGCCGCGCATGATGGCCGAGATGCCGGGCGCGTTGAAGATGGCGCGCGCCGGGAAGCTGCCGTTCTCGCAGGTGATACCGCCGGGCTTCCCCGGCTCGCACAAGATGAGTGGCATGGACCGCGTGCGGAACATCGTGCGCAAGGCGGGGACGTTGAAGGAGCCGAAGCCGGAGGTAACCGAAGAATGAGCGAGCTGAAGTACGCGTTCTGGCCCGGCTGTGTCTCGAAGGGCGCCGCCCCCGAGCTGTATCAGTCCACCAACATCGTCGCGAAGGCGATGGGCATCGAACTGGTCGAGCTCGACCAGGCCGCCTGCACCGGCGCCGGCGTCATCCAGGAGCAGAACCCGGAGCTGGCCGACGCGCTCAACGCGCGCACCTTCGCCATGGCCCAGCAGCTCGGCCTGCCGCTGATGAACATCTGCTCGACCTGCCAGGGCATCGAGAGCATGGTCCAGGACAAGCTCACCAAGCGCCCCGAGTACCTCGAGAAGGTGAACGCCATCCTCGCCGAGGAGGGGCTCCACTACACCCCCGGCCTGGCGATCAAGAACTTCCTCTGGATCCTCGTCGAGGACTTCGGCCTCGACCGCCTGAAGAAGATGGTGAAGCGCCCGCTGTCCGGCCTCCGCGTCGGCCCGTTCTACGGCTGCTACATCCTTCGCCCGAGCGAGATCCTCGGCAAGAGCGAGCACCCCGACCGCGACAAGTACCTGGAGATGGTGATCGAGGCCGTCGGCGCCACCGTCGTCGACTACGAGGGCGCGAAGAAGTGCTGCGGCTTCCCCATCCTCACCATCAACCGCGAGAACTCGCTGAAGCAGGCCGGCAACCACATCCACGAGGCGCAGGATCTCGGCGCCGACGCGCTCGTCTCGCCCTGCCCGCTCTGCCACCTCAACCTCGACGCGCAGCAGCCTGCCGCGAAGCAGGTGACCAAGCACGAGATCGACCTGCCCATCCTGCACCTGCCGCAGCTCATCGGCCTCGCCATCGGCATCGAGCCCAAGGTCATGCGCCTCGACCACCACGTCGTCTCGACGAAGAAGCTGCTCGCCAAGCTCCAGCAGCCCGCCGCGGTGTAGCACCGTCGCTCCCGACTCGACTGAGGAGACGCCTTTTGCGCGCGCTCACTCTCGCGTCGACAATGCGACGTGACTGAACGCCGCCCCGCGAAGAAGCAGCGCCTCGACCTCGCCCTCGTCGACCGCAACATCGCCCCCTCACGCGAGAAGGCCCGCGCCTACATCCTCGCCGGCGACGTGGAGGTCGACGGACGCACGGAGACCCGCGCCGGCGCGCTCGTCTCGCCCGAATCGACCATCGCACTCGCCCAGCCCGCGCGCTTCGTCAGCCGCGGCGGCGAGAAGCTCGACCATGCGCTCGCCCACTTCGCCATCGACGTCACCGGCCTCATCGCCATGGACGTCGGCGCGTCCACCGGCGGCTTCACCGACTGCCTGCTCCAGCGCGGCGCCGCCCGCGTCTACGCCGTCGACGTCGGCTACGGCCAGCTCGACCTCCGCCTCCGCAACGACCCGCGCGTCGTCGTCATGGAGCGCACCAACGCCCGCGACCTGGCGTCCCTCCCCGAGCAACCGGACGTCGCCACCGTCGACGCCTCCTTCATCTCGCTGACGAAGGTGCTGCCGGCCGTCGCGCGCGTCCTCCGCCCCGGCGCCGACGTCGTCGCGCTCGTGAAGCCGCAGTTCGAGGCCGGGAAGCACGAGGTGAAGCGCGGCGGCGTCGTCCGCGACCCCCTCGTCCACGCCAGCGTCATAGGCCGCGTCGCCTGGTGGTGCGTGAACAACGGTCTGCGCATCCGCGGCGTCAGCATGTCGCCGCTGCTCGGCCCGGCCGGCAACCGTGAGTTCTTCCTCTGGCTTCGGGTACCCTCCCCGGAGACGACATGAAAACCTACGACCTCTACCTCGACTCCGGCCCAAAGCGAAAGAAGACGTTCGTGCACGTCCCCGCAGCTCACCGGCTGCATCGCGCGCGGCGCCACGACCGACGAGGCCATCGAGCACGCCCCCGACGCCATCCGCGCCTTCCTCCGCTTCCTTGCCCGCAACGGAGAGCCCGTCGATGCCGATGCGAAGTTCGCCGTCCGCATCGCCGAGCACGCCACGGCCGGCCAGATGCCCGGCGAGGGCATCGGCTTCCTCCCCACCGACGCAAAGCCGCTGACACCGCGCGAGAGCGACGCGCTCATGCAACGTCTCGCCGCCATCCACACCGGACTGCGCGCCCTCACCGCTGATCTCACGCCGAAGCAGCTCGCCACCGCACCGCCCAAGGGCCGCCCGATCGGCCGCATCCTCGCCCACATCTGCGGCGCCGAAGGTGGCTACCTCCGAGGAGTCACAGGTGCGTCCCGCCTGGCGCGTGAGGTCGACGAGGGCAAGGTCGACCCACACGACGCGCTCGACCGCCTCTTCCAGATGGAGCAGGAGCGCCTCGGCGCGATGTCGAAGGCCGAACGCGCGGACGTCATCATGCGCGGCCAGATGCCGTGGAGCGCCCGCTCCGCCGTCCGCCGCATGCTCGAGCACGCCTGGGAACACTACGTCGAGATCGCGGAGCGGCTGGGCCGCGGGCCATGAGCCGGTGCCGCCCTCTCACCTCCAACCTATAACCTGTCCCCTCATCTGCTATCGTTCCTCCAAATGCAGAAGATCGGCGTCACCTACCACCCCAAGTCCGAAGCCGCGCGCAGCGTCGCTGAGGACGTCGCCCGCCGCCTGCGCGCGAAGACTGACGACGTCTGGGTGGCCTCCGCCTGGGACGACGAGATGCGCGATCGCGTCGCCGGCACCGACATGGTCATCTGCTGCGGCGGCGACGGCACCGTCCTCCGGGCCGCCCGCGCCGTCGTGCCACACCCCGTCGTCCTGCTCGGCGTGAACCTCGGCCGCATCGGCTTCCTCACCGAGATCGCCCCGGCCGAGCTGTTCGAGCGCCTCGAGGAGATCACGAGCGGTGCCGGCCGCATCGAGACCCGCGCCATGGTCGAGACGGAGACCCTGCGCGGCGGTATGGGACAACGGCAGCGCACCATGGCCCTGAACGACGTCGTCGTCGGCCGCGCCGCCATCGGCCGCACCGTCCAGTTCACCGTCCGCACCGATGACACCGCCATCGGCCAGTACCGCGCCGACGGCGTCATCGTCGCCACCGCCACCGGCAGCACAGCCTACTCGCTCAGCGTCGGCGGCCCGATCCTCCACCCGGAATCGCGCGAGATCATCGTCACGCCCGTCGCGCCCCACCTCGCCCCGGCGAACACCGTCGTCCTCCCCGAGGGATCCCGCGTCGAGATCCAGATCGCCCCCCGACAGGAGGCCATCCTCAGCGTCGACGGCGAACCCGACCAGGACCTCGCCGGCGGCGATGTTGTCCGCGTCCGCACCAGCGAGCACACCGCACGTTTCCTCCGTCTGGGGCCGCCCGGGGACTTCTTCCTCCGTGTCGGGCGGCGTCTCAACTGGCTCAAGGAATAGATAAGCCGCTCGCGCCGCGCATTCGTCCGAAGTACGATTATCGCGGCGGGCGACGATGCCCGCCTCGTCGTTTCATCGCGAGGCGGCGTGACGGAGAACCGACGACCATGACCACAGCCACGTATCAGCTCCTCCGCGCCTCCATCGCCGACGCGAAGGCCATTCACGACCTCGTCAACGCCTTCGCGCGCAAGGGCGAGATGCTCCCCCGCACGATGGCCGAGGTGTACGAGAATCTGCGCGACTTCTACGTCGTCCGCGACGCCGCCGGTGAGACAGTAGCCTGCGGCGGACTGCACATCCTCTGGGAGGACCTCGGCGAGATCAAGTCGCTGGCGGTGCGCGAAGACCTCCAGGGACAGCGGCTCGGCGCTCGTATCGTCGACGCCTGCCTCGACGAGGCGCGCTCCATCGGCCTCGCGACGGCCTTCGCCCTCACCTACCGCCCCGGCTTCTTCGAGAAGATGGGCTTCGCCCAGGCCGACGTGATGACGCTCCCCCGCAAGGTCTGGGGCGAGTGCTACCGCTGCCCGAAGTTCCCCGGCTGCAACGAGATCGCCATGGTGCTGGACCTGTCCGCGTCCCGCGCCTGACCGCGACATCCGCGAGGAGGCCAAGCGTGTACATCCCCGAGGTCATCCGCAGCGAAGAGCGCTTTCGCGGCAAGATCCTCGCCCTCCGCGTCGACACCCTCGCCCTGCCCGACGGCTCGTCGTACACGCGCGAGATCGTTGAGTACGGCGTCGCCGTCGTGCTGGTGCCCGTCGACTCGGCGGGCTGCATCCTCATGGTGCGCCAGTACCGCCATGCCGCGAAGGAGTGGCTCCTGGAGCTGCCCGCCGGCGGCGTCGACGAGCGCGACGCTTCGCCGGAGGCCGCCGCCGTCCGCGAGCTGCGCGAGGAGACCGGCCACAGAGGCACGCTGACCCGCATCGGCGGCATGTTCCTCGCGCCCGGCTACTCCGAGGAGTACCAGCACGTCTACGCCGCCCGCGATCTCGTTGAAGACGCGCTTGAGGCGGACGAGGACGAGGACCTCGTGCTGGAGCGCGTCACGCTCGAAGACGCCCTCCGCCGCGTCGACGAGGGGCAGATCCGCGACGCCAAGAGCATCGCCGCCCTGCTGATGTACCTGAGGCATCTCGGGAAGGTGTAGCAACACGAAGGACCAGGCCACTCCTCAGCAGCCTGGTCCTCGTTTTGTGCTTGTCGCCAGGGGCCGATGCGCGGCCCCGGCAGCGTGCTAGTTCCCCAGCACGTTCTCGATGCGCAGTGTGCCGCCGCCCGCCGCCGGGTAGATCACCAGGTCCAGCGGGTTGTCCGGGTGGACGCTCGTGTTCGGCGGCAGCGTCACCGTGAGCACCGCCTGCTCGCCCGGGTCGAGGACGTGGTCGCCGTTGCCGTTGGTCCACGCGATGGAGTAGTGCGCCGGCACGGCCGCGGCTGCCGTGTCGCTCATCAGCGTCTCGGCCCGCATGTTGCCGGTGTCGTCCGTCAGCAGGATCCCCTCGTCGCCGCGCACCGTCAGCGGCACGACGAGCCTCGTCACCACGTTGTCGTGGCTCTCCACCTGCACCTGGCCGTCAAGCTTGATCGAAGGAGGCAACGCCGCTCCGGCGCTGTCGCCGCCGCCCGTGCCGGCGCCCTGCCCGCCGCCCCACGGGGCGAAGAGCCACAGCGCCATCGCGGCGAAGCCGGCCAGCATCACGAGCGAGATCGAGCGCGTCGAGTAGGTCGCGGGGTTGAACGTCATCTGTCCCATTCTTCCGTGTGGCCTTCCCGTCGGCCGTTCACCTATAGAACGTGCCCTCCTTGACGAATGTTACCCGTCAAGGAGGGCTAGTTCTTCGGTCAAACGACGGAAAGTGCCCGGGAAAACGGTCAGCTTCGGCGCGGCGAGGCCTACGGCGTCCCTTCCAGCACGAACCGGCTGCGCGACCGCAGGAACTCCACGGCCGAGGCAGGGGCCTTGGCCGGCGACCCCGCGTCGAACGGCGGCTGCGGGTCGTACTCGATGCCGAGCTGGATCGTCCGCGCCACGTCGTCCCCGGCCACCCGCGCCGCCAGCGTCAACCCCATGTCGATGCCCGCCGACACCCCCGCCGCCGTCACGATCTTGCCCTCCACGACCACCCGCTCGGGCGTCGGCTCCGCCCCGAACTCCCGCAGCTTCTCCAGCGCCAGCCAGTGGCTCGTCGCGCGCTTCCCGGCCAGGATCCCCGCCGCGCCCAGGATCAGCGACCCCGTGCAGACCGACGTCGTCCACTCCGACGTCTCGTGCGCCGTTCGCAGCCACTCGATCACGCGCCGATCCCCCCGCGCCCCGCCGTCCCCCGGCCCGCCCGGCACGACCACGATCTCCGGCCTCGGCAGGTCGGCCAGCGCCGCGTCCGCCGTGATCGCCAGCGATCCCGTATCCGTCCGGATCGGCCCCGGCTCTGCCGCCACGAACGTGACTTTCGCCCCCGGCAGCCGCGACAGCACCTCGTACGGCCCCACCGCGTCAAGCGCCGTGAACCGGTCGTAGATCAAGATCGCGATGTCCATGGCTGCTCCTTCGTAATCGCCGCGCCTAAGCGGCGCCAATCGTGAATCGCCGCCGGTACTCCGCCGGTCCGCACCCCAGCGCCCGTAGGAAGCTCCGCCGCATCGTTTCCGCCGTCCCGAAGCCGCACGACGACGCAACAGCAGCCACCGGTTCGCCCGAATCCTCCAACAGCCGCCGCGCCGCTTCCAAACGCACCTGCTCGACGTACCGGCCCGGCGTCACGCCGACTTCGCGCTTGAAGGCGCGCGCGAAGTTCCGCTCGCTCATCCCCGCGAGCTCGGCCAGCACCGGCACGGTCAGGTCCGCCTCCGGGTGCTCCACCGCGACGCGCTGCACGTCCCGCAACGCATCACGTTCTGAAAGCTGCGCGGAGAGCTGCGCGCTGAACTGCGACTGGTTCGCGGGCCGGCGCAGGAACATCACCAGCTGCCGCGCGACGGCCAGCGCCACGTCCCGCCCCAGGTCGTCCTCTACGAGCGCCAGCGCCAGGTCGATGCCGGCGGTGACCCCCGCCGAGGTGTACACGTTTCCGTCGCGGACGTATATCGGGTCTGGATCCACGGTGATCGCCGGGTACCGCTGGCCGAGGTCGCCGCACCATGACCAGTGCGTGGTCGCCCTGCGGCCGTCGAGCAGGCCCGCCTCGGCGAGGACGTATGCGCCCGTACACACCGACGCCACGCGACGGCACGTCTCGGCCAGCCGGCGCACTTCGGCTACGAGCCGCGCATCGCTCGCCGCCGCGCGGCTCCCCTCCCCGCCCGCCACGACCAGCGTGTCGAGCGGTCGCCGGATGTCCGCCAGCGCTGCGTCCGCCGTCAGGCCGAGGCCGCTCGCCGCACGGACCCCGCCCGCCTCGACCGCCGCGACGGCCAGCCGGTACTCTGCGCGCCGCGAAATGCGGTTCGCGACGTAGAAGACCTCGATCGGCCCGCTCACATCAAGCGTCTGCACGCCCGGAAAGATCACGACGGCGACGTCTCGGTTCATGAGGCCATCGTATGCCGAACCCGAGATGGCGGCAATGACGGATATCCAACAGATCCTGCCATTCGCCCGCGGACGGGAAGACTACGCCAGCAGCGCGTCAGCCTTCCGCTGCATCGCGTGGCAGAGCGCCACCGCCAGCGCGTCGCTGGCATTGAGATCGTCCGGCGGCTCCGCCATCCCCAGCTGGAGCCGCAGCATCTCGCGCACCTGCGCCTTGTCACCCTGCCCGTACCCCGCCACGCGTTGCTTGATGGTCGCCGGCGGGTAATGGTGCACCGGCACCCCCTCGAGCGTCGCCGCCAGCATCGCCACCGTGCGCGCCTCGCCGATCGCCATCGCCGAGCGGGCGTTCGTGCCGACGAACGGGTCCTCCACGGCGACGGCGACGGGGGTGAATCGAAGGATGACGTCGCGCAGCTCGGAGAAGATGTGCGCCAGACGCTGCTCGATCGGCCACTTTGATGCCGGCGCGATCACGCCCGCCTCGACGGCGCGCGGCTCATCGCCCGTCACGGCGATCACGCCCCAACCGGTAACGCGGGTGCCGGGGTCGATGCCAAGGATGATGGCCGGCGCGGGGGGCCGGTCGCTCATCGCCGTCAGCTCGTGTACGACGCGAGCACGTCGTCGGAGAACTCCGCGTTGAAGTAGACCTTCTGGACGTCGTCCAGCCCCTCAAGCTTCTCGACAAGCCGCAGCACCTGGATCGCCGACTTCTCGTCGAGCTGCACAGTCGTCTTCGGCACGCGCGCCGCTTCGGCCGACTCCACCTGCAGCTCGTGGTCCTCGAGCGCCTTCTTCACCTTCTCCAGGTCCGCCGGTGCCGTGTACACCTCAATCGACTCATCGCCGACCTGCACGTCCTCGGCGCCGGCGTCGATGGCGTACAGCGCGATGTCGTCAGGGTCCTTGCCGTTCGCGGCCAGGGAGATGACGCCCCGATTGTCGAAGTTCCAGGCCACCGAGCCGGCCTCGCCCAGGTTTCCCCCGGAGCGCGCGAACACGTTGCGCACCTCGGCCACTGTCCGGTTGCGATTGTCCGTCGCCACATCGACGAGCACCGCCGTGCCCGCGGGCCCGAAGCCCTCGTACGTGATCTCGGCCAGCTCCGCCCCCTCGCCGCCGCCGCTCGCCCGCTCGATCGCCCGCTTGATGTTCTCGGCCGGCATGTTGTTGTCGCGCGCCTTCTGCACCGCCAGCCGCAGCCGGAAGTTCGCGTTCGGGTCAGGCCCGCCCTGCTTGGCGGAGATGATGATCTCCTTCGACAGCTTGGTGAACAGCTGCCCGCGCTGGGCGTCCGCGACGCCCTTCGAGCGCTTGATCGAGGACCATTTTGAGTGGCCGGACATGGGTAGTGATTGCTCCTCGCCCGAATGAAGTGCCCGCGCCCCGCGTTGGGAGGCTCGCGCAATTGTAACAAGCGCCCCCTGACGCCTCCAGACGCGCGTCTGTGCGCTATCCGAGCGTCGTGTTGTCGATCAGCCGCGTCGCGCCGAAGCGCACCGCCAGCGACACCAGCGCCGGCCCCGCGATCCGCTCCAGCTCCTCGAGCGACTCCGCGTCAGCCACGCTCACGTAGTCCACGGATGCCCCAGCGGCTCGGCGGCGAGCTGCGACTCCAGCATCAAGCGTCCGGATCGCCGTCGGCGTCCCGCTCGCCCCGCGCGTACGCTTGCTCCGCCAGCGCGCAGCGAGCGCGAAAGCGCCAGCGCCGCCTCTCGCTGCTCCGGCGTCAGGTACACGTTGCGGCTGCTCAGCGCCAGCCCGTCCGCCTCCCGCACGATCGGCAGCCCGACAACCTCCACCGGCAGGTCGAGGTCACGCACCATGCGGCGGATCACGGCCAGCTGTTGCGCGTCCTTCCGCCCGAAGTACGCGCGCCGCGGTTGCACCGCGTTCAGCAGCTTCAGCACGACCGTCGTCACGCCGCGAAAGTGCGTCGGCCGGCTCGCGCCCTCCAGCCGCGACGTCAGCCCCTCGACGGTGACATACGTGCTGAACCCCTCGGGGTACATCTCCTCCGCCGGCGGCGCGAACACGGCATCGACGCGCTCGGCCTCGAGCAGCGCCAGGTCGCGGGCCTCGTCGCGGGGGTACGTGCTCAGGTCTTCGTTCGGCGCGAACTGCGTCGGGTTGACGAAGATGCTCGCGACGACGTGCGCGTTCGCCTCACGCGCCGCCCGCACGAGCGAGAGATGCCCCTCGTGCAGGTACCCCATCGTCGGCACGAGGCCCACGTCGCCCGCAGCGGCGGCGCGCCACGCACGCATCTCGGCGATCGTACGGAGGATGCGCAAGTGCGGTCAGGCGTCCAGGCCCGCCGCGTGCCGGCGCTGGATCGCGTTGTGCCCCGGCCGCAGCTCTGCCAGCGCCGCCGGGTCCATCTTGAAGCTCTCCTTCTCCGTCGGGAAGGAGCCCGCGCGCACGTCCTCGGCGTACCGCCCAACGGCGTCGCGGATGATCGCGCCGACGTTCGCGTAGTGGCCCGCGTGCTTCGGCACGAACGCCTCGAACATGCCCAGCATGTCGTGGAACACCTGCACCTGCCCGTCGCAGCCCGCCCCCGCTCCGATGCCGATCGTCGGCACGCTCAGCCGCTCCGTCAGCAGCTCCGCCAGCGGCGCGGGGATCGTCTCCAGCACGATGGCGAAGGCGCCCGCCTGCTCCAGCGCCTGCGCGTCGTGCATGAGCTGCACGGCTGCCGCCGGTGTCTTCCCCTGTACCTTGAAGCCGCCGATCTGGTTCACCGACTGCGGCGTCAGGCCGATGTGCCCCATCACGGGGATGCCGGCCTCGACGAGCTTCTGCACGATCTCGGCGGACCGCACGCCGCCTTCGAGCTTGACGGCGCCGCAGCCCGTCTCCTTCATCAGCCGTGCCGCGTTCGCCATCGCGTCCTTCCAGCCCGTCTGGTAGCTGCCGAACGGCATGTCGCCCACCACCATCACGCGCTTCGTCCCCCGGACGACCGCCTTCGTGTGGTGGATCATGTCTTCCATCGTCACCGGCACCGTCGAGTCGTACCCGAGCACCACCATGCCCAGCGTGTCCCCGACGAGGATCAGGTCCGCGCCCCCCTCCTCGACCAGGCGCGCCGACGGGTAGTCGTACGCCGTCATCATGACGATCTTCTGCCCGCGCCTCTTCATCTCGCGGACGTCGGCGGTCGAAATGCGCGTCATGACTGCCTCCTCGGGCTCAGGCTACCGGGGCCGGATCGATGTGGTTGCCGATGCGTGCGATGTGGTTGAACTCGTCCACGTAGATCAACGCCGGCTCGAGCGTCCGCGCTTCCTCGTCCGTCGCCGTCTTGTACGTCAGGATGATCACCGTGTCGCCGGGGCTCACCAGCCGCGCCGCCGCCCCGTTGATGCAGATCTGTCCGCTGCCGCGCGCGCCCTCGATCGCGTACGTCGTCAGCCGCGCGCCGTTGTCCACGTCCAGCACGTGCACCTGCTCGAACGGCAGCACGTCCGCCGCGTCCATCAGCTCCGGGTCGATAGTGATGCTGCCCTCGTAGTGGAGGTCCGCCTGCGTTACGCGGGCGCGGTGGATCTTGCTCTTGAGTACCGTCCGCACCGGCTCCCTCCCTCGGGTGAAACAAAACGGCCCCTCCGGATCGGACCGAAGAGGCACGCGAAGACCCGCGATGGGTCTGCCGGTATGTGCCGTCTCGGTCCTTCCGGATCCAAGCAGCCTGGTGTTCTCACACGCGCTGCACGATCGCCGTCCGCTCGCGCGGATCGACGTCGCGTCTCGGTATAGATCACTTTCTTCAAAGGTGTCAATCGTGTTACGCGGCGCTCGTCAACCGGCGCCCGTCAGACCCGTCATAGCGAGGGACTATGCCCCGTCGATCACCGGATCGAAAGATCTGATCACGTTTCTGATCGAAGGGGTGGTCAGACGCGATCCCGGCCGTTATACTCGGCGGCGAATGGGAGAAATAAACCGCGCAGCCCGTGGCGGGGTGGGTGCGGTGATCGTGGCGATCGGGCTGACGGTGCTCGCACTGTCGGCCGGCTGGGCGTCCGGCGCCGTATACGACGGCCGCGTCCCCCACACCTGCGGCGCCGTCTGCACCTCCTCCGCCTCCGCCGCCGGACCTGACGCCACCGTAGCTGCACCCGCCATCGCCATCCCGACGCCAGAGCCCACGGAACCCGCAGGCTTCCCCTTCGTCAGCGCCCGCTCCATCTCGATCATCGACTCCGCGTGCGGCGCCCAGATCTACGGCCGCAACGAGCACATGCGCCTGCCGCCCGCCAGCCTCACCAAGCTCATGACGGCCGCCGTCGCCGTCGACCACATGAGCACCGACACGATGATCACGACCAACGTCGACGGTCAGAAGCTCTACGACGACACCGGCTCGACCATCATGGGCCTGAAGCCCGGCATGCAGCTCTCGCTCCTCGATCTCCTCTACGGCCTCCTGCTCCCGTCGGGCAACGACGCCGCCATCACCATCGCCGAGGGCGTCGGCGGCACGCAGGACCATTTCGTCGAGATGATGAACGAAAAGGTGCAGTCGCTCGCGCTGACCGACACCCACTTCACCAATCCCCACGGCCTCGATGACAACGACCTCTACTCGAGCGCCTACGACATGGCCATGCTCGCCCGCTACGTCATGCAGAACGACACGCTCCGCACGATCGTCTCGACCACGTCGTGGCAGCCGAAGTGGGACGGCCCGGAGATCTGGAACGGCAACCGCCTGCTCACCGACTATCCGGGCGCCGACGGTGTGAAGATCGGCTACACCGAGGACTCGGCGCAGACCATCGTGGGGTCGGCTGTGCGTGGTGGCCGCCGCATCATCGTCGCGCTGATGCGCAGCCAGGACCGCTACACGGATACGGAGCGCCTGCTCGACTGGGCGTTCGCCCAGCCCTCCGCCTGCCCCTAGCGCAAGCAGCGCGGTGCCCACGTATGACCTGTCCCCTACAACGGCCCGCCGCCCTCGACCTGCACCAGCGTCAGCGGCCGCGTCACGTCCAGCCGGAACCGCCCGCGCGCCGTCTTCTCGATGCGGAGGTACTCGCAGCGCTCCTCCAGCCGCTTCCGTAGCAGGATCAGCCGCGCCTCGAGGTTGTCCTTGATGTCCGGCAGCTCCAGCGTCTGGTCCAGCCGGATCTCGCGATTGCTGAATTCGACGCGCCCTTGCTCCTGGTAGTTGCGCAACAGCCGCCAGAGGATGCCGCCGGCCACGCCCTTGATCAGGTACTCGTTGTCCAGGAAGACGCTGTCGTCCTCCGCGTAGTGCTTGACCTCTGCCGCCCGCGCCTCCGTGCCGAGCTGTGGCGTCGGCTCCGAGGCCGTGCGCTCCGCGCGCCGCAGGTTCGCGATCACAACCGCTGCCTGGTTCGCGAGAATCCCCGCGACGCACTCGTCCGCCGACTGGAACGCGCCCGGCTGCTCGCTCTGCAGGCAGAGCACCCCCTCCAGCTGGTGGTACGCCAGCATCGGCACGACGATCTGGCTCTGCACCGCCGGCAACCCCGGCAGCGGGATCACCTGCTCGACGGGCACCGGCGCGTCCTTGCTCGCGGCCTCGGACGTGGCGTGCGTGTACGAAAGCTCGCGCCCCATGTGCGTCAGCCGCACCGCCTGCCGCCGCGCCGCCGCCACGCCGACGAGCCCGCTGCCAATCCGCACCTCCGACCCCGCGCCCGAAGATGCGAACCCGGCGCTCGCCACCGTGTACAGCCGCTGCCCTGCCTCATCCACCAGCATCACGAACACGTGCTGATAGCCGAGCAGATCCGTGCACGCCTGCAGCACCGTCGCCAGCAGGTCGTCCATGTCGCCGACGGCCGCAATCCGTCGCGACACCTCCTCCACCCGCTCGATCCGCACGTCCCGTCGCGGCGAGCCCTTGAGCGACGGCCCCGCCAGCGGCGCGCACCGCTCGACACGGCAGACGTCAGTGCCCTTCAGCCGGAAGACGTTGGCCATGCCCTCGTCAGCCGCGACGGCGTCCAGCTTCGTCCGCATCCGCTCGAACAGCGGGCCCTCCCGCTCCGTCCTCTCATAGACCACGTCGAGCGCGAAGATCCGGCCGGTATCCGGCTCCACGACCAGCACCTGGGCACGCGGGTTCACGCCGGTGTTGTGGTCAGTCTTGTTGAAGAACTGCCGGGACAGCGCCACGTGCGCCGCGTCGATCCGCTGCACCACGCTGAGATACGTCACGTTCGGCGTCCCGTCCTCCGCCAGCGTGCAGATCGCCGCCGGGATGATCCCCTCCCAGCAGCTCGGGATGTCCTCCAGCGACGTGTCCAGATCGCGCGCGGTCACAGCGGCTTACCCGCCCCTGGCCCCGGCGTCTGGTCGAACGCCGCCTCCGGCGCAAACGTCACGCGCATGACGTCGTCCAGCCACAGGTTGCGAACCACGGCCGGCGGATCCCCGATGAGTGTCGTAATCGTCAGGAACGCCTCGCGGTGGCTCTGCACCCACGCACGCTCGGCATCGTCGGCGGCGGCGGCCTCGCGAAAGGTGCCTTTCAGCTGCACGGAGCGGTACGACACGGGGTCCGCCAGCGTCAGCGCGATGCGCCCGTTCGATCGCAAGTTCGCGATCGTCCGTTCCGCTCGGTCCGTGTCGATGAATACGTCGACGGTCGCGCCATCAGCTCCGACCCGTGCCGCCCAGCCGTACACGCAGCTCGGCCGCGCCTCACCGTCCCCCGTCCCCACAAGGCCGGCGACGCCCGACTCGATGAACTCCCTGAGATCTGCGTCGATGCGGAACATCCCCCGTCCTCGCCTCCGTTCCCGGACTCGAAATTCACCCCGATCGGGCAGCTTAGCGATCTTATCCGATCCCCTTAGCAATCCAGTAGGAAGCGGTAGGGATCATGTAGGAACGCGGTGCCCGCCAGTCTGCGATGCTCGGTTCAACAAGCCATTCACCACACAGAAGGAGCATCGAAATGACACTCGCGACGTCCACCAACCCGACGATCAGCACGTTCCCGGCGACGGCGCCGGACCTGGAGGCGCTCCGGTCACGCGTGGCCGGCGACGTCATCGACCCGGCCTCCGAGGCCTACGACGCAGCCCGCCAGGTCTTCGACATCACCGTCGACCGCCGCCCGCTCGCCATCGTCCGCGTCGCCACCACCGCCGACGTGGTCGAGGCGGTGCGCTTCGTCCGCCAGCACGACCTGCCGCTGGCCGTCCGCAGCGGCGCCCACAGCGTCGCGGGCTTCAGCGCCGTCGAGGGCGGCATCGTCATCGACCTGTCAGCGATGCGCGGCGTGACGGTCGACCCGCAGACCGGCACGGCGCGCGTTCAGGCCGGCGCCACCTCCGGCGACCTCGCCGGCCCGGCCCACGCCTACGGTCTCGCCCTCTCGACCGGTGACGCCTCGTCGGTCGGTCTCGGCGGCCTGACGACGGGCGGCGGAATCGGCTTCATGGTGCGCAAGCACGGCCTCACCATCGACAACCTGCTTTCCGCGGAGGTCGTCACCGCTGACGGCCGCGTCCGAACGGCCAGCGCCGCCGAGAACCCCGACCTGTTCTGGGCCATCCGCGGCGGCGGCGGCAACTTCGGCATCATCACGGAGTTCACGTTCCAGCTCGCCCCCGTCGGCCAGGTGCTGGGCGGCGCGCTCGTGCTGCCGGCCACGCACGACGTGATCCGCGGCTACGTCGACTACATCGCGACCGCCCCCGACGACCTGACGACGATCACGAACTTCATGCACGCGCCGCCCGCGCCCTTCATCCCGGAAGGCCGTATCGGCGAGCCCGTGATGATGATCCTCGTCTGCTGGACCGGCGACCTCGAGGAAGGCGAGCGTGTAATCGCCCCGCTCCGCGCCCTCGCGACGCCCGTTGCCGACACCGTCGCGCCGATCCCGTACCCGGTGCTCTACAACTTCACCGAAGAGTCCACGAAGCCCCACGGCGTCGCCATCCGCTCCATGTACGCCGATGAGATCAGCGACGAGAGCATCGACGCCATCATCGCCGGCATGGAGGTGGCGACGTCGCCGCTGGCCATGGTGCAGTTCCGCGGTCTCGGCGGCGCGATGGCCCGCGTCCCGCAGGACGCCACCGCCTTCGCCCACCGCGACAGGCAGTACATGGTCACGGTCCTGAGCCTGTGGGCGGACGCCGACGACGACGAGACGCCGCACCGTGCCTGGGCCGAGGCGCTCTGGCAGCAGATCCGCCACGACGCGACCGGCGTCTACGCCAACTTCCTGTCGAACGAAGGCCAGGCCCGCGTCCGCGAGGCCTACCCCGGCGCCACGTACGAGCGACTGGTCGCCGTCAAGCGTGCCTACGACCCCGGCAACTTCTTCCGCCTCAACCAGAACATCGACCCGCGCGGCTAAGCGCGTCTCTCGACGGGGCAACAACGCGGGCCGGCGAAAATTCGCCGGCCCGCCGCGCTCACCCCCGACGACTGACGACCGACGACTGACGACTCCCCGCAGCGGGATACCCCCCCAGCGACTCCGCCGCCAGCACCCCCCGCACAATCGCCCGCTCGACCGCGCGCGTCGCCAGCGCCTCCACCGTTCGGTACGCGCCCGCATCGACCGGGATCTCCCCCGTCGCCAGCACGAACACCGTGTCGCCGTCACCGGGCGTGTGCGCCGGCCGCACGGCGCGTGCAATCCCGTCGTGGCACACCGTCGCCACCCGGTTCGCCTGCTCCTTCGTCAGCAGCGCGTTCGTCGCCACGACCACCAGCACCGTGTTATCGCCCGCGGCCTCCGGCTGCCAGATGCGCCCCTCGCGCAGCACCTCGATCGTGTCTTCCAGCTTGCCGTCCGCCCGCCGCGCGCCCGCGATGATCTTCCCGTTCGCCGGTTCGATGACGTCTCCCGACGCGTTCACCGCCGCCAGCGCGCCCGCGATCAGCCCCGTGTGCCCGCGCTCGCTCGCCGTCCCCAGCCCGCCCTTCATCGCCCGCTCCGGCCCCAGCGCCTTCCCGACAGTCGCCCCCATCCCCGCGCCGACGTTCCCCTCGAGCGTGCTGCGTTTCGCGCTCGCCGCCGCCCGATACCCGTCGTCCGCCGTCGGCCAGCGATCGTGCCGGCCGATGCCAAGGTCGAACAGGATCGCCGCCGGCACGATCGGCACCACGCCGCGCCCGAACGAGAATCCGACGCCGCGCTCGGCAAGAAAACGCATCACCCCGTCCGCCGCCCCCAGCCCGTACGCGCTCCCCCCGGCGATCACGATGCCATGCACCTGCGACACCAGCCGCCCCGGCGCCAGCAGCTCCGTCTCGCGCGTCCCCGGCGCCCCCCCGCGCACGTCCACCCCCGCCACGCACGGCGCATCCGGCAGCACGACGGTGCATCCCGTCGCCGCCCGCCGGTCCGCCCAGTGCCCCACGCGGATCCCCGCCACGTCCGTAATGGACGACGGTCGTCGTTCGTCGGCCTTCGATCGTCTATTCGCCATCGCGCGGAGTGTAGCGGGCACCTGCCCTGAACGGCAGCATCGCTCCAGCGCCTTGACAATCGCTCATGAGCGCGCACACGCTACACTCATGCCTGAGAACGCGCTCGAGTCTCTCTGCCGTGACTGCGGGCAGCCAGCGTCATCCCACGACGGGGTCTCACAGGTCGCGCGTTGCGGCGAATGTTTCGACGGCTTCCTCCGCCAGCGCGATGTCGAGTTCCTGAGCAGCTACGCCGAGCTCGGCGTCGCCACCCGCCGCATCATTGCCGAGACATCGCTGCGCGCGCTCGTCATGGAGTCGCCGCCGCATCGCAAAGTGCTGGCTATGCACATCATGGAGCAGTACGCGCTGGCTGCGTCTGACCTCATCGGTCTCTACTACAGCGTCAAGCAGCGCGGCCGCGAGCCGCTGATGAGCGCGTTCCTCAGCTTCAACCTGGACCGCGCATCGGCCGCCGCGTTCTTTCGCGAAATGGCAACCACTCCCGCGCCCGAGCTCCTGGCCGGCCTTGGACTCCCCGACGTAGACCAGATCGCCGATCGTTGCCCTTCGCTCTCGAAACGCGACGTTCGAGACCTCAAGAAGGCGCTCGTCCAGATGACGGGTGACTTCAAGCGCATGGGCGAGATGGGCGAGCCCGCCGTCATGCAGCTCGCGCAGTTCATCGACGATCGCGGCGGCACTGCCCTCGTCAAGCAGTCGGCGTGGCTCGACAACGTCGGCCTGCGTCCCGACCAGGTGGCCACGATCGCCATCGACGACCGCCGCCGCACCGTAAATGTCACGGCCATCTCCGTGGACGAGAAGCGCCTTCAGAACGTGATCAGCGCTATCGACGCCATGACCAACGCCGCCTCGAACCTGATCTACGGTGTACTCACGATGGCGCAAGAGGAGAGTCGCCGGACTCCTCAGCCTGACTAGGCTCTCGGTTCTGGGTTACTAGGTTCTCCGCGCCCGCACGAACAAGAAACAGCGGCACCCGCCGCCACCGCTCAAGACTCCGCCGCCCCTCCGCCCCCTCCCCCGCCGGCCGAGGCTCCCGCAGCTTCTCGATCACCATCCCCGCATCCTCCACCGCCCGCGCGTAGTCCTCGACCGTGTGCGTCCAGCCGTGGAACGTCATCGTCACACCGTCGTGCGTCACCGTGTCGTCCACCCGCTCGTTGTCGAAGTACGACCCCGAGATCACGATCTCACCCTCGTCGGAGATCGAGAGCCGCCCGGCGTCCGTCATCGGGTGCGCCACGCAGAAGCACAGCCGCCCCGACGGCTTGAGCACGCGCGCCGCCTCCCCCACCGCCCGCCGCATGTCCGTCATGGCGGCCATCGTCTGCAGCGAGTTGTACGCCACCACCGTCTCGAACGTCCCGTCCGCGAACGGCAGCCGCGTCCCGTCCCCGACAACATAGGCCGATGCCGCGTCCTCGTCCCGCGCGTGCCGCACCAGCGTCGGCGATCCGTCCAGCCCCACCACCCGGTGCCCCCGCGACGCCAGCGCCCGCACGACGCGCCCCTCCCCGCACCCGATCTCCAGCACCAGCCCGCCAGCCGGCCCCACGATCTCGTCGAAGAACGCCGGCGCGTAGTAGCCGAACACGTCACCGCCCGGCCGCCGCGCCCACGCGACCCAATTCTCGGCCTCGTCCTCCCACGTCATCGACCTAGACCACCGGCCGCGCGTGCAGCCGCGGCTTCCGTTTCGCCACCTTCTTCTTCGCGCCCGCGATCTTCGCCCCACGCGGCGCAGGCTGGCACTTCGGACAGAACACGCTGCTCCGCCCCCGATCTTGATCCGCCGCATCGCCGTCCCGCACACGAAGCACGGCTCCCCCTCGCGCCCGTACGCCTGCACCGTCGCCTGGTTCTGACCCGGCGCCCCGTCGACGTTGATGTGGTCCCGCAGCGTCGTCCCCAGGCTGCTCCCCCGCCCGTCGATCCCCATCCGCAGCGCCCGAACGATGCCCGCGTGCAGCCGCGCCCAGTCGTCCGGCTTCAGCTTGTTCGCCGGCCGCAGCGGGTGGATCTTCGCGTAGTGCAGCGCCTCGTCCGTGTACAGGTTCCCCATCCCCGCCAGCACCGTCTGGTCCAGCAGCACCGACTTGATCGGCGCCGAGCGCTTCCCCGCCCGCGCCCGCAGCACCTCCGGCGTGAACTCCGCCTCCAGCGGCTCCGGCCCCAGCGCCTCCATCACCATCGTCGCGTCCTCGACGAGCCACATCGTCCCGAACTTGCGCAGGTCCGTCCACCGCAGCTCGTGCCCGTCGTCCAGCCCGAACACGGCGCGCACGTAGTCGTCCGGCGGGTCGCCCGGCGTCCGATACAGGATGTTCCCCGACATCCGCCGGTGGATCACCCACGCCCGCCCGTCGTCCAGGTCGACGATCAGGTACTTCCCCCGCCGACGCAGCCCGCGCACGACGCGCCCCGTCAGCTCGCGGCAGAACTCCCCCGCCGGCACGATCTGCACCAGCCGCGGCGCCTCCGGCGAGATCTCGCACGACGTGATCCGCCGCCCGACGATCCGCGCCTCCAGGTCCCGCCGCACCGTCTCCACTTCCGGCAGCTCAGGCATGACGAGAGTCTACAGTCGTCGATTCAAAGGTCACAGCAAGCACGCCAAACGAGCGCACATCAAGACAGAATGGCCGCGCAACAGCGCGGCCAACCATCCCTATAACCTATCCCCTATGACCTGTAACCTCGCACGCCTGCTACGGCGTGCCGACGTCCGGCGTCTCGATCCCAAGCAGCGCCAGGTAATGGAAGATATCCGCCCGATGATGGATGTCGTGCTCCAGCAGGTGGTACGCGATCCAGTGACCGCTCACCGGCTCCGGATCGTCGTCGTATATCGCCTCGAGCCTGCTCTCGTCGCGCAAGAATGGCGTCCAGCCGCTCGCGCGTCCGCCGAAACGCCTCCTTGATCTCGTCTTTCGACCGCACCGTACGCCACACGTCCGGCGCGTCAACGCCGTCCTTCACCGTCGTCCCCATCCAGATGTCGCGCGCAGACGCGATGTGCAGCAGGATCCCCCGGAAGTTCCACAGCTCCGGCTTCGGCGACCAGTTCATCTTGTCGTCCGGGATGTAGTCGACCAGCTTGATCAGCCCGTCGTTCAGCCGCGACCACACCGGCACGATGTCCAACCGCGCGTACTCACTCACCCCGCCGCCTCCGCGAACTCCAGCTCCTCCTCCACCAGCGGCCCCCGCGCCACCTCCAGCTCCCCCCAGTTCTTCCCCGTCTTTACGTCGATCTTCAGCGGCACCACCATGTCGATCGACTTCGGCATGATCCGCACGCACATCTCCCGCACCGCGTCCAGCTCCGACCGCGGCCCCTCGAAGATCAGCTCGTCGTGCACCTGCAGGATCATCCGCGACGATCATCCCCCGCTCGGTGATCTCCGCGTCGATGCGGTTCATCGCCACCTTGATGATGTCGCTCGCCGTCCCCTGCACCGGCATGTTGATCGCCATCCGCTCCCCCGACGACCGGATCTGGAAGTTCGGCGACTTGATCTCCGGGATGTACCGCCGCCGCCCCATCAGCGTCTCGCCGTACCCCAGCGTCCGGCAGCTCTCGATCGCGCCGTCGCGCCACGCCCGCACGTTCGCGTACTTCTCGAAGTAGCGCCGGATGAACTCCGCCGCCTCCTCGCGCGAAATCCGCTCGCGCGTCGAAAGCCCGAACTCGCTCAGCCCGTACAGCACGCCGAAGTTGAACACCTTCGCCCGCCGCCGCTGCTCGCTCGTCACTTCGTCCAGCGGCACGCCGAACACGCTCGCCGCCGTCGCCGCGTGGATGTCCTCGTCCCCCTGGAACGCCGCGATCAGCGCCGGGTCCTGGCTCAGGTGCGCCATGATCCGCAGCTCGATCTGCGAGTAGTCCGCCGCCAGCAGCATCGGGTCCTTGCCGATGTCCCGCGCGATGAACGCCTGCCGGATCCGGTTGCCGTACCCCGTCCGCACCGGGATGTTCTGCAGGTTCGGGTCGTTCGACGACAACCGCCCCGTCGCCGCGATGGTCTGCGTGAACGTCGTGTGCACGCGCTTCGTCTTCTCGTTGATCAGCGCCGGCAGCGCGTCGACGTACGTCCCCTTCAGCTTCGCGATCGCCCGGTGCCGCATGATCAAATCGACCGCCGGGTGCGCCCCGCGCAGGTTCTCCATCGCCGCCGCGTCCGTCGTGTACCCCAGCTTCGTCCGCCGCGTCTTCGGCAGCCCCAGCTCCTCGAACAGGATGTGCGACAGCTGCTGCGGCGACCCGATGTTGAACTCGTGCCCCACCACCGCGTACAGCTCCCGCTCGATCTCGCCAGCTCCTTCTGCATCTCCCGCGACATCGCCACCAGCGGCGCCGGGTCCACCGCCACCCCCAGCAGCTCCATCCGCGCCAGCACCGACATCAGCGGCATCTCGACGTCGTCGAACAGCGGCCACAGGTTACGGCCCTTCAGCTCCTCCGCCAGGATGTCCGCCGCCCGCAGCTGCGCGTCCGACTGCCGGCTGCAGAAGTCGCACGCCGTCTCCATCGGCAGCGACGCGAACGTCAGCTGGTTCTTCCCCGCCCGCCCGATCAGGTCGATCATCGCCGGGATCTTCATGTTCAGCCGGTCGAACGCCAGGCTCTGGATGCTCCAGTTCGCCTCGCCGAGTAAGTACCCCGCGATCATCGTGTCGAAGCGCAGCCCGCGCAGCGTCACGCCGTGGTTCGCCAGCACCAGGAAGTCGAAGTGCCCGTTGTGCGTGACCTTGACGAGCTTCTCGTCCTCCAGCACCGGCCGCAGCCCCTCGATCACCGTCTCCAGCCGCAGCTGCTGCCCGTCGCCGAGCGCCTGGTTGTGCCCCACCGGGATGTACGCCGCCACTCCCGGCGCCGTCGCGATCGAGATCCCGATCAGCACTCCGCGCATCCCGTTGCCGTCCGTGTTCTCGACGTGCAGCGCCACCCGCTTGGCAGCCTTCATCTCCTTCACGAGCGCCTTCAGGTCCTTATCCGTCGTGATCGTCCGGTACGCCGCCGCCGGCTCCTCCGCCGCCGCCGCCTTCTTCGCGGCCGACGGCTTCGAAGACGGCGCCTTAGCCTCACCGAGCTGCGCCGGCAGCCGCGAGACCAGCGTGCGGAACTCCAGCTCGTGGAACAGCTCCTCCACTCGCTCCCGGTCGAACCCCCGGATCCGGCACGCCTCGAGGTCGAGCGTCGTCGGTGCGTCTCGACGGATCGTCGCCAGGTCGGCGCTCAACCGCGCCTCCTTCTCGTGCGCGCGCAGGTTCTCCCGCAGCTTCTCCGGCGTCACCTTCTCGATGTTCTTGTAGATCGCGTCGACCGAGCCCCACTCCTGCAGCAGCTTCGTCGCCGTCTTCTCGCCGATGCCCGGCACGCCCGGGATGTTGTCCGACGTGTCGCCCTTCAGCCCCTTGTAGTCGGCGATCTGCTCCGGCTTCAGCCCGTACCGCTCGATCACGGCGTCCGTGTTGTAGTCCACCGCCGGCGCGCCCTTCATGTACGGCCGGTACAGGAACACGTCGACGCCCGGCTCGACGAGCTGCAGCAGGTCCGTGTCCAGCGAAACGATGCGCGCCGGCACCTTCTGCGCCTTCGCCTGCTTCCCCAGCGTCCCCAGCACGTCGTCCGCCTCGTACCCCGGCACCTCGAACGTCGGGATGCCGAACGCCTCGATCACCTGCCGGATCCGCACGATCTGCCGCCGCAGCTCGTCCGGCATCGCCGATCGCGTCGCCTTGTACGTCTCGTCCTTCTCGTGCCGGAACGTCCCGCCCGGCGCGTCCAGCGCGATGCCGAGATATTCGGGCTTGAGCTGGTCGAGGATGGCCAGCAGCGTGCTCGTGAAGCCGTAGACGCCCGTCACCACCTCCCCCGTGCGGCGGATGGTGAACTCGACCGGCTTGCTGCTCTGGCTCCCCTGGAACACCAGGAACGACCGGTAGATCAGGCTGTGCCCGTCGATCAGTACGAGCGTCGGCTTGGCAGTTGGCACGAGACGATTATACGGCGGCCGTCGCTTATGGACGCACTGCGCAGCTCGCTGCACGAAACTGTGCGCATCTGCAACACGCTGCGCCGATTCGCCCATCCGCTCCAAATCAACGTCTGGCAAGATGAACGGAGATGCGCATCCCCAACGCCGGATCCGCGGTCGTCGCCCTTCTCCTGATGCTTGCCGCCGCCGTCATCTCGGCGTGCAGCGGCGGCTCCGCCCATCCAACCCCCACTCAGGCCACCAGCGCCACGTCCTCCGCCGCAACGAGTCCGGCCCGAACACCGTCCGCGCCACCAACGACGACGCCCACCCGCACCCCGGTTCCTCGGCCGACCGCCACGCCCACGCCCTTCGTCATCCCCACGCCGCGCTCCGGCCTCCGCGCCGACGGCTCCCGCAGCGCCATCGCCCTCACCTTCGACACCGACGGCGACCTCGGCTACACCGCCGGGATTCTCGGCATCCTCGAGCAGGCCGGCGTCCACGCCTCCTTCGCCGTCACCGGCGAGTGGGCGCAGCGCTACCCGCAACTCCTCCAGCGCATCGTCGCGGACGGCGACACCGTCATGAACCACTCCTGGGACCACCCGGACTTCACGAAGCTCACCACGGAGCAGCGACTCAGCGAGCTCCAGCGCACCGAAGACGCCGTCGAGGCGGCCGCCGGCATCAGCACGAAGCCGTACTTCCGTCCGCCGTACGGCGCCCTCAACGACGCGGTCCGCGCGGACGTCGCGAAAGCCGGCTACGCCATCGTGCGCTGGAACATCGACCCGAAGGGGTGGAGCGGAAAGAGCGGCGAACAGGTCCAGGCCAACGTCTACGAGAACGCCCGCGACCGCGGCGTCGTCCTCTTCCACGTCTACGATGCCGGCGACTACGCCGCCCTCGGCCCGATCATCAGCACGCTCGGCAACGCAGGCTATCGCTTCGTCACGATCGCGGAGCTGTACCCGCCGCCCACACCCACCGCGACGCCCACTCCCGCTGCGAGCGCAACGCCCGCCGCGACCGCCACGCCGACGCACTCACCCACGCCAACGGTCACGCGTACGCCCCTGCCCGGCCCTCCGGTCTCGCGATGACGGCGCTTGAGCTGAGAGCGGCGCGCGAGCGTCAGCTCAGCAGGTCCCGGCCCACCCGCGTGCCCGATGACAATCGCGATCACGTACCCGACGAACAGCAGCAGCCCCGTGACCATGTGCAGCTGCACGTTCTTCCCCATCGTCGCCATCAGCGCATACGGGTCGCCGTACCAGGCCCGAAGCCCGTGCCACACCGCGAACACCGTCGGCAGCGCCAGCAACGCCAGCAGCGACCACACCGGCAGCACGCCGAACGCCACCCCGGCGACGATCGCGCCGAATGCGGCCAGCCCCGACGCCAGGAACAGGTTGATCACCGCCTCCTGCGAAAGCCGCGCCGGCAGCGTGCGCTTCCCCACCGACGCGTCGCTGCGCCGGTCCGGGATCTCGTTCACGTAGAGGATCAGCGCCACCAGGATCGCCACCGGCACGGACACCAGGAACGCCTCGAACGACAGCGACTTCGCCTGCACGACGTACGCCCCGAGCACCATCAGCGGCCCGAAGCCGAGCGCCGTCGTGATCTCGCCCAGCCCGTGGTGCACCAGCCGGAACGGCGGCGCCGTGTACGCCAGGCTCAGGAACACCCCGATCGCGCCGATCACGAACAGCTCCACCGACGCTCGGTCGATCGCCAGGAACACACCGATCCCGATGCCCACCACGTACGCACCCAGCGACACGAGGCTCATCGATCGCAGCGACACCAAGCCGCGCTGGATCACCCGTGACCCGCCGCTGTACTGCGTCGGGTTGACGTTCGCGTCGTCCGCGCCCGACATCGCGTCGAAGACGTCGTTGGCCACGTTCAACCCGACGTGGATCGCCGCGCCGCCGATCAGTGTCAGCACCGCCAGCCACTAGGCTGAAGTCGCCGTGGCGCGCCGCCACCGCGATGCCCAGCAGGATCGGGATCACCGTCGCCGTCAGGAACGGCAGCCGCGTCGAGATCAGCACCGTCCACAGCCGCGACAGCCGCGGCCGCACCTCCCGCCCGCGCTCCTTCGACAGCGTCGCCAGGTACCGCCGCGCCTGCTCGTTCGACCGCTCCGAGTACTCGAAGAACGGCACCTCCGCCTCATCCCAGCCCCACGCCCGCCGCGGCCGGAACAGCGCCCCACCGTCACTCCCGCGCTCGACGCGCCCCCTGAAGGTCACGTAGCGCCGCTCGTCGTACCCCGTCCCCGGCTGCGGCCGGATGTGGCTCGCGAGCAGGTTCACCTCCCGGTCCACCGGCACCGCCACGCCCGTCGGCCTCAGCCGTACGCTCCCGTCGCCCGCATCCACCTCGAACGCCACAGCCGTCTGCATCGGGTACCCGTCGTCGCCGATCCACGACGCCACCGCGTGCGGATACGCGCGGAGTTTCTCCAGCCATCGCGCTTCGACGCCCATCACGCCACCTCCTGCGGCATCGCGACGCTCGGCGCCGCCGCCACGTCGCCGTCTGTCCACCAGTACACCCGCCGCGGCGTCACTTCGATCAGCGAGCGCTCGAAGAACAGCGGCAGCGCGTACCGCTTCCCGAGGAACGCGTCGATCCCCGGCTCCTTCGCCCGCCAGAGCGGCAGGATCCGCTCCCACGTCTCGTGCGGGTCCTCCTCGAACACCCGCGCGTCGCCCTGGATCGTGCAGCGCGTCGTCAGCCCGCCGCACGCCACCGGGTCCGTGATCGCGATGCTGATCCGCGGGTCGCGCCGCAGATGCTCCAGCTTCTTCGAAAAGAGGATGCTCGACGTGATGTAGATGTGTTCGCCGTCCCACAACGGCAGCAGCGGGTGCACCACAGGCCGCCCGCCCTCGCCGACGACGGCCACTTCCGCCACCAGCGCGCTTCCGCAGCAGCGCCTCGACTTCCGCCGGAATCCAGCTCACGACCGCCTCCTCCAACATCGAACGTCTCGCTCGACTATGGTACGCATGCGCACGCGCAAGCGGTCACCATCCATGCACCTCACGCATAGACCGTCGTCGTCCGTACCACTCTGGATCGAGGAGTGAGATTCGCGCCGCTACAGCGAGAACTGCTCCACCAGCGCGTCCAGCGCCAGCGGCAGCGGCGGCCGCAGCGCCGTCCCCGCGAACGAGTCCGCCAGCAGCCGCGCCACCCGCGACGTCCGCCGGTAGTGCCGCCCACCGCTCAGCGCGAACAGCTCCGCGCACAGCTTCGTCGACTCCTGCGTCACGTACGTCTTCGTCCGACGCACCCGCGCCGCGTACGCCGGCCCCGCCCCCGCCCGATACGCACGCGACGTCTCCGCCAGGTACCCCCGCAGCGACTCGATCCGCATCAGCGCGTCCGCGAACCGCAGCCGCAGCGCCGGAGACGACGGCGTCGGCGTCGCCAGCTCGCGCAGCATCGCGCTCGCGCACCCCAGCGGGATCGCCGAGAACAGGCAGAACCAGTACTCCAGTGGCTGCACCATCTCGATCATGTTCGGAAACCCGAGCAGCGCGTGCGCCGGCGCCCCCTCCAGCCGCACCGTCTGGCTCTCCGTCGACCGCATCCCGAACCCGTCCCAGTCCGACATGATCTCCACGCCCGGCGACGACGTCCGTATCAGGAAGAACTCCACCACGCCCGCGCCCGGCAGATCCTCCGGCGACACCTTCGCCGTGGAGAAGAAGTAATCCGCAAACCGGCCCGAAGACGCCAGGATCTTCTCCCCCGTCAGCGCGAACGCCCCATCCGGCCCCCGCGTCGCCACCGTCTTGGTGCTCGCGAGCGACCCGCCCGCCCCCTTCTCGGAGTTGCACGCCGCGTACCACTTCCCCGCCCGGTACTCCGCCGCCACCTCGTCGATCTGCGCCGCCCACGACGCTCGGTGCGTCCTCCGGCGCGATCTCCGGCCCCAGCGCATACAGCCCCGCCAGCCCCATCGGCATCACCGACAACAGCGCCACGGAAGGCGAAGCCCCCGCCAGCGCCTCCGTCGCCTCCACCGCCTCCGCCAACGTGCAGCCGACCCCACCCAGCGCCTTCGGCAACGGCGCGCGTATCACCCCCGCGCGCTTGAGGTCGTCCAGGCTCTCCTTCGGGAACGCCTCCGGGTCGGCCGCCTCCCGTTCGGCGATCGTGCTCGTCAGCCCGTGGATCCGGTCGAGGAGTTCGTGTGAATCAGTCATAGTGGCTCATCCTGCGCGAACGCGTCGCCGCCCGCAAGCACGCGCATTCCCCCAGCCCGCCTCCACGTTCATACTTCCTTCGTCGAGATCCGCACGAAGGAGCACTCACCATGGCCGGTTACGAGCACATCCTCTACGAAACCCGCGGCGCCGTCGCCCTCATCACCCTCAACCGCCCCGAGCGACTCAACGCCTGGACCGCGACCATGGAGAATGAGTTCATCGACGCCGTGAACGCGTCCGCCGCCGATCGCGCCATCGGCTGCCTCGTCGTCACCGGCGCTGGCCGCGGCTTCTGCGCCGGCGCCGACATCGGCGGCTTCAACGACGGCATCAAGCAGGGCGCCGCCCGCCGCCCCTCCGCGATGCTCAATGAAGGCGGCAGCCCCGAGGTCCCCATCGCCCTCACCCGCGGCAAGCCCATCATCGCCGCCATCAACGGCGTCAGCGTCGGCGTCGGCCTGACGATGACCATGTCCTGCGACATCCGCATCGCCTCCACCGCCGCCCGCTTCTCCGCCCGCTTCGTCCGCGTCGGCCTCACGCCGGAGTGCGGCAGCAGCCGCTACCTCCCGCTCGTCGCCGGCCTCCCGAACGCCCTCTACCTCGCCCTCACCGGCCGCATCATCGACGCGCAGGAAGCCCTCCAGCGCCGCCTCGTCGACCGCCTCGTCGAGCCCGACCAGCTCATGCCCGAGGCCCTCAAGCTCGCCGAAGAGATCGCCGCCAACCCCCACGAGGCCGTCTGGGCCGCCAAGCGCCTCCTCCACGCCAACGCAACGGAACCCGACCTCCGCCGCGCCGTCACCGTCGAGAGCTACTCCATCCGCGAGCTCCAGAAGGGCGCCGACCACCGCGAGGCCGTCCAGGCCTTCATCGAAAAGCGCGACCCCCAGTTCAACCAGTAGTCGCGTGGACCGCACGCCGCCCGATCGCGCTCGCCGCCGTCGCCATCGCCCTGCTCGCCGCCTCGTGCAGCGGCGGCGGCTCGAACACCTCCCCGACCGCCACACCCCCGCCATCGACGCCTCCGCCCTTCGTCGACGTCCGCCGTCACCACCACCAACACCTGGACCGCCACCATCGACCCCGCCGCCATCCCCCTCGGCGACGGCAAAGTCTCGAAGAGCCCCACCGTCGGCTTCGTCGACTCCTGCACCGCCAACTTCCGCGTCGGCGGCGCCCAGCACGCCGGCGACTGGATCGACACCGCCGCCGGCACCTGGGACGCGCAGACAAAGCCCGCGGTCGAAGGCTCCGTCGAATTGGCCCGCCGCCGCCTACACCGCCACCGTCAGCGGCACCACCCGCACCATCACCACCACCGACCTCCCCGACGGCTACCCCACCGGCACCTTCCCCATCGCCCGCTCCGATCCCGCGTACCAGTACGACCCCAACCCCAACGCCGTCGCCGCCCAGTCGATCACCTACACGCTGCCGAAGGATCCAAGCGCCGCCGCCTCGCCGAGCTGCCTCGGCCTCGGCCCCATCGGCGTCATGAGCGACGGCGTGCTCCTCTTCGACGCCCTCGACGACGCCGGCCGTGACGCCGTCGCCCACGAGGTGCAGGACGCCTGCAACGGCCACCCCAACGGCCAGCGGATGTACCACTACCACGACGTCCCGTCGTGCCTGCTCGCCGCCGCCACCGGCCCTTCCACCCTCGTCGGCTACGCGCTCGACGGCTACGGCATCTACGTCGAGCGCGACGCCAGCGGCAACCTCCCCACCGACGCCGACCTCGACGCCTGCCACGGCCGCACCAGCCCCGTCATGTGGGACGGCGCCCTCACGACCATCTACCACTACGACGCCACGCTCGAGTACCCCTACACCGTCGGTTGCTACCACGGCACCCCCGTCGCCGGCCCCGGCGCCGCCCCCGCACGACCGTAAACCCCGCGGACCACGACGCAGAGCGTGGAGCACAGCCGCCCCCGGCTGTGCCGTCGCCGCTTGCCCCACCATCTCCGTCCCCCACGACGTTCCCTCTCCCCTCGTGGGAGAGGGTGTCGCCGCAGGCGACCGGAGAGGGCCACCCCGTTGCACCCCCACCGCCCTCCATGCGACGATCACGTCAGAGGACGCACATGCCCACCGACAACGACGCCCCAACGCAGACCCTCGAACAAGCCTGGGAGGCCTACGGCCTCACACCCGACCTCCTCGCCCGCGCCCGCAACGCCGGCATCGCCGACACCTACCTCCGCCGCATGCTCTCGTGGAACGCCCCGCCGAAGCGCTTCGAGGAGGAGGTCGACTGGGCCGAGCGCCTCCTCCACGGCACCATGCGCTTCCGCCAGCTCACCCCCGCCGACGCCGAGGCCTTCCGCTCGCTGTGGGCGAACTCCCCCGAGGCCATCGGCGACTTCGACGTCACCGTCGAGCGCGGCCCCAACGCCTTCGCCCAGTTCGAGCTCCAGGACCGCCCCGTCCTCAACGGCCTCTTCGACGGCACGACCCTCGTCGCCTGCGTCGGCTTCTCCGTCCGCCGCACCGTCGTCGGCGGCCGCGATCTCATCGTCCACTACGGCCAGGCCATGCGCGTCCACAACGACCACCGCGGCCGAATGTACGCCCACTGGGTGCGCTCGCTCCCCTGGGCCGTCGGCCTCGGCCGACCCACCCACCTCCAGTACGACTACATCCGCGGCGGCAACATGACCATGGGCAGCTGGAACAGGAAGTTCATGCCGAAGGTCGAAACCGTCCCCGAGCGAGAGGACGACGTCCCCGGCCTCCCCGTCACCGTCCTCCAGTACCCCGCGACGTCCGCGCACGCCACGCCCGGCGTCCGCCCCGCCCGCGACGGCGACCTCGCCCGCTGCGTCGACCTCATCAACCGCACGCACGCCGGCCGCGACCTCTTCCGCCCCTACACGCTCCCCTCGCTCATGGATCGACTCGACGCCGGCCTCATCGAGGGCCTGCGCACCGACGTCCGCCGCCCCTACGCCCTCGACGACTTCTACGTGCTGGAGCGAAACGGCGAGATCGTCGCCTGCGCCGGCCTCTGGGATCGCGGCCGCGACGTCTGGGAGCGCTGGCGCCACCGCGAATCAGGCGACGAGCGCGTCGTCTCCGTCACCTCACTGCTCGACTACGGCTTCGCGGAAAATCAGCCCGACGCCCTCGCGTCGCTGATCGAGCACCTCGTCGGCGTCACGCACGATCTCGGCCGCGACGACCTCGTCGCCCCGCTCGAGTCCCTCCCCGAAGTCGCCGCCCTCCTCGCCTCGCACGACCCCATCCCCGAGACCCGCTACCTCCAGTGGCGCGCCGAACGCCCGCCCCTCACCGCCCCCGCCCACCTCGACCTCGTCTACTGGTAAGTGGCCCACGCGCCCCTACGGCTTCGGCGTCGCCGCCGCACCCGGCGCGCACCCCGCCGTCACCGACATCGTCGCCAGCGTGAACGTGAACGACTGCGCCCCCACCGTCACGCACGCCGTGCCCGCCCCCGTGTCGAACGTCGCGCTGCCCACCTGCCCCGCCGCCACCGGCAGCGGGACGAAGGTCCAGTGGTTCGGCTCGGGCGGCGGGGAGGCGAACCCGCAATACTTGCTCGCCTCGACGACGCTCGCGCCGGCAAGCGGCTCGCAGACGACCAGTCCAGGCACCGGGTTGCCCGCCACGACACCCACAGGCGTGCCGCCGAACATGGCGCACGCGACAGCCTTGCCGTGCTCTTCATACAGTGGCGGCGTTGTACCCGCGCCGAGGTATAGAAACGCGTCGCAGAGGCGAAGGGCGATGCCGTTGATAGGCGGCGGCGCGTTGCAACCCGTTGTGTAAGTGAAAGTGTCGAGGTGGAATGTCCATGTGTGCATCGCGTTGCCGATGCATATGTAGTCCTGCGGCGAGGCTAACCCCAGCTCCCGCACGTCGGCGGCCGGGAATGGGTAGAAGGTCCAGTTCGCGGCATATGACGTATTGAACACGTCATCACCCGCACCGAGACCAACCCCGCAGTACGGACCGGTATGCCCTGCTGGCGGCGCGCAGACGGAGTAGCCCGGACGGGGGTCACCCGCTGCTTGGCCCTGCGACTGCACGACGATTGCTCCCGCGACCGTCGTGAGGCACAGCCCTCCCGTCACGCCATGCGTCTGTTCGATCTCGCTGGCAGTAGCGCCCGTCGCGGTCGACACGATCTTGCAGGGGCTAACCTGTTCAGCGGGCGAAGTTGGCGCCGGCGTGCTCGTCGCCGCCTGTAATGCAGTGGCGCTCGAGCTCGCGGACGGTTGTCCGCACGCGACGAGCAGAAGACTGAGCATGGTGCATGCCCCGAACAAGATCCGCGCCGGGAGTGGCGCTCTGTGACCGCTCGGTCTCATCGTACTGTCACCCCCTATCCTCGGCCTCCGGGCACATACCAGTCGAAATTGATCCCGGGAGCGGCATCGTGGCAGACGCTCCAGCGGATGTTCCCCTGCCATGAGGTGTAATGGTTGCCGTAGATGAAATCGCTCTGGATTCCTGCATAGCCGTTGGCGATGGTGTACGGCCAACTCCCGTCCGCAGGACCATGGCCGTCGATCGTGCAGCCGCAATTGCTGGTGCAGCCGCCACCCGGCGGGCGAAGCGACTGGGCGTTGAAATAGCTGTACACCTGCGGGATGGCCTGACCTCCCCCGGCGGACGATAGATTCTCCTGGTCTGACGAAGTCATCTGGGGCGCGCCCGCGGGACCTATGGCCGTCACTAGCGCGGAAGATGCAATGGCTTCGTACCGGTAGTCGGTGAAGAAGGTCTCTGTGTTCGGGTACTGATATGGCTCGTTAGATGTGCCGCAGAATCCGTTCACAACACGATACGCCTCGTCGTCAACCTCGGCGTAGAACACGACGTTTAGCCCGTGGCTCTGACTGTACGTATTCGCGTCGTTGATCACATTCACCAGTATGCCCGCTGCGGTCGCGATCGCCTGCCCGGCCTGGGTGAACAGGTCGGTGCAGTCGTTTGGCCCCACGAACACCTGCGCGCCCGAGCCGAGCCCTGCATTGTGGATTGCCGTAGCCAGGGTCTCGAGGCGAGCCGTCGCGTCGCACGTCGTGAGGTCTCCCCCACTGTCGGTGACGAAGACCCACGGACACGAATTGCCCGATCGGTAGGTCATGGCGTGCAGGAACAGCAAGTAGTTCGTCCATGCGTATCCATTCGGGAGCGTGCCGTTCCAACTGTGCGTCGGATAATACGGATACCCCGGCGTGCAGCCAGCGACAGCCCATCCGTATTCGCCTGCCAGCATCGACAGATCGAGGATGTTGATAGTGTCATCAGCGTTTACGTCGAACTTCCCGTTCCATCCGGAGTCGCCACTTGACTTGTGATACACGGACGCGGTCGCTGCTATGTCAAGGAGGTTGATGACCCCGTCCGCCGTAACGTCGAACGTGCAGTTTCCCCCGGACGGGGCTGTCGGCGCCGGCGCGTGAGGTCCAGGAGAAGTCCTCGCTGGGGGCGTACAGGTCTGGCCGAGATTATTCGCCGTGCCGTCACGGTACGCGTTGGACTGTGCGGTATCGTCGGCGCTGTTGACGGTAAACGTGCCATTTGTCGTGCCACCGCTATCGCTGCCGCCGAACGTGAAGAGGTGCAGCCCGGAGCAGCCCGCCGCCTGCGGCGATAGCGTCAGCGCCGCTAGAAGATGGTAGCTCGACGTCGTGCCGGTGTATCCGGTGCAGGCGAACACCACCCCGCCCCCATCTGGGTCCTGGCTGGCGGAGTCCGTGACGCAGAAGCCGGTGGAGGGATCCGCCACCGGATCGAAGACGCCCCCGGCGGCGCTGGCCGAGGTGAATGCAAAGATGCTCGGGTTCCACCTCAGGTGTACGTTGAACGCGATGTACGGGTCGGTCGCCTGCAGCCAGGCGTAGATCGGGACCTGCACCTGGCCGCTCGAGAGCGCCGGGCTGCCGATGAGGAACTCCGGTCCGTTCCCGGCGGCCGCGACGTCGGTTCGGAGCTGTCCGGCCCCTACGAGCGCACAAGCCGCCAGTACAGCGCTCAGGAGCAAACGCGCGCTGACGCCGTGCCTACCGGGGTTCATCGACATCAAACGATGCATCACCTCGGTGCATCCTACGCCTCTCCGTCGGCGACATCTAGACAGGGAGGATGTGATCTTCCCGATCTCGCCGATGAACCGCTTCCGCTCGTCGCCGCATCCACCCGCTTCCCGGGTGACACCAAACGCTTTGAGTTCCCCCGCCCTTCCCGCTACGCTCGCCCCATGCCGATCTCTCGCACACCGGAAAGGCGCACCGCACGATGACCCGCCGCGCCGCCGGAACACGAAAAGTGCCAAACGAATTTAATCGGTCAACTAGCGAATCTGCGGCGGCCATAACGCCGTCAACTAACCGCGACGACTCCCCTCTCCCCTTGTGGGAGAGGGGCCGGGGGAGAGGGCAAACCAAAGCGATAAGTGAGATCAACAAACCGCGACATTGAAAACAGGACGGCACCAGTGACCCAGACCCGGACCTACCAGGACCTCGTCGACGAGTTCGCCCGCGCCCTCCACGTCGAGCCCGCCGGCGACGACCGCTTCGTCGGCCAGACCGAGCAGGAGCGCGACCACGGCCACGAGCACCAGCGCGTCTTCGGCGGCCTCGTCCTCGGCCAGGCCGCCCTCGCCGCCGGCCGCACCGCCCCGGACCCCACCCTCCACTCCCTCCACGCCTACTTCCTGCGCGGCGGCCGCCCCGACGTCCCCATCGACTACCACGTCGAGCGCGTCCGCGACGGCCGCACCTTCACCGCCCGCCGCGTCCTCGCCCGCCAGGCCGGCGACGCCATCTGCGACGTCACCGTCAGCTTCGTCCACCCGGAGGACGGCATCGCCCACAACGACCCCATGCCGGACGTCCCCGCCCCGGAGACCGTCCGCGACTCCCGCGAGCAATACCCCATGGAAGACGGCTCGCTCTGGCCCCTCGGCCCCATCGAGTGGCGCGTCTTCGAACCCTACGACAAGGTCGCCGCCCCCGGTGAGCCCGCCGTCGTCTCCGAGTGGTTCCGCATCCGCGCCCCTCTCCCGGACGACCCCCAGCTCCACACCGCCGCCCTCGTCATGGTCAGCGACATGGGCTCCTTCGCCGGCATCGAGCGTCGCTACGGCGGCGAAGGCATCAACTTCAAGGCCTCCGCCAGCCTCGACCACGTCATCTGGGTCCACCGCCCCGTCACCTGGGACGGCTGGATGCTCATGGTCACGAACACCCCCGTCGCCAACGCCGCCCGCCCGCTCACCTACCGCCAGTTCTACACCCGCGACGGCACAGATCGTCGCCTCCATGGCCCAGGAGGCCATCTTCCGCCGCGATCGCCCCGCCGAAGGATCGAACACGTGACGATGGACTCCTACGACTACCTGGCCGGCCCCCCATCGTCTCCGTCGCCGAGGACGCCGCCGCCCGCATCGCGCAGCGCGTCGCCACCAGCGCCGACGACCGGCGACGCCCTCCTCGCCGAATGCGTCGAAGACCTCCGCGCCGCCGGCTACTTCCGCGTCACCATCCCGGAGCGCCTCGGCGGCCTCGGCGGCACCGTCCTCGATGCCTGCATCGCCCAGGAGAAGGTCTCCCGCGCCCTCGGCTCAGCCGGCCTCGCCGCCAACATGCACCTGCAGTACGTCGGCGCGTCGCTCGTCTCCGGCCTCTGGCCCCCGGAGATGCTCGACCGCTTCCTCCGCGATGCGGCGCAGCACGGCTACTTCATCAACAACTGCCAGGCCGAGGCCGAGATGGGCAGCCCCGCCCGCGGCGGCCTCCCCGCCACCACCGCCACCCGCGTCGACGGCGGCTGGCGCATCACCGGCCGCAAGCAGTGGTCCACCGCCAGCCCCTTCCTCACGCACTACGGCGTCAGCGCCACCGTCCGCGCCCCGGACATGCCGGAGCACCTCGGCCAGTTCCTCGTGACCGCCGGCTCCCCCGGCGTGCGCGTCGACCCCACCTGGCGCGCCCTCTCCATGCGCGAGTCCGCCAGCCACGACCTCGTCTTCGAGGACGTCTTCGTCCCCGACGCCGACGTCATCCGCGTAAGCCCCAACGGCGAGCCCTTCGTCCCGTCACCGGACGTCGCGCCCTGGCACGGCCTCCCCTTCTCCGCCACATACGTCGGCGTCGCCGTCGCCGCCCGCGACTGGACCGCCCACTTCGCCGCCACGCGCGTCCCCACGAATCTCGGCAAGCCCATCGGCGAGATCCCCGGCGTCCGCGCCAAGCTCGGCGAGATCGAGGCGCTGCTCTTCTCCGCCCGTCGCATGATCTTCACCGTTGCCCGCGACTGGGTCGAAGGCCGCGCCGACCGCCGCCAGCTCGCCGCGCAGGTGCCGCTCGTGAAGCAGCACGCCACCAACGCCGCCGTCCGCGTCACCGACCTCTGCCTCCGCATCGCCGGCGGCGTCGGCCTCGCCGAGGCCAACCCGCTCGAGCGCTGCTTCCGCGACGTCCGCGCCGGCCTCATCCACCCGCCGCTGGACGACGTGGCGCTCGAAGGCGCCGCCCGGCGCGCCCTGCAGGAGTTCAGCGAAGGAAAGGAGAGTAGTTAGCTAGCCGAGGCGGGCGACTTGGTAGTACAGCGCCTCGTGCGCGTCCGTCACGCGCTCCCACGAGAAGTTCTCGCGAGCGTACTCCAGCGACTTCGCCCGCTGGCATGCCACCAGGTCCGGCGATGCGATCAGCTCCGCCAGCCGGTCCCGCAGCGACTCGACCGGCCGCCTGATGTCGAAGCTCAGCCCCGCCTCGCCCACCGTCTCGACGTTCTCGGCGATGTCGCTGACGAGCACGCAGTTGCCGTACCCCATCGCCTCCACCAGCGACAGCGCCGTCCCCTCGATCTCGGACGGCTGCACGTACACGTACGCGTTCGCGAACAGCTCCCGCACCGGCTCGCCGTACACCGGCCCCAGCAGCCGGATGTTGTCGAACCCGTCAGCGCGCAGGAACAGCGACTTCCAGTACTCCGGGTCCGTCGATCCGTCCCCGACGATCACGAGCGCCTTCTCGGTGTCGAGCAGCTTGAACGCCTCGATCAGGTGATGCACACCCTTCTCCGGCGTGATCCGGCCGACGAACAGCGCGTACCCGCGCTCGTCCAGCCCGTACGTGCTCAACGCGCCGCGCCCCGCGATCTCCCGCATGTCGACGCCGTGCGCGATGTAGTGCGGCACCCGTCCGTACTTCTCGCCGTACCACCGCGCCACCTCGCGCGAGTCCGTGATGCAGGCCCCGGAGGCCCGGATCGCCAGCAGCGACGAGCGTTCGAGCAGCGTGCGCGCCGCCCGGCCCCACTTCCGCCGCCGCCAGTCCATCCCGTCGACGGAGATCACGGTCCCCCGCCCCGCCAGCCGCAGCAGCGGCAGCCACGGCGCGTTCCCCACGCCGAATACGTGCACCACGTCGGAGCGATGCAGCAGCGCGTGCATCGACGATGCAGCCGTGTGCGTCGGCGTGTCGAGGTGCTTGCGGTTGAGCGATGGGAGTTCGACGCGGCGTACGCCGCGATACACCGGGTCGTGGTACGCGGCATTGTGTGTCCGGCAGTACGCCGTCACCGTGTGCCCGCGCTCGACGACGCGCGCCGCCACTTCCTCGGCCACGGTTTCGAGCCCGCCGTACTTCGCCGGGATGCCGCGCATGCCAAGCATGGCGATCCGCAGAGGCCGACGGCCCGGCGGCGATGTCTGCGGGGAAGACATGGTTCAGAACACCCTGGAGTACGACTTCTGCGACTCGTGGACCTCGGTGAGCAGCTGCATCCACCGCAGGTTGTAGTACCGCGGATGCAGCATCTCCTGCCCGTCGATGAGTTTCACGTGCGGCAGAATGCTGTCGATGGAGTCGGAGGGGGTGCGGCTCGGCGTCCAGCCCGTCGCCGCCGCCAGGCGCGCGCCCGTGCACCGATAGTCGCGCTTGCGGCCCGTCGCCGGGACCGACGTGATCTCGATGCGGCCCACGATCGGCTCGACGGCGCGCGCGACGACTGCCGCCAGCTCGCGCACCTGGTAGTTGTCCTGCACGACGTTGAACACGCGTCCGGCCACCTTCTCCGCCGGTGCGTCCATGGAGACCACGTGCGCCGTCGCCACGTCCTGGACGTCCACAAGCGGCCTCCACATCAAGCCGCCGTCGTGCAGGAAGAGCTGCTTCTTCAGCAGCGCGTCCTTCACGAACGTGTTGACGACGAGGTCGTAGCGCATCCGCCGGCTGTAGCCGCCCACCGTGCCCTGCCGCAGGATGACGACCTCGAGGCCGCGGTCCGCCGCACCGAGCAGCTTGCGCTCCGCCTCGTACTTCGACATCGCGTAGGCGCCGATCGGCTCGACCGGTGCGTCTTCGTCCAGCAAGTCAGCCGAAGTCAGCCCGTCGTAGATCGACCCGCTCGAGCCGAACGTAAGACGGCGCACACCCATCCGGATGCACGCATCGGCGAGCTCCGCCGAAGCGACCATGTTCATCTGCCAGTTGGCGTGCGGGTCCAGATCAGCCGTCGGGTCGTTCGACAGCCCGGCCAGGTGGCAGACCACGTCGACGCCCTCAAGGTCACTGTCGCGCATCTCGCGTACGTCGCGGGACACCAACTCGACGCCCGGCAGCCCGTCGAGACCGGCCGTGCCCCAGAAGAACCGGTCCAGGACTCGGACGCGGTCGCCGCGCCGCACGAGCTGTTCCACCAGCTCCACGCCGATGTACCCCGCGCCGCCGGTCACGCAAACGAGCTTGCTCACGCTTCACCCCACGTTCGAAATAGAGCCGCGAGCGCGACTGGGCGGGTCACCCGCGCCGACCGCAACACGCGAACGGACGTCTTTCACTGATGCAAACGCAGCCCGTTGCGCCCCATTTCACAAACGAGGGCGCTTTCGGGTCGCTGCTGTCGGATGGCGAGCCATCCGCACCGGTCCGTCCGCGTCTGGACGCGAGCTGCCGTTTGGCGGGTCTCTACTCTAACACGCGGCTGGATATCTGGGGAACTAGACATCATCAGTGTCGTAGGTTCACTCTGCCAATCGTTATGTAATCTAGTGGCCCTCACGCTGCCGCGTCTCCGGAGTCCGCCTCCACCTCGCCCGTAATGCGCTGCCCCACCCGAACCCGCTGATACGACCCCCCGATAACCACGGCGAGGCCAGCGAGACCCCAGAAGTACCACTCCAGGGCGGGATGGATGATGACGTTGTCTGACAGCGCGGTGCAGGCCCTCGCGACGAACCCCATCAAGAACGCAAGCAGAAGATCCCTGTCAAATCGATTGTCGGCCCTCCGATAGGCGTCCCGCGCCAGGTTCCAGAGCTGACGGTACAGGTACAGCATCGTGACGAGGCCGGCGAGTCCGGTCTCCACCAGCAGCCGCAGATACTCGTTGTGCGTGGGCTGACCGAGATCGACCGTCACCGCGTCGATGCCGGCGCCCACTGTCACCAACTTCAGGGGCGATGAAATAGCAAGGGCATTCTGCCACTGCTCCTGTCGCCAGAGCACTGACCCGGTCGTGGACGTTGCTTCGCTGATCCTGACGCGCACCGTGGAGGAGCCGAAGTACAGGGCGCCAGCCACGAGCGGAAGGAAGATCAGCGTCCACCGGGCACGCATCAGCGAGAACACGATGAATGCCGCCGCGAGCCCTACCCACGCACCCCGCGTCTGCGCCTCGTAGACGTCGAAGAGCATCAACGGGATCAGGGTGCACAGGGCCACCCGTGCGATCCTGGAGCGTGTGTGCACAGCGAACACCGCGACGAACGGGAGCAGTTGTACCAGGTAGAACGAATACGGCGAGGGATGAGTGAACGTCCCGTAGACCCGCACCAGGCCGGGTGTGTCGATGTTGCCTTCGTGATGTAGCCACTGCCACATGCCGTAGCTCACCGGGATGAGCGCCGAGAGCAACAGGGCACGCACGAGCCAACGCTGGTCTTCGCGCGTCTGAATCAGATCGACGACCAGCACGTAGATCGAGAACGTGCCCAGCATGCGGACCCAGTCCTGCGCGGACAAGGCCTTGTCCGGGGAGACCGCGATCCCCAGCAGCGTGATGAGGAGTACGACCATCGTCGGCTTCGCGAGTGGTATGCGGGCCACGTTGATGCGCGTCAGGGCGATGTGGGCGAACGCGATCCCGATGGCGATGAAGCTCATCATTCCGGCGGCGTTCACGTCCGTGCTACCCGATGCCGACAGCAGGGGAATGGTCGCCGTGACGTCCATGCTCGCCCGGACGAACAGCAGCGAGAGCACCGCGACACGCGTGTCGACGAGAGCGAAGATGACGAACGCTCCAATGATGCTCGACACGAGCGCCGCCTCCATAGGGAGGTTCAGGATCAGGAACGCCACGATTGCGCCCGTGCCGGTAGCCAACCAGACGTCGTTCCGGCGCCTGAACCAGGCCGCGACTCCGCGCCTTCGAGCTACAGGGTCGATGGCGATCGCGCTCATGGCTCGCCGGCCGCGGCCCTGAGCGGTGAACGGGCCGCGATCCCACGCTCCGACGAGCCGTCGAGCATCGGCTCCACGAGCGCCGAGATCTCCTCCAGGCGCCGATCCCATGAGTGCGCCCGGGACGCCATCTCGCGCGCCGCGGCGCGCTCCACGGAGTCGCTCGCGAGCTCACGCTCGATTGCGGCCAGGAACTGGTCCTGGTCGCACGCAATTGTCAGTCCGTCGCCGGCGTACGGGCGCATCTCCTCCAGATCGGTCGAGACGATCGGCTTCCCCGCAGCCATGTATTCGTAGAGCTTCAGGGGGAAGATGTGGCGGGTGAACCCGTCGATGACGTACGGCAGCAGACACACGTCCATGCGCCGCGCGTAGGCAGGCAGTGTTTCAATCGGCTTATTGCCGACAAACCGGACGTTTGGCAGCGCACGCAGCGCGTCCAATCCGCGCGCGTCACCCTTCGCCGGCCCAACAATTACAAACGACCAGTCGGGCCGCTCCTGCGCGAGGTGGCACATCAGCCCGGAGTCGAATCGGAAGTCGACGACACCGATGAAGCCAACCACGGCGGAAGCCTGGAGGTCCTTGATGTCGTCCGGCACCGGCAGGTCTGGCTGCAGCGCGGTCGCGAAGTGCGCGACATCCGCTGCGTTCGGGACGAAGTGGCTGTTTGGATTCAGCAGCTTTCGCGCGGCCGTCAGGCCGCGGCCAACACAGATGACGATGTCTGACTCGCGGCAGCACTCCGCCTCGCGTGCCGCCGCGCCGGCGCCGGAATGCCACCAGAACGGCAGTGCGGCGTACTCGTCGACACAGTGGAACAACGTCAGGGCGGGATCGAGCGCGGGAGCCACGTGAGGTGCGAGCGGCTGGAAGTTCCAGACGATGGGATGCCGGAATCCGAGTCGCCGTGTCTGAGCCCGCAGCCATCGACGCAGGATGAAGGCGTTGATCACGTTCACCGGCTTGAACGATCGGAACGGAAGGATGGGCGGCGGCGCCGCGGCGTAGACGTTCGTCGCTACTTCGCGAGGACCCTGGCGCCACCTCCGAAGTTGTCGCATGACCGCTCCGCGACTCCGGATCCCGGTAAAGAACGAGAGTGGTGAGATCGCCTGGTCCACGTAGAGGACGCGGTTGTGCTTCGCGAGGCGGCTCATCAGTTGTTGCGGCGTTCCCCAGTGGTCGTCCCAGGTGACGATCGAGAGGCAAACGACGTCGCGGTCTCTCAACATCACGCTGACTCAGCTTCGACGCGCTCGCTGGACCCGGGGGACTTCCCGCCCGCAGCTCTTCTCCGCCAACAGCGGTGCCAGTAGTTCCGAGAGCTGCTCGACGCGCGAGTCCCAGGACTCATGGCGTGCAGCGAGTATGCTGGCGGCTCGCCGTGCGGGCGAGTCGTTTTCCAGCGCGTCTCTCACGGCCGCGTGAAACTCCGCGGGCGTGTGCCCAATGGTGAGATGCGGGCCCTGGAATGCGCGCATCTCCGCCATATCAGTCACCACCATCGGCTTGCCGGCAGCCATGTACTCGTACAACTTCAGCGGGAAGATGTGATGCGTATAGTCGTTCAGCACATACGGGATGAGGCAGACGTCCATCCCCTTGCAGTAGTGCGGCAGATCCGACGCGGGCTTCTGACCCAGGAAGTGCACGTTCCTCGCCGACCTCAGTCGATCGACCTCACGGAGATCACCCCACACCGGGCCAACAAGTGCGAAGGACCACTCGGGTTCACGCTCCGCCATGTACAGGATCAACTCGCTGTCCATGCGCCAGTTGATCGCCCCCGTGTATCCAATGATTTTGCCCTTCAGCGCGGCCAGGTCTTCGGGAACCGCACTGTCATCCGACGCAACGGCCTCATATTCGCCGACGTCCGCGCCCTCTGGCATGAACGCGACGTGAGGGTTGAGCACGCGCTTCTTCTCCACCAGCTGCCGGCCCGTGCAGATCACGAGGTCTGCCTCGCGGCAGCACTCCGCTTCACGGGCGCGCACGCCCGCTCCGGGGTTCCACCAGTACGGCGCCGATCCGAAGTCGTCGACGCAATAGTAGATGGAGAGCGCCGGGCGGAGATCCCGCCCGATTCCCGGCATCCAGGGCTGGAAGTTCCAGTACACGACGTCCTGAAAACCTAGGGCGCGCGCCTGACGGGCGAGCCAACGGCGCAGGAACACCGCGTTCAGGACGCTCATGATCTTGTTTGTACGACGCGGAAAGATCGGTGGCGGCGTGACGACCCAGATGTTGGGTGCCACCTCACGTCGACCGTCCCTCCAGGCGACAAGGCGAGCCGCGGCCTTGCGCCAGCTCACCATGCCCGAAAGGAACGTCAGCACCGACACCGGTTGGTTCACGAAGAGGATCCGGTTCTCACGCGAGAGACGCGTCATCAACTGCTGGGGTGTCTCCATCATGTCGTCCCAGTTGCCGAACGACGCACAGACGATGTCACGGCCCGTGATCATGCTCTCTCCTGGTCGCGCGCGGACCGAAGCTTCAGCTCCCCGCGGCCACCCCGGCCGAGGCCCGCCCGGATCCGGATCGCGCGTTTGGGGTGTAGGCCCGGACGCTTTCGATGACCTGGGCGATCTCGTCGTCGCTGAGCGTCGGGAACAGCGGCAACGTCACCAGCGTCTTCCACAGGCGCTCCGTTACGGGCAGCAGCTCCGTGCGAAACTCCTTGTACGCCGGATGCAGGTGCGTCGGCACGAAATGCACGTGGCTGCCGACCCCCCGATCCTTCAAGTGCAGGATCAGCGCGTCGCGATCCGCCGCCGGAACGCGCACCACGTACTTGTGCTGCGCCGTGAACGCATACTCCTTCAATACCGGTGTCTGGAGCCAGTCGAGATCCGCGAACGCCCGATCGTAGATCGCGGCGATCTCGCGACGGCGCTCGTTGTGCTTGTCGAGCTTCCGGAGCTGGACGATGCCGATCGCGGCCGACAGGTCGTTCATGTGGTGGCGGAAGCCGATCTCTTCGGTAACGTGGTAGTAGTCCATCTCGCCGGGCGCCGGCGGGGTCCCGGGAGGTCGCGCGTGGCCGAGCCACCGCAGCTTCCGCATCCGCGTGTCGATGTCGCCGTCACGCAGTGTGACCATGCCGCCCGCGCCCGTCGCCAGATTCTTCACCGGATCGAAGCTGAAGGTGTTGATCGGGCCGAACGACCCGATCGGCCGCCCCTTGTACTTCGAGCCGCACGCGTGCGCGCTGTCTTGCAGCACCGGGAGACCGCGCCGTTCGGCCAGCTCCATGATCGGGTCCATGTCGCACGGGTGGCCCCCGTAGTGCACGACGCAGATCGCCTTCGTGCGCGGCGTGATGCAACGCTCGATCTCGTCGACGCTCAGGTTGCCCGTGTCCTCTTCAACGTCGGCGAACACCGGGACGCCGCCCGCGTGGATGATGGCATGGTTCGTCGCGACATACGTCAGCGACGTCGTCACGACCTCCCCGCCGTCGAGGTCGAGGACGGCGAACCCCAACTCCAACGCCGCCGTACCGGAGTTGGTGCCTACCGCGTACGGCGCATCGCAGTACGCAGCGAACTGTTGTTCGAATTCCTTGGTCTTCGGCCCAAGCCCAAGCCAGCCCTTCTCGAGCGGCTCCTTGAGCGCATACCACTCTTCCTCATCGATTGAGGGCTTGAAGACGGGGATCATGGTCGACTCCTTGCAGTTACGATGCTCGGTAGAGTATCGGTCGCGATTGAGCCGTCCTTGCCCGCCCGCCCCTGAACAATACGCGCGTTCATCCTATGCCTGTGCCGCGACATCGAGCGGCTCCCGGCGCAGCAGCATCCGCAGATCGGCCAGCGACACGACGCGGAAGGCGGCGATTCCCGCCAGAAGCACCAGACACGTGATCGCAGCCTCTTCGAACCACGGCAGCTGCAGTAAATACACGACCGCGCCGGCGACGAACGCGACCGGAAGCAGTCTCCACGCCACCCAGAACGATGGCATGCCGCCGATGTAACTCCGCAGCACGTAGAGTGCCGGCACCAGGACCGCGACCTCCGTGAGCACGGTGGACGCCGCGGCGCCGTCGCGCCCGTACATCGGGATGAGCACCAGGTTGGCGGCCACGTTGACGAACAGGCCCAGGCACGCGTTCCTGAACAGCACGTGCTGACGGCCCACGGCGATCAGGCTGTGATCCACCAGGTTCGAGAGCCAGATCAGTCCGAATGCCATGGAGAGAATCCGCAGGCTGGTTACCGCCGGCGCGTAGGCGGATCCGCCGACGAGATCGACGAGTGGTCGCGCGAACAGGATCATCAGCGTCAGCAGGCTGATCCCCATCACCGTCAGCAGGTCCTGCACCCGCTGGTAAAGCCGGCGGAACTGCTCGTGCTCGTCCGACGCGTGGTGATTGGACAGGATCGGAAACACCGACCCGATAAACATCAGGCTCAGTGGCGCGGCGAGGTCCACCGCCCGGTAGGCGAACGTGTAATACCCCACTGACTCGTCGCCGGAGAAGCCCTTGAGCAGCAGCGTGTCGACGCGGCTGTAGATCGCGATGACGACGACAGCCACGCCCAGCGGCAGCCCCTCGACGATCACCTGCCGCGCGTACTCTTTGTCGAAATGCGGCCTGAGGCTGACGAACCGCCGCGCGAACAGCAGACACACGAGGCTGTTCGACAGGAACCCGATGTCGTAGGCGAGCAACATCCGGATCAGGCCGCCGCCGCTCATCGCCACCAGCGACATGAGGCTGAGCGTCGTGACCGCCTGGGCCACGTTCCCCAGGGCCGCGAACTCCATCCGCAGCTTCGACGCGAAGATCGCATTGTATGAGCCGCTCAGGAGCATCAAGGGGAACGACAGCGACGCCACGGCGATCGCCCGCGTCGCCTCCATTGAGTACTGGCTGTCGAACCCGCCGATGATGAGCGCGAGTACGATCGCGAGCACCATCGACACCAGCGCCAGGCAGGCGCGGATGACCAGGATGTTCCCCATGATCTCGGACTCGGGCCGGCGGCTCGTCGCAAGGTGGCGGATGGCGATCGTCGTCACGCCGAGGTCGCTGATATTCACCAGCAGCAAGAACGCGATAACGAGCTGGTACTGGCCGAACTCGTACGGCCCCAGGTAGCGCGACAGGAGCGCCAGCACGGCGAGCGAGATCGCCATCGTGACGCCGCGCCCGGCGAACTGCACCAGGCTATTGCGCGCTATGTGTCTCGCGGACGTCATGTGACGGGTCCCCCACCGTTCGAGACTATGCTTCCGTCGCCTTGCAGTACACCAGGCCCAGCGAGTGCGCTCCCAGGCTTGTGAGCTCACCCAGCGTCTCTTCGACGCTCTTGCTGCTGGCCTGCCCTTCAGCTGCTACCAGGACGACGCCGTCGACGACGGGGGCGATGACGGCGGAGCCGGCCGAGGTTGACATTGATGGGCCGTCGATCACGACGGCATCGTACTGCTTCTCCAGATAATCGAGGAACTGGCGCATCTCGGCCGAGGCCAGCAACTCCGATGGGTCGCTCATCTTGGTGCCCGCCGTGAGCACGCTCAACCGCGGCACCGGCGATTCCTGGATCGCCTCTGGCGCCGCCTCCCCCAGCGGCTTCGTGGGCCGGGCGCCGTTTACGGAGATGAAGTTGTAGAGCCCGGGCGAGAGCGGCACGTTGAAGAGCTTGTGCAGGTCCGGCCGGTTGAGGTTCGCGTCGACGAGGAGCACGCGCAGCCCCGCCTGGGCCATCGCCATCGCGCTGTACGTCGCCACCGTCGTGTTTCCCTCGTCGGACCGTGCACTCGTAAACAAGAAGCTGTGGCGGGCGCCATCTTGCATCGATGTCTGAAGCTTCGTCGCGAGCAACCGATAGTCGGGAGACACCGGCGGCGGTGGGTACTTCCACCGGATGCCGAACGGGATCGACGCCAGCACCGGGAGTCGCGTCACGCCCTCCAGGTCGCGCACCCCGCGCAGCGTAGGGTCCACGTACTCCAGCACGAGTGACAGCGCGACGCCGGCCACCAGTCCGGCAAGGACGCCGGCCGCGAGGTTGAACTTCCACCGCGGACTTGAGGGCGCCGACGGTGGTTCCGCCGGTTCGATCACGCTGAACGCAAGCGCAGCTTGCCCCTGCTGCGCCTGGGCGGTCGATAGCTTATCGAGTACCGCCTGGAACGTGCTCTGCCACGCATCGACCACCGACTGCTGGCTCTTGATTTCGGAATCCGATGCTCCCTGCGCTTGAAGGTTGGCCAGCTTGTCCTGGGCGGCCTGAAGTTGCGTTTGCGTGGTGTCGACCTGCTGCTGCAGCGCCGGCGTAGAGTTCGTAATCGTCTCGGACATGACCTTCGGATCTTTGAGCAGGTTCGTGAGGTCGTTCGCGATCGCGGCCGCCTTCTGAGGGTCGCCCGACTTCGCCGTCACCTCCATCAGCTCAGTGTCCGCGATCGGGTTGGTGTCGACGCTATCGGCCAGGGAGCCGGGGTCCACGTCCAGCTTCAGGTCCTGTACCACGCGGTCCAGGAACGGCGTGGTCTTGATGATCGCCGAGTAGGTGTTCAGGAACCGCCCTGCCGCGTTCGGATCGGTCGTGTCGACGCCGGCCGCGGCAATGTCCACGCGCGCCGTTGCTGTCGCGATGTAGACCGGCGTCGTGAGGTAGCTGAGCAGGGCGGCTCCGGCGACGGCGAGCACCAGCGGGATCAGCAGGACAAACTTGCGCCGGTTGACCAGCTGCAGGTACCGCTCGAACTGTAGTCTACTCTCGTCGTTCACTCGCACCCGCCTCGGCGTCTGCCCTCGCTATGTATGTTCGGCCGGACGCACCCGCTTGCGCATGTCGAATGCCTTGTTGAGTGGTTCTCACCAAGCCCCTTTGCCGCTGACCACGGCAATCGGCGTCTTGAGCAGGATGCGCACGTCCAGCCACGGGGACCAGCGGCGGATGTACTCGAGGTCCAACTCGACCATCTCCTCAAACCCCACCTCGCTCCGGCCGCTCACCTGCCACAGTCCCGTGATGCCGGGCGTGGCCGCCAGACGCTGCATGTGTCGCGCGTCGTAGTGGACCACCTCCCGCTCCAGCGGGGGCCGCGGGCCCACGATGCTCATCTCGCCGCGGAGCACGTTGATCAGGTTCGGAAGCTCATCGATGCTCGTCCTCCGAAGGATGCTTCCCAGCGGCGTGATGCGGGGGTCCTGGCGAATCTTGAAGATCATCGGCACGTCATGGTCGTTGTGCTCTTCGAGATCATCGCGCATCTCTTCCGCATCCGGCCGCATCGAGCGGAACTTTAGGAAGTTGAAACGCCTCCCGTAGCGCCCCACGCGCACCTGGCTCACGAACACCGGTCCCGGCGACGTCAGCTTGATCAGGATCGCCACGATGGTCATCGGCACGGCGAGCAGCAGCAGGAAGAAGCCCGCGATCAGCCGGTCGCCGATACCCTTGAGCGCGTAGGCCGCGCCGCCCAGCTCAGGGTACTCGACGGCCCCGTCGCGCTGAGCCAGTTGAAGCTCCGTGTCGTTCCCGACAACACTACGCATGGGCGCTATTCCGTTCGCGTTGGATGCCAGATGTGCCAATGGCCGCTGCCAAGGATGCGCACGGGCAGCGGAGGTTGCGGGGCGGAATGTGGTGAGTGAACATAACACCCTTCAAACGGGCAATTCAACCGGAATCGGGAGTCCTTTGGAGGTCTTGTCAAGCGCCCGTCAGCTTCGGCGTGACAGATCCGGCGGAAACCTCCCCGTCCTTGGTCATAACGCGGCGCGTGAGCCCTCGTTACTCGGGCCCGGCGGGGTCGGTCGAAGCACCGGTCTAAGATACTCGGAAAGAGCGTTTGCTACCATAGCGCCGGTCTCGCCCCGGGCGGAGTTTGCGTTAAGAGGTGGTAACGTCGCCGCCCCGGATCGCGTTTGTCTGGTTGACGGTGGGCCGACCTCTGCCTAACCTCCACTCTACGCGGGAAGGCGCTCCTCGGATGCGGATATTGCCCAGTTACGCGGAGCGCCGATTTGGCAGTTTCTGAACAACCCGACGCGGTGAATACGTTCCAGTCGAGCGCCAGCCGGGCGCTCGGCCGCCTGGCCGCCGCGTGGCCGGCCGCCCTGGTCGTGAGCCTGGCCGGCATCGCCCACGCGGTCAACATGTTCCGCGCCCCCATGTACGACGACGACGAGGGCCTGTACATGCAGCAGGCGTGGTCCGTCGCCGAGCACGGCAAGCTCTCCCCATATCAATACTTCTACGACCATCCTCCGCTCGGCTGGTTCACCATCGCCGCCTGGTCGAAGCTGACGGGCGGCTTTCTGGCGTTCGGCGAGTCCGTGAACAGTGGGCGCGCCCTGATGCTGCTCGTTCACATAGCCTCGGCCGCGCTCCTGTACGGCGTTGCCCGAAGGGCAGGCGGCTCCGTGGTCGCGGCGACCATCGCCGTCGTCGTCTTCGCCCTCTCCCCCTTCCAGCTCCTGTTCGGCCGCGAGGTGCTGCTGGACAACCTGGCGGTGTTCTGGCTGCTGTTGTCCCTCTACCTCCTGTTGCCGCGCCGGCTGACCATCACTGGCGCGGCCTTAAGCGGCGCCGCCATGGGAATCGCCGTCCTGAATAAAGAGATCGTCGGCCTCATGCTCCCCGGCGCGCTGCTGCTGCTGTGGAGCCGTCTCGATCGGCAGGAACGTGTCCGCGGAGCCGCCGTGTGGCTCGGCGTCGCCCTGGGACTGGCCGCCCTCTACCCGCTGCACGCGCTGCTCATCGGAGAGTTCTTCCCTGCGGGCAGCTTCCTCGACTTCAAGGGCGGCGACCACAGCAGTCTCCTCGGGGGGATCAAGTATCACCTCAATCGGTCCCACGACCACGGCATCCTCCAGTCCGGTAGCGAGTTCTGGCACGCCGCCCACATCTGGTGGCGCGTTGATCCCGCGCTGACCGTAGCGTCCGCCGCCGCCATTCCGGTCGCCATCATGCTGGCGAAACGCTCTCGCGATGCCCTGGGGATCGGCGTCATGCTCGGCGTCTTCATGCTCTTCCTTGCGCGCGGCGGCGCCGTGTTCGACTTCTGGCTGCTCCCCGCCGTTCCGCTCATTGCGCTCGTCGTGGGGCTCTCCGCCGACGCCCTTATGGACGCGACGTGGCGTACCCGTGCGACCCGGGCCGGTCCATGGGCGGGCCGCATCGTCGCCCCGGCGGCGCTCGCGTTGGTCGCCCTCATCGTCGTCGTCGGGCTGGTGAGGCTCACCGCCTACGCCGATAGCTTCGACCGCGCCTTCGCTCAGGATCAGACGGCGCCGGAGACCCAGGCGCTCGACTGGCTTCAGGAGCACGCCGACCACAACGCCATCATCGCCACGGACAACTACGCATGGGTCGATCTCCGCGACTTCAAGAACGCGCACTCGTTCTGGCGCATCGACACCGAGCCGGAGATCCGCGACGACCTTCTGCACGGCGACGGCCGCAACATCGACTACATCCTTGAGACGCCCGTAATGACGGAGGCACTCGCGGAGAACGATGGCGATCTCGCCCTCGTCGCGCAGGCGGTGGACAACTCTGCCGTCGTCGCCTCTTTCGAGCAGGACGGCGAACGGGTCAATATCCGGCAAGTGAGGCACGGTGACTAGATAAGCTCCGTGCTGGCGTGGTCGGTGGCCGATTCACGTTATGTTGGTGCGTACCGGGGCGTTTGGACGGTGGGGGACTTGATCTCGCCCCCACGCAACTACGTTCGCGGCAAGTGAGACTGGGTGGCCGATGACGGAAGAAGCAGCACAGACGCAGCTCCGAGTGTTCGTAACCGGTGGTGCCGGGTTCGTCGGCTCGACACTCGTCCCGGACCTCCTCGCCAGCGGCCACCAGGTCGTGGTCTATGACGATTTCTCTGTCGGGCGCCGGCCGGCGAGCGCTGCCGGCTTGACGGTCATCGAAGGTGATATCCGCGACCAGGCCCGCTTGGACGCCGCGCTGCGCGAACATGCCCCCACGGCCGTGATCCATCTCGCCGCGCTGCACTACATCCCGTACTGCGATGCACACCCGGTCGACACGATGCAGGTCAACGTCGTCGGTACCCAGGCGCTGCTTGAAGCGTGCGGCGCGGCAGGCGTCGAGCGCTTCGTGTTCGCCTCGTCGGCCGCCGTGTACGGCATTTCAGATGCGCCCCACCGGGAGGATCAAACTCCGGATCCGCAGGATGTCTACGGCCTCAGCAAGAGCATGGGAGAGCAGCAAGTTGCCGCGTTCCACCGCCGCTTCGGTGCCCAGTGCACGGTTGCGCGCCTCTTCAACGTCTTTGGCCGTGGAGAGACGAATCCGCACCTCATCCCGGAGATCCTCCGCCAGGTCTCCAAAGGCGACACCCTGACACTCGGGAACCTGACTCCGCGTCGCGACTACGTGCACGTCACGGACGTCTCGCGCGCGCTTCGGATCTTCCTCGACAGGTCCGACCACACGATCCGCACCTACAACGTCGGCACCGGCCAGTCGGCTTCCGTCGGTGACATCATTTCCGCGCTGGGTTCGATCCTCGGACGTAGCCTCACCGTAGAGCAGGCGGCAGACAAGATCCGGCCAGTCGACCGGCCCAATCTGCAGGCCGACATCTCGCGGCTCAGCTCTGAGCTCGGTTGGGCGCCGTTGACTTCGCTGTCGGCGGGTCTCAGCGATCTCGCCGAAGGTCTTGCCCCCGCCCTATCCGGAGGATCGCTGGCTCCGTGAAAGTGATGATGGTCGGTCCTTACCCGGTGAGCGGTGTCGCCACCGGTGGTATCGCGGCGGTCGCGGCGGCTCTCGCCCAGGCGCTCCACGAGATCGACGATATCGATCTGCACATCGTCACGACGGCGGCCGCGGGGGCCACGGTCACCCCCGGGCCAGGGCCCGCTATCCAACTCGTGCGCGACTCGGGCCGCTGGCGGCGGCTCACGTTCTATCGCGGCGAGCGAGCCCGGATCGCCCGCCTGCTGCGCGAAGCAAACCCGGATATCGTCCACGTGCAGGGTCAGAACTTCTTCGCCATCGGCGCTCTCGCGGCGGGGCTGCCTACCGTCGTCACCCTGCACGGGATGATTAGCCGCGAGGCGAGCATTGTGGACCGGCGGAGCCGCTGGACGGAGCGCATCTCGAAGCTGGTGCGCGGCCGGCTCAACGCGCGCTTCGAGGCGGCAACCCTTCGTCAGGCGAGCGACCTGATCATCATCAGTCCGTACGTCACGCGCTCAATTCGTGGGCGCACCCACGCCCGCCTCCACGCGATCGACAACCCGATCGATGACGCCTTCTTCACAGTTCCCGACACGCCGGAGCCAGGCCGGATCTTCTTCGCCGGCACCATCGAGCCGCGGAAGGCGCTGCACTATCTCGTCGAAGCCGTCGGGCTGCTGCGCGATCGTGACGTCGACGTACGCCTCCGCATCGCAGGCGCTGATGCCGATGCCGCCTACTCGGCTGCCGTACGCGCGACGGCGAAGCAGCGCACGCCACCGGGCGCCGTCGAGTTCCTCGGCGTCATCAGTCAGCCTGCGTTGCTCGACGAGTACGCGCGCGCTTCGCTCGTCGTCATGTCATCCGTCGAGGAGACGTCCCCCATGCTGCTGCAGCAAGCGATGGCCGCCGGCAAGGCGGTCGTCGCTCCCCGCGCCGGCGGAATACCCGACCTCGTCGACGACGGGAGGACAGGTCGGCTTGTGCCCGGCCGCGATCCCGCTGCGCTTGCGAGTGCTATCTCCGCACTTCTCAGTTCCGCTGAGAGCCGCGCGACGATGGGAGCACTCGGCCGCGAGCGTGCGGAGGCACGATTCCGCGCGTCTTCAGTCGCCGCCCGTACGCGCGACGTCTACCGGTCCATGCTCGCGGAAGGCGGCGCACACGGTGAGCAGACGGTGGCGCGCGCCTAGTTTCCGATGGGCGGCGCCAGCGGCTGGAGGGGCTCACCTCCCCCGCCGATCGACGATGGTCCGTTGTTGGCCACCACGCTGAGCGCCTGGAAGATCGCTCATCATGTCGTCATACCAGGGTCCGCCCGACGCCTGGATGCCGAACCCGTACGCGGACTCGAACTCGTCGGCCACACCATCTTCGACGTCCAGCGCATGCGTGTCCCACGTAGTGTCGTCCACCACGTAGGCGCCGTAGTTCTGCATGGTCCACGCGATCTTCCGTCCCGCCTCCGTTTGCAGCCCGAGATCGTTGATGTCTACGCCCTGCGGAATCGCCAGCAACGCGCCCATCCGCAGATCGGGTAGCTGACCGTCGTAACGATTCGGGCTGTGGTCGTCATCGTAGAACGAGTCGGCCGTCACGGCCGGCCAGCGGAAACCCCCGTCTGACGGCGAGAGCCAGCGATGCCCCCAGAGGTTGACCTTCAGCGCGTGGCGAATGGGTTGGGAGCCAGTCAGCTCTCCCAATCGGAGCGAGCCACCGATGCTTGAGAGCCCGGATCCGCCGTGGCCGCCGAGCGTGCCAGCGCCGTAGATGTCCTGATCTGGCGCAAGCCAGCCGGCCGTCAACGGCCCACCCGGCTCACATCGTGAGACAGGATTCAGCTGCTTCAGCGTGCGGCCGTCCACGTCAAGAATGGCCGCCGCGTTATTCGGCGTCGAACCGTCCCTGGCGTCGGGGACAACCCAGTCATCGGGAAGATGAATGTTGTACTCGTACGTATCCGTTTCGCACCGCCCCGGCCCAAAGATGCCGTTCGAATAGACCGGCACGCTCGGATCGTTTGGGCTGGGAAACACAAGATACTCTGGGTCGATAGATATCGACGAGGCGAATCCGATGCCTGCCGGCACGTACTGGGCGTCGGATCCAATGGGCATGTTCCACACGCTGCGGCTTGAGAAGGGCCAGAGCCGCTTGTCACGAGTGCCCGACGGCGCAGCGGCCACCTCCACCGGCTCCGGCGTCCACGTAGGCGTTGGCGGCGCCAGAGGCGTGGACGTGGGCTGTGTACGACTTGCTGGTGGCGGGCCCCCTTGCGCGGGCGGCTGCGACGGCGTCTCAACCGGTTGCGGCGGTGGCGCAATCGGCCGCGCTTCAACGGCCGTGGCCGAACGTCGTGGCGTCACGACCGCATTGGCGACGTCACTCTGTGGGGGCCCCGTCGCGACGTCCGCGAGGGTTCGGCCGCCATCGTGGGTGGAAAGCGCCGATGCCGCAGCTACGGCCAGGACCACCGCCGACACCAGGGCGGCGGGCAGCACGAACCGGCGCACTGCTCTCCGGCCATCTGCACGCCCGGCATCCGAGGCGGTGTCGAGGTGCTCGTTCGACTCCAAGCCGCTACCCTCCGCGCTCGACCACCACCTGCCCGCCCTCGGCTCTCACCCGTTCAGAGCAGCGCAATGGCGGCAACCAAATGGCGGGGAATTTGTGATCGACGTGACCAGATCCGCCCGGGCGAGCGTCAACGGCACCGCCAACCGCATCCGTATGGTGTCCCAAACCATGAGCGCGGAATCAATGTCATATCGGTTACGGCCGTCAATCCACGGACGTGACGTGGCCACCGATGGTATCCATCGGTGGCCACGTTTGAGTCGTCCGAGGTCCGCCGCCGCTATTCGGGTGGAGCGTTGTTATCCAGGGTGCTGGCCGAGACGCTGCTGGCCCAGACGGTGATCGGAGTACCGTCGCTCGGAATGTAGCGCCATGCCCCCTGCACGATGGGCGGCAACGCCCCCGCATCGTTGGAAGTGGTCGTCTGCCGCCAGTCGCCACCCATATCGATGAGCAGGCCGCTGCACGTTCCACCCGTAATTCGTACCGTAACCGCCCCGAGATAGCGCGAACCGGCATGGACGGCAGGATGCGAGCCCGGTGTGGCGTGGAGCAACGCGCCGCGCGGCGGCACCGCGAACGTCCAGCCCCCCGAGACACTGCTGTAGTCGCCGTTGTACGAGGTGCTACCGTACGTCGGGCTGTACCCCTGCGACCAGATGCCCCCGCTCGTCTGCTCAAGCAGACGGTTCCATGAACCGGATGACGTGTACTCCCACGCCCTCCAGTCGCTAATCTCGACACGCGCACCCGCTGAACAGTTGAGCGATGTCTCGACGGAAGGGACGATCTGTATCCACGGCGCAACGGCCGACTTGCCAGACGGGATCACGTCCTCCTGATGGTACGGCGCGTTGTAGTACGAGTAGCTCGACGGCACGCCGTACGGGTGGCCAGAAGAAGATCCCCACGAGTCAGCGATGATCTGCTGAACGCTACCGCCAGACCCACTACTGGGGGTAGGGGTGGCCGTCGGCGGCACCGGCGTCCGCGTGGGCGTTCTGGTTGCCGTCGGCGGGACCACCGTCGGAGTCGGTGTCCGCGTTGCCGTCGGCGCCGGTGTCTGCGTCGCCGTCGGCGGCACAGGCGTCGATGTACGCGCCGGCGTCGGCGCCGGCGTCTCTGTCGCCGTCGGCCCTGCTGTCTCTGTCGGCGTCGGCGCGACGGACGTCGACGTCGGCGCTGCTGTCTCTGTGGGCGTCGGTGCAACGGACGTCGACGTCGGCGTGTCGGTGGGCGCCGGCGCGTCGGTCTTGGTTGTTGCGGCCGGTGCCGATGTGCTCGTTGCCGTTGGCGCGGCCTTCGTCTTCGTCGCGGTTGGAGCAACCGTATCCGTCGCCGTCGGCGCCACATCCGTCTCTGTCGACCTGGCCACGGCCGGCGCCGCGCCCAACTCTGAGATCGAAAGATCCGCGACAGCCCTGCCCCACGTCGTGTAGTACTCCACCACGACCGTGTGCGGACCCGCGGCCAGATCGACCTGCGCCGCGTACGGCGTCGGGACCTGCATGTACCACTGCTGCATCACCATCTGGCCGTCTACGAACAGACGCCCGCCGTCGTCGTGCGTAAGCGAGAACTCATAAGTCCCCGGCGCGAAGTCGTACGTCCGCGTCCAACGCACGGAGAAGTAGTCGGAGTGGATGCCGCGCACTGGCGATCCCCACCAGTCGAAGTCGATCGCGTCGCCGTCGGACCGTGTCACGTCCGGCGACCCGCTCAGCGACGTGTTGTTGTAGTACTCACCCAGCCAGGAGCCCGTCGCCGGTGCGACGGGTGCCGGCGTCGGCACGCGTGTCGGCGGCGTCCACGATCGGCGCCGATGGCCGGCGATCTCATCGCTGCTCGTCACAGCGATCTCGGCGGCAGGCGCGATCGCCGTCGTGCCGCCGATTTCGTGCACCGCCGCCTGCTCCGGAGCCTGCGATTGCGCACTTGCTTGCTGCGGCGCGGTTGCCCCGGTGCCGGTGAGAGCCGACGCCAGGAGCGCGATCGCTGCGATCGCGATCACCCCCCGAGTGAGATCCATCGCACGTTCGCTGGGCGAACGGGTGCTGCTACGTAGCGGCTGTTACGCTGATTCAAGAGAACACCCCCGTATGCACGACACGCGCGGTGTCGTGCGGCCTGACCCAAAGGAGTAATCGGACGCAACGTGTTGAACTGTTGGCGTCCAACAGGACTTCGAGGTCGGGCGTACCTGTGCTCGTTGAGGCGGTGCGGCGTTCGTCGCAGCTGTCGCACAGCAGCGATGCGGCGCATCGCGCGTCTGAGCGGCTCATGCGTGTATGGTCAGCATCGAGCCGGCAAGCTGGGAGTGAGGCATCCCCGCATGCGGGGGACAATCAGCGCGAAGCCCGACGCGGATACACGCCTAGGGGATCAGCGCGCGCAGCTTCGATCTAGGTTCACATTACAAATCGAGGAGATACGTCTCTATCGCCCTGCGATCACGCAGCGTTGCGTCGCGATTCGTCGAACGCGTGTTCGGCGTCGTCGGCCGCCTGGAACAGTTCGAGAAGACGCCCCCGCCGCCACAGCGCGTCGAGTGCACCGACAACGGTCGGACAAAAGAGCGTGCCGCCGGCCTGCCGCACTTCCGCGACCGCGTCACGCAGCCCCCACGCCCGCTTGTATGGCCGGTCCGTCGTCAGCGCGTCGAACGCGTCGGCCACGGCGACAATGCGCGCTGCCAGCGGGATCTCTTCGCCCGCAAGTCCGTCGGGGTACCCTGTCCCGTCCCAGCGCTCGTGATGCCAGCGGGCAACCGCGCGCTCCAGCGAGAACTTCGGTGAAGATCCGATCAGCCGCTCGCCGTGCTGCGGATGCTCGTGCATCTGTTCCCAGTCTTCCGGCGTCAGCTTGCCTGGGTTCATCAGCACCGCGTCCGGCAGGCTCATCTTGCCCAGATCGTGCAGCGCCGAGGCGGCGCCGATCGCTCGCGCTTCCTCCTCCGGAAGCCCGACCTCGCGCGCCAGTTCCACGCTGTAGTGGAGGATGCGGCGCAGGTGTCCGCCCGTGTGCGGGTCTCGCGCCTCCGCTGCGTCGGCGAGACGCGCGAGGGACTCGCGGCTCTCGCGCTCCAGCTCCGCGTACGACGCCTCCAGCGCGTTGCGCAGCAGCGCGGCGCTGATCGCCGGCGCGAGGTGATCGGCGATGTTCAGCAGGACGGCCATCTTCTCTTCGTCGAAGAAGTCCGGCCTGTCGCTCACTGCGCCCAGCAGCCCCAACGCTTCCCCATCGAACCGTATCGGCGCGATGGCGCAGGATCGAATGCCCGCCCGCTCCAGTACCCGCCGCTCAGCGGCCGGCACGCGCTCGTCGTGTGCTGGATCGTCGATGATGATCGGCGCCTCGCTCGCGATGAGGTGGACGAACTGCTGCGCTTCGAGCGTCGCACGCGCCTCCGACCATGCGTCCAGGATGCTGCCTTGTGCGCGCGTGGTCAGGTTGTACGGCATCTCCCCCGTCACCGGGTGCAGCGCCTCGATCGATACCGACGACGCGTTGATGAACTCGTTGATCAGCGTCGTCACGGTGCCGAGCCGCTCACTCAGGCTGCCTCCGCCGGCGAGAGCGTGCGCCAGGTCGACGTGTATGTCCCGCTCCCGGCCCGCCCGCAACGCGTCGATGTGCGCGCGCCCGTTGGCGACGATCGCTTGCAGCAGATCGGCCAGCGCGACGACCACCGGCGCGTCCGGTCGGAAGGAACGGATCGGGAGCCCTCCCAGGATGAGAGACCCGTCCGCGCCGCCCTCGTCCGATACCTTCGTCTCGATGAGCCACGTCTCCGCCGGTAGCAGCGACGCCATCACCTCCACGTTGAGCGCGCCGCCGGCGGACGCCTCGACGCACGCCGCCTCGAGCTCGGGTGCGGCCGCGCCGACGACTGTCACGCGCGGGTGATGCCCGCGAGCCTGGATCGTGATCGCGCAGACGCTCAACACGAACTCGTCGCGCGTCGCCTCCGCGATCTCCTGCAGGATCTGCGTCGTCGTCTGGTCGGGGCGCATCGCCCTCCCCGCCCGGACGAACAGCTTTCGCGCCGCGCCCGCGAGCGAGCTCAACGACTCTGCCTTCCGGCGGTGCTTTTCGCTGTACATGCGCCCGTCGGTCGCTGCGAACAACGCCTGCACGCTTTGGCCGTCCGCGGGGAACGTGCCGACGCCGAAACTCCCGACCATCTCGATCGCCTGGCCCTCCAGCCGCACGCCGCGAAGATCGGCTTCCAGATCGGCGGCGATCCTGAGCGCCTCGTCGCCGCTCGTGTCCGGCAACACGAGCGCGAACTCGTCGCCGCCGAGTCGGGCGGCGAACCCGGAATTTCTGCAGTGCCTGGCGAAGACGTCGCCGGTCGCCCGCAGCACGGCGTCGCCGTACTGGTGACCGAACGAGTCGTTCAGGACTTTGAAGTTGTCCAGGTCGGCGACGATAAGGCTGACGGATTGGCCGGCAGCCTTCGAGCGCTCCAGGAGCCCCTCAACTAGCGGATGGAACGCACGCAGGTTGAGCAGTCCCGTCAGCGGATCCCTCTCTGCCAGGTCGTGCAACTGGTCTGTGAGGCTCCGCACTTCGACGAGCGTGCGCTCCAGCACCCGTGCGTGCCCCACCCGCGCCAGCGTGGAGATCACGACGTACGAAAAGAGGCCGACGGCGATCGTGAAGTAGCCGGCCACGGCGATGCGGGAGCCGGCGTCCGCCCGGTTTACGTACACGGTCGCTATGGCGAGCGCGATCGCCACCGCCGCGCCGGCGAGGCGTGATATGAGCACGACGCGGCGGACCTCTTCGCGCGCGGCTTCGGTAAGCGTGCCTGCCTGCTTCACGTAGACGTTATCGGCAGAACCCTTAAGCGCTCCGCAGGTCGGATGCGGCCAATTCAGACGCGAACTCGGCGACCTGCTGGGAAAGCAGCTCCACGCCGGGCCACCAGGTGTGCCCCGCCTCGGGCACGACCACCAGCGGGCGCTCAGCAGCCGCCCAGCGCGTCAATTCGGCGGCGGGCGCCAATGGGTCGGCCTCGCCCGTAACAATGAGGCCCGGGAGTCCTTCCGGCAGGCTCGCGCCCTTCATGAGGCTCGCTGGCGGCGAGACGAGGATCAGCGCGCGCAGGCCGTCCGTCCGGGCCACCGAAGCCGCCACGGCCGCCCCGAACGAGTAGCCGGCGAGCGCCATCCTTGCTCCTGGCCACCAGGCTCGGGCCGCCTCAACCGCCGCCCGCGCATCCTCCGCCTCCCCGGACCCGCCTCCGTACGCCCCCTCGCTGCCGCCGGTGCCGCGGAAGTTGAATCTGACCGTTGACGCGCCAGCCGCCGCGAACGCCTCGCAGATGGCCAGCACGACGTGATTGTCCATGTCGCCGCCATACTGGGGGTGCGGGTGGAGCACGATCGCAGCGATGTCGCGCTCGCCCTCGCGGACGCGCGCCTCAAGCCTCAGGCCGCCGCTTCGTATCTCCTCTGCCCGTTCGCCCGGCGTCAACTCAGGTCCTTCCGCTCGACCGGCGGCGCGGGCTTGGGTCCCTGTCCCAACATGCGGCGCCACCACGGCGTGCGCATCGATTCCGCCGGTATCTCCGCGTCGACGCCTCTCCAGGCGCCGTCCACCCGCTGCCAGCGCGTCGTGAGCACGTAGCTGCCGGCGCCGGCGAACCCCACCGAAGACACACCGGATCCGTCCCCAGGTTCACTTATGTCTACTATGTTGTACCTGCGGGCGCGGGGAAGCACCGGCGCTCCCAGCCCCCCTCCCCCGAGCTTCAGTAGCGCTCGTTCGCTCATGTACGAAGCGAACGTCGCCTGGTCGCCGCGCACCCAGGCCTCCGATATCCGCTCGACAGCCTCCCGCAGCGTCTCCTCCGCCAACTCTGCCTCCTCCGCCATCACGTCCGCACCACGACCATGCGATCGCGTCCCGCCGCGTCCCTCTCGACCCGCGCTCTACCGCACGGAAACGCGCGCTGGGCCGCAGCCAGTAGCTCCCGCGCCTGCGTCTCGCCTATCTCGGCCGCCAGCACGCCTCCTTGAGACAGGTGCCCCGGCGCCTGCGCGAGAAACCGCGCGATGATCTCCGTCCCGTCCGCGCCGGCAACCAGCGCGACGCGCGGCTCGCGCTCATTGATCTCCGCCGGCAGTGCGCGCCACGCCGTCTCGGCGACGTACGGCAAATTCGCCAGGATCACGTCATGCCTCCCCGCGCCTTCCAGCAGGTCGCCACGCCGAAACTCGACCCGCTGGTCGACGCTGTGGCGTTCGGCGTTGCGCCGCGCGATCTCGAGCGCCTCAAGCGAGACGTCGATTGCGACGACCTGGGCGGAGGGCGCGTTGACGGCGACCGCCACAGCGATCGCCCCGCTCCCCGTCCCGACGTCTGCGATACGCACCTCTCCCTGGCGGCGCCTGGCCTCGTCCAGCGCGACGTCGACGAGCATCTCGGTCTCCGGCCTCGGGATCAGCGCGCCCGGCCCGCAGATCAGGTCAAGCCCGTAGAACTCTCGGCGGCCGACGATGTACGCCAGCGGCTCGTGTCGCAGCCTCCGCTCGAGGAGCGCGTCCAACCGCCGCGCGTCGTCGCTCCGACACTGCGTCCCGCAGGCGTGCAAGTAACCGTGTCCGGTCGATCTCGAGGATCTCGGCCAGGAGTACTTCGGCTTCCAGGCGCGCATCATCGACGCCCTCCTCATCGAGCCGTTGCGCCGACGCGTGCACAAGCTCGGCGATCGTCACGGCGTCGCCGCCCCGTGTCGCGGCGGCGTGGCGGGAAGGCCCGCCGCGGCCAGCACGGCCTCGCGGATCTCCTTCGGCTCCGGGAACCGCCCCGTGGCGGCCCGGTCGAACACGGCGACGCCGTCGTATCGCACGATGAACGCCCCGCCGGACGATGGCAGCAACGCGATCTCGGTCGCGATGTCTGGACGCTGATCGAACAGCTCCCGTGCCAGCCAGAACGCGCGCCCCTGGAACTTGCAGACTGTGCAGAACTCGATCTCCAGGCGGTGCTTGGGCGCCGAATCCGTCACTTCGCCCCTCCCGCCCCTTCTTCGAGCTGGCGCGCCTCCATGTCGGCGGAGACGGCATCGATGATGTCGTCCAGCTCGCCGTCCATGATCCTCGGCAGGTTGTGCACCGTGAGGCCGATGCGGTGGTCCGTCAGGCGATCCTGCGGGTAGTTGTACGTGCGGATCTTCTCGGAGCGCTCTGCCGAGCCAACCTGCTGCTTGCGCGCTCCCGCGATCTCCTCCGCTTGCGCACTCTGCTTCTGGTCGAGCAGCCGCGCGCGCAGCACCGCCATCGCCTTGTTGCGGTTCTTCAGCTGAGACCGCTCGTCCTGGCACACGACGACGATGCCCGTCGGCACGTGAGTCATACGCACCGCCGTGGCCACCTTGTTCACGTTCTGGCCGCCCGCGCCGCCCGAGTGAAAGATGTCGATGCGCAGCTCCGACTCGTTGATCTGCACTTCGACCTCGTCAGCCTCAGGCAACACGGCCACCGTCGCGGTCGATGTGTGGATGCGGCCCTGTGCCTCTGTTTCCGGAACGCGTTGCACCCGGTGCACGCCGCTTTCGTACTTCAGGCGGGAGTACGCACCCGCGCCGTGCACCTCGAAGATCACTTCCTTGAGGCCGCCGATGCCGATCTGGTTTGCCGACAGCGCCTCGACGGTCCACTTGTGCCGGTCGGCGTACCGCGAGTACATGCGGAAGAGATCCGCCGCGAACAGCGCTGCTTCATCGCCCCCGGTGCCCCCGCGGATCTCGACGATGACGTCCCGGTCGTCGCGCGGGTCCTTCGGCACCAGCGCGCGCCGGAGCTTCTCTTCGATCTCCACGCGCGCCGCCGTCAGCGACTCCACCTCTTCCTTCGCAAGCGCTGACATCTCCGGGTCGCTGTCGCCGATCACCGCACGCGCCTGCTCGATCGCCTGCGCGTTCGACCGCCACTCCCGGTACATGCTGACGACGTGCTCGATCGAGGCGCGCTCTCGCGCCAGCGCCTGCAGCTTCTCGTAATCGGCCGCGACCTCTGGCCGGGACATCTCCTCGGTCAGGTCTTCGAACCGCTGCTCTGTCGCTTCCAGTCGATCGAACATCGCGAAACATGCCGAAACCCCCTTCCGGAGGGGGTTTCTTCCTCTCGCTTCATGGTAGCACCCGCTCGCTTCTCACGTCTGCGCGGCGCGCCTCGCCCGCATCTCGTCGTAGAGCGGTCCGTACACACTCCGATCACTGCCCTCGATGATCGTTGCGCCGCAGACCTTCTCGTAGAACGCGGCCGGCCCTACGCCGCCGATGATGGCGTATCCGTACCCCATCTCGCGCATGCTCACGAGACATCGAAACAACAACGCCGCGCCGATACCGCCGCCCCGCAGCTCCTCGCGCACCCCCGTCGGCCCGAAGAAGCCCCGCCTGCTCGCCTCGTACACAGCGAACCCGACGATCTCACCGCCCAACACGGCGACGAACCCCGTGATCGGGTGCCCGGTCGCAAACGCCAGCTCGGCCTCCGACGCCCAGTTTGCCGTGAATTGCTGTTCGATGAACCGCCGCAGCCCGCCCCGGTCCCACGCATCCAGCCGCCGGATCGTCACGCCGGCGGCGGCCGCTCTCGCCTCGTACGGCGCCCCGTCCGGCAGATCGTAGAGCCGCACCAGCATGTCAGGCATGCGGCCCACCACCCCCGTGACTTCACGTAACCGCTCCTTCGTGAAGCACCCTGACCACAGCATCTAATGACACGCGCCGCTCTTCATGCGCCCCCAGATCCCGCAGCGTCACCTCGCCCGCCGCCATCTCCTCCGCCCCGATAATCGCCGCATACCGCGCGCCGACCGCGTTTGCGTGTCGAAGCTGCGCCTTCAAGCTGCGCCCCGCGCCGCCGATCACGGCCTCGTACCCGGCCGAGCGCACGGCCGCCGCCAGACGCAGCGCCGACGCCGCGGCGTCCGGCGTCAAGTGCGCGACGTACAGCTGCGGCGTTGGAGCGGCGGGAACTGGCACCTCTTGCCGCTTCAGGTTGATGATCAACCGTTCGAAGCCGGTGCCGAAGCCAATGCCCGGCGTCGGCGGCCCGCCGAGCAGCTCCGCCAGGCCGTCGTATCGTCCACCGCTCCCCATGCTGCTCTGCGCGCCCTCCTCCAATGGGTGGCACTCGAACACGGTGCGCGTGTAGTAGTCGAGCCCGCGCACCAGCCGCTCGTCGATCGTATAGTCGATGCCAAGCGTGGCGAGGTGCGCCTTCAGCGCCTCGAAATGATCCCGGCAATCGTCGCACAGGTAGTCGTGAAGCCGTGGCGCGCCCGCGATCACCGGCTGGCAACGCTCGTCCTTGCAATCCAACAGGCGCAACGGGTTCTTCTCGATGCGGCCCCGGCAGTCCGGACAGACTTCATCCATGTGCGGCAGGTAGTACGCCCGCAGGTCATCGATGTAGCGGGGCCGGCAGTTAGCGTCTCCAATGGTATTCAGCTTGAGCGTGAACCCACTCAACCCCAACTCGCGGAAGAACGTCCACAACAGGTCGATCATCTCCGCGTCGACCAGGGGGTCGGCGTCGCCGATAGCTTCCGCGCCGAATTGGGTGTGCTGGCGGTAGCGCCCCGCCTGGGGGCGGTCGTAGCGGAAGTTCGGGGCCACGTAGAAGAGCCGCACCGGCTGCGGCAGGCTCGCCATGCCGTGCTCGATGAAGGCGCGCACGACCGGCGCAGTCCCCTCGGGGCGGAGCGCGAGACGATCCCCTCCCCGGTCCTCGAACAGGTACACCTCTTTCTCGACAATGTCCGTCCCGGCCCCGGCCGTTCGCAGGAAGACACCGCCGTACTCCAGAATCGGGGTTTCTATCCTGCTGTATCCGAAGAGCGCGCACACCCGCTCCGCCGTGTCGCGCACATACTTCCAGTAGGGCCAATCGCCCGGAAGGAGGTCGGCCGTGCCCCGCGGCGTGGCGAAGCGCTGGGCCTTGCTCTTGCGGTCGGGAGAGTCCATTACGGTGCGCTTTCGGATACGTGCACGGTCGGAAGATCGACTCAGAGCGAGAGGATAACAGCCCGATTCGAGTCTGGCGAACCAGGCCGCCATGCTAGACTGAAACGTACGTACGCCTGCACGCCCAGGCGTATAGACGTATGGATCTAGGAGGAAGGCGACCCGCCATGTCGAGACGCATGACCATCGTGTTCGACGACGAAGATCTGTACACCAACCTCAAAGTCGAATCGGCGAGGTCGCACCGCCCCGCAAAGGATCTCGTGGCCGAGGCTCTCACCCTGCTGTTCGAGTGCACGCCGGAGGAGCAGCAGACGATCATGATGCGCGCCCGTATGAAGGGATACGCCCGCGACGGCGGCGTGCCGGTCGAGAAGATCCTCCAGGAACTGGGGCTCGCCCGCGACGGTGTAGGGACCGCGTAATGGCTCTCCCGCACCCTCGCGCGCACCCCGCACTCGCCCCCGTCGACGACGGACCCAGCGCCCAGCCGCTCCTCGAGAAGGTTGCCGCGTACCTCCCGCCCGCGAAGCTGCGCCTCATTGAGGAGGCCTACACGTTCGCGGCTGAGGCCCACGCCGGCCAGAAGCGTCTCACGGGCGAGCCGTACATCATCCACCCGCTCGATGCCGCGCTCACGGTCGCCGGACTCCAGCTCGATGCGGGCGCTATCGCCGCCGCGCTGCTCCACGACGTCCAGGAGGACTGCGGCGTCCAGAACGACGAGATCAAGAAGCGCTTCGGCGCCGAGGTGGCGAAGCTCGTCGACGGCGCGACGAAGCTCGAACGCCTTCCGTGGCTCGCTCCCGGCGAGCGCCCCGGTGACCAGCACATCCAGGCCGAGAACCTGCGCAAGATGTTCCTCGCCATGGCGGAGGACGTCCGCGTCGTCATCATCAAGCTCGCCGACCGCCTCCACAACATGCGTACCCTCGACGCCAAGCCCCTGGCGAAGCGGCTGCGCACGGCCCAGGAGACGATGGAGATCTACGCCCCCCTCGCCAGCCGGCTGGGCATCTGGCAGATCAAGTGGGAGCTGGAAGACCTCGCGTTCCGCCACCTGCAGCCGGAGCGCTACAAGCAGATCGCGCGCCTACTCCAATCGAAGCGCGCCGTCCGCGAGCGCTACATCGCCCAGGTGGAGAAAGTGCTACGCGAAGAGCTGAGACGGCAGGGCATTGAAGCTGAGGTACAAGGCCGGGCGAAACACATCTACTCGATCGCGCAGAAGGCGGATAAGTACGCCGCCGAGCACAAAGGGTTCGAGCAGATCTACGATCTGCTGGCGCTGAGGGTCATCGTCAACACCGTCGGCGACTGCTACAACGCGCTCGGCGTTATCCACGGGCTCTGGCACCCGATCCCGGGCCAATTCGACGATTACATCGCCAGCCCGAAGGAGAGTCTCTACCAGTCGCTCCACACGACGGTGATGTCCATCGGCGCGCGACCGCTCGAGATCCAGATTCGCACGCAAGAGATGCACCAACTCGCCGAGTATGGCGTCGCCGCGCACTGGCGCTATAAGGAAGGCGGCGCCGGGCAGCGCAACCAGCACTATCAGGAGCGCATGGCGTGGCTGCGACAACTGATCGAGTGGCAGCGCGACATGGCCGGCGCAGAGGACTTCGTCGAGTCGGTCAAGACCGACCTCTTTCGCGACCAGGTCTTTGTCTACACGCCCAAGGGCGAGATCAAGGAAATGCCCGCCGGCGCCACTCCCATCGACTTCGCCTATCGGGTGCACACAGATCTGGGCCATCACTGTATCGGCGGCAAGGTGAACGGGCGGCTCGTGCCGCTGAACTATCAGCTGCAGAACGGCGACGTCGTGGAGATCCTCTCCGGAAAGAACTCCCGCGGGCCCTCCCGCGACTGGTTGAACGCAAACCTGGGGTACGCGCGCACGGGACACACACGGGAGAAGATCCGCCAGTGGTTCAAGAAACAGGAGCGCGCGGAGAATATCGAGCGCGGCCGCGAGATCATCGACAAGGAGCTGCGACGCCTCAACCTCGTACTGTCAGAGTGCGAACCGGAGCTCCTCAAGATCTTCAAGTACGAACAGCTCGACGACTTCCTTGCCGCTCTCGGTTACGGCGGCGTCACGACCACGCACATGGCGGCCCGCCTGGAGCCGCTGGTCCACAAGGACGACGAGCCGGCGTTGCCGCAGGTCGAGCGGCCAGCGCCCCGGACCCAGTCGCACAGCGTGCAGGTGCTCGGCACAGGCGACTTGCTGACCCAGATGGCGCGCTGCTGCAACCCCGTCCCGGAGACGCGATCATCGGCTACGTCACGCGCAGTCGCGGCGTGACCGTGCATCGACTCGACTGCTACAACGTCATCCACGAGGACGAGAAGGACAGGCTCGTGGACGTCGAGTGGGGTCGTACGGGCGAGATGTATCCGGTCGACGTGCACATCGATGCCTGGGATCGCGTCGGCCTCCTCCGCGACCTCTCGACCGTCGTCTCCGAGGAGAAGGTCAACATGATGGGCGTGCGCACGGAGCACGATGACGAGCGCACGACCTCCGTATACCTGACGCTCGAAACCACCGGCGTCTCGCAACTGAGCCGCCTGATGGCGAAGCTGGAGTCCGTCCGCGGCGTGATCAGCGTCGACCGTCAGTCAGACGTCCGGCGGCGGCCACAGACACTGGGCTAACCATCCGCCGATTGCCGCTGCCCGATCTCCCGTAGCTTTTCGAGGCGCTCCAGCGCCGCCGGCAGTTCGTCCCCGACGGGCCCTTGCCGTACAACGCGCGCGGGTATGCCGACGACGGTCGCGGCCTCCGGCACGTCGTCGAGCACGACTGCGCCCGCGCCCACCACCGCCCTCGCGCCGACAGTGATCGCTCCCAGCACCTTCGCGCCTGTGCCGATGCGGGCGTACGGTCCGATGTCCGGCCCGCGCGTGCTCATCTGGTCGGAGAAGAAGCTGCCACGAAGGCCGATGCCCGTGTGCACGCCGATAATCGCGCACTCGCCGATCGTCGTGTCACCGTGGATGTGCGCTTCGCCGTGCGGAAAGTACACGCCGGCGCCGAGCTTCACGCCGCGGGAGATCGTCGTGTGATGGAGGAGTTCCGTCAACCGGTCGCAGAGGCCCGGCAGGAACAGCGTCGGACGACCGAGCGCCCACTCTCGCAGCCGGTACAGGATCATGATGCCGGCGGCGTGGTGATTGCGCCGGTACCGCCACCACCACGCGCCCGGGCCGCGCCCGCTCGGCGCCCAGCCCGGCCCGATCGCAAACCGGTCGTGCGCGATCAGGTCCGCGCGGATGCTATGCCACAGGCCGGGCCGCTTCATCGGAGCCACTGTATCCGCGCCGCGCGGATCGTCCCACCCGCAATCGGGACTCGCGTGCCGCTCGCGGCTGTGGATAATGGACGAGATGAGTATTGAGATTCGCCCGGTGCGGACCGACGAGGAATGGGAGCAACACTGCTTCATCTCCGCGTACTCGTTTGACGGCGACCGGAGCGAAGAGGGGACGCGGCGGCGCTCGCTCTACTACGACCGCTCCTGGACGCTCGCGGCGTTCGACAAGGGCGAGATGGCCGCCGGCCTGACGATCATCCCGTTCGAGCAATACGTCAACGGCGCTGCCATCCGGTTCGGTGGAATCGCGTCGGTGAGCTGCCTGCCGGAGCGGCGTCGCGACGGCTACGTCGGACGGCTCCTCTCAGCGGGCTTGGAGCGGATGCGCGACGAGGGTCAGGTGCTCTCCGGCCTGTACACGCCGCACTACTCGCTGTACAGGAAATTCGGGTGGGAGCTGTCGGGACGGACGATGACCTACGCGTTCAACCCGAAGGACGTGCGCGTGCGGCACCGTGGTGCTGCCGGCAGCTGGCGCCGCGTAGACGGCGACGCCTGGCGCGAGATGAACGCGATCTTCACGGAGCACTGGGCGCCGCGAAACGGCGCGGTCACGCGCAGCGAGCAGCGGTGGCGCCACAACATCCTCCGCGACTACGCGGGCCGCGAGCGCGACGCGGCGATCTGGTCGGACGCGCGAGGCGTTGCGCGCGGCTACGTTGTCTACGGCACGCACCACCGCCAGGTGGCCGGTTCGCCCATGGGCGAGCTCTTGCTCCGTGTCCACGACTGGGCCGCCCTCGATGCTGACGCGTATTCCGCCGTGCTCCAGTACCTCCTGAACCACGACCTGGCGACCCGGATCTTGATCTTGTGCGGCTCGGACGAGCCGCTGCCGGCAGCATTCGACGAGCCTGTGCACATCGCCGAGCCGCCAGGCGCCTGGTTCGGCCTGTGCCTGCGGCTCGTCGATGTGCAGAAGGCGCTGGAGGCGCGGCCCGCGCTGCCCCAGGCCTCTGGGCGGTCGCTGACCCTCGGCCTCACCGACGAGAAGGCGCCGTGGAACGCGGGCACATGGCGCATCGAATCGCGCGACGGCCGGATCAACGCCGAACGCACCGACGGCCCGGCGGAGATGGAGATGGACGCGCGGGCGCTGGCGCCCATCTACAACGGCTTCACGAAACCGGCCGATGCCGTCCGCATCGGCACCGCGCGGGCGGTGTCGACAGAGGCCGTCGCGGCCGCCACCGACATCTTCGCCACGACGTACGCGCCCTACTGTCCGGACGACTTCTAGCGCTCGGAGGCGCGGATGCCAGAGGTACGGGACGACGCTGGGCTGGCCGCGCTGGTATCGCCGGAGCCGTGGGACACCGTCGCATCCGGCCTCGTGTTCACCGAAGGGCCGGTATGGCATCCCGAGGGCTATCTGCTGTTCAGCGACATCAACGCCAGCCGCATCTACCGGTGGCACGACGGCGCGCTGAGTGTCTATCGGGAGCCTTCCGGCCAGTCAAACGGGTTGACGCTCGACCCCGAGATGCACCTCGTGGCTTGCGAACACGAGAACCGGCGCGTGTCTCGCGAGGTCGATGGCACGGTGCGGCCGCTGGCGACGGATCACGACGGAAAGCGGCTCAACTCGCCGAATGACGTCGTCACGCGGTCGGACGGGCGGATCTTCTTCACCGACCCGCCGTACGGCATCACAGAAGACCAGCGCGAACTGCCCTACAACGGCGTCTTCACGATCGGCCCAGACGGAGATCTATCGCTACTTGCGACAGACTTTGATCGGCCGAACGGACTCGCTTTCTCACCCGATGAGCGCACGCTGTACGTCGCCGACACGAACCGCCATCACGTCCGCGCGTTCGACGTCGCGGCGGACGGCGAACTGACCAGCGGGCGCGTCTTCGCAGCGACAAGCGACGACGGGCGACCGGATGGCATGAAGGTCGACCGCGATGGCCGGCTGTGGGTGTGCGCCGCCGGCATCGAGGTGTTCGATGCGGGCGGCCGGCGCCTGGGCAGCATCGATCTGCCGCAGCGCCCGGCCAACTGCGCGTGGGGCGAACACGGCTCCACCCTCTTCGTCTGCGCGCGGACGGCCGTATACCGAATGCGGACGTTGGTATCCGGAATCGGGCCGGCGTTTCCGGCGAGCCCGACCATCCGCTGAGCTGACACCTCCGATAATGCCGCGACTTGACCGATTACGTTGCCACTTCAGCCGCGCCTGCCGGCTCACCCTCTCAATCGCCCCGTCGCCTCTTCGGACGCCGTTCGTCACGCAAACCCTTCTCCGCTTGGCCGCCGGGCCAATCGTACGGGCGACTGGCGCGAGCTTACACTTGACCGCCGGGCCGCCGCGGCGCTTGTGCCGCCCCTGTGATGCCGCTGAGCAGCCGCCAGACGGCCTTTCGATTCGTGACTTCCCGCCGTGGCGCTAGCATGGCGTCGTGACCGAGGATGGCCACGAAACCCGGCGATGAGGCTCGGAGCAGATCAATGACGCGTATCGCCTTCCGGGACGTCAACAAGTTGTTCGGCGACGTGGTCGCCGTGCGGGACTTCAACTTGGAGGTCGAAGACGGCGAGTTTCTCGTGCTGCTCGGGCCTTCGGGCTGCGGGAAGTCGACGGCGTTGCGCCTCGTCGCCGGGCTGGAGGATCCCACGTCCGGGGACATCATCATCGGCGACGAGATCGTGAACGACGTGGAGGCGAAGGACCGCGACATCGCGATGGTATTCCAGAGCTACGCGCTCTATCCGCACATGACGGTGCGCCGGAACATGGAGTTCCCGCTCAAGACACGCAAGATCCCGAAACCGGTGCGACGCGCGGCGGTTGAGGACGTAGCCCGCCTGCTGGGCCTGGAGGAGTTGATGGAGCGGCGGCCGGGCGAGCTCTCCGGTGGGCAGCGGCAGCGCGTGGCCCTGGGCCGCGCGATCGTACGTCGCCCGGAAGCATTCCTGATGGACGAACCGCTCTCCAACCTCGACGCAAAGTTGCGCGTGAAGACGCGCACGGAGTTGGTGGAGCTGCACCGCCAGCTGGGCCGCACGTTCATCTACGTCACCCACGACCAGGTGGAGGCGATGACGATGGCCTCCCGCATCGCGATCATGAACCAGGGCGCGCTGCAGCAGGTCGGCGCGGCGCAGGACGTCTATGAGCGGCCCGCCAACACGTTCGTGGCGCAGTTCATCGGCAGTCCGCCGATGAACGTCGTCCGCGCGAGCGTCATGCGCGAGGGCGAGGCGATGGTGGCGCATGTCGCCGGCGGGACGATCCCACTGCCGTCCCCCGTGGCCGCGATCGCGGCGACGAGTGGGCTTCGCGAGTTGCTCGTGGGCGTGCGCCCGGAGCACCTGGCGATCGACGGCGGCCCGGTGAAGGCCACGGTGCGCGCCGTGGAGTCGCTGGGGCACGAGAGGCACATCGTTTGCGACCTCTCCGAGGATGACTTCGTGATCGTGCGGCAGGCGGCCGACCTGCCGGCGCCGCCGGCTGGCGCCACCGTCGAATTGAGCGCCAGCCCGGACCACCTGCACCTCTTCGACCCGACGACCACACGGCGGATCGAGTGATGGAGCGCCCAACGACCGCCGCCGCTACCTCGATTCACCGGCCGATGCGGCGGGGGCGGTTCCGCCCGCGTTGGGGCGAGATCGCGTTCGCCGCGCTGCTCCTCTCGCCGTCGATCGTCATCTTCGGGACGTTCGCCGTCTATCCGCTCATTAAGACGTTCTACCTGGGGTTCTACCGGAGCGACCCGTTCGGCTTGTCCAGCACCTACGTCGGGTTCGACCAGTACCTCGACGTGCTCAAGTCGGCGAAGTTCCACCGCAGCCTCATTACCACCGGGCTGTTCGCTCTGTTCACCGTTCCGACAGGACTGGTGTTGGGACTGGGGCTCGCGCTGCTCGCGCACCAGAAGTTGCGGGGCATGATCATCTTCCGCACGATCTTCTCCTCCACCGTCGCAACGTCGGTGGCCGTCGCGTCCGTAATGTGGATCACGCTGCTGAACCCGAGCATCGGCATCATCAACTACGGACTGAAGGAGTCTGGGTTCGAGCCCGTGAACTGGCTCGGTGACCCGACATGGGCCCTGCCGGCGGTATCGTTGACAACCGTGTGGCTGAACTTGGGGTTCACGTTCATCGTCATCCTCGCCGGCCTGCAGACGATCCCGGAAGAGCTGCATGAGAGCGCAGAGGTCGATGGCGCTGGCTCAATCTCGCGCTTGTTCAACGTGACGCTGCCGATGCTCTCGCCGACGCTGCTCTTCGCGTTTGTGGTGCTGACGATCAACGCGTTCGAGTCCTTTGGGCAGATCGACATCCTGACACAGGGCGGGCCGCTCGATCACACGAACGTGATTGTGTACTCGATCTACACAGAGGGATTCCGCAACTTCAACGACGGCGTCGCGGCCACGCAGGGCGTGGTTCTGTTCCTGCTGGTGCTGGGATTGACGCTCGTACAGTTCCGTTTCCTCGAAAGACGGGTGTTCTATGGCGGCTAACGTGCACCGGGCCCGCCGCCGCCGCTCCCGCACCAGCCGCGTGCTGGGCGAAGCCGCGCAGTACGCGGCGCTGCTGATCGCCGCGGTGATCATCCTGACGCCGATCTACATCACGCTCGTCTACTCGCTGCAGCCCGTCGACAAGATCTTCTCGTACCCGCCGACACTGTTCGTCACGGACCCGCAGTGGGACACGTACAAGCGCGCGTTCGAGACGGGATCACTGGGGCGCTACCTGATTAACAGCTTCATCGTCGCGACCGGGATCACGGCGGGAGAGGTCGTGACGTCGGTGATGGCGGCGTACGCGTTCGCGTTCCTGCGCTTTCCCTTGAAGAACCAGATCTTTCTAGCCTTCCTTGCGACGTTGATGGTGCCCTGGGAGGTCACGCTCATCCCGAACTACCAGACCATCTCGACGCTCGGGTGGCTGGACTCGTACCAGGGGCTGATCGTGCCGTTCCTGGCGACGGCGTTCGGGACGTTCCTCCTGCGGCAGGCCTTCCTCACCGTCCCGCGGGATCTGCGGGACGCCGCGTCGATGGACGGCTACGGCCACATCGGATTCATGCTGGAGGTCGTCGTGCCGCTCTCACGCGCCGCGATCAGCGCGCTGGCCGTCTTCTCGTTCCTGCTGGCGTGGAACCAGTACCTCTGGCCACTGCTGATCACCAACAAGGACGAATATCGGACGGTACAGATCGGCCTCAAGGCACTCGTGTCGTCGAACATCGACGAGTTCAACCTCGTGATGGCCGGCACCGTCATCGCAGCGGCGCCGATCCTGGCACTGCTCGTGTTGTTCCAGAAGCAGCTGATCCGCGGACTGACGTCGGGAGCGATCAAGGGGTGACGACGATGAAGTGGTTTCGCATGGCGGCCGTGACGTTAATGCTCGCGATACCAGCAATGCTCGTGATGTCCTGCTCGGGAGGGAGCAGCAGCTCGAGCGACGTCAGCAGCGACTGCCCGATCGGCCTCGTCGAGAAGGCCGACAAGCCGGTACAGGTGACCTTCTGGAACGCGATGACCGCGGCGAATCGCGACACGCTGGAGCGCATGGTCGGGGAATTCAACACGTCGCATCCCAAGATCCAGGTCCAGGCGGTCTATCAGGGCACCTACGACGACGACCTGACGAAGTATTTCGCCGCGTTGCGCGGCGGCGACCTGCCAGACCTCGTCCAGATCGAGGACACGGGCACGCAGCGCATGATCGACAGCGGCAGCGTCGTGCGGGCGCAGGACTGCATCGACGCCGAACATTACGACACGTCAGATTTCGTGCCCCGCGTCATCTCGTACTACAGCGTCGGCGGGAAACTCTGGCCGTGGCCATTCAACGTCTCGAACCCGGTGCTCTACTACAACAAGACGGCATTTACGAAGGCGGGGCTCGACCCCGACAAGCCGCCCTCCACGCTCGATGAGGTACGGGCGGACGCACAGAAGATCGTTGATTCGGGAGCGGCACGCCACGGCATCGCCCTGGAAGAGAGCGTGTGGTACTTCGAGCAGTGGCTGGCGAAGGACGGACAACCGTTTGTCAACAACGACAACGGTCGCACCGCACGGGCCACGAGTGTGCTCTTCGACAGCGACAGCGGGCGTTCCCTCTTCGAGTGGATGGACTCGATGGTGAGCAGCGGACTGGCGATGAACGTCGGCCGGAACCCGTCGGGCGCCGACGCCTTCCTCACGATCGGCAGCGGCGACTCGGCGATGTCCTTCGGCACGTCGGCCGGACTGCGCTCAGTCTTCGGCGTGCTCGAGAGCGGCCAGTTCCCGGACGTGAAGCTCGGCGTCGGTCCGATGCCCGGGCTTACGGCAACCGACACCGGCGGCATCTCGGTCGGCGGCGGCTCCGTATTCCTGGTGAACAAGTCGTCGCCCGTGCAGCAGGAGGCCGCTCGTATCTTCATGGAATGGCTGAACGAGCCGGCGCAGCAGGCGGAGTGGCACGTCGGCTCCGGCTACATCCCGACGCGCAAGTCATCGGCTGACGACCCTGCGGTGAAGCAGCTGTGGACAGACTCGCCGCAGTTCCGCGTCGCCTTCGACCAGCTCCAGGCCGGACAGACGAACGTCGCCAGCTCGGGCTCCGTCTTGGGTGCGTACAAGGACGTGCGCGACGCGATCATCAACGGCATGGAGCAGATGCTGCTCCAGGGAAAGGACCCGGGAGCGGCGCTCGCGGACGCGGCGAAGGCGTCCGACGACCTGATCAAGCAGTACAACGACCGCCTTGGGCAGTAATCGCCTCATGGCGGGCCGGGGAGGAGTCATGCACACGGTCCGGACGGCACTGGCGGCGATCGTCGCGACAGTGAGCGTGATCGCCGCCGCGTGTGGCGGTGGGGGAACCGGCGGGAGCGCGAGCCCGTCGGCGAGCGCCTGTCCGATCGGCCTCGTGGACGCGGCGACGTCGCCCGTGAACATCAGCTTCTGGTTCGCCGAGCAGGCGGCGAACCAGGACACGCTGCTGCGGATGGTGGACGAGTTCAACGCCTCCCACCCGAAGATCCACGTCGCCGCGTCGTTCCAGGGCAGCTACGACGACAGCACGTCGAAGTACCTTGCGGCGCTGCGCAGCGGCGATCTGCCGGACATCGTGCAGGTCGTCGACTTCGAGACGCAGCGCGTCATCGACAGCAAGAGCGTCGTGAAGGTGCAGGACTGCATCGACGCCGAGCGCTACGACCTGAGCGACTACCTGCCGCGCGTGCTGGCCTACTGGAGCATCGGCGGGCAGCTCTGGTCGTACCCGTTCACAGCGGCCGCGGACGTTCTGTACTACAACAAGGTCGCGTTTCAGAAGGCCGGCCTGGACCCGGACGTTGCGCCGAAGACGTTGGATGAGGTGCGGCAGTACTCGCAGAAGCTCGTTGACTCCGGCGCTACGCGGCACGGCATCTCGATCGAGATGCACTCCTGGTCGGTAGAGAATTGGCTGGCGAAGTTCGACCAGCCGCTCGTGAACAACGACAACGGCCGCACCGCGCGTGCGACGGCGGCGACGTTCGACAGCGACGCCGGGCGCACGCTGTTCACATGGCTCGACGGCATGGTGAAAGACGGGCTGGCAATTAATGTCGGACGAAACCCCAGCGGCGCCGACACGCTGCTGCCCATCGGCAGCGGCGACGTCGCGATGACCCACGGGTCGTCGGCGGCGATGCGCTCGGTGTACGGCGTGCTGGAGAGCGGCCAATTCCCGGACGTCAAGATCGGCGTGGCGCCGATGGCCGGCGGCGACGGCGGTGTGGTCGTCGGCGGTGCGTCGCTCTTCATCGTCAACAAGTCGTCGCCCGTAAGACAGGAGGCGGCGCGGATCTTCGCGCAGTGGCTCGACGACCCGGCGCAGCAGGCGGAGTGGCACATCGGCAGCGGCTACATCCCCCTGCGCAGATCGGCAGCCGCCCTGCCGTCGATCCAGGAGTTCTGGGCCGCGAACCCGCAGTTCAAGGTAGCCTACGACCAGCTCTCCTCCGGCGAGGTGACGGTCGCGAACTCCGGCGCCGTCATCGGGCCGTACGCGGAGGTGCGGCTCGCGATCGTGGAAGGGATGGAGTCGATGATTCTGCAGGGAACGGACCCGGCCACCGCGCTGAAGAACGCGCAGGACGCCGCGAACACCGCCATCTCCAACTACAACTCGCGCCTGGGCCAGTGACGCGAGGCCGTGCCTTAGTGTGTGAACGTCACCCTGGCGACCGCGCCGCCGGCATCCGGGCAGGACAGGTCCGCGAATCGCGCTTGGATGACGATCTGCGCATCCGCGGCTGATCCACCCCACGCCGGCGTCGGCGTCACGTGCAATCCGATGCGCTCGGTGTCTCCCGACCGCACGCCGCCAACGTGATACAGCGTGCCTCCGGGCTCCCCATCGACGAGCCAGGGCTGGCCATTACCGAAGTCCACGCGCGACACGTACTCCGATCCCTCCGTGACGGCGAACCCGAGCAGCACAGATCCGGCCATCTCATCGCCTGCGTTCGTGAGCTCGACGTTCACCTCGAACGGACCGCCGCCAGACAACATCTGGTCGCCCGCGAATTTCAGCTGTGTAAGCCTCATGTTCGCGCACGAGGGTCGCCCTGCGCCACCCCCCGGCCCACTCCCATTCTTTTCGTAGATCTCATAGACATCATTCTTGAAGACCAGATGGAAGCGGGCAGAGTCCTCAACTAATGGCAAAGCCTCCAACGCCACCTTATCCGCGTGCCCCGTGGGCTCCAACACAACCCACCTCGACCAAGTGCCGGGAGCCTTCACATCTTCGCTCCAATAAGGCTTGACCCCTTCGAAGATAAAGGCCTTCGACGGAAGGTCAGACTCGAAGATGAATGGGTCATTTGCGAACGCGGAGGTCAGAATCAGACCGCCGTCATAGTGCTCGTGCATCCAGTTGGCGGCGTCGCTAATTTGGGCAGAGTCGTGCGGAGAACCAAGCACATCCAACAAGACGAGCGGCTGCAGCCCACTCATCACCGGGAAATTTTCGTTGCTCCAGGCATCGGATCGGTCAACACCGACGCTGTTCATTATCGTCGCGTCGCCGAGCAGCGGCGGGCGGCTCAAGTAGACGAAGATGGTCAGTCCCGCAACCATCAACAGCGAGCACCGGGCTACGTACTTGTTCAACTTCGCCGGGTAGGCGCACAGAACGGCCACGGGCGGCAGGAGGTTGAGCCCATACCGCGTGTTCCACAGTCCCTTCACTGGAGTATGAATGCCGTAGATGACGGTGGTTCCCTGAAATAACGTCGCAACAAGAAACAGACTAGGAAGCATTAGGAAGAGTACGGTCAAGCCGCCACCCACGTCGCGCATGTGCGGTTTCACCAACGACAGCATCGCAACAACTAGCGCCGCCCCTGCAAGCACTAGGAACGGGAGGCCGACAATGTCGAGGGCCGTACCCGCGAATGTCCAAACGGATCCAATCGGGCTCAACAGCGTGCCCAGATCTCGGTGCTGCGCTGCTGCTTGGGTTTGGAATTTCGCGCTGCCGAAGCTCGTGGCAAAGTAGAATGGGCTGCCATAGATGATGGCCCCGTACAACAGCCACAGGAGAATGCCGTACACCGCCGGAACTAGGAACAGGAGCGTGAGCGCCTCGGTCCTGCGCCTACTCCGATAGTGTCCGAAGGCATAGCCGATGACAATGAGGCCACCTCCGGCTGCCAAGGACCAGCCCTCATACCGCGTCATTGAGCTGATGAAGACCCAGATACCCGCCGCGACAAGCTGAACGAGGCGTTCGCTCCGCATCCACGCGAGGAGGTGGTACGCCGAAGCAAACACGGTCAGCAACAACAGTGGCTCCGACATGGGCGTTGTTGCCAAGTAGAGCGCATTGGGATTGAAGAGAACCACAGCAAAGGCCACGGCGCCGCCCACGCGGCTCCCCGTGAGCATCTTCGCGAGGAGGTAGGCGTACGTCGCCGCTCCCACGAACGCCAGCATCGACGGGACGCTACCGGCGATACCTGAGCGGTAGAGCGGGTCGACCCAGACCATGGGCAGCATGGCTATCTGTGGTGCCGGTGGCCAGATGGCTCCCAGCTGGACCAGACCGGGATCGAGCGAGTTCACGACACGACGTGCGATGTTCAGCCTCGACACGCCGTCTCCAGCAAGTAGGATCGCGCCGTGAGACCAGTAGTAGAGGTATGCGCTGCCTGTGATCGACGATGCGATCCCGACCACGGCGAGCATCTCCGCGCTGCGGAAGAACCCGCCTGCCCGCCGCGAGGATCGCAGATCGATCGAGATCATTCCGCAATTACAGGTTTGGCAACTAGAGTCTCGGGTACCGCGCGCCGCCCCAGCCCGTGCACCGTCTTCTCCCAGTAGTGCGGCTTCACCACCAGCTGGTACAGCGCGTGCACCGCGCTCACCGTCATCAGCGCCCAGTACACGGGGATGATCAGCGCGTACTTCACGCCTTCGTAGAACCCGCGCCGCACGCAGCCCGCCATGGCGACGTAAATAAAGACGAAGTTGGCGCCGAACAGCGCCACGATCGACATGTACAGCACCGGCGCGGGGTACAGGATCTGGATCGCGCTCCAGTGCAGCGTGTACCAGGCGATGATGAGCGCCCAAAAGACGGGGTTGGCGAAGTAGCCGAAGACCGATCCCGCCACCGTCATCTGGATGCTGAAGAAGCCGTGCGTGCCCAGCTCGCGCCACAGCTTGAACGGGTTCCGCATGTGGACCAGCCACGTCAGCATGTACCCCTTGATCCAGTGCGAGCGCTGGCGCAGCCAGTTGCCGAGCTTGCTGTTCGCCTCCTCGTACGTGACCGAGTCGATCATGACCGTGCGCTGACCGCCGCGTGCCAGCCTGATCCCCAGGTCGGCGTCCTCCGTCACGTTGTACGGGTCCCAGCCGCCGATCCTCCGCAGAAGCGACGTCGGAAAGTGGTTCGACGTGCCGCCGAGCGGGATCGGTGCGCCCGCGCCCGTGAGCCCGGGTAGGTATAGGTCGAACCACTGCGAGTAGTCCGCCGTGAACCAGCGGGTGAGCAGGTTCTGGTCGGGGTTGTAGAAGTTGAGCTTCGCCTGGACGCAGCCCACGTCGTCGCCGGACTTTCGGAAGGCGATCACGGCCTTCTTGAGCTGGTCGGGCTCCGGGCGATCCTCCGCGTCGTAGATCGTGCAGTACTCGCCGCGCGCGTGCAGCAGCCCGTAGTTCAGTGCCTTCGGCTTCGCCTTTGGTCCGCCCGTCGGCACGATCAACTTCTGGTAGTACGGCGGCAGGTGGGCGCGCTCGATGGCGGCCAGCGTCTCGGTGTCGTCCGGCTCCAGCAGCAGCTTCACGTCCAGCTTGTCCGCCGGGTAGTCCAGCCCGTCGATGCCGGTCAACAGATGCTCGACGACGTTGGCCTCCCGATAGAGCGGCAGCAGGAGCGTGTAGACCGGCAGGGTCCGTTCGTCCAGCGCATAGACGTCGTCTTCGTCGATCGGCACCTCGCCGGGCGACTTCAGCGACATGAAGACGATGAACATCTTGTAGGCCGACGAGCCCAGGTAGAAGACCGTGCACGCCGCCACGAGCGCGATCAGCGTCGGCGCAAGGAAGAAGAAGGCGCTGACGAGGATTCCGCCGAGCGCTAGGACCGCACCGGCGACCTGCGCTTTCGTGAACGCGCGCTGCGCTGACATCTGAGGTTCTCGCTCAGCGTGCCCCCTGGCGATCTCCCGCTGATCCTCCTCGCGGTACAACTCGATGAGGCCTGCGTGCACGGCGGAGCGATCGATGATCTTCACGAGCCCGCGCGCCCCCACCCCCTGCGCGAGCGCTTCCGCAGCCTCGATGTCTTCCTGCCTGCTCACAGCCAGTTCGAGCGTGCCGTTCTCGCGTCTCACCGGCAGGATCGAATGCCTGACGAGGACATCCCGCGCCAGCCCTTCCTCCGGTCGCAGCACGGGACCGGCGGCGGGTGGCTCACCCGGTGAAACCAGCGGCGGTTCCATCGACGGCGCGAGTCGTTCGATAGTGAGCGTATCGCCGCCATCACGGCTCGGTGCATACGGGCGCTCGAAACGCCCCCGGTCACGACGCCCATCCGGCGGTTCCGACGACCTGCCGAATTCGCGAAGAAACTCTGCGCGCAGATCCGATTCGTCGACAGGGGGTTCCGCGCCGGCCGGCGTGGCGCGACTGCCGCTGGTGTCCTGCCGGAGAGGCGCGACCGGGGCGACCAGCACTGTCCGCGCCCGTTCAAGTAGGTCAGCGGGCGTCCCGGCGGGGATAACTCGAAGAAGCGCGCGGAACGCCGCCTCAACGGCGGGCCGGGCACGGGCCGGGACAAGGCCCGGCGCCGGGCGGGCGCCGGCCCGTCGTCGCTCGGCGGGGCGGGTCCGGGACGGTGCGGCGGGTGGCAGTCGCTCGGGTAGATCCACCGGCTGCGCGCGCTCTTTGTTATCCGCGAGGATTGCGTAGGCGGAATCGAGCTGGTGTAACAGCGCATCCAGCTTGTAAGGGTCGCGGACCTCGCGTCGTGCCTCGTCCGCGAGGTGTCGGTACGCCGCCTCGGTCGACGAGAACGGCAACTGCGCAGCAGCCCGGGCGGCCCGGCTCGCGTCGAGAATCTGGAGTGTTTCGTCCAACGCGAATCCTTCGCGTGCCGTGCGTGCAGCGAAATGCAGGTCAGAAGAGCGCGGGGGTGTCGGACCAACAGGCGGGTGGTGGCCGAGACGTTATGTATGATGCGTGTTATCCTCCGTCCGGTCAAGAGTTGCGACGTTTCTTATTGATTACGTGTCAACTCGCTCCTACTGCTTCGCGGTCACTGTCGGCTAGGGCGCTTGCCAGAACAGGTGTTCTTGTGAGATAGTCCCAACCATGGCGCTGGCGAAGGTTCTGTCTTGCGCGGTCGTGGGGCTCGAAGGCGAAATCGTCGAATGCGAGGTCGACGTCTCGCGGCGCGAGTTCGCGAGCATGACGCTCGTCGGATTGCCCGATACCGCGGTGAAGGAAGCCAAGGACCGCGTCGAGTCGGCCATCAAGAACTCCGGCTTCCGTTTCCCGCGCGGGCGCATCGTCGTGAACCTCGCGCCTGCGGACCTGCGCAAGGAAGGGCCCACCTACGACCTGCCGATCGCCGTAGGCATCATGGTCGCATCCGGCGATACCGTCGCGGACCTGGAGCGGTGCGTCTTCCTGGGTGAGCTGTCGCTGGACGGCGCCGTGCGGCACGCGCAAGGGATCCTGCCTATGGTGGCGCTGGCGCGCGAGCGCGGCATCCGCACGGCGTACGTGCCTGCCGCCGACGCGGCGGAGGCGGCGCTGCTCCCTGACATGACCGTCTTCCCGGTCGAGAATTTGGCAGCGCTGCTCAACCACCTCGCCGGAGCATCTCCCATCGAGCCGGCCGCCCAGCGAGAGGTCACCATCTCGCCTCAGGCATCGTACGAGGGCACCGACTTCGGCGACATCAAGGGACAGGAGCACGTGAAGCGGGCCCTGGAAGTTGCGGCCGCCGGCGGCCACAACGTGATGATGAGCGGGCCGCCGGGAGCCGGAAAGACACTGCTGGCACGTGCGCTCCCCTCCATCTTGCCCGCGATGACACCGCAGGAGACGCTGGACGCGACGAAGATCTACTCCGTTGCGGGGCTACTGCCGGGCGATACGCCGCTGATCAACCGGCGGCCGTTCCGCGCGCCGCACCACACCATCTCGCACGCGGGCCTCGTCGGCGGCGGGCGCAATCCCCGGCCGGGCGAAATCACGCTGAGCCACCGGGGCGTCCTGTTCCTCGACGAGTTGCCGGAGTTCGGCCAGCAGGTGCTGGAGGTGATGCGCCAGCCGCTCGAGGATCGCACCGTGACCATCTCGCGCGCGAACGGCACCATCACGTACCCCGCGAACTTCATGCTTGTAGCCGCCATGAACCCCTGCCCCTGCGGTTTCTATGGCGACCCCACCAAGGACTGCACGTGCTCGGAGTCGACCGTCAGCCGCTACCAGAAGCGTATCTCCGGGCCCCTGCTGGACCGCATCGACATCTTCGTCGAGGTGCCGCGGGTCGACTATGAGAAGTTGGCCTCGGATACGCGGGGCGAGTCTTCCGAGACGGTGCGCGACCGTGTGGAGTACGCGCGCCAGGCGCAGTCAGCGCGCTTCGCCGGCACGCGCTTCGTCTGCAACGCGGAGATGACGCCCACAGAAGTGCGCGAGCACTGCCAGGCGCAGCTCGACGAGCAGGCTCAATCGCTCCTTCGGCTCGCGATGACACAGCTCGGCCTTTCGGCACGCGCATTCCACCGCGTGCTCAAGCTGGCGCGCACGATCGCCGATATGGCGGGCTGCGAAGGAATCGCGGCGGCTCACCTGGCCGAGGCGATCCAGTACCGCCAGCGTGTCCGCGGGTGAACGGCGGAGCGCTGTTCGTCATCGCGCTGCGACTGATCATTCCGCTGATGATCCTGCGCTGGCCGCTGCTCGGCGGCATTGTGTCCATGATCCTCGACGCCCTGGACGTCGTCATCATCGAACTGGTGGGCGGCAGCTTCGGCGCCCACTACTCCGAACTGGACAAGGCGCTGGATTACTACTATCTCACGCTGGAGCTGTGGGTGTCGCTTCGCTGGGCCAGCGCGTGGGCGCGCATTCCGGCGATCCTGCTCTACGCCTGGCGTGGCATCGGCGTCGTACTCTTTGAGGTGACGGACGTGCGCCCGCTGCTGCTGATCTTCCCGAACCAGTTCGAGAACTGGTGGCTCTACTGCGCCGCCGTCGAGCGCTTCTGGCCCGACGTCTACCCGCGATCCTGGCGCTCGTTCGCCATCCCGTTCGTGCTGCTGTTGATCCCCAAGATGGGGCAAGAGTACATGCTTCACTATCTACGCTGGCAGCCGTGGGACTGGACCAAGCACAACATCCTGCGCAGCAGTTGAGCGCTGCCGTCAACCACCCAGGGGATGCGCCGCCAGGAATGTCCACATCGTCGCCGAGGCGTTGATCTCGTTCGTCGTCTCGCCGAGCAGCGGCGAGATCGTCAGTGTCGCCCCTGGCCACGTGTGGCCGCCGCCGATGATCGTGTAGAGCAGCGCCTCGCCATCGCCGCCCACGCAGCGTGCGTACGTGGAAAGCTCCACGTTCTGCGACGGGTGCGAGATCGTGGCCAGCCCGTCGCAGCCGAGCGTCCTGGCCCACTCCGAGACGGCGCGGCGGACAACGGGGAAGTTCACGCCCGGGAACGCCGCGCTCTGTCCTCCCTCGAAGGGCACGACGGGGTCGTCGGTACCCTGGAAGGCGATCAGAGGCACGTCCGCGGTGCAGTTGGGGTAGTACGCGCTGACCACCGCCACGGCCGCAATCGTCTCCGGCATCGCGCAGGCGACGCGCAGCGCCATGCCGCCGCCGTTGGAGTAGCCCGCCGAGAAGATACGCGCCGTGTCGATGCAGAGTTGGCCTTCCAGCTTCGCGATCAAGTCCTTCGTGAACTGGACGTCGTCAGGCAAGTTTGCCGACTGCCACTCGTTCCAGAACTGGGGGCTGCCGAGCGCGTTGGGCGTGACCAGGATGAATCCGGAAGCGTCCGAAACGGCGTCGAGGCCGTCGTAGACGGCCATGCTGTCCGCCGGCTGGCCGTACCCCGGATAGGCGACCACGAGGGGCACGCGCGTGCCGCCGTCGTATCCGGTCGGCACGTGCAGGATGTAGGTCCGCGCTTGCCCATCGCTTGTAAGCGAGTCACTCGCGCTGCCCGGGGCGTGCCGAAGTGGGGGCTGGCACCCAGAGCCCGGCTGGGTCGCCGCCAATTCCGTAGAATCGGCCTGGGTCGGCGTCTGGCCCGTCCCGGACTTTGAACCCGCCGAACTGCAGGCGATCGCGAATACGGTCAGGATTCCGCAAGCGGGGAGGAGAATCCGGATCACGAGCGGCAGGGTAGCACGGATCTGCTCACAACTGCCGATAACTGATGCAGGGTTGCCAGTTGGTCAGGGCGCTCCCGTACCCTTCGGTGCGCGGCGCCAGCGACGTTTGCGGCGTGCCGCGGCTTTACGGATTGGTCATCCGTGAGGGTGCGACGACGCGCAGAACGGAGGGGGTCACGTGTTCAAGCGCTTGCTCGTCACATTAGACGGATCGTCGCGATCCGAAGTCGTCGTCCCGCATGTGATTGACATCGCGACATCGATGGGGTCGCAGATCATGCTACTCCGCATCGTGGACGCCGCCGCTTCGGACTGGAGCGAGCGCGGCGCAGTCGGCAAGGGCCACCTGGAGACGACGGCCGGGGCGCTGATGACGGCTCACGCGCACGAGTACCTCGACCGCGTCGCGGCGCAGATCCGCCAGCGGGGCGCCGAAGTCCACACCATGATCGAAGAGGGCGCCCCCGCACGCCGCATCATTGCCGTGGCGCGCGACATCGAGGCCGACGCCATCGCCATGGCCACGCACTCGCGCCGCGGACTCAACCGCATCATGTTCGGGAGCGTTGCCGAGAGCGTGCTGCACGAGGCAAGTGTGCCAGTGCTGCTCGTCCGCGCTGCCTGACCAACCAACGACAACCTCCTCGGAGCAGGCAAAGAGGGGTGCCGGCGAGCGCCGCTCTCGCATCGCGCTCAAGCGCCTCGAAAGAGACACGCGCAAGTTGCCGCACTAGACTCCCCCTCGCCCACGGCGACCGAGCGCGCACCCAGTGACCTGATTGCGCTCCCTGCACGCCGATGCGACGATGCGGCGTGATCGACCGCGACCGCCTGGACCCGGAGCTGTACGCCAACGCCGCGAAGTACGGGGCGGGCCGCGTCCGCCGTCACATCTTCCTGTGCGCCGACCAGACGGAGCCGAAGTGCGCGCCCAAGGACCGCACGCTGGTGGCGTGGGAATACCTGAAGCGCCGCATCGCCGAGTTGGGCCTGGCCTCCGGTGATCGCGTCATCTATCGCACGAAGGCGAACTGTCTCCGCATCTGCGCACAGGGGCCGATCGCCGTCGTCTACCCGGAGGGCGTCTGGTACCACTCCGCCGATCCGGACGTGCTCGAGCGCATCATCCAGGAGCACCTCATCGGCGGCGTGCCGGTAGCAGAGTACGCGTTTGCGGCGGGAGAGCTCGGCTAGATGCGCCCGCGGGCGTCGACGGACGCTCCAACGCGTGCATAGGGAGCAATGCTGGGCAGATTATGCGCCGGGAGCCGGCGGCGTCTCGCCAGCCGCGGCAGGCGCTGCGCCTTCAGCACCCTCCGCCGCCTCGGCAGCGGGTCCCTCCTCGACGGCGGCCAGGCGTGGCGCGGCGACGCGGGCCACAACGACGTCGAGGTCCGTGTGCAGCGTAACCTTCGACGTGTCGATGTCCAGGTCACGGACGTGCAGCGCTGACTCGAGCTGCTCGAGCCGCGACACGTCGACCTCGAACTGCGTCGGGATGTCGTTGGGTAGCGCTTCGATCTGTACTCGCTCGATCATCTGTAACAGCACGCCACCGTACGTCGCCACCGCGTCGGATGTGCCGACGAGCACGATCGGCACCTCGGTGCGCATCTTCTCCGTCATCGACACCTGGTAGAAGTCGATATGCAGCAGCTTGCCGGTCACGGCGTCGCGCGACACCTCGCGGATCACGACGGTGCGAGGCGCCGGCTCGCCCGCGACGCTGAGGTTGATGATCGCGTTCCGCGTCATCCCCTTCAACAAATGCGTCAGCTCAACCGTATCCGCCTCGACCGACGTCGACTCGATGCGGTGGCCGAAGACGTTCGCCGGCGTCTTTCCGCTGCGCCGTAGCTGCGCGACCTTCTTCCCAAGCACCGTGCGCGGCGCAACCTGCAGTTCGCTGTTCGCCATGTCTTCGTCCGTCCTACCGGCGGCGCAACCGCCGCAACATACTGATGCCGGCGACGACCCCCAGCCCAAAGGCGAAGGCCGCAGCGGGCGTGATCGCGCTTCCCACGTCCCCCTCCACGCTGCGCGCCAGCAGGAGGAGGGTATTACTGTCCTTCACGCGCACGCGCTCGCCTACGACGGCTAGCGAGGCGCAATCCCGCATGTTTACGTCGCCCGCGCGCACCGAGAGCATCGCGCTGTCGACGACGTCCAGGTTCTCGCCCCGCACGTTCTGGGCCGCCGCCTGCCGCAACTCCACGCGCTCGCCGTCCACCGAGCGCACGGCGCTCTGGTCGATCTCGACGCTGTCGCCAGACACGGCTGCGATGACGCTGCCCGTTTCGCGGTTCATGCGTGGAACCCCCTGGGTTGCGGGTACGCCCGGAGACCCACGGGAGCCTATCAGAGGGGTTGTGGCGGGTCAAATCAATGAACGGTAGGTCTATCGACGCAGGCTATTTGTCCATGAGCGCCGCTACGCCCGGCAGCTCCCGACCTTCCAGGAACTCCAGCGACGCCCCTCCGCCCGTCGACACGTGCGAGAACTTCTCGGCGATGCCCAGCTCTTGCACCAGAGCTACCGTCTCGCCGCCGCCGATGACGACCGTGGCGTTTAGCGTCGATAGGAATCGCGCGATAGCGTGCGAGCCGCCAGCGAACGCCTCCCATTCGGCTACGCCGAGCGGCCCGTTCCACACGACGGTTTTGACGCCGTCGAGCTTCGTCTCGTAGTCGTCCACTGTCTTGGCGCCCACGTCGAGGATCAGCCACCCGTCGGGGACGTCACCGACGTCCACCTCACGCCACTTCGCGTCGGCGGCGAACCTGTCGGCGATCACGGCGTCCACCGGCAGTCCCAGCGTCACGCCGCGCCTCTTGGCTTCGTCCATCACGCCCCGCGCGGTGTCCAGTTGGTCGTCTTCCACCAGCGACGCGCCCACGCCGATCCCTTGCGCCTTCAGGAACGTGCTCGCCATGCCCCCGCCGATCAACAGCACGTTCACCTTCGAGAGCAGGTGCTGCAGCACCTTGATCTTCGAACTGATCTTCGCCCCGCCGATAATGGCCGCGACGGGCGGCACCGGATTGCTAACGACGCGCCCCAGATAGTCGATCTCCTTCTCCATCAGGAAGCCCGCCACCGCCGGGAGGAACGCCGCGACGCCGGCGGTAGACGCGTGCGCGCGGTGCGCCGTGCCGAAGGCATCGTTCACGTACACGTCCGCGAATGCGGCGAGTTGCTTCGCCAGCGCCGGATCGTTCCTCTCCTCGCCCGGCTCGAAGCGCACGTTCTCGAGCATCGCCACCTCGCCGGATCCCAGCGCCGCCACCGCTGCCCGCGCCGAGGGTCCGACTACGTCCGTCGCGCACGGCACCGGCGACTCCAACAACTCCGACAGCCGCGCGGCGACCGGCGCCAGCCGCGACTTCTCGACCACCTGCCCATCCGGCCGCCCCAGGTGCGAGACGAGGACGGTGCGGGCGCCGCGCTGGCGCAGGTAGTTGATCGTCGGCAGCGCAGCCCTGATGCGCGTATCATCGAGAATCGCGCGCGTTTCCTTGTCCAGGGGTACGTTGAAGTCAACGCGCACGAGCACGCGCTTGTTGTCGAGCTCGATGTCTCGGACGGTCTTCTTGTTCATCTTGCACTCCGCTCAGGGCGTCTAGTCCGACAGGCACGATAGCGGTTCCGCACGCCGTGCGGTGGGAGCCGGAGGTCACAAGATCGCCGGCCGGCTGCCGTCAGGCTGTACGGTTCACAAAGAACGACGCCAGCGCTTCGAAGTCCGCCCGATGCCCCGACTCTATGGGAAGCGCGCGCACCAGCTCGAGAGCCGCCACGGCCCAACGCTCCGCCGCCGCGGTCGATGCGCCACGCGCGTCGGCGCCGTCGAGCAGCCCCAGCACTGCATCGACGTCGATCTCTGCCGGCGCCTTCGATCCGTAGATGCGGGCCAACTCTGCGCGATCGTCCGTCCCGAGGCGGTCGAACGCGTACACCACCGGGAACGACTTCTTCCGCGAGCGGATGTCGTCCGCGACGGGCTTGCCCGTGACCGCCTCCTCGCCCCAGATCCCCAGCACGTCGTCCTGGATCTGGAAGGCGAAGCCGAGTAGCCGCCCGCATTCGCCCAGCGCTGCCACAATCGCTTCGTCCGCCCCACCGGCAATCGCGCCGATCGCGGCGGACGCGCCGAGCAGCGCCGCCGTCTTGCCCGCGATCATCGCCTCGTACTCCGCCAGCGAAACCTGCTCGCTCGTCTCGAATCCGATGTCCGCATACTGCCCCTCGCACAGCAGCACGCACGCATCGTCGAGCGCACGCGCCGCGTCGAGCACACGCTCGGCCGCCACCCCCGCGTCCGCCATCCCGAGCAGCGTGCGCCGCGCCAGCACGAACATCCCGTCGCCGGCATTGATCGCCTGCGGCACGCCCGCAACGCGCCACAACGTCTCGCGTCCATGCCGCGTGTCGCTCGCGTCCTCGATGTCGTCGTGGATCAGCGTGAAGTTGTGCACCAGCTCCAGCGCAGCCGCCGCGGGCATGGCACGCGCCGGATCCCCTCCGACCGCCTCGCAGCACAGCATGCACAGCGCCGGCCGCAGCATCTTCCCGCCTGCCGCCGGCAGCGGATTCCCGGCCGCGTCCGCCCAGCCGAGGTGATACCGCATGAGCGACACATGATCGACGCCCGGGCGTTCGAGCGCCTCGCGCATCGCCTCGACGACGGGATCTCGATAGCGGGTGAGCAGGTCGTTGACGCGCGCGGCGTCCAGCGGAGGAAGCGCCGTCACCGATCGCCTTCCGTCATCAGCTCGATGCGGTTGCCAAACGGGTCGTAGATGTCGAACCGTCGCCGGCCGTAGATCGTCGGCTGCGACCGCATCTTGACGCCGAACTGCTCGCACCGGGCGCGCCACCCGTCGATATCATCGACGACAAGCGCCGGGTGACGGTCCCCCGGCGGCGGCACGTCGTCCCGACACTGGATGTGCACCTCAGTCGACCCGAGCGAGTACCAGATCCCCGGCCGGTCGAGGATCTCCGGCGGACGCGGAATCTCGCTTAGCCCCAGCACGCCCGAATAGAACTCCCGTGCCCGTTCGATCCCCTCCGTAGGCACCGTGATCGCGACGTGCTGCAACCGGACGATCGTCGTCATGCCTGTCTCCTGTTCGAAGGCTAGCTGAGCGTCGCCACCCCGGCCAGCACTGCCTCCAGCGCATCCCGCGTGACGCCGCCCTCGCGCAGCACGCGCACGGACGCGCCCTCGCTACAGTCGACGACCGTCGACGGCACACCCGTCGCAGACACCGGTGCGTCCACAATGAGATCGACCGCGTCGCCGAGCTGCGCCCGCACCTCCGCCGCCGTGTGGCACTCCTCCCGCCCCGCGATGTTCGCGCTCGTCCCCGTCAGCGGCCCAAGCTGTCGCGCCGCCTCCCGCAGGAACGGGTCCGCCGGTACCCGTAGCCCCACCGTACGTTCCCCCGCCGCCGCGCGCGTCTCGAACGCCGCCTTCTTCGGCACGACGATCGTCAGCGCGCCCGGCCAGAACCTCGCCGCCAGCGCCCGCGCCGCGTCGTTCATCTCGGCGATCAGCCCCGCCTGCTCGATCGACGCGACGAACAACGGCATCGGCTGCGAGGGGTCGCGCTCCTTCGTCTCGTACACGCGCTCCACCGCCGCACGGTCCGCCGCGACCGCCACCAACCCATAAACCGTGTCTGTCGGCAGCGCGACGATGCCGCCCTGCCGCAGGACGTCGATGGCGCGCCGGTACTGTTCGTTCTCGTCCAACTGCTTATGTCGATGTGCAGAAATCGTTGATCCTCGGAACCTGCGGCCGGTACACTCAAGCCACCGCTCCCGATTCAAACAGGATACGCCATGCCAGAACGACAGGGTTCCCGGAGGGTCCAGGGCTCGGGCGACGTTGAGGTCTCGACGTACCTGGAGATCGCCCGCGAGAAGAGCGGCGAATCGCCGTCGGGCGCGCCGCCGCCGGTCCCGCTGCAGCCGGAGGCCGTCGTCGTCATCGACTTTGGCTCGCAGTTCTCGATGCTCATCGCCCGCCGCGTCCGCGAGTGCCACGTCTACTGCGAGCTTGTGCCCCCGGACACCCCGTGGGAGAAGATCGAGAAGCTCCACCCCCGCGGCGTCATCCTCAGCGGCGGCCCCGCCAGCGTCTACGAGATCGACGCGCCGCTCACGCCGACGTGGGTCTTCGAGCAGAAGTTGCCCGTCCTGGGCATCTGCTACGGCATGCAGGCCCTCGCCCACCAGCTCGGCGGCAAGGTCGCGCCGGCCGAACGCCGCGAGTACGGCCACGCCGTCGTCCACCAGGGGGACATCGAGACGCCGCTCTTTGCCGGCCTCCCGGAGTCGATCCCGGCCTGGATGTCGCACGGCGACCGGATCACGCAGCTCCCGCCCGGGTTCCAGTCGATCGCCTACTCCGACAACTCGCCCATGGCGGCGATGTGGGACGGCGGCACGACTGTCGCCATCCAGTTCCACCCGGAGGTCGTGCACACGCCTCACGGCAAGCAGATCCTCGAGAACTTCCTCTACAAGGTCTGCGGCTGCCGCGGCGACTGGACGCCCGGCAACTTCGTCGCCGACAGCATCAACCGCATCCGCAAGCAGGTTGGTGACGGCCGCGTCATCTGCGCCCTCTCGGGTGGCGTCGACTCCGCCGTGGCGGCCGCCCTCGTCCACCGTGCCGTCGGCGACCAGCTCACCTGCATCTTCGTCGACAACGGCCTGATGCGGCGAGAGGAGCCGGAGCGCGTTGTCGAGGTGTTCCAACGCCACATGGAGATCCCCCTCATCCACGTCGACGCCGCCGAGCGCTTCCTCACGCAGCTCAAGGGCATCACTGACCCCGAGCAGAAGCGCCGCATCGTCGGCGAGACGTTCATCCGCGTCTTCGAGGCCGAGGCGGACAAGCTCGGCGCCGTCGACTTCATCACGCAGGGCACCACGTACCCCGACGTCATCGAGAGCGCCACCGGCCACGGCACCGCCGTAAAGATCAAGACGCACCACAACGTCGGCGGCCTCCCCAAGGAGATGACGTTCGACCTCGTCGAGCCCCTGCGCTACCTCTTCAAGGACGAGGTGCGCCAGGTGGGATCGGCACTCGGCCTCCCGGACGAAATGGTGTTCCGCCAGCCGTTCCCCGGACCGGGGCTCGCCATCCGCATCATCGGCGAGGTCACGGCCGAGCGCGTCGCCGTGCTCCAAGCGGCCGACTGGATCGTCATGAACGAGATCAAGAAGGCGAAGCTCTACCGCGAGCTCTGGCAGTCGTTCGCGGTGCTGACGGACACCCGCTCCGTCGGCGTCATGGGCGACTTCCGCACCTACGGCCATGTCGTCGCCCTTCGCGCCGTCACCGCCGAGGACGCCATGACGGCCGACTGGGCCCGCCTGCCGTACGAGGTGCTCGCCCGCATCAGTAGCCGCATCGTCAACGAGGTCCCGGGCGTGAACCGCGTGGTGTACGACATCACGTCCAAGCCGCCCGGCACCATCGAGTGGGAGTGAGCCTGTGACGATCGACAACACCTGGAACACGAATCACCGTTCGACCAACGGAGCGTCGCCGCATCCCACTGATGGGGCCGCGGAGACGCGCAGGCGCGCGCTCAGCGTTCGCCCCGGCAAGCTCATGCTGCCGGTGCTGCTCGCCCTCGGCATCATGTTCGTCCTCCGCTACTTCGAGCAGAGCACGGCTGCCGGATGAACGTCCTCCTCATCGGCTCCGGCGGCCGCGAGCACGCGATCGCATGGAAGCTGCGCCAGTCGCCCCGCCTCGATCGACTGACCGTAGCGCCCGGCAACGGCGGCATCGCCGGAATCGCAGATTGCGCGCCGCTGCGCGTGCCGAGCGCTCACGCGCCCGCCGATGAGATCGCCACATTCGCCGATGCCGTCGTCAAGCTCGCCCGCGAAAGCCGCACCAATCTCGTCGTTGTCGCTCCCGACGACCCCCTCGCCCTCGGCCTCGTCGATCTCCTCGAAGCCGCCGGCATCCGCGCATTCGGCCCCACGAAGGCCGCTGCCCGAATCGAGGCCTCGAAGTCCTTCGCCAAGGACCTCATGCGCCGCCACGGCATCCCTATGGGTGAGACCGCGGAGTTCGACGACTTCGATCGCGCCCGCGCCTACGTCGACTCACGTCCCTGCGACGTCGTCGTCAAGGCCGACGGCCTCGCCGCCGGCAAGGGCACTGTGGTGCCCGCGACGCGAGCCGAAGCGATCGCCGCGCTGCGCGAGTTCATGGTCGACGGCGCGATGTCCGGCGCCGGCCGCACCGTCGTCATCGAAGACAAGCTCGTCGGCCCGGAGGTCAGCGCCCAGGCCTTTAGCGACGGCAAGACCGTCGTCCACATGCCCTTCTCCTGCGACCACAAGCCAGTCTTCGACGGCAACCGCGGTCCGAACACCGGGGGTATGGGCGCCTACAGCCCACCCGCCTGGCTGCCCGACGCCACCGCCGATCAGATCCGCCACGACGTCACCGAAGCGACCGTCCGGGCGATGGCAGCCGACGGCGTGCCGTTCACCGGCGTCCTCTACCCCGGCATCATGGTCACCGCCGACGGCCCGCGCGTCATCGAGTTCAACGCCCGCTTCGGCGACCCCGAGACCCAGGCGCTCCTCCCGCTGTTGCAGACGGACCTGATCGACGTCATGCTCGCCACCATCGACGGCACGCTCGACAAGATCGACGTGCGTTGGAGCGACGATGCCGCCGTCACGGTCGTGCTCGCCTCCGGCGGCTACCCCGGTGCGTACGAAACCGGCAAGCCCATCTCCGGCCTCGACGACGTCGACCCCGACGTCATGCTCTTCCACGCCGGCACCCGCCGCACCGACGGCCGCATCGTCACGAACGGCGGCCGCGTCCTCGCCGTGACCGCAGTCGCACCAACGATGTCTGCCGCACGCGACAAGGCCTACCGCAACATCGAGCGCATCGGCTTCGAAGGCATGCACTACCGCCGCGACATCGCGGCGCCCGAAACGGTGGTTCTGCGCCGGTGATTGAGGTTCGCGCCTTCTTTGCGCTGTGCACCACGGCTATGCTGCTGACGTCGTTCAGCCTGGTGCCGGATGTCCGCGTCCACTTGAGTAAGGAGAATCGATGGCCGCTCTCGTCGCCGTGTTGATGGGCTCCAAGTCCGACATGGACGTCATGCAGTCCTGCATGGACACCCTCACGAAGTTCAAGATCGAGCACGAGGTGCACGTGATGTCGGCCCACCGCACGCCGGACAAGGTGCGCGAGTTCGTCTCCTCGGCCCGCGACCGCGGCTTCGAGGTCATCATCGCCGCGGCTGGCGGCGCGGCTGCCCTGCCCGGCGTCTGCAAGGCCTACACCCCGCTGCCCGTCATCGGCGTGCCCCTCGCATCGAGCGAATTGAAGGGCATCGACGCCCTCTACTCCATCGTCCAGATGCCGCCCGGCATGCCCGTCGCGACCGTCGCCGTCGGCGCGTGGGGTGCCCGCAACGCAGCGACGCTCGCGGCTGAGATTCTGGCGCTCTCGCATGCCGACGTGCGGGCGGCGTACGACGAGTACCGCAACTCGCTTGCCGCGGGATAGACTGGGCTGCCGAGTGACCACTCCGAGAGATGAGGACGAGGCGGCGGCGATGACCGACCGCCAAACGAGGATTTCCTGATGATCGAGCGGTACTCCCGGCCGAAAATGGCCGGCATCTGGACCGAACAGGGCAAGCTCGACCGCTGGCTCGCCGTGGAGGTGGCCGTCGTCGACGCATGGGCGGACGCCGGACGCGTGCCGAAGGCCGACGCCGAAAAGGTCCGCAAGGCGCGTTACGACGCCGCCGATGTCGCCCGCTACCAGATTGAGACGCACCACGACGTCACCGCCTTCCTCAAGTCCGTGGCCGATAGCTTGGGCGAAGAGGGCCGCTGGGTGCACATGGGTCTCACGTCGTCAGACGTGTGGGACACGGCCACCGCGCTCCAGCTCCGCGACTCGGCGACCCTGCTCGAAGACGACCTCCACGACCTCCGCGAGGCGGTCGAGCGGCGCGCCGTGGAGTTCAAGGACACCATCTGCATCGGCCGCACCCACGGCGTCCACGCGGAACCCACGACGTTCGGGCTGAAGCTCGCCGGCTGGGTCGCCGAGATCCGCCGCGCACAGGGGCGGCTTGCCGAGGCCAAGGCGCAGATCTCGTACGGCAAGATCAGCGGCGCCGTCGGCTCACACGCTACTGTGCCGCCCGAGATCGAGGAGAAGGTCTGCATCGGCCTCGGCCTGAGCGTCGAGCCCATCAGCACGCAGGTCGTGCCGCGCGACCGTCACGCCTTCTTCATCTCCACCCTGGCCGTCATCGCCTCCGGACTGGAGCGCATGGCCATGGAGATCCGCCACCTGCAACGCACGGAGGTGCTGGAAGCGGAGGAGCCCTTCGGCGAGGGCCAGACCGGATCGAGCGCCATGCCCCACAAGCGAAACCCGGAGCTCTGCGAGCGCATCTGCGGCCTCGCGCGCGTGGTTCGCGGGTACGCCGTGACGTCGATGGAGAACATCGCGCTCTGGCACGAACGCGACATCTCGCACTCCTCCACCGAGCGGATCACGCTGCCCGACGCCTGCGCGCTTCTCGACTACATGCTGTCAGTGTTCACGGACGTCATGCGCGGCCTGCAGGTGTACCCGGAGAACATGCGTCGCAACCTCGAACTGACCCAGGGCCTCGTGTTTTCCCAGCGCGTGCTCCTCGCGTTGATCGAGACGGGCCTCTCGCGCCAGGACGCCTACGGCATCGTGCAGGGCCACGCCATGCGCGCCTGGAAGGAACGCGCACCCTTCCGCACGCTGCTCGAGTCGGATGCCAGCGTGACAGCACGCCTCGGCCCTGCGCAGCTGGATGAGATCTTCGACTACGGCATCTACACCACGCACGTTGACGCCAGCTTTCGGCGACTCGGCCTGGCGTGAGCAACGAACGCAAAGGCGTCAACCTCCGCGCCCCGCACGAAGCAAGCGAGATCATCGGCTACGCCTACCGCCTCTACGTGCGCCACTTCCGCGCGATGTTTCTCATCGGCCTGACGACCGTCCCTCTTTCGATGCTCGGCGCCGTCGTGCAGGACCGCGTCGGGAGTGAATACGGGTCGCTCGCCGCTCTTCCAATTGAGCTGGGCGGCGCACTCGTCACCGTCATCGCCACCGGCGCGCTGATCTTCGCCGTGAACGACGTCGCCGGGGGCCAGCCCGCAGACTTCAACCGCTCGCTCGATGCCGGATTCGAGCGCTTTTCGGCGTTGTTCACGACGAATCTACTCAGCGGGATATTGACATTCCTCTCGATCGGCGCGATTCCGTATTTCCTGGTGCGCGGGAGGTTCGACGCTGCCTGCTCCGTGCCCTACTTCGCGGTGCGGTGGAACCTGAGTCCGCAGGCCGTCATGATCGAGGGCAAGCAAAATTGGAGCGCGCTCGATGCGAGTGCCCTCATTGTTCGCGGGCGCTGGTGGCGGACACTTGGCGTGCTCCTGCTGATTCTGCTCGTCGCGCTCGTGCCCGTCTTCGGCTTCAGCGCCGCGACCGTATTGCCCACCATCGCGGCGACGACGATCGTGAGCATCGGCCTCGCGCTCGTGCTCCCGTTCCTCGTCGGCGCGCAGACGCTGCTCTACTACGACCTCCGCGCCCGCGCCATGCTCGCCGCCGCCGCCGGCCAACCGCTCCCGACATTCGAACCGACCGACGACGCTGCGCCGACCGAGGACGAGTCCGATCGTCCCCCAGACCAGCGCGATCAGTAGCGCTCGGCGTTCCCGTCCTCGTGCGGCGTCAGGCTCTCCGCCGCCGCAGCATGGCGCTCGTCCAGCCCAAGTACCGGCAGCGATAGCAGCTCGGCCAAGTCGTGAATCTCGTGGTCCGCATCCGGGCACGGAGGCGCGTCGTAGCGTCCGTTCAACTTCCACACCGTCGTCATGCCCATCGCCTTCCCGCCCCGCATGTCGATAGCGGCGCCGTCGCCTACCATCATCGCGTCGCCCGCCGCCACGCCCAGCTTCGCCAGCACCAGCTCGAACGTGGATCGATGCGGCTTGCAGTACCCGGTGTCGCCCGAGCACACCGCCGCGTCGACGTACTCCCCGATGCCCATGTCGATGAGCCCCGGCAGGTGCATCTCCGCCGTGCACGGCCGGTTCGTGTTGATCCCGATGAGTACGCCGGCTGCCTTCAGCTCGCGCAGCACGTCGAGCGTGTCTGGATACAACTGCACGCCGAAGTGTCGCTCCAGGATCCATGTCTCGCGCCATGCCTCAATTGCTTGCTCAACCGTTATGTCCACTCCCCGCGCCGCGAGCGCGCCTCGCAACAGGAACGGGATGTCCACCTCGCGGAAGGTGCCCCGCTCGCGTTCGACGCGCTCCCACTCGTCGCCGGTGTCGTGTACGTCAGCCACGACCTCCTCCACGGCGCACGGAAGCACCGTGCCCCATCGATCCAGCAGCGGTCGCAGCCGCTCTGCCTGGAGGCGACGGAACTCCGCCGCGTCGGGCCGCGCCACGAACCAGAGCGTATTGCCAACGTCGAAGACCACGGCACGGATGCGGCTCCCGCTCATGCGGAGATCATGCATGCCCGTCGCCATGCGTCGCAAGCGCAGTTCAGATATCGGGCCGTGACTCGCTCGGTGCCTCCGTGCCCGGATCCATGCGGTATCCTTGGCGCTGGACGCCTGCACGGAGGGAGTTGCGACCGAATGCCGCGAGCACTGATCACCGGGATCACCGGCCAGGACGGGGCCTACCTCGCAGAGCACCTGCTTGAGCAGGGATACGAGGTCTACGGACTGCTCCGCGGCCAGGCCAACCCCAAGCGCGCCACCATCGAGCGCACACTCCCGGACGTCCGCATCGTCGACGGCGACCTGCTCGACCAGGCATCGCTGATGAACGTCGTGCAAAAGGTGCAGCCCGACGAGGTCTACAACCTCGCCGCCATCAGCTTCGTCATGCTCTCCTGGAACCAGCCCGAACTCACGGGCGAGATCACCGGCCTCGGCGCCCTCCGCGTGCTCGAGGCCATTCGCCTGACGGCCGGCGCCTCCGCCTCCCGCTCGAAATCCGGACACGGGATCAAGTTCTATCAGGCGTCCAGCAGCGAGATGTTCGGCAAGGTCCGGGAGACCCCCCAGAACGAGCAGACCCCCTTCCACCCGCGCAGCCCGTACGGCGTCGCCAAGGCGTACGCCCACTACATCACGGTGAACTACCGCGAGAGCTACAACCTCTTCGCCTGCGGCGGCATCCTCTTCAACCACGGCTCTCCGCGGCGTGGCCCAGAGTTCGTCGAGCGGAAGATCGCCCTCGGCGCCGCCCGCATCAAGCTCGGCCTGCAGTCGGAACTGGTGCTCGGCAACCTTGAGTCGAGCCGCGACTGGGGCTACGCCGGCGACTACGTGCGCGCTATGCACCTCATGCTCCAGCAGCCGGAGCCGGACGATTACGTCATCGGCACGGGCGAGACGCACCAGATCACGGAGGTGGCCCGCATCGCCTTCGAACACCTGGGCATGCGCTACGAGGATCACGTGCGCATCGACGAGCAGTTCATGCGCCCGGCCGAGGTCGACGTCCTCATCGCCGACGCGTCGAAGGCGCGAAAGAAGCTCGGCTGGAAGCCCACCGTTACGTTCGATCAGCTCATCCGGATGATCGTCGACGCCGACCTCGCGGCGGAGGCTCGCCTGCAGACGGCCTCCGGCTGACAAACGACCCCGCACGGTCCCCGCGGGCGCGGGCTAAACGGCCAGGCGAAGCCGTGTCCCTCTTCCTTTGGCTGCGCGATCTGATGATCGATGTCTGGTCGTGGCTCCTGCTCGCCGTGCTGGAGCCGGCGGCGAACGAGCCGGACGACGACCGCCAGCCGGTTGACACGCGATCATCACAACACGAATCGTTAACCCCCCGCACCTTGATGAACGCGCACGAACACGGCATCGTGGTACCAGCGATCTTTCCCAGCGATACACGCACCGCGATCCGCAAGGAGGGTCTCGTGAGCGACGGGTCATTCCTCTCGCAACTGGAGCAACGGACGCAGCAGGTCAAGATCACCGTGGCAAACCTGGAGGCGGAGAAGGCGCGCATCGACGCCCTCATCGGCCGCCTCCAACCGCTGATCCCCCACTACGACGCGCTGCTCGCGGCCGAGCACGCCATCGAGGAGTCGAACATCAACCTTGAGGCGCCCACGCCGCCGCAGGAGCACCCGTGGGACGCTGGCCACCAGGAACAGAACAGCGGCTGGAACGGCTGACGGCTACTCGACGACGACCACCGGTTGCTTCGCCTGCCCCACGACGCGCTCCGATACCGATCCGAGCAGCGCTCTCGTCAGGCCTGCGCCGCGACGCCCAACGATGATCGCTTCGACGCCCTCCTGCGCGGCGCAGCGCAAGATCTCCTCGGCCGGACTGCCGTAGCCGACGATCACGCGCGTTCGCACGCCTGCTTCGTGGAGGATGCGCGCCGCCTCGCCTGTCGCGTGCTCCACGCGGCGTTCGTGCTCGCCCGGCGCCCCCGCGAACGCGGCCCCGGGCTGAGCCTCGTGCGGCATCACCGTCAACAGCAGCACGTCCGCCTCCGGTCGGTGCATCGCCGCCACGTACCGAGCCGCGCGCACCGTCGCCTCCGACCCGTCGCAGCCCAGCAAGATCGACGCCGCCGCCGCGCCGCTGGTTTCGCCGTCGTAGCGCGTCGGCCGCCGCACGTCGGACTGCCGCGTGCCGATGAGTCCCACCGCCGCGATCGGCCCCAGCACCGCCGTCAGCAGCGCCCACCCGAACGGGTCGCGCCCCCACCGCGCAGCGAAGTACGTCACGATCACCATCGAAACGATGACGATGCCGGCCCAGATCAGCGCCGCAACGGCGAAACTCATCGAGATCCCCTCTCCCTCGTTGGTGCCTCCCTCATCGTCGCAGATGCGCCCTGCACGCTGACAGGCCGATCCGGCCCTTCTCGCCGCCCCGGACGTCATATCGCAGCTACGCTGACCTTCGCGTAAGATGGCGATGGGCCTCCGGAGAGGCCCGCAGCATCGACACCGCCCGCATGGAAAGGGGCCAGCGATGACCGCTGCCGACGTCGACACGAAGAAGTACCCCGTCCAGATCATGGACGGCCTGCTCCAGCTCAGGGTCCCTATCCCGAACAACCCGCTCGGTTGGGTGCTCCCCTACCTCATCGAGGGCAACGACGGCTGGACGCTCGTCGACTCCGGCTGGAACGTCCCGGAAGCCTTCGACGCCCTCGAGCAGCAGCTCAACGACGCCGGCGTCGGCTTTCGCAACCTCAAGACCCTGCTCGTCACGCACGTGCACCCCGACCACTACGGCCTCGCCGGCCAGGTGAAGGAGCGCAGCGGCGCCACCGTCGTCATCCACCAGCGCGAGCGCGACCTCATCCGCTCGCGCTATCGCAACCCCGAGCAGCTCCTCGCCACCATGGCCGACTGGCTCATCATGCACGGCGTCCCGAAGGGCAACATGCCCGACCTCCAGACGTCTGCCATGCCCGTGCGCGGCTACGTCGACCCCGTCGAGCCCGACGAGGTCGTATGGGGCGGCGAACGCCTCCCCATCGGCCGCTTTGAGTTCGAGGTCTGGTGGACGCCCGGCCATTCGCCCGGTCACATCTGCTTCTTGGAGCGCGGCAAGAAGTTCATCCTCACCGGCGACCACGTCCTGCCGACCATCACGCCAAACATCAGCCTCCACCCGCAGCAGCAGGGCAACCCCCTCGGCGACTATATCGCCTCCCTCAAGCGCCTCGAAGAACTCGACGTCGAGACAGTCCTGCCCGCCCACGAGTACACCTTCAAGGACCTGAAGGCGCGCCTCCGCAGCATCGAACAACACCACGACGAGCGCCTCGGCGAGATGATGGCCTCCTTCGCCGGCCAGCCGCGCACCGCCTACCACGTCGCCCGCAACGTCAAGTGGGTGACGGGCTCGTACGACAGCTTCTCTCCCTGGATGCAACGCGCCGCCCTCGGCGAAACGCTGTCCCACCTCGACTACCTGGTGCTGGAGGGCCGCCTCTCGAAGTTCATGGATGACGGCGTCCAGTACTACGAAATCCCCGCGAACGAGCAGTAGCGATGGCCTACTACGGGCTGACCGACACCGTCATGGGATCGATGCTCGTCGCCGTCGAAGGCGACCGCCTGATCGCCGTGAAGTTCAACGTCGACGAGCCGCACCTTGCGCTCGCCGTGGAGGAGCTGCACCGCGAGACCCACGGCGCCTTTGGCCTTGAGCGCAGCGAGTCGAAGATCCGCCCCTTCGCGAAACAGCTCCGCGATTACCTCGCCGGCAGGCGCACGACCTTCGACGTCCAGATGGATCTCTCGTTCGTCACGCCCTTCCGCCGCGCCGTGCTGGAGGAGTGCGCCCGCATCCCCCGCGGCCAGACGACGACCTACGCCGAGCTCGCCCGCCGCGTCGGCCGGCCGAACGCCTATCGCGCCGTCGGCCACACCATGGCCACAAACCCGATCCCCATCGTCATCCCCTGCCATCGCGTCGTCGCCAGCAGCGGCAGCCTGCAGGGCTTCGGCGGCGGCCTCGACATGAAGCTCAAGCTGCTGGCGCTGGAGGGCGTCGCCCTGCAGGTGTAGCCCGGCAGTACCCACGCGCCTCAGCCGCTATCCTTCGCGCATGCCCGACGTCACCATCGACGACATCCGCGCAGCGAGGCGCGCCCTCGACGCCAGCGTCCGGCGCACGCCCCTGCTCGTCTCCACCTCGCTGAGCGCGCTCTGCTCAGCCGACGTGCGACTCAAGGCCGAGAACCTCCAGCGCACCGGCTCGTTCAAGATCCGCGGCGCCTCCAACCGCATCGCCGCGCTCACCGACGCCGAACGGACACGCGGCGTCATCGCCGCCAGCGCCGGAAACCACGCGCAGGGCGTCGCCGTCGCCGCCGCCACGCACGGCGTCCACGCCACCATCGTCATGCCCGCGACGGCCGCGCTCGCCAAGGTCGAGGCGACGCGCGGCTACGGAGCCGATGTCGTGCTCCACGGCGAAAGCTACGACGAGGCGTACGCGGAGGCCCTGCGCGTCGCCGCCGACCGCTCGATGATGCTCATCCCCGCCTTCAACGATCCTCTTATCGTCGCCGGACAGGGCACCGTCGGCCTGGAGATCGCCGAGGATCTGCCGGACGTGGACGTTGTCATCGTGCCCGTGGGCGGCGGCGGGCTGGCGGCCGGCATCGGCGTCGCCATCCGCGCGCTGGCGCCGCGGGCTCGCGTCATCGGCGTGCAGGCCGAGGCGGCGCCCGGCGTGCAGCGCTCGTTCGCCGCCGGCCGTCGCGAGTCAGCGCCGCCGCGCCCGACCATCGCCGACGGGATCGGCGTCGGCGGCCCCGGAGAGGTCACGTTCCCCCTCCTCCAGCGCTGTCTTGACGACGTCGTGCTCGTCGATGAGGCCGAGATCGCCCAGGCGATGGTCCTCCTCCTCGAGCGCTCGAAGCTCGTCGCGGAAGGCGCGGGCGCCGTCGGCGTCGCCGCCCTCATGTCGAAGAAGGTCGATGTCGCCGGCAAGCGCGTCGCCGTCGTCATCTCCGGCGGCAACGTTGACATCAACATGCTGGCGCGTGTCGTCGAGCACGGCCTCATGCAGGCTGGCCGTTACTTCAGCCTCACCGTTGGCCTGGACGACAAGCCCGGCCAGCTCGCGCTCCTGTCGAAGCTCTTCGCCGACACGGGCGCCAACGTCCTCAGCGTGGACCACCATCGCTTCGGCATCGACCTCCCCGTCGGGCGCGTGCAGGTCGTCCTGCTGCTCGAAGTACGCGACCGCCGCCACGCGAATGAGGTCGCGGTGGCGCTCGAAGGCGCTGGCTTCACGCGCAGACCTGAGGGTGCGTCGCCGCAGTTCGTGCCGGCTTCGTGGGACGTGGAGTAGCCTACGCGTCGACCGACGGCGGCGGCTGGACGGATGACGCGGGGGGCGTATAGCGCGCCGTGCTGCCCGGCCGCGGCCGCGACGGCGGCGCCGGTGCCGGCGCCGAGTCGGCCGGGCGCTCGCTCCGCGCCGCGGCGGGCGTCACGCGGTTCATCCCGCAGTACGGACACATCACCCAGGACGACATCAGCGCCCGGCCGCAGTCATCGCACGCCGTGCGCAGCGTCGCGCGGCAGTACGGGCAGCTCACGAACTCAGACTCAACCTTACGGCGACAGGCGGGGCAGGTGGCCTGTTCCTGGATCTCCTGCAGGAGCGCCTCAGCCTCCAGCCGCCGATCGTACATCTCCGCCAGCGTGCTCTTCGGCCGCAGCACCATGTAGAGCAACAGGCCCGGCAGGTTGAAGATCAGCACCATCAGGACGGAGATCACCTGCGTCGTGTGATCGCGGGTGCGGTCCTGGATATCCCGGTACGTCCACACCAGCGCCGCGATCCAGAGGATCAGCAGGTACGCAATTGCGACGATTGCGGCAACCGCGGCCAACACTTGCCAGTTGTCAGGCACGGTGTACTCCCCTCGCTCGCCCGGCCACCGATTATATCACGCAAGCGCGCCGCACCGGTCGCGATGTCAAACGGCCACTTCCACGCCGGCGCGCTGTCCTCCCCTCACGTCCGGGGTACCCTGCACGCGATGCACATCCTCGACGACCTCAACCCGCCCCAGCGCGAAGCCGTCACGACGATCGAGGGGCCGCTCCTGATCCTGGCGGGGCCTGGCTCCGGCAAGACGCGCGTCATCGCCCACCGCATCGCCTATCTCGTCGACGTCGATCGCGTTGCCCCGTGGCGCATCGTCTCCGTCACCTTCACCAACAAGGCCGCCCGCGAGATGCGGCAGCGCGTCGTCGCCCACCTCGGCGCCACCGCCGACGACCTCGTGCTCGGCACGTTCCACTCGATCTGCGCGCGCCTGCTCCGCATCGAGTGGGAGCGCGCCGGCCTCTCACGCGCCTTCAACATCTACGACGACGCCGACCAGATGGCCGTCGTGAAGCTGGCCGCGGAAGACGCCCACGTCGACACGAAGAAGTTCCGCGAACGTGCCATCCTCTCCGCCATCTCCCGCGCCAAGAGCGAGCTGCGCACCCCGTACGACTGCGCGAAGAGCGCCCGCGACTACTACGACGAGGTCGTCGCCCGCACGTACGAACGCTACCAGGAGCTTCTGGCCTCGAACACCGCCCTCGACTTCGACGACCTCATCATGCGCACGGTGCAACTCCTCCAGCAGAACGAGGAGGTACGCGAGAAGTACCAGGAACGCTACGTCCACGTCCTCGTCGACGAATTCCAGGACACCAACATCGCCCAGTACCAGCTCGCCCGGCTCTTCGCCGCCCGCCACGGCAACATCTGCGTCGTCGGCGATCCCGACCAGTCCATCTACTCGTGGCGCTCCGCCGACATCCGAAACATCCTCAACTTCGAGCGCGACTTTCCGGACGCGAAGATCGTCCTGCTCGAGCAGAACTACCGCTCCACCCAGACGATCCTCGATGCCGCCCACGCCGTCATCTCAGGCAACAAGCAGCGGAAGGAGAAGTCGCTCTGGACGGACCGCGGCACGGGCGAGCCCATCGTCGCGTACGAGGCCTACGACGAGGAGGAGGAAGCCGGATTCGTCGCCAACGAGATCCTCGAGCTGACGAAGGACCGCTACAGCAACGGCGACGTCGCCGTCATGTACCGCACGAACGCGCAGTCCCGCGCGATCGAGGAGGCGCTGATCAGCGCCAACATCCGCTACCAGCTCGTCGGCGGCACCCGCTTCTACGAGCGCCGCGAGATCAAGGACGTCGTCGCCTACCTGCGCCTCGTCCACAGCCCGTACGACGTCGTCAGCTTCACCCGCGTCGTCAACGTCCCCGGCCGCGGCATCGGCGCAAAGACCATGACGGAGTTCGAACGCTGGTCGAAGCGCCTCAACGTGCCCGCCTACACCGCGCTCCAAATCCTCGCCGGACAGGAGAGCGGCCGCACCGCCGATCTCCCGGACGCCGAGCGCCACCCCGTCGGCGCCCGCCAGGCGAAGGCGCTTGTGGAGTTCCTCCACCTTCTTGATGAGCTGATGGACGTCGCCGCCAAGAACACGCTGTCGACGCTGCTCGACGGCGTGCTCGAGCGCACGGCCTACCGCCGCTACCTCTACGACGAGTTCGAGGAGCCGGAAGCCGATGAGCGCTGGGCCAACGTACAGGAGCTCCAGAACGTCGCCGCCGGTTACGACGGCCTCGCGCCGGAAGAGGGACTCGTGTCATTCCTCGAGTCCGTCGCCCTCATCTCCGACGCCGATACCATCGCCGAGAGCGAGGACGGCCGCGACGACCGCGTCACGCTGATCACGCTGCACTCGGCGAAGGGCCTGGAGTATCCCGTCGTCTTCATGACCGCGATGGAGGAGGGCATCCTCCCGCACATCCGCTCGTTCGACGACCCCGCGCAGATGGAGGAGGAGCGCCGCCTCTGCTACGTCGGCATGACGCGCGCGAAGGAGCGCCTCTACCTCCTTCGCGCCTTCCGCCGCTACAACATGGGCTCATCGCAGCACGCCCCGCCTTCGCGCTTCCTCCGCGACATCCCGCCCGAGCTGTTCGTGCAGCGCTCGGCCGTCGCGGATGAGGGCGCCGCGGCCGTGCGCGGTCCCCAGCGCTTCCGCGAGTCCTTCCGCCGTCGCGCCGGCCTCGACGACGAGTCGCACCCGGACGGTGCCTTCACTGGCGGTGAGAAAGTGCGCCACCCCCGCTTTGGCGAGGGGATCGTCGTCGCCTGCGAGGTCAAGGGCGACGATCAGGAACTCACCGTCGCCTTCAAAGGCGAGGCCGGCATCAAGAAGCTGATGCTGTCCTTCGCCGGCCTCGAGCGCCTCTAGAGCGCGAGCATCTCGGCGAGATCGAACGAGTTGCCGATCGACGGCGTGATCGACGTGATCCCCAGCTCTCCGCCCAGCCGCTGCGCCAGCGCCGCCGACGCCTCCGGCTCCCCGTGCGTCACGAACGCGATCCGCGGCGGCGCCGGCGCTGTGCGCACCCAGCGCATCAGCTCGCCTCCATCGGCGTGCGCCGAAAGGCTGCCGACGGAGAGCACCTTCGCCGCCACAGGCACGTCGCGGCCGTGCATCCGCAACGTCTTCGCCCCCTGCAGCAGCGCGCGCCCGCGCGTCCCCGCCGCCTGGTAGCCCACCAGCACGATCAGGTTCTCCGGATCGGGCGCCAGCCGCTCCAGGTGATGCAGCACGCGGCCGCCCGTCAACATCCCGCTCGATGAGATGATCACCCGCGGCCCCCGCAGCCGGTTCAACGTCTTCGATTCGTCCACGGTCCGGTGGAACTTCGCATTCGGCGGCAGCAACGGGTGCGCCCCGCCCGGCCCGACGCCCGGATCCAGGTCGCCGCTCAGCGCATACTTCTCGTAGATCTGCGTGATCTCCACCGCCATCGGGCTGTCGACGTGCACCGGCACCTCCGGCAGCTCGCCCGACGCCATCAACTCGCCCAGCATCAACGTCACCATCTGTGTGCGCGCCAGCGCGAACGACGGGATCAGCACCGTCCCTCCCGCCCGCAGCGTCTCCGTGAACGGCCCGCGGATCTCGTCGATCAGCGGCCTCGTGTCGTGCGTCCGGTCGCCGTACGTCGACTCGATCACCAGCACGTCGCACGCAGGCAGCGGATCAGGATCTCGATGCAGCGGCTGTGCGTAACGCCCGAGGTCGCCCGAGAAGACGATGCGCACCGTACGCCCGGCGCCCTCGACCTCGACCTCCGCAAACGCAGAGCCCAGCACGTGGCCCGCCTCGTGCAGCCGCACCCGCAGGCCCTTCGCGAGAGTCCGCCATTCGTCACGTTCGAGCGGATCGAACCGCCGCATCGCCTTGTGGACGTCGTGCGCCGTGTACAGCGGCAGCGCTGGCGCATGCTTGCTGTACTTGTGCCGGTTGGCGTGCGCCGCGTCCTCCTCCTGCAGCTTCGCCGCATCGAGCAGCAGCACCTCGGCCAGGTCGATCGTCGGCGGAGTCGTGTAGATCGGCCGCTGGAACCCCTCGCGCACCAGCCGCGGGATGTATCCCGCATGGTCCATGTGCGCGTGCGTCAGCACCATCGCGTCGACGCGGCGCGGCTCGAATCCGGGCGGCTGCCAGTTGCGCAGCCGCAGCTCCTTCAGCCCCTGGAACATCCCGCAGTCGACGAGCACTTGCTTCCCGGCGGCGTCCAGCAGGTGACGCGAGCCCGTGACCGTGCCCGCGCTGCCGTGGAACGAGATCTGAAGCGTGTCGATCGCGCGCTCCCTAGACCTGCGCCAGCTGGATCAGGTTGCCCTCGGGATCGCGGAACGTCGCGATCATCGGTGCTTCGGGCACGGGGCGGTTCGGCGCCTCGACGAAGTCCACGCCGGCCTTCTTCAGCCGCTCGTACTCGCCCGCACAGTCGTTCACGCTCAGCGAAATGATGTGGCGCGCGGGATCCGCGTTCTTGCCGTGGACGTCGCTGTGCGTGCCAATCGCGAGCGCCCGCCCCTCCGTGCCGTTCAACACCACGAACCCCGGCCCGGCCTGCTCCGGCGCTAGCCCCACCGTATCGCGGTAGAACGGCAGCAGGTTGTTCAGGTCTTCACTCCAGATCGATACCAGTCCGATCCCCTTGATCACCTTCGTCTCCTTCGACGCTCTGTGCGCTCGCTACGACAGAATGATGTCCGCCACCTGCCGCAGGTTGGCCGGCGGCCCGCCGACGAGCATCGTCGTCAGCATCGTCTTCTTCCACTCCTGCAGCTCGTCGCGGATCTTCTCGATCGGCCCGATCAACGCCGTGTCCTCCACCATCTGCCGGGGCACCGCGGCGATCGCGTCGCGCTTGTTCCCCTCCAGGTACAGCTTCTGGATGTGGTTGCACTCCTCCTCGTACCCCAGCCGTGCCAGCACGTCGAAGTGGAAGTTCGCCCCCTTCGCGCCCATCCCCCCGACGTACAGCGCCAGGTTCGGCCGCAGCAGGTCCGCCGCCGCGTCGATGTCCTTGCTCACGATGATCGTCACCATGGACGCGACCTCGAAGTCCGCCTGCGTGTGCCGCGCGCCCGGCCGGGCGAAGCCTTCCGCCAGCGCCTGACGGTAGAACTTGTCGCTCTTCGGAGAGAAGAACAGCGGCAGCCACCCGTCGGCGATCTCCGCCGCCAGCGCCACGTTCTTCGGCCCCTCCGCCGCCAGGAAGATCGGCACGTCGTTCCGCAACGGGTGAACCGTCGACTTCAGCGGCTTGCCCAGCCCCATGCCACCCGGATACGGCAGCGAGTACTGGCGCCCGTGAAATTCGACCGGCTTCTCCCGGGCGAGGATCTCCCGGATGATCTGGATGTACTCCCGCGTGCGCTCCAGCGGCTTCGGATAGGGTTGTCCGTACCACCCTTCGACCACCTGCGGCCCCGATGCGCCCAGCCCCAGGATGAAACGCCCGCCCGAGAGGTGATCGAGCGTGATCGTCGCCATCGCCATCGCGGCCGGCGTGCGCGCGGAGATCTGCGCGATCGACGTACCTAACTTAATCCGCTTCGTCTTCGCTCCCCACCACGCCAGCGGCGTCAGCGCGTCCGAGCCGTACGCCTCCGCCGCCCACATCGAGTCGAACCCCAACTCCTCCGCCGTCGCGATCTGCTCGTCCGCCCCCGCCGGAGGCCCCGCGCTCCAGTAGCCCGTGCTCAGTCCAAGTTTCATCGCCCTTGCATCCTGCTTTCTCGTCCCGCTTCTGCGTGTCAGCATGAGCGTACAGCAGCGCAACCGCTGCCAGAACCCCGACCACTCCCAACCGAGAGGCCCGATGCCCCACACCCCCCGACTCATAGTGGACTGCGATCCCGGCATCGACGACGCCATCGCCCTGCACGTCGCCGCCACCGACGAGCGCGCTGGCCGCCTCGAGCTGGCCGGGATCGTGGCTGCCGCCGGCAACGTGCCCCTCTGGATGACCGTTCGCAACGCCGCCTTCCTGCGCGACCAGCTCGCACTCTCGGCCCCCGTATACGGCGGTGTCGATCGCGACACAGGCGTCGACGCCCACGACTTCCACGGCCACGATGGCCTCGGCGGCTGCTACTCGGAAGGACACGGCGAACCGGAGCCCGGCGACGGCATCGCCTGGCTGGTCGACCAGGCCCGAATCGGCGCGGAGCACGGCCGGCCCATCACGCTGCTGGCCGTCGGTCCGCTCACCAACGTCGCCGCCGCCCTCCGCATCGAGCCGCGTCTGCCGGAGCTCATCGATCGCACCATCGTCATGGGCGGCGCGTTCGAGCGTCGCGGCAACATCACGCCGTTCGCCGAATTCAACTTCTACGCCGACGCAGGCGCCGCGGCCGAAGTCTTCGCGTCGTCACTCCCCGTCACCGTGATCCCACTGGACGTGACGGAGCAGGTACTGGTGACGGAGGCCGACGTCGCGTCACTCGAGCGGCGCACCGGGGCAGAGACGCTCGCCTCACGCCTCCTGCGCGCCAGTATCGCTTGCTACCGCGCCGCCGACGGCATCGACGCCTGCGTCATGCACGATGCGCTCGCCGCGTTGGTCGTGCTGCACCCGGAGATCATCTCCGCAACGCGCGTGAACGTGCGGATCGTGACCGACGGTCCGGAAACGGGCCGGTCCATCGCAACGCTCGACCCCGACGGCACCGCATCGATCGCCCGGCGCGTGGACGTAGCCGCCGCGCGTGCCATGCTGTTGGACGCCCTCGCGGCCGTGCCCGTCGCGGGCTGAAGGAGGATTCCCAATGCAACGACGCCAACTCGGACGCACCGGCATCCGCGTCCCGCCGCTCTGCCTCGGCACGATGACCTTCGGCCTCCAGTGCGACGAAGCGACATCCTTCGCCATCCTCGACCGCGCATTCGAGGGCGGCATCGACTTCATCGACACGGCCGACGTCTACCCGCTCGGCGGCGACCACACCACCGCCGGCCGCACGGAGGAGATCATCGGTCGCTGGATGAAGGCGCGCGGCAACCGCGATCGCATCGTCCTCGCGACGAAGTGCGCCGGCGCGATGGGTCCCGGCCCCAACGACGCCGGCCTCTCCCGCTACCACATCCAGCACGCCGTCGAGGCCAGCCTCCGCCGCCTTCAGACCGACGTCATCGACCTCTACCAGGTGCACGCCTTCAATCCGACCACCCCCGTCGACGAGACGCTGCGCGCCCTCGACGACCTCGTCCGCTCCGGGAAGGTGCGCTACGTCGGCTGCTCCAACTACCCCGCCTGGCGTCTCGGCGAGGCGCTGGCCACCAGCGAGCGGCTCGGCATCGCCCGCTACGAGACACTGCAGCCCCGCTACAACCTCCTGTACCGCGAGATCGAGACGGAGCTGCTGCCGATGACGCGCGCGCACGGCATGGGCGTCATCGTCTACAACCCGCTGGCCGGCGGCTTCCTCTCCGGCAAGTACCGCAAGGGCGATGAGCCCCGCGAAGGCACGCGCTTCACGCTCGGCACCGCCGGACGCCGCTACCAGCACCGCTACTGGGACGAAGCGCAGCTCGACGCCGTCACCACGCTCGCTGACGCCGTGCAGAACCGCGAGCAGAACATGGCGGCCGTCGCCGTCGCCTGGGTGCTCGCCCAGCCCGGGATCACCTCCGCCATCATCGGCGCCAGCAAGCCGGAACAGCTCGCCGACACCGTGCCGGCCGCGGACCTCCAGCTCGATGACGAGACCAGGGCCGCGTGCGACGCCGCCTGGTGGTCGCTGCCCCGGCGTCAGGTGCTCGAGGGCTACCGCTGAAGGCGCCCTCGCGCGGTCGTCTGAGTCCGCAGGGTTCATGAGGCAGCCCCAATCTTTTCCGTACCGTGACAAAGTGGCGAAGCCATCGCGCGCGTGCGATCATGTGGCGGCGCTCGCGCGCGCCCCCGCCCCGCCGGCGTCCCCGGCTGGCGCGTAGCCTGTAAGCGAGGACGGAGCCGCCCGGGTGGATGACAGTCATAGCGGTCGTGCGGCGGTGCTGATCGTTTCAGACACCCTGCCGCCGGACCCCAACGGCGTTGCGCTGATCGCCCTGCGCACGGCCGAAATCCTCGCCTCCAGGACCCCCGTCAGGCTCATCGGCCCGCGCGGTGCCAGCCCCGCACCCGAGGTCGAATACGACGCCCTCGCGCGCTGGCCGATCGGTACCGGCGACTTCCGGATGAGCCGCCCCGCCGTCCGGACGATCGCGTCCGCCGTCAGCGAATCGTCCGCCGTCATCGTCCACACGCTCGGCCCCCTCGGTTGCGCTGCCCTCTATCACGCGCGTCGGCGCGGCAAGCACACCACCCTCTTCCTGCACAACGATCTGCCGTTGCTCATGCGGCACAACTTGCCCTCCACCCCGGCCGCACCCGCGATCGATTGGCTGGCCCGCCGGCTCGAACGCTGGGCCGTGCGCCAGGCGACGCGCGTCGTCGCGCCGTGGAGCAAACCCGGCCAGCGGTTCGAGGTCCTGCAGTTGGCGCCGCCGCGCTACGAAGCCGAATGCCGCATCCCACCCGGCAACGGCATCGTTACCGTCGCCTACCACGGCCGCGTCTCGCGGGAGAAGGCCGTCGATGCCACTGTCCGTGCGATGGCGCAGGCAGACCCGTATCACGAGCGTCTCCGCCTGCGCATCATCGGCGATGGCAGTCAGCTACCCGCTACGCTCGGCCTCGCCCGGTCGCTCGGCGTACCCGCGGAGCACGTCCCGTGGTGCGCCGACCCCCGCAGCGCCCTGCTGGGAGCGCAGATCTACGTCACGGCCTCCCGCACGGAGACCTACTCCATGACCACGCTTGAGGCGATCGGCTGCGGCATGCCGCTGATCGCGCGAGGCGTCGGCCGCATCCCGACCTACGTCACCCACGACGTCAACGGCCTCCTCTTCCAGGCGGACGACGAGCTGCCCCTCATGCTCCGCCTCCTCGCCGACGATCCAACCGTGCGAGCGCGGCTGGGCCGCACCGCGCAGGCGGCCGCCTCGCACCGCTCGCTCTGGGAGCAGTTCGCCGACGCCTCCCTGGGCGCCGACGCCTCGTTGGGCGCTGGGGCCTCCCTGGGCGCCTTGGCCGCCGGTGCCGTCTAGAGCGATCTGGTCCGTCCACGACGTCTCGCCGCGCGAGTTCGAGCACGCGCGGCGCGTCATCGAGATGCTCGAAAACGCCGGTGTGCGCCCGATCAGCATCCTCGTCATCCCTGAAGGCGAGTGGTCTGCCGGACAGTTGGACGCGCTTCAGGCGTGGGAACGCGCCGGCCACATGCTCGGCCTGCACGGCTGGTCGCACCGCGCGATCACGCCCCGGACGCCGTACCACCGACTCCACGCCGCCCTCTTCTCCCGCGATGTCGCCGAGCACCTCGGCCGCGACCCCGTGGCGCTCGCGGCGCTCGTCGCGCGCGGCGAGCGCTGGTTCGCCGCCCACGGACTGCTCCCGCCCGCCCTCTACGTGCCGCCCGCGTGGGCGCTCGGCGCCCTGCCGCTCGCGGCGTTCGAGGGCACGTCCTTCCGCTGGGTCGAGACGCTGACCGGCCTCTACGACGTGCGCACGCGACGCCACCATCGGCTCCCGCTCGTCGGCTTCGAGGCGGACACACGGCTGCGCCAGGTCGCACTCCGAGCCTCAAACAGCGCGAACGAAGTCATCGCAACCGCGTCGGGCCGGCCTCTGCGCGATCGCCGTCCACCCGCACGACAACGAGCTCCTCCTCCGCGCCGACCTGCGCCGCCACGTACGCAACCCCGCAGTGGCCATCCTCCCCGACGCCGTTGCCAATCCCTCACAGCGGGACACCCCCACCGAGCGTCCGCGTTGACATGTAGGGAAACCTTCACACTCCCGCCCCATCAATCGTCTTGTAGCCTGCTCCCCGGCCGCACATAATCAGTCTGGTCGATTCGCACGAAGCGGCCCACTATCCGCCCCGCTCAACCTGCGCGTGCGCGCACGTACGGCGCCACCGCTACTCAAGGAGGAGACAGCATGCGCGTGCTCCGGTTACTTGGCGTCCTCTGCGCGGTCTGCGCACTCGCCGCGATCGTCGGCAACGCCGCGCCCCGCGCCCTTGCGAGCGTGTCACTGGCCGACATCAGCAGCGCCGGCCCGCTCACCAACATCCAGATCGGCATCGATCTCAGCTGCCAGGTCGAGCACACCGGGGATACAGACCTGGAGTTCTATCCTCCGTCCGTCTCGCCCGGCGATTGCGGAACGATGCTCTCGGTCAACGGCTCGGTGTACCGGCCCGACTTCGAGAGCCACGACAGGACCGCCACGGGCAACTTGACGGCTGCTTTGGGCAGCGAAGTGCCTTCACTCCCGTGAGCCAGACCGGCGTCACTGGCGCGGGCACCTCCGGCGATCCATACCAGGTGATTACCGTCGCCGATGCCGGAGCAACCGGCCTGCGCCTCACGGAGACGGACACCTACGTCGTCGGCCAGGAGTCCTACCGCACCGACCTCCAGATCCACAACACGAGCAACAGCTCGCTCAGCGTCATCGTGTATCGGGCCGGCGACTGCTACCTCGGCGGCGACGACCACGGTTACGGCCTCGCCGACGCCGCGACCAAGACCGTCGCCTGCACCGTCAATGCGAACAATTCGCCCCCGGCCCGCATCGAACAGTGGTCGCCGATTACGCCTGCCGATCACTATGTCGAGACCACCTACGCCGCCATGTGGGCCTTGATCGGCACCGGTAACGATCTTCCAGACACGTGTCAATGCGCCGATCTCATCGACAACGCCGCTGCGGTCAACTGGGACCGCACCATCCCCGCTGGCGACTCCGTGACGGTGTCGCACCTCACCACGTTCTCGCCCGTCGGCACGCTGCCGCTCGTCGTCACGAAGACCGCAGACGCTGACACCGCCGATCCCGGCGCCCAGGACGGCTACACGATCAGCATCTCCAACCCCAACGTCGACGACATTACTCGTCGGCGAGATCCTGGACGTGCTGCCTGCCGGATTCAGCTACGTCCCCGGTACCACTACCGGAGCCACGACCAGCGATCCGACCATCTCGTCGCAGCAGTTGACGTGGACAGGGCCCTTCAACATCCCCGGCGACGGCGAGTCCGCCGTCACGCTGCACTTCAACGTCACGGTCTCCGACGAACCCGGCACTATCACCAACTCGGCACGCGTGAACGGGGCCAACGCCGTCCCGGCCGTCGATGTCGCGCCCATCACCGTCAACGGCGAGGGCTCGCCCACGGCAAGTGCGACGGCCACCTTCACCGCCACCGCGACGGCTGAATGCGGCACCGCAACGTCCACCGCTACCGAAACCGCCCTCGCGACCGTTACGGCCGAATCGACGCATACGGCGGAGGCTACCCATACTGCTGAGACGACCAGCACCGTTCAGGCCACACACACCGCCGAGGTGACGAGCACCGTCGAGATCTTCAGCGCCGCAGGCATAGCGACCACCGCCGAAGCCACGCACACCGCCGAGACGACCCGCACGGCTGAAGCCACGCACACCGCTGAGACGACGAGCACTGCGGGAGCCACGCGCACGGTTCAGGCGACCCACACCGCGGCTGTCACCGAAACATCGACCGCGGAGACCGACACGCCTACGCCCACCGACACCGCTGTGGCCACCGCGACGAGCACGGAAACTCCCACGTCGACCGCCACCGCGTGTGTCACGCCGGGCGTGCAGGTGCACACCGCCACGCCAACCGCCACCACACCGCCCGGCACGCAGGCGACGAACACGCCGCCGCCCACGGCTACCGACACTCCCGTGAGCGGTGTCCTCGGCGAAGAGCTGCCACCGGGCGTGACGTCGGGTACTGCCAACGGCCCCTCGGCACTCCCCAACAGCGGTGACGGTACGACGCGACGCAACGTGAGCGTGCTCGTCTCGATCGCCGCTCTGCTCGCCGCATTCGGCGGACTCTTCGCCGTCGTCGCCTACGAGCGCCGCCGAAGCAGCTGACCTCGGCCGATGAGTCGTGAAGATCAAGGAGGCGGGTCGTATGACCCGCCTCCTTCGCTTCTCACGCCAGTGCGCGGCCGCCATCCCTACCCCGGCGGCAGGTTCTCCGCCCGCGCCACCGGAAAGTACCGGTGGTGGTGAGCCCCCGTGATCTCGTAGATCGCCGTGCCCGAGCGTCCGTCATCCGTTCTCACGGTCATCTGGTGCAGCCCGCCGCCAAGTCCGCCGTACGGCGCGCACCGCGTCCCCTCGGCGTCGATCGTGATCGTCCGCCCGCCCTCCAGCGTGAACCACACCCGCCCCGCCAGCCCGGCCGTGTTCTCGCCGTTGCGACCGTAGTCCGCCGCCTTGCCGTCCTTGTCCGTCCAGTGCAGCTCGTGCCGGAAGTCGATCACCGGCACCGGCTCCGACCCGTCCGCTGGAGCGAAGCACCCGTCCGTGTAGACCCGCGCCCCGTTCGCGTACTCCCAGTTCCACACGCCGAGCATGCCGTCCGGGAGCTGGATCGCCAGCCACATCCACAACGGGCAGCGCGCGTGGTCGCGGATCCCCCACGAGTGGTCGCGCTGACCCCACCAGTTGTCGACCGTGCGCGTCACGCCCTTGTGCGTGTACGTCCCGGAGTAGTTCCCCGACTGGATCATGTGGCTCTGGTCCCAGATGATCTCGTCTCCACGCTTCATCGTCCCCCGCCGCAGCCCGTGCGCCCGCGTCCGCGCCGTGAACGTCAGGTCCACGCCCACCGTCGCCCCCGCCGCCTCGTCCGCCCGCAGCCGCACCGTCTTGTACGGCTCGACGATGTCGATCGTCACCGGCCCGACGACCGTCGTGTGCGGGTCGTCGCCGTACGGCCGCTCGTACCGCCCGAACACCCATCCGCCGTCGATCTGCCCCAGCTGCAGCGAGTCCATCACGCCGCGCTTCGGGAAGTGCGCCATTGTCAGGATCACCACGTCGCCTGGCTGCTCCCGAGGGTGCACGATGAAGAAGTAGCTCTCGCGCCAGTGATCATGGTGCGTCTGCACGTTCGGCAGCGGCTCCGGGATCTGGTGGACGAACAGCTCGTCGGCGGCCGTCAGCTTCGGCATCAGTGCTCCTTGCGCATCGGGGATAGTCTGTCGCCGGACACAATGATGGGTTGAGCACGTACGCTCAACCCATCACATCATCTCGCCGTCCGGTCGGAGTCTAGTCTTCGTCGATGCTGATCGCCCGCTCCGGGCAGTTCTCCACCGCTCGCTGCGCCAGCTCGATCGCCGCCTCGTCCTTCAACTCGCCGTCGCCACGCGGTGACGCGTAGCCGTACTCGTCCACCTTGAACATCCCCGGCGCCATCGCGTAGCACCGGTTATGCCCCTGGCACTTCTCGCTGTCGACCTTGACCTTCTTCGTCATGAAGGGAACACCACCGCCATCTTCCGCGGCCCGCGCACCTGGCCTCCCGCCCATGTTACCTCGTCCGGCGCCTCCAGGCGGTAGTCCGGGATCCGCTTCAACCACTCCTGGATCGAGACTTTCATCTCCATCCGCGCCAGGTTCGAACCCGCGCACCGGTGGATGCCGACGCCGAACGCGATGTGCGGGTTCTTCTCGCGGTCCAGCATCACCTGCTCCGGGTGTTCGAACACCGACGGGTCGCGGTTCGCGGCCGGGAAGTTCATCAGCACCTTGTCGCCCTCGTGCATCGGGCAGCCCGCGTACTCCGTGTCCGACGCCACGTACCGCGCCATCGTCACCGGCGAGTACGCGCGCAGCAGCTCCTCGACCGCGTTGTTGATCAGCTCGGGCTGCTCGATCAGCTGCTTCCGGTGCTCCGGGTGCTGCGCCAGGTGCCAGATCGCCGAGCCGATCGAACTCCACGTCGTGTCGATCCCCGCCACGAGGATCAGGAAGCACGTCCCGACCACGTGCGGCTCCGGCACCGGTTCCCCGTCGACCTTCTGCGCCAGCAAGTAGCTGATCAGGTCGCTGCCCGGGTTCTGCTTCCGCTGCTCCACCTGCTCGATCATAAAGCCGAAGATGTTGCGCGCCGATTCTTCGCGCAGCTCGGGGTTCGTCAGCCCAAGCTCCAGGAAGCCTCGCACCCACTCCGTGAACGTCGCCGTCATCTCCTTCGGGATGCCCAGCATGCTCGCGATGACGCGCGGCGGGATCTGCTGCGCGTAGTCCGCCGCGCCATCCGCCTTCCCGTCCTTGATGAATCCGTCGATCAGTTCGTTGCAGAGCTCGCGCGTCTCCTGCTCGTACTTCTCCACCTGATTCGCGGAGAACGGCGGCAGCAGCAGCTTGCGCGCCCACGTGTGCACGGGCGGGTCCGACGTGATCGGCGGCGCCCCAACGTTGTACTGCTGGATCAGCTCCTGGTCCTCTTCGCTGACCTCTTCCTGCTCGGCGTCCGGCGCCGGCATGACCGACGCCACCAGCACGTCCCTCGACGAGAAGTGCTGGATGTCGCGCGCGATGTTGAACAGGTCCTCGTACCGCGTCGGCATGAACGACCCGCCCCAGCGGTCCGTATGCGCGATCGGGCACTCGCCGCGAATCTCGTCCCAGATTGGGAACGGATCCTTGATGTACTCCCGGGAGAAGATGTCGTAGTCGGCTGTCCAGTCTTTTACCGGCTCAGGCATCGGTGTAGCTTCCTTTCCGCAAAGGCGGGTGTGTTTACTTAGTGGTCACTAGAATATACCACGAGCGACCCTTGTGGAAGCCCCGCAGCCGAATCTGGGCGCGCTCGCCGAACTTGGAGTTTTCGTAACCCCGAGGCTGTCCCGCGTGTCAATTCGACGAGGCGTCAGGGGAAGAGAGACAGGGGTGGTGATGGCACGCCCGGAGGGATTCGAACCCCCGACCCTCGGTTCCGAAGACCGATGCTCTATCCGCTGAGCTACGGGCGCATGCGAGTCCGGCCGCAGTCTATCACGCTGCCGGGCGCAGCTCGGCCCTACGGCGTCGGCGCGGCAGCCTCGGTCGGAGCGGGCGTCGCTCCCTCCGTCGGTGCCCCAGCCGGTGCCTGTGCCGAAGGTTGCGTCGCCGCGCTGATGTCAACCTGCGCATACTTCGCGTCCTCCGCCAGCGCCCCGACCGTGATCGAACCCTGCACCGTCTGCCCCGCGTCGGTGAAGTCGATCGCCGTCGCGCCCGCCAGCGTCGACTGGCTCGCGTCCCCGTCCGTCACGGTCAACTGGTTCGTCGCCAGCTGTGTGCGGTAGTAGTCCAGCACCTTCGACGCGGCGTCTTGCGTCACCATCGACACCCGGAACGTGAGTGACCCCGCCGTACACGCCCCGCCCAGCGCCTGGTCCCGCGTGCACTTCTGGTACGTCGTACTCATCACGGTCGCCCCGGGGTACGCCGGCACGCTAGTGGGGAAACCTGCCGGCAGCGGCCGGCTATCACCCGGGTCGAATTGCTCGCTGCCCGCTGCCGCCGCCCCGGACGTCACCTGCACGCTGACGATCACCGTCGTCACGTCGTCCTGCTTCGACTCCGCCGCCAGCACCAGGCCACGCACGTTGGCGTCGCTCACGTTGCTGAACTGCCGCAACGACGACTCGCGGTCGTCCTGAGACGCGTCCACCTCCCACGGGTCGGCGTCCAGCTTCCCACTGAAGTAGTCTGCGACCTTCTGCCGTGAGTCGCCCGTGTCGTACACGACCAGGTAGTCCGCGTCGGACCCGCTGATCTGCAACTCCGACGAGATCAGCTTCGCGCCAGGGTACAGCGGCACGTCCTTCGGAAATCCCGGCGCCAGCTGCCCCTCGAACCGCCGCGTCACGCTGCCCGTCTGGCCCTGGCTGAACGCGTTCACGACGTTCGTCACGTTCGTCGTCACGCGCTCGTCGCCGCCTCCGCCGCTCCCGCCCGAGGCGATGAACCACACCGCCACGCCCACGATCACCGCCGGCACGATCGCGGCGATCGCCAGCATCGCCGGCATCGGGAGCTTGAAGCCGCCGCCCGCCCCCTCTTCTTCGTCCTCCACGACCTCGTAGTCGTAGCCGCCACCCTCGCTCTCCGCGGGCGTCGCCGGCGCCGCTGACTCTTCCTCAACGGCGGGCGCATCGATCGGCTGGCCTTCGTCGGGCGTCTGTTCTGACAAGCGGGGCTCCTTTGACGTGAGGAAGATGGGGTGGACGGAGGGATTTGAACCCTCGATCTCCAGGGCCACAACCTGGCGCCTTAACCGCTAGGCCACGCCCACCACGCGCGATCACATGGGCAAATCGCGGACGCTTGCTCAGCGTGCGCCCGGTTCGCCCCGAATCTGTGGAAGTCTACCAACCGCCGAAAGACGCGAGCAAGCGAGTCAACGCCCCGTCGACCCATGCCTCCCGTCCGCCCGCGCCGTCGGCGTCAGCTCCGCCACTTCGATCACGTCCGCCGCCGCCAGTCGCGCGATCACGAGCTGCGCGATCCGGTCGCCGTCCCTCACCTCGTAGCGGTCCATGTCGCCCGCGATCCACATCGTCACCAGCAGCTCCCCGCGGTAGTCGGCGTCGATCGTCCCGAACGCCACGCCGATGCCCCTCAGGGAAAGCCCTGATCGCGGACGCACCTGCGCGTCGAACCCCGCGGGCACCTCGATCGCCACGCCCGTGCCCACCAGCCGCGGCGCTCGGCCCAGCACCACAGGTGCGTCGACGCACGCATGGACATCGAACCCCGTGGCGTCGGGCGTGGCCCGTTGCGGCAGCCGCGCGCCCGGCCGCAGCATCCGCACCCGCACTTCGATGCTCTCCACGGCCGCCAGCGTATCAGCGGGCCGAATTAGGGGCACGCCACAGTTGATCGCCAGCGATCCTGCGTCGACAATGCCGTCAGCAAGGGCACGAGAAGGAGCTCCCCGCGTGAAGCGCGTAACAATCGTTGTCACGGCGCTGGCTGCCGTTGCCCTGCTGGTAGGCGGCGCGATCCTCGCTGCCTCGTGCGCGTCCGGATCGAGCGCCGTCGGCCCGCCTACCCCGACCAGCACCACAACGCCGAAAGGCACACCCACGGTCGCACCCGACGCCAACCCCCGTTCCGTCGCCCGCCCCCGCCCAGGGCCCGGGCATCATGGTCACTGAGTGCCGCGGCACGACCGACCACTCCGTCCGCGCCATCTTCCTCTGGAACCCGTCCGACTCCGGCACCCAGTGGCTCGACCTGAGCCTGCTGAACGACGGCTTCGCGCCCGGCACCTTCGTCAGCGCCGGCCCCCTCGGCCCGCAGCTCTACGGCTACGTCTGGGACGGACTGGCGGAAGGCGAGACGCACTTCGCGCGCGTCAACACGCTGACGAGGGCCGGCTGGATGTCCAGCCAGACACTCGCCTTCTACACCCCCGTGTGCGATGGCGGCGCCGAGTCGCCACGGCCCGCCTCCGACATGCTCCGCCTCCGCGACAACATCGCCGGCGCCATCACGAACAGCGGCATCAACACCGCCGTCGCCATCACCGATCTCCGCACCGGCGAGACCATCGACATCAACGGCAACGACAATCGGCTGCCTGGCTGCACCATCAATCTCTTCGCCCTGATGCGCGTCGTCGTCGACCTGCAGGCCGGCAAGTACCCGGAGTCGCTGGTCGGCGACACGATCGGCGGGACCATTAACCGATCCGACCCCGTCACCGCACGACGCCTCATCATCAACCAGATCGGCGACGGCGATGAGACGACCGGCATCACCCGCGTCAACGACTTCCTCCAGGCGCTCGGCATGACCAACACGCTGATGGACCACCCCCCTGCGTTCGAGCAGGAGTCGCTCTTCGGCCTCAGCGACAACCGCATCACCGCCCTCGACGCCGTCCGCGGCTTGAAGGCGATCTGGGACGGCCGCGTCCTCAACCCCGGCTGGCGCGACTACTTCCTCCAGAAGATGACCCTCGTCAAACCCGGCCTGAACTACCTCATCCCGGCGGGCGTGGGCTACGGCGCCACCGTCTCCCACAAGAACGGCTTCCTCTACGCCGAGGGCTGGGCCGACAACGACGTCGGCATCGTCTGGTTCCAGCGCGGCGCTGAGCGCTACGGCTACGCCATCACCTTCTACACCCAGGGCGTCGCCAGCAAGTACGCCGACATCCCCGTCGGCCAGCGCATCTCGTCGCTTGCATGGCAGTGGTTCGTCGGCCGCTACGGATACCCGTAGCGGCTTCGCCTGCCGGCAGCCCCTGCGGGATCCGTTACGCGTCAACCAGCCAGCTTCGCCCAATGCATCCCTAACATTGATCCGTTACCCGGCGGTGTTACGATGTAGCGGTATGGCTGAACGAGACGAAGTCCAGATCGCCCGCTGGGACGCCATCCGGGAGCGCATCGGCGGCGGCCTGCGCGAGATGCGTGGCCGCGGCCGATCGCAGGCCCAGCTCGCCTGGGAGCTCGACGAGCTCGGCTTCCACATCAGCCAGAGCATGGTCTCCCGCTACGAGCAGGGTCAGGGCGAAGTCCCCCTCACGCTCGAGCGCATCGTCGGCTGGGCCCTCTGCTGCGACGCCCTCAGCTCCGAGCACCTCCGCGAGATCCTCGAGCTCGCCGGCTACCGCCTCCCGTGGACCCGCGGCGACATGACCCAGTTCGACAACCTCTTGCGCCGCTACCGCGCCCTCTCCCGCCCCGACCAGATGGTGCTGCGCCGCCGCATGCTCTGGCACCTCCTCGGCCTCCAGCCGCGGACGCGCGCGCCGAAGCAACCCTCGGAGGCGCCGCTGTGATCGCCCCCATCGCCCTGAACGAGACCCGCAAGCAGCTCCGCGACCGAGTCCGTAGCCTGCCCGACGGCGGCAATGCCCGCCTCCGCACACAACGTCTCCGCATGCTGCTCGAAGAGATGGGCGTCACCTGCGACGACACCGCCGAGCTGCAGGACGTCGACGCCGTGCTCCTCGCCTCCGCCCGTGGCGCCGAGGCCGTCGTCGCCGCCCGCCTCAACGACGAAGAGCGCCACCTCGTGTACGCGCGCATCGTCGCCCGCCTCCTCGTCGGCGAGATCCACCCGCCCATCGACGCGAAGATGGAGTACGCCGCCGCGCACGCGCAGTCGTCCCGCGCCGACCGCGACGAGGACGCCGTCGTCACCGGACTCGCCGGCGCGCTCGCGAAGGGGCGCCTCAAGGCCGCCCCTCGCCCGCTCTACGACGACGTCCCCAAGCTGACGCTCGCCTTCACCCCGCGCACGGCCGCCCGCTCGACGCTCGGTGGCCTCCACCGCTGGAGCGTCCTCTGGTACAAGCACTCCAACCTCTACCGCCGCTGGCGCTCCCGCGGCGACGTCAGCCACGCCATCGAACGCATCTGCTTCGTCCTGGACCGCACCCCCGCCTAATCTGGTCGTCGCTTACTCCCGACAGCGATCGTTGCCGTGCGGCGCGCTCAATTCTCTTACCCCGCCCGGATAGCCCGTAACGACGGCGTCCCGCATCATGATCCTCGCCCCGCAGAGCAACGACCGACGGGCGGAGTGCAGGGGCGCAGCGCCCTGCCGGGGGGCACGGGGGGTGTCCCCCCTTTCCAGGATCAATAGTTGGGCGGAGCAGCCCAACGGGATGCGCAGCCCAACCAGAGGAGACCTTCCATGCCCATGATGCCCGCCATCTCACTCGCCGCCGTCGCCGGCCGCCGCAAGGCCACCATCGACCTCGTGAAAGAGCTCGAACGCCGCGGCTACGCCGGCATCTACCTCCCCAGCTTCGGCGACGCCATGGGCCTCGCGATCGCCATCGCCCTCTCCACCGACCGCATCCCCTTCGGCACCACCGTCCAGCCCATCTACCTCCGCCAGCCTTCCGACTTCGCGAACCAGGCCTCGTTCATCCACGAGCTCAGCGGCGGCCGATTCCACTTCGGCATCGGCGTCACCCACGGCCCGGTCCAGCAGCGCCTCGGCGTCAAGCCCGGCAAGCCCCTCGCCGACATCCGCCAGTTCGTCGAGCGCGTCCGCAAGGCCGCCGAGCAGGGCGCCGGCGAACTCCCGCCCATCGTCCTCGCCGCCATGCGCTTCAAGATGATCGAGCTCGCCGCCGAGATCGCCGAGGGCTGCGTCTTCGCGAACGGCGCCCGCTCCCACATGGCCGCGTCGCTCGGCCATCTGCCCGACGAACAAGCGCACGGGCCCCGACTTCTACATCGGCGACATGATCCCGACGTGTATAGCCGACGACCGCGAGGCCGCCGCCAACGTCATGAAGCGAACGCTCACCGGCTACGTCATGCTCCCCAACTACCGCAACTACTGGATCGAGGCCGGCTACGAGGAGGAGATGCGCGCCATCGAGCAGGCGCAGCAGGCCGGCGACGTCGCGAAGATCCCCGGCCTCATGACAGAGCGCTGGCTCAAGGACGTCACCCTCTACGGCACCGTCGCCGACGTCAAGGACGGCCTCGAGGCCTGGTACGCGGCCGGCGTAAAGACGCCCATCCTCGTCCCCTCCAGCGCCTCCGGCGGCCAGATGAAAGCCTTCGAGGAACTCTTCGCCGCCTTCGGCTGATCGCGCGGTTACCGATATCGCAGCGCCAGCCTGCCTCTCACGCCCGCGACAGGCTCATCGGCCGCAGGTTTGAGAAACGGCCGCCGGCTATTCCCTATCACCTACCACCTACCACCTGAGCGGCGTATGATCTGAGCGCGGCTCAGTGACCGCGCTTGCCAGTTCGGAGGCATCACGCATGGATTTCAACGACACACCCGAAGAGGCCACATGGCGTAAGGAAGTTCGCGACTTCCTCGAGAAGGAGTACCCGCCCGAGTTCCGCGGCCGCACACGCACGCGCGGGGCCGGGGGTGGCGGCGGTGGTGGTGGTGGCGGCGGCGCCGAGGAGGGCGAAGGCCTCTTCCGCGGCCCCAACGAAGGCGACCCCATGAAGCGCTGGCGCAAAGCGCTCTCCTCCCGCGGCTGGGTCGCCCCGGCCTGGCCGAAGGAGTACGGCGGCGCCGGCCTCGACACCAAGCGCCAGTTCATCATGAACGAAGAGTTCGCCGAGTTCGGCGCGATGAACGTCGGCGGCTTCGGCGTCATGATGTTCGGCCCCACCCTCATCGTCCACGGCACCGAGGACCAGAAGAAGGAGCACCTCCCCGGCATCCTCAACGGCGAGGTGCAATGGTGCCAGGGCTGGTCGGAGCCCAACGCCGGCTCCGACGTCGCGTCCGTCCAGACCCGCGCCATCCGCGACGGCGACGACTACGTCATCAACGGCCAGAAGATCTGGACCACCGGCGCGCAGTTCGCGGACAAGATGTACATGCTCGCCCGCACCGACCCCGACGCACCCAAGCACCGCGGCATCAGCTACTTCATGCTCGACATGAAGGCGCCCGGCGTCACCGTCCGCCCGCTGATGACCATGGCGGGCAGCGCGGTCTTCAACGAAGTCTTCTTCGAGAACGTGCGCGTCCCCGCCCGCAACCGTCTGGGCGAGGAGAACCGCGGCTGGTACATCGGCACAACCACGCTCGACTTCGAGCGCTCGTCGATCGGCTCCGCCGTCGGCATCCGCAAGCAGCTCGAGGGCATCATCCGCTTCGCACAGGAGAACCCCGCGCTCTCCGTCGGCGCGAAGAACCACACGACGCAGCTCGCCCTCGCCGACCGCTGGATTGAGGCGCTCGTCGCACGCATGATGTCCTACCGCGTCGTCAGCATGCAGAACGCCGGCCTCATCCCGAACCACGAAGCGTCGATGTGCAAGCTCTTCACCTCGGAGATGGGCCAGCGCATCGCCGCTCTCGGCATGAAGATGACCGGACTCTACGCGACCATCCTGGGCGGCGCGCCGCAGTACTCGTCCGCCGGCCGCTTCGGCACCGGCTACGTCGCCGCCGTCTCGTCCACCATCGCCGGCGGCACCAGCGAGATCCAGCGCAACATCATGGCCCAGCGCGGCCTCGGCCTCCCCCGCGACTAAATGCCCTTGAACGCCGTCCAGGCGCGGCCGCTCGCAACGAGAATTGCGAGCGGCCACGCTTGGATCGAGCACCGAGCCGAATTCGCCGCGATCACCAACACGGCCGGCTTCATCGCATTCATCGAATCCATCCTCTTGGCGCCCGACGCCGAGCGACAACTGCCGCGCGGACGAACGGCGTACTGGCATGATTCATCCGGTACGATAGTACTGTTGAGTCCGAACGACCCTGACCGCGGCACGTGCTTCAAGCCTGCCGCCGGCCGGGCCTATTTCGACAACCTCGTGTAGGTGAGGTGGCACCGTGCAATCGCTGAAGCTTGAACGTGGTGAAGTGGCCGTCACCTTGTCGCCTGACGAGATCTCGATATTGAACCAGGCGCTCAACGAGGTGGCGAACGGTATCAGCCTCAGCGATGCCGACTTCGAGACCCGCATCGGCTACACGCGCGCTCAGGTCCGGGAATTACTGGCCAAAGTCCACGCCCTCGCGGCGCCCGAATAGCCCAACGCCCCCGTGACCACCATCGGACACCACGTGGCCCAGGTCCTCATCTGGAAGATCGGTCGCACCTGTTGGTTTCTCCACCACCTACCGCGGCCGCTGCTGCGCCCCCGGCGTCCCCGACGTAACCGGCAGCGTGATCGGCGGATCCACCACCCGCCGCGTGTTCCCGAGCGTCACGCCCATCACGACGCCCGCCGCGTCGTCGTCGCGGATCATCTCGTACACCGCTTCCGCAATCTCCTCCGGCGGCAGCATCGGCATCGCGTCCATCCGCTTCTCCGCCTCCGCCCGCTCCGGTCCCGAAAGACGCCCGAGCCCCGCCGTCACCAGCGGCGTGCGCACCACCGCCGGGCACACGCAGTTCACCCGCACGTTCATCTGCTCCTTCAGTCCGATGAGCGCGCGCGTCAGCCCCACCACCCCGTGCTTCGCCGCCGCGTACACAGGGTCGTTCTGGAACCCGAACAGCCCCGCCAGCGACGCCGTCTGCATGATCACGCCGCCCCCGCGCTTCTGCAGCCGCGGGATCGCCTGCCGCGTCCCCTCGATCACCGCGCACAGGTCGATCTCCACCGTCCGCCGCCAGTTCGCCTCCGGGCTCTCCGGGAAGCCTGGCTGGCCCGTCGTCACGCCCGCGTTGTTGTAGAGGATGTCGAACCCGCCGTACGTCGCGTCCGCGAAGTCCAGCATCGTCGTGATGTCCGCCGGCTTCGTCACGTCGACCTTGATCGCCGCAGCCCTCCCGCCCGCCGCCTCCACCAGCGACACCGTCTCCTTCGCCCCGGCTTCGTTCCAGTCCGCCACGACGATGCTCGCCCCGTCCCGCGCCAGCCGCAGCGCCGTCGCCCGCCCGATCCCCGACCCCGCCCCCGTGATCACCGCCACTTTCCCGTCGAGCTTCATACGACTCTCCTTCTTCGTCCCCTCCGTGGGCTGACCCTATGCGTGCTCAGGGATACGCGCAACTAGGAGCCGTCGTCACTGCGCGACGCGAGGAGGAGATCCCGGGTCAACTCCGCTTGGCCCATGTGCTCGGCTGCGTGGCGTGCCGCAACGAGCAGCACCTCCCTGCAGGGCATCTGCCCCCGGCGAGGGTGCGTCCGCTCGGCATTCAGATTCTCCGCCGTCAGCCCGTCAAGGCACTCTGCGATGCGTTCCAGGGTCTCACGCGATCGCTGCCGGATCTCTTCGAGCGACAGCGCGGAGGAGAATTCGTCATCCCGCGCGCGCTCGCCCGGTACTCCGGCGGCCACACCAGCGACGTTCTCTTCTGCGTTGGCCAGCGAGTGGATAGCAAGATCGCGAAGGCTGCTGGTGTCGTCGGCTTGCGGACGCCAGCCGATCTCTGCCTCGCTCAGCCCGTCCATACATGCAACGATCCGCGCGAGCGAACCGGAGATGTACCGCTTGAACGCGTCCGTCTCGACGTTCGCCATCGCGCTGTCGCCCGACCGTCTTACCGCCGCGCCGCTGCCTCCTGCCGCGCGTCGAACCGGTGCACGATGTCCCGCATCTTCCGCATCTGCTCCGCCCGTTGCCGCTGACCCTCCGGCAGTTGCGACAGATCGATCTCCGCGATGCTGTACCCGTACGACTCGAACGCCGGGATCTCGTCGTCCTTCAGCTCCGCCATCCGCGCCTTGCGCTGCATCGCCGCCTCGACGTACGGCGCCAGCTCCTCGTTCTTCTTCTTCAGCCGCGCCTCTTCCTCGGCCTTGAACTCGGGCATCACTTCCTTCGCGAACAGCGACAGGTCCTCGCAGATGTTCTCGTGCAGGTTGTTGCCCCCCTGCTGGATGAACACCGCCTGGTCCACTCCCGCGTCCGCGAACTTCCGCAGGTGCTCCCGCAACTGCTTCGGCGTGCCGATGCCGCCGGCGCCGCCGCCCAGCGCCTCCAGCCCGATCTCGTCGCGCACCGCCGTGTACCGCTCCCAGATGTTCGTCCGGCCCGGCTTGTGCTTCCCGAACCCGTAGAAGTGCCCCAGCGCGAACTGGAAGAACCGGAATCCGTCAGTCCCCCGCTTCAGCGCCTCCTGCTCGTCCGGGTGGCACGAGAAGCTCGACACCATCGCGATGTTCGGGTTCACCACGTGCCCGACCGGCACGCACTCCTTCTTGAACGTCTCGTAGTAGTCCGTCACCCAGTGCCGCGCCTCCGCCGGGTCGACGAACGCGAACGTCAGCGCTCCCAACCCCAGCTGCGCCGCCAGGTGGATCGTGTCGCGGTTGCTGCACGCCACCCACATCGGCGGGTGCGGCTTCTGCACCGGCTTCGGCACGACGTTCCGCACCGGCATCGAGAAGTACTTTCCCTGGAAACCGGGGTACGGGTCCATCGCCATCATGTTGGCGACCTGCTCCACCGTCTCCCGCCACATCGCCCGCCGCTCCGCCGGGTTGATCCCGAACCCCTCCAGCTCCGAGCGGCTCGCCGACTCCCCCGTCCCGAACTCCACGCGCCCGTTCGACACCAGGTCGAGCGTCGCGATCCGCTCGGCGACGCGCGCCGGGATGGTTGTACGCCGGCGGCATCAGCGTGATCCCGTGCCCCAGCCGGATGTTCTTCGTCCGCTGCGACGCCGCTGCCAGGAACACCTCCGGCGCCGACGAGTGCGAGTACTCCTCCAGGAAGTGGTGCTCCACCTCCCACGCGTTATCGATGCCGAGCTTGTCCGCCAGCTCCACCTGGTCCAGCGCGTCCTGGAACAGCTTCTGCTCCCGCCCCTCGCCCCACGGCTTCGGCAGCTGGTGCTCGTAAAAGATCCCGAATCTCATGTAGTCTCCTCTTTCCGTCATCTCTCCCCTCTCCACGGCGGGAGAGGGGCCGGGGGTGAGGTGTTACCGTCCCCCCGTCACACCACCCGACCTGATCAGCAGATCCTCAAGCTCCATCTGCCACTGCAGCGCCGCCCGGCGCTTCTCCGGCGTGTCCGCCAGCTCCTCGTAGATCGCCTGGCCCCACCGCACGTGCTCCTCCTCCTCCAGCAGAATGTGGTTGAGGATGCGCACCGTCGGCGCGTCGCACACCTGGTCCGTCACCGCCACATGATGTCGGTAGTACACGCACAGGTGCGTCTTCAGCACGCGGTACAGCCCGACGAGCCGCAGCAACTGGTCGCCCTGCAGCTGCATCGTCTCCACGAACTTCAGGAACTGCTCGTTCGGCGGCTCCGCCTTGTTCGACCACCGCAGCGTCGGCGGCAGCTCCGTCTCCATCTCGTCCGTCACGCGCAGCTCCGGCAGCCGCTGCCCGATCCACAGCGAATGGATCGAGTCCTCGTAGCAGTGCTGGCCCAGCGTGAACTTCACCTTGATCGCCGGCGTCGACGATGCCCACCCGCCCGCTGTCGTCATGCACACGTTCTCGGCGAACTTGTAGTGGATCAGCCGCCGCGCGTTCTCGTCGACGCCAAACAGCCCGCCGACCGTCTTCAGCTCCGGCGCCATCTCAGGCATGCGACACGCTCCCGGCGTTGAGCTTCGCCACCGTCGCGGCGACGACCGCCTCGCGGTTCAGCTTCACCTTCCGCTGCTTGGCGGCGAACGCCTTCGCCTTCTCTTTCGCCGCTTCCAGTTTCTCCGGAGCGACCGTGTACTCCGGGACAGGATGGATGCAGTGCACGGGGCAGATCGGCGTGCAGATCCCGCAGTCGATGCAGCCGTCAGGCTCGACGACGTGCGTGCGGTGCTTCGTCGAGAAGTACTTGATCGTCTCGGTCGGGCACACGCGCCGGCACCAGCCGCAGTTGATGCACTCGGTCAGGTCGATGGTGACGACGGCCATGCGTTACCCCAGCGCGGCCGTGGCGCGCGACATCTCTTCGGCGAAGAACTCCTTCAGCTCGTCGCTCTGGTCGCCGCTCAGCCGCGCGCGGAAGCCTTCCGCGAGCGCGTGCACCCGCAGCGCCTTCGCCTCTTCCTCCGGGTTGTCCTCCGTCAGCGCCTTCACGAAGAAGTCGCCGATCGCCGTGTGCGTCACTTCGTCCGCCCAGTTGTAGTCGTAGCAGTGCGCCATCAGGTGGTCGCCGATCTTCTCGCCCACCGCCGACGTCTCCTGGAACAGCGTCAGCGCCCCGCCCTCCAGCGACACGTTCGTCATCGAGAGGCTCACCACCGGCTCGCGCATCAGCTGCTCCGCCTGTGCCCCGAACCCCTGGTTCAAGGCCCCTTGCGGCGCAACGCCGGGAGGCGGCGCGCCCCCCGCCAGCGTGTCCGGGTACTCGCCGATCTCGCCCCCGTACGACTCGATCAGCCCCATCGCCAGCGCCGCGTGACGCACCTCGTCCCACGTCTGCCGCGCGATCGCCATGATCAGCGTGTTCGGCACCGGCCACTCCTGCCACTCGACCACCTTCCGGCTGAAGGCGTCGATCCCGGCGAACTCCGCGCTCGCGATTCCGCTCACCAGCGCCTTCCGCAGCTCGAGGTTGTCCGGCTCGTGCCGCACCATCTCGCGCATCGTCACCAGGTCCTGGTACAGGTTCGCGTCGCCGATCTTCTGGTCCAGCGACTTCTTCTCCTCCTCCGACATGTACATCGCAGGGCGGTACGCCGGCTCCCGGCACGATGGCGTCTCCCGGACCTTCTCGGCGAACTTGTTCATCTCGAGGTGCTCCTTCTTGCGGCCGGAGTGGTTGAAAACCGGCGGCGCATCGACTATACTCCCGGCGGATTGCTTTTGTAAAGGGCAAATATTTTCGACCGGGCAAGCATCTGATGCCACAGACCGAACTCACCGACACCAAAGATCTCGACCTCGACGACCCCGTCCGCTACGACGAGTTGGTGCGCGTTGCGAAGCTCTACGGTGAGGCCGTCGGCATCATCGACACGCTGCGCATCCAGGGCTGGTCAGACGACGGCCTCACGATCCCGCAGATGCGCCTCCTCTGGGCCCTCCGCGATGAGGACGGCCTCCCCGTCGGCGCCCTCGCCGAACACCTCGGCGTCAACCCCTCGACCATCACCGGCCACGTCGACCGCCTCGTGCGCCAGGGCCTCGTCCGCCGTGAGGAGGACTCCATCGACCGCCGCATCGTCCGCAACTACCTCACCGCCGAGGGCGCGGTCAACGTCGGCGCCCTCCGCCGCATCGCCGGCAACTACGTGATCAATATCCTCAAGCGCCTCGACGACACCCAGCTCGCCCGCCTCGAAGCCGCCCTCGCCGACCTCAACCACGCCGCCGATCTCGCCCGCCACGACGCCGGCTAGCGGACTCCGGACACAATCACGATCGCGAACGCCACAAGCACGATCACCGCGATCGCGGCCGCGATCCCCCACAACGGCGCGACGTCCCGCACTGCCGCCTCGCCCTCCCGTGCCGCCTCTTCACCGCCAAAGAGCCGCGCGAGGATCCAGTTGAACGGGTTCAGCGCCACCAGCCAGTACCACGGCCCGCGCTGATTCTTGTCGCTCATGCCATCCCTCCATCTGGTGGCAGGGCGTCACCTCTGCCGGAAACACAAAGGCGGGCACGATCGCCCGCCTCAAACTGTCGCCAGGGCGTTGGTTCCGCTCGTCAATCCGCCCCCGCCGCCGCCTCCGTCACCCCGTACGCGTCCAGCTGCGCCTGGAACCCGTGCACGTCGTGCGAGTACACCAGCAGGTCGTGCTTCTTCCCCTCCCGGTCCCGCACGTGGTCGATCAGCAGCGCCTCCGCCTTGAACCCCAGCTCCTCGAACGTCGAGATCGCCCCCTTCTGGTCCACCGTCATCTGCGCCACCATCTTCTCGATCCCGTGTTCCAGCGCCTGCGCGAATACCGACTCCGTCAGCGCCCGACCCAGCCCCTTCCCCCGCATGCTCCCGTCGATCAGCACCCGCAGCTCGCCCACGTGCCCCGACCACGGCGCCGTGCTCATGTGCACGCTACCGTAGCCGAGGATCTTCCCTTCGCGCTCCGCCACGATCGTGATGATGTGCCCCAGATCGATGTTGTCCAGCCACCCGTCGATCACATCCGGGTTGGTGATGTCCGTGCGAAGGAACAGCAGGTCGTGGTCCGGCAGCGACGTCGTGAACGCGAGGAACGCCTCCCGGTCCAGCCGCCCCAGCAACCGCAGCGTGATCTCGCTCCCATCGGAGAGCTTCACCTGGCGTGGCAGCGTCAGCGCGCGCGATGTCATACCGACCGCACCGCGAGCCATTCGTTCACTTTCGGCCACAGCCGCATCACCGCATTCATCCCCGCCACCAGGCTCACATGCCCCCCCTTCAACACCACGTCCTCCTTGTCCTCGCTCCCGACCAGCGACGTGAGCTGGTTCGTCGCCTCGTACGGCGCGATGTGGTCGTGCTGCGCCATCGCGTTCAGCACCGGGCACGTGATCTGCTTCAGGTCCACCCGCCGCCCGCCGATCTCCAGCTCGCCCTTCAGCAGCTTGTTCTCCCACATCAGCTCTTTCGTCGACTGGCGAAAACACTCGCCCGGAAACGGGATCTGGTCGCTCGTCCACTTGTTGAACAGCCGGTAGTGCTTCACGTACTGGTCGTTCCACAGGTTGTCCCACAACCGCACGTACGCCACCAGCCGGTCCGCCGGCCGCAGCAGCTCGAACGAGCGGTACATCAGCTCCGGCGGGATGTTCCCCAGCGAGTCCACCACCCGGTCGACGTCGAACCACCGCTTGTCCGTCCACTGCTTGAACAGCCCCATCCCCTCGTAGTCCACCGGCGTCGCGATGCACACCAGGTTCGACATCGGCGCATCCGGATACAGCCCGCCGTAGATCAGCGAGAGCAGCCCGCCCATGCAGTAGCCGATGAACGAAACGTCGTGCTCGCCCGTCGCCTGCTGGATCTTCGCGATGCACGCCGGGATGAAGTCGGTCGTGTAGTCCTCCAGCCGCAGCTTGGAGTCCTCCGGCCGCGGCACCCCCCAGTCGATCATGAACACGTCGAACCCCTGCTTCAGCAGGAACTCGACGAAGCTCACGCCCGGCGTCAGGTCCAGGATGTACGGCTTGCTGATCAACGACATCACCAGCACGACCGGAATCCGGTACACCTCGTCCGACTGGTGATGGTAGTGGTACAGCCGAAGCGTGCCGCGCTGGTAGATGACGTCTTTCGGCGTCACCCCCACCTCCGGTTCGTCCCGATTCAGCAGCACGTCGATGCCGCGCACCGAGCGCGTGATCGTGCGTTCCACTTCCTTCTGGACGATCTCGGCGATGTTCGTGCGTTCGGAGGAGGTCTGCGTCGTCATGCTGCTGATCCTCCGCTTAGGCGTGCGCGTTAGCGCCAGTATGCCACCGTCACGCGGAGAATTGAAGAGGCGCCGCCCGCTATCGCCCGGCGGCGCCTCTTCTTCACATGTCCGACATCTCTCGGATCAGGCCGCCCGCAGGCCGCCCTCAGGCCGCCGTCGGGGGTCGCTTCGTCCGCGCCGGCTTCGGCCGAGCCTTCGTCCGCGCCGCCGCCGCCCGCCGCGGTGTCCCCATCTGCGACTCGATGCGCGCCAGCGTGTCCTCGATCACCTTCATCCGCTCGCCCAGCGCCACCAGGTCCTGGTGGCTCGGGATGTTGAAGGTGCTGTAGTAGCGCTCCAACTGGTCCGCCACCATCCGCTGCACCGTCAGCGCGCCTTCGACCCACGTGCTCATCGCGCTCGACACGCCGTCCGTGCCAAGCACCTCCTTGAAGAAGCCGTTCCACTGCCGCTCCGAGTCGGTGATGAACTGCCGCCACGTGTCCAGGGGGTTCTGCGTCTCTGTGTTGTTCTCTGCCATCATGCGCTCCTTACTGTTTGCGTCCCTGCCTGAGGTCAGCCGTGCGCCTCCAGCGGCGGCTCCTCCGCATCTTCCGATTGCGCGCTCCCGCGGGCGTCCGGATTCAGCCCTTCCATCGTCTTCTGCAGCACCGCCTGGTACCGCCCCAGCACGTCGATCCAGCTCGAAAGGAACAGATCGCCCGCCTTTGTCAGCGAGTACATCCGTCGCGCCGGCCCTGACTCCGACGTGTCCCAGAACGACGACACCAGCCCTGTGCGCTCCAGCTGCCGCAACGTCCGGTACACCGTCCCCGAATCGAACGCCGGCAACCCCGCCTCCGACAACTGCTGCGCCAGTTGGTACCCGTACGCGTTCCACTTCCGCAGGAACGCCAGCAGCGTCGTCGTCAGCAGATCGCCGTGCATCCGGAACGGCGTCTCCTGCGACTCCTCCCCTGCGCTGCGCTTTGTCGCCATATCCCACTGCCCCCTCAGGCCGAGTATCCGACAATTACGTCACGTCCGAATGACGGTTATGTCAATTTTCGGCGAACTCGTCATTTAGGCCCTCGCCGCACTTGACAGCGTCTCGCCAGTAGGTGTACTTTACACATAGCAGCGGGCCGTACGCAAGCCCAATTCGACCATTTCAGCCACTTTTTCAGCAGGAAGGACGGAACCATGACCACCAGCGCACTCGACAAGTACTTTGAGGCCCTCTCGGAGAGCTACGACGCCATCATCGAAGCCGTCAAGGCCGGCAACGAGCGCGGCTACCGCGTCTCCAACAACCTCATCGCCGAGGCCCAGAAGGGCCAGAAGGACGCCATCGAGCTCGGCAAGAAGTTCGCCGAGGATCCCACCGACGTCGGCGCCTTCTACCGCTCGATGATGGAGGCCACCACCAACGCCCAGGGCCGCGCCCTCGAGCTCGCCCGCCAGATGTTCGACGAGCTGTCCGAGTCCCGCACGGAGAGCCGCGAGGTCATCGAGAAGGTGATCAAGGCCCAGCGCGTCGCCGGCGAAGCCGCCGTCGAAGCCGTCCGCGACGTCGCCTCCACCACCGCCGAGCGCGTCCGCACCGGCGTCGAGCGCGTCACCACGCGTGGCGCCGCTCCGGCTGCGACCGGCGCCTCGAACGAGTAGACTGCACACAACAGGCGCCCGAGAAACGGCGGCGTCCGCGAAAGCGGCGCCGCCGTTCTCTATCTCCCTCCACGTGAGCGCTCAAACTCATTGCGGCGCCCGCACCCATCCCGAATAATCCCGCTGTGCCCGACTCTGATCCACAGCTCGCCCTCTTCGCCCTCTCGAGCGCCGTCTTCGCCCAGCGCGACGGCCAAATCCTCATCCTCAAGCGCGCAGGCGGCGCCATGACGGGCGGCTGGTACCTCCCCGGCGGCGGCGTCGATCCCGGAGAGACCGTCGAGGAGAGCGCGCGCCGCGAGCTGCTCGAAGAGAGCGGCCTCACCCCGACCGGACCGCTCACCGTCGTCGCCGTCGCCCACATGCGCGTCTACGGCCACGACTCGCTGCAGGTGCTGTACGCCTGCGACTGCGCCAGCGGCGACGTCGTCCTCAGCCACGAGCACTCCGCCGCCCGCTGGATCGACCCCGTCGCCTACCGCGACCGCTACTTCAGCGACGACGTCATCAGCGCCTCCGCCGGCGCCAACACGCACGTAGCAACGATGCTCACCAACATCCGCGCCGCCATCGACGCCTATCTGGAGTGGCGGCAGATCCGGCCGCGCTGACCGAGACTGTACAATCACTCCATGGGGACATTCACGAAGCGGTTGACCCTCCGCGGTGCGCCGACGAACGGCTCCGAGCCGGCGGTCGCAGTCGTCGACGCGCTGGTGGACACCGGTGCGCTCTTTAGCTCAGCGCCGGCCGATCTGCTGGAGAGCCTCGGCGTGAAGCAATTGCGCACGATGCCCGTACGTTTCGCGGACGGTGAACTCAAGCAGGTCCCACTCGGCGAGGTCGAAGCCGAGATCGACGGGCAGCGCATGCCCATTCTCTGCTTCTTCGGCGCCGAGGATGTGCCACCGCTGCTCGGTGCGCACGCGCTCGAAGCATTCCTCCTGGTGGTCGGCCCAATCGAGCAGAAGCTCGTCCCGCGCGAAGCGTTCCTGATGTAGCACGGGCCTCGTTCTATCCGGCGCAGCCGACTGAGGCGAGCCTGGCTTGCCAATCCCACGACCGTCACCGGTCCGTCGATTCCGCCCCCAGCCGCAGCGCCACCGCCAGCGCCACGTCCGCCGCCGCCGTCATCCCCCGCATGAACCGCTCCCCCCGGAACCCCAACTCCCACTCCACCCCGTGCAGCTCGTCCGACACCGCCACGATCGACGCGCATCGCACGCCCAGGATCCCCGCCACCACGAACATTGCCGACATCTCCATGTCGACCGTCATCACGCCCTCGCGACGGTGCCGCTCGATCTTCTGCCGGTGCTCCCGGTACGGCGCGTCCGTCGTCCAGTTCGCCCCCCGCACGTACGGCACGCCGCGCCCCTCCGCCTCCCGCACCAGCTCCAGCGCCAGCGTCTCGTCCGGAACCGCCGGCACATGCCGCGGCGCGTAGTGGTGCGATGTCCCCTCTTCCCGAATTGCCGATGTCGGCACCACGACCGTGCCGATCGGTGCGCTCTCCTGCAGACTGCCTGCCGATCCCGTCGTGATCAGCGTGCGCATCCCGCACGCCGCCATCTCCTCCATCGCCGCCACCGTCGTGGGCGCGCCGATGCCGAGCGTCAGGATCGTCAGCGCGTCTCCCAGCACGTACGCGTCGAGATTCCGCCACTCCGCCAGGTGTTGAGCCTTCTCCGCCCCCGCGGCTTCGCCCAGGTAGCGCGTCAGTCGCCCGCTGAACGTCCCCAGCACGACCGGCCGGATGCCCAGCTCGGCCTTCGCGATCCCGCGCGTCGCGCAGTAGTGCTCCACGAGCTTCGCCGGCGCCACATGCGGCTCGCCGTCGAGATAGAAGTCCGTCCCGGGACCGGGCGCATCCATGTCGGCCAGTGTAGTCGAGCCGCCGCGACCTTTGACACCCGCTCATCGTGACGCACGGCCCTTACGACGCGCGCCACAGGGACTCACACTGGATCTGCGCGAGAGCGCGCAAGGAGGTGGTGATGAGAGTTCGCCGAGTCGTTCTACCGACACTGGTCTCCGCTGGCGCCGTTGCCGCGTACGTCCGCTGGATCAGACCCCGCCAGATGCACTGGGGCGCCACGCCCGAAGAGGCCGCACGCACCCTCCCCTACGACGAGTTGGTCCCCAATCCGACCTGGAGTTCGACCCGCGCCGTCACCGTCGAGGCCACGCCCGAACAGATCTGGCCGTGGCTCGTCCAGATGGGATGGGGCCGCGCCGGCTGGTACGGCTACGACTGGGTCGACAACGGCGGCAAGCCCAGCTCCTGGGAGATCATGCCCGAATACCAGCACCTTGAAATCGGCACGAAGTTCGCCATGAGCCCCTGGACGTCGATGGTCTGCCGCGACTTCGAGGAGCCGCACTGGATGCTCCAGCGAATGGGCAACATCGGCTCCTTCCTCTGGTACCTCGAGCCCATCGACGAGCGCCACACGCGCCTCATGATCCGCATGCGCGACAAGTACCGCTGGCTCAACCCCCTCATCCTGCCGATGCAGCTCGCCGTCGACGTCGGCGACATCTTCTTCCAGTGGAAGTGCCTGCAGGGTGTGAAGGCCCGCGCCGAGCGCATGGCGAAGCAGCAGTCGGCGCAAGCGCCCGAACCTCAGCGGCTCACGGCGTAGCGCCCGCCGGACGGACAGCAAAGAGCGCGCACCCCGTTCGAGTGCGCGCTCTGTATCTCGTCTCCGCGCGAACCCCTACGCGATCCCCGCCAGCAAATTCGCCACCGTCCGGTACACGTCCGGATTGAACGCCATGCCGATGTGCGTCGCCGTCACCTCGCGGTTCAGCGTCTCGTCGTCGTCCACGCACGATCGCCAGTCGACGACGCCGTCGACCTTCGAATAGATAGCGTTGTACCGCACGTCGTCCGGCTCTTCCTCGTCGCGCAGCGCCGATACGAATCCGCACCCGCACTGCGGCGTAAAGCAGCTCCCGCCCACCTCGCGCCGGTGCCGCCGCTCCCGCAGGATGTTCGACCGCACGAAGTTCGCCGCGCTCAGCACCAGCGGGTGCGCCCGCACACCGCGGAACGGCGACCCCATCGTGATCACCTGCTCCACCTTCTCCGGCACGCGGTGCGCGGCCGCCCGCGCCAGCATCCCGCCGAGGCTGTGCCCGATCACGGTCACCTTGCGGCCCGTCTCCGTGTGCGCCTGCTCGATCGTCATCAGCAGCCGCTGCGTCAGTAGCTCCGGGCAGTCCACGTTACGGCCGATGCCCGAGAAGAACGGCTTGTAGCCGATTCGGCGCAGCCAGAGGTGCATTTCGGTCAGGTACCGGTCGTCGCCGAGGAATCCCGGCACCAGGATCACCGGCTGCCCGTGCCCCCGCGGCACTCCGAAGCCGTAATAGACCGGCGATGCGTGCAACGCCAGCCAGTCCAGCGGGAAGAGCGCTTCAAGCCAGATAGGGCGTCCCGTGGGCTCATAGCCCGCGAGATCAGGTTCCGAGGCGGTCCCGTTCTGCACGTATCCCCCTCGCTCTGCATCGAAGACGCCGGCCAGCGCGGCCGTCATCTTCTCCCCGCCCTTACAATCATACAATGTCCCGAGAGCCGCACCGTTGCAGGGTCAAGCTGAATAGGGACTTCCGCCTCCCAAAATCGTTTCGCTATCGTTTCGCTACCGTAACGCCAATCACAATTTCCGGGGAGTATAATCCTCCCAAAGGGTTCCGGTCTACGGGGTTCCGGTCTGAGGGCCCCCCCGTTGGCATCGGCGGCGCTGGAGGCAATGCTGGTATGTCAGCTTCAAAGCTGAACAGGCGCATGAGCGCGGAGGACGCCTGGTTTCTCTACTTCGAGAAGCCCGACGCCCCGCTTCACATCGGCTCCGTCTGCATCTTCGAGGGTGATATCCCGCTCGAGAAGGTCCGCGCCAACATGGACGCGCGCATGCACCTCATCCCGCGCTATCGGCAGCGCGCCGTCATCCCCCCGCTGTTCGCCGGTCACCCCACCTGGGAGGACGACCCCGCCTTCTCGCTCGAACGTCACGTCCGTCAAGTAACCCTCCCCTCCCCCGGCACGCGCACCCAGCTCATCGAGCTCGCGAGCGAACTCTTCGCCCCGATGCTTCCGCGCGACCGACCCCTCTGGGACATCACCGTCGTCAACGGCCTCGAGGGCGGCCGCACCGCCTACGTCAACCGCGTCCATCACTGCCTGGTCGATGGCGTCTCCGGCATCGAACTCCTCCTCGCAACCCTCGACATGGTCCCCAACCCCGACCCCACGCCGCCCCCCGACGAGCCGTGGCATCCCGCCACGCCCCCGTCCCCCGTCCAGTCGTGGGCCGACGCCATGTTCGAGCAGTGGAGCGAGAACGTCCGCCTCGCCACCGAGTTCCAGCAGCAGATGCTGGACGTGCGCGGCCAGACGAAGCGCGTGACCGACTTCGCCCGGGCCCTGGAAGTGGCGCTCCCCGCCGCCTTCCGTCAGTCCTCGAAGGCGATCTGGAACAAGCCCGTCGGCGGCAAGCGCCGCACCGCCTGGACCGAGATGTCGTTCCAGGAAGTGCGCGGGATCCGCGGCGCCCTCGGCGGCACCGTCAACGACGTCATGCTCACCATCCTCGCCGGCGCGCTCGGCCGCTACCTCCGCTCGCACGGCCACAAGACCGACGGCGTCACCGTGCGGGTGCAGATCCCCGTCAACGTCCGCCGCGAAGACCAGAAGGGCCAGCTCGGCAACCGCGTATCGATGATGCTGCCCGATCTTCCCGTCGGCATCGAAGATCCCGCGACGCGGCTCCAGGCCATCCGGGCCGAGGTCGAGCGGCTCAAGGCTGCCGACCAGGCCAACGCCTTCGACGCGCTGCTCCGCGTCGCGTCCAACCTGCCCGCCGCCTACCACGCGCTCGCCGGCATGGGAGGCGTCCCCGCTGGCGCGCTCAATCTCGTCTGCACCAACGTCCCCGGCCCCATGATTCCGCTCTACTCGGTCGGCCACCGCATGATCGGCCACTACCCGCTGGTGCCGCTCGCCGGCGATCTCGGCATCGGCGCCGGCATCACCAGCTTCGATAAGCACCTCTATTTCGGCATCATGTCGGACCCCGACATCCTCCCCGACGTCGAGCTCATCGCCGAGCACGCCGCCGCTGACTTCCGCGACCTGCGTGAAGCGGCCGGCGTGCCCATCAGCGACCTGCCCGACATCGGTGTCGCCCGCAACGGCAACGGCGCCCGGTCCCGTGAGTCCGTCCCCGCCGAATTCGCCGCGAGCGCTCCGCCGCAGCCCGATTCGGCTCAGACGTCCGTCCCCGTCAGCTAAGCCACGCGTCCCGCACGGACGATAAAAGGGGCGCGGCCGATGGCCGCGCCCCTTTGCTCCAACCGATGCGGCTAACCAATCACGGCGACTTCGTCCACGTCGTCCCGCCGTTCGACGTCGTCCACGTCCCGTCCGGCGTCACGAACGAGCCGTGCGTCGCGTCCGTGAACGTGATCGAGTTCACCGGCACCCCGGGGTCGAGATCCGAGACGGTCACCTTCGTCCAGTTGTGTCCGCCGTCCGTCGACTTCCACAGGTTGTCCCCAGGGCTGCTCAGGCCCAGCCACCCCTTCGTCGAATCTTGGAAGAACACGGCGCTCACGCCATTCCCGTTCGGCAGCGCGCCGACCCCTGCCTCCGCTGGCGGATTCCCCAGCGTCGTCCGGCTGATCAGCGTCCACGTCACCCCGCCGTCGGTGCTCATGAACAGGAACTTTTCGCTGCTCCCGGCCGCCGCGCCGCCGTTGCAGAACTGCCACTTGTGCGTAGCGTCCAGTGTGAACGACTTACCCGGTGCTAGCGCCTGTCCCTCCAGCGACGTCCGCAGCGTGCACGGGTTAACCAGCGACACGCCGCCGCTCGACCACGTCACCTCGCCGCAACGCCGGACCAGGTGCTCGCCCGGATATCCCGCCACCTCACCGATGTCCATCAGCGCCCAGTGCGACTCACGGTTCGCCGGCGAGTCCTGCATCGTCAGGACCTGGTTCACGCTCCCGTTCGTCACCGTCACGACCCCGACGATCGTCACGTCGCCCAGCGTGAACGTCTCGGGCCGCCCCTCGGACATCGGGCAGTCCAGGTTCGTCCGCACCAGGTACACGTACCCGTTCATGCCGTACGACGGCGGCGACCCAAGGTCATCCCCTTTGACAACGAGGCTCACGTACCCCGCCGCCGGAAACGCGTCCCCGGGCCCGGGCGAGTACGCGTACAACACCGTGTTGTCCGCGCCGATCCCGCTCAGGTCGTTCGAAACGTGCAGCGCCCCCTGCCCCACCAGCGTGCACGACGCCGCGAGCAGCGCTCCGAACAGCGCCAGCGCGCAAAATCTGAGGGATCGAAGAGATCGTGGAATACGCCAGATACGTCCCAGCATGCAGAAGTCCTTTCTGAATCACGCCCCCGAGATCGCTCCATTATGCGCGAGCAACGCCCTTCCCGCACTCGTGCACCGCTCGCTAACGGTCGCTGTCACGACCGGTGTACGATGTTCGACGAGATGGATCTGAATATGCGATACGCGACCGCCCGCGATGGCGTCTGCATCGCCTTCGCCACCGCTGGCCAGGGCCTGCCCGTCGTCCGCGCGCCCTTCGCTCCCTTCAGCCACATCCAACTCGAGTGGCGTGACAGCACCTTCTTCGAACGGCTCTGCCGCTCCCGCATGATCATCCCCTTCGACCCCCGTGGCACCGGGCTCTCCGACCGCAACGTTGACGATTTCTCACTAGAAGCCCGCATGCTCGACATCGATGCCGTCGCCGACGCCCTCGACCTCCGCACCTTCGCCATCCACGCCGTCGGCGCCTCCGGTCCGCTCGCCATCGCCTACGCGGCCGCCCAGCCCGACCGCGTCTCGCACCTCATCCTCGACGACGCGTACGCCAACGGCGAGGAGTATCTGAGCCGCCCGCAGATGCGCGCCATCCTCCAGCTCTCGACAGACTGGGAGGCGATGACCGAGAACATCGCCTTTGTCTCCCTCGGCTTCGGTGGCGAGGAGGCGGGGCGTTACGCCGAGTTCTTGCGCGCCTGCGCCAAACCCGAAGATGCCGACCGCATGTGGACCGTCTTCGGTGAGCTCGACGTCACCGACCTCCTCCCGCGTGTGCAGGCGCCCACGCTCATCCTCCAGCACACGTCTTCACGCATCGTGAGCGAGGAGGAAACCCGCAAACTCGCCACGCGCATCCCGAACGCCCGCTTTGTCCCGCTACAGGGGAAGCAAGGTGACGTCGAGACGCTCCTCTCCGCCATCGGCGAGTTCCTCGGCGACGAACTCCCCGCCGCGCCATCGCCCCAACCGCGCGCCGCCGCGTTCCGCACCGTCCTCTTCACCGACATCGAGGGCCACTCGGAGATGTTCCAGCGCCTGGGTGACGAGTTCGCCCGAAATGTCCTGCGCGACCACGAACGCATCACGCGCGACGCCCTGCAGGCGCACGCCGGCACCGAGATCAAGAGCCTGGGCGACGGCTTCATGGCCTCGTTCGATTCCGCCACCCGCGCCGTCCAGTGCGCCATCGCCCTGCAGACCGCCTTCGCCGCCCGTAATACGGACGCCGCCGAGCCCATCCGCGTGCGTGTCGGCCTCACCGCCGGCGAGCCGATCGCCGAAGACGACGACCTCTTCGGCGCCACCGTCACCATCGCCGCCCGCATCATGGCCTTCGGCGGCGGCGGCGACATTCTCGTGTCCGACGTCGTGCGCGGCCTCGTCGCCGGGAAAGGCTTCATGTTCTCCGACCGCGGCGACGTCGTCCTCAAGGGATTCGAAGATCCGGTCCGCGTGTATCTCGTGCGCTGGGACGCCCCCTGATACCGGACGAAGTCCCGCCTTGGGTGCTGGCACCTACTCGCCGTCACACCTCGCCACCTCCCTGCCTCTCGTTCCTGCGCGCATCCGCGCCGATACTTCTGGGCGCACCCGTGACGTCGCACCGGAGGAATGCATGCCCGCCCTCGCGCTCGCCAACCTGAGCGAACTGGCGCGCCTCGCCACAACCGAGGAGGACACGGCCGCTGCCGTGTCGGCGGCGCTGCGCATTGTCGAGCGCGAGTTGGGCGCGCGCTCCGCGTACCTCATCTACGGCACTGAGGACGACTTCCGCTATTTCGACGAAGACGTGCCCCTGGAGCTCAGCCGCACCGGACTCTGGCTCATCAACCGCGACCTCACCTCGCGCGTCGGCCCCGTGACCTTCCGCGTGAAGTACGGTCGTGTGACGGAGTTTGCCGGCGTCGACGAATGCCGCCAGCACGACTACGTCGCCGCCCTCCTCCCCGCCCCCTTCATCACCGCCAACATGCTGGTCGTCCACGGACCGTGGGCCGACGGCCATGACGAGGCGCGGCGACAGTTCCTCGCCGTTGCCGCACCGCTCCTCAGCCTGCTCCTCATGCGCCGGCTCAAGATCGTCCAGGCCGAGAGCGACCAGATCCAGCTCGACACCCTGTTCAGCGTCGGCCGCGTCATCTCACAGACCGAAGAGCTGCCGGCCGTCCTCGTGCGCATGGCCGCCAGCGTTTCGAGCCTCGTCGGTGCAAACAACGCCGTCATCGACGTCCTCGACCGCGACGGCCGCGTACGCCTTCGCTGCATGAATCAGGAGGTCGACACCGCCTCCCCCTGGATCGAGAAGTGGACCCACGCCGCCCAGCGCCCCGACCCTATCCGAAACATGGTCGTCGCCACGCGCCAGCCGATGATCTTCGAAGACGCCCAGAACGACGAGCGCCTGCCTGAGCGCGGCCGCGCCTTCTTCACCTCTACCCTCATCCGCTCCACCGCCGTCTTCCCCCTCGTCGCCGGCGATGAGGTGGTCGGCGTCCTCTCCCTCGCCAGCGCCCGTCCCACGCGCTTCGATGGCCGCCAGCGAGAACTCATCGAGGGCGTCGCCGGCCAGATCGCCAGCGCGCTCCAGGGCGTGCAGCTCTACGAGGACCGACGCCAGGCCGAAGCCGCCCTGCGCCACAGCCAGGAGCTCCTCACCGCCACCATCGAATCCACTGCCGACGGCATCCTCGCCGTCGGTCCTGAGGGGCGCGTCCAGTACGCCAACCGCCGCTTCGCCGAGATGTGGAAAATCCCGGATGAGCTGCTCGCGGCGGGTGATGACGAGCAACTCATTGCGTTCGTCATGTCCCAGCTCTCGGAGCCCGAGGAATGGGTCGCCCGCATCCGCGAACTCTACGCCAGCACCGAGGAGGATCTCGGCATCCTCACCTTCAACGACGGCCGCGTCTTCGAACGCTTCTCGCGTCCCCTCGTCAACGGCGACGGCCCCGCCGGTCGCGTCTGGAGTTTCCGCGACGTCACTGAGCGTCATCGCACCGAGCAACTGCTGATCGATCAGGCGCGCCGCGACTCGCTCACGAACCTCCTGAACCACGCCGCCATCGAACAGACGCTGCGAGAGTGCGCCGCAACCGCGTCCTCCGTCGGCGTCGTCGTCCTCGACGTCGACGGCATGAAGGCCGTCAACGATACCTACGGTCACGTCGTCGGTGACCAGGTACTCACGACCGTGGCATCCAAGCTCCGGCGCGACGGCGCGCACGTCGGGCGCTACGGCGGCGACGAGTTCATCGTCGTCCTGCCCGATCTGCAACGGCCGGACGCCGAACAGTACTGCCGCGATGTCATGGCCTCGCTGCTTCTGGCCGGCGTGCGCGACCCCGCCAGTGATTCCGGCGTGCCCATGGCCGTCAGCATGGGCCTCACCATCTGGCCGACGGAAGTCCGTTTCATCGAGGACGCCATCCGCGTCGCCGACGAAGCCATGTACTCCGAGAAGCGCGAGCGCGCAGTCGCCGCCGAAGCCTCCGGCGTGCGCAAGGCCCTCGCCGACGAGCGCGCCGCCCGCATGATCGGCGAGATCGTGCCGCTGCTCACTTCCTCAGCCCGCCTCGACGAGAAGCTCCGCCTCGTCGCCCGCCGGATCGCCGATGGCGCCAGCTACGCGGGTGTCAGATTCAAGCTTGATCGTGACGTCGACGACAGCGGCAAGCGTACGGTCACGCACCTGCACGGAGTCGACGACCCCCAGAGCGGCAGTCTCTCGTCCGAGGTCACGGCGCTCGTCAGGCGGACGAAGCGGCCCGTGTTCGTCTCGGATCTCTCCACGGACCCTCGCATCCCGGAACGCCAGCACGAGATCGCGAGGCGCAGCGGCCTCGGCCCCGGCCTCGTCGTCCCCCTCATCGCCCAGGACTCCGTCGTCGGCTTTCTCTCCGTCGCCTCCAGCAAGGGATCGACGCTCGACGCACGTGACGCCCGCTTCCTCGCCGCCGTCGCCGAGCAGGTCATGGCCATCGCCCGCATGGAGGCCCTCGTCGGAGACCTCGAAGCCTCCGCCAGCCGCCTCCAGGACGCGCGCGCCGACACCGTCATGATGCTCGCCGCCGCCGCTGAGGCGCACGATGCCACCACCGGCCGTCACCTCGCCCGCGTCCGCACCATCACCGAGCTCCTCGCCCGCGAGCTCGGCATGCCCGACGCCGAAGTCAACGCGCTCGGTCTCGCCGCCACCCTGCACGACATCGGAAAGATCCGCGTGCCCGAGTCGATCCTCATCAGCCCCGCCCGCCTCAACGGCGAGGAGTGGACCGTCATGAAGCAGCACACCACCTGGGGCGCCGAGTTCCTGCGTGAGCGCTCCGGATTCGACCTCGCCGCCGTCATCGCCCAGCACCACCACGAGCGATGGGACGGCTTCGGCTACCCCGGACGTCTCGTCGGCAGCGCCATCCCGGAGCCCGCCGCCATCGTCACCGTCGCCGACAGCCTGGACGCCATCACCAACAACCGCCCGTACCGCCTCGGCCGCCCCCTCCACTGGGCCATCGGCGAGATCGTCCGCTGCTCCGGCCAGCAGTTCAGCCCCCGCGTCGTCGAAGCGCTGCTCGGCCTCTACCGCAACCGCGCCCTCGAGTTCCTCACCATCGAATCGGACGACGCCGCCCGCGCCGCCTGACAACGACGCCGAAATCTCGACTCCGACCCCCGCCGAAGCGGGCGCCCCGGCCATTCGCGTACCATGTCCGCATGACCACTCCACGCACCGAACAGTCCGAGCCACACGACGACGCCACCACCGGCCTCAGGCATCGTCACGAGCACGATCTCGTCACCTCGTTCCGCGGGCTCCAGGCCGCCCACCACTGGTTGCACTGGGACACCGCGAAGAGCCGCATCATCTCCGTCGAGGCGTGCGGCATCTGCGGCGAGCGCGATCGGGCGACCGTACGCGAGTGCTCCGTGCCCGACTGCACGGAACACACCATCTGTCAACATCCGCACGGCTGAAGCCTCGATCGCCCCGCGGCGCCCTGACAGCGTCAGCCGCGCCTCTCTGGATGTGCTACGGTGACTACGTCATCACCGATGATCTGCAGGGGTCGGCCTTGACCCGGAGCAGAGGTGTCCCCCCTCGACCTCGCACGTCGCGACCGACCGGCATCTTCGTTCTTCCCCCTTCGCCCTGCATAGGCCCGGCGCCTCATCGCGCAAGGAGCACTCATATGTTCACCGCACCCATCGCCGAACAACGCTTGCTGGGCGAACTCGGTGTGCTGTCCGACCGCATTCGCGCGCTGCGTGCCGAGCCCCGGCCGAACGGCGCGAACATTACGCCCCTCGAAGCCCAATCCGCTTTGAAGTGGCAGGAGCTCCGCCTCCTCCGCGCCGGCCCGTTGAACGCCGAGGGCTTCCCGTCCCAGGCCAGGAGTCACTACCGATGAACGACAGCGACAATCGCCTCTACGAGCCCCGCAGCCTCACGCTCGTCCCCGACGACGCGAGCGCGAGTCCCGGCCCGGGCCACCGCCACCACTGGGAGCTCGTGACCAGCATCCCCGGGCTCCACGCCGCCCAGGTCGACCTCGACTGGGACACCGCCGCCGGCCGCATCGTCGCCGTGAACAAGTGCACCCTCTGCTCGCAGCTCCACCGCGGCTCCGTCCGCTCCTGCAACACGAGGCACTGCCGCATCCACTACGCCTGCGCCCCGCCCGACGCCTAGCGGCGCGCCGTGCCATGCGGCGCTCGTCACGATCTCCTTACGGCCGCGTTACGCGGCCGTGGCATAGTTCCAACGAACGCTGGCTATGCTGCCTTGGGAGCTCCACCGATGGACGACCGAAGACGTCCCGGCAACCCACGCCGCGCATTCTGGCACGCACGACGGCGCCGGCGGCTGCTGTTCATGCTCGGCCGCTACGCCCTCGCCATCGCCATCATCCTGATCGTTGGCTGGTTCACCGGCGGCTTCTGGCTCCGCGGCTTCGCCATCGTTGCGAGCGTCCTGCTCGCCCTGCGCCTGGCCTTCTTCTTCTACAACGGCCGCCACCTCGAAGAGCGCCTCGCCCAACGCGGCCAGCGTCCCCAACGCCGCCGCCGCTTCCGCACCTGACGCGCGCGGTCCTCGACCCTCTCCCCCGGTGGGAGAGGGTGCCCGAAGGCGACCGAACGAGGCCCGCTACGCCCGTGCCCCCTCGAACTGCGCCGTCCCGAACGTCCCCAGCTCAGCCGACCCCGCGATCTTGTCCCCATCGATCGTCGCGCTGAACATGATCTTCATGTTCATCTGCGCCGCCGTGATCGCCCACGACACCGCGTTCCCGTCGACCTTCCCCTCCTCGATCGCCACGCTCCCCTGCGGTCCGTCCATCGTCCCCGATAGCGCCGACCCCTCCTCCTTCAACACCAGCGTCCCCTCCTGCGCCCCCATCGGCGTATTCAGCGTCACCTTCCACGTCCCATCTGCGGACATCGTCGTACTTCCTCTCTCACTAGAATGAACCGAATTCAGTGCCTCGCGATCCTAGCGCAACGCTGGCCTACGCGCCCGCTCCGCGCTTCCACTGGACCTGCGGCGCGGCCTACATCAGTCGGCGTTCGTGAACTCCGCGGCATCCACTCCGGCCATCATCGCCTGCCGATGGCCGCCGCTGCGAAATCTGCAATGCCACGGACATCTCTGCTCGCGCCAACCCGACGTACGATCTCGACATGGCGAAGCGAGTGCTCTGCATCGGGCGGCACCAGGAGATCATGGACGCGGTGCTGACGCAGCTACGAGACGCCGGCTACGAGCCGGCCGGAGCGCTCACGATCGACGGAGTGGTGGAACTCGCGGCGACTTCGCCGTTCGACGCGCTACTCATCGGCGGCGGCATGAAGCCGGACGAGCGCGACGAGGTGATGACCCGAGTGCGCGCCGTTCAACCAACGATGACGATGGTCCGGGTGAGCGTGTTCTACAACGCTCTGGAGGAGCTGCGCGAGGCGCTGGAGCGAAACCCGTCCAGCTAGCAGCGCAGATCAGTCCTCAGTCGTGAAACCCGTCGATGTCGTACGACATGATCAACATGTCGTGCGTCCGACCCTCGTGGTCCACCACGTGGTCCGCCAGCAGCGCCTCCGGCCGGAACCCGATCCGCTCGAACGTCGCCCGCGCACCCTTCTGGTCCGACGTCATCTGCGCCGTGATCTTCTTCAGCCCCAGCTCCTGCGCCACCGTGAAGATCTCCTCCACCAGCCGCGCACCCAGCCGGATCCCCCGGTACCCCGTCCCCACGATCGTCCGGATCTCGCCCACGTGGCGCGTCCACAGCACCTCGTCGTGGTGCAGACTCGCCCAACCCGCCAGCTTCTCGCCGTCGTACGCCAGCACCGTCACCGTCCGCCCCGCCTCGACGTTCCGCACCCAGTCGTCGACCTTCCGCGGGTCCGTGATGTCCATCCGCAGGAACAGCACGTCCACCTGCGGCAGCGACTTCGCCAGCTCCACGATCTCGTCCCGGTTCGCCGCCGTCATCAACCGCAGTCGAACACCTTGCCGTTGTCCACCGAGCCTGCCGGGATAGAGCCCTTGAAGCTCGGTGCCTGTACGTCCGTCGTCATCGCTCCCCTACATCCGGCCACGCCCCGCGCCAGCATCCGGCGAGAGCCACACTCACCCGGAGACCGATCGTAACCCGTCGATGTCGTACGACATGATCAACATGTCGTGCGTCCGCCCCTCGTGATCCACCACGTGGTCCGCCAGCAGCGCCTCCGGCCGGAACCCGATCCGCTCGAACGTCGCCCGCGCACCCTTCTGGTCCGACGTCATCTGCGCCGTGATCTTCTTCAGCCCCAGCTCCTGCGCGATCGTGAAGATCTCCTCCACCAGCCGCGCACCCAGCCGGATCCCCCGGTACCCCGTCCCCACGATCGTCCGGATCTCCCCCACGTGGCGCGTCCACAGCACCTCGTCGTGGTGCAGACTCGCCCACCCCGCCAGCTTCTCGCCGTCGTACGCCAGCACCGTCACCGTCCGCCCCGCCTCGACGTTCCGCACCCAGTCGTCGACCTTCCGCGGGTCCGTGATGTCCATCCGCAGGAACAGCACGTCCACCTGCGGCAGCGACTTCGCCAGCTCCACGATCTCGTCCCGGTTCGCCGCCGTCATCAGCCGCAGGTCGAACACCTTGCCGTTGTCCAGCCGCGCCTGCCGGGGATAGAGCCGCTTGAAGCTCGGTGCCTGTACGTCCGTCGTCATCGTTCCCTCCAGTCCCCCGCGCGACATCGCCGCGAGGACACCACCCAGCCCGGGGGCCCGATCGTATCACAGCCGTCCCCGAAACGGCAGACGGCAGCGAAGACGTCGCTCTCGCCTCTCGCCTCCAGCCTCCGCCCGGCCGGCCCCCCGGTTGCCGGGACACGACGCCGTATGCATAAAGTGGTAGCGGAGGATCTACCGATGCTCGACACGCGCCAATCCACCAACGGCATGCCCCAGGACGACAACCTCGACGCCTGGAACGCCCGCATGAGCGGCACCATCGGCCAGTCCGTCCCCATGCGCATCGAGCACGTCTCGAAGGACCGCGTCGTCGTCACCCACGAGGTGACGCCCCGCTCACATCAGCCCTCCGGCATCCTCCACGGCGGCGTCTCCCTCGTCCTCGCCGAGAGCGCCGCATCGATCGGCGCCAACCGCAACGCCCCCGCCGGCATGGTCGCCGTCGGCCAGGAGATCAACGCCAACCACCTCCGCCCCAAGCGCGACGGCACCCTCACCGCCACCGCCACCCCCGCCCACGTCGGCCGCACCAGCCAGGTCTGGACCGTCGAGATCCGCGACGAAGCCGGCAAGCTCATCTGCATCTCCCGCTGCACCCTCGCCCACATCCCCAACCCCGCCTGACAGCAGCAGTCGCGCCGCGCCCTCCGCGTGCCTCAGCGCGAAGACAGCTCCAGCCGGCATCGGAACCGCTCGGCCTCCGCGGACCGCGCGCCCTGGCTCTCCACCTCGAACCCGATGGCCCGAAGGAAGCCCACCGCGTCCGCGTCGCTTTCGGCCTCGAGCGCGCGCAGCCCCAACTCCTCACACGCCCCGAAGACCAGTGACGTGGCGTAGCCCTGCCTCCGCCACTCGGGCAGGACGGCCAGTGCGGTGATCGTCGCCTCGTCTCGACCCTTCGATTCCAGCCCGATGCACGCGATCGGCGTCCCCGGCGGCGGCGTCAAGGCCTCCCACGACTTCTCGACCACCACCCCGAAGAGCCAGGTTCCCGCACTCCGGTACCGGCTGGCGATCCCGCCCACCTCAATCTCGTCACCCTCTCCGGAGACGATCTCGAGCAGGGACCGCACCGCCGGTTCATCGAGCCGCGGCCGCAAGTCGACCGGCCGCCCCGCCATGGCCATCATCCATCCCGGCCGGTGCTGCCTCTCGAGCGACGGGTGACGTCCGGGCAGAAGTTGGCCCACCACCGCCGCGTAAACCGAAGCACCTCGGTCGCCGTTGGTGAACACGACCACGCCCTGGCCGTCTGCTGGCCGCCCGATGACGAAGTTCTTGTACCCGGGGTCGTTGCCCCACTGCCAGATCGCCCGGCTAGCAGGCCCGCGCTCGATGCCCCATCCGAGCCCCCACGCCAACTCGTCGTCGATCCGCGCTTGGGGCTCGAACATCGCGTGACAGTGCGAGAGGGAGTGCACCACGAACCGGGCATAGTCGGGCGCGGTCGTGAACATCCCGCCGGCCGCCGCCTTCCACTGGGGCGGACGGAACGGCAACCTCGGCGTGCCCTCGCGGTCGTGGCCCTTCGCGATCCGTGGCTCGTCCGTGGCCAGCCTGACGAAGCTCGAGTCGTTCATGCCGAGCGGCCGGAACACCGCGTCCGCCATATACCGATCGATGCCGACGCCTACCAGGTGCTCGACCACCCGCTGCAGGTACGAAAACCCCTCGCCCGAATACCCCCACATCTTCCCCGGCGACCATCGCAGGAACAACGGTCGGTCGTGCCTCCAGTTTGGGAAGCCGGTCGTGTGGCAAAGCACCATGCGCGCCGTGATCGACGCCGCCCGCTCGTCCTCGGAGAAGTACGACTCCGCCCCGTACTCGCTCAACGGCCGGTCCAGCTCGAGCGCGCCCGCGTCGACGAGGGCCATCACGCCCGTCGCGAAGACCGGCTTGCTCAGCGACGCCGCGGCAAACACCGTCCTGTCGTCGACCGGCCCGCTGCCGTCGCCGCGAGTGCCCGCTGTCACCACCTGCGCCTCACCGTGCGCGTCAACGATCCCCACCGCCGCGCCCGGGACGCCGTGCTGCTCGAGCAGCTCAGCAACGACTCCTTCGAGATCTACCGCTCGGTTGAACACAACCCCCTAACGACCAACGACTAACGACCAACCCCCAACGCTCACGGCCACCACAACGCCCGCGCCTGCACCCGCAGCTCCTCCCGGTGCTCCGGGTGCGCCACAGCGATCAGCTCCTCCGCCCGCTCCCGGTGGTTCTTCCCCCAGAGTCGCGCAATCCCGTACTCAGTGATCACCGTGTCCGCGTAGAACCGCGGCACCGTCACCAGCGACCCCGCGTCCATCTGCGCCACGATCCGTGACACCGCCCCGCCCATCGCCGTCGATGGCAGCAGCGTGATCGCCCGCCCGTACGGCGACATCGCACCCGCCATGTGCATCTCCGGCTGCCCGCCCGTCCCGTTGATCATCCGGCCGCCGAACACCGTCTCCGCGTTGATCTGCCCGAGCAGGTCCACCGTGATCGCGTTGTTGATCGCCACGAAATGGTCGAACTTCGTCAGCGTCCGCGGGTGCAGCACGTACTCCGGGTCGTACAGCTCGAACGCCGGATTGTCGTCGATGATGTCCAGGTCGGTCGGGTCGCAACCCGTCCACGCCGCCGCCACCGCCTTCCCGACGTGGATCTCCTTCCGCGACCCGTCGACGATCCCGTCCCGCCACATCTGCGCCAGCCCCGGCCACCCCAGCTCCGTGTGGATCCCCAGGTGCCGCCTCCCCGCGAACGCCCCCATCCGCACGATCCCCCGCGACGGCTCGCCCACCCCGATCTGGATCGTGTCGCCGTCCTCGATCAGCTCGTGCACGTACCGCGCGATCGCCTCCGTCTCCGGCACCGGCTCGCCGATCCCCAGCAGCCGCCGCACGTCGTCTGGCGCGAGCGCCGGGATGATCGCCGCGATCGCGCTCAGCATCTGCAGGTTCGGCAACTCCTCCCCCAGCTTGATCCACCCCGCGCGACGCCCGTCGTCCTGGATAGTCGCAACTGCCTTGTCGAACTCCGCCCGCCCGAACGGCGCCGGCGTGTGCTCCACGAACTGGTCGATCTCCGAAACGTGCACGAAGACGTCGCCATGCACCGTCGACAACGTCGGGTTCACCTCCGCGATCACCATCGGGCAACGCTTCAGGTACGACCGCTGCACCCAGTGATGCATCCCGAAGTGACAGAACCCCGCCCGGTTCGGCGGCGACACCGTGCAGAACAGCACGTCCGGCACCCGCACGTCCGCGCGCTTCTGGTCGTACGCCTTCATTCCCAGCGAAAACAGGTTCGGCAGGTACGCCCCGCGGCGCTCGTCCGTTACGTGCCGCGCGTAATCGCCGATGTACAGCTCGAACTCGATGCTGAAGTGCGTCTCGTCCGGCAGCCGCATCCACCCCGGGTCGCCCGCCGGCGCCAGCAGCCGGATCCGCACGTCCCGCAGCTCCTCCTTCCGGGCCGCCAGCGCCGGTGGCAGCGTCGCCGGCGGAAAGATCGGCACCATCACCGTGTCCCCCGACTTCACTGCCTTCACCGCCTCGCCCGGCGTCGTCAGCCGCTGCCGGTAGATCTCGCGCCAGTCCATCGACCCTCCCATCTCGCGCCCACTCGTATCTCGCGCGATTATCCGCGACGACCCCGGTAGGCGATAGAGGCGCTCGTTGGACAGCCCGTCGCTCGGACGACGCTCAGCACTCAACGCGAAGCAGGGAGTGCAGAGAGCGCAGCGCTCTCCGCCGGGGCTGCTCCGGGGGATCTCCCCGGCAACAGACCTAATCTAGGAGGGCGACCGGAGCTCCCCTCTCCACAGGCGTGTGGAGAGGGGCCGGGGGTGAGGAGCCTAGCTCGCCGCGGCCGCCAGGTCCTCGTTGATCGCCGCCTCCAGCAGAGCGACATTGTCGTGCTTCCCTCGCGGAAGCACCGCCCTCAGCGCCCGCACCACGAAGAGCCGCCCGCGATCGACGTATCGGGTCCGCCACGCCAGCCGCGTGCCGCCATCCTCCGCCGGGATGAACTCAAACGTCTCCAGCACCTCCCGCGCCGGCAGAAAACCGCCCTTGATCCGCACCGCCGCGCGCGTCGTGAAGTAGCTGTACGGCCGCCAGTCGATGATCTCGCGGTACGCGTGCCCGGGCCCGTGGTTGCAGTGGCTCTTCGCCCCCACCTTCGACCGCCCGCCCGCGTTCGGCGTCGACTCGTCCGGATCGATGTTGTTCAGCAGGCACGACCACCGCAGTCGCTGCACCGGGTCGACCATGTACTGCCACACCACCGCCGGCGGATGCCGCACGTCGAAGATCGTCTCGAAGTCCGCCTCCTCCGCACCCACGTACTCGCGACGCGCCTCGCGCATCTCGCGCACCACCGGCGCCAGGTCGTGCACTCCGCCCGACGTCTCCCCGAACGACTCGTACGTCTCCGAGTGCCGCGGCAGCACGAACGCCGGCGGCAGCCGCTGCAGGCACGCATCCGTGAAGAACGCGTACGCCCCGATCCCCGTCCGCTCGGTGATCCCGTTCTTCAGCAGCCGGTGCACCAGGATCACGTCCGGCCCCGCGAGGTCCTCGACGCTCCCGTCGCGCTGGATCACGTACGTCCCGAAGTGCGCGACGAACTTCAGGTCCAGCGTGCCGATCGAAGCGCACGCCGCGCACTTGCACGTCGCCCATTGCCCCATGTTGAACAGCAGGTTCTGGAACTCGAAGTAGCACACCTCCAGCGCCTCGACCAGCCGCTCGCCGCTGGAGAACGTCCGCGCGTCCGCGTAGCAGAACACCGCATCGCCCTCCAGCTTCACGAACCGCAGCGGCGGCGACAGCCGCGCCCGGATCAGCGCCGTGCACTCTTCGATGATCCCTTGCGCGTGCTCCAGCTCCGTCCCCGTCAGGAACGCCGTGTAGCCGGCGATGTCCGCGATAACCAGGTAGCCTTCGCGCGACCGCCGCTCCTCTTCCAAACCTCTACCTCGTAATCTCGCGTCTAGCCGCCACTCGAAACGTGCAGCCTGATCGCCACCACAGGCACAACCGCATCCGGCGCCCGGTCCGCCGCAACCAGCGTCAGATCACCGCCGTCCTGCCGCAACTCGACCGCCCGTCCCGTCGCAACGTCCCGCGCCGTCGCCCCCTCGCCGACGCGAAGGTCCCTGATCGTCACCTTCGCCTCGCTCAGCCCGTCGAGGAAGAACGCATAGACCGTCTCGCCCTCCGCGGACGCCCGTCGCGTGAACCGCACCCTCCCGCCCGACGTCGTCGCCCCCTCCGCGCGCTCCCACGGCCGCGTCCCGTAGATCGCCTCACCGTACGTCGCCAGCCACGCCCCCACGCCCCGCAGCAGCTCGACCTGCACCGCCGGGATCGTACCGTCCGCCATCGGCCCGACGTTCAGCAGCAGGTTCCCGTTCTTGCTCACGATGTCCACCAGCATCCGGATCAGCTCCGGCAGCTGGATGTAGTCCTCGTCCCGCTCCTCCCGGTTGAACCCGAACCCGTGCCCCATCCCGCGGCACGTCTCCCACTTCTCCGCCCGGATCCCCGGCATCACCGCGAACTCCGGCGTGCGGAAGTCCGCGTGAGGCACGCGCATCCTCCCCGACGCGCCCGCCTGCAGGATCCGCACCGCGAACGCGTTCAGCAGCGCCCGCCCCGGCCGCGTCCGCACCGCCCGGTGCAACCACACCGGCAACTGCGACCAGCGATCGTTGACCACCCCGTCCGGCACCTCGTTGTAGAAGTGCGCGAACAACTCGAACAGGTTTGTCCGCGGTGGGTACGCGATGTCGCCCCACAGCACGGACGGCTGGTACCGCTTGATCAGCTCGCGCCAGTGCCCGAACTGGTACTTCGCGTACCCATCGTCAATCGGCCCGCCCTCACTCAGAAGCCCCACCACGTCCGTCATCGCCGACGTCGTCAACGACTGGTCGAGCGCGCTCGAGTAGTACACCCCCATGCGCATCTCGCGCGCCCTCACCGCGTCCGCCAGCTCGCCGACGATGTCGCGCTCCATCTGGTAGCCCGCGCGCGCATAATTCGGCGTCTCGCTCGGCCACATCAGGAAGCCGTCCATGTGCTTCGTCACCATCACGACGTACTTGGCCCCGGCATCCCGAAACAGGTCCGCCCACGGCTCCGCCGCCCACCGCGCGCTCTCCTGCTTGAACTGCGCCGCGAAGTCGAAGTACGACGCATCGCCGTACGTGCGCCGATGATGCTCGTACGTCGGACTCCCCTTGATCCGGACCGAGTTCACGTACCACTCGCTGTACGGGATGTTCCGGAAGAACGAGCGATACCCCTCGTTCACCATCAGCTCATTGATGTTCCCGTGACCAAGCGGCGCATAAGCCGGCACGCTGAACGGCCCCCAGTGGATGAAGATCCCGAACTTCGCGTCGTCGTACCACGCCGGCACCTCGTGCCGACGCACTGACGCCCTCGTCGGCGCGTACGTCACTCCCGCCACCGCACCTCCCAGGCCCGCACCCCCTCGTCGAACCCCTTCGGCACGAACTCTCCCCGGTCGCTGAACACGAACCCCTTCCCGGAAAGCAGCCCCCGCACCGTCTCCGGCACCAGGATCTCCCCCGCCCCCGCCTTCGCCGCGATCCGCGACGCCAGGATCACCGTCGCCCCGAACAGGTCCCCCTCCTCCTCGATCGGCTCCCCCGCGTTCAACCCCACGCGGACCTCCAGGCTCTCGGTTCCAGGCTCGAGGTTCCGCGCGGCGAACGCCCGCTGCAGCGCGATCGCGCACTCCATCGCCGACGTCACGCTCCCGAACGACGCCATGAACCCGTCGCCCATCGTCTTCACTTCCGCCCCACCGTGCTCCCGCAGTAACTCCCGCGTGATCCGCTCGTGCTCCCTCAGCACCTCCCGCCCTCGCGCGTCCCCCAGCCGCTGCATCATCTCCGTGTGCCCCACGATGTCCGTGAACAACACGATCCGCAGACCGCCGCCGCTCCCCCTCTCCCCTCGTGGGAGAGGGGGCTGGGGGGTGAGCGCCGCATCATCCCCGAGGAACGCCCGGATCGCCCGCACGCCCTCCGGCACGTCGCCCCACATTGGTATGACGCCCGGCCCCTCGATGAACGTGAGTTGCGCGCCCGGAATACCCATCGCCAGCTGCCGTGCCGTCTGGGTTGACACGTACGGACCGCGCGCGGGATTGAGCACCAGCGTCGGCACACGCACGCGCCCCATCGCCTCCGTCGCATCGTCGCGGAAGAGCACTGGGTAATAGAGCTGCGCCGCCTCGGGAAACGTGCCTTGCGCCAGCGCGCGCACCAGCACCCGCTCCAGTTCATCCTGGCCGCGCGCGACCGCCGACCGCGCCACGCTCCTAGCGAACGCCGATACGCTCGTGGAGATCAGGTCCGTGAACGCCCGCGCGTTCGCCCCTTCGTCCGCGCCAAAGTGGCTCCGCGAGTCGGCCCACGTATTCCAGAGGATCAGGTGCGAGACGAGCCCGGGATGCCCAGCGGCGAACCTGATCGCCGTAGGCCCGCCGTGGCCGGCCGCCAGCAACACGACGGGCGTCGACGGTTGCATCTCGATGATCGCCGCGAGGTCGAACGTGAGCGACTCCTCCTCAAACTCGGTGATCTCGCGCTGCGAGGAGCCCGTCCCGCGAATGTCGTAGAACGTCATCGAGTGATCCGCGAGAAGCGCCTCGAAGCCCCCCACCGCGAGCGTGACGGGCCAATTCAGCTGGATGTGCGGCCAACCGAACCCACCACCGACCATGATGATCGGCGGCCCCGCACCGACCACGAAGTAAGCGATGCTCACCCCATCCGAGGTCTTCGTGTACCGGATCTGCGGCTCCACGACGGGCTCCCTTAGTCCAGCATCTCGTACGCCTTCAGATCCTCGATCGCCTCCAGCGTGCCCCGCGCGATCTTCCGGAACAGCTCCAGCCCCCGTTCGTTCGAAAGATCAAGCCCGCCCGCGCCGATCACCGAGTAGACGAGCAGCGTCAGCATCGACGTCCGGTAGTCCTCCCAGCACTGCTCGAAGCCATACCCGCGCACCCCATGCTCCACCAGCGTGTCGAAGTACGACCGCACGATCTCCTGCTCGTGCGCACGCCGCTGCTCCGGCGGCAGCGTCCCCGCCACGAAGTACGCCACGTCGAACACACCGCCCGCTCGCGACGAGATCTGCCAGTCGATCACGGCGAACGCGGGTCCGCCGTCCGGCGACGCGAAGAACATGTTGTCCAACCGGTAGTCGCCGTGCACGATCGTCCGCGGAATGTCGTTGCTCATCCGCCCCAGCAGGTTCCGCATCTCCTTCCCCAGGCGCGCTCCGGCCGCGCGCACCGTCGGCGTCAGCATGTCGCCGGCGAACTCCACGAACGGCGTCCAGCACAGTTCGTAGTTCTCTTCCGCCGCCGCAACGTTCCACTCGGCGTCGATCGCCGGGATCCACTCCAGCGCCTCCAGCTTCGGGCTGTTCCACCACGTCGACTGGAATTTCGCCAGCTCGTGGATCGCCATCCGGGCGTGCTCAACAGAGCATCCCGTTACTTGGTCCCCGACAACCGCAGGCGCAAGGTCCTCCAGCAGCAGCAGGAAGTCGCCGTTCCCCGGCACGAACGCGTTGAAATAGCAGCGCGGCGTCCGCAGCTCGACCTGCTGCGCGATGTGCGCGTAGAATCCCGTCTCGCGCTCGTAGAACCGGAAGTACATGGCGACGTCCCGGTTCTCCTGCGCCGCCGCCGGGAACTTCGCGATCAGCGACTGCGGAACGCCCGCCTCCGGCTTGTCGTATCGCAGCCGCACGTGCGCCAGCTGCCCCATGAACCCCGTGCCCTCGCCGATGATCTTCTTGTCGAACGATGTCACGCTCGACGCCTGCGCCGCGCCGCTCGCCCGCAGCGCCTCCGTCAGCCACTCCGCCGTCAGCCCGCCTGGCGATGTTGGGAACTCCGACATGGTCACGTTGCCCCTCTCGTGGTGCGCTTCGCATTGCCCATCCTCGACGAAGATTATGCGCCATCGATCGATTCTGGAGCGAGCATCAGCGGGACAGCGAGCAGCAATCCCCATCGTCAATGAACAAAACCTAATCCGTGGTTCCCCTAGCCCGCGCGTCACCCCACCGCCGCAAGCATCGCCTCCAGATCGTGCTCATTCACCAGGAAGTGCACCCCGTGCATCCCCGCCCCACGCGCCGCCTCCACGTTCGACACCAAATCGTCGACGAACACGCACTCCTCCACGCCCAACCCCAGGCGCTGCGCCGCCAGCCGGTAGATCCGCGCGTCCGGCTTCGCCATCCCCACCTCCGCCGACACCACCACGTCGTCGAACAGATCCATGATCCCGTGGTCGTCCCGCAGCCGCCCCCGCAACGACGAGTCCGCGTTGCTCAGCACCGACGTCTTGTACCGCGGCCGCAGCCGCCGGATCAGGTCGATGTTCGGCGCGATCAGGTGCTGCCGGTCCCGCCAGTGCATGTGCAGCGGCGGCAGCTCCCGCCCCGCCACCGTCTCCAGCTCCCGGTGCGCCGACGACAGCCACTCCTCCCGGTCCCCCACCCCGATCTCCAACTGCCGCCACGTCTCGTTCGCGTACAGCGTCTCCAGCAGCGCCCGCTCCCGTAGTCCATGCTCAGCCTCGAGGTCCCGCGTCACCTCGAACTTCATGTCCCACAGCACGCCGCCGTAGTCGAAGATCACCCCCCGTATCACACTCATGTCCGCATTCTCGCACGTCCGTGCTGACGTCGCAGGTGAACCCGCCGGACGCCATCACGTACTATTGGTAGTGATGCTTCCGATGCTCCCGCTCCTCCACGCCGCCGCGCCCCCGTCAAGGGCGTGGGGCGTTGACCTGCGTGTCGCCGCCATCGCCGCGATCATTGGCGTCTTCCTGATCGCCGTCCTCGCCTTCCCCGACGAAGTTCGGACGCTGCGCCGGCGCATGAAGCGCGCTGGCGCCGCCCGCTGCACCATCGCCATCCTCGCGGCATTCGCCGTCCTCCCGTCCGCCGTCCCCTACGACCATTTCTTCGCCCATAACGACGGGCCCGCGGACGCCGCCGTCCACGCCGCCCACTGCCACACCACCCCCGGTAGCTGCGCCGATGCGCCCATCAGCTCCGGCCCCGGACAGCTCCTCTTCTCCCAGCCAATGCTGCCCCCTCCCGCCGGCGACGACGCCCTGCCTTCGGCCGCGCACGTCGACAACCACGCGCTGACCGGCCGTAGCGTCCCACCCGAGCTGCGTCCCCCGATCGCCTGACCTCCTCGTGTCTTCTCAACCCTCACAGGACGGCCGAACGTCACCGGTGCCTGTGTGTTCCGTATGTGAGCGGCGTACCATGCCAACCATGGGCGCACGGCTCAATGGAGGAGCGAATGCAAATGTCTGTCACACCCGCCACGACAGCGGGAAACGTTCGCGCGCGTAGCAGCGGTCCGAGCGGCGCGGCTCCGCGGCCGCCCGACCGAACGCCGCCGATGCCACGAGCGAACGCGGCCTTGGTCGCCGTCATCTCGGTCGCTGCCGCCGTCCTGCTGTTCACGGCGTGTTCCGGCAACAGCAAGAGTTCCGACGACGCTACGTCCGTGGCCAGGAGGTCCATCCAGGCCCTCATCGACCACGACAATCAGGCGTACCTCAATGAGCTCAATCCCGACTACCGCAGCGACCCCGCGCACGCACCCGACGCGAATGAGGACCTCGCCGGATGCAAGATCAAGGACGTCCGTACCGCGGCGACCGGCTCACAGAACGTCACCGTCATCTTCGAGAGCCCCTGCGGCAGCTCCGGCGCGACCGGCTCCGCCGCACGGCCGCTCGTCGGATGCACCGTCTCACTCGCTCAGTCCAACGGCAGAGCGTACACCCAGGACTACGCCTGCACGACCTGACCCGCGCGCCCGCAGCGACGCGACGCGCCGTACGAAGAGGAGTCTCACATGCCAGCGCAACCCAAACGACCAGCCAGGCGCACCCCTAAGCCCGTCGCCGAGCAGCCGTTCATCCAGAAGTATCGCCTCCACATCCTGATCGGCATCGCCGCCGTGGCGATCGTGGCCATCGTCGTCATCGCCGTCCTCCAGGCCGGCGGTGGCTCGAACGGCCCCGCCACCGCCGCCGCCCCGGCCGATCCCGCCCTCGTCCAGTCGGTCACCGGCCTGCCCCAGTCCACCTTCGATACCGTTGGCACCGGCGGCGTCAAGAGCCCCCTGCGCGGCATCTCCGGCACCGCCCTGACCAGCGACGGCAAGCCGGCGGTGCTCTACATCGGCGCCGAATTCTGCCCCTATTGCGCCGCTGAGCGCTGGGCCGTGCTCGTCGCCCTCTCGCGCTTCGGCACGTTCGATGGTCTCAAGACCACCGCCTCCGCCCCGGACGACATCTACCCCAACACACCGACCTTCAGCTTCTACGGCGCCACCTTCACCAGCCAGTACCTCGCCTTCACGGGGGTCGAGACCAAGAGCAACGTCCGCTCCGGCGGCGACTACACGGCGCTGGAGACCCCCACTGGCGACCAACAGACCATCGCGGGTCAGTACAACCCCGGCGGCTCGATCCCCTTCATCGACTTTGGCAACAAGTGGACCGTATCCGGTGCCAGCTACTCGCCCGACCTCTTCTCCGGCCTCGACTGGCAGGGCATCGCCGACAAGCTCGCCGACCCCACCTCAAAACAGGCGAAGTCGGTGCTCGGCGTCGCCAACATGATGACGGCCGCCATCTGCCAGCTCACCAACGGCCAGCCCGCCGACGTCTGCACCGCCGCCGGGACGAAGGCTGGCGCCTGCGCGGTCGGGATCGGTGGCAACTGACGTGCTCCTGTCGCGACTCAACTCGCTGCTCGTCATCGGCCTCGCGCTCGGCGGCATCGGCGTCTCCGCCTACCTCACGACCGTCCACTACGCCCACGTCGAGCTCGTCTGCACGTCGAACGGCATCATCAACTGCGAGCAGGTGCTCAAGAGCTCCTACTCCACCGTGCTCGGCGTCCCCTGGAGCGTCGGCGGCATCGCCTGGTTCGCCGTCAGCGGCGCCCTCGCCGGCGCGGCCCTCCTTCGCCGCCCCGAGCCGCCGTTGCTCCAGCCCCTCCAGGTTGCGTGGTCCCTGCTCGGCCTCGCCGTTGTCATCTACCTCGTCGGCGTCGAGTTCATCGCCCTCGACCACGTCTGCCTCTGGTGCACGTCCATGCACGTCCTCGTCGTCCTGACGCTGCTCCTCACGCTGCTGCGCACGCCTCCGGACGAAGACGAGTTCCCGGATCGCCGCCGCGAGGTGCCTGTTGACTGACCCGACGGCCACACCCCTGGCGGCAATCCACATCGACATCGACCCCGTCGCCTTCCACCTCGGCCCGCTGGGCGTCCACTGGTACGGCCTCATGTACGTCGTCGCCATCACCATCGGCGCCATGGTCGCCGTCCGTTTCGCCCGCACGCTCCGCGCCGATGCCACCCAGCTGGAGGACCTCCTCCCGTGGGGCATCGGCGCCGGCGTGCTCGGCGGCCGCCTCTTCTTCGTCGTCCAGAACCGCCAGCTCTACTACCTGCAGCATCCCCAGGACATCCTCGCGTTCTGGCAGGGCGGCATGGCCTTCTTCGGCGGCATCGGCGCCGCCCTCATCTCCGTCTTCGTCTTCGCCCGCGCCCGCCACATCTCCCCCTGGCCCCTCCTCGATGTCGCCGCCATCTTCGCCGCCGTCGGCCAGCCCTTCGGCCGCATCGGCAACGTCATCAACGGCGACATCGTCGGCTACCCGACGCACCTCCCCTGGGGCTTCGTCTACGAGAACGCCCACACCCTCGCGCCCGAGATCGGCGTCGCCTACCAGCCCGCCCCCGCCTACGAGATCCTCGCCAACCTCCTCCTCATCGCCTTCCTCCTGTTCGTCGTCACCCGAAGCCCGCGCCCTGGCGTCGTCGCCGCCCTCTACCTCGCCGGATATTCCGTTACCCAGTTCGCCGTCTTCTTCTGGCGCGACAACTCCATCACCGCTCTCGGCCTCAAGCAGGCCCAGCTCACCTCCATCGTCACCCTCGCCGCCTCCCTCGCCCTCCTCTGGTGGCTGAACCGATACCCCCGCCCAATCCCACCCCTCCCCGGCTCCACCATTCCAACCACCCCCCCGGCAGGCGCAAACCTCTCGACGCCCCGCACCTGATCCGAACCTGCGCTCCCCCTCTCCACGCCTTCAAGAGGGGGCTGGGCGGCGAGGTCTCCCGCTCAACAATGTGAATTCTCTCACGAGCTAAGGTTGATTTCGCCTCCCCCCGAAGTGCTACGCTCACCTTCGAACGCGGCCCGCACCCGCGGCGGATGCCGGCGTACCAGCGCAGGAGGCGAAGAGCATCAGGGGCACGCTCAGCCCGCGCTCGTTTAGGGACAGTCGAGCGCGTACCCCCGCTCCCGGGACGGCAAGTCCAGACGCGCGCCGCATCGCGCGCAAGAAGCACAGGGCGTACATACACGCCCTCGTGCTCGTGGCAGTCTTTCTCTCCGTCGGCTACGTCGCCCTCACCGGCGGCGCCCTCCGCTCACAGTCCGCCGCGTTCGCCGCTCCCGTCACCGGCCTCTCGCTCCCCGGCGTCAGCAGCAGCATCCCCGTCGCCGACGAGAACGTCCTCCGCCCACTCGAGACCAACACCACGCTCCACACCGACCAGCCCGTCCCGCCCGAGCACGTCGAGGCGCAGCAGCAGCTCCAAGCGCTCGCCGCCACCCCGACGCCTGAACCGACCGCCCCGCCGCCGGAGGAGGACGCCATCGTCCGCGCCGCCTCCGTCGCTCCGCCGCCCGATCTTCCGCCCTACCAGGTCTACACCGTCCAGGACGGCGACACGCTCAGCTCCATCGCCACGAAGTTCGGCATCGATCCGCAGTACATCGTCGCCAACAACGCCGAGATCCAGAACGCCGACTTCCTCGTCCTCGGCCAGGGCCTGCTCATCCCCGCCGGCGACGGCGTCCTCCATGAGGTGAAGTACGGCGAGACCCTCAGCGACATCGCCACCGAGTACCAGGTCGACGTCTCCGACATCACCGGCTTCGCCGCCAACCACATCGCCGATTCCAACAACATCACCGAGACGGAGCTCATCTACGTCCCGAACGCCACCATCCCCGCCCCCGTGGCCGCCGCCCCGGTCGGCGCTCCGGCGCCGGACGCCGGACCCACGCCCGCAACGGGCGATGGAGGCGGCACCGCGCCGCCGCCCGCCGCCGCCCCGGACGCCCCGCGCTCCGGCAAGGGCCTCATCTGGCCCGTCGTCGGCCCCATCTCCAGCTGCTACTGCCCGTGGCATCCGCTCGGCATCGATATCGACGGCTACAACCTGGCCGGCGCCCCCATCGCCGCCGCCACCGACGGCACCGTCACCTTCGCCGGCGGCAACGCCTGCTGCTCCTACGGCCTCTACGTCGTCGTCATGAGCCCCGGCGGCATCGAGACCCTCTACGGCCACCTCAGCTCCATCGCCGTGACGCAAGGAGAACAGGTAGCCCAGGGCGATACCCTGGGCATCATCGGCAGCACCGGCTACTCCACCGGCAGACACCTGCACTTCGAAGTCATCGACAATGGCACGAGGGAGAACCCCCTCGACTACCTCCCCGGCCCCTACAACTGCGAACCCGGCCAGTGCCAGTAGCGGCGTAGCCTCCACCGCCGACCGACAACCGGCAACCCTGTACAATATCCCCAGCCCGCCGCACAGCTCCCCGCTAGACGAAGGACACACATTGCGCCGGTTCGCCGTCGCCGCGGCCATCCTCGCCCTCGCCCTGCTCCCCGCCCTCCACCCTGCCACCCGCTCCCTCGCGGCCGGCGGCAGCACGCTCGACCGCCCCGAGGACCCCGTCGTCCTCACCGGCGCCAACCTCCCCACCCTCACCGGCATCGCCCCGCACAATCTCGTCGCCTTCCGATGGGACGGCGCATGGACCCAGATCCCCGTCCAGGTCGACGAGCGCGACACCAAGACCTTCACCACCGTCTACAACGGCGCCATCTCCTCCTCCACCACGGAGCTCTTCTACACCGACCCCAACACCTGGACCGGCGCCGACTCCGACCCCACCTTCGACGCCAACGACGAGGTCGCCTTCATGTCGAAGGACGCCGGCGGCCAGGCCCCGTCCTTCACGCCCCCGCCGAACACCGTCGCCGGCTACGGCGTCCAGATCACCGTCAACGACCCGCTCGCCCCCGCCGATCACGGCTGGGTCTACCTCTTCCGCTCCGACGGCACGCTCGACCCAGCCGCCGGCCAGTCCTACGTCACCTACGACTTCTCCCTGGACTCCGGCGACTACAAGACCACCTACACCCTCGGCGACACCCACCCCGCCCTCGCCGGCAACCCCGAAAACTCCACCGTCACCACACCCAACTACGCCCTCCACTTCGGCGACCGCTGGCAGGACGACGCCCTCAACATCACCGTCGGCGGCGCCACCGGCGTCGACATCCTCGACCGCCACAAGCCCATGTTCGCCCCCGGCGTCTGCGGCCGCAGCGAAGACACCTTCGACGGCTACATCAACACCAGCCCCATCGAGGGCGCCTTCGTCGCCAACATCAGTGGCCCCGTCCGCGCCATCCGCTCCGTCGTCGGCGCCAATAGCGGCCCCCGCACCGAGCGCGACGAAATCTTCTACGCCCAGCGCGAGGACATCCGCACCGAGCTGCGCGTCCACGCCATCCCCAGCATCATGGACCTGCTCGACTACTCCCCCGACGCCTCCGGCATGACCTACTACAACGACCTCAACACCGGCGGCGTCACCATCGATGGCGTACCCGATAGCCCGGCGCTCGGCCAGATCACCTGGCAGATGGTCACCGGCGCCCAGGGCTCGCTCGTCATCTCCGGCAAGAGCGACACCAACATCCCCGGCTTCGCCTACACCTCGTACTACGAGGACAACAGCACGAGCCCTATCACCCAGTGCACCGGCGATGCCTTCGCCTACGGCACCAGCGGCATCTACGTCAACATGTCCGGCGGCATCCCCTGCACCGACCCCGGCCTCGCCTGCACGAGCTACCTCAACAGCACGAACACCCTCTACTTCGAGCCACCGTCGCAGACCGTCGCCGACGCGCAGTCGCTGGACGCGCGCGCCAACGCCCCCCTCACGTTCAGCGTGGGAGCCTGGCCAGTGGAGTCAGTCGGGGGGATCGCGGAGCTGCCGGGGCCACTCTTGATGGCTGGTCGCGCCGGCACGGGGGCACCCTCGCGCGACGCGATGCCGCTGCTCGTCGCGGCCGCAGTCGGGCTTCTGGGCGTCGGTGCCGGCCTCCGCCGTGTCCGCCGGCGACGGTCACGCTGACGTCGGCACCACCGACTACGAGCAGGACCCTCAACGGTCACGGCATCGAGTACGACCGCTCCGTCGTCGGCCCGGGCCACAGCGGCCCCCCCGACGGCACCATCGCCGCCTCCGACGCCCAGCTAGCCTTCGCCCAGTTCAAACTCGCCTACCACTGCTGACCCCCGCGCTCGACCGGGCGACCGCGCCCATCGCGCGTGCGACGCAGGCCGGCGTCTTCATCAGCGGCTCCGCACCATCGCCGCCTCCTGTGTGACGGTGTCCTTGTCAGGCGTCAGCGCGCGACGTAGACGCACCGCTCGGCGCAATCGTATGCTGGAGAACGCATTGGAAGGAGCTCATCTTGCGCTCGAACCTCTCGCGGACGACGGTGCTTGCCGCGTGCCTTCTGGCGCTGGCGGTGGCGACAAGTCGGTTTGGCTGCGCCCGGTGATGCCGTTGCTGACCGGGTGATCGGACAGCCTGACTTCACGACGGTGTTCCCAAACAACGGAGGACGTCGCGCGGCCTCCCTATCGGAGCCGGGCGGCTCCACGGTCGCCGCCACCGGGCGGTTGTGGCTCTCAGACCGAGCCAACGGGCGCGTGCTCGAGTACGACGCACCGCTCACGTCAGGCACAGCCTCGCGCCTGTTTGGGCAGGCGACGTTCAGCTCCACCCCCACCGTCATGGTCAGCGCGAGCACGCTCAGCACGAATCTCGGCGGTGTCGCCGTCGACAGCTCAGGCAGGCTGTGGGTCGCCGACGCCGGCAACAACCGCGTCCTCGAGTTCGACTCGCCGCTCACGAGCAGCGTCGCGGATCGGGTCTTCGGGCAGCCGGCTTTCAACTACCGGGCCAACAACTACAACGGACTGAGCGCGAGCAGTCTCAGCCAGCCGAAGGGCGTCGCCGTGGACGGCAGCGGTCGTCTCTGGGTCGCGGACTTCGGCAACGCTCGTGTGCTGGAATACGACGATCCGCTCAACGACGCCACAGCGTCGCGCGTGTTCGGCCAACCGGACTTCGTCTCCAACACGCCGAACAACGGCGGCGTGAGCGCCAACAGCTCGAATCTGCCCGCCGATCTCTTCGTTGACGGTGACGGCCACCTCTGGGTCGCCGATACTTATAACAACCGCGTACTCGAGTTCGACGACCCGCTCACCAGCAACACAGCCAGCCGCGTCTTCGGCCAGCCGGCCATGACGTCGAACGGGCGGGGGTCAGCGCGACTGCTCTCGATCACCCCTGGCGCATCGCAGTGCAATCGGACGGCACGCTCTGGGTGGCGGATGAGTTCAACAGCTGAGTGCTGGGCTACGCCGACCCCATGACGAGCTCGGTCGCCACCAGCGTGCTCGGCCAGGTGGATTTCTCGCACAAGCTTGTGAACCAGGGAGGTACAGCGAGTGCGAGCACGCTCGCGTATCCATTCGGGGTATCAGTTGATACGGCCGGTCACCTCTGGGTAAGTGACGCGACGAACAATCGCGCTCTTGAATACGACTTGTTCGCGCCGCCGGACAGTGACGGCGATGGATGCCCTGACGCAGACGAGCCGTTGCTCAGTCCGCCCACCGACCCCAACGACCCGTGGGACTTCTACAGCGTCCCCGTCCCCGCCCTGCTCGCCGCCCCCGACCCCCTCGGCCTCGTCCGCGACAGCGTCGTCGGCGCCGGCGACGCCCAGGCCGTCTTCGCCTACTTCAAGGCCGCCGCCCACACCGGCACCACCGACTACGAGCAGGACCTCAGCGGCACCGGCACCAAGGACGGCATCGAGTACGACCGCTCCGTCGTCGGCCCGGGCCACAGCGGCTCCCCCGACGGCACCATCGCCGCCTCCGACGCCCAGCTAGCCTTCGCCCAGTTCAAACTCGCCTACCACTGCTGAAGTCACGGCATCAGATCGCGCGGCCATGGCGGCGGGGCGCGGCGCTCAGTCTTCCGTCGTCCAATCCGTGCCGGACGAGCGTCGATTGTCCCTACTGCCGCGCTCGATACGATCTAGCTCGACCGGCGCGCGGGCTCGGTCGTGGTGGGTGTGTCGATGTTCGACCGTGTGGTGGCCCTGGCGGTGGCGAGCGCGCTGGCGTGCTTCCTCTTCGTCGTCATTTGGCCGCTCTTCGACGACGACCTTCCATCCGCATCGCAAGCCGCTTACTTCTCGGCTGGTCTGCTCGTCGTCGTCGTCAGTGCGTACATCTATTGGAGAAACTCGAGCTGACGTCCGCGGCCCCGCGCCGCGTGCTCGAGGCCTAGGACGTCCGCGTCATCGTGCCGCTCATCGACCCGCTCAACGTCGTCCCTGAGTCCGCGTTCAGGATCGGCTGCAACGACATGTTGACGCCTGCGTACGGCCCCGCCCCCACACACGTCGCCGCGATCCGACCACCGCTGAACGCCGTCAGTTGCCCGTCGCACACCACGGCGTTCGTGCGCGAATCGAGAAGCTGCGCCTTGTTCAGCGTAACGGTCGGTTGAGCCTGCCCGCCGGCGGCCGTCGTCGAGAGTTCCAGGTGCATCTTCAGCGTCAGGTCGCCGGATAGCGTCGCGTCGATCGTGATGCTCGAGGAGTTGCCGCTCCGCGACTGCGAGTACGTCCCCTTCACGTCGGCGTTGAAATCCGCCAGGAACGGGAACGCCGGCGCCGCCGTCGGGTCCGGAGCCGCCGATGCCGACACCGTCGCCGGCGACGGAGTGCTCCCTGGCGGCCCGCCCCCCGCTGCCGCCGCGAGCAGCAGCATCGCAACGAGCGCCGAAGCCACCCCCGCGATCGTCCGCACGCTCCGCAGCTCTGCCGGCAACCGCACGCCCCTGGTGCGCACCGCGTGGACGGCGATCCGTCGCCCCGACTCCCACACGTTCCCCACCAGCAACCCGATGAGCAGGAAGTACACGCCGCCGAACTCCCGGAACACGAAGTACGCCACCGCCGCGACGATGATGCCGAACGCGATCTGGTCCTCGTGGCGCACCGGGCTCGTCGGCGGGTCGTCGAGCATGAAGAACGCGAAGAACAGCACCGCCTGCAGGTCCGGCGTGCGGAAGATCTCCGCCACCGTCGTCCCGTCGAACGTGCTTGCGATGCTGAACAGGGCGAAATACGCCGCCAGGAACGCGAACACCATCGTCAGCTTGTTCAGCCGATCGGCGATGAACGCCCCCGCCACAAGCACGATCAACGCCCCCGGCACGCCGAGATCCGGCAACGCGCCCCACCAGTTTTGCCCCGTGTTCATCACGATCGCCGCAACGAACAGCGCCAGCGCCGCCGGGTTGAGCACGTTCGACCACCGCGTCCGCAGCACGTGCTTGCTCACGATCGCCAGCACGACCGTCACCGCCAGCACGTCCCACCCCTCCTGCGACCGCAGGATGAAGGCGATGATCATGCCCGTCAGCGCCGCCCCGTCCGGCACGATCCACTTCCGGCGCACGACGTACGTCATCGCCATGTCGACGCCCGCCGCCACGACCGCCGCGAACGCCACTCTCGGGTAGGTTGGCCCCACTCCCAGCTTCAGCGACGCGATCACCAGCAGCGCCGCGAAGATCGGCAGCAGGATCCCCTTCGGCGTCCGGAAGAAGCGCACCACCGGCCGCATGCTCGCGGGCATCTGTGTCGACATCACCGTCATTGCAGGTAACGCTCCAGCCCCGCCGTCCCGTGCACGCGCATCTCCGCGTCGACCATCATCCCCTCCAGCCCCTGCTCCTCCAGCAGCCGCAGCCCCGCCTCCGCGCCCAGCACGAACACCGCCGTCGACAGCGCGTCGGCGACCACCGCCGTCGGCGCGACCACCGTCGCCGAGATCGTCGACGACGCCGACCCGCCCGTCGCCGGATCGAGGATGTGGTGCCCCCGGCCGTCACCCGCCCGCCGCAGATAGTCCCCCGACGTGCACACCGCGGCGTCCGTCACCCGCAGGCACGCGATCAGCTCGTCCAGCTCGCGCGGATGCCGCACCCCGACCGTCCACGCCTCGTCCTCCGCGTCCGTCCCGCGCACGAGGACGTCGCCCCCGGCGTTGATCAGGCACCCCTGGAACGCCTCCAGCTCCCGCGCCGCCAAATCGATCGCCAGCCCCTTCGCCACCGCCCCCAGGTCCAGCGTCATCGGCCGCAGCAGCGTCACCGTCTGCGCCTCCGCGTCGAGCACGACGTCGCGAAACGACCCGCCCGCCTCGCCCGACGGCGTCACCTTCCGCCCCGTCAGGTAATTCTCGTTGAACCCGCGCTCCTCCATCGCCCGCCCGACCGTCGGATCGAGCGCCCCGTCCGTCAGCCGCGCCATCTCGACCGCCAGCCTCAGCGCGTTGAACAGCAGCGGCGACACCGCCGTCGCCACCCCCGACCCGCCCGCTCAGCCCCCGCAGCTCGCTCGCCTCGTCGAACCGGCTGCACCGCCGCTCGACCTCCGCGAACCACCCGTACGCGCGCTCCGCCTGCCGCGCAGGGTCCTCCGCCGAGTCCCCCCGCACGATCTCGATCACCACCACCGTGTCCATGAAGACGCGCGTCTCGACGTATGGAGCCGTCACCGTTCGATTCATCGCCGCCGCGCTACTGCGAGGCCTGCGCGAGCGCATCGCCCAGCGCCTGCCGGTATGCCTGCGAGCTGTCCGTCGCCCCCGACACGTGGCTGGACGGCACACCCTGCTTCGCCACCGCCGCCCGCACCAGCGCGTTCACGTCCGAGCACGGGTACCGCGTCGAGCACGACGTCACGTTCGCCGAGATCATCTGGCCCCCCTGGATCACCACCGCCACGCGCATCCCGCCGTGCCGGCTGTTCCCGGACCCCGTGAACGTCCCGTCCTTCAGCCCCGCCGTCGCCAGTGACGTCGACCCCGCGCCCGCCGGCGCCCCCGCAGCCGGCGCTCCCGGCGCCGTGTTCGACGCCGCGTCGACCAGCTGCCCCGACACCGCGCTCGTATTCGACCGCCCGAGCGCGTACACGGTGATGATCGCCGCCGTGCTCATCGCGACGATCCCGCTCGGGATCTTCCCCTTCCGCGATCCGAGGATCTTCGACAACGTCAGCGGCTGCGAGACGGCGGCCGGGGCCGTCGCGGCCCGCGGCGCGTTCCGCCGCACCGCCTTGCGCTTACTCATCCCGCCTCACGCTCCCCGCAGCCAGATGCCATGCCGACAGTATGCACCGCGCCCGCACGGAGATTCCTTCGGAGACGTTAAGGATTGTCCGGCCGAGTCAACCAGGCATCCGTCCCCGGCCCGGCCGCCGCACACCCGGCCCACGATCGGCTTCCGCATGATGGCCCTTGCTTTCGGCGGGCCCAAAGGCCGAAGCTGGGATGCCATGAACGAGCCAACCCGCACTGATCCGGCCGAGCGCAGCCCGATGATGCGCCTGCTCTACCGCGGCTGGCGCCCCACGCTCGTCGGCCGATGGCTGAACAGGTTCTGGGGCGTCTGGTCGGGCCTCGGGCTGCCGCCGCGCATCCAGGCGACGCTCGAGGTCCGCGGCCGGACGTCAGGGCACTGGCGCTCGAACCCCGTCGTCATCGCCCAGCGCGACGGAAAGAGCTACCTCGTCTCGATGCTCGGCCCGAAGTCCGAGTGGGTAAGGAACGTCGAAGCCGCGAACGGCGACGCCGTGCTCCGCCAGGGCCGCCGACGTCGCGTCCACCTCGTGCTCGTCCCGCCCGACGAGCGCGCTCCCGTCCTGCGCGAATACGTGCGCATCGCCACAAGCGGACGCACACACTTCCCCGTCGCCGTAAACGCGCCGCTACCCGAATTCGAGGCCGTCGCCGATCGCTACCCCGTCTACCGAATCGATCCCACCTAGAGCCATCCACCCGGTCAACCTGCGACAGCGCGACCCGCCCCCCCCCGCCTACCTCGTGCTCGACGCCCCCCGCACACACCACAGATGCTGCTCCGACGTCTTGTCCAGCGCCCCCCAGCTCCCCTGGCCGAGCGCGTACGCACTCCCGGCGGGCGACAGGGCCTCCGTCGACGACCAGTACAGCCCAGAGATGTTCGTGAACGGATGCCCGCTCGGCAGGATGCCCGCGCTCCCGCCGATAAGCGATCCCAACTCTGCCTGCGTCGGCACGCGCCATCCCCCGCGCCCGCCCGTGCTCGCTGCTTGGCAAATGTACGCTGCGGTCGCCCACGTCTGCGTCGCGGTCGAAGGCGACCGCTGCCACACCAGCCCCGTCTCCTCGTCCAGCACCGCCGGGTACGTCACCACGCAGATTGGGTTGCATCCCGACGTCACCACCATCACGCACTTGAACCGGTCCGAGTTGCACCCCGCCGGCGGGATCCCCCCGGCCGACCCGTTCGACGCGTCCAGCAGCTGGTCCCACGACGGCGGCGTATCCCCCAGCGTGTGCATCGTGCTCCCCGGCGCCCCCGGCGGATCGAGCGGCCCCGCGCTCGCCCGGCTCGCCAACAGCGCGACGATCGCCCGCCGCCACCAGCACCAGCAGCACCAGCAACAACGTATTGACCCGATTGAACACCGTAGCCATGGTCCGTACCCCTTTCGCCGATTCGACGAAATCGTACGCCCATTGCCACCTTCAAATGAACCCACCCCGTCAACCGGCCCCGGCCACAGCGCCCCGCCCGGCCGCGTCGCACATCCGTGCTCTCGCAGCTGGTTCGCGATCGCCCGTTTTGCACACCTCCGCGGGAACCAACCGCAACGTGATATCCTCGCCAAGAATGAAGCGTGTCTTCCTCTCTTCGACATGGCTCGACCTTGCGGAGCACCGGCGGAAGGTCCTTGAAGCACTCGATCGCCTCCGCCACGGGGGCCTGGCGCTAGAGTGGTACGGCATGGAGCGATTCCCTGCTTCGTCCTCCAAGTCGCCGCCCCAAGCATCGCTTAATACGTGGACCGCTCGGACATCTTCATCAGCGTCCTAGGTCCGCGCTACGGCACCATTCCGGCCGGCGAGACGGTTTCGGTGGTGGCGCTTGAATACCGCCGTGCGGTCGCACGAGACAAGCCCCGAATCCTGTTCCTCATGGCGGAGGACTCGTCAGATTGGTCCACGCTCGGGGCGGAGCCCGACGCCGCGAAGGCTGCCCTGCTGCATGAACTCCGTGCTGAGTTCGAGGCTGACCGATTGCGTGATCTGTTCGATTCGCCGGGCGATCTCGCGATGAAGGTAGCGACGGCGCTGCTCCCTGATTTGATGGCGGACCTCGCACTCCGCGATGCGGAGAACCGACAGCGCGTTATGGAGTTCACTGACGAGCGCGGTCCCGCTGGCATCGCGCTTATCGCTGATCCAGCCCACATACCCGCCGACGGCAGTCACACATCCACGGTCACCGCCAAGGTGACTGATGCGGGCGGTGCGCCGGTGGCCGACAACGAGCCACTCATCTGGAGCTTCCGCGGGCCCGTGATCACCAATCAGACGTACTCCGCCACCCAAAATGGAACCGCCCAGATATCCGTGCGTCCCGAGACGGGGAGCGCCTGGGGTCGCTTCATTGTCATCTGCATAGCCCCGCGCTCTGGCGTCGCTGCCTCTATTGCCGTCGACTTCCGACCGTCAGGGGGTATCGCGCCCGCCCGGACCAGCGCCGAAGAAATCCCCACCTTCGCTTTGCAGTTGGCGGGCCTCACCCGTCTCGAGCGGGCCTTTAAGCCCGAATTCGGCGCGAGCCAACTTCGTGGTGACCCCGTAGCGGTACTCGCGTGGCGCTTTCGCGGACCGCGGTTCCAGATGCCTTGGAGGCAGGTGGCGGGCGCCGACCTCACCCGCACGCGCCTCGCCAATCAATTCGATCTCGCGGCCGTTCCGCTCGATGACGCACTCCTAGCGACCGACGAGCTAGGCCTTGAACTCCGTTTTCCCTGCGGTGCCGGATGGGCACACGAATTGCACCGCTTTCCCTTAACCCGCCAGGACATCAGCGGCAAGGCCGTCTGGAATATCGGTGACGAGGCAATTCCACCCGAAACCTGGGTAGAGTCGAGCTGACGCCCCGGGGCGCATTTCGCGTCCTGGGGCGTCGATCCGCTCATTTGTGCTATCATTCGGCGTATGCGCACCGCAAAAAGCACTACCTGGTTTGAACGGGGTATTGAGGCGCTCCAGCAAATCGGGCGGGCCAACGCCGACTCTATTGGGTTGCGCAACCGTTACGTCTGCCCCATTTGCATCAGGGGATTCCATCGTGCCGATCTGAACCGCATGACCCTCGAAGATGCCCCACCCCGCTGCGTCGGCGGCCGGAAAGTGGCACTCACCTGCCCCGATTGCAACCACACGTCGGGGTTCAGGCTCGACAAACACGTAGCTAGGCAAGCGAATTTCCAGAGCGGTTGGGCGGACAGACCGCTTCCTGCGACGTTATCCATCGGCAGCGTGTCCGCCAAGGTTGAACTGAGTGTCACCACCGAAGGCGGGCGGGCGAAGGTCATCAACACGGCCAATTTTCGGCGGCACAACTCCCCGCACGTCAGTGACGCGATGGCTCATGCGCTCGATCGCGTCACCCGCTCGGGCGGCGAGCTCACACTGCACGTGCCGCTGAACCACGACAGCCGCCTCGCGTATATCGGGTGGCTTCGCTCAGCTTACGTCGTCGCCTTCGCGACTTTCGGATATTCGTACATTCTCCAACCCGAGCTGGACATCGTCAGGCGCCAGATTCAGAACCCGGCAGCCTCTCTCCTCCCGGATGTGTTCGGCGCCCTCAGGGACGCAAAGCAGGAAAACAGGATTGGGCGCACACAGGATCCACGCCATCAGTTGGACATAGTGGCGGTCCAGTTCGGCGAGCGCGTTATCCACCTGCCTGGCTTCACTCCCGGCTCAGACGTGTACGGGTCGATGTCGAAGATGCCAAGGGATACAACGCTGAAGTGGGAGATGACCGAGTTCGATTGGCCCAAGGAGCCAACTCATTGGCTGGATTTTCTGGACCCTCGCCCGCCATGGCCCCGCCTTGAGCTCCGCTCTCGACCGCCGCTTCTCGCGGGCACGTAGCCTCACCTCGGGCACCCGCCACCACGAGGCAGGCGCGCTCGCCGGGTCGATGCCGCGTGGTCAGGCGCGCCCCAGCACTTCCCTTGCATCCGTATCGGTCGCGGGATAACCGGCTACCCAAGAACTCCGGAACCCCCGCCCAATCGCTCCGTAGTTCCCCACCACTCGTGCTTATGCCAACACCATCACATCTCGCGAGATGGAGGCCGCGCGTGCCAGGCTTGCGCCCGGAGAGGCACCGCCGCACGCACGGCCCTAGCCTGCTGGCTGCCGTTGCTAACGGCTGGCAAGGCTGACTAGCCGCCCGCCCGGCAACCTGACTACACTCCCCCCATGCCCACCATCCAGACCGTCCTCGGCCCCATCGCCGCCGACCGCCTCGGCGTCACCCTCAGCCACGAGCACGTCTTCGTCATCATGGGCGCCGAGAACTACCACTACCCCTGGCTCTTCGACCTCCCCGCCACCCGCGAGAAGGCCGTCCGCGAGCTCCGCGAGGCGAAGGCCGGCGGCGTCGACTCCATGATCGACCTCACCACCCCGGACCTCGGCCGCGACGTCGAGTTCGTCCGCGACGTCGCCGAGGCCTCCGGCATGAACGTCATCGTCGCCACCGGCATCTGGCGCGACGTCCCGCGCTCCTTCTGGGCCCGCGACATCGACAAGATCGCCGACATCTTCGTCCGCGAGATCGAGGTCGGCATCGGCAATACCGGCATCAAGGCCGGCGTCATCAAGGTCGCCAACGACGCCGAAGGCGTCACGCCCGAGGCGGAGCGCGTCCTGCGCGGCGCCGCGCGCGCGTCGAAGCGCACCGGCTGCCCCATCAGCACCCACCACTGGGCGCCCGCCCGCGTCGGCACGCGCCAGGTCCAGGTCTTCCAGGAGGAAGGCGCGCCCATGGACCGCGTCTGCATCGGCCACAGCGCCGACACCACCGACGTCGACTACCTCGAGTCGCTCCTGCGCGAGGGCGTCTACCTCTCCATGGATCGCTACCCCGGCGCGGAGGGCCGCCCCGACTGGCGCCAGCGAAACGCCACGGTCAAAGCCCTCGTCGACCGCGGCTGGGCGCACCGCCTCATGCTCGGCCACGACTACGCCCCCGCCCCCGTCTCCGCCTCCTCCACCCGCCCCCAAACTACGGACGAACCAACCCGCTACCTCTTCGTCACCAACACCGCCCTCCCCGCCCTGAAGGCCGAAGGCGTACCCCAGGCGACGATCGACCAGATGATGCGCGAAGTCCCCCGCCGCTTCCTGTCAGGCGAACCCCACCCGCGATAGCCCAGGAAGCGCGTCACGCATGGAGAGATGATCGCTCCCCCGCCGGGAATCATCTGAGCCCATCCGCGTCGTCTCCGGCCAACGTCTCCCCCTCCCCCCTGCGAGGCCGGGGGCCTCACCTCGTGCTCGACGCCCGCCTCACGCACCACACGTTCACCTGCGTCGGCTTCGGGACGCTCCACAACCAACATCGCGCGTGAGTGCGACAGCACGATGTCCCCATCGTGAGATGCCTTATCCTGGGAGCGGGTCGCAGATCCTCGACCGCGTTCCGCGTCGCCGAGCGCGGGCATACTGAACGGCTCGGCATGCCGGTCGGTCAGACGGCTACTCGGGTGCCGGTTCTACTCTTCGTACTTGAAGGACAACTTCACCTTGGCGCGGAAGAGGGCCACCTTGTTGTTCTCGACCGCCATGTCGAGCTTCTCGACTTCAGCGACGCGGAGGTCGCGCAGCGAGCTGCTGGCCCGTTCGACGGCCGCGCGCGCGGCCGCCTCCCACGACTCCGTGCTGGTCCCGACGAGTTCGATGATCTTGTAGACGCTTTCAGCCATGACGGCACCTCCATCTGCGATTCGTGGACAACGAAACGGCGGAGCGCTCACCGGTGAGTGAGACTTGATCGCTCCGCCGTGCCGCGCTGGCCGCCGCTTTAAGCGGCACGCGGCTCCAGGACGATCGTAACACCAGTGTCAACCGGTGCGCGGCTCGTCCGGCTGCGCGCCTCGTGCGGGCCTACGGACAGGTGACCATCGCGCTCCCCTCGACCTCTTCGTTCAGCGAGCGGTTGGTCTTCGTGTTGTGCTTGAACGTCCCCGAGTACGTGATCGTCGAGCCGCTCACCTCCAACCCCTCGCCGTCGGCGGACAGCGTCGAGGTGTACGTGTCGTCACCGGAGATCACGGTCACGTTGCCAAGCCAGCCCCCCGCCCCCGCGTCCTGCCGCGCCTCCAGCGAAAGCTGCAGGCCGTCCACAGCGAGGCGGTTGATGGTCACCGAAAACGCGTCGGCGGAGACTTCACAGTCGAAGCTCTGCGCGCCGCTCGCCGGGAACGTGAACGTCTGCCCGTCGATCTCGGCCGTTGCGTCCTCCCCGCCGCTCCCGCAGTTCACCTCGATCGTCGCGGCCACGTCGCGCGCCGTCTCCAGGTCCTGCCCGATCACCGTGAACGTCGTGTTGCCCGTGTAGCGCAGCACCCCGTCCCCGGCGACAAGCTCGCCGTCCTTGGCCAGCGTGGCCGAGTAGCGGACGTTCTCGCCGCCGCCCGGGCTGAACGTGATCGTACCGCCCCATGCGCCCTCCCGATAGGACGCCCGGATCAGCAGATCGTGGCCAGACGCGGTCTGGTAGTTCACCTGGATGCGGTCGCTCCCCACGTCGCACGTGTAGTAGATCGAGCCGCTGGACTCGTACGTCAGCGTGTCCCCGTCCGCCTCCACCACCGCCTCGCCCGCGCCGGCCGAAACGGACACGTCGCCTGGAGGTCGCGCTGCGGCGTCGGACGTCGGCGCCGCGTTGCTGCCCGAGGGCTCTGTGGCCCCGGACGACCCGCCATCGTCGCCGGCCGGCGAATCGCTGGCCCCGCTTGCCGGCGCGAATTTCGATGCGTCGTCATTGCCCCCGCCGCCGCATCCCGCCACCACGGCCATCGTCGCCGCTACCGCGCAAATCATCAGCGCGCGCACTGCGTGTTGCATGCCACCTCCACGCGGACGTCCTCACACGACCGGTCGAGCTCGATCATACGGCCCCCGTCCGGCGCCTCGGCTACTCAACGTGATGGTTGCGAATACTCAATCCGCGTCACCGCTCACGGCTGACCCGCTGCCAAGCTTGCTCCGACGACCGACGACTGACGACCGCCGCACCAGTGACACGAAACGCTAAGAGATCACCCCGCCCCGACGTACCATCGCCTCATGTTCCACCACCGCGCCCACCACCCGTCCCCCTACAACCTGCCCCCGGCAACCCCGCCCAGCTTCCCGCTCGCCATAACGCGCGCATCCAGCTTCACCCTGATCAAAGCGATAAGTGGGACTTTCGCGTCGCGACATTGCGTCGGCCCCGCCATACGCGCGGCCATGCCTGCGCCCCCCGGCGAGGTCAGGACTGACCCATTGACAACTGCGACACTGACGGCAGCGCAGCGAAGCGGCGCTCAGCGCGGCCGATACCGGTTCGCGATCGGCAGCCGCCGGTCCCGCCCGAACGCCCGCGGCGTGATCTTCACCCCCGGCGGCGCCTGCCGCCGCTTGTACTCGTTCCGGTCCACCATCCGCACGATGCGCTGCACCAGCGCCTCGTCGTACCCCGCAGCCACGATCTCGCTCACGCTCCGGTCATCCTCCACGTACGCCTGCAGGATCGGGTCCAGCACCTCGTACGGCGGCAGGCTGTCCGTGTCCAGCTGCTCCGCCCGCAACTCGGCGCTCGGTGGCTTGTCGATCACCGCCTGCGGGATCACCTCCCGCCCGGCCGCGTGGTTGCAGTGCCGCGCCAGCTCCCACACCAGCGTCTTCGGCACGTCCTTGATCACCGCGAACCCGCCCGCCATGTCCCCGTACAGCGTCGAGTACCCCGTCGCCATCTCGCTCTTGTTCCCCGTCGTCAGCACAAGCCACCCGAACTTGTTGCTCAGCGACATCAGGATGTTCCCCCGGATGCGCGCCTGCAGGTTCTCCTCCGCCAGGCCAAACTGCGTATCCTTGAACGCGTCCGAAAGCATCTCCAGCGAAGCCGCGAACGCCCCTTCGATCGGGATCGTCAGCAGTCGGATCCCCAGCCGCTCCGCCAGCGCTTGCGCGTCCGTCTTGCTCCCCTCGGAGCTGAACCGCGACGGCATCGACACACCGATCACGTGCTCCGGTCCCAGCGCGTCCACGGCGATCGCCGCCACCAGCGAAGAATCGACCCCGCCCGAAAGCCCGATCAACACGGTCTCGAACCCCGTCTTGGAGATGTAATCGTGCACCCCGAGCACCAGCGCCTCGTACACCTCAGCCACCGGGTCCAGCAGCGGCGCCATCGCCGGCGAGATCGCCGGTTTCTCGGAAGTGTGCGCCCCGCGTTCGCGCGGCCCCTCGCTCACAACGATCTTGTTCTGCGTTCCGGCGCGGTGTGCCGCCAGCCGCTCCTTGCGGTGCCGCGGATCGTGCAGCCGCGTCTGCAGCACCCCTTCCACGTCGATGTCATACACCAGCAGCTCCTCGCGGAACTGCGCCGCCCGCGCCACCAGCCGCCCCGTCTCGTCGAACACCACGCTGTGGCCGTCGAACACCAGCTCGTCCTGCCCACCGACGGCGTTCACGTAGCACACAACCACGCCGTTGTCGTTCGCCCGCGTCGAGATCATCCCCTCGCGGAAGCTCCCCTTCGCCCGGCTGTACGGCGACCCGTTGATGTTGACGATGACCTCTGCGCCGGCATGCGCCTGCTCGCGCGTCGGCCCCTCCGTGTACCAGATGTCCTCGCAGATGTTGACGCCAACGTCCACCCCCGCGATGACAAACACCGGCGACTCGTACCCGCGCTGGAAGTACCGATCCTCGTCGAAGACGCCGTAGTTGGGCAGGAACTGCTTGTGGTAGCGGTGCACCAGCTTCCCGTCGCTGATGATGGCCGCCGCGTTGTAGATGTCGTCGTTCGCATCTACAAACCCGACGATCGACGTGATCCCGGTCGTGGCGCGCGCGATCTCGTCCAGCGCCGCCAGGTTGCCCCCGATGAACGATCGCCGCAGCACCAGATCCTCCGGCGGATAGCCCGTGACACACAGCTCTGGAAACGCGACGAGATCCGCCCCCAGCGCCCGCGCCTTGCCCGTCCACTCGATGATCTTCGCCGTGTTCCCAGGCAGGTCCCCGACCGTCGTATTCATCTGCGCCAGGGCCACTCGCAGCGTCCTCAAGAGCCACTCCTCTCGATACTTAGTGTCCATCATACACTAACCAGTATTGGCAGCCCGCAATCCCAGGTTCTCCCCCGCCGCACCCCTTGTTATGCTGACTGCCGGCGATTCAGCCGGCTCAATCTTGAACCTATCGACCAAGCCCGCCACCGCAGCGCGTCCGCCCGCCGCCCCCGTGCCGGCGGCTGTCGAGATCGACAACCTTCGCTACTCCTACGGCGACCGCCTCGCCCTCGCCGGACTCTCGCTGACCGTGCCGGCCGGCTCGATCTTCGGCCTCCTCGGCCCGAACGGCTCTGGCAAGAGCACCTTGCTCGGCGTGCTGATCGGGCGCCGTTTGGCGTCCGGCGGAGACGTGCGCGTTCTGGGCCAGTCCCTCAGCAATCGTCTCCGCGCCCGCGTCGGCATCGTCTTCCAGGAGCCCTCGCTCGATCCCGTCATGACCGTCCGCGAGACCATGCACCTCCAGGCCCGTATGTTCGGCCTCTCCCGCGCCGCCACCACCGGGGAGACGGACCGCTTGCTCGAACGTGTGGGCCTCACCGACCGCGCCTCTGCCGCTACGGCGACGCTGTCCGGCGGCATGAAACGCCGCCTGGAGCTCGCCCGCACACTGCTTCCCGGTCCCGAGCTGATCCTGCTCGACGAACCCACCCTCGCGCTCGACCCGGACTCTCGCCAGCGCTTGTGGCAACACCTGCTGGAGGCCAATTCAGATGGCTGCACGCTGCTGATCGCGACAAACGACGTCCATGAGGCCGAACGTTTCTGCGGCACCGTCGCGCTGCTCAGCGACGGGCAGCTCGTCGCTCAGGGCAGCCCGCCTGAGCTCAAGCGCGACCTCCGGCGCGACGCCGTCCGCATCGAATGGAATCACGATCCGGTAGCAGAAATCGCCATCATGCAGACGTGGAGCGACGTCGGCCATGTCCGCGTCGCGGGCCGCACTACGCACGTGACGGTCGATGCAGCCAGCCCGTTCCTGACACGTATCTTTCAGCAGTCGGGGGATCTCATCCGCGGCGTCCAGATCGAAGAGTCGACGCTCGAGGATGTCTATTTTCAACTCGTCGGGAAGGGCATCGCGCCCCAGCCCGAGGCAGAGGCGGAGGGAACGCCGTGAGTCAGATCGACGCCGTCCTCGCCTTGCTCGCCCGCGATCTGCGAGCGTTCCTCCGTTCGCGGTCGCAGCTCTACTCATCGGTAGTGTTTCCGCTGATGCTCCTCGCGATCTTGGGCACGGGTGTTTCAGACGGCCTCGATCCGAAGAAGATCAAGGATTACGTGACGTTCCTGACACCTGGCATGATCGTCATGACCGCGCTCTTCTCATCGACCTTCTCCAGCGCGTCCTATTACCAGGACCGGGACTCCGGCATCTTGAAGGTGTTACTGGCATCGCCGCACTCGACGCGCGTCGTGCTCCTTGGCAAGACGCTCAGCTCCGTCGTCATCGGCGCGGCGCAGGCGCTACTCGTGCTAGGCGTGGCGTCACTCATCCCGGCAATCCACTTCAATTGGCAATACGGCGTCCTGCCCAGCCTCGCCCTCGCCGTCTTCTCAATTGCGGTCATCAATTTCTTCCTATCGGGCCTGGGCCAACTCCTCGCGTCGAAGATCGGCTCGATGCAGGGGTTCCACCTCGTCATGAACCTCGTGTTGTTCCCGGCGCTCTTCTTCTCGGGCGCATTCTTCCCTCTCACGAACCTCCCCGAGTGGCTCAAGATAATGGGTCGTGCGAATCCCCTGTCGTACGGGGTCGACATGATGCACCTTGCCCTCTACGCCGACGGTTCGGGCGGCTACTTCGGGCTGCCTATCGACTTCGCCGTACTTACGCTGCTCGGTGCCGCCGCGTTCTTCGCGGGCACTGGCCGGAGCGTGAGTCCCGACAGATGAGATTAGGTCTCGCGCTGGTGGCGCTCTCGCTCATCGCGTCGACGCTCGCGTCGTGCGGAAGCGCCTCGTCGGGCCCGTCGGCTGTCTCGTTCCCAACGGTTGTGACCCTCGGCGACTGCGAAGTGTGTCCAGCCATAAACAACACGTCGCTCGCAGTCGGAGACAACCGCGTCTCCTTCACGCTCACGGACAAGGACGACAACCTCGTGCTCGACGCCCATGTGCATGTTCGCTTCTTCGACCTCAACGGCGCGACCCCCGTCCTTCAGTCCGAGTCTGACGCCAACTTCGTGCCCGTGACGCTGGCATACGTTGACTCACAGCTTGGTAACAAGGAGACCACGAGTGGGGAGTCGGGAGTCTACGTCACACACGCGACGTTCGACCGCCCGGGCGATTGGGGCGTGCAGGTGATGGTCACGCGAGGCGGTACGTCACTCAAACCAATCCCGTATCGATTCACTGTCCTCGTGCGCTCCGTCGAGCCCGAGGTCGGCGATCCGGCGCCGGCCAGCGTGCAACAAACGCTTGCTACCGCGGCAAGCATCGAAGATATCGACTCGTCCTACCCGCCCCGCACCGCGATGCACACGATCACGGTCGCCGATGCGCTGAAAACGGGCAAGCCGTTGGTCATCGCGTTTGCAACTCCCGCTTACTGTCAGACGCGCACCTGCGCGCCAGTCATGGACACTGTCATGGATCCGCTCTATTCGAAGTACAAAGATGAGGCAATCTTTATCCACATCGAGCCGTACGAACTCGGACCCCTCCGCCAATCAAATGTGCAGCAGCCAGTGAGGGCGACACAGGAGTGGCAGCTCAGGAGCGAGCCGTGGGTCTTCGTGGTCGGGCGCGACGGACGGATCGCCGGGAAGTTCGAGGGAATCATGGGCTTCGGTGAGGTAGAGGACGTGCTCCAACAGGCCATCGCTTCGCCAGTGCCGGCGCCGTCCGCCACGCCCCGGTGAGAAGATTCCGAAGCTGCGAAGGGCGGCCGTGCCCTAGTGCTTAGAGAGCCGGCTGGATAACATAGGCTGGCTTTGGGCCCCACGACTTGGGCCCAACTCCGTCGAGCGAGGGCATTCAGGTCAGGTGAGCATGGAATACGTACAAACGGTCATGGCCCGAGTGGCCGCGACGAAATTCGATAAGTCGCTCGAGCCGGGTGGCTTGATGTCGGAGCTCGAAGGGCACCGCGATTTCGTTGCGGGAACGCGCGGGTCGCGGGGGATGAGCGTCACACGCTCGGCGAACCCCGAAGGCGATGTCTTGGTCGTGGTTGAGACACGCTGGGCAAACAACAACGCTTTGGCCGATTACTCCGCGAACGAGCCGAACGCGGAGTCCATCTTCCGGCGGCACGAAGACCTCCTGACCTCCGATGGCCTTCAAGTACACCGCATGCAGTCCGAGGAGACCACATCAGGCGTATCACCGACGAAGGTATACGACCGCCTTGTGCTACCGTTGGCGATTCCGTTGGGAGTGCTTACATTCGCGCTTCTCGTCATCTACGGCCTCTCCCGCATCTACCTGACGCTTCCCGGTTCGTGGGCCACCCCACTCGCCGCCGGGATCGCGCTTGGCGTGCTGGGCGTGTCTTGGTACTTCGCGTCTCACCCCGCAGTGCCGCGCTGGCAGATCATGGGGGTGTTTGTCGTCGTGCTGGGCGCGCTCGCGATCGCAGGTACGGCAGCGGCGGTGTATGACAATCAGCATGCCGAGGTGAAGTCAGTCGAATCTCCCACTCCTGCGTCAGGTACACCCACGGGGAACCAGGTCATCGACATGGCCGATTTCCAGTTCGAGGACTCCACCGGAGCGAAGAACCCCACCATCACCGTGAGCAGCGGCCAGACGACCATCGATCTCACGAACACGGGCGCGGCGAGTCACAACATGCACATATCCAGCGCGAGCGGAGACTACGACTCAAGCATCTGCAAGGTGGGCGGTACTGACCCCTGCTCAGATCCAGCCCTCATCACCGGTGGGCAGACTGGGAGCATCACGTTGAACCTCGCGCCGGGCACGTACAAGTACCGGTGTGACTTCCACCCGACACAGATGTTCGGAACGCTCATCGTCAAGTAGCCGAGTCGACTCTCAGGTCGAAGGACCGCTCAAGATTGAGCGGTCCTTCTGCCTTTTGCGAAGCTTGGTGATGGGAGCTGCGTTCCCTCCGGCCTTGAGTTGGGTGCATTCGATGGACTCGGCTTCGTCTACTTGGCGCCGCATTGCCGGCCAAATGCATCGGATGTCCGCCCAATAGGCAAGGCCGGATCGAACACGAGCCCGGAGGAGGGTGACGGAGGGTCAGACGATGTTACCGCCGAGCGTCGTGAGCACGACGGCGAAGATCGAGAATGCGAGTGCAAAACCCGCGACGAACGCCGTGCTGAACAGTCGGCTATCGAACTTCAGGTGCATGAAGAACAACACGACGAGTGCGAACTTTGCGGCGGAGAGCAGGATCAGTGCGGTGATGAACGGTTTGCGAGGCATGTCTACGTAGTAGATGGCGACTTCGATACAGGTGATGACAGCCAGCACGAGGCCTACCTGGACGTACTCCATCGGCCCGGGATGACCACGGTGCACTGGCGCCGTGCCTGCGGGCTGCGATGCGGGCACCAGCAACGACATCGCGGCTATCCCGCCGCCGATCAGCCCCAGGACCAGCAGGGGAAGCCCAACCAGCAGCGCCGGGTCGTTGAAGAAGTCGTGCATCCTGATCTCCTAGTACGGTCTCAGCCAGTAGGCGAACATCGCACCGATTGCTACAACGACGCCCGCAGCGCCGACCACGAGTAGGGGTATCCCCACAAGCAAAGATGGGTCGTCAAAGAACACCCAGACGCTCTCCTACCCGACAAGGTACACAAGCGTGAAGATTACAATCCAGACAACGTCGACGAAGTGCCAGTACAGGCCGGCCAGCTCAACATTGAGCGAGCTCTCCTCCGTGATATGGCCTCGTAGCGACCCGGCCCATAACGACATGAGGATGAGCACACCGACGGTGACATGGGCGCCGTGGAAGCCGGTGAGGACAAAGAACGTGGTCCCGAACATGTTCTGATGGAGCGTCAAACCCTCTCGGTAAAACTCCGTGAACTCAAAGGCCTGACCAGACAAGAAGACGATGCCAAGGAATGAGGTCGCCAAGAGCCACACTCGCATCTGTCGCAAGTCGCCGCGCTGGATGGCCGCGAGCGCCAGTACCATGCTGAGACTGCTCATCAGCAGGACGAAGGTGCTCACCGAGGTAAACGGGATGTCGTAGAGGTCCTTCGGATAGGGCCCCACGACGCTCCGATCGCGGTAAAGCAGGTACGCGGAGATGAACGAGCCGAAGAACAGGCACTCCGAGCCGAGGAAGAGCCACATGAGCAGCTTCCGGTTGTCAAGGCCGGTGCTGGTTTCCAGATGCCCTGCCGTCGACGCGTGCGCCAAGACGATTCTCCTCCCCGAACGCTACTCCGCGGTGGCCGGCTCGAGCGCCCAGCCGTACAGGCCGACGATCGTCACAACGGCGCCCACCGCGACGATGCCGACATCGTAAATGAGCCCGAATGCGATGAGCGGGATTCCTACCGCCGACAGCAACGGGAAGTACGACGGCGACGGCAGGTGGATGCCGTGCCCGCCTCCTTCCCCGTGGCCGTCATCACTGTGGTCCGACGCACCGGCTGGAACAGGGACCGGCACGCCCGTCGGATCCTCTGCGTACTTCCGGTGCCAGAAATCATCAAGCGCATGCACTTGCGGAATCTGCGCGAAGTTGTAAGGCGGCGGCGGAGATGGGATCGTCCACTCAAGCGTGCGCGCATCCCACGGGTCGTCCCCGGCGATCTCGCCGCTGCGGAGGCTTCGGATCACGTTCACGATGAAGACCAGGATCGAGAAAGCGATCAAGAACGCGCCGACTGTCGCCATCATGTTCCAGAAACCCCAGCCGTACCCAGCGTCGTAGGTCTGGATCCGGCGCGGCATGCCCATGATGCCGAGCACCATCATCGGCTCAAACGTGAGGTTGAAGCCAATCAACATCGTCCAGAAGTGCAACTTCCCCAGGGGCTCGTTCAGCATGCGGCCGGTGAACTTGGGGAACCAATAGTAGGCGCCAGCGAACAGCCCAAAGATGGCGCCGCCAAACAGGACCTGATGGAAGTGCGCGACGATGTAGTACGTGTCTTGCTGCTGATAGTCGGACGGCACGATTGAGTGCGTTACGCCGGTGAGGCCGCCAATCGTGAACATGGCGATGAAGCCGACGGCGAAGTACAGCGGCGTCTTGAAGCTGATCGATCCGCCGTAGAGCGTCGCGAGCCAGTTGAAGATCTTCACGCCCGTCGGCACGGCAATGAGAATGGTGGAGACGCCGAATGCGGAGTTCGCCACCGACCCGAGGCCCGTCGTGTACATGTGATGCGCCCAGACTCCCCAACTCATGAAGCCGATCGCGACTCCTGAGAACACGACGAATGGGTAGCCAAACAGCGGTTTTCGCGCGAACGTCGGTAGTACCTCGGACACGATCCCCATCGCAGGCAAGATGAGGATGTACACCTCCGGGTGACCAAACAACCAGAACATGTGCTGCCATAGCAGGGGCGTGCCACCCGCGGCGGCGTTGAAGAAGTTCGCGCCGAACAGCCGGTCAAATGACAGCTCGAACAGGGCGACCGCGATAACGGGCATCGCGAAAATGATCAGGAACGACGTGACGAGCGTCATCCAGATGAAGACCGGCATCCGGAAGAGGGTCATGCCTGGCGCCCGCATGTTCAGGATTGTGACGATGAAATTGAAGCCGCCGGCGAGGGACGCGACGCCAAGGATCTGGAGTCCCAGCATCCAGTAATCGATGCCGTTGTCAGGGCTGAACCGCGTCAACGTCAACGGCGCGTAACCAAACCAGCCACCTTCCGGGGCACCAAGGTCGCCTTTGAGAATGTTCCCCCCGGTAAAGAAGCTCACGTTGAGGAAGATCCCGCCAAAGAGGAAGAGCCAGTAGCTGAAAGCATTCAGGCGCGGAAACGCCACATCCCGCGCACCGATCATGAGCGGCACAAGCAGGTTGAAGAACGCCGCGCTCAGCGGCATGACAACCAGGAAGACCATCGTGGTCCCGTGCATGGTAAAGATGCGGTTGTATCGATCGGGGTTGAGGAATTGCTCGTTTGGCGTGGCGAGTTGAATGCGGATGAGCAGCGCCTCGAGCCCACCTACCAGGAAGAAGAAGAAGGCCGTCACACCGTACATGATGCCGATGCGCTTGTGGTCGACGGTCGCGATCCAGCTCCAGATGCCCTTATAGGTCGCAGCGTCGTCGCGGATCTCGCGCATCGCCTGGCCCATGGTCACGCGTCGCGGTGTGTAGGTTGCGCCTGCCATAGCTACTGCACTCCGTGTAGCGCCAGTGTTGCGGGTGTACCGCCGCGCTGCGCGCTCGCTTGCTGCTGGAGCCAAGCGTCATAGTCTTGCTGTGACTCGACCACGAATGTGAAGCGCATGGTCGCATGGTCAAGTCCGCAGAATTCAGCGCACTGGCCGTGGAACGTACCCGTCTGCGTTGCCTTCAGCCACATGTGGTTGTCGCGTCCCGGAATAACGTCCGTCTTTCCTCCCAACTTGGGCATCCAGAAGCTGTGGATGACGTCAGCCGACTGGAGCTTGAATTCGATGTCACGATTGACGGGAATGTGGGCGTAGACTCCATCCGGGTCGTTCGCCAGGATCTGAATCGGCGACCCGCCGTTCGGATTTGGGTAATCAAACTCCCAGAACCACTGGTGCCCGACGACGTTGACCGTCATGGCGTCCTTCGGCGTCTTGCCCAGATGCACGATACCCGAGATGGTCGGCGGAACGAAGAACGCGAGGAGCAGAACCGGCGCGATGGTCCAGCCGATCTCCAGCGCGTTGTTTCCGTGCGTCTGCGGCGGCAGACCGGGGTCGCCCTTCTTGCGCCGGAAGCGGATGAGGATGAACAAGAGCATCCCCTCTACCAGCACGAGGATGAGGAGCGCCGGCCACATCACAAAGAGGAAGAGATTCTTCTGGTCCTTGGCCACAGTGCCGGCAGGGGCGAACGTGTTTTGCGGGCTCGAGAACACGCCGCAGCTCGAAAGCATTACGGCCAAGCCGATGAGAGAGAGAACGGCCAGAAGGCGCGGCAGACGGCGATCGCGCACGCTAGAGAACCTCCGGCGCGCACACCACGGGTCGACAACTGGCGTCGGCCACGAGAGCTCGGCTGGCGCGGTGCCCGGGACGCAGCATGCGGACTCCCTCGGTTCAAGTCGCCGACGGCGAATTATTCCCGCCGCATCGCGTACGGTCAAGGGTTCGTGACTTTTCCCACAATTGACGCGACCAACGAACGGCGCGTGCGGCCGAATCTGAGGCAGGCGTTATCTGAGGATGAGTTGGTCGAGCGCAACGGCGATGAAGAGGAAGGCGAGGTAGTAGATCGAGACCCGGAACACACCCATCGCCGCTCCCGGTTCTTCGCTCGACTGCAGCATCCAAGCCTCCCGCACGAATGCCGCGCCAAGCACGACCGCGCTCGCCCCGTAGATCCAGCCCACGGTACCCGTGACCAGCAGTGAAAGCGACATGGGCACGAGCAATGCGGCGTAAACCAAGATCTGCCGCTTCGTTGAAGCCATACTCGCAACAACCGGGAGCATGGGGACGCCCGCGCGGGCGTAATCGTCGCGATACTTGATGGAAAGCGACCAGAAATGAGGCGGCGTCCAGACAAAGATCACGCCAAAGAGGATCACGGCCGGCAGGCCGACGCTCCCCGTCACCGCGGCCCAGGCGACGAGCGGGGGCACAGCACCGGCTGCGCCACCGATGACGATGTTCTGGGCCGTCGTACGCTTCAGCCACATTGTGTAGACGAAGACGTAGAACAGCGTAGCGCTCAGTGCCAGCAAGGCCGCGAGCACGTTCGACGAAAGCGCCAGCAGCGCGAATGCGGCAACCTCGAGCCCGACGGCGAAGATCAGCGCGCTCGCCGGCTCCAGACGACCGAGCGGCAACGGCCTTCCTTGCGTACGATGCATGATCTGGTCGATGTCGCGATCGATATAGCAGTTGATCGCGTTCGCCCCACCGGCGGCGAGAGAGCCGCCGATCACAGTAGCTGCCATCAGCCAGAGCGACGGCACCCCCTGCGCGGCGAGGACCATCGTCGGGATCGTGGTGATGAGCAGGAGCGATATGATGCGCGGTTTTGTGAGCGCGAGGTAGGCCGACGCAAGCTCACGCCAGGAGAGCGCGGGGCGACGAACGGCCGAACTTATCGCACCCATTGGGCCATCCGTTCCTGACCGGCGCGTTCGTCGGCGCCGGATTCGACATCGCGGCCCGGGAGGTAGAACGCCAACGCACTCGTGAGCACCGTTGCGCACCACAGAAGCGCCGCGAGCGAAAGATGCGCAACGACGACCCCCGCCGCGAGATCGGTCCAGATGTTCGCGGCACCCAGGAGGGCTTGCGCGATAAACGCCATCCCGGCGAAGACGGTGAGCGCGATCAGCGCCGGTTGCCGGCGGCGCTCCTCGAAGGCCACGTAGATCAGCGCCAGCAGCAGTATCCCGAGCAACCCGGCGAGCAAGCGGTGGAGCATGTGCAGCCCGACGGCGCTGCCTCCGCCTGGCAGCACGCTCCCGTTGCAAAGGGGCCAGCCGTGGCACGCAAGCGATGCGTCCGTGCCGCTGATGTAGGACCCGAGCACGAGAGTCGCAAAGGCGGCACCCGCGCTCAACATCGCGAGGCGGCCGAACGCGGTCTCCGACGTCAGCGGCAGGGCCCGCACCCCCCGTTCGCGCATCAACGAGATCGTCAATGTCACGATCATCACTCCCATGAACGCCATAGCAGTCGCCAAGTGCGTAGCGACGATGCCGGCGGGAAGCTCCTTCTTGACTGTCACGCCGCCGAGGATGATCTGCGCAAGCAGGAGGACGCCGGCGGCAAATGCAAGCCAGAAAACGAGCGGATGCTTACGCTCGGTTTTGAACGTAAAGAAGGTCACGCCGAGGAAGAGGAGTCCAACCACGAACGCGGCGGTCCTGTGGGAGAATTCGATGAGCGTGTGCTCGTCCGCGGAGGGGACGAACTTGCCGTGGCAGGTTGGCCAGTCGGGGCATCCCAAACCAGAACCAGTGGCGCGTACCGTGCCGCCGACCACCACCAGGACGAACGTGGCCACGATGGTGATCAGGAGCAGCCGCTGGAAGGAGGTCATAGCCGAGCGCGCGCAAGAGACCGGCGCGGTTTCACTCCTGACTGAAGGTGCGATACGGACATGAGGCCGTTCGTGACCGCCATCACGAGTAACACGAGGCACGTGCGGGGTCAAGCGAGATGGGAGTTCATGAAGGATCACCCGCCGCGTTGACACTGAACCGAACGCCGCCAAGAATAACTCGGCCTGACGGAGAGCGCTGAACGGGGAAGGAAGGTTGACACAACATGACGACTGGTAAGGCTGCGGTGCTGCTCGGCCCAGGCAAGGGCTACGAGATCCAGGAGTTCGACGTACCGGCGCCGGAGCCGGACGGGATCATGGTCAAGGTGTCGATGGGTGGGATCTGCGGCTCCGACCTTCACATCTGGCGTGGCGACTCGCCGCTGTTCGCCGCGATGGCCGGTTCGGTGGCGGGCCACGAGATGACGGGGCGCGTGCACGCGCTGGGCTCCAACATCAAGACGGATTCGCTGGGAAGACCGTTGAAGGAGGGCGACCGCGTCGCCTACGCGTACTTCTACCCTTGCAACCGTTGTTACCAGTGCAACAAGGGGGAGTTCGCTACCTGCCCAGCGAAGCTGGCCACGATGGGACCGACAATCAGCCGGTTCAGCGGCGCCTACGGCGAGTACTACTACGTCAAGCCTGGCGGCTGGGTCTTCAAGGTGCCGGACGAGGTAACGGACGAGATGGCAACGCCGGTCAACTGCGCGCTGTCGCAGGTGACGTACGGATTGCAGAAGGCGGGGCTGCGCTACGGCGACACTGTCGTCGTGCAGGGGGCGGGCGGCCTTGGGCTGAACGCGATCGCGGTGGCGAAGGAGATGGGCGCTGACGCGGTGATCGCTATCGACGGGGTGCCGAGCCGCCTCGCACTGGCGAAGAAGTTTGGCGCGGACGAGGTCATCGATATCACCGAGAACCCCGGACCGATGGATCGTATCGCGAAGGTGAAAGGGCTGACGAACGGCCGTGGCGGCGATGTCGTGGTGGAGGTCGTCGGCGTGCCGGCGGTGGTGCCTGAAGGGCTCCAGATGCTGCGCGAGGGCGGCACGTACCTCGAGATCGGGAACATCTCGTTCGGGCGGACGACGGAGATCGACCCGTCGCAGCTGGTTTGGGGTTCGAAGCGAATCCAGGGCGTGATCATGTACGACCCTTGGGTGATCCCGGAGGCGCTCGACTTCCTGGTCCGGACGAAGAACAAATACCCGCACGGGGACGTGGTGTCGCACAAGTTCAAGCTGGACGACATCAACGAAGCGTTCAACAACAGCGAGTGGATGCGCGAGGGCGAAGCGACGAAGGTGAATCGCGCCGTCATCACGATGACCTAAGCGTCAGGATAGAACGACGTCCTTGACGTGCGTCGCGAGCCACCACTCGTTGCCCCAGCGGTCCTTCAACCCGGCGCTGCGGTCACCGTACGATTGATCGGCAGGCTCGCGGAGCGACTCGCATCCCGCGTCGAGCGCCCGACGGTAGGCGGCATCTACGTCCGGGACATAGAGGTGCAGCATCGCGGTTTTCGTGCGGGCGGCGTCGGTGGCCGAGGCAAGCATTACTACCGAGTCGCCGATTTGCACCTCCGCGTGCATAATCGCACCCCCTTCGCCAGGCATCCGCATCCGCTCGGTTGCACCGAGCGCGCGCCCGAGGAAGTCGATGAACTCGGGCGCGTCGGGGACGATGAGATATGGCGTCACGGTGTGGTAGCCATCGGGGATCGGATTTACGGCCATGGTCAGCGCTCCAGGATGTGAACTGCCATCGCGGCAGCCTCGCCGCGCATCATGCCGCCGCCGTTCTGGGTGAGGCCGATCTTCGCGTTGCCGCCCTTCACCTGGCGGTCGCCGGCGTCGCCGCGGAGCTGCCAGAAGATCTCGGTGAGCTGCGCGCAGCCGGTAGCACCGATGGGATGGCCCTTCGAGAGCAGACCACCGCTGGGGTTCACGGGAATCCTGCCGTGGATGGCGGTGGTGCCCTCTTCGATCAGCTTGCCGCCTTCGCCAACCTTGCAGAGCCCCAGCTCCTCGTACTCCATGAGCTCAGCGGGGGCCGATGCATCGTGCAGCTCGATGACGTCGACATCGTCGGGGCCGACGCCGGCCATCTCGTAGGCCTTCCTGGCCATCCGGGTGGTTACGCCTGGCTCGCCGGGCGCGCGGTCCTTGCCCGACCCGAGGATTGAGGCGGTGACCCAGACGGGCTTGGTCGTGAGCTGGCGGGCCTTCTCTTCGGAACAGAGGACGAGCGCGGCCGCGCCATCGCCGATTGGCGAACACATGAGGCGCGTGAGCGGCTCGGCCACCATCGGCGAGTTGAGGATGTCCTCGACGCTGTACGTCTCCCGGTACTGCGCGTACGGGTTGAGCGATGCATTCTGGTGACTCTTGACGGCGATCTTGGCGAATTGCACCGCCGTGGTCCCGTGGCGTTTCATGTGCTCGCGGGCGCTGGCAGCGTAGAAGTCCATGAACATCGAGCGCTTCTCGCCGGCGCCCTCGCCCGCGTCCGCGGGCTTGTCGCCCTCCTTGCGGCCGCGCGCAGCCGTGGCCTTGAGCAGATCCTGGATGGCGGTCATATCCACGGCGGAACCGATGGCCTGGAATGAGCGCCGCTTGTCTTCGTGGTAGAGCTTCTCGACCCCGAGGGCGAGGACGCAGTCGTACATGCCGGAGGCGACGTACATCCACGCGAGGTGGAACGCCGTCGACGAGCTTGCGCAGGCGTTCTCGGTGTTGATCATCGGGATGTCACCGAAGCCCATCTCGCGAAGGATGACCTGCGCCTTGATCATCTCCTGACCGGTAATCAGGCCGGCGGTGGCGTTGCCGACGATCGCGGCTTCGATCGCAGGCTTGTCGACGCCTGCCTCCTTCATTGCCGCCTCAACCGCCTCACGGCCGAGGTCTTTGAGGGTCTTGTCCATCCACTTGCCGAAGCGCGTCATGCCGGCGCCGACGACTGCCACTCTGCGCATATCAAAGGTCCTTTCCGAACCCGCGCTGTGCGGGCCTCCCGTCATCTTAGGACGGCCGAGGGTCGATCTGCTACCGCTCTGTGTCACCACGCCGTCCGGGCGCCACGCTGGCCGAGGGCGTGACGCAGACGCCGGGCAGAGAGCCCGCCTCCAGAGATTAGTTGACCGTATTATTACCCGTCGCGAGTCTGTAGTTGACAGATTACATTCGTTTGGCACTTTTTCATTCTCCGTGGTCCCGGGCGGTCAACGGACCATCGCTTCGCGCCAAAGATACGCGAGCCGAGCATGCCATCCTCGCACACCTGCCGCGCGACCTCCGAGCGTTTCGTGACACTCACTCACGGGATACGAACACGGCCCCGGAGCCGTGCTCCGGGGCCGTCGCGTCATCAGTTGAGCGCGAGCTGACTAGAGGCGCTCGATGATGGTGGCGGTGCCGATGCCGCCGCCGCAGCACATGACCTCGTGGCCGTAGCGGCCGCCGGTGCGCTCCAGCTCGTGCAAGAGCGTCGTCATCAGTCGGGCGCCGGTGCAGCCGAGCGGGTGGCCGAGGGCGATGGCACCGCCGTTGACGTTCGTCTTCGCCAGGTCGTAGCCAGTCTCCTTCTGCCAAGCGAGGACGACGGCGGCGAACGCCTCGTTGATCTCGACGCGGTCGATGTCGGAGAGCTTGAGGCCGGCCTTCTTCAGCACGGCCGGGGTGGCCGTGATCGGGCCGGTCAGCATGAGGTGCGGGTCCGAGCCGACAACCGCCTGGGCAACGATGCGCGCACGCGGCTTGAGGCCAAGCTCCTTCGCCTTCTCGGCGGACATCAACAGTACGGCAGAGGCGCCATCGGTGATTTGGCTGGAGTTCCCGGCGTGGTGGAGGCCGTCCTCACCGAACGACGGCGCGAGGCTGCCGAGCTTCTCGAGCGTGGACTCGCGGATACCTTCGTCGACCTTGAAGACGCCCTTCACGCCCTCGTGCTCGACCTCGACGGGCGTGATCTCCTTCTCAAACTTTCCGGCATCGCGGGCGGCCTTCGCGCGCTCCTGGCTCTGGAGGGCGAACTCATCGAGCTGCTGGCGAGAGAGGCCCCACTTGCGGGCGATGTTGTCGGCAGCGACGCCCTGAGACGTGAGGTCGTACTCGGTGCGCATGTGCTCAGTGAAAGGGAAGCCGGCGACCTTGAAGTTCGAGCCCATCGGCACGCGGGACATCACCTCAGTGCCACCACCGATCGCGACATCGACGACGCCCGAGGCGATGAGGTTGGCGGCGAAGTGGATGGCCTGCTGGCCAGATCCACACTGGCGGTCAACGGTGGTGCCGGGGATCTCGATGGGGAAGTCGGCCTCGAGGACGATGTTGCGCCCGATGTTGGCGGCCTGCTCTCCGACCTGGGAGACGTTGCCCCAGACGACGTCTTCGACGATGCGGGGTTCGACGCCCGCGCGCTTGACAACTTCCTTGAGCACGTGGGCGCCGAGGGCGACCGGGTGCGTCCCAGAGAGCATGCCGTTGCGGCGGCCCATCGCCGTGCGCACGGCCTCGATGATGACTACGTCCTGAGGCAAGGCGTTCCTCCTGTGTTCTCGGATTGGGATGATGAAGATTGCATTCCAGTGTACTACCGGCTGCGTATTCCGCCTACCCCCGTTTCAGGTGCGATGCGGAAAACGAAGGGAACCGGGAGACGAGTGCGGAGGGGTTGACACGTGACTATACAGTCACCTATTATCACGTCGTGGCGGACGACGATGCCGTATTCAAGGCCCTGGCGGATCCGACCCGACGAGGACTCCTCGACCGGCTCTTCGAGCGTGACGGCCGCACGCTGCGGGAGCTGACGGACGAGCAGGAGATGACGCGATTCGGCGTCATGAAGCACCTGCGCGTGCTGGAGGAGGCGGGACTCGTCGTGGCGCGGCGCTCCGGACGCGAGAAGCGGCACTATCTGAACCCGGTGCCGATCAAGCTCATCCACGACCGATGGATCGAGAAGTACCGGGAGCCATACGCATCAACCCTGGCGGACTTGAAAAGAGATCTGGAGGAAGACGTGACCACGGCGACGGCAGCGACGGTACAGGTGTACCAAGTGTTCATCAAGGCGACGGCGCAGGCGATCTGGGACGGGATCACGAAGCCGGAGTTCACATCGAAGTACTTTCACGGGACCCTGGTGGAGACAACAGGCGAGGCGGGGACGCCGATCCGCTATTACGCGGCGGACCGGACGAGCCTGCTCTGCGACGACGTGGTGATCGAGTCGGATCCACCACACAGGCTCGTCACCACATGGCACGCGCTGTGGAGCGAGGAGACGGCCGCCGAGGACGCGAGCCGCGTTACCTGGGAGATCGAAGAGCAGGATGGGGGCGTCTGCCTGCTGCGCGTGACCCACGACAAGCTGGAGAACTCGCCGAAGACGGCGGAGTCCGTGTCTGGCGGCTGGATGCACATCATCAGCGGGCTGAAGACGCTGCTCGAGACGGGCGAGCCGATGAGCGCGTAGCGGGCGTGGGCGGTTGGCGTTTCTTCCCGTCGCCAACCGCCCTCCGCCTCGCAGGTGGCCGCACTGATTCACACACCTTGTCCGAAGGGGCGGCCGAACGTACCTTGGCGGCATGAGCGACCGCCCCATCGCTGACGCTGACGCGAACCCCAAGACGGTTCCGGCGCCCATCGACCCGATGGCGTATTACTTCCAGGATGTGCTGCTCCTGAGCAAGAAGGACGCGGTACGGCTGTACTTCATCCGGCACGGGCAATCCGAGAACAACCAGGCACGCGTCGAGGGGCGGCTGGGGACGTTCGACCCGCCACTGACGAAGGTCGGTGAGGCGCAGGCCGAACGCGTCGGCGAGCGGCTCGCGGCGTACGGTGTCGACGCGATCTACGCGAGCCCGCTGAAGCGGGCGTACGACACGGTGCTGCCGATCGCCAAGCGCACGGGGCACGAGATCCAGGTGATCGAAGACCTGCAGGAGATCAACGAACCGACGAAGGAAGGCAGCATCGACCCGAACGAGAACCGGATGGACGCTGACCACCGGGCTATCAAGGCGCGATTCGAGCTGGAGCCGACGTGGGACAACCTTCCCGGCGGCGAGTCTACGTCGCACTTCCGGGATCGCATCGGGCGGGCCGTAGCGCAGATCGTGGAGGAGTGCCCGGGGAAGCGAGTGGCGATCGGCTGCCACGGCGGCGTCATCCAGACGTACGTGGCGATGGTGCTGGGGCTCGAGAAGAATGACTTCCCGTTCTATGCGTTCAACGGCTCGATCACGTCGATCCGGGCCTGGCAGGACAAGCGAGCCCTCTGGCGGCTGAATGATCTCGGCCACCTGGAGGGCGTGCAGATGACGTGAGGAGCCGGCCGGCTCTCAGCAGTTCAGCCTGTCAGCACTTCAGACTGTTGGCCACGTCGCAGGTCCATGGCTGAGATCGCCTCCGCAAAGCTCAGCATCCGTCCCGACCTGCTGCCATCCGGGCCAGAGGCCCGCGTACTGGACGTCGGCTGCGGCGACGGTCGCCACATCCTGGAGGCGGCGCGGCGCGGCTGCTTCGCCGTGGGTGTCGATTACGACGCGGGCGAGCTGGCGAAGGCACGGCTGCGGCTGCGAGGCGTACGCGTGGACCTGATGGCGGCCGATGCGTCGCGTCTGCCGCTTCGGGATGGAGTCTTCGACGCAACGATCTGCACCGAGACGCTGGAACACCTCCCGGACGACGAGGGGGCGATGCGCGAGATCGCCCGGACGCTGGCCGCGGGCGGGACGCTGCTCGGGGCTGTGCCGTCGCACTTCACGGAGATGGTGTACTGGAAGTTGTCACGCGGTTACTGGGACACGCCAGGCGGGCACGTGCGCGTCTACAGGCCGCGCGAGCTGGCTTCGAAGCTGCGCCGCGCGGGGCTCTCGATAACGGGCGTACGTTACGTCCACTTCATCGACTCGTTGATCTGGCTTCGGTTCTGCATCGCGGATTTCCTGCGGCGCGACAGGCCACGCTCAGGCTTCGAGGCGGCGGTCATGCTCGCAGAGGCGGCGGAGCAACCGGTCTCGACGTGGCGGACGCGACTTCGCGCCGCGGTGAGCACGTCGCGACTGATCGCGCTGATCGATGCGGGGGGAGCGTTCGTGTGGCCGAAGAGCCTGACGTTCGTCGCGCGGAAGGACGGGCGACCCACCGTCACACGTTGAGACATACGGCGGGGCTTGCCGGCTGTCGAGACTGCTATCATGGACGGACGCCACCATCCCGCCCGTCTCGTCACGGAGGTGAGAGTGACTGACGCCGGACACCTGTCCGAGGCCTTCTTTCGAGACCGCTACGCCATCGACCCGGCGGTCGCTTCCGACCTCCTCGGCGTGGCGCTGAGCCGGGGCGGCGAGCACACCGAGTTGTTCTTCGAGCATCGGCAGGGATCGAACATCACGTTCGAGCAAGAAGCCGTGAAGTCGGCATCGCGCAGCACGACGCAGGGTGTCGGAGTACGGGTGATCCAGGGCGACGCGATCGGCTACGCGTACAGCGAGGACCTGAGCCGGGAGTCGATGCGGCGGGCGGCGGACACGGCTGCGCGGATCGCGTCGCGCGGCGACCGGCCGCAACCCGTCGACGTGATGCACTACGAGTCGGCGGACTATTACCAGCCGGCGGCCAGCACCGTGAGTGTCGCGCCGGCGGACAAGGTGGAGCTGATCCGACGGGCCGACCGGGCGGCGCGGGCGTTCGACGCGACGATCGCGCGGGTGGACATCAATTTCATCGACGAACTGAAGCACGTGCTCATCGTCTCCAGCGATGGGCGGATGACGGGCGACGTGCAGCCGCTGGTCCGGTTCAACGTGAGCTGCCTCTCGGAGAAGGAGGGGAGCCGGCAGACGGCGCGCTGGGGCGGCGGCGGCCGGATGGGGATGCGCTACTTCGAAACGAGCACGCCGGAGTCGCTGGCGCAGGAGGCAGCACGCCAGGCCGTCGTGCTGCAGTCGGCAATCGAGGCGCCGGCGGGCACGTTTCCGGTGGTGCTGGCCGCGGGCGACAGCGGGATCCTCCTGCATGAGGCGATTGGCCACGGGCTGGAGGCGGACTTCAACCGAAAGAAGACGAGCAACTACAGCGACCAGATCGGCAACGTGGTCGCTTCTCCGCTGTGCACGGTCGTCGACGACGGCACGATCGAGGACAGCCGTGGCAGCATCAACATCGACGACGAGGGCAACCTGCCGGGGTACAACGTGCTGATCGAGGACGGCGTGCTGCGCGGATACCTGCAGGACCGGATGAGCACGAAGCACTTCGGCGTGGGTCCGACGGGCAACGGGCGGCGGCAGTCGTTCAAGCATCACCCGATGCCCCGGATGACGAACACGTACATGCTGGCAGGAGAGTCGTCGCAGGAGGACATCGTCCGCTCCGTCGACCGGGGGATCTACTGCGTGTCGTTCAACGGCGGCAGCGTGAACATCAGTAACGGCGACTTCGTCTTCAGCGTGACCGAGGGGTATATGATCGAAGGCGGACGCGTGACAGCACCGATCCGTAACGTGAACCTGATCGGCAACGGACCTGACGTGCTGCGGAAAGTGACGGCGGTCGGCAGCGACTTCAAGCTGAGCGACGGGCGCTGGACGTGCGGGAAGGACGGGCAGTCGGTACCGGTCGGCGTGGGTATCCCGACAACGCTGATCAGCGGGATGACGGTCGGCGGCACGGCGGCGTAACGAAGAGCAGATCGGCGGCGTTTCCGCCGAACAATGAATCGAACGTACCGGGAAGGGAGTCTAGACATGAAGAAGCTGGTTATTCTCGTAGCACTGATCGCGATCGCGGCGTTCGCGTTCTCGAAGTTCAGCGGCGGCGGCGAGCAGGAAGAGCACGAGTTCGGCGCGTAGCCCGCATCACTCTGCATTGTCCCGGATAACTTCCGCGCGACGAGCGCGCTGCGCGTCGGCGTGAGCCGTGTGCGCATCGGAATCGTATGAGAGAAGACCTCCTGTCCATCGCCAGCGACATCGTCGAACGAGCGCGGTCGCTCGGCGCGGACGAGGCCGACGCATACCTGCTGAGCGGGATCGAGTCGACAGTCACGGTGCGCAAGGGCGAAGTCGAGAAGCTCTTCGAGGCTGGCTCCCGCACGGTCTCGATCCGCGTGATCAAGGACAAGCGAACGGCCGTCTGCAACACGTCGGACTTCACGCCGAAAGCGCTGAGCGAGATGGTGCGCACGGCGGTGGATCTTGCGCAGATCAGCGAGCCGGATGAGTTCGCGGGGCTGCCGGCGAAGGAAGACCTCGCGATCGAGATGGGTTCGCTGCTGCAGCTCTACGACGAGCGCGTGGAGTCGATCAGCGTGGACGAGATGAAGGAGATCGTGCTACGCGCTGAGCAGGCGGCGTTCGACTTCGACAAGCGCATCACGAACTCTGAGGGGGCGGAGTTCGGCGCGGAGCGCGGCGACCTCGTGCTCGCCAACACGCTGGGCTTCGCCGGAAGCTATCCCTACACGGCGGCGAGCTTCTCCGTCGCGGTAATCGCGGACGAGGCTGACGGCAAGAAGCAGAGCGACTACTGGTTCAGCGCCGAGCGGATGTTCCACCGGCTCGCATCGCCAGAGGACGTGGGCCGCCGTGCAGCCGCGCGGGTCGTGCGCAAGCTCGGTGGGCGGAAGATCAACACGCGCGAGGTTCCCGTCGTGTGGGATCCGGCGATGACGGCAGGGCTGCTAGGCGTGGTGGCGGGAGCGGCGAGCGGCGAGTCGCTGTTCAAACGCTCGACATTCCTGGCGGACGCCGAGGGGCAGCAGGCGCTTTCGCCGCTCGTGACGATCGTCGACGACCCGACGCTTCCCGGGCAGCTTGGATCGCGGCCGTTCGACGGCGAGGGCGTGCGAGCGCGGCGTAACCAGATCGTCGAGAGAGGCGTCTTTCAACAGTTCCTGTTCGACAGCTACTACGGTCGCCGCATGGGGAGGCGGACGACAGGCAACGCCGCACGGGCCGGCGACAGCATCACTGTCGGCGGGAGCAACCGGCAGTGGCTCGGCGGAGACTCCGATCCAGCCGCGCTCGTGGCGGACGTGAAGGACGGGCTGTATCTCACGGACTTGATGGGGTTCGGGATCAACCAAACAACAGGCGATTTCTCGCGAGGTGCGGCCGGCGTGTGGATCGAGGGCGGCCAGCTGACCTATCCGGTCGTGGAGATCAACGTATCGGGCAACCTGAAGCAGATGCTCCGGGACATCGACGGCGTCGGCAACGACGTGCAGTGGTTCGGGGGGAGCGCGGCGCCCACGATCCGCATGTCGAACTTGATGGTGAGCGGACTCTGAGTTCCAGACAGGTGCCAGCCCTCTCTTAAGGGTTCTCCCAGACGACGAAACAGACTCGATGGCGCCTGCGCCGGATCACGTGCGCATCCGCGATGTCTTTGGCGAGCCGCATTGACACGATGACGAAACGCTTCTTGTTCCACGACGCCTTCTGGTTCCGCGTGCCGCTGAAGACGGTGGTCGTCGGACTCTGCGTGTTCGGAATTCTGACGCTATGGCCAGCGTTCTGGCGGAACGACGCGCACGACCAGGCTCGGGCGGCGTTCGGACTGGTGATCATGGTGGCGTTCGCCCTGCTGGCGAGCATCTTCACAGTCGCAGTGAACGACGGATACGTGGAGATCGACGACGACGAGCTGTTGATCCGCTTCGAGGCGTTCTTCAACGCGCGCGTGGCATTGACCGACATCGTCACGGTGGGGCTGGTCGATCCCCGGCCGCACTGGCGGTACCGATTCGGGCTGTCGACGAATTTCGTCGATCGCATCTCATGCAGCCACGGTGGAGCGCTCGTCGAGATAGAGCTGGCGCAGGCCTGCGTCACGAAGCTGTGGCCGCGGCACATCCCCGTGCGGCGGTTCTGGCTCGGCGTGCGGGAGCCGGAGACGTTCATCGCGAACCTGCGGGAAGCCGTCGGGCAGGCACAGGAGACCGCGCGATACGAGCGCCGAGCAGCCTGATCGGTCGAGTCGACCCTGTATCATGAGATCCCGAGGCATCACATGATTCAACGCGGTGCGTCCCGCGGCATCACTCGTACGACTGCAGTCGCGTTCGGCGTGGCACTCGCGGCGCTATTGCTGATCGCGCTCTTTCCGATCTTCCCGCGGCAGTTCAGCGTGCGGGTGGGCGACACAGCCTCGCGGACGCTGCGGGCGCCGCGGGCGCTGTCGTTCGTGAGTGCGTCGCAGACCGCGGCAGACAAGAAACAGGCGGAGGACGCTGTGCCTCCGACGTATGTGTACGACCCCTCGATCCGCACGGCGCAGCTCGCGGAGTACGACAAGACCGTCGCGCAGATCGACGAGATCCGCACCGAGAACGCCGACTATCAGCACAAGAACGACGCCCTGGCCCGACTGCAGTTGTCGCCGCGCAGCATCGACACGGCGATCGGACTATCGGATGAGCGCTGGCAGGCCGTGGCCGCGGAGGGGCGGCGCGTGCTCTCGCAGGTCCTGAACGCGTCGATCGACGACGCCAGCGTAGCCGCCACGAAGGACAGCGTCGACTCGCAGATTGCGCCACAGTTCATCGCGGATGAAGCACTCCTAGCGGCGGAGCTGGTCCGACCGCTCATCGTTTCAACACAGAAGGTGGATCCGGACAAGACGCAGCAGGCGAAGGCGGCGGCGAGCGCGGCCATCCCGCCGCACGTGGTCAGCGTGGAGAAAGACGAGACCATCTTGCAGCCCGGCAAGCCCGTCGACGCGCTGACCGTGGAGAAGTTGAAGGAGGAAGGGCTGCTCTCGAACCGCATCGTGATCCGCAACGTGATTGCGGTCGCGATTGTATCGGCGGTGATCGCGGCGTGCCTGGCGGCATATCTCGTCGTGCTGCGGCCCAAGGGGATCGATTCGGAGCGCCACCTCCTAGCGCTGGCGCTGGTGGTCGCCTTGCCGCTGCTCGTTGCGAAGTTCTATCTGCCGCTGGTGCTTCCGGACGAGTCGAGACACTTCCTGGCGTTCATGCTGCCGGTGGCGGTTGCGCCGATCCTGATCGCGGCACTGCTCGAGACGGACGTGGCGGTCGTGGTGTCGCTGGTGATCGGGGCGTTGATCGCGTTCGTGAGCGCGTTCCTACCGGACATTTCCCTGGTGGCGTCTGTCGGCCCGCTGGACTCGATGCGCCTGATGCTCGTGTACGGAGTCGCGCCGCTGGTGGGCGTGTTCCTGGTGCACAGGGCCGACCGGCTCAATCGCTTCCTCACCGCGGGGCTCGCCACCGGCGCGGCGAGCGGCGCTCTACTGGTGGCGACGTGGCTCATCGACGGGGACAGGACCAACGTCGACCTGGCGTGGATTGCGTTCGCGTGCGGCATGAACGGCGCGGTCGCGGGAGTGCTGGCGGCGGGCGTGTTCGTCACGCTCGGGGTGCTCTTCGGCGTCACGACGCGGATCCAGCTCATGGAACTGTCGCAACTCAACGCGCCGCTGTTGCGGCGGCTGCAGGACGAGGCACCGGGCACCTTCCACCACAGCATCATCGTCGGGAACCTGGCTGAGCGCGCGGCGGACCTGATCGGGGCCGACGCGCTGCTGACAAGGGTCGGCTGCTATTACCACGACATCGGCAAGGTGATGCAGCCGGGAATGTATATCGAAAACATCGCGGGGGCGGAGTCGCCGCACGACGGGATGTCGCCGGAGGAGAGCGCGAGCGTGATCCAGCAGCACGTGCTCGGCGGCGTGGAGTTGGCGCGGCGGCAGCGGCTGCCGGCGCGGGTACAGGCGTTCATTCCGGAGCATCACGGCACGAGGTTGGTCGCCTTCTTTTATCGCAAGGCGGCGGAGAAGAACCCGGAGGTAGACCCGGCCCTGTATCAGTACCCCGGGCCGAAGCCACAGTCACGTGAGACCGCAATCGTGATGCTGGCGGACTCGACGGAGGCAGTGATCCGCGCGAGTGAAGACCGGTCGACGGAGCGCATCAACCAACTCGTAGACGAAGTGATCGCAGAGCGCGTGGCAGAGGGGCAGTTGGACGAAAGCGACCTGACACTGCGAGACCTGCGGACGATCGCGGAGTCATTCAAGACGACGATGCGGGCGGTGTACCACCCGCGCGTGAAGTACCCGGAGCCGACGCCGATGGAGGCACGGCGGCGCGTCCTGCGGCTGCCGATGCGCACGCTGGGCGGGCAGCGGGTGGACGTGCCGGACCCGCGGCGCCGCAAGCTCGATTGACGGCAGACGCATGAGGCGAAGGGCGCGTGGATTACGGTTCGTTCACACGGCGCCTCGATTGAACCTGTTACACTTACTACGAACGTGGCGCTTTCAAGTGGGGCGCTGAATGAGGAGAGAGGTCCAAAGAAGATACATGGGTGCAACTGCCAAGACTCTGCTGCTGATGGGTGTGCTGACAGGCCTCCTCGGCGCGCTGGGGTACCTGTTTCTGGGCGGGTGGATTGGGCTGGTGTTCTTCCTGCTGATCGCCGGCGCTTTCAACATGTTCGCCTACTGGAAATCGGACTCGCTGGCACTCCGGATGGCCGGAGCGCACGAGGTGACGCCGGAGCAGGAGCCCCGCCTCCACCGCGTGGTGGAGGAGGTGGTGTCGCTGACGTCGCTGCCGAAGCCGAAGGTATACGTGGTGGACAATCCGTCGCCAAACGCGTTCGCGACGGGGCGCAACCCGAAGCACGCGGTGGTCGCCGCGACGACGGGCATCATGAACCTGCTCGACGACCGAGAGCTGAAGGGCGTGATCGCCCACGAGCTGGGGCACGTGGGGAACCGCGACATCCTCATCGGGGCGATCGCGGCGGTGTTCGCCGGGGCGATCGCGATGGTGACGAACATGCTCGGCTGGAGCATGATGTTCGGGGGCTTCGGCGGCGGGCGTCGCAACAACGACAACATGCTGCTGGCGATTGCGGCGATCATCCTGATGCCGATCGCCGCGAGCATCGTGCAGCTTTCGATCTCGCGGACGCGGGAGTACGAGGCGGACAAGACGGGCGCGAAGACGACGCACGACCCGGAGGCACTCGCCGACGCGCTCGCGAAGCTGGAGCAGGGCGCCGCGGTGCGGCCGATGCAGGTGAATCCGGCGGCGGCGCACATGTACATCGTGAACCCGCTTGCCGGGCTGCGGGGCGCGAACATGTCGGGGCTGTTCAGCACCCACCCGCCGATCGAGGAGCGGATCAAGCGGCTGCGGCAGATGGCGCGGACAGGCGTCTAGTCCGCAGCACAGCGAAGTAAGCGTGGAAGGCCGTCGCGTCGACGCGACGGCCTTCCTGTTTCACTCCGCGGATCGGCAGCTACGACTGTTGCTCGCGCTCGGCCCGCTCGCGCTTGCGGCGGCCCTCCCAGCCCTGGTCGGTGGGCCGGTAGTAGGTGTGGCCGGCAACACGGTCGGGCAGGTGCTGCTGCTCGACGACGTGGCCCTCGTAGTCGTGGGCGTACTTGTAGCCAGCGCCGTAGCCCATCTGGCGCATGAGGCCGGTGACGGCGTTGCGCAGGTGCAGCGGGACGGGGTCGTTGCGGGTGTTCTCCACGTCCTTGAGGGCGGCCCCGTAGGCGCTGCCGGTGCTGTTGCTCTTCGGCGCCAGGGCGAGATAGAGGGCGGTCTCCGCCATGGGGTAGAAGCCCTCGGGCAGCCCGATGAAATGCACCGCCTGCTGGCACGCGCTCGCGACGACCATGGCCATCGGATCAGCGAGGCCGACGTCCTCTGACGCGAGAATGACCATGCGCCGGACGATGAACAGCGGATCCTCGCCGGCCTCGATCATGCGGGCAAGCCAGTAGAGCGCGGCATCCGGGTCGGAGCCGCGCAGCGACTTGATGAAGGCGGAGATGGTGTCGTAGTGGGCGTCGCCCTGGCGGTCGTAGAGGTAGGTGCGGTGCTGGAGCGCCTCCTCGACGTCTTCGACGGTGACGCGGGGATTCTTGCCGCCCCGGGCCTCTGCGCCAACGACGGCCGACTCGATGGCGTTGAGGGCGATGCGGGCATCGCCGCCGACGGAGGCAGCGAGCGCGTCGACGGCGTCGTCCTCAACGGTCACGCCGCTGGCGCCGAGGCCGCGCTCTTCATCGGCGAGGGCCTGGCGGACGATGCGGGCGATGCTGTCCGGCTCGAGCATCTTGAGGGCGAAGACGCGGGAGCGCGAGAGCAGCGGTCCGATCACTTCGAACGAGGGGTTCTCGGTCGTCGCGCCGATGAGAACGACGGTGCCGTCCTCGACGAAGGGCAGGATGGCGTCCTGCTGGGCCTTATTGAAGCGATGGATCTCGTCGATGAAGAGGACTGTGCGGCCGAGACCGGCGCGGAGCCGCTCGCGCGCCTCTGCGACCGCCTTGCGGAGGTCGGCGACGCCGGCTGAGACGGCGGAGACGGGCACGAACGTCGCCTTGGTGCGCGTGGCGATGATGCGGGCGAGGGTGGTCTTACCGGTGCCGGGCGGCCCCCAGAGGATGATCGAGGGGAGGTTGTCCGCCTCGACGAGGCGACGGAGAATGCGGCCTTCACCGACGAGGTGCTCCTGTCCGACGTACTCGTCGAAGCTGCGCGGACGCACGCGCGCGGCGAGCGGCGCACCGGGCTGCGGTGCACCGTCAGGACCGCGCTCGTCGAACAGGGGCGTCGACTTCGGGGTCGCGCGTCGTGGCATGGGGGCAGTGTACTTCCGGAACGCGAGTGGGCTAGATGTTGTTGAAGCGACTGAGGCCGGGGATGTCGCTGAAATAGCCGTTGAACAGCGTCATCTCATTCGAGAACAGCAGGATGCCGACAAAGATGACGAGAGCGCCGGTGGCGATCTCCACGAGGGGCATGGCGCCGCGCATGCGGCGGAGGAATGCCGTCACGGGGACAACCGCGAGTCCGGTGATGATGAACGGGACTCCGAGGCCGAGCGAATACACGAGGAGCAGGTAGCTGCCCTTCGCGACGGATGAGCTGGTCGCCGAGAGCGTGAGGATCGCGCCGAGGACAGGTCCGATGCAGGGCGTCCATCCGACGGCGAACGCAGCGCCGACGCCGAAGGACTTCGTGTAGCCGAGGCCGTGCGCCACGCCGGTGCTCATCGCACTTCCGCGGCGGGCTCCCCCTCCCCCGCCGATGGCGATGGTGCCGCCGCCCGCAGTCGCGGTTTCGAGCGTAAAGCTCCGGTAGAGGAGTGGGATCTTGATGACGCCGAGGAGATTGAGACCCATCACGATGAGGAACACGCCGCCGACCTTCTCAAGCACGGACAGGTGGTCGCGAACGACGTAGCTGGAGTCCTGGCTGAGCGAGGGCGCCGAGGAGCCCGGCGGAAGCGCCGATGAAGGTGAAGACGGCGGTGAAGCCGAGCACGAAGGACACGGCGTGGGTGACCGTCTCGCGGCGGGCGGAGCGGCCTTGCTCGAGCGTGGCGGTGGTGCCGGTGAGATGGGCGAGGTACGCCGGGACGAGGGGCAGCACGCAGGGAGAGAGGAACGAGAGCACGCCCGGCCGCGAAGGCGAAGGCGAAGCCCCACGGCCCCGTCAGAAACTGGACCCAACCCTCGGTCAATGTGCGCTCCTAGCCGAACGGCGAGTCAGCGACGTCGGGGATGCCGAGCAGCGCCAGGCGCGCCTTGTCGTAGCGCTCCTTGGCTCGCTCCTCGCGGTTCAGCAGCCCCTTGAACTGGTCGCCGACGAGCGTCTTCGTGCCATCGAGGAAGACGGCGTGGAGGTCCTGGAGCTGCTTCTGCCAGTCCTCGTAGGCCTTCAAGTACGCCTCGCGGCGCTCGTCGCTGACCTTCATCGTGCCTCCGGCTCACGTCAGGCTAGCGCGAGAAGCCGGCGCTCGGCCAGTTCGAGTCCGACTGCGGCGACGTCTCCGGAGCACCGACCGCCGCAGCGAGAGACCCATGGCGGCGCTCAAGGCGGCCACGCAGGCAACGTCTTTCATCGGGAGGTCCGGGCCGCCGGGCAGCGTCACGTCCTGCCCGACAGCCTGGGTTGGTATCGCCGGGTCACGGACGGCCGGCGAGTGTTGCGGCGCGGCATCGACGCTCTCGCCGCGCGCGGCCGGGAGTACGAACGAGAGGCCGGCGGCTGCGGCGAGGGCGAGCATCAGGACGACGAGGATCAGGGTACGCACGGATATCACCTCCGCATGCAGCCTCTTGCGAAGGACTGCGCCGTCGCCTGACGCGACGAAGGCGGCTGACCTACGGGACGCCGACGATGGGCGCTGTTGGCTGTAACGCGCGCTCGCTACGCTGTGCCGGGAACGAGAGGAGCGACCCGTGCCACAACCGCCGCGCATCGACTGGGACGCCGTCTCTGAGGAGGCGACTCGCCTGCTATCCGACTTCATCCGCATCGACACGTCGAACCCGCCGGGGCGAGAGAAGGCGGCGTGCGATTGGCTGGCGGGGCTGCTGCGGGCCGAGGGGATCGACGAGATTGCCTTCTATGATGCGTCTGACAGCAGCGAGCACGGCGCCGAGCGGATGAACATGACGGCGACGCTCCGCGGGGACGGGCGGAAGGCGCCGCTGATCCTCCTCAGTCACACCGACGTGGTGCCCGTGGAGCGCCAGTACTGGGAGTTCGAGCCGTTCTCCGGGGCGGTCGTCGACGGCGTGATCTACGGGCGGGGCGCGCTGGACATGAAGTCGATGGGGATCATGGAGCTGATGGCGATGTTCCTCATTAGGCGGCACGGGATCCCCCACAGCCGCGATATCGTCTACATGGCGCTGGCGGACGAGGAGGCTGGCGGCCGGTGGGGGATCGAGTGGATGGAGGCGCACCACCCCGAGCTGCTCGATGCGGAGTATGTGATCAACGAGGGCGGCTGGGGCAGCGCCGAGGTGTTCGGGGTGCGGCGTCCGGCGTTCAACTGCTCGGTCAGCGAAAAGGGGCCGCTCTGGCTGAAGCTGACAGCGGAGGGGCGCCCGGGGCACGGCTCCGTGCCACACCCGGACAACGCACTGGAGCGGCTGGTGCGGGCGCTGTACCGCATCCAGGAGTGGACGCGGCCGGTGGCGGTGGTGCCGGAGCTGCGGGAGTACTTCAACCGTCTGCACCGGGCGCAGATCATGGCGGGCGACGGGTCGCAGGCGGCGATGGAGAAGCTGGCGGCCGACAACCTGCTCGCTCGCGCGGTGCTTACGAACACCGTCAGCACGACCTCGGCGCACTCCGGCATGAAGCACAACGTCATTCCGGGCATCGCCGAAGCTACGCTCGACTGCCGGCTCCTTCCGGGGCAGGATCCAGCGGAGTTCACGCAGCAGGTGCGCGACATCGTCGCCGACCCGAAAGTGCGGGTAGAGTCGATCTTCGAATCGAGCACGCCGGCGTCGCCGATCCAGACGGAGCTGTTCGGCGTGATCGAGGACACGGTGCACGACCACATGGAGGAGGCGCTGGTGTTGCCCAGCGTATCGGCGGGGTTCACGGACTCGCGCGTCTTCCGCAAGCACGGGATCACGTCGTACGGCTTCATTCCGTACCTGTTGGAGCAGAATGAGGCAATGACGGTTCACGGGCACAACGAGCGCATCACAATCGAGAACCTGAGACTGGGGACGCAGATCCTCTTCGAGACGGTGCGCCGGATCTGCTCCTGAACACGGCGGCGCACACGAAACGAGACGCAGGCATGTGGAGGCAAGGACATGACGGTCGAGGACATCAAGCTGGTCGGAGTGATGGGTGGCGGCGTGATGGGCGGCGGCATCGCGCAGACGTTCGCGGCGCATGGGTTCACGACGATCATCCGTGACCTGAACGACGAGCTGATCGAGAAGACGCGCTACTCGATGGTCGACGGGCGCTTCGGGCTGAAAGGGTCCGTCGAGCGAGGAAAGATGACGCAGGGCGAGTGCGACGCGGCTATCGCGCGATTCTCGTTCACAACGGACGTCAATGACCTCCGCGACTGCGATCTGATCGTCGAGGCGGTGCCGGAGAACCTGGATCTGAAGAAGGCGGTGTTCTCGGAGTTCGACGGGTTCGTGAAGAAGGACGCGACCTTCGCGACGAACACTTCGGGATTCGCTATCTCCGACCTGAACAAGGCGGTATCCCGGCGCCAGCGGTTCGTCGGGTTTCACTGGTTCAGCCCGGCGTTCATCATGAAGCCGATCGAGATCGTGTACGCACCGGAGACCTCGCAGGAGACGGTCGACACGATGCTCGCACTGGCGGAACGGCTCGGGAAGGTGCCGATCCGTGTCAAGGACGCACCGGGCAAGTATGGATTCGTGGCGAACAGGATCTACTTCGCGATGGTGGCCGAGGCGCGTAAGGTGCTGGACGAGGGCGTGGCGAGCGCGGATGACATCAATGCGGCGATGCGGTTGGGGTTCAACTGGCCGGCGGGCCCGCTCGAAATGGTGACGGGAGCGCGCAAGGGATGGCAGTGACGCGCGACGACTCTCCCGTTGCCGTTCCTCCGTGCTGATTGACCTGCACACGCACACCAAGGTGAATTCGGCGTGCAGCGCTCTCACTCCGGAAGCGCTGGTACGTGCCGCGCGAGCGCGAGGGCTCGACGGCGTCTGCATCACCGAGCACGATGCGTTGTGGCCGCGCGCTGAGGCGGAGCGCGTGTCGCGCGAGACGGAGTTCCTCGTACTGCGCGGGATGGAGGTTACGACGGAGGTTGGCCACGTGCTCGTATTCGGACTGGACTCGCATCTGCCCTCGATGGCCGCGCTTGGTGAGCTGCATCGGATCGTGCGGGCGGAGGGGGCGCTGATGTACCTCGCGCACCCCAGCCGACGCTACGGATCCCTGCCGCCTGATGACCTGGCGTCGATGTTCGACTCTGTCGAGGTGCAGAATGGAACAGAGGGTCTGTTGCAGAACGAGAACGCTGCACATCTCGCTCGCGGGCTGCCGCTGCCGGGAATCGGGGGCAGCGATTGCCACGGCGTTCGGGAAGTGGGAAGCTGCGCGACCGAGTTCAACGCCAGGATCATCGATCAAACCACGTTTATCGACGCGCTGCGCTCGGGAGCGTACCACGCTCGCCGGTTGCGGCAGTGATGCGGTGCGCGGAACGAGAATTGAGCTTGCGATCAGATTGGGTGTAGGAAAACGCCGACGAGCATGGTAGCCTAGCGAGCAAGTGGTGCGAGGGCGGGGACAAGGAGGTCACGGATGGCGCACTACGACATCTCGCGACGTACCATCAATCGACGGCGGTTCCTGATCAGCGCGAGCGTGACGGCCGGCGCCGCTGCTGTGACGCTCGCGAATACGCAGTGCGACCCCGCGCTGATCCGAAGAATCCAACAGGCGAAGACGGCGACTCCACCGAAGCATCTCGTCTGGGTGTGGCAGTTCTCCGCAGACGGGTCGGCAGGCCAGATCGCGTCGTCGCTTCGGGCAAAGCGGCTTGGCGTCATCGTCAAGACGCACGACGGCGTCGAGTGGATGTCGAAGTACGATCACTCGTCGGATGCGATCAGCGGACCGAACCAGGTGCGCAAGATCGCCACGCAGTTCGAGCAGGCCGGTGTGCCATTCCATGCGTGGGCCGTGCTCAAGGGGGTGGACCCAGCGCAGGAGGCACAGATGGCCGCCGACGTGCTGGCGGCAGGCGCGCGCAGCCTCGTGCTGGACCTGGAGGGTTCGTCGGGTTTCTGGGTGGGGAGCGCCACGGACGCAACGCGCTTCGGCACGGAGCTGCGGACACGCACACCGTTCGGGCGGGTTGATCTCTCCATCGACCCGCGCCCGTGGCGCATCAACCTAGTGCCGATGCCAGAGCTGGTGGCGGCGACGGATGGAATCTGGCCGCAGCTCTATTGGGACACGTTCGACACGCCGGACAACGTCAGCCGCTACACGTCGAGCGGCTACCCCCCTCCCGGCGGGAGCATCACCCCGAGCTTTCTGATGGACGCCACGTCGAACGTGCTGGCCGCGTACGACCGCCCCATGATTCCTGTTGGACAGGGTGCCGCTTCCGATCCATCGACGTGGCCGCCGTTCGCGCACGACGCGTGGGCGGCGAAGACGCCGTTCTTGTCCGTCTGGCGGTACGGCGTGACACGGGAGGAAACGCTTACGTACCTCGGCAACAATCCGCCCGGTCAGGAACCGACCGCGCCGCCGCCGACCGCAACGCCGACGGGGACGCGCTCACCGACGCCGTCGCCGACACGCACGGTACGTCCGACGCGCACGCCATCGGCGACGCACACGGCGACGCCCACGCCGACCGGCACCGCGACGCGCACGCCGACTCCGCAGCCGAGTGCGACGCGGACGTCGACGGCCACGCCGACAGCGGCAACGGCGACCCCGTAGGGTGAGGGAGAGCGCTCTGACGGTAGATGCGCGAGCCTAGCGATCCCGCCAGGTCGCGAGCTCATCCGGCATCGGCCGAAAGCGGCCCGTAGACGCCGCGGCGGCGGCCGGACTGAGCTGGTAGCGGCGAAAGCAACGCGTGCAGCGGTGGATGGATACGATGCCGCCGAGAGAGTGGCGCACGACGGCACCTCCGCAGCCTGGAACCAGGCAGACGGCGGGCTGCACATCGACTTCGAGCACAGTGCGCCCGTCGGGGATCGGAGCGGGGGCGTGCATCACGCGGCGATCCTAACGGATCAAGGTCGCTGTGCAAGCGATGATCGAGTTGACCAGGCGGAGTTTAACGATCCGTTAATGCGATCTGGTCTGTAGCACGACCGGCGCACACAATTCCGCTGTCAGACGTGATTGGGGAGGCACCATGCCAGCAGGTCGTCTGGGGATCGGCTTCGTCGGGGCCGGCTTCATGAACCGGTTCCACGTCGCGAGCCTCATCGGCGTGCGCGACTGCGACGTGACGGGCGTCTTCAGCCCCACGCGGGCACACGCGGATGAGCTGGCCGCAACGTCTCGTGGCCTGGGGCTTGGCGACGCGGCCATCCACACATCGATCACGGACCTCGTGGCAGACCCGCACGTCGACGCGCTGTGGATCGCCTCGACGAACGATACCCGCGTAACGGTCGTCGAGGAGATCGTCGATGCGCTGCAAAGCGGCCGGGGCGAACTCGTCGGGTTGGCGTGTGAGAAGCCGCTCGCGCGCAACCTCGCCGAGGCGCGGAGGATGCTGGAGCTGGTCGAATCGACGCCGCTTCTGCACGGCTACCTTGAGAACCAAGTGTTTGAGCCCGCAGTCGTGCGTGGCAAGGAGATCATCTGGCGGCGGGCGGTGCCGCTGGCGGGGCGGCCGTACCTCGCGCGGGCAGCCGAGGAGCACAGCGGGCCGCACATGCCCTGGTTCTGGAGCGGCGAGCGTCAGGGTGGGGGCGTCCTCAACGACATGCTTTGCCACAGCTACGAGGTGGCGCGCCACCTGCTCACGTCGCCGAATGAGCCGCGGGATTCGTTGCGCGTCGAAGAAGTGAACGCGCAGATCGCGTCACTCAAGTGGACGCGGCCGGAGTACGTCGAGCTGCTCAAGGAGATGTCGGGCGGCCGGATTGACTACGGCAGAGCGCCGGCCGAGGACTTCGCGCGCGCAGCCGTATCGCTCCGGGCTCCGGGCGGTGAGCGGCTGCTGGTCGAGGCGACGACGTCGTGGAGCTTCGTCGGCCCAGCGTTGCGGCTGCGCGCGGAGCTGCTGGGGCCGGAGTACGCGATGCAGGTGGACAGCCTGAGCACGGACCTGACCGTGTTTCTGGGCCGGAAGGTGCGCGGTGAGGCGGGCGAAGATCTCGTCGAAAAGCAGAACGCCGAGCAGGGGCTGATGCCCGTGATCGCGGACGAGCCCGGCGTATATGGCTACACGAACGAGAACCGGCACATGGTGCAGGCGTTTCTCGCGGGACGGATGCCTGATGAGAATTGGCGCGACGGCGTCGCCGTGACCGAAGTTCTGATGGCGTGCTACAAGTCCGCCGAAGAGGGACGCACCGTGCCGTTTCCCGTCGAGCTCGGCGACTTCGTTCCGGCGGTAGCCCGCGGCGCGTGGCAGGGCTGACCCGGCGCGGTCAGGCCGGCTCGACAGCCACTTCGCGCCCCTCATCCGACGAGCGGTAGGCGGCTTCGATGATCCGCTGCACGTTGATGGTCTCCCTCCGCGCGACGATCGGCTGCTCCTGCCCGGCAACGACGCGGAGCCAGTGCCGCATCTCGCCCTCGTACGAATTCATCTGCTGGATCTGGAGCTTCTCATCGGCCGGGATGCCAGCATGATTTCGGTAGACCATCGCCGGGACGGTTGTCGCGCCCGCTTCCGTGCCGACGACGCGCACGGAAAAGCTCTCTGCGTCGATGTGGGTGGCCCATGACGTGCGGAGCAGCAGCGTCGCCCCGTTTGCGAAGTGCACCAGCGCCACGGCGAAGTCCTCGACATCGAACTTCTCCGGATCCCAGGCGTTCCGCAGCTGCTTGGCGATCTCCGGGCGCGTGCCGAACTTACGCTCGGTCTTCGCGGAGACGCGGACGGGATCAGGGTTGCCCATGAGCCAAACGGCCAGGTCGAGCATGTGAACGCCGACGTCGAGCAGCGCCCCGCCGTGCGACATCTCCTTACGGTGGAACGCGCCCCAAGTGGGGATACCCATACGGCGCATCGCCGTGGCCTCGCCGTAATAGATCTCGCCCAGATCGCCGGTATCGACGACGCGGCGGATGGCGCGCGAGCCGGCGTCCCAGCGCCAGTTCTGCGCGGCCATGAGCGCGCGGCCCGCCTTCTCGGCGGCGTCGAACATCTCGCGCGCCTCGCCGACGCTCGTCGCCAGCGGTTTCTCGCAGATGACGTTCGCGCCGGCCTGCAGCGCGAAGAGCGTCGGCTCGCGATGGAGGACATTTGGCAGGCAGACGCTGACGCTGTCCGGCTTCTCCGTTTCGATCATCTCACGATAGTCGGCGTAGACCTTTGGAATGCCGTACTGCGCGGCCAGGCGGTTCGCGGGCTCCGGGTTGAGATCACAGATCGCGGCTACGGGGGCGTTCGCGGCCTTGAAGCCCGGCAAGTGACCGACGCGCGCCGCAAACCCCGCGCCGATGACGACGATCTTCGGGGCGGTCACTGGAGGCGCTCCAGCAGCGCCTTGCACGCGAGTATGCCGTCACGCTCCGGCAAACGTTCGCCTTCGTACTCAATTCCGACGGAGCCGCGGTAGCCTGCCTCGTCAACGATGCCCATCATCCGGCCGAAATCGATCTTCGTCTCGTTGCCGCGCTCGTCGAAGTCGTAGCACTTGGCGCTCACGGCCTTGGCACGGGGCATCATGCGGCGGACGGCGTCGTAGCGGTCGACGGTGTCGGGGAAGTTTCCGAAGTCCGGGAGCGTGCCGAAGCGCGGATGGTCGACGCGGGCCATGAGCTCCATCAGCCACGCCGGATCGGACGAGAGGCCCCAGTGGTTCTCGATGAGGACGTTGATGCCCGACGCGTCGGCGTATTCGACGAGAGCGGCGAAACTCTCGGCGCAGCGGTCGAGCGCGTCTGCATCCCCCTCCTGCGCGCCCGTGTTGCACCGGATCGAGTGGCATCCGAGGACGGCAGCGATATCGACCCATTTGTGGTGATTCTTCGCGGCCTGCATACGGCTGGCACGCTCAGGCCCGGCCATGCTGCCCTCCCCGTCGCACATGATGAGGAGGATCTCGACGCCGGCGTCCTCGGCACGCTTGCGGAGTTGCTTCAGGTAGGCGTACTGCGGGGAGGGGAAGAAGGTGTTGACCAGTTCGAGCGCACCGATGCCGACGTCGTGGCAGAGATCGACCATGCCGAGCTGGTCGATCTCCTTCGCAAAGAACATGCGGTGCATCGACCAAGCGGCCAGTGAGACGTCGAACTTCTTCGGGTCAGCCATCGGATGCCCCTCCCGCGAAACGAACGTGCGGAAGCGTACGCGATCGGGGCGTAAGGGTGAAGCCAGGGAGTGACGCTAGCTGAGCCGGGCCTGCACCGCGTCACTTCGGAGCTCGCGAAGGGCGTCGCGGGCGATCCAGCGACCGGCACGCGTGTCCGTCGCGAGGATCTGCTCGGCCGTCTTGATGGCGGCGGCGTTGAGGCGACGGTTGCGTTTGCCGATCTGGCGGAGCGCCCAGTTGACCGCCTTCTTGACGAAGTTCCGGTCGTCGCCCGACTCGCGCAGAATTACGGGCAGGAACTGGAGCAGGCTGGCGTCCGGCGCCTTCTTGTCGTGGACGGCGAGGGCCGCCATCAACACGAAGCCGGCGCGTTTCACGTACTCGCGCCTCGCCGCGCTCCACTGAAACGCCTTGTCGTAGGCGAACGGGGTCTTGTCGAAGAGCACGCTGCAGCAACCGTCGACGACGTCCCAGGAGTCGAAGTCAGCGGCCCAGCGGTCCATCTGGCGCCGCGTCACCTTCGCTGAATCGTCAACCATGGCCGCGAGGATGCGTGCCTCGTGGATGCCGCTGTCCCAGAGTTCGAGGGCAAGCGCATGGTTGCGGCCCAGGCGTTTCGCCAGGGCGCGCAGCGTCGGGATGGAGATGCCGAGCGTGTTGTTCGAACTGATGCCGTAGCGGGTCATGCCCTCGACGTTGCGCGGGTTCGCCTGCGAGCGCAGCTCCGCAATGACGGCGGCCACATCCATTGGCTCAGGGTACACGCGACGACGCATTGGAGCGCCCGGCAGCTACTGCCTGCGGGCGAGGCGGGCCCGGTCGACCTGGGCGAGGGCACGCTTCCTGAGACGCAGGCTCGCCGGCGTCACCTCCAACATCTCGTCATCGCCGATCCACTCCAGCGCCTGCTCCAGCGACAGCCTGCGCACAGGCATGAGCTGGATGGCGATGTCCGACGTCGACGAGCGGATGTTGGTGAGCTTCTTCTCTTTGGTGATGTTGACGTTGATGTCGGACTCGCGGGCGTTCTCGCCGACGACCATGCCCTCATAGACCTGATCGCCGGGTTCCACGAACATCTCGCCTCGCTCCTGCGCGTTCTCGATCGCGTATCCCGTGACCTTGCCGTTGCGGTCAGCGACGAGCGCGCCGGTGATCCTGTGTTCGATCTCGCCCTGCCACGGCTCGTATCCGTCGAAGAGGTGGTTGAGGAGGCCGGTGCCGCGGGTATCGGTGAGGAACTGGCTACGGAAGCCGATCAGGCCCCGTGAGGGGATGCGGAACTCCAGGCGGACGCGGCCAGTGCCGTGGTTCACCATGTTGAGCATGCGGCCCTTTCGGATCGAGAGCTTCTGAGTGACGATGCCGACGTAGTCCTCGGGACAATCGACGACCAGGTGCTCCATCGGCTCGTGGCGCGCGCCATCAATCTCGCGTGTGATCACCTCTGGCTTGCTCACTGACAGTTCGTAGCCCTCGCGCCGCATCATCTCGATCAGGATGGCCATCTGGAGCTCGCCGCGGCCGGAGACCTTGAAGCTGTCCGTCGACTGGACTTCCTCGACGTGCAGCGCGACGTTGGTGAGGATCTCCCGCTGGAGGCGGTCACGCAGGTTGCGCGACGTGACGAACTGGCCCTCTCGGCCGGCGAAGGGCGACGTATTGATGGAAAACATCATGCTCACCGTGGGTTCATCAACGGTGACGCGAGGCAGCGCGCGAGGATCGTCGGGGTCGGTGATAGTGTCGCCGATGTTGACCTCGTCAAAGCCGGCGAGCGCGACGATGTCGCCGGGGCCCGCCTCCGGCACCTCCACCCGCTCGAGGCCTTCGAATGCGTAGAGGTACGTGACACGTGCCCGGCCGACGCTGCCGTCTTCGCGCACGACACCGACGTCTCCCTTCGCGCGGACGTTGCCGTTCACGATGCGGCCAACGGCGAGGCGTCCAACAAACTCGGAGTAGTCAAGGTTCAACACCAGCATCTGCAGCGGGATGCCGGGGTGATAGGCAGGCGCGGGAATGTTGCGAATGATCTCGTCGAAGAGCGGCTTGAGCTGGTGGTCCTCACCTTCCGGCGTGAGGCGACAGATGCCTTCGCGGGCGATGGTGTACAGCACGGGGAAATCGAGTTGGTCTTCGCGCGCGTCGAGGTCGATGAACAGGTCATAAATCTCGTTCAGCACCTCCTGGGTTCGCGCGTCCTTGCGATCGATCTTGTTGATCACGACGATCGGCGGCAGGCCGAGCTCGAGCGCCTTCTTCAGCACGAAGCGCGTCTGCGGCAGCGGGCCCTCGCTGGCGTCGACGAGCAGCAACACGCCGTCAACCATCTTGAGGGTCCGTTCAACCTCGCCGCCAAAATCAGCGTGCCCCGGCGTGTCGACGATGTTGATCTTGTACCGGCCGAACCGGACGGACGTGTTCTTGGCGAGGATCGTGATGCCCTTCTCGCGCTCGAGGTCGTTCGAGTCCATGACGCGCTCGACGACTTCCTGGTTCTCGCGGAAGACACCGCTTTGCCACAGCATGGCGTCGACCAGCGTCGTCTTGCCATGGTCGACGTGCGCGATGATGGCGATGTTGCGGATATCGTCGCGGACGGCGGAAGTCTGCTCCGCGGCGCTCGTCGTCTGGGGGTGGCTCATCCTTCTCCTTCATGCGGTCGCGCGGACAGACGCCATCGATTGCGCGTGCGCACGCCGGTGGATTCGTAGCAGCTTCGCGGGGATCCGGCTATAGGGGGAACGGAGGAACCGCGGTCGCCATACAGTGCATCGATCATACCAGATGCGATTGGCACCTGCCGCAGTCAATCACCGCAGCGTGGTCGCGCCACTGTAAGGGCCGCCGGGCGCCCACATGTTCCAGTGCGCTGCCGCGGCCCACGCCTGCGCGGCGTTGGCCCAATCGAGGTATTTGGCGTTATCACCGTAGTAGGCGGCCTTCGCTAGGCCGACGTACACCATGACAATGGAGATGTTGTACTCGGCGCCATCACTGCCGACGACGATCGGCGCAGCGAGATCACGTCCGTAACGGTCAACGCGTACGGCGTCGTAGTCGAGGCGGGCCTCGGTGCCCGGGGGAAGAAAGATGTTGTTGAGCGCGGCCTTCGCCCATTGGCCTCCGCAATCGCTCAGCTCCTGGGCGTTGATCTGGAGCATGCGGACGTGCTTGCCGCCGATGCAGACGAAGGTATCACCGTCGATCACGCGTTCGACGGTGCAGGTCGTCGGCGCGGCTTGCGCCTGACGCGGGGCACGCGCGAACACGGGCCAGACAAGGACGGCGGCGAGCGCAACGGCCGGCAGCGTCCATGGTCGGAAGGGGCCCTGCTTCCAGATCGGCGCGCGGCACCGCTGGTCGTCGGCATCTGGCCGCTCAGTCGGGCGTCTCGCTAGTCTTTCCAGATCGGGTACTGCTGGGCACGGCGGAGCCGGAAGTCCGTCTCGGGGAGGCGGAATCCCAGCGCCCGAACTTTCTTCAGCGTCGCCTCGGCCTGCTTGCGCTCGGTCGCATTCAGGGCCGCCTGGAAGAGCTCCCCGTACAACTCTTTCGTGATCTGCACGACCTCTTCGGCGATCTTGCGGCCCGACGGGGTCAGCTCAAGTCCGACGGCACGGCGGTCGTCAGGATCGGGCTGCCGCTGCACCCATCCGCGCCCTTCGATGCGATGCAGGATGCCGGTGATGCTCTGCGTCTCCTGGAACAGCAACGTCGCGACTGCGCTTGGCTTGATCGGCTCGGACGAGAACATGAGGACCACGAGCACGCGTGCCTGCGAGGCGGAGACGCCGAGGTGATAGATGCGGCGCTCCAGGAGCTTCCACGACATCCAGTACACCTCACTGACGAGCGCCCATGGCATCATCGCCGGATCCATGAATGTCGGTGCAGACGCGGACGGCTGCGAACGCTTAGGCATGTTCAGGGCCTCCTTCAGCGATCAACCCTCATCGCATGGTCGATATGGCCGGCGTCTCAACCTTACCGCTGAGTGGTTCGCCGATCAGCGGTCGCCCAGGTCCGCGGCCGGCGCATGGTCGGGGAGACAGGATTCGAACCTGCGACCTCCTGGTCCCAAACCAGGCGCGCTACCGGACTGCGCCACTCCCCGGCGATCCGCGCCAGTGTATCACTACGATCCTGCGCCTTCGATTGGGGGTGCGCCAGCCGATCTCGCGAGCGATGTCAACCGCACGACGCGCATCGGCGCGACGTGCTCATCGCGCGGGCGCGGCGACGTTCTGCCTCTTGCTCGCTCGTGGCGTTGCGGTCAGGAGCGGCAACCTTCGCTCCGGGAAGGTGGCGGGTACGACGGGCATTCCCATGAACGAGGTCGCCGCAAGTGCGGAGAACGGCTCCGGGACGGCTTCGTGCAGCTGCTCGGCGAGGGAGACCATGCGCTCCAGGGCGATCTGCTTGTTCAGGATCAGCATCGCCGGGGACTTTCGCCGCCGGGGCGACGCGCCGCCATGCGGGAGAGCCCTTAGCCGAGGGGGAGATCGCATGGGGACGGCGGGGGGTTATCGCGCGCTAAGGATTGGGTGAATCTGACGGCTGCGACGTTATGTCGTGTGGGATTGGGCGGGGCGGGCGGCGGCCACGAGCTCGCGGAGGTGCTGGATCCTGTGGTCGCGGAGGTGGCGCTCGATGCCTTCGAGGACGTGGATGGGGGCGAGGGGGTCGCGGAAGGTGGCGGTGCCGACCTGGACGGCAGAGGCGCCGGCGAGCAGGAATTCGACGGCGTCTTCGCCGGTGGAGATGCCGCCGCAGCCGATGACGGGGACGTCGACGGCGGAGGAGACCTGCCAGACCATGCGGAGGGCGACGGGCTTGAGCGCGGGGCCGGAGAGGCCGGCGAAGGTGCGGGCGATGCGGGGCTTGCCCGTCGCGGCGTCGATGGACATGGCCTGGAGGGTGTTGATGACGCAGAGGGCATCGGCGCCGGCTTCGACGACGCGGCGGGCGATGGCGACGATGTCGGTGACGTTCGGGGTGAGCTTGACGATGACGGGGAGCGAGCTGGCGCGGACGCAGGCGGCGGTGACGGCGGCGGCGACCTCGGCGTCCTGGCCGAACTCCATGCCGCCCTGCTGGGCGTTCGGGCTGCTGATGTTGAGCTCAAGGCCGGCGATGCCGGGGACGCCATCGAGGGCGGCAGCGCAGTCGCCGTACTCTTCGACGGTGCTGCCGAGGATGCTGACGATGACGGGCACCTTCCAGCGCTCCCATGTGGGCGCCATGTCGCGGATGAGCTTGTCGACGCCGATGTTCTGGAGGCCGATGGAGTTGAGCATGCCGGCGGGGGTCTCGTCGATGCGGGGGGCGGGGCTGCCGGCGCGGGGCCGGAGGGTCGTGGTCTTCGAGACGATGGCGCCGAGACGCTGGATGTCGAAGACGCGGGGCCAGTCGACGCCGTAGCTGAAGGTGCCGGAGGCGACCATCACGGGGTTGGCGAGCGTGAGGGAGCGCTTGCCCGAGGCGAGATCGACGGAGAGGTCCATGTGCGCGGGGCCCTTCGGTGATTTGCCGGAGTATAGCGGGCGTGCGGCGTCGATCGATGGGAGGGGCGCTGCGCCCTCTGCACTTCCGCCTTGGCGCTCCGCGCCCTCCTCTCCCGTCGCCTCCGGCGCTCTACGGCGCTGTAGCGGCGACGATGACTTCGCCGACGGTGCGAACCTGTTCGCTGGCGAGATGCGGGGCGACGTTCTGGGCGAACCAGCCGGGGCCGATGATGGCGCCGCCGTTCTGGGCGTCCGCCGCGGTGTCCCAGAGGATGACGACGGCGGCTCGATCGTCGGCTTCCTTCACGTAGTAGAAGGCGCGGAAGCCGGATAGGCCACGAATGAGGGGAAGGAGGCCGGACTCGAGCTTCGGGCGGAGCTGCTCTACGGGCATGTCGAGGTGGAGGTGGTTGATGACGGCGTGCATGTGTGCGGCTCCTGCTGATGAGTGTTTTCGTACAGTATCCACGAAGGACGGGCGTGACCGCGACTATATGTTCTCAACATTTTCGCTTGCCTCACCCTGTTGTGCCGGGTGGTGGCGAGCTGAGGCGCGGATCGGTGGTGGGGGCGGAGCTGCCTTGCCGGGAGGGCGGCGCCTTCGGCATTTTCCGCCTTGGCGCTTCGCGCCGCCCTCTCCGGTCGCCTGCGGCGACACCCTCTCCCACAAGGGGAGAGGGAGGTGACGGCGGTGGGGCACGGCGGAGGAGCGGGGAGTGTGACCTCGCCGCCGGTCGGGTGGATCAGTGGCCGTGCGGAGTGGTCGCCGGTGCGTGGTTGACCTCACCCCCCGGCCCCCTCTCCAGCGGTCTGGCGAGGGGGAGCTTGTGTCGGGGCGATGAGGTGCGGTGTGGGGCTGGTGCGGCGGAGCGAGCGAAGGGGGCTCTCCTTCGGCGAGTGTGCCACGGGCACGCGGGGCAGCAGCCGCTACCACGGACGGGAGTCTGCTCGTCGGGACGCGAGTGGCGATTTGCACGCGGGAGCGTGGCGGGGCGTCGTGCCATACTGGTTGCGGGGAGAGCACACAGGAGGAGCGACCGTGGGGCGGAAAGAGATCGAGGCGCTGATCAAGGTGTTGCAGCAGCAGCTGGCGGCGGGGCGCGACAGCGTGGTCACAGGATCGTGGCAGATCATCTACAGCCGGGACCACGACGCCTTCCTGTTCGAGAAGTGCGAGGTGGGGGGCGGGTACTGCGAGGAGCGGCCGAGCGTGGTGTCGGTGACGGGGAAGGTGCTGGACAAGGGCGGGCCGCTGCTGGGGAACTAATCGTTCATCGTTTGCGGTGGACGGTGACGGGTGATGCAGTGTCCGCTGTCGCGTACCCTGCATCACCTTTGAAGCGGGCCGGGGGACACCCCCGGAGCCCCCCGGCAGGGGGCGCTGCGCTCCCTGCACCCCCGGCTATGGCGCCGGGGAGTCGAGGGTGAAGGACTGAAGAGGGGCGTTACCAGCGGGGATAACGGGCGGTTCAGCAGCGGATGAGAATCGGAGGAACGCATGACGGTACAGGGTGAGTATGCGGCGAGTCCGCTGAAGTTTGCGGCGGACCAGGTGGAGTTGTACGAGCGGACGGGCGGGGCCGAGGGCAACCTGTTGATGGGGAAGCCTGTGGTGATCCTGACGACGCTGGGGCGGAAGAGCGGGAAGGTGCGGAAGACGCCGCTGATGCGGGTGGAGAAGGACGGGACGTACGCAGTGGTGGCGTCGATGGGCGGGGCGCCGAAGCACCCTGTCTGGTACCTCAACCTGATGGAGTCGCCGGAGATCACGCTGCAGGACGGCCCGGAGGCGCGCCCGGTGAAGGCGCGCGAGGTGCACGGCGAGGAGAAGGCGCGCTGGTGGGCGATCGCGTGCGAGGCGTGGCCGGCGTACGCGGACTACCAGGCGAAGACTGAGCGGGAGATCCCGGTGGTGGTGCTGGAGGCGCGGTAGGGAACCGTGGGCGTTCTTCGAAGCATTCGCCCGCCGCGGCACGTGGCGGTCGCATTCTGCGAGTCGCACGACGCGGGCCAACAGGGACGATGAGCCTTCCGCCGAGCTCGCAGTGATTGCGTCAGCCGCGCTGTGGTGTGAGGGTGTAGATGTGGGTTTTAGAGGCATTCGCTGTCGTGGTTGGCGGTGACCCGTACACCACGACCCAACGCCCCGCATTCTCCTCGCTGACGCGGGAGACGAGCGCTCTCCGCTGATGCTCTTGGGTAACATGGGCTGGTAGATCCGTAGACCCAGTGCGGGTGCAACATGAACGACAACAAGGCGACGTGGACCCGACTCCGCTTGTTCAACGCGCTCATGGCGCTCGTTCACAGTGGCCAAGGCATCGCCATCCTCCTACTGAGTAACGAGGCCACGGTCCCAGTTCGGACGTCGTTTCTCCGCTTCAACGAGGGGCAGCAGGCACTCGAGACGTACACGCGCGACGTGTTCGATCTGCAGCTGGCACCCCTGGTCGCGGCGTTTCTCTTCATTTCGGCGATCGCCCACGCCCTGGTCGCCCTTCCCCGGGTGTTTGGATGGTACGTCGCCAACGTGCAGCGCTCGATCAACTACGTCCGCTGGTGGGAATACGCCGCGAGCGCGTCTCTCATGATCGCCGTGATCGCGATGCTTACGGGGATGTACGACCTTGGCAGCCTCATCCTCATCTTCTCGCTGAATGCGACGATGCTGCTGTTCGGGTTGTTGATGGAGACGCAAAACCGGCCCGGCAACCGGGTCACGTGGCTCCCGTTCGTGTTCGGCTGTATGGCGGGTACCGTGCCGTGGGGCGTCATCGCCCTCTATTTGTGGTCGCCGGGCACGGGCCCCGGAGAGCCGCCCGCGTTCGTATACGCGATCTTCTTCTCTCTGTTTGTCTGGTACTCGCTCTTCGCCCTCAATATGTGGCTCCAGTATCGCCGCGTAGGCCCATGGCGGGACTACGTGTTCGGCGAGTACGGATACATCGTACTTAGCCTGACGGCGAAGTCGCTCCTCGCATGGCAGGTCTTCGCGGGCGCCCTTACGCTACCCGTAAATTGACCCTGTTGCCGGCGCGCTCCCCAATACGAACGACCTGACCGCGAGCGGGCTCGACACAGCTTGTTCGCGAATCCGCGACGCCGAGCAGAACGCGAAACTCAGGATCCACCCAGCTCCTCCGGCCAGCGCGCAATACTGTGCCGGTGAGGCGATTCGGAGTCCTGGTGTTGGCGCTGTCCCTGGCGGCGTGCACTCCGCAGGGGAGGCCGGCCTCTACGCCGGCCAATCCCACTACCGCGGGGACAACCGCGCGGCCGACGGAGGCGAGCGCGGGCACTGTGCCGCCACCGCGCTCCACCAGCACAACCGGCAGGGTCGTCGGTCCGATCAGCCAAGCAGAGGCACTTGACGGGCACCTGCCGATCCACGGACTCGCGCTCGTCTTTTCGACCGGCGAGTTGTACCTGTTCACCAGTCTCAGCCCGACATCCTGGGCGGACGACGAGACAGTCGTGGCACCGTCGCCGCCTGAAGGGGGACAGGTCTTTCCCGGCGCCGCGCATCAAGGAGCGCATCTGCTGGGACTGGACGGCACCGACACGTCCATCGACGCGCGCCCTCCCGCGACGGCGGAGCCATACCCTCCATCGACGACAAGCACGGATGGGCAGTGGCGACTTACGAGCGACGGGAGCGACGCTTACGTGGAAGAGATCACCAGTGGCCGGCGGGTGACGGTACCAGCAGCGGCAACCTACCTGTGGTCGCCGCTTGGTCATCTGCTCGCTATCGGTGGCGGGCGATGCGGCGACGTGCCACTGTACATCGTCGATCCCGACGGCACGACGCCGGTGCGGAAGGTCGAGCTGGGAGGAGGATCGATTGCCCGCTCGTACACGTGGCGACCAGATGCGAGCGGGTTCGCCCTCGCCACGCTGTCCACAATCGTGTTCGTCCGCGCAGACGATCTGGCGATTCGGCGGCTCGCGCCGGTTGCTCCCGCAACCCTCCTCGGCGAGCCGGTCTTCGGCCCGTGGAGCCCGTCGGGCGCATACCTGCTGTTCGGTCTGTACTTCGGCCGCGCGTGTCCGTAGCGGGCCCGCGGGGAGGCGCGCCATAGGGGCCGGCCGGCGAACCCACCTGTTTCGAGCGTGGTCTGCCCCTGGTCTAGCCGCTCCCTCGCCCCTGCAGAGCGTGCGGCGATGGCGCGATGGACGTTTTGGGTCGTTGCGTTCGTGCCAGGGGCGGTGTTCGCGGCGACGGTGGCGCAGAGGTGGCGGGGTCTCGACAGGCGACATGGCGGTCTCGGAGGGAGTACCTTACCTTTGAACCGCCTAATCCGGGATCGGCAGGCTGTTCCGAGGCGCCGGGAATCGAGCGGCGCCCAGTGTTCGAGCAAGGTCGTCGTGAACTAGCGGAGGGACGGACATGAAGTGGGGCCGCAGACTGACGATCGCCTTCTTGCTGGTGGCGCCGATCTTCCTGCTGGGCGCACGATGCATCGACCACGAGAGTCTACGAAAAGGCCCTGACGGCGATTGGCACCTGTACGGTGAGATCCACAACGACACGAACGTCCAGGGCACGCAGATCCTCCTCCAGGGGACGCTGTACGATCCCTCCGGCAGGGTGATGGCTGTCGGTCAGACGTATATCTGTCCAGGGGATCTGTCGCCGGGCACGTTTTCGGTCTACGACATCCGGTTCAAGGACTCTTCGGCGATCGTTGGGCCCTTTGCACGCAAGATCAACGTGCTGAGCGGCAAGGCGGTCCCAGAACATCTTCCGCCGCTGCCGGTGACCGACGTCAACTTCACGACCACGGCAACCCGAGCCTTCGACGGATCGGTGAACTGGGAGATCGTCTTCAAGTACTCACCGCCGCTGACGGGCCCGGTTTCGTCGGGGTCCATGGCTGGCTGCGTGGCGTTCTACGATGCTTCGGGCAACGTCGTTTCGGTGGAGGGTCCGGACACACCGGGTATCGGAGGGTTCCACATCTCGGGTTACAGCCAAATCGTACGTGACATGGACCCGACCGTCCCGGCCGACGCGGTTTCCTTCCGCGGGTTGTTCTGGTTTCCCCATTCGGACAGCGCTTTCTTCGAGTCCGACTATGCGCCCGTGATCTCCGACGCGGTCACGATCCCGGCAGAACCGTAGCGCCGACTCTGTCCTCGGCCTGACGCCCAGCCGCCCGGCGGACGGCGCTACCTTCGCGTGAGCGCATCCGGCAGTATGGCGCGATGGACGTTTGGATCGTCGTGGTTGTGCTGGCGGCAGTGTTCGTGGCGACGGTGGCGCAGACGGTGGCGGGGTTCGGGTTCGCGCTGATCGTGGTGCCGGCGTTCGTGGCGGTGCTGGACGTGCGGGACGCGATCGTGCTGACGACGCTCGTCGGGATCATCAACAACGGCGTGCTGGCGTTCACGACGCGGCGTCACGTGCCGTGGGGGACGGTGACGCCGATGCTGCTCGGGGCGGCCGCGGGGATGCCGGTGGGGCTGGCGGTGCTGCTGCTGGCGCCGGCGGACGCGATCCGGATCAGCGTCGGGGTGGCGACGATCGTGATCGCGGGGGCGCTGGCGCGCGGGCTGCGGTTCCGGGACGCGAGCGTGGTGGCGGCGGCGACGGCGGGCGGGATCTCGGGGCTGCTGAACACGAGCGTGGGGATCAACGGGCCGCCGGTGGCGCTGTACCTGCAGGGGCGGGAGCTGCCGCACGGCGAGTTTCGGGGGGCGCTGGCGGTGTTCTTCGTCGTGAGCAACGTGATCGCGATCGCGATCTTCGTCGTCTCGATGATCATCACGTCGACGGCGCTGGCGCTGTGGGCGGCGGCGGTCCCGGCGGTGGGTGTGGGGAGCTTCGTGGGGCACCGGCTGGTGCATCGGGTGAACCCGGTGGTGTTCCGGCGGCTGGTGTACGTGTTGCTGCTGGCGTCGGCGCTGTCGGCTATCGGGTCGTCGGTGGCGCGAATGGCGGGGTGAGGGCGGCCCTTCCGGAAGATGAGAATCTCATCGGAAGGCGGCGTGTGCGGGCGGGCGCCGTGAGGTAGGATGTGGTGCTTCACGTTTCGCGGGAGTCTCCATGGCGCCACTTCTCCTCCATCTCGGCGGAACGTCGACGACCACCTGGTGGCACTGGCCGGTGCGAGCCGACGTGATCATGACGTGCCTCGTCATGCTGGCGGCGTACTTCTACGTGATCACGCAGCTGCGGGAGGTCTGGTCGGACGCGGGGCGCGTGCGGCGGTCGCAGATCGCGTGTTTCGTGACGGGCGTGCTGGTGATGTACCTGGCCACCGGCTCGCCGATCGACACGGTAGGCGACAACTTCCTGTTGGCGGCGCACATGCTGCAGCACATGCTGCTGCTCTTCGTGGTGGCGCCGCTGCTGCTCGCGGGGACGCCAACGTGGGTGTGGCAGCGGATGCTGCGGCGGCCGAGCCGTGCTGCGCGTGGCGAAGGTGATCGTGCATCCGGTGATGGCGCTGGCGATCGTCTCAGGGACGTTCATCGCGGTGCACCTGCCGGCGGTGCTGGACTTCCAGCTACAGCACGACTCGGCGCACCTGTTCGGGCACATCGCGCTGACGGCGGCCGGGTTCGTGCTGTGGTGGCCGGTGCTGAGCACGGTGCCGGAGTTGCCGCGGAGCTCGTACCCGGTGCAGATCGCGTACCTGTTCGTGCAGTCGCTGGCGCCGTCGATCCTGGCGTCGTTCGTCACGTTCGCGGACGGGGCGGTGTACTCGTTCTACGCGCAACAGCCGCGGCTGTGGGGGCTCTCGGCGGTGACGGACCAGCAGATCGCGGGGGGCATCATGAAGCTCTTCGGGCTGGTGGCGACGTGGTGGTTCATCGCGCTGGCGTTCCATCGCTGGTATCGCCTGGAGACGCAGGAGGCGGAGAAAGAGCCGCTCTGGAGCGAGGTCGAGGAAGAGCTGCAGAGCATGGGGCTGACGTCGGGGCACTGAGCCGCTGGCGGGCTCGTCACTCCACTGACACACGACACTTCTTCTCCGCAGGGCCGGGGCCCTACTTCCGAATACACTATGTCGATGATCCTGCTCACGACACACGCGAGTCGCGCGTGATCGCGCTGGCGCCGCTGGGCGTGGCGATGATCGGGCTGGTGCTGTGGGACGCGTTCGAGACGGTGGTGCTGCCGCGGCGCGTGGACCGGCGATTCCGTCCGGCGCGGTGGTTCTATCGCACGTTCTGGCGGACGTGGCGGCTGGGCGCCGAGAAGACATCGGGCGATCAGCGAGAGTGGCTGCTGGCGGTGTTCGGGCCGCTCTCGGTGCTGATGCTGTTCGTGTTCTGGGCGTCGCTGTTGATCCTGGGGTTCGCGTTGGTGCAGGTGTCGGCGGGCTCGGGGCTGATCGTGGGCGGGCGCGAGGCGAACTTCGGGACGGCGATCTACCTCAGCGGGACGACGTTCTTCACGCTGGGGCTGGGGGACGTGGCGCCGACGACGGGGTTCGCGCGGGCGATCACGGTGATCGAGGCGGGCACGGGGTTCAGCTTCCTGGCGCTGGTGATCGGCTACCTGCCGATCCTGTACCAGACGTTCTCGCGGCGCGAGCTGAACGTGACGCTGCTGGACGCGCGGGCGGGATCGCCGCCGACGGCCGGGGAGATGCTGCGGCGGTACGGCGCATCCGGGGACGGAGCGTCCAAGGACGCGACGGAGCTGGAGCGGCTGCTGCTCGACTGGGAGCGTTGGGCGGCGGAGCTGCTGGAGAGCCACGTTTCGTACCCGATCGTGGGGTACTTCCGGTCGCAGCACGACCACCAATCGTGGCTGGGGGCCGTGACGGCGATGCTCGACTTCTCGGCGCTGGTGCTGGCGTGCGAGCGGGACAACCGGCTACGGCGTCCGGCGGAGCTTGCGTTCGCGATGTCGCGGCACGCGGTGGTCGACCTGATGCAGACGTTCAAGCTGGAGCTGCACGACCCGGAGCCGGAGCGGCTGGGGGTGGCCGACCGCGCGCGGCTGGAGCCGATGCTGGCGGCGGCGGGCATGTCATCGCTGGCGGACGGCGCAGCGTGGGCGCGGCTGACGGAGCTGCGGGCGATCTACGAGCCGTATACGGCGGCGCTGGGGCTGTTCTTCCTGATCGACCTGCCGCCGTGGCTGATCGACAAGCGGCAGGCGGACAACTGGCAGACGAGCGACCGCGGCTCGGTGCTGCCGGCGTCGTGGGGTTAGCCGCCGCCCAAGGCACGAGCCCTCGTTTACGCGGCGCGCGGCTCGACCGTCCGGGCCGGCCGGCGTAAGCGCGCGCGGTCGATGACGGCGTACGTCGCGATCTTCACCCGGTCGTTGAAGGCGAACCAGGCGAGCGCGTAGGCCCACACGAAGGCGGCCCAGCCCCAACCGATCGGCGTCATGAAGAGGCCGGACACGGCGATCAGCGTCGCGACGACCTGCGTGCCGAAGACGGCGATGAGGAGGATGTTGGATGGGCGGCTGGACCAGAACGGGCCGCGCGTGCGGGTGACGAAGATGGTCAGGTGGCCGGCCACGGAGAGTTTCAGATACATGAGCGTCCGAATGTGGTCATGATCGAGGCCGAACACGCGGTCGGCGAGGACGAACAGCGAAAACGACGCCATCACACCGGCGACGCCCAGCGCCGTCGCGACGCTGAGGACGAGGGACATGTCCCAGGCCTCGGGTCGGTGCGCATATTCGGCGCGGTCGTAGGCGATCGAAAGGATGGCGCCGTCGTTGAGGAGTGCGAGCAGCACGATCATGATCGCCGTGACGGGGAAGAAGTTGAAGATGAGGATGGCGAGCGTCATGAAGAGCAGGACGCGGATCGTCTCGGCGATGCGATAGATAGCGTAGCTGTTCATCCGCTGGAAGATGCGGCGGCTCTCCTGGATGGCGTCGATGACGATGCCGAGGCCGGGCTCGAGCAGCGTGATGTCGGCGGCGGACCTCGCGGCATCCGTGGCGCCGGAGACGGCGATACCGGCGTCAGCGCGCTTGAGTGCGGGCGCGTCGTTCACGCCGTCGCCCGTCATGCCGACGATGTGCCCGCGGCTCTGCAGCAGTCCGACGAGCGTGTGCTTGTGTTCGGGGAACACCTGGGCGAAGCCGTCCGCGGCCTCAATCTCGTCGATGATCTTCTCGTCGGGATTCTCCTCGTCGACCTGCGCGAGGAGGTCGGCCGGGAGGATGTCAGCGCCGAGGCCCAGCTCGCGGCTCACCTCCTGGGCGATGGCGACCTGGTCGCCAGTCACCATCTTCACGTCGACACCCATGTCCCGGGCCGCCTCGATCGTCGAACGCGCGTCGTCGCGAGGCGGATCGAAGAGCGGGAGCACGCCGAGTGCCTGCCACTGACCCGTCGCGTCGGTGCGCGCCACGCCAAGTGAGCGGAACCCTCTTTTCGCGAAGGCGTCCACGGCGGCGTCGACGTCGTGCTGGACGGCGGAGGCGTTCGCGGACATCGCCATGACGACCTGCGGCGCGCCCTTCGCGACCCGAAAGGCGACACCGTCCGGGCCGGTCACGGTAGCCTCGGTGCGCTTCACGACGGGATCAAATGGCACGAATCGCGTGACTCGATAGCCGCGATCCTCGAGGGGCTGGTGGACGGCGCCGAGCACGGCGAGATCGATCGGGTCCTTATCTTCGGCACGGGAGGCGAGGGCGGCGGATGCGATCAGCTCGTCCGGGCTCAGGCCGGCGACGACGAACGGCTCGCCGAGCGTGAGCTTGTTCTGCGTGAGCGTGCCGGTCTTGTCGGAGCAGAGGATGTCCACACCGGCCAGCTCCTCGACGGCGGCGAGCTTGGTGACGATCGCCTGGCGACGGGCGAGCAGTCGCGCGCCGACGGCCATGGTGACGGAGAGCACTGTGGGCATCGCCACGGGGATGCCGGCGACAGTCAGCACAAGGCAGAACTGCAGCGTGGAGATTACGCCCTCGTGGCGGGCGATCGACACGACGATGATCAACGTCACGAGGGCGAGGGCGAGCGCGATCAGGTAGTTACCGATCTGCAGGACGGCGCGCTGGAAGTGGCTGGTGGTGTGCGTTGTCTCGACAAGGAGGGCTGTCTCGCCGAAGTAGGTGTCGCGCCCGGTCGCGTAGACGACGCCGTCGATCTCGCCGCGCTTGATGATCGAGCCGGAGTACACGGGGTCGCTTTCGCCGCGCGAGACGGGCAGCGACTCGCCCGTGAGCTGGGACTGATCCACTTCGACGGGATCGCCATCGAGGAGGCGCGTATCGGCCGGCACGATATCGCCGATGCGGAGGCGGACCACGTCGCCAGGCACGAGCTCGCGCGCGGCGATCGAGGTCCAGGCGCCGTCCCGGCGCACGCGCGCTCCGAGTGAGAGGCGCGCCTTGAGCGCAGCGATGGCGTTCCCCGCCTGGTACTCCTCCCAGAAGCCGACGCCGGCGTTGGCGACGAGCAGAGTGAGGATGATGCCGAGGTCCGGCCAGCGCCCGACGAGCCCGGAGAGGAGTGCGGCGATCTCGATCATCCAGGGGATCGGGCCCCAGAAGTAGGACAGCAGGCGCAAGACGGGATTGGGGCGATCTTCGGGCAGCTCGTTTGGGCCGTGCTCGGCGAGGCGGCGGGCGGCCTCGGCGCCGCTGAGCCCCTCCGGCGACGTGTTTAGCCGCGTCTCGAGCGCCGCGAGATCGATGCTCGTGAGGTCGCCCTGCGCGGACCCCTTCCGGGACTTGTTGACGCCGCGGGCGAGCCTCATATGCCGTCTTCGGCCTTCCGCGCCAACACGATATCGGCGGGCAATCCCCACACACCGATCCGACGCACCGTGCCGATCTCGAAGCCGGCGGCGGCGGCGCTGCTTGCCGCGTAGATCGGGCGACAGTCAAGGAGGCGAGGGAAGAGCGCATGCCCGCGCTCGTACAGTCGAGTCATGAGGTTGGGCGAGTCGCGCGTCAGGCTGAGGTTGACGAAGCGTCCGCCGGGCTTCAGCACGCGTCGAATTTCAGTCAGGGCGATCGCGATGGCGTCCGTGGGGAGGAGCTCCAGCACGAAGCTCATGAACACGAGGTCGAACCGGTCACCTGCGACAGGCAGCCGCGTTGCGTCGCCGAGCGCGAGCATGGCGTGGCCGTCACAGCGGCGCCGGGCCTCGCGCAGCATGCCGGGGGCGAGGTCAACGCCGACGGCGGCGCCGTTGGCGCCGACCGCCGCGGCGAGACGGGCGAGCGCGCGGCCGGGGCCCGGCCCGATTTCGAGCGCGGCCTCGCCCGGGCGCGCAGCGGCGAGATCGACGGCGCGGCGGATGGCGGATCTCTCGAACACGCCTTCCGTGCGATCGTAGATGCGGCTGAGACGGTCGTAGGTGCGCTGCGCGTCGCGCGAGGTGGTGCGGACGGGCAGGATCTCGGGCATGTCTTACGCCCCTGTGGCACGACGCGGTCGTCGCGGCATCGCTACGATGCCTCCTCGGACCAGCGTACGAGGGTGACGGGCGCGACGCCGCTACGGACGATGTCTTCGGCGACGCTTCCCTTCGCCAGCTCCGACAACGGGGAGCGGGCGTGCGTTGCCATGACGATGAGGTCCACGCGCTCCTCGCGGGCGACGTCGACGATGCCGCGCACGGGGTCGCCGGCCTTGCTGATGCGTCGCTCGACTGGGACGTCAGGGAGCGCGTCGGCCGCGGTGGAGAGCAGCTGGGCGAGCGTGCGTTCTTCGTCGCGCGCCAACTCGGGCGTCTCCGGAAGTTCGCCCACACAGAGCAGGACGACGGTTTCGGCGCCCATGCTCTGCGCGAGCCAGTTCGCAACAGGCAGCGCGGCCCGCGAACCGGCGGAACGATCGATCGGGATGAGGATCTTAGTCATTGAGAGTCCAACTGTCCGTCATCAAGACGCGGCGCCAGCCGCGCGATCCAACCTTCGTGAAGAGCATAGCGCGCGTCGATTGCGGAAGACCCATGCCATTCGGACGGACTTGGCGAAGCGAACGTCCTTGTGATGAATTCTTCTCGAACAGCGATGTGCGGCGCACATTGGCGCCCTCTCACGTAGCGCGGGCGGTGCTACGGGCGTGCTAGCCGTCGAGGATGATGCGGAGGGCCGCATCGACGTCGGCGAGGTCCTCGATCGCGGTATCGGCGCCGGCGCCGCGGAGCTCCTCGATTGAGTTGCGGCCGGTGGCGACGGCGAGGGCGAAGGCGTCGTTGGCCTTCGCGGCGGTGACATCGTGCGGGGTGTCGCCGATGACGACGACGCGGCCGGGCCGAGTGCCGTTGGACATGCGATCGATGGCGATGCGGATCACCTCGTGGCGATCGTGGGAGTCCTCGCCGAAGCCGCCGGGGGTGCCGGGGAAGAACTCGGCGATGCCGAAGTGGCGGAGTTTCAGCTCGCCCCCGCGGCGGAGGTTGCCGGTGCCGAGCGCCTGCGTCACGCCGTCGCGGGCGTGCAGCGCCTCGAGAATCGCGCGGATTCCGGGCATGAGGCGGCCGCCTTCGACTTCGCGCAAGGAGGCGGCGAGGTGCGGAATGTAGGCTTCGCGGAGGCGGGCCAGCTCCTCTTCAACGCGGCTGTCGTCGATGCCGTGCTCGCGGGCGGCGTCGCGGAAGATGGCTGTGTCGGTGCGGCCGGAGAACTCGACGCGGCGGAAGGCGTCGGGGACGCCGTAGAGGTCCTCGAAGGCGCGTGCCATGGCGAGGCTGCCGGCGCCGCCGGTGTAGAGGAGGGTGTTGTCGATGTCCCAGAGGATGAGGGTGTGGATCACGGTGGGAGTCTACGGGTTGAGGTTATGGGGTGACAGTTTTCGTGATGCTTGAATCGTTTGCGTTCTCTCGCGACGGTGAGGGCGCTGCACTCCCTGCTTCTCCAGGTGGGGAACGACGGTGGGCGGCGCTAGTAGATCTCGACGCGCTCTTCCACTTCATCTTCGGTGCAGAGGCGTTCGGTGCCGAGGCGCGCAGCATCTTCACTTTCGACGTAGCGGAGGAGGATCTCGCGACCGTCGACCGTCTCGGCTACGACCTCGGCGATTGATTTGTCCGAGAGTCGAACGCGATCGCCCGGCTCCAGGTCGTACAAGTCCATGATCCGCTTCCTATCCAGGCACAGGCGGGGGCGCCTGTGCTCCATCGCGGCGGGCAAGGATTACTCGACGGGGTGGCCGGCTTTGCGCCAGGCTTCGGTGCCGCCGTCGAGGGTGTAGAGGCGATCGGCGGGGAGGCCGGCGGCGGCGGCCATCTCGGCGGCGAGGGCGCTGCGCTGGCCGACGGCGCAGACGAAGAGGAGCTTGCCGTCCTTGGGGAGCTCCTCGCGGCGGTTCCAGACGCTGTTGACGGGGATGAGCGTGGCGCCGGGGAGGTGGCCACCGCTGAACTCGTTCGGTTCACGCACGTCGATCACAGCGACGCCATCAGCGCCGACCATCTCGACCGCCTCCGGCACGTCGACGCGGTAGAAGGGCTCACGCTCGTCTTTCTTGGGCATGTCGGCGGCGCTCCTCGCTCGTGTAAGTGGACGAATTCAGTCTGACAATTCGCGGGGTGGGCGGCAACGGACGGCGCGGGCCGGCGTTGTTGACCGCCTGCCGGGGTCGGGCTAGATTGGCCATGCCGCGATTCAAGCCAGATTCGAGTGAGGTATCGCCGATGGACTACCCGATCATCCCGAAGCCGCCGATCGACCAGTTCAAGGTGCGCCCGAACCTGGACGACTACGCCAAGATCCGGGCGAGCTTCGTCTATCCGGACGTGGTGAAAGAGCTGGACGGGCTCGGCGGCGGCGCGCAAGGGGGCGCGGGCGGCGCGCTCAACATCGCGTACGAATCGATCGACCGGCACCTGAAGCACGGCGGGGCGGAGCGTCTGTGCTGGATCTGGGAGGGGAAGGACGGAGCGATCGAGCGGTACACGTACGCGGACGCGGCGCGGATGTCGAACCGGTTCGCAAACATGCTCGGGGCGCTGGGGATCAAGAAGGGCGAGCGCGTGTTCTGCTTCATGGACCGGGTGCCGGAGCTGTACGCGGCGGTGTTCGGGACGCTGAAGGCGGGGTGCGTGACGGGGCCGCTGTTCTCGGCGTTCGGGCCGGACGCGGCGGGGGACCGGCTGGCGGACGCAGGGGCGTCGGTGCTGGTGACGTCGCCGGAGCAGCGGGCGAAGGTGGCGCAGATGAAGCCGAACCTGCCGGAGCTGCGGCACATCATCATCGTCGACCACGGCAAGGAGCCGAAGCTGGAGCCGGGCGAGCTTTCGTGGAACGAGCTGTACGCCGCGGCGTCGGACGAGTACGAGATCGTGCGGACGGACCCGGAAGACCCGGCGGTGATGCACTACACGTCGGGGACGACGGGGAAGTCGAAGGGGGCGGTGCACGTACACCAGGCGGTGCTGGGGCACTACGCGACGGGGAAGTACGTGCTCGATCTGCACCGGGACGACATCTACTGGTGCACGGCGGACCCGGGGTGGGTGACGGGGACGTCGTACGGGATGTTCGCGCCGCACACGAACGGCGTGACGTCGCTGATCTACGAGGGCGGGTTTTCGGCGAGCAAGTGGTACGAGCTGATCGACCGGCACAAGGTGACGGTGTGGTACACGGCGCCGACGGCGATCCGGCTGCTGATGAAGGCGGGCGACGAGATCCCGAAGAAGCACGACCTCTCGAGCCTGCGGTACACGATGTCGGTGGGCGAGCCGCTCAACCCGGAGGCTGTGGTGTGGTCGGACAGGGTGCTGGGGCTGCCGTTCCACGACAACTGGTGGCAGACGGAGACGGGCTCGATCATGATCGCGAACTACCCGTGGATGCCGATCAAGCCGGGGAGCATGGGGCGGCCGATGCCGGGGATCGAGCCGGGGATCATCGACGACGACGGGAACGTGAAGGCGCCGGGAGAGGAGGGCGACCTCGCGCTGCGGCCGGGGTGGCCATCGATGTTCCGGACGTACTGGAACAACGAGGCGATGTACAAGAGCAAGTTCCGCAACGGCTGGTACATCACGGGCGACCGGGGACGGATGGACGAGGACGGCTACTTCTGGTTCGTGGGGCGTTCGGACGACGTGATCAACACGGCGGGGCACCTGGTGGGGCCGTTCGAGGTGGAGAGCGCGCTGATCGAGCATCCGGCGGTGGCGGAGGCGGGCGTGATCGGCAAGCCGGACCCGGTGGCGATGGAGATCGTGAAGGCGTTCGTGACGCTGAAGGACGGGTACGAGCAGAGCGAGAAGCTGCGGCATGAGCTGATGCAGTTCGCGCGAAAGAAGCTGGGGCCGGGCGTGGCGCCGCGGGAGATCGACTTCATCGACGTGCTGCCGAAGACGCGCAGCGGGAAGATCATGCGGCGGCTGCTGAAGGCGCGGGAGCTGGGGCTGCCGGAGGGCGACACGAGCACGCTGGAGGATTAGACGAGTGCCCGATTACGACATCATCACGGTGGGCGGGGGACTGGCCGGATCGTCGCTGGCGATGGCGATGGCGGGGCGGGGTTACCGGGTGCTGGTGATCGAGCGGGACACGGCGTTCAGGGACCGAGTGCGGGGCGAGCAGATGGCGGCGTGGGGCGCGGCGGACGCCAAGGCGCTCGGGGTGTTCGACATCCTCAAAGACAGCTGCGGGCACCTCGTCGACCTGTGGGCGACACACATCGGGCCGATGGCGATCGGTGCGGCGCGGAAGCTGAGTGAGTCGACGGCGGCGGGAATGCCAAACGTCACGTTCTACCACCCGGAGATGCAGGAAGTGTTGATCGGCGCGGCGGAGGCGGCGGGGGCGACGGTGCTGCGCGGGGCGCGCGTGACTGGCATTGAGCCCGGGGCGACGCCCAGTGTCGCGTACGAGCGGAACGGATCATCGGAGCGGGCGAGCGCGCGGCTGGTGGCGGCGACGGACGGACGGAACTCGCCGGCGCGGAATTGGGGCGGCTTCGCGGCGAAGCAAGATCCGCCGCGATTGCAGATCGGCGGCGTGCTGATGGAGGGCGTCGACCTGCCGGACGACACGCTGCGGCTGCACCTCCAGCCGAACGAAGGGCGTGCCGGAATCCTGTTCCCGCAGGGGGGCGACAGGGTCCGCGCATATTTCGCGAGCGGCGTGGAACGTCCGCGGCTCTCGGGAGAAGCGGGCTTCAAGGCGATGATCGAACAGTTCGCGGCGATCGGCATCGACCGGGGGATCTTCGAGCGGGCGAAGATGATCGGGCCGCTGGCGACGTTCGACGGGGCGGACAGCTACGTTCCGTGGCCGTATCGGGAGGGCGTGGCGCTGGTGGGGGACGCGGCGGCGACGAGCGACCCGTCGTGGGGGCAGGGGCTCTCGCTGACCATGCGCGACGTGCGGACGCTGCGCGACAAGCTCATCGAGAGCGACGACTGGGACGCGGCGGGGAAGGCGTACGCGGCGGCGCACGACGACTATTACGGGCGGCTGCACGAGTTCGAGGACTGGTTCACCACGTTCTGGTACAAGACCGGGCCCGAGGCGGATGCGATGCGCGCGCGTGCGATGCCCCGGCTGGCGGTGGAGGGACTCCCAGACCCGTTCCAGAGCGGGCCGGAATCCGAGGACTGCAGCCCGGAGGCGCGCCGGCGCTTCTTCGCGGAGGACGCGGCCTGAGCGCCTGCCGCGTGGCCCAGCCATGACGTCGATACGGCACGATCCGGAGGAGCACGCCAACACGCTCCGGCTGGAGGCGTTCAGCGACGGCGTGTTCGCGATCGCGATCACGCTGCTGGTGCTGGAGATCGGCGTGCCGCACGTCGATGCGAATCAGAGCCTGGGCGAGGCGCTGCGGCACCTGTGGCCGTCGTACTTTGGGTACGCGGTGAGCTTCCTGACGATCGGCGTGATGTGGATCAACCACCACGCACTGTTCAAGGACATCGACCGGCAGGACCACACGCTGCTGGTGCTGAACCTGCTGCTTCTGCTTGGCGTGGCGTTCCTGCCGTTCCCGACGGCGGTGGTGGCGGAATACATGCGGGAGAGCGAGCACCGTCTGACGGCGGCGCTGACGTGGGGCTGCACGCTGGTAGCGATCGCGACGGCGTTCGACGCGCTGTGGCTGTACGCATCGGTGGGGCGACGGCTGATCGACGATCATGTGAGCGACGCGCGGCTGAGGAGCCGGACGCGGCGCTATCTGCCGGGGCCGCTGATGTACCTGGTGGCGATCGCGCTGGCGTTCGTGAGCCCGTGGATCACGCTGGGGTTGTTCGGGGCGTACGCGGTGTTCTGGCTGCTGCCGATCCCGGAGTGAGCGGCGTGGCGTTTGGAAGGCGCCGCGCTGTGTTGCTAGGCTGCGGTGAACAGCTCCGGTGACAATACCCATCGGCTTGCGGGGATTGGGGTCGTGCATCGAGAGAACCAACGAGTTCACGACGGGCAACGGGTGCCGCTCCGTGCGGCCCAGGGAGTTGCGCTTGCGCTGCTTCTCACCCTCGCAGCCTGCGGCGGCGGGGACGACTCGGACGCCACTCCGAGCCAAGGACCCTCGACGAGCGAGCCAACCGCCGCCGCGACCTCCGACGCGGAACGGCCCGACGTCGCTCCGCTGAGGTGCCAGACGCTCCTGACGCAGAATGCGATCGACGACGCGCTCGACATCTGGAACCGGCCCTCCGGGGACATGGACACGATCGGCGGGGCGGGCGGCGAGGTGTGCCAGGAGACGGTCGCCTCGGACCAGGACGTGTTCGTGCGCATCGAGCCCGGGGAGCCGCAGGATTTCAAGCCGGGCGCACAGCTGCTCGGTGTCGAGGGAGAGCGCGTAGCGGGGATCGGCGACGGAGCCTTGTGGTTCGGGGGCGTGGATGCCGAGGGCGGCGGCAAGCGGGGCGTGCTTACGGTGGCGCAGGAGAGCTCCGTTGGGGGCGTGGTGTTCAGGATCGTGCTGGGGCGGCCGGATCTCGACAGCGCCGAGCAGCTCGCCGTCGCGAAGGCTGTGGCGGCGACGGCGCTGCCGCGGTTCCCGGGAGTGACGCTCGGTCAATCAACCGCCATCGAACATGAGCCGGCGGATCGGTCTGGCGAGAGCTTTACGGAGAACCTGCTGGCGCGGGAGGCGGACGGCGACTGGACGCGCGGCGAAGGCCTCGTCGCGACGCTGCGGTACTTCGCGGGGGAGATTGATGCGAGCGAGGTGTTGCGCCATCCGCAGGTGCTTGATGGTTCGGGGACAGGCATCGTGAAGCTCGCGCAGGAATATGTGCAGACGAGCAGCAACGACGTACAGGTGGCAGAGATCAACCGGTTGCTGAAACTGCTCGCGATGCCGGAGCCGCGTCGCTCATCCGCTAACGCGCGACCGGAGTCCGCGGGATCGAGCGGGCGCTTTATGGCGGCACCCTCAACCCAGGCGGAAACGCCGGTACCCGACAGTGGAGTGTGCTACACGGTCTGGCCGGACTACGGCGACCCGTGCTTCATGTCGACGGCCGCCGCCCCCGAGTTCGCCGGCAAGTACGTCTTCTGGTTCCCGGTGCTCGATCCGGGAGAGACGGAGTGGGAAGGGTGGACGTTCGGGCCTTCGACCATCCGAGACGCGATCCACAAGACCGCGGTGCAACTCGAAGGTATGGGCGGGGGGATGCCGCGCGTCTCGGTCGTCCTGGCGCCATTCGAGGGACACAGTTGGGTGACGCTCCGGCCCGACGGTTTGTGCGAGATCCTCCTCAACAAAGGCGCACAGGCGCTCCGGGACAAGGACCCGGCGCTGCTCCAGCAGGCGGTGGCCTCGACGATCGCCCGCTGCTACATCGACTGGAACTTCCAGTTGCCCGAGCAGTGGGAGGCACCGATCGCCTGGTACCTGAGCGACGTGGTGTATCCACGGGCGTCGATGGAGACGGTGATCCTGAAGATCCCGGAGACGCTGGCGAGCGAAGAGTTGAGCACGCCGGTGGACGAGCGCTCGCTGAGCAACATGGCGTTCTTCGAGTACGTGGACGCGGCGCTGGGGCTGCAGGGAACGATGGACGCGGTCGGTACGTTCGCAGCGTCCGGCCTGGGGTCGGTACCGTCGATCGAGGGACTGCTGCACGAATACGCGAAGTCGCTCGCGGACGGCTTCATCCAGGATCAAGCCGGGACTCACGTGTACGCACCTCCGGCGGAGCGTATGCCGCTCTCCCAGGGCCAGACGATCTCCGCGGACATCGCCGCGTTCGGCGTGGAGCGGATCCATGTCGTGGTCCCGGCGGGGAACTACGCCTGCCTGGAGTATCCGGACGCGTCCAACCTCGATATCTCCGCATCGTGGCGAGCGGGCGCACCGGGCGAGAGCGGAGACTGGACAAGCGCCTTGCCGTCAACGATCCAAGGCGAAGGTGTGTTCGTCGTGACGGCAGCCGATCCGGGCGGATCGTTTTCGATCAAGGTCACGGACCTCGATAACGACCCCAAGTGCGACGAAGACGAGGAGAGCACCCATCCGGCGATCCCGACGCCGTGTCCCTTCTGTGATCCGTCCCAGTACTTCTTCAAGTGGGGCAGCATCAGCAAGTATCTCATCGACGAGTAGCGCGCTGATGACGGGCACTCACGGCGCCAGCCTCCCAGCTTGTGGGCGCTCTGCCACTACTGCTATAACGCGGCGAACGGCGATGACCGGGACGAGTAGCGGTTGACGTTCGGACGCAGAGAGGGCGCGGGGGTGCGAGCGCCTGTCGGACGAGCCGCGAAGACCACCCGCGATGCCGCATCCCGAAACGTTCGGTGACAGCGAGCGCGTAGGCGATGCCGATTGGCCCCGTTAGCGGCCACATGGAGCTCGCCTGACGGCGAGGAACCAGGGTGGAACCACGGAGCGCGCCTCCCGTCCCTGCACGGACGGAGGCGCGTTTTGATTTGGAGGAAGACGATGGCCCTCGAACAACTGTCGAGAGAGGACCGGCTGTACCGGATGCGGCACTCCGCCGCGCACATCATGGCGGAAGCAGTGCTGGAGATGTTCCCGGAGGCGAAGTTCGCCATCGGGCCGCCGATCGAGCACGGGTTCTACTACGACTTCGAACTGCCGCGGGCGCTGACGCCGGACGACCTGCCGCAAATCGAAGACTTGATGCATGCGCGGATGAAGTCGGACGTGCCGTTCGATCACAGCGAGATGTCGAAGGCGGAGGCGCTGCGGGAGTTCGCGGGTCAGCCGTTCAAGATCGAGCTGATCGAGGGGATCGCGGACGAGAAGGTCTCGCTGTACAGGCAGGGCGCGTTCCTGGACCTGTGCGAGGGGCCGCACGTCGAGCGGACGGGGCAGGTGCCGCCGTTCAAGCTGACGTCGGTGGCGGGCGCGTACTGGCGGGGGGACGAGAAGCGGCCGATGTTGCAGCGCATCTACGGCGCGCTGTTCGAGACGCAGGCGGAGCTGGACGACTACCTGCAGCGGCTCGAGGAGTCGGCGAAGCGCGACCATCGCAAGCTGGGGCGCGAGCTGGGGCTGTTCACATCGAACGAGCTGGTGGGATCGGGGCTGCCGACGCTGCTGCCGAAGGGGGCGACGATCCGGCGGCTGCTGGAGGAGTACATCACGAAGCAGGAGCGGGACGCGGGGTACGAGCACGTGTACTCGCCCGATCTCGGCAAAGTGGACCTCTATAAGCGGTCCGGGCACTGGGAGCACTACCGCGACAGCATGTTCCCGCCGATGGCGCTGGAGCACGAAGAGATGGTGCTGAGGCCGATGAACTGCCCGCACCACATCCTTGTGTACGAGGCCACGTTGCACAGTTACCGCGACCTGCCCGTGCGCATCGCGGAGCTGGGGAAGATGTACCGCTACGAGAAGTCGGGCGTCGTTGGCGGGCTTAGCCGCGTACGGGCGATGACGCTGAACGACGCGCACATCTTCTGCCGGCCGGACCAGATCAAGGCCGAGGTTTCAGGCGTGATGCGACTCGTGGAGCGGGCGTTCGCGACGCTGGGGATCACGGATTACACGTACCGGCTCTCGCTGGGCGACGCGGCGAACACCGAGAAGTACGTGCAGGACCCGGAGCTGTGGCGCGTGGCGGAGGCGGAGCTGCGCGACGTGCTGGAGTCGATGAAGCTGCCGTACTACGACGGGATCGGCGAGGCGGCGTTCTACGGGCCGAAGATCGATATCCAGATCCGCGACATGCTGGGGCGGGAGGAGACGCTGGCGACGATCCAGGTGGACCGGCACCTGCCGCGGCAGTTCGAGCTGACGTACATCGGCGAGGACGGCGCGCATCACCAGCCGGTGATCGTCCACCGGGGCATCATCGGGACGATGGAGCGCGTGATGGCGTACCTGATCGAGCTGTACGGCGGTGCGTTCCCGACGTGGCTGGCGCCGGTGCAGGCGATGGTGATCCCGATCGCCGACCGGCACATCGACTACGCGCACGAGGTGCGGGCGGATCTGCGCGAGGCGGGGTTCCGGGCGGACGTGGACGCCCGGAGCGAGCGGATGAACGCGAAGATCCGCGACGCGCAGCTCCAGAAGGTGCCGTACATGCTCGTCGTGGGCGACCGCGAGCAGGAGGGGCAGGCGGTGTCGGTGCGGACGCGGGCGGGCGAGGACCTGAAGTCGATGCCGGTGTTCCAGTTCATCGACCGGTTGCAGGACGAGGTAACGACGGCGATGGAGCCGGAAGATGCGGGGCCGGACGTGGGCGGGGAGCACGATGCCTGAGGAGCGCGGCGGCCGCGCGGTCGGCAGCGGGCGCGTGGGGCGCATGCTGCGTCCGGCGGCGCTGGCGGGGCGGACGGCGGCGCGATGGGCGGGGACGTACGCGTCGTGGGGAGACGCGCGGCGGCGGAAGCGCGAACGGTTCGCGCTGCACACGGCGGAAGACGTGCGCCGGACGATGGGCGACATGAAGGGCGTCGTCATGAAGTTCGGGCAGATCCTCTCGATGATGACGGGAGTACTGCCGGACGAGATGATGATCGAGCTGAGCAACCTGCAGTCGCAGGCGCCACCGATGGATTATCACCTGGTGCAGGAGGTGTTCGAGCGGGAGTTCGGGCGGTCGCCGCAGCAGGTGTTCCGGCACTTCGACAAGGAGCCGTTCGCGGCGGCATCGATCGGGCAGGTGCACAGGGCGACGCTGCATGACGGCACGCGCGTCGCGGTGAAGGTGCAGTATCCGGGGGTGAGCGACGCGATCGAGCACGACCTGGCGAACGTTGGGCTGCTGGTCGGCTTCGCGGGGGTGCTGTCGCGCGGGCTGGACGCGACGACGATCATCCGCGAGCTGAAGGAGGGCGTGGTCGCCGAGCTGGACTACAAGCGCGAGGCGGCGTCGCAGCAGCGGTTCTTCGACGAGTTCGCCGGGCACGCCTTCATCCGCATCCCGCGGGTGTACGACGAGCTGACGACGTCGCGGGTGCTGGTGCAGGAGTTCATCGAGGGGCGGCCGTTCTCGGCGGCGTACGCGATGAGCGACGCCGAGCGCCAGCGGATCGCAGAGATCGTCTTCCGGTACAGCTTTGGCTCGATCTACCGTCACCGGCTGTTCAACGGCGACCCGCATCCGGGCAACTACCTGCTGCTCGGCGACGGCTCGGTGGCGTTCCTGGACTACGGGTGCGTGGCGGAATTCTCGGAGGAGAGCATCGTCGCGTTCAAGCGGATCATCAGCGCGCTGCTGGCGGACGACCGGGAGGCGTGGCGGCGCGGCGTCGAGGCGGCGGGGATCTTGATGGAGGACGCGCCGTTCACGACGGAGCAGCTGTACGACCACATGCACTGGTACTGGGCGCCGATCCTGGAGGACGAGGTGCTGTTCACGCCGGAGCTGGCGGCCGAGATGGTGCGGCGGAACACGCAGACGCTGGGCGAGGGCGGGCGCATCAACCAGCACTGCAACGTGCCGGAGGGGATGGTGTTCCTGACGCGGATCAACTTCGGGCTGGCGGGGTTGTTCGCGACGCTGCGGGCGCGGGGGCCGTGGCGGGGGATCGTGCGGGAGTACATCGAAGATGCGGCGCCGTGCACGGAGCTGGGGCGGGTCTCGGCGGCGACGTCACGCGGGCCCTCCGTCTAGATAGTGTGTCAGGTGTCGTTGTGTCAGTGTGTCAGTCGCGATGCGCGCCGCAGGACGGCGGAAGTTTCGGCCCAGCTACCGAATGACGACAACGAACACTGACCGTTTCGCTGCCCGATACCCGGGGCTGTCGTCGTCCGAGGCGGAGGAGAGCGCCCGCGCGGCCGGCGCCAACCGGTTCGCGAATGACGCGACGCGCTCGTACGTCCGCATCTTCATCGATAACGCGTTCCCGGCGGCGAACGTCGCGCTGATGGTGGTCGCCGTCGTACTCATCGCGCTCGGGCTGTTCGTCGACGCCTTCTTCACCGGCGGGCTGGTGCTGGGCAACATCATCGTCGGGATGTTCCAGGAGAGCCGCGCGAAACAGCAGCTCGACCGCATCGCCGTGCTGGCCCGCGCGCCGGCGCGCGTCATCCGCGACGGGCGCGAGCAGGCGCTCGATCCGGAGCAGATCGTGCAGGGCGACATCGTCGTCGTCGGCCCGGGCGACCAGGTGCAGGCGGACGGCACGATCCTGGCGGAGGAGCACTGCAGCATCGACGAGTCGCTGCTGACGGGCGAGTCGGACCTGGTGCGGAAGCGGGAGAGCGACGAGATCTACTCCGGCAGCTTCTGCATGACCGGGCAGGCGGTCTACCGCTGCGAGCGCGTGGGGCGCGAGAGCTTCGCAAACAGCATCGCCGCGACGGCGCGAGCGTTCAAGGTGGTGCGCACGCCGCTGCAGCGAGAGGTGGGATACGTCATCTGGGCGATGGCGGTCGTGGTCGCGCTGATCAGCGCCGAGGTGGTGGCGTCCGCGCCGAGCATCTACGGGCACGTGCCGCTCCGCGAGACGACCCGAGACGTGGCCGTGATCGTCGCGCTGGTGCCGCAGGGGCTGTGGGTGATGGTCACCGTCACGTACGCCATCGCGATCGTGCGTTTGTCGCCGCTCGGCACGCTGGTGCAGCGGCACAACGCGGTCGAGTCGATGAGCCACGTCGACGTGCTGTGCCTAGACAAGACGGGGACGATCACGACGAACGCGCTGACGCTCGAAGCGGTGCATCCGATCGGGATCGACGAGGGGGAACTGAGGCGCCTGTTGGGTCGGTACTGCGCCAGCGTGTCGATCAGCAACCGGACGAACGACGCGATCAAGAGCGCGGTGCCGGCGGAGGCGGTCCAGGTTGCCGACGAAGTGCAGTTCGATTCCGTGCGAAAGTGGAGCGCGCTCGTGCTCGACCTCGACGGCGCACGCGGGATGTACGTGCTCGGGGCGCCAGAAGTGCTGCTTTCGCACGCGAAGCCGCGGGACGGCGAGCAACTCCTGTCGTCTTGGGCGCAACGAGGGCTGCGCGTGCTGATGTTCGCGACGCAACCGGACGCCCAACGGGTCGATTATGCGGAAGACGAGCCGACGCTGCCGCCGAACCTCACGCCGCTGGGGTACGTGATCCTGCGGGACGAACTGCGGCCCGGAGCACGGGAAACGATTGCGGAGTTCGCCCGCGCCGGGATCGCGCTGAAGGTCATCTCGGGAGACAACGCGGAGACGGTGGCGGCGCTCGCGCGGGATGCGGGCATCGCCGGCGCTGACCGCGCGGTCTCCGGGCCGGAACTCGACGTGAGCCCCGAGCGCTTGGCCGAGATGGCCGACGAAGCGACAGTGTTCGCGCGCGTCGCGCCGGCGCAGAAGGCGGCGATCGTCGAGGCGCTGCAGCGCGCGGGTCACTGGGTGGCGATGATCGGCGACGGCGTGAACGACGTGCCGGCGCTCAAGCGGTCGCAGGTCGCGATCTCCGTGCGTTCGGCGAGCCCGGTGACGAGGAGCGTGGCCGACGTCATCCTGCTCGACGACTCGTTCTCGGCGCTGCCTCGGGGCTTCACGGAGGGACGCCGGATCCGCGCGGGGATGGAGGGCGTGATCAGGCTCCTGCTGGCGCGGACGTTCGCGGTCGCGCTGATCATCGCGATGACGGCGATGCTCTCGTCGCAGTTCCCGCTGTCGCCGCGGCACACCGCCATCCTGTCGACGCTGACGGTGGGCATTCCGGCGCTGTTCATCGCCGCGTGGGCGCAGCCGGCGTTCACGAGCAAGTACCTCGTCCGGGCGTCGGCGCCGTTCGTCGTGCCGGCCTCCGTGCTGATGGCGGTCATGGGCATCGTGGTGTACGAGATCGTACTGCACTTCCATGGGGTGCCTGTCGCGCGCACGGCGCTGACCGCATCGGGCGTGCTGGCGGGCAGTCTCCTGATCCCGTTCGTGGACGACCCGCCGGGCGACTGGATGCGGATCAGCGGGCTTGTGCGCCCCATGCGGACGCTGATCCTCGCGGCGTCGACCGTGGTGCTGCTCGCCGTGGTGATGTCGGTGGGACCGCTGCGTCACATCTACGAACTGAAGCCGCTGAACCCGCGCGTCTGGCTGCTCGTCGTGGCCGCCGTCGCCTGCTGGACGGCGTGCCTGGCGGCGACGTGGCGGGTGATGGTGAGTCGAATCCCAGCGCTCGCGGCGAGCGACACGGAGCCCGGCGATTAGCTTCCGGTTTCGAGCCCTCGGCCGAACTCTTCGAGACGCTGCTCGAGGCGGCGCTGCTGGACGGAGAGGGTGAGGTCGCCGCGGGTTTTCTCGAGGATGCCGCGGACGCTGTCGGTGGTGCGGCGGAGGCCGCCCGTCATGGCGTCGGGGTAGTCGATGGTGACGAGGACGGAGTACATCTCGTCCATGTCGTGGAGCCACGCTTCGCACTGCTCGACGTCGCCGCTACGCAGCGTGTCGAGGAGGTGGCGGCGTAGCTCGCCGACGGCTTCGCCCATGCCGTTGAGGTAGGCGGGGAGCTCGACATCGAGGCTGGTCGGGGTCGGGAGCTCCCGGCCGCTGATGAGGGCGAGGGTGATCGAGGCTTCGGCGAACTCCTTCTGCGAGTCGTGGACGAAGCCGGCGTGGTAGATGTCGGGATGGCCGGCGAGGCTCTCCTTCGCCGTGCGCAACTGCTCGCCGGCCTTCGCGACGAGCTCGGCGGCTCTGTCGAACTCATCGCGGTGGACGGCGCGGATGGCGTTGGCGGAGTAGCGGATGGATTCACGGCAGAGGGGAAGCGCCGTCTCGCGCGCCTTGTTCTTGGAGGCGAAGTCGGCGCGGACGCGGTCCATGATGGAGTCGAGGACTCTGGCGATGTCGGTCATTGGAAGTGTCCTCGCCATGCGCCGGGCAGGCGGCTCGAGCGTAAGCGTGGTGGCCCATCGTTGCAGCGGTTGTGCAGTGTCCGCTCGGCGCGTACCCTGCACAACCTTATGCGCGAATTGCCGGGGGGACACCCCCCGGAGCCCCCCGGCAGAGGGCGCTGCGCTCTCTGCACTCCCGCTTCGCGCTCGAAGGGAGAGTCCTCCGCGTGATGTGCTATCGCCTGCCGTGAGGGCGCGTGAGCAAAGCCACAGAGTGGGCGCGTGGGATTCCCGGATCAGCGGCTTCGGAGAGGGATGATGCAGTGTCCCCTCGCGCGTAACTTGCACATCCTTATGCGCGAGTTGCCGGGGAGACACTCCGCGGAGCCCCCTGGCAGAGGGCGCTGCGCTCTCTGCACTCCCGCTTCGCGCGTGATCGGTGATCCTGCGTCCAATGCGGGAGATGCGCGTGATCCGGCGCGCCCGTATCACAGGTCTTTGACCGCGTCGGGGAGTTCGCCTTCGCGGGCGGCGTCGATCATGGTGCGGGCTTCGTCGGGGAGGTCCATGCCGTAGTCGTCGAACTTCTTTTCGACCCAGCGGCCGATCTGACGGGGGTCCTTGTACTCCTCCGCGGTGCGGGGCATGGCTCCGTACTCCTCGAGCACGCGCTGCTCGCCCTTGTGGTGAGCGAAGCGGGAGAGGGCGCGGGCGGTGGCGCCGCCGCAGTGCTGGCACTTCGGCACGACCTCGCGGTCGGGGTTGCGGACGAAGGCGCTGGTGAGGCGCTGGCACTTCTTGCACTTGTACTCGTAGATGGGCATCGCGGTTAACAGGGTAGCGCACTACGCGCGGGGTCGTCAGATAGCACCGGCCGTAGGCGATCAGGTCACCGGCGAGCGGTGATGCAGTGTCCGCTGTCGCGTACCCTGCATCACCTTGAGTGAGAATAATGGAGTTGCCGGGGGGACACCCCCCGGAGCCCCCCGGCAGAGGGCGCTGCGCTCTCTGCACTCCCGCCGTAGGCGGGATTCGACGACTCGGTGGCTTTGACGACCGCTGGGATTCCTCATGCTCGAGGCGATGGGGGTTGTCCGCCGGATGACAGGCGTACCACGGACATAGGCGGGCAGCGATAAGGCGGCTCGCGAGCGGTGGGCTAGAAGTCGTCATCGCCGTCGAACGCGCCATCGTCGTCGCCGGCGCCGCCCATGACCTCTTCGGGGTCCTCGCCGGCCTCGATGCGGTCGACCATGTCGTCGAACTCCGGGCCGAGGTCTTCGCCCATCTCTTCCTTCATCTGGCGCGCCCAGCGGGCCATGGCTTTCGGATCGCTCTCGTCGATGTTCTCCAGGCTGGCGGGGTCGTCAAGATCGAACGATCCGGAGCCGCCGTGGACGGCGAACTTCGACATGAGGCGGGTCATACGGGGGGAGCCGCAGTGCTCGCACTTCGGGCGCAGCGTTGAGGTGACGGTGCGGACGAAGACGGAGGAGCGTCGGCGGCAGGCGGAGCAGCGGAATTCGTAGATGGGCATGGGCGGAGTGTCTCAGTGTGTCAGTGTGTCGGTCGTCAGTCTTGGGAATATAGCGCGGTGATGCAGTGTCCGCTGGCGCGTACCGTGCATCACCTTAAAGAACTGGTTGCCGGGGGGACACCCCCCGGAGCCCCCCGGCAGAGGGCGCTGCGCTCTCTGCACTCCCTGCTTCTCACTGTCCTTGATGCGGGCACCAGCCCCATGGCGCTCCGACTGGTTCGCCCCCCCGGAGACGGCCGCGCGCCTCGGCTCTCCCTGCGTCGCGCCGCCGCTAGTGCAGGTACCGGCTTCACGGCGCTCCGACTGGTTCGTCCGCCCGGCAGACGGCGCTGCGCCTCGGCGCTCCTGCTTCGCAGTCCTTAGTTCGGCGCTCACGGCGCTCCGACTGGTTCGCGCCCCGGCAGTCAGCGCTGCGCGTGTGCACTCCCTGCTTCGCGCCGCCACTGGTGCAGGCACTGGCTCGCGGCACTGCGACTGCTTTCGTCCGCGCGGGATCTGGTTACCGGGGGCGGATGGCGTCTTCGTAGTGGTCGACGTGCTTGAGCTTGCCGTCGCTGGTGAGCTCTACGGCGACGACGTCGATGCGGAGGGGGCGGTCGTCGAGGTCGGGGTGGTCGTGGACGTAGCGGCGGGCGGCGCGGATGACCTTCTGCGACTTCTTGCGGTCGACGGAACGCTCAGCCTGGCCGCTGACGCCGCCCTTGCGGGTGCGGACTTCGACGAAGACGACCTCATCGCGGTCTATGGCCACGAGATCGAGCTCGCCTTCGCGCGCGTCGAAGTTGCGGTCGATGATGCGGTAGCCCTTGGCTTCGAGGTGCGCCGCGGCGATGCGCTCGCCGAAATCACCGAGGTCTCGGCGGGAGGGCATCGACTTCGCTCTCAGGCGCAGGCGGGCGGACTAGCCGCGCGCGTACGGGTCGTCGATGACGAACCGCCATGTCCCGTCCGGCTGGCGTCGCACAACCTCGACCGCTTTCGCGGCGATCTCCACGGGTTTCCCATCGGGACCAGCGAGCGTCGCGGACCAGTCGTTGTACAGCATGACAACGTCGCCATCCCCGGCGGTGCCGACGACGTTCATCTGGATCTTCGGAGCCGCCGCAAGGAACCCGCCGAGTGCCGCACGAATGGCCTCGCTCCCGACGGACACCTGCCCCGGCTGACCGACGAGCGTGGCGCCAGGCTCGTACAGTGCGACCAGATTCTCGAGGTCGCCGGCGTTCACGTACTCGCCGAACAGCCGGTCTACCTCTTGTGGAGTGTTCGCGGGCACTACCTTCTCCTCTCGTCCGTCAGGCGCCAGATCGTAGGGCAACATAGCCGACGGGCGGGCAAGCGGCTACGGGTCGCGGCCGGGGTTGCACCGGAGCGCTCACCGGAGAGCGGCGCCTCAGGCAACGGCGGGGGCGCGCACGGTGACGGCGATGCCGCGGGCCTCGAGGGCGGCACGGACGGGGGCGAAGAGGCGCCGATGGATCTGGCACGGACCGTGCTCGTCGAGCGCGCGCTTGTGCTCGGGCGTGGCGTAGCCCTTGTTCTGCTCGAAGCCATACAGCGGGAACTCTTCGTGATGGCGATCCATCATCGCGTCGCGGGCGACCTTGGCGATGATCGAGCCGGCGGCGATGGAGGCGACGAGGGCGTCGCCGTGGATGATCGAGCGGTGCCGGTATGCGGGGAGCGAGACGGCGTCGATGAGGAGCATGTCGGGCCGGCACGGGAGCGCGGCGACGGCGTCGAGCATCGCCTGCTTGGTCGCGGCGATCAGGCCGAGCTCGTCGATCTGGGCGTGGGAGGCGACGCCGATGGCACAGGCGCAGTCGTCGTGAATGGCGGCGGCGAGACGCTCGCGTTCGGCGGCAGTGAGGAGCTTGCTGTCGCGGAGGTCGGACCACCAGTCGCGCGCGCGACCGGGATCGAGGACGACAGCGCCGGCGACGACGGGTCCGGCGAGGGGGCCGCGGCCGGCTTCATCGACACCGGCGACGGTGCGGCAGCCCTGCCGCCAGGCGGAGATCTCGGCGTTGAGCGTGGGCACGGCCTGGAAGAGGCCCATCGGGGCGATGCTATCACCGGCGCGTCAAGGATGTAAAGACGAGGCGCCGATATCGCGACCGCGGGCTACCATGGCGCCTGAGGGCGGGATCGCAGCCCACCCGTGGGAAATATTTGTCACAAGATGGGGAGGTCAAGTCATGCCGATTGTCCGGGTGGAGATGTTCTCCGGGCGCACCCACGCACAGAAGCAGGAGCTGGCGCGCGCCATCACAGAGGCGGTGGCGAACATCGCTCATACGACTCCGGACGCGACGATCGTCGTGTTCCAGGACGTGGATCGGGAGAACTGGGCGCAGGGGGGCAAGCTGGCGTCAGACGAAGACTAAGGGGTTCCGCCGATAGGTCGGGGGCGACGCGGGGCGGATACTTCTGGGCGTCAAAGCGCCGCCGGGCACGGCCGCGCGCAGATTGCGCGCTCGTTACTTCGGCGGAGGGCTTTGATATACTAGCTCGACGCACCCCCACCGTCCCCGCTTCAACCGGGGAAGAAGGTTAGGTTTACCGCATGAGCTCTCGCTGGCTGAGAAACAGCTTCATCTATCTGCTCATCCTCGTGGCGGTCGTTGCGATCGTAGTGTCGTTCTTCCGGAGCGGGGACAGCACGAAGACGATCTCGTTCAGCGACGTCATCACGGCGGGGCAGAACCACCAGCTGAAGAGCATCGAGGTCTCAGGGCAGACCCTGAACATCGAGAAGGTCAACGACACCCAGAAGTACAAGTCGCGCATCGGCAGCAACACTGATCTTGAGCAGACGCTGCACGATCAGGGGGTGACCGTCGGCGGGTCCGACGGCGTGGCGATCAAGTACGCGTCGCCGTCGCCGTGGGGGAACTGGGTGAGCCTGCTGATCGGGTTCATGCCGATCCTCGTGATCGGCGCGCTGCTGATCTTCATGATGCGACAGGCGCAGGGCTCGAACAGCCAGGCGATGAATTTCGGGAAGAGCCGCGCGCGGATGTTCACCGGCAACAAACCGACGGTCACGTTCGCCGACGTGGCCGGCGTCGATGAGGCGAAAGAGGAGCTTCAAGAGGTCGTCGAGTTCCTGAAGTACCCCGAGAAGTTCGCGTCGCTGGGCGCGCGCATCCCGCGGGGCGTGCTGCTGGTCGGCCCTCCCGGCACCGGCAAGACGCTGCTCTCGCGCGCCGTGGCCGGCGAGGCCGGGGTGCCGTTTTTCTCGATCAGCGGCTCTGAATTCGTGGAGATGTTCGTCGGCGTGGGCGCGAGCCGCGTGCGCGACCTGTTCGACCAGGCGAAGCGCAACTCGCCGTGCATCGTCTTCGTGGACGAGATCGACGCGGTCGGCCGGCAGCGGGGCGCCGGGCTGGGCGGGTCGCACGATGAGCGCGAACAGACGTTGAACCAGATCCTCGTCGAGATGGACGGGTTCGACACGAACACCAACGTGATCGTGATCGCGGCGACGAACCGGCCGGACATCCTGGACCCGGCGCTGCTGCGGCCGGGCCGCTTCGACCGACAGGTGATCCTGGACGCGCCGGACAGCCGCGGGCGACAGATGATCCTCGAGGTGCACACCAAGGGCAAGCCGTTCGAGAAGGACGTGGAGCTGGGTGTGCTGGCGAAGCAGACGCCGGGGTTCTCGGGCGCCGACCTGGCGAACCTTGTGAACGAGGCGGCGATCCTGGCGGCGCGCCGCAACAAGAAGAAGATCAGCATGTCGGAGTTCAACGAGGCGGTCGACCGCGTGATCGCGGGGCCGGAGCGGAAGAGCCGCGTGATCACGCCGAAAGAGAAGCGGATCATCGCGTACCACGAGGCGGGACACGCGATGGTGGGGCACTTGCTGCCGAACTCGGACCCGCCGTACAAGATCAGCATCGTGTCGCGTGGCATGGCCGGCGGGTTCACCCGGTACATCCCGGAGGAGGACAGCCACCTGAGGGCGCGGAAGCAGTTCAAGGACATGCTGGCGACGGCGCTGGGCGGGCTGTGCGCGGAGGAGCTGATCCTGGACGGCGAGGCGACGACGGGGCCTTCCGACGACCTGAACAAGGCGACGAACATCGCGCGGAACATGGTGACGCAGTGGGGCATGAGCGAGCGGCTGGGGCCGCGGACGTTCGGCAACAAGCAGGAGCTGGTGTTCCTGGGCCGCGAGATCAGCGAGCAGCGGAACTACAGCGAGAAGGTCGCGGAGGAGATCGACGAAGAGGTGCGACGGCTGGTCGACCACGCGTACCAGACGGCGCGCGGCGTCCTGCTCGAGAACCGGGACCGGCTGGACAAGCTGGTCGACATCCTGCTGGACAAAGAGACGATCGAGGGCGACGACCTGAGGCGCGTGCTGGACGGGCTGGACATCGAGCCGCCGGCGCCGCCGGAAGCGCCCGCCGCGCCGCCCGCGGAGACGACGCCGGTGGAGGGAGCCGACACGCCGGGACCGCAGCCGAAGCTGGGGCCGCCGGGGCTCGCATGGGGCAGCCAGTCGAACATCAAGATGGACGGGGACGGGTTGCCGCTTTAGGTGCCAGCACCCCGATCTCGCGGATCGAATGCAGAAGGGCTTCCACGTGGGAAGCCCTTCTTCTCGTGTTCGGGAGTCTGACGGCGGCCAGGGCGTGCCTCGAACGACGCCAGAGACCGGTCCGCGGGCAGTCAGGATTGGAACCGACGCTAAAGCGCTGCCCTGCCGGGGACGAACATGAAGACGATAGGGGAGTCCACCTAGGGGAACGCAGGCTGACAAGCCTGCTCGTAACCGGTGCCGCCAGGCCCGCGGACGAGTCTCGGGGATGGGCGCAGCGACCATGCGGAAGTTGCTCGAACGTTTGCGCGCCGTTGTGGGCCGCCTCGGTGCCGATGAGGGGATCACCGGTCTTGAGACCGCCATCATCCTCATCGCGTTCGTGGTGGTCGCGGCGGTGTTTGCCTTCGTCGTTCTGAGCACGGGTTTGTTCAGCTCCGAGCGCGGCAAAGAAGCGGTCTACGCCGGCCTGAGCAAGACTCAGGGCACGATGGAACTGACCGGCGGCGTGATCGCGGACTCCGACGGAACAAACGTCACCAAGCTGACCTTCGGGCTAACGCTCGCGGCCGGCGGCGACAGCGTGAACCTCCGCGCCGCCGACCCGATCAACCGCACGGTCATCAGCTACATCGACGCTAACGTGGTCGACCCCGACGTCGAGTACACGACAACGACGATCACGGGCGTCGACGACGGCCTGCTTCAGCAGGGCGAGCTGATGAACGTGACCATCGACTTTACCGCGCAGACGAACGGACCCGCATACAGTATCGGCACAAACCAGACGTTCGTCCTCGAGGTGAAACCTCCGACCGGGTCGTACCTGATCATCCAGCGAACCACACCCCCTTCTCTCGCCCAGCCGATCATCGACCTGAACTAGCGCTCCAGCGCGTTAGAACGGGGGCATCGGATGGGGCTGAGCCGAGGACGGCCGCCCCTCTTGCGCTGTCTGGTATGCTGAAGCGCCAGACCACCATTATGCAGTGAGGTTTGACGCGTCCGGGGGCCACGGATAGAATATCGCCCGATGCCTGCCGGACGGCGGGTTTTGTCTTGTCTGGAGGAAGCCGTGTACGCCGTCGTGCGCACAGGTGGGAAGCAGTACCGGGTCGAAGAGGGCCGGGCGGTCACGATCGAGCGGCTGGCCGGCGAGCCGGGCGACAGCATCGAGCTGGGCGACGTGTTGTTGCTCGGCGACGGCGACGACGTGACGGTCGGCGCGCCGGTGATCCAGGGCGCGCGGGTGCTGGGCACGATCGCCGAGCAGGGGCGCTCGAAGAAGATCATCGTGTTCCGGTACAAGGCGAAGACGCGCGCCCGGAAGAAGAACGGACACCGGCAGCGGTTCACGCGGCTGGTGGTCGACGACATCCTGGGGCCGGGGCAGGAGCCGAAGCCGAAGGTCGTGGCCGCTGCGCCGGAGCCGGTCGTTGAGGAGGCGCCGAAGGGCCGCCGACGGCGCGGGAAGAAGGCGGAGGCCGAAGCCGTCGCGGAGGCAGCCGCACCGGACGAAGCGGCGGTTGCGGACGAAGCGCCGGTTGGGGACGCAGCAGCCGCGGACGAGCCTGTCGAGGCGGCCGAGGGCGACGCGCCGGCCAAACGCGGCCGTCGGGCGGCCAAGAAGAAAGAGTAGGCGATATGGCACACAAGAAGGGCGTCGGCAGTTCGCGGAACGGCCGGGACAGCAACAGCCAGCGCCTTGGGGTGAAGCGCTCCGACGGCGAGACGGTGCTGCCGGGCACGATCATCATGCGGCAGCGCGGGACGCGGGTGCACGCCGGCCGGAACGTCGGCGTGGGACGCGACCACACGTTGTACGCGCTGGCACAGGGCCAGGTGCGGTTTGAGCCGTACGCCAAGGGACGTCGCAAGCAGGTAAGCGTCTACGCGGCAGAGAGCGCCGCGAGTTAGGTATCCAGTCGAAATGAAAGCCAAGATTCACCCCAACTACGTCGAAGCAAAGATCCACTGCGCGTGCGGGAACTCGTGGCAGACGCACTCCACGAAGCCGGACGTGCACGTCGAGATCTGCAGCAACTGCCACCCGTTCTTCACGGGCCAGCAGCGCATCGTCGACACGGCCGGCCGCGTCGAGCGCTTCACCAAGCGGATGGAGAAGTCGCAGGCGGTGAAAGCGCAGGCCGAGGGGCGCGGCAAGAAGAAGACGGCCAGCGAGCCCGCCTAGCCGCGATCCAGCGTGCAAGCAGAGGGCGCCGATCAGAGAGATCGGCGCTCTTTTCGTTCACGCCGTCCGCATGGCCCGCTGACGTCGATCGTGCTACACACACGCCATGGCCGAACCCCGCACCCTCTCGATCCGTAACGCGCGCATCTGGACCGGCGACGCCGCCACGCCGTGGGCGGAGGCGGCGGTGGTGAGCGACGGGCGGTTCATTGCGGTCGGGCGGGCGGACGAGGTGCAGAGCCCCGCGGACGCGGAGGTGTTGGACGCGGGCGGCCGCCTCGTCGTGCCGGGGCTGACGGACTCGCACGCGCACCTGCTGGGCACGGGGGCGGCGATGCGCTCGGTGGACCTGAAGCGCACGGCGGACGTAGCCGAGGCGGTGGGGCGGGTGGCGGAGCGCGTCGGACGCACGCCGGAAGGCGAGTGGGTGCGCGGGGCGGGGTGGGACCAGAACGACTGGCCGGGGGCGCGCTTTCCACACCGGCGAGACCTGGATGACGTGGCGCCGGCGCAACCGGTCGTGCTGGTGCACACGTCGGGACACTGCAGCTGGGTGAACAGCGCGGCGCTGCGGGCGGCGGGCATCACTGCCGCGACGGAATCCCCGAGCGGCGGCGCCATCGACCACGACGCGGACGGCGAGCCGACGGGCGTGCTGCGAGATGCGGCGATGCGGCTGGTGACGGACGTGGCGCCGAATCCGACGCAGCCGGAACGGATCGCCGTGGCCGACGAGGCGATCGCCCATGCACACAGCCTCGGCATCACGTGCGTCCACGCGATGGACGTGGGGCGCGGGGAGCTACAGGCGCTGTTCGCGCTGAACGACGCCGGGCGGCTGCGGCTACGGGTGCGGCCGTTCCTCTCGGCGACCCGGCTCGACGAGTGGTTCGAGCGCAACCTGACGACAGGGGACGGAGACTCGATGCTGCGCGTGGGCGGCGTGAAGTTCTTCGCGGACGGGGCACTGGGATCACTGACGGCGTGGATGTTTGAGCCGTACGAGACGTCGGGCGGGACGGGCTTCCCGCTACAGCCGCCGGAAGATCTGGAACGCGACGTGCGGCGCTGCCTGGAGCACGGGCTGGCGCCGGCCGTACACGCGATCGGCGACCGCGCGAACCGGGCAGTGCTGGACATCTTCGAGCGGCTCCGAGGCGTGTCGCCGGAGCTGCCACGGCGGATCGAGCACGCGCAGATCCTCGCCGAGGCGGACGTGCCGCGGTTCGGCACGATGGGCGTGACGGTGTCGGCGCAGCCGATCCACGCGACGCAGGACATGGCGAAGGTGGACCGCGAGTGGGGCGCGCGGGGGCGTCTCGCGTACGCGTTCAAGTCGCTGAGCGATGCGGGCGCGTCGCTGGCGTTCGGATCGGACACGCCCGTGGAGACGATGGACCCGCTGGCGGGGATCCACGCCGCGGTGACACGCCGGACGGGCGATGGTGCGCCGCTCGGGAGGATGGCATGCCGAGGAACGCATCACACTCGACGCGGCGCTCCGCGCGTACACGTCGGGGCCGGCGGCGGCGGTGCGCGAGGCTGGGATCGGACGCATCGCGCCGGGCTGTCACGCCGACTTCGTGGTGCTCTCGGAGAACGTGTTTGAAATGAGCGATCCGATGCGGCTGCTGGATGCGCGCGTGGATCTGACCGTCGTGGGCGGCGAGATCGTGTACGGGCGCGGCGATTGAGGGCAGTTTACGCGCGTGCGGTACGCTGGTGAGGTGTTGAGAGGCCCCGCGCTCGCGTTGCTCCCCGTCGCGCTACTGTTCGCCGCCTGCAGCGGCGGGGGCGGAGCGTCGAAGACACCGACACCCGCCGTCGATCTCACGGCGACGGCCGCGGCTTCCCCGACACCGGCGCCCGTGCCCGCACGTCCGGCGTCCTTGCGCGAGTATGCGCCGACCGCGGCGACGTACCTCAGTAGCGAGCCGAGCGCGGCGACGGACTGCCTGGCTGGCCTGTACGCCGCGTGGTCGATGCCGCTGATCGCCACGGGGACGGGATGCACTGCGGCGAACACGGACGCCGACCCGGAGAACGAACTGGTGGCCACATTCTAGCGCCACGGGATCGTCCACCGGCATGGCGGGGACGCAGTTCGTCGTCGCGGTGCTGGACCACGGGGCGAACGGCTACAGCGTGGCGTACCAATCGGACGTCGAAGACGTGGCGCCACCGGATCCGCAGGCGATCGCGCCGCTGATCTATGCGGGCGATCTGCTTGGAAGCGGGGAGGGCGGGCTGGTGTTCGAGACGGCGACGTGCGGGGCGAGCACCTGCACGCAAGAGGTGCACGTCGAGCGTGGCACGGATTCAGGGTACGTGAGCCTGGCGCCCGCCGACGGGATCACCATGGCCACAGCCACGAGCGTCAAGGTCGAGGAGACGGGCGACGGGACGAAAGAGATCGTGCTGACGGGTGGCGAGGCCGGGAGCGTGGGCGCCGGGCCGCAGCGGCAGCGCGAGGATGTGTGGGCGTGGGACGGGTCAGCGTACGCGCTGAAGTCGTCGTCGCCCGCGCCGGCGACGTATCTGTACCATGCGGTCAAGGACGCGGATGCGCTGTTCGCGTCGGGCAAGTACGCCGACGCGGAGGCGGCGTACCTCGCTACGGTGGGCAACGACGCGCTGCAGACGTTCTATCCGGACAAGAACGAGCGGGACGAGTTCGCGGCGTACGCGCTGTTCCGGGCGGGCCTGTCTGAGCTGATGAAGGGCGGCGACCGCGACACGGCGGACGGCTACTTCACGCGGGCCAACGGCTACGCCGGGACGCTGAACCATCAGCTGGCGGGCTCATTCGAGGCGGCGTACGCGGCGAAGGGCGAAGTGAGCGTCGGGTGCAGCGCCGTGCGTGAGGACATCCAGTCGAACCTCAACGAGTACTCCACGTTCTGGGACTTCGGTTACGGCAATCCGCCGTTCGACCCCAACGCGGTGTGTCCGTTCTGACAGGGTTCGTGCCACCAGAGCTGTAGGGAGCCGTTATGCCGCAGTCGTCGAGCCTGTACTACGGCGGGCAGGCCGTGCTCGAGGGTGTGATGATCCGCGGGCCGAAGCACATGGCGATCGCCGTGCGCGATCCCGAGGGCACGATCGTCCAACGGGGCGAGGCGCTGACGGGCGTGTACACGGGCGCGGTGCGGCGGATCCCCATCGTGCGCGGCGCGATCGTGTTGTTCGAGACGCTGGCGCTCGGCGTGCGGGCACTGACGTGGTCGTCGCAGGTGGCGATGGGGCGCGACCAGGAGGAAGTCAGCAAGGCGCAGATCTTCGTGTCGCTGGGGATCACACTCGTCTTCGTCGCGGCGATCTTCTTCGCGGGGCCGGTGCTGCTGACGAGCTGGCTGAGCAGGTTCGTCAGCGGCTACGTCGAGGTGGCGATCGAGGGGGTGCTGCGGCTGGTGATGCTGATCGGTTACATCTGGCTGATCGGGCTGATGCCGGACGTGCGGCGCGTGTTCGCGTACCACGGGGCAGAGCACCGGGCGATCCACGCGTACGAGCACGGGCGCGAGCTGACGCCCGCGGCCGTGCGGGAGTACCCGAACGCGCACCCGCGCTGCGGGACGGCGTTCCTGCTGACGGTGATGGTGCTGTCGCTGATCGTGTTCGTGCTACTGGGGACGCCACCGATCTGGGTGCGGCTGATCGAGCGGGTCGCACTGATCCCCGTCATCGCCGCGCTGTCGTACGAGTTCCTGCGGCTGGGCCAGCGATTCGGCGAGAAGGGGCTGTTCGCCGTGATCTACCGGCCGAACCTCTGGCTGCAGAGCCTGACGACGCGCGATCCCGACGACGCGCAGATCGAGGTGGCGATCGCGGCGCTGCGGCACGTGATCGAGATGGAGGCGACAGGCGCGACCGCCACCGTGCCGGTACGAGCGGCCGAGGAGCCGCTGGCTTAGGACACGAACGCTAGACGCCCGCCAGCTCCTCGACGTCGTTGAAGAAGCAGGCGCGGGCCCCCGTGTGGCAGACAGCCTTGCCGAGCATCTTGACGCGAACCAGGAGCGAGTTGAACTCGCAGTCGGCCTTGATGGAGCGGACCTCCAGGAAGTCGCCGCTGGTGGCGCCCTTGTGCCAGATCTCCTTGCGGCTGCGGCTCCAGAAGACGACCTGGCCGAGCTCCTTCGTCATCTTGAGCGTTTCGGGGTTCATGTAGCCGAGCATGAGCACGTCGTTGGTCTCGTCGTCCTGGATGACGGCCGGGATGAGGCCCTGCGGGTTGTAGTTCAGCATGATGCGTCTTCCTTCGGAATGAGGCGCTGGTCGCCGGTCTCAGATGTCGTGTCGCTGGTGGCCGGCCGCGCTCAGATGCGCGCCGGCAGGCCATGCGCGGCGAGGTAGCGCTTGGTCTGGCCGATCGAGTACTCGCCGAAGTGGAAGATGCTGGCGGCGAGCACAGCGTCGGCGTGACCCTGCTCGATCACGTCGACCATGTGTTGCGGGGTGCCGCAGCCGCCGCTTGCGATGACGGGCACCTCGACGGCGTCGCTGATCGCGCGCGTGAGCGGGATGTCGTAGCCGTGCTTGTGGCCATCGGTGTCCATGCTCGTGACCAGCAGCTCTCCGGCGCCCAGCTCGACCACCTTCTTCGCCCACTCGATGGCGTCGAGGCCCGCGGGACGGCGGCCGCCGTGCGTGTAGACCTCCCACTTCCCCTCGCCGACGGCCTTCGCATCGATAGCGACGACGATGCACTGCGCGCCGAAGCGCTCCGAGCACACCCCTACCAGCTTCGGGTCGGCGACGGCGGCGCTGTTCAGCGAGACCTTGTCGGCACCGAGCTCCAGCAGGACGCGCACGTCCACGTCGCTGCGGACGCCGCCGCCGACGGTGAAGGGGATGAAGACCTCGTCGGCGGTGCGGGCGACCATGTCGTAGGTGGTCGTGCGGTCGTCGCTGGATGCTGTTATGTCAAGAAAAACCAGCTCGTCGGCGCCCTCCCGATCGTAGAGCTTGGCCAGCTCCACGGGGTCGCCGGCGTCGCGCAGCTCGACGAACGAGATGCCCTTGACGACGCGTCCCTGGTCGACGTCGAAGCACGGGATGATGCGCTTGGTGAGCATGGTGCCACATGGTAGCAGACGCTTCCGCGCAGCTCAGGCGTCCTTGCGACCGACGGCGAGGAGATTGACGCGCAGGTTCTTCAGTGCGCCGACGCGGTTGACGAGACGCTCGAAGCCGACGCCCAGCGCGTACGTGGGGGTGCTGAAGGCGAGGTACTCCGGCTCCGTCTCGAACTGGTAGAGCTGCTCGACGCGCAGGCCGGCGCGCTCGTACAGCGAGCGGAGCCGCGAGGCCGTGTTGGCGCGATAGACCGTCGGGAAGATGTCGTGGGCATCGACGCCGCGAGACTGGTTGTAGCGGAGGTGGAAGGAGTGCGGCAGAAGCGCGGCGCTGATGGTGACGTAGTGCCAGCGGTTGGGCGTGAGGATGAGGAGGCGGCCGCCGGGACGAAGGACGCGGGACAGCTCGCCGAACACGCGCTCGGGCTGAGTGAGGTGTTCGGCGACGTGGCTGGAGATGATGACGTCGAAGCTGGCGTCGCGAAACGGCAGGGCACCGAGATCGGCGCGGGCGGCGGCGTCGATGTTGCCGTTGCCGCGGGGCTCGTCGGTCACGTCGACACCGACGATGAGGCGGGGGCGCTGGTGCTCGTCGAAGTGGTACTGGAAGACGCGGCCGGAGCCGCAGCCGGCGTCCAGCATGACGTCGCCGCGGTTGACGTACTGGTGGATGACGTCGGAGAAGCGATCGTACATGCCGCGGAACTGCGGGGGGTAGAAGCGCTCGCGCAGCTCCTGTTTTCGCCAGCGGAGGAGTGGCATCGGGGGGCAGTATGGTGCGCGGGCGGGGGCGGTACAAGCGCGGGCGCTCGGGCGGCCGGCGGGGAAGGCCCGAATTGTCGCCGACGAGGCTGGTTGGTATACTCGATTCCGGCTAGAGCACTGGAAGACCGGATCTGGGGCCTCCGCGGCCTCAAATTTATGTCCGGGAGGATTCACGTATGACGACCGCCGCACCATCCAACGCTGCCTCGATGAAGGCGCTCCTCGAGGCCGGTGTCCACTTCGGGCACCAGACCCGCCGGTGGGACCCGCGCATGAAGCGGTACATCTACACCGAGCGCAACGGCATCCACATCATCGACCTGGAGCAGACGGTACCGCTGCTGGCGCAGGCGATGGACTTCGCGCGCGCCGTGGCCGCGCGGCAGGACACGATCCTGTTCGTGGGCACAAAGAAGCAGGCGCAGGAATCGATCGAGAACGAGGCGCTGCGCTGCGGGATGCCGTTCGTGACGAACCGCTGGCTCGGCGGGACGCTGACGAACTTCCAGACGATCGAGAGCCGGATCGACCACCTGGTGCGGCTGGAGGACCGCCGCGACCGGGGTGAGCTGGGGCTCTTGATCAAGAAGGAAGCGGGCAAGCTGCTGAACGAGGTCGAGCGGATGAACCGCTACTTCGGGGGCATCAAGAACATGAAGCGGCTGCCGGGCGCGCTGTTCATCGTCGACCCGCCGATGGAGCGGATCGCGGTGACGGAAGCGCTGCGGATGCGGATCCCGATCATCGCGATGTGCGATACGAACTGCAATCCGGACGAGATCGACTACCCGATCCCCTCGAACGACGACGCGATCCGCGCGGTGCGGCTGATCGCCAGCCGCATGGCGGACGCCGTGCTGGAGGGGCGGACGATGCAGCAGAGCTACGCGGCGGAGATCGACGACGGTGACGACGTGGACCTCGGGGCGCTGGCTTCGGGCACGTTCTCGGCGTCGCCGGACGATCCTGGTCCGCAGGTGGCGGCCGCCGAGCCTGAAGCACCCGCGCAGGCCTGACAGAGAGGACGACAGCACAGTGGCAACAGCGGACGAGGTGAAGCGCCTGCGCGAGGCGACGAACGCGGGCGTGATGGACTGCAAGCGGGCGCTCGACGAGAGCGGCGGCAACTTCGAGAAGGCCGTGACGTACCTGCGCGAACAGGGCGTCGCGAAGGCGGAGAAGAAGTCGGACCGCGAGACGAGCCAGGGGCTGGTGGACTCGTACATCCACGCGGGGGGCCGGATCGGCGTGCTGGTCGAGGTGAACTGCGAGACGGACTTCGTGCAGAAGGGCGACCTGTTCAAGCAGCTGGTGCACGACATCGCGCTGCAGATCGCCGGGATGTCGGCCACGCTGGTGGTGAGCGAAGAGGACCTGCCGAAGGACGCGGAGGGGAACCCGGAGGAGACGGTGCTGATGAAGCAGCCGTTCCTGAAGGACGGCTCGCGGACGATCGAGCAGCTGGTGAAGGAAGCGATCGCGAAGACGGGCGAGAACATCCGGATCCGCCGGTTCACTCGGTACGAGCTCGGCCAGTAGGGGGCCGGACATGGGCGATGGCGCCTACAAGCGCGTCCTGCTGAAGGTCAGCGGCGAGGCCCTGATGGGCGGCGCGGCGTACGGCATCGAGCCCTCCACGGTCAACCTCATCGCGACGCAGGTGAAGCGCGTCAACGACCTGGGCATCCAGGTCGCAGTCGTGGTCGGCGGCGGCAACATCTGGCGCGGAGCGCAGGCAAGCCAGACGGGGATGGACCGCGCGACGGCGGACTACGCCGGCATGCTGGCGACGGTGATCAACGCGCTGGCGCTGCAGGACGCCATCGAGCAGGTCGGCGCAGACGTGCGCACGCAGACGGCGATCCCGATCCAGCAGGTGGCCGAGCCGTATATCCGGCGGCGGGCGATGCGGCACCTGGAGAAGGGCCGCGTCGTCATCTTTGCGTCGGGCACGGGCAACCCCTTCATGACGACGGACACGGCGGCGGCGCTGCGGGCGGTCGAAATCGACGCCGACGTGCTGCTCATCGCGAAGAACCGCGTAGACGGCGTGTACGACGCGGACCCGAGGAAGAAGCCGGACGCCCGGCGCTTCACGCGGCTTTCGTACATGGATGCGCTGAGCCGGCGGTTGGAAGTGATGGACAGCACGGCGCTGGCGCTCTGCATGGAGAACGAACTGCCCCTGGTGGTGTTCGACGTGGGTTCGCCGGACGGCATCGTCAGCGCGGCGAGAGGCGACGACATCGGCACGAAGGTCGGGGTGGCCGAATCGCTGCTCGAGCCGGCGCGTGTGTGAGGCGACGCCAATCTTCATGCACGCGCGGTATCGGGCCGGGCGAGAGACCTGCGGTAGGATGAGGCCGCACGGACAGAAGAGGGCCTGAACGGATGATCGACGACACGCTGCGAGACGCCGAGCACCGGATGCAGAGCGCGGTCACATCGCTGGACCGCGACCTTGACACCGTGCGGACCGGGCGCGCCCGGCCGGCGCTGGTCGAGACGCTGAAGGTGGAGTATTACGGGACGCCGACGCCGTTGAACCAGATGGCGGCCGTGAACGCGCCGGAGCCGCGCCTGATCACCATCCAGCCGTGGGACAAGACGCAGCTCGGGACGATCGAAAAGGCGATCCAGAAATCGGACCTGGGACTGACGCCGACGAACGACGGCAACATCATCCGGCTGGTCGTCCCGGCACTCACTGAAGATCGACGCAAGGAGCTGGTGAAGGTCGTGCACAAGAAGGTGGAGGACGCGCGGGTAGCGGTGCGGAACGTGCGCCGCGACTCACTCGATCATCTGCGGAAGATGCAGCACGACAAGACGATTTCGGACGACGACGAGCGGCGGGCGCAGGAGCGGCTGCAGAAGCTCACGGACAGGTACGTCGCGGAAGTCGACAAGCACGGCCAGACGAAGGAGCAGGAGCTGCTCGAGGTGTGAGACGCCCCGGGCGCGCAGCATCGTGAGACTACGCCAGAAGACCAAGGGGACTGAGACGCTCGCCCGGCCGGGAGACCCGGCGCCGCCGCGGTTGGTGGCGGTGGACTCGCCCGGCGCCGCGCCATCGCGCGCGGCCGGCGTCCCCAGGCACGTGGCGATCATCATGGACGGGAACGGCCGCTGGGCGAAGGAACGGGGGATGTCGCGCCAGGCGGGCCATCGCGCCGGCACCGAGAACATCCGTCGCATCATCCAGGCGTTCGGTGAGCGCGGCGTCGAGGTGCTGACGCTGTACGCGTTCTCCACGGAGAACTGGACGCGTCCGCGCCGCGAGGTGAACGCGCTGGTGCGGCTGATCCCGCGCGTCATCAACCGCGAGATCAAGGAGCTGCACGAGAACGGCGTACGGCTCGTCCACATCGGGAGCCTGGAGCCGCTGCCGGACGAGGTCCGGAAGAAGGTCGAAGAGGCGATCGAGCTGACGAAGGACAACACGCGGATGACGGTCGCGCTGGCGTTCAACTACGGCGGGCGCGCGGAGATCATCGATGCGGTGCGGCGGATCGTCGGCGAGGGTGTGCCCGCGGAGTCCATCGACGACGACCTGTTTTCGCGCTACCTGTACACATCCGAGATCGGCGATCCGGACCTGGTGATCCGCACGGCGGGTGAGATGCGGCTCTCGAACTTCCTGCTCTGGCAGTCGGCGTACGCGGAGTTCTACGCGACACCCACGTACTGGCCGGACTTCGACGAAGCGGAGATCGACCGCGCGCTCGGCGCGTACGCGCTGCGGGAGCGGCGATTCGGCAGCGCCCCGCCAGCCAACGGCACGAAGCCGGGCCGGTGACCGAGCGTTGCTAGCCCAGCGGGTCGCGAGCGCCGCGATCGGCGTCCCCCTGATCATCGTCCTCATCTACGCCGGCGGCGCCGTGTACGTGGCGGTCGTCGCGGCGGCGCTGGCCGTGGCCGCGGCCGAGTACCAGCACGCGCGCCGCCCATGGCTCGACCCGGTGTGCCTCCTGGCGGCGCTCATCGCGGGAGGCATCGCGGTGGGCGCACACAGCGAACGCGTCGTGTGGCTGGCGTGGCTTGGCGCGGCGCTGGTCGTCATGCCAATCGCGGCGCTGCTGAATCCGGTGGAAGACGAGGACACCGTCATCGACGTCTTCTGGACGCTCGGTGGCGTGACGTACGTGGGGTTCCTCGGCGGGTTCATCGTGCTGCTGCGTGATCTCGACCCGGACGGTCGGAGCTGGGTGTACCTCGCAGTGTTGAGCACGTTCGCGGTCGACACGGGCTCGTATTTCGTCGGGAGGACGATCGGCAGGCGGCCGCTGGCACCGACGATCAGCCCGCACAAGACGGTGGAGGGGTTCCTCGGAGGCTACGCGTGCGGGTTCGCGGTCGTGCTGGCGCTCAACGCCGTGTTCGACCTGGGCGTCGACCCGGGGCGGATCGCGTTGCTGGGCGGGCTGCTGCCGCCGGTCGCGGCGGCCGGCGACCTCGGCGAATCGGCTGTCAAGCGGGCGCTCGGGATCAAGGACGCGAGCAGCTTGATCCCCGGGCACGGCGGCGTGCTCGACCGGCTCGATTCGATCCTGTTCACGTTCACGCTGGTCTACCTCTTCACGCAGTGGGTGTTGTAGACGATGCGACAAGTGCATAAGCCGTTACGGCTCGTTCACGCGGCGGAAGGCGGCGGTGTGGTACGGTGCTCGCATGAGTGATCCGGTCCGGGGCGTGGCCGTGCTCGGCTCCACCGGCTCGATCGGGCGGCAGACGCTCGACGTGCTGCGCCGGCTCCCGGAGCACTTCCGCGTCGTCGCGCTTGCCGGCGGCAGCAATCACACCCTCCTCGAAGACCAGTCGCGTGAGTTCCATCCCGACTTCGTCTGGTGCCAGTCGGACGCCCGGCACATGGACCTGAAGGCGGCCTCCGGCCGGCGAACGCGCTGGGCGTCGATGGAGGAGATGGCGGCGGATCCGTCAGTCGACATCGTGGTGGTGGCGACGGCGGGGGCGGCCGGGCTGGCGCCCACGCTGGCGGCGCTGCGGGCGGGCAAGGCGGTGGCGCTGGCCAACAAGGAAGTGCTCGTCATGGCGGGCGGCGTCGTCACGCAGGCGGCGGAGGCCGGGCACGCTGAGCTGCGGCCCGTCGACAGCGAGCACAGCGCGATCTGGCAGTGCCTGTGGGGCGAGGACGTCGCGGCGGTCGAGAAGCTGATCCTCACAGCATCAGGCGGCGCGTTTCGCGACCTGCCGGTGCGGGAGCTGGATCGCGTGACGCCACGCGAGGCGCTGCGGCACCCGACCTGGGACATGGGCCGCAAGATCACGATCGATTCGGCGACGCTGATGAACAAGGGGTTCGAGGCGATCGAGGCGAGCTGGCTGTTCGGCGTGCCGATGGAGCGGATCGAGATCGTCATGCACCGGGAGAGCATCGTGCACTCGCTGGTGCAGTTCGCGGACGGGAGCGTGAAGGCGCAGCTCGGGGAGCCTGACATGCGGCTGCCGATCCAGTGCGCGCTGGCGTACCCGGAGCGCGTGGCGTCCGAAGCGGTGCCGCGGCTGAACCTGGCGCGGGCGAAGGAGCTGCACTTCGAGGAGCCGGACTTCGGACGCTACCCGGCGCTTCGGTTGGCGCTCGAGGCGGGGGTGAAGGGCGGCACGTGGCCGGCCGTGCTCGCAGCTTCGGATGAGGTGGCGGTGGACCTGTTCGCGCAGGGAGCTATCGGCTTCACCGATATCGCGAAGCTGGTGGACGGCGCCCTCTCGGCGCACAACGGCAAGGCCGAACCTACCCTTGACGAGATTATGGAGGCCGACGGGTGGGCGCGTGAGTTCGCCCTGGGCCGCGGGCGTACGCCTCAGGAGGCCCTTCGGCGGCGATGAACCGCGGCGTGGCGCGTTTTCGTACTCAGAGTGAGTCCGCGTCCGCGCGGAGTGAACGAGGTCTTCCTTGGACGTCCTGATCTACTATCTGCTTCCGTTCATCGGCATCCTGTTGGGCATCCTGGTGGTGCACGAGGCGGGGCACTACTTCACCGCGAAGCTGCTCGGGGTCAAGGTGCTAGAGGCGGGCGTCGGGTTGCCGCCGCGCATCTGGGGCTTCCGCTGGCGGGACACGGACTACACGATCAACGCGCTGCCCCTCGGCGCGTTTGTGCGCATGCTGGGAGAGGAAGACCCGACCGACCCGCAGAGCCTGGCGGCGCAGCCGAAGTGGAAGCGCACGATCATCCTCGCGTCGGGCGCATTCATGAACCTCGTGCTGGCGATCGTGCTCTTCACCCTGGCCTTGATGATCCCGCACACCGTATCAGCGGGAGGCGCGCTGATCGCACAGGTGGCGCCTGGGAGCCCGGCGGAGCAAGCGGGCCTCATGGCGGGCGACCAGATCAAGACGATCGATGGCCGGACGGCCGCGAACACGGCGGACGCCTCCTACCTCATCCACCTGCACCAAGGCTCGACCATCGATTTCACGCTCCTGCGCAAGAATCCGGGCACGGGCGATCTCGAGACGGTGGCCGCCTCCGTGTACGCTCGCTGGGACCCGCCGACGTACAAGGACGACTGCGGCGTGCCGGTGGCGCAGGGGCCGACGGGCATCACGATCGGGGCGGTGAACACGCTGCCGGTAACGACGACGGCGGCAGAGCGCGCGAAGCTGGAGACGCAGTCCGAAAAGGACTTCGCGACGTACAAAGACCATATGGCCAGCGACGCACCGTCGTGGTGCTACGCCGGCACGGCTTTCGGGTTCTCCTCGCTCACGGCGGCACAGTGCGCCGACAGGCTGGACGAGCAGGGGCAGGCGGACGCGGCGGCGCTCAAGGCGCGGCTCTTCCCGACGCTCCAGGATCCCTGTGTCGTGTGGAACGCGCCGCACGCCTCAGAGGCCGTAACGAAGCTGACGTGGGAGGCGCCGCAGACGGCGATCCCGCACGGCCTGCGGCTGAGTTTCGAGTCGCTGATCCTGGCACGGAACCAGATCTGGAGCTTCGCGCGGGGGTTCGGGGGTTCGCCGTTCAGCGGGCCCGTGGGCATCGCGCAGGTGACGGGCGAAGTGGTGAAGCAGGCCGGGTGGCTGCAGCTGATCACCCTTGCAGCAACGATCAGCATGAGCCTGGCGGTCATTAACATTCTGCCGATCCCGATGATGGACGGGGGCCGGCTGTTGTTCGTCTTCATCGAGTTTCTACGCCGAGGCCGGCGCGTCGCACCGGAGCGGGAGGCGCTGGTACACTTAGCGGGACTGGTGGCGCTGTTGATGTTCGCCGCGGTCATTACCTATTTCGACGTGGCACGGATCATACGAGGAGGCAGCCTGCTGCGATGATGAGTGCACGACGCCCATCCAAACCGGTCCACGTAGGAGACGTACAGGTCGGCGGCGACGCGCCGATCGCCGTGCAATCGATGTGCTCGACGGACACGGCGAACGTCGACGCGACGGTGGCGCAGCTCGATCAGCTCAAGGAGGCCGGCTGCGACATCGTCCGGATCGCCGTACCGGACAAGGAAGCGGCGGACGCGCTGCCGGAGATCGTGCGGCGGGCGCCGCTGCCGATCATCGCCGACATCCACTTCGACTACCGCTGGGCGCTGGCGGCGATCCGCGCCGGCTTCGACGGGCTGCGGCTGAACCCCGGCAACATCCGCGACGCCGAGAAGGTAACGACGGTCGCGAAGGAGGCGAAGGAGCGCGGCATCCCGATCCGCATCGGGGTGAACGCGGGCTCGCTGCCGCCGATCCGGGCGCTCGCCGAGGGCGAGCTGCCGCCGTCGCTGCCAGACCGGATGGTCGAGGCGGCGCTCTGGGAGATCAAGGTCCTGAACGACGCCGACTTCGACGACATCAAGATCTCGATGAAGGCGTTCGACGTGCCGACGATGGTGGAGGCGTACCGGCGGCTGGCTCCGCTCGTGCCGTACCCCCTGCACCTTGGCGTGACGGAGGCGGGGACGCCGCGCGCGGGGTCGGTGCGCAGCGCGATCGGCATCGGCATCCTGCTGGCGGAAGGCATCGGCGACACGATCCGGGTGTCGCTGGCCGCGGACCCGGTGGAGGAAGTGCCGGTATGCTGGGACATCCTCAACACGCTGAACCTGCGCAAGCGCGGGGCGACGCTCGTGGCGTGCCCGACGTGCGGGCGCATCGAGATCGACCTGATCCCGCTGGCGAACAAGGTGGAGGACCACTTCACAAAGCGCGGAAAGGTGTTGACCGTCGCCGTGATGGGCTGCGTCGTGAACGGCCCGGGCGAGGCGAAGATGGCGGACCTGGGCATCGCCGGCGGCAAGGGTCGCGGCGTGATCTTCCGGAAAGGCGAGATCGTGAAGACGGTCGACGAGCCGGAGTTCATGACGGCGCTGATCGAAGAAGGCGAGAAGATCATCGCGGAGATGGAGGCGGGCACGTACACGTCTGTCAGCCACACGGGCGAGGATGTGATCCCGCTGATGGAAGTGCCGGGGCGGTAGCCGAACAACGATCGGCCGAGTCAAGAGCCGCAGGCGCGCCCGCGGCTCTTTCTGTTGGAGCGAGCACCGTGCCGGCGAAGAAGAAGCGCACATCGAGCGTCGAGCTGTCGCGGCTGAAGGTGCTGGCGGCGGGAGACGAGCGCTCATTCCTGGCGTACGCGGTCGAAATGCTCGAGTCCGGCAACCGGCTGGCGCGGGAGGCGGCGCTCGAGGCGCTCGTGGAGCGGCCGCTGCCTGGTGCACGGGAGGCGCTGCGAGCGCTGTACTTCGAGCTGGCGGCGGACGGGCTGAAGCGCGACCAGGGCGCGACGATGCGCGTCGCCATCCTCAAGATCCTGCAGGCCATCGACGACGTGCGTGACCGCGACATCGCGATGAGCGCGGCGGACGCGCACGAGATCGCGTTCGGCGACGACACCGCATGGCCGCTGCGGGTGCACGGGCTGCGGCTGATGGCCGATCTCGATCCGGACGTATTGCCGTTTGTGGCGGTCGAGCACCTGGACGACCGCAGAGGCGAGGGGGTCGAGCCAGCGAGCACCGCGCTGCAACTCCTCGCCGGCACTGGCAATTATGTCGCGTTGTACCAGTGGCTGATCTCCGGCGACCACTCCCCCGACACGGTGACGGCCGCGTTCGAGCTGCTGGCGGAGGGGCCGCGAGAGATCGTCGGGCGGTACGTGGCGCGCACGAAGGAATCGGCGCTGCGCCGGGGCGAGGACGAGTTCACGATCGCACTTGCGGACGCGATCGTCCGGCTGGAGCTGGCGGAGAACTACGGGGCGCTGAAGGAGCTGATGTTCGCGAAGATCTCGGACGAGCTGTACAACTACCTCGCCGTGCTGCTGGCCGGGACGAACCGCCGTGAGCTGCTGGCCATCCTCGAGGAGCAGCTACATCGCGGACGGCGTCCGAAGGTGGTGGCGGAGGCGCTACGGCTGCGGTCGACGCCGGAGCAGCAGGCGATCCTCGATCGATGGGAGTCCGGCGAAGAACGGGCGACGGACTGACGCCTGCGCGCGTTCCCGCGCGATTCGCTACACTCCGCGCACTGTGTCAGACAAGGTCGCATCCGCCTCCGAGCACATGGACGCGAACCAGCGTCACTGGGACTCCGTCGTCTCCGTACACACGGAGTCCGAGTTCTACGACGTCGCCAGCTTCAGAGCGGGACGGTCGAAGCTGAAGCCGGTCGAGCTGGCGGAACTGGGCGACGTGCGCGGGAAGACGCTGTTGCACCTGCAGTGCCATTTCGGGATGGACACGCTGAGCTGGGCGCGCAATGAGGGCGCGCTCGTCACCGGGGCCGACTTCTCGCTGAACGCGATCGAGGAGGCGCGGGGGCTGGCTGCTGAGCTGGGTATCGACGCGCGTTTCGTGCAGTCGAACGTGTACGACCTGCCGCAGAACCTCGAGGGGCAGTTCGACGTCGTGTTCACGTCGTACGGAGTGCTGGGCTGGCTGCCGGACCTGGCGCGCTGGGCGCAGGTGGCGGCGCACTTCGTGAAGCCCGGGGGCACGTTCTACATCGTCGAGTTCCACCCGTTCTCGCAGGTGTTCGACGAGTCCGCCGTGGATGACCTGCACGTCCGCTATCCGTACTTCGAGACGGGAGAGCCGCTGCTGGACGACTCCGGCCAGGACTACGCGAACCCGGAGGCGACGTTTGAGCATCGAGTGACGTACTGGTTTCCGCACCCGCTGGCAGACGTCGTGACGTCGCTCATCGACGCGGGGCTGCGGATCGAGTTCCTGCACGAGTTCCCGTTCAGCACGTACCAGTTCCTGCCGATCACACACCGGCTGGCCGACGGCACTGTGCGGCTGCTGAAGCACGACGGCTGCGTCCCGCTGCTCTATTCGATCAAGGCGACAAAGCCGGCGTAGCCCGTCGCGCGCCCCTTCACTACACTGCGGCCATGGCGGAGTACGTCCTCGCGCTCGACCAGGGCACGTCCAGCTCACGCGCGATCCTCTTCGACCGGGGCGGCGCGCCGGTCGCGCAGGCGTCGTGTGAGTTCCCGCAGATCTACCCACAGCCCGGCTGGGTCTCGCACGATCCCGAAGCGATCTGGGCGTCGCAACTGGAGGCGGCGCGCGGGGTGCTCGCGAAGTCGAAGACGCGTGCCGAAGACGTGGCCGCCATCGGCATCACGAACCAGCGCGAGACGGCGATCGTGTGGGAGCGGGCGGGCGGGCGGGCCGTGGCGGATGCCGTGGTGTGGCAGTGCCGGCGGACGGCGGCGATCTGCGAGGAGCTGCGCGCGCGCGGGCTGGAGCCGGAGGTGCGCTCGCGCACGGGTCTGCTGATCGACGCGTACTTTTCGGGGACGAAGGTGCGGTGGCTGCTCGACAACGCAGGGTCTGATCTGCAGCGGCGCGCCGAGGCCGGAGAGCTGGCGTTCGGCACCGTGGACTCGTGGCTGATCCACAAGCTGACGGGTGGCAAGCGGCACGCGATCGACGCGACCAACGCATCCCGGACGATGCTGTACAACCTGCGCGACGGTGACTGGGACGAGCGGATGCTCGCCGAGCTGCGGGTGCCGCGCGCGATGCTACCGCAAGTCGTCGACAGCAGCGGCGTCGTCGCGGAGACGGACCCGGCCATCTTCGGGCGCGCGATCCCGATCGCCGGGATCGCGGGAGACCAGCAGGCGGCGCTGTTCGGGCAGGGGTGCTTCGAGGCGGGCAACGCGAAGAATACGTACGGGACGGGCTGCTTCATCCTGCAGCACACGGGCACGGCGCCGGTGTTCTCCCAGAACGGGCTGCTCACCACCGTGGCCTCGCGCATCGGCGGAGTCCAGCGGTTCGCCGTCGAAGGCGCCATCTTCATCGCGGGGGCGGCGGTGCAGTGGCTGCGGGACGGGCTGGGCATCATCAAGACGGCGGCGGAGAGCGAGCAACTCGCGGGCTCGGTCGCGTCGAGCGGCGGCGTGTACGTCGTGCCGGCGTTCGCCGGGCTGGGGGCGCCGCACTGGGACATGTACGCGCGCGGGACGATCGTCGGGATCACGGGAGGGACGACGGCGGCGCACATCGCGCGGGCTACGCTGGAGTCGATCGCCTTGCAGACGCTCGACGTGGTGGAGCTGATGGAGCGCGAGACGGGCGTGCGCATGGCGGAGCTGCGCGTCGACGGCGGTGCGGTGGCCAACGACCTGCTGATGCAGATCCAGGCCGACGTGCTGGGCCGTCCGGTGGTCCGATCGGCGACGGCCGAGACGACGGCGCTGGGCGCGGCGTACCTCGCAGGGCTGGCGGTTGGATTCTGGCGCGACCAGGACGAGATCCGGCGCATCTGGCGGTCCGGCGGCCGGTTCGAGCCGTCGATGGCCGCGAGCGAGCGCGAGGCGCTCGTCGGCGGCTGGCGGCGCGCGGTCGAGCGAGCCAAGGGCTGGGCTTCGTGAGACGACGCCCGGCCACGGTCGCCGGCGACAAGTTCGACGTCGTGGTGATCGGCGGGGGGATCAACGGGGCAGGGATCGCCCGCGAGGCGGCGCTGGCGGGATATCGCACGCTGCTGGTCGAACGGCTTGGACTTCGGCGGGGGCACGACGTCGCGGGCGACGCGGCTGATCCACGGCGGGCTGCGCTATCTCGAGCACGGCGAACTGGGGCTCGTGCACGAGTCGCTCTCCGACCGGGAGGAGCTGGTGCGGACGGCGCCCCACCTCGTGCGGCCGCTGCGTCTGCTCGTGCCGGTGTACGCGGGCGACGCGCGACCGCCGTGGAAGATCCGCGCGGGGCTGACGTTGTACGACGCACTGTCGTTCAGGAAGTCGCTGCCGCGCCATCGGGCGATCCCGTCGAAACAGGTCGATCGCTACGCGCCCGGGCTGAATCGCGACGGGCTGCGGGCGGCGTATGCGTTTTACGACGCGCAGGTGCAGTTCCCGGAGCGGCTGGCGATCGAGGCGGTGCGCGATCTCGTCGACGCGGGGGGCGTGGCGCTGAACCATACGGCGTGCGTCGGGCTTGTCTCTCCGGCGCACGTGCTGCACGGCGTACGGCTGCGCGACGAGATCACGGAGGAGACGTTCGAGGTCGAGACCAAGGTCGCGGTGAACGCGGCAGGGCCGTGGGTGGACGAAGTGCTCGGGGGGACGGACGCGGAACGGCACGAGCGGCTGATCGGCGGGACGAAGGGGAGCCATCTCGTCGCCGATTGGCCGGGGGCGCCCAAACAGGCGATCTTCGCCACGGCGAAGCAGGACGGGCGGCCGTTCTTCATCCTGCCGTGGTATCGCTACACGCTCATCGGCACGACGGACCTGCGCTACGACGGCGACCCGTCATCGGCGCAATGCACGGCGGACGAGCTGCGATATCTGCTCGACGAGGCGACGCGACTGTTCCCGGCCACGCCGCTGACGAAAGAGCAGGTGCTGTACACCTACTCCGGCGTGCGGCCGCTGCCGTATGCGCCAGGGCGCGACGAGAGTTCGATCACGCGGAGCCACTTCATCGTGGACCACGTGAAGACGGGCGGGCCGAGCGGGCTGCTCTCGATCGTCGGGGGGAAGCTGACGACGTATCGGTCGCTGGCGCGGCTGGCCGTGCCGGCCATCGCGAAGCACGTGGCGGCGAGCGGCGGCAAGGCGCAACACGCGGCTGACAACGGAGGCTGGATGTCGGAGGCTGGAGTGGCCGATCCGCTCGCGCTGTATGGCGCGCACTCGGGCGAGGTGAGAGCACTGATTGAAGCGGATCCGGCGCTGGGCGAGCGGATCTGCGAGCACAACCCCGAGGTGCTGGCGCAGGTGGCGTACGCCGTCGAGCGGGAAGACGCGGCGACGCTCGCCGACGTGCTGTTGCGGCGGCTGCCGTGCGGCTGGAGCGCGTGCCACGCGCTGGACGGCGCGGAGCGGGCGGCGAAGGTGATGGCGGCGCGGCTGGGCTGGGATGAAGCGGGCGTGGTGGCCGAGGTGGCGTCGTACCGGCAGGAGCTGGCGGAGACGCTGGTGCCCGTGAGCGCGATCGAAGGCGGCGCCGGAGTCGACCGTTGACGCGATGGACGGTGGCGGCTACGATTCTCCCGAATCCGATGATGTGCGCGATGATAAAGCTGCGACGCTAACGTCCGCCGCCCGGCGGACACCCCGGCCGTAACGCCGGCCGGGTCCACCTCTGTCACAGACCCGTGTTTACGTGCCTGCTGACGGCGTCGACGCCGCGCGTCTCATCGTGATCATGATCTCCCGCGACGTCGCGCCTCCAGGCCGGAGGTGCAAGATGCGTCGCCCTGATCCGAGAGTCACACAACGCCGTCCCGAGCTGTCCCAGCACTTTCTCCGCGACGGTGCGGCACGAGCGCTCGTGCGCGGGTTGCGCTGGCCGCCCGGAACGCTCGTCGTGGAGCCGGGAGCGGGCGACGGCGCGCTCACGGTCGCGCTCGCGGAGCGCGGGTTCCGCGTGCTCGCCGTTGAGCGCGACGAGCGGTTGTACCGGCTGCTGGAGGCGCGCGTGTCGCGGTACGCCGACGTCCGCTGCGCGCACGGCGACTTCCTGACGACGGCGCTGCCGAACGCACCCTACAACGTCGTGTCGAACTTGCCGTACGGGATCACGGCGGCGCTGGTGCGGAAGCTGCTGCACGCGGCGCGGCCGCCCGATGAGGCCGTGCTGGTCGTACAGCGGGAAGCGGCGCAGAAGTTCGCGGGTGCGCCACGAGAGACGCTGTTCTCGCTGCTGCACAAGCCGTGGTTCGAGATCGAGATCGCCGGCACGATGCGGCGTGGCGACTTCGTGCCGGCGCCACGGGTGCAGAGTGACGTGCTGCACCTCCGGCGCAGAACGGCTCCGCTCATCACAACGAGACAGGCGAAGGCGTATCGCTCCTTCATCGGCGCAACGTTCGGGCACGGTGCGGGCGACGTGTCGCGAGCGCTCCGGCCGTACCTGACGGCGACGCAGGTGAGGCGGCTCGGGCGCGATCTGGCCTTCAACGGACACGCCGCGACCTCGCAGCTTGCGTTCGAGCAGTGGCTGGCGGTGTTCCGGTTCGTGGAACACGAGTGCCTGGGCCACGATCCTACGCGATGGGCGGCGTAGCTAGAGCAGGTACTTCTTCGGGGCGCCGGAGGGCTGGCGGCGGAAGTTGTGGACGAGCCAGCGCTTGAAGCCGTCGGACTCGACTTCGTCGATGCGAGCGCGGTTCGGGTCGTCAAGCGAGGTCTGCACGCGCGAGCGGTAGTCGCCGTAGGCGGCGTGGGTCTCCGGGGTCACGTTCAGGACGTCGTGCATGTGGGCGGCGACGGCGAGCTGGCGTTCGCAGAGGCGAAGCAGCCAGCCGAGCTCGATCTCCGCCCAGGCGACGTGGAAGGCGGCATCGGCGAACGAGTAGGCGAGGCGCGCGTTGTTCGACTCGGGGCCGACCTCGAGCAGCGTGGCGCCGAAGTTCGGGCGGCCGAGGTCACTGGCGGCGCGATAGACCGGGCGCAGGAGGTCGTCGGCGGCGAGCGTGGAGCCGGCGAAGTAGTGGCCGAGGCCGACGTCGAACGCCTTGTGCTCCTCGTCCGGCTTGAGGTGGCCGAGCAGCCAGCCGACGTACTCGCCCATCTCCTGCTCCTTGAGCTGGTGCTCGGCGGCGATCAGCTCGCACGCCGAACGCACCAGGTTCGGGACGCTGGCATAGGAGCCGCGCGTGACGAGCAGGCAGGCATCGGCAAGCGCCTGGTAGACGCGCGACCACGTGCTCACGACGGCGGCGTAGACGTGCGTGCGGTACCGGGAGTGCGCGGAGTCGTTCAGGATGCGGAGCTGGAGGGCCATGCCCTCGGCGAACAGCCGGAGGTCCTTGCCGAGCACGAACTGCGCCTGGCGATAGGCGTCGTGCGCGGCGGGAGGCGCGGAGTCGTCGGGCTTGCCGGGGAGGGCGAAGGCCCCGGGGAAGTCGATGCCGCTGACACGCTGGCCGGGCGTCGGCAACGCGTTGGGATCCTGCGTCATCGTGGCCGGACCGCACGGCGGCGACGCGTAGGGACGTAGGCGGAAGTCGAAGATGGAGGCTTGCGGCGCTTCGGCTCGTAGCCGGTGATCTTCACCGGAACGACGCCGGTCCAGTCACCGGCGACGAACACTACGCGCGAGACGCCGGGGAACTGGACCTTGCTGGAGATCACGTCCACGTCGAACTCGGCGGTCTCCCCGGGGCCGACCGTCAGCTCGCCGATGGGGCCCCACACCCACGGTTCCGACGTGGACACGTCGCCGACGAGGGTGCAGTCGCATTCGTTGATGACGCGCACCGTGCGCCTGACGCGCGGACGGGCACGGAGGTCGGCGACGTTGACCTCCAGCTCATCCGGCTCAATGCGCGGCTCCCGCCTGTGGACGTGGGCGGGACGCCGCGGGGACACGTTCTCGGCGACGATGTCCTCCCAGTCGGGCTGCTCGGCCCAGATCTCGTAGCGGCGGACGCTGGCGCGGCCGCGGCGGTCGTCGTAGGCGCGGCGCTTGTCGGGGTCGCCGACGGTCTCGAAGGCATCGTTGAGGAGCGCGGCCTTTCGGTTGGCGTCGGGGATCGTGGACGTTGGCGTCGGGGTGGACGGCGCGCATGAGGCGACGGTAGCTGCGCTTGATTTCAGCGTCGCTCGCGTCGGGGTGGACCTGGAGGGTGGCGTAGTAGTCTGGTTCAAGCATCTGTCGTCAGACACAGTTTACCGTCCCGCGAGCGAACGTCCGCGCGCGGGTGATCCTCGGCCGAGCCGCTGTCGTGCCGGATCTTCAGCCGCTCGCCGCCGTGCGCACCTTGAGCGCGTTCCAGCCTGCGTACTCGGCGGAGCGGCCGAGTTCTTCCTCGATACGGAGGAGCTGGTTGTACTTGGCGGTGCGCTCACCACGGGCGGGGGCGCCGGTCTTGATCTGGCCGCACCCGGAGGCGACGACGAGGTCGGAGATGGTGGAGTCTTCCGTCTCGCCGCTGCGGTGGCTGATGACGGAGGTCCAGCCGGCCTTCGCCGTCATGGCCATCGCCTCGAGCGTCTCCGTGAGGGTGCCAATCTGGTTGAGCTTGATGAGCACGCTGTTTGCGGAGCGCTCGACGATGCCACGCTCGATGCGCTTCGTGTTGGTGACGAAGATGTCGTCGCCGACGATCTGGACGCGGTCGCCGAGGCGCTGCGAGAGGAGCGCCCAGCCGCGCCAGTCGTCCTCCGCCATGCCGTCCTCGAGGCTGACGATGGGGTACTTCTCGATCCACGAGGCCCAGTGGTCGGCCATCTCCTCGCTCGTGAGCGCTCGCTTCTCGATCGGCAGCACGTAGCGCTCCTGCTTGGCGTCCCACAGCTCGCTGGCGGCGGGATCGAGCGCGATGGCGACGTCCTTGCCGGCCTTGTATCCGGCGGACTCGATCGCCTCCAGGATCACCTCCACGGCCGGCTCGTTGCCGCCCAGGGACGGAGCGAAGCCGCCCTCGTCGCCGACGGATGTCTGGTGGCCACGCTTCCTGAGGCCCTTCGCGAGGGCGTGGTAGACCTCGACGGCCCAGCGCAGGCCCTCCTTGAAGTTGCTCGCGCCCAGCGGCATGACCATGAACTCCTGGAAGTCGGTGGAGTCGGTCGCGTGCTTGCCGCCGTTGAGAATGTTGAACATCGGAACCGGGAGGAGCCGCGCGGTCGGCCCGCCGAGGTAGCGCCAGAGCGGCGCGCCCGCGGACGCAGCGGCGGCACGAGCGTTGGCCAGCGATACGCCGAGGATTGCGTTCGCGCCGAGGCGTCCCTTGTCGGGCGTGCCATCGAGGGCGACGAGCTTGCGGTCGAGACCAGCCTGGTCGCCGGCGGGCATGCCGACGACCTCCGGCTCGATCTCGCGGTTGACGTTGACGACGGCGTTCAGCACGCCCTTGCCGTCGTAGCGGGAGCGGTCGCCGTCACGGAGCTCGACGGCCTCGTGCTCGCCCGTGCTGGCGCCGGACGGGACGGCGGCGCGGCCGAAGGCGCCGTCGGTGAGATGGACATCGACCTCGATCGTGGGGTTGCCCCGTGAATCGAGGATCTCGCGCGCGTGGATCTTGGCGATGTCGGCCATGGTGTCCTTTCGCTGCCGCGGAGTAGCGTCGCGGCGCCGCTCAAGCGTGCCTGATATCAGGCCCCTTCGCGCCGCACGACGGCGAACGAGCCGGTCGCCGCGGCGACAAGCTTGCCGGTGTCGTCGGTCACGTGAGACTCAAGGAATACGACGGAGCGTCCGCGCTTGATGATCTGCGTCGCACAGGTAAGCCGGCCGGAGCGGACGCTCGCGAGATAGCTGATCTTGATCTCGATCGTGGCGCAGATCTCGCCCGGCGGCAGCGTGGACATCGTGGCGTTGCCCATGCTGTAGTCGACCATGACGTAGACGGCGCCGCCGTGGAGGACGCCGTGCGGGTTGAGGATCTCCGGCGCGACATCCAGGTAGTAGGTGGCGCGGCCGTCGGTGGCGCCGGCGTTGGTGATGTGCAGGAACTCGGCGATGGGGCCAATGCTGGCACCAGGGGCGCGCGCGCGATCGACGGCGCGGTTCATGGAACCGGCCCAGTCGAGCAGCCGCTGGCGCTGCGCGTCGTCGAGCACCTCCACGGCGGCGTCCAGCCGCGCGCGGAGCGCCTCATCAGCCATCATCGGAGGATACCGACGGGGAGAACAGCGCGCGAGGCTCAGGGCAGTCTCAACTCGACGTGATAGGGAGCGGTTACGGTCGTGCCTTCGGTGGAGCCGGAGACGACGAGCGTCGCGGACGTCACGCCGTCCGAATTGAAGCGGAGGTCGCCGGTTTCTGACTGATCGAGAGGCAGGTCCATCACCTCGGACTCGCCGTTGGCCTTCTGTTCGATGAGGCGGACGATGTAGGTCTGCTGGAGCTGGTGGTCGATGCGCACCCAGCCGCTGGAGCTCCAGGAAGAGTCGGTGAAGCCGGGATCGCTGATGTTCGTGCCGTCTACCGCGAAGCCGGCGATGGCCCAGCCGGGACCGTGGGTCGATCCGTCGGTCACGTACTCGAAGCGAAGCAGGATCTTCTGGCCGGCGAACTTCGCGAGGCTGACGCGCTCGTCAACCCAGGCCGCGTCGCTGCCGCCGCCGCTCTTCCCGGAGTAGCCGGGGCCGTAGGCGGCGAGGACGGGGTCATCGGTCGTCGTCTGATCGCCAGGCAACGCCTCCCAGGTCGCGCCGCCGTCGGTCGAGACGCTGACGTAGCCCCAGTCGTACCAGTGTTCGATGTCGAACCAGGTCTTGAAGGTGAGCACCGGGGCGGTGGCGGCGGTGAGGTCGAGCGGGCGCGTGAGCGTCGTATCGATGGCGTCTTCGGCGTTGCCCCAGATCATCGGGCCGCCGCCGGGCGGATCGGTCGGGAGCACGGGGGACGTCGCGCGGCCCTGGAAGTGGATGACGTGCTCGCCGCCGCCCAGGCCGGTGAGCGTGTAGTAGTCGGAGCCGAATTGACTGGCGTCGCCGTCGGCCGAGGCACCAGACGCGAGTTCGTACTGCACGTTCATGTCGAGCGGGTGGCCGGGATTGCCGTAGGCGCCTGAGTCGTCGTTGAGGATGTTGGCGACGATCCAGTCGGCGAAGACGTCGCGGAAACGCAGCGATTGGCCGGCAGCGGCGAGAAATTCGTCGACGCCCGCGGCGCCATCTCCTGGTTCACGGGCGATGACGCCGAGCGAGGGGTCGCCGCCGAAGCGGCTGGCCAGGTAGCGGAAGAAGGAGGCGCCGGCGCCGTAGTGGGCGAGGCTGCCGCTCTCCCAGTCGGTCAGCGGCGTCTCGGGGTGAGCTTCGAAGCTCCGGACGGAGGAGACGGCACCACCGACCAGGCCGGACGCGTCTTCGGAGAGGCCTTCGTTGACCCAGGCTTCCTCGCCGAAGTCGTTCTTTGCGTGGACGAGATGCTGGAACTCGTGGGCGAGAACGACGTTAAAGGCCTCGCCGCCGACCCTCAGACTGCGGTCCATGTACACCATCTCCGCCTCGTTGCTGAACGGGCGGACGGCCTTGAGGAAGATGTCGTCGCTGGAGAAGTAGCCGCCGGCGCCGCCGCCGAGGTCGGCCTGCAGGATGATGATGCGCGGATCGCCATCCACGCCGGGGATATCGGGCAGGCCGTAGACGCCCGTGACCGTGGGCCAGACCGAGGCCTCGAACTTGTCCGCGGCCTGCTGGACGTCGGCGGGGGCGGCGTTGAGCACGGTGTCCTCGTAGAAGTAGGCGTGTGCGCTCTTCGCCATGAGCTTTGCCGTGATCGTGGCGACGGTGGGCGGCGCACTGCCGGCCAGCGACGCGGCGCTCAGACGCACGACCTCGAAGTCACGCGTGTCGCCAACGTTGGCCTCGCCCGCGAAGGGCTTGCTGGCCGGAGCGCGGCCCTGTGTCTGGCCGTACCGTTCGGCGAGCCCGATGGGGTCGTACTGCGGCAGATCCGCACGGACGCCGATCTCGGACGCAAGGTCGACGGGAGTGGGTGTCGCGGTTGGCGCGGAGGTGGGCGCCGGAGACGAGACGGAGGGTGAAGACGACGGGTGCTTGCCGGAGGAGCCGCCACACGCCGCGGCGGCGATGGCGAGAAACAGAGCGGCCGCCCCAATCGCGAGGCGGCCACAACGTGGACGGAAGTATCGATGCGCGCTAGCGGGCGCGGGGGTGGGCCTTCTCGTAGACCTGGCGGACGTGTTCGTTGGCGATCTGCGTGTACACCTGCGTGGTGGAGATATTGGCATGCCCCAGCAGTTCCTGCACGTTCCGCAGCGGCGCGCCGCCCCTCAGCATATGAGTGGCGAAGGAGTGTCGCAAGGTGTGAGGCGTCACCGGCGTCGCGATGTTGGCTTCCTTGGCGTACTGCTTGAGGATGAGCCAGAAGCCCTGCCGCGTGAGGCGCTCGCCACGGCGGTTCACGAAGAGCGCGTTCTCCTTGCGAGCCTTCACGAGCGCGGCGCGGCCCTCGTTGAGATATTCGGCTACGGCGGCCGCGGCCTGCTCGTGGATGGGGATCGTGCGCTCCTTGGAGCCCTTGCCCATGCAGCGGACGTACGGCCCGGACATGTTCACGTCGTCGACTTCGAGCGAGACGAGCTCGGTGACGCGGAGCCCGGTGGCGTAGAGGAGCTCGAGCATCGCCCGGTCGCGCTTCGCCTCCGGCGTGTTGCGCTTCATCGGTTGTTCGAGCAGCTCGTCGACCTCGGTGACGGAGAGAGGCTTGGGGAGCGAGCGGCCGACGCGTGGCGACTCCAGGCTCTCGGCCGGGTTGCCGTGAATCGTGCCTTCCGCCTGCAGATACTGGAAGAACGACTTGATCGCGGCGACCTTTCGCGCGACGGTTGCCTCGGCGTAGTTCTTGCGCCGGAGGGTGAGCAGGTAGTCGACGATCAGATCACGCTCGGTGCGCTCCCACTCACGAGGCTTGCCGTTGCCTCGCAGCGACGTGATGTAGCCGTCGAATTGCTGGAGGTCGTTGCGGTACGCCGCGACGGTGTTGCCCGATGCACCCTTCTCGACCGACATGAAGTTGAGGAAGTGCCCAATGTGTTCGTCCATTGTGCCCTCACCGGCTAGGACTATGAATTGTGTGTCGCGCCAATGCTTGGGGGAGGAAAGCAAGGGCGATTGTAACACGATCTCCGTTGATGTCCAGCGAGGCGCGCGTGCAAATTCCCACTGTTGTTGATACGAGTTCGAAATAGGATCGCGACGCAGAGATACGTTGCGATTATCGCACCTTGGGCTTTCCCGAAGCCTCGCCGTTGCGGTCGATGCGCCAGGCGTCGTTTCCCACGAGCGGCACGAACGCGCACGGACCGAGACGCGCAAGCTCGACGCCGTGTGACGTCTTTGTGACGCGCACCAGCTCCTGCGCTCGCATCGAGCCGACGGGCAGGACCAGGCGGCCGTAGTCGGCCAGCTGATCGATCAGCGTGCGCGGCACGTGGGGCGCGCCGGCGGCTACGAGAATCGCATCGTAGGGCGCGTCCTCCGGGCGGCCCAGCGTTTCGCCGGCGAGCCAGCAGTGCACGTTTTCGTAACCGAGCGCGTTCAGGCGGGACTGAGCGTTGTTCAGCAGGTGCGGCAGGCGCTCGACCGTGATTACTTCCCGGGCGAGCCGGGAGAGCACGGCGGCCTGGTAGCCGGAGCCCGTGCCGACCTCCAGGACGCGATCTTCGGGCGAGAGGGCCAGCGCCGCGGTCATCATCGCGACGATCAGCGGCTGGGAGATGGTCTGGCCCTCGCCGATCGGGAGGGCGTTGTCGTCGTAGGCGCGGCCGTGCAGGTCCGGCGGCACGAAGCGCTCGCGGGGGACAGCGGCCATCGCCTCGATGACGCGAGGGTCCTGGATGACGTCCCGGAGCAGCGCGAGCATTCGTCCGCGGGCCGGCGCCAGCGCCGGATCGTGCGCCGGGGTGGCGGATTCGCGTTCCTCCACTACAGCCCCGCCTTCACCTTCTCGGCCAGGACGCGGGTGAAGCCGACCGTGGAGGCGATCTCGTCGACCGTGGCCTCGCGGATGCCACGGACGGAGCCGAACTTCTTGAGCAGCGCCGACTTCCGGCGCGGGCCGACTCCGGGGATCGTGTCGAGCGCCGAACGGATCGCCGCTTTGCCGCGGACGTTGCGATGGTAGGTGATGGCGAACCGGTGCGCCTCGTCGCGGACGCGCTGTACGAGATACAGCGCCTGCGACGACCGTGGCAGGACGACGGGCTCGGCCAGATCCTGTACGTAGATCTCCTCGTGCTGCTTGGCGAGACCGACGGTGGGAATCTGTTTCACGCCCATCTCGCGCATGACGTCGGTGACGGCGGAGAGCTGGCCCTTGCCTCCGTCGATGATGACGAGATCGGGCAGCGCAGCGAACGACTCGTCACGCCGGTTGCGGCCATCTTCCGCGCCGGCCTGCCCATCGACGTCCGGTGCGCTGGCGCCCGTCTCGTCCAGGAGGCGCTCGCGCGCGCGCTTGAAGCGGCGGCGCAGCACCTCCGCCATCGAGGCGAAGTCGTTCGCGCCTTCGACCGACTTGATGCGGAATCGCCGGTACTCCTGCGGGCGGGGGTGGCCGTCGACGAAGACGACCATGGAGCCGACGGACGACGTCCCCTGAATGTTGGAGATGTCATAGCACTCGATGCGGCGCGGGGGGGCCGGCAGATCCAGCTCATCCTCCAGCTGGTCGAGCGCCGCCTTGGTCTTGCCGGTATCGGCGAGCCATTTCACGCGCGCCATATCGAGTGACTCTCGTGCGTTGGTCGTCGCCATCTCGACGAGGCGGCGCTTCTCGCCCCGCTGCGGCGCGAGCAGCTGGACCTTCGAGCCGCGGCGCTCGCTGAGCCAGCCCTCGATCAGCTCGCGCTCCGGCAGCTCGATCGGGACGATGATCTCGCGCGGCACGTACGTCGCCGACTCGTAGAACTGCTGGATGAAGCTGGCGACGACGTCGGCATCGCTCTCGCCCTTCGCGCCGTCGAGGGTGAAGCTGTCGACGCCGACCATCCTGATGCCGCGGACGAAGAGCACCTGCACGACGGCTTCGTCGTCGCCGCGGGCGAGGCCGAAGATGTCCTCGTCGGCCGGCCGCGTGCTGGCGACGGTCTGCCGCTCGGTCACACGCTGGATGGACTGGACCTGGTCGCGCAGGCGGGCGGCCCGCTCGAACTCCATGGCGTCCGACGCGGCGTCCATCTGGCGCTTGAGGTCGCGCACGACCTCGTCGGTGCGGCCTTCGAGGAACAGCATCACCTGTCGGATGACCTCGTCGTACTCCTCCTTCGTGCAGTAGGAGGTACAGGGGGCGATGCAGCGGTTGATGTAGTAATCCAGGCACGGGCGTGGGTCGGTGCCGGTGATGGTCTTCGTGCACGAGCGCCAGGGGAAGAGCTTGTTGACGATATCGAGCGTACGGCGGACAGAGCCGGCGTTGGCGTAGGGGCCGAAGTAGCGCCCGCCGTCCTTCTCGACCCGGCGGGTGATGTAGACGCGCGGCCACGGGTCGGCGAGGTCTACCTTCAGGTAGGGGTAGTGCTTGTCGTCCTTGAGCCGGATGTTGAAGAAGGGCTGGTGGCGCTTCACCAGCTCCGCTTCCAGGTGGAGCGCCTCCTGCTCCGTGTGGGTGACCACGTACTCGAAGTCGGCGATGGCGTCGGAGAGGGCGCGCGTCTTCCCCTCCATGCTCAGCGGCGAGCCGAAGTAGGAGCGGACGCGGTTGCGGAGATTGGCGGCCTTGCCGACGTAGATCACCTGGCCGGAGACGTCGCGCATGATGTAGACGCCGGGGCCGGTGGGCACGCGGGAGAGCTGCTCGGAGAATCGGGATGTCACCGTTCCATTCTAGCGAGGCGACGGCTCGTGGCTGGGACCCGGCAGGAGTCTGCTGACACGATGCTGTCTGGAGGGGCGTCGTACCATCGAGCGCGGGAGGTGCGACGGTGGCGAGCTGGGGTGAGTTTGCGGCGGCGCGGCCGGAGATGGCGCAGGTGTTGCTCGATCAGCTGGGGTGGATCCCGATCGCGTACCTGGCGACGGTCCGACGCGACGGGGCGCCGCGGGTGCACCCCGTGTGCCCCATCATCGCCGGCGGTGGAATGTATGTCGCGGTCGCCGGCGCGGGTCGGGCGGCACCGGCGCCGAAGCCTTCGCCCAAGCGCTTCGACCTGGCGCGCGACGGACGATTCGCCCTGCACGCTCTGCCCGGCAAACGGGACGACGAGTTCTACGCGACGGGACGCGCGCGGCGGGTGGCGGTCGGGGACGAGTTCGACGCGGTCGTGAGCGCGGCGAGCTTCACCGTGCACGCAACGGACTGGGTCTTCGAGCTTGGCCTCGGGTATGTGCAGACAGCGTACTGGGAGCTGATGGGCCAGCCGGAGACGTACGCGGTGCGCACGGAGTGGCGAGCGGCGGCCGGTTAGGCGGCGCGGGCCAGCTTCCTGGCCAAGCGCGCAAGACGGTGCTCCAGCGCGACTCGTTCGGGCTCGGGCGCCCGTATCAGGAGTGCCCGCGTGACCTCCATTGCGGGCCGGGGGTCACGGGCCCGGTGCTCGAAGTGCTTCGCCAGCTCGAGCCCGGCGCACCGATCGCCCTTCGCCCACAGCCCGCGCCACAAGGCCACGGCACTCTGTCGCTCGCCGGCCCGCTTGTGGAGGCGCGCCAGGCGCCAGGCAACCCATCCCCAGTCGTCGCCACCCTCCAGCCAGGGCAGCGCCTCGGCGTAGAGGCGCGCAGCCAGCGCCGCATCGCCGGCGTACTCCCACCAGCGACCGACGGCCGCCGCGTCGTCCGGATCGAGCGCGTCGCCTTCGAGCAGACGCCCGAGCGTGGCCAGCACGCCGACGAGGGAGAGCACGTCCTCCGCGTTGTGGCGAAAGACCGCACGCAGGGGTGATGCCCGGCCGGCGCGGACGTAATCGAAGTACAGCGAAGGGATGAGCGAGCCGGGGACATCGTCGGGCCGCTCGAGGCGGAGCAGGCGGCGCTCGACGTCCGCCAGGCGGCAGCCGGGCATGCGGTGCTTGTACAGGCGCCGCACCGGGTGCAGCAGGTCGAAGTGGGCCAGCCGGTCGAGCGGCGCCCGGAGTCTCGCCAGCGTCATGCGGGCTTCGACGAAGGGCACGTCGAAGGCGCGGCCGTTGTAGGTGACGAGGCCGTCGAAGCGGGCGAGATCGGCGGCGAGCATGGCGAGCATGGCGCGCTCGTAGGCGGGACCGGCGAGAAAGTACTGGCGCATGCGGAAGGCACCATCCTCGTACGAGCCGAGGCCGGCCAGCACGACGTAGGTGCCCGTACCACCCGCGAGGCCCGTGGTCTCGATGTCAAAGAAGGCGAGACGAGCCGCGTGCGGCGCCTCGTCCGCACCGAGCAGGCGGGCGAGCGACACCGGGCAGGCGTCCAGCGCCGCAGCGAGCGGCAGCTTGCCGTGCAGATGGTCGAGGGGGAACCAGTCGTCGCGGACGAAGACGGGCCCCTCGGGCGTCTGGTGCCAGTCGCCGCGGAGAATCTGCGCGATAGGAGGCAGGTCCTTGGGGGCGGGCGCGGGCGGCCGGTTCGCGGCGGCGGCGTGCTGGGCGACGGCGTGGCGCAGCCGGTCGCGGACAGCGGCGCTGGTCATCCGGTCACGGCGGCCGCGGCGACGGGCCGCGGGGCCTCCGCATCGTCGCAGAGGCGGCGAAGGAGCAGCGCGGCGGCCCGTTTGTTCGTGCCGTGCTCGCCGATCGACGGGCCGACGCAGCCCGGGCAGCCGGCGGGGCAGGAACAGCGCGAGACGACTTCGAGCGCGGTGCGGATGAGCCGGGCGTGGATCTCGAACAGGCGCCGCGACATGCCGACGCCGCCGGGCTGATTCTCGTAGAGGAAGAGCGTGGGGCGCTCGGTGAACGGCGAGCGAACCTGGGCGAGCGCCTGGAGGTCGCGAGGGTCGCACATGAGGAAGATGGGCGCCAGGTTGCGGAGGAGGTGTGCCATGCCCCAGAGGCCGTCCTGGAGATCGCCGCGGGCGAGGCCCTCGGTGGCATCGGCGCCGAGCGACAGCCAGTACGAGGTCGTGTGGCGGCTCTCCTCCGGGATGCTGATACGGCCCCAGCCGACGTTCTCGTTCGTGTCCAGCTTGATCTTCTTGAAGATGGTCGCGACGTCGCGGACGGCGACCTCGCCGTGGTCCACCTCGCAGCCACGGCGCGGGCGCGCGCTCGAACGACTCCAGCACCTCGAGATCGACGGCGAGGTTGGCGTCGGTGTAGTAGTCGACGTCGACCTTGCGCACGTACGCCTTCTTCTCGTGCCAGTCCAGCCGGTCGACGTGGTACTGCTGGCCGCCGTGCATGTAGATCGCCTCGTCGTGGATGAGGAGGGGCGCGGCGGGGCGGTCGATCTGGCCGATGACGCGCGGCTTGGGGCCTTGCTCGATGATGACGAAGTTGTCGATGGCGGCGGAGCGGAGGCTGACGCCCTCGGCCGGGAACACCTCCGTCATCCAGTGGTAGCGGCCGCCGGCCTTCATGAGCACGCCCTCCTCGGCGAGGAGATCGAGCAGCTCGGCCGATTCCGGACCGTACTCCTCGCCCTCCTCGAACGGCAGCTCGAAGGCGGCGCACTTCATGTGGCTGATGCGGACGAGCAGGTTGTCGGGGTCGATGAGGCCCGCTTCGGGCGACGTCTCGAAGAGATAGTCGGGGTGCGACGCGACGTACTGGTTGAGCGGCGACGACGAGGCGACCAAGCACGGCGAGCGAGAGGCCGTTGCGGCGGCCGGCGCGGCCGATCTGCTGCCAGGCGCTGGCGAGCGTGCCGGGGAAGCCGGTGAGGACCGCGGCGTCGAGGCCGCCGATGTCGATGCCGAGCTCCAGCGCGTTCGTCGCGACGACACCGCGAATACGGCCGTCGCGGAGGCCACGTTCGACCGCCCGACGCTCGTTCGGCAGATAGCCGCCGCGGTAGCCCTCGACTTTCGGCGGGTCGCCGACGCGCTGCTTCAGCGCCTCGCGCAGGTAGCGGAGCAGCAGCTCGACGCGGACGCGGGAGGGCGCGAAGACGATGGTCTGCACGCCAGCCTGCAGCAGCCGGGCGCCGATGGCGCGGGACGCGTTCACGCTGCTCTGACGGATGCCGAGTTCCCGGTTGACGACAGGCGGGTTATAGACGGCGACCACCTTCCGGCCGCGCGGGGCGCCGTTGTCATCGATGAGGGCGACGGGGCCGCGGACGACGTTCTCGGCCAGCTCGCGCGGGTTGGCGATGGTGGCGGAGCAGCAGATGAAGAGCGGGTCGGAGCCGTAGAAGCGGCAGACGCGGCGAAGACGACGCACGACGTTCGCGACGTGGCTCCCGAACACGCCGCGGTACTGGTGCAGCTCGTCGATGACGACGTAGCGGAGATTCTCGAACAGCTTCACCCACTTGGTGTGGTGCGGCAGGATGGCGGTGTGGAGCATGTCGGGATTGGTGACGACGACGTGGCCCGCCTCCCGCACCTTGCGGCGAGCGTCACCGGGCGTGTCGCCGTCGTAGGTGAAGGTGCGAATGTCGGCGCCGAGGTCGCCGATCAGCTCGTGCAGCTCCTGCATCTGGTCCTGGGCGAGGGCCTTGGTGGGGAAGAGATAGAGGGCGCGCGCCTCCGGGTCATCGAGGATGCTCTGGACGACGGGCAGGTTGTAGCAGAGCGTCTTTCCGGAGGCGGTGGGGGTCACGACGACGACGCTCTGCCGCTGCATGACGGCGGCCAGCGACTGCGCCTGGTGCGTGTAGAGGCGATCGATGCCGCGACGGGCGAGCGCCTGCACGAGACGAGGGTCCGTGGCGAGCGGAAACTCGGCGTAGCGGGCGGGAAGCTCGGGCAGCTCGCGCCATTCGACGAAGCCGCCGGCCAGCTCGGGATCGGCTCTCAGCGCCTCAAGCGCGCGCTCCAGCGGCATCCTAGCCTCCGATCGCGATCCGAACACCCGTACGAAGGCGGAGTATAGGATGCGAACGGGCGTTCGTCAACCGGCTGTATAGGTGCCGTCTCCGCCCTGACGGGCGCCGCCTCCCGGCTCCTCACGGGCTGGGGAGGGGGTAGCACCCAGAAATAGGGGTATTCGCCCCTGCCCGGCGTAGGTGCCAGCACCGACCATGGATTCAACATCATGGAGGCAGAGAAGGGCACGGACCTGTCGCAGGACGGCGATGGAACACCCCGCGCACGCTCCGGGCTGCGCCTGTCTGCCTTTCGCATCCCCCGCCCAACCCTGCACATCAGCCTGAGGCCGAGTCTCCGATTGCGGCGGGGCGCCGGCAAGTCGGTCCCCGCTGAGGCCGCGACGCCGGGGCCACGCTCGCGCGGGTTGAACTTGCCGGGCTGGCGGCCGTCCCCGTCCGTTGCGGCGATCTGCGTGGTCGTGGCCGCGGTCGCCTTCATGGCGACCGTCACGTTCTACGCCTCGCAGCAGTTCAGCAGGCGGGCGGCCGACACGCGCGCTTCGAGCGAGGCGACGTCATTCGCGGCACACAGCGGGACGCTCGCCACGGGAGACGCGTTCAACGGCTACATCGAGATGCTCCGATATGCCGACGACCCCGTCGTGCACAGCAAAGCATCGACGCAGGAGGCGCGGGTCAGCGCGATGCAGCAGCTCCTGTATCTGAACGTCAACAATTTCTCGTCGCTGACCATCGCGGACCGGGCCGGGCTCGTGCTCGCCACGACGGACCCGTCGATCGTCTCGGTGGCCGACAGCCCGACGTTCGTGAAGACGCGGGCAAACCTCTCGCCGGCGAACTCGGACATCGTCCTGTCCACGCCCGGCAAGGCGGGCTACATCGAATACACGGCGCCGCTCAAGGACGAGGACGGCACGACGTGGGGGGTGATCATCGGGCGCGCGGACCCGGCGCGAATCTGGAAGGGCACGCTGGGCGCGGCCGTCGACGGGAGCCGCAACGTCATCATCAACAGCGACGGCCTGTTCGCCGCGGGGGTGCCGGACGAGCTGCTCGGGCAGCCGTGGCGTGGGTCGGCGGTAGGCAACGGTGGCGTGAGCGCGAACATCGCCGGCGTGAGCTCCATCTGCGGTCTGGCGCCGATCGGCAAGGACACGCAGATCGACGTCGGGCTGAACGTGGCATCGTGCCTCCCGACCTCCGTGATCGAAGCGGAGTACGGCCACGCGATGGGCAAGCAGGGGCTTGTCACGCTCGCGGCGGCGGTGCTGACGCTGGTGCTCGGCGGGGGGCTGTTGTTGATGCTCGGACGAGGCTCCGGCGCGCCGGCGATGGAGGTGCGGCCGACCGTGACGGCCGCGGACGTCGCGGAAGCGCGCGTCGCGGCGCTGGCGTCAACGCCTGACACGGAGCGGGAGGCGGCCGGGGCCGAACCGGTCGCCGGGAACCGCCCCGAAGCGGAGGCGCCACCTGAAGCGGAGCCGGAGGACCTGCGGGAAGAGCCGGCCGGCGGCGAAGCCTCGGAGGAGGGCGTCACGCAGGCCGCCGCTCCGACGGACGAAGCCATTGAGCCAGCCGGAGCCGAGGCTCCGAGTGAAGCGACCATCGAGCGGCTGAGTGAACCGCCACCGCCGCTCGCCGTGGACGCGCTGACGCTGATCGAGGCGTACGAGCAGCGGAACGCGCGGCTGTCGGAGCGCTTGCGCGAGTCGGTGCAGGCGCGGCTGCTCGTGGCGTCCGCGCAAGCGGAGGAGGCGTACAAGCTGGCGCAGGCGGAGCCTGAAGAGGAGCAGGGGGCCGCCGACCAACTCCACGCGCAGGCGATGGAAGAGCTGGCACAGCTGCAGGAGCAGGAGCTGCGCGCCATCAGCCAGGAGCTGCACCCGACGCTGATCCGCATGGGGCTCCCGGGTGCGCTTCGGTCGCTGGCCAAAGAGTTCACGGAGGCCATCGCGGTCACACTGGACGTGGACCCCACCGCGGACTCCGTTGGCCGGGCGGCCGGCCGCGCGGCGATCCCGATGGGACAGCGACTGACGTTGTACCGGTTCGCCACCGAGGCGATCCGGGCGCTGGCCGGCACCGGGGCGCCGTCTTGCACGCTGGCGCTCCATCGGGAGGAGGGCGTGCTGGCGCTGCGTGTCACCGGCATGACGGGCGATCAGGAAGGCGCGTCGCTCGATCGGAGCGCGTTCGCCGCAAGCGGTCTGGCCGCGGAGGCTTACGGTGGATTCGTCGCCGTTTCGCGACGCGGCGAGGAAGCGATGCTCGCGATGGAGGTCCCGGCGCAGCCCGCGGAGGAGTTGCCCGAGGTTGACCTCGTCGCCTTCGAGGCAGAGGCGGCACGCGAACTAGCGCCCAATGACGACACGGAGCGGGCAGACGGTGGCGAAGCCACGTCCGTGGCCCCGAACGTGACCGTATTCACGCTCCCGTCTGACGAGGCGGACGAGACCGCCGGAGACGGGGAGCCGGAGCAGGAGGGCGATGAGCCTGCTGCCGAGGCCGACGCGGGCGATGTTGCCACGCCTCCCAACGTCACGGTGTTCACGTTGACTCCAGAGACTGGCGATGAAGCCGCTCCCGACGCAGCGGATCCCGAGTCCGGCCCGCCGGCCCCGGGGCTTGCGACGCAGGGCGCAGACCCGGACCTGACCGGCGCGCTGGAGGCGCTGCGGGACGAGTCGGCCGACTTCCTCGAGATCGGCCTCAGCATCGACCTGGCGCAGGGCCAGGATGCGATCGACGTGCCGCAGCGGAAGACGGCCGTAGAGCTCGCGCGGGCCGCGGTCCAGGCGCTGCGGCAGGCGCACGCGCAGCGCTGCAGCGTGTCGGTGAGGCACAGCTCGGACACGCTGACGGTGAGCATCATTGCCGAGACCGACGGCACGCCCTTCGACGCCGCGCCCATTCAGCCCGTGGAGGCCGCCGTAGAGGCGCTGGGGGGCTATGTGGCGGTGAGCCGGCGCGAGAACAACGTCTCGATCACCGCCGAAATCCTGGCGCCGGCGATCTCGACCGGCGCCGGATCCTCCAGCGACGCGGCCTGACACCGACAACGGCACGGCGGGCGCGGCCCACGACATTCGACGATGCAGGAACCAAGCCACGTCGCGGCAGGCGGACGTCGACTCGACGCGACCAGCGGCGTCGGACAGTCTGTGAACAGAGACCGGCGGTGAGGGGAACTAGGCGGCCTTGCGGCCTGGGTGGGACTCGTCGGGGTCGTCGCCGGAGCCAACCGTCTCCTGCAGATAGAGGAGCACCGCCTTCACACGGGGGTGGGCGGCGTTGTCACGGCTCAGGTTGAGCTGCCCGAAGATGGCGTTGATGTGGTTCTCGACCGACTTCTCCTCGAGCACGAGGGAGCGGGCGATGGCAGCGTTGTTGTAGCCCTTGGCCATCAGCGAGAGGACTTCCAGCTGGCGCCTGGTGAGCGCCGAAAGCCGCGTCTCGCGGCGCCCGAGGCTCTCGACGACCAGCGGATCGAGCACTACGAGGCCCATGGCAGCGCCATCGATGGCGCGCACGAGCGTGGCGACATCGGTCACGGACTGCCGGAGCAGGTACGACCAGCCGGCCGCCCGGAAGGCCGGCAGCGCGGCCAGGGTGCGCCTGTCGGGGTGCTCGCCGAGGAATACGATGCGGGCGCTGGTGCGGGAGCCTGAGATCGCCTGTGCGACGGCGAGAGCGTCGTGTTCGCTGTCGCTGTCCAGCCCCACAAGCGCGACATCGGGCCGCTCGCTGCCCGCCAGGCGGATGGCCTCGGCCGCGTCGCCCGTCACTCCGACGACGGCGAGGCGGGCTTCCGCCATCAGCACCGTGCGGAGCATATCGCGCAAGAGGCCGTCGGCCTCCACAACCAGGACGCTGATGCGATTCTGTTGATCTAGCATACCTGTCCCCTCGGTTATCGGGCCGGCCGCGCGCGCTGAATATGCGGGAGTGCGCTGATTCTGCGCTGACGCGGAATCACAAGACACCGTCACCGGCCGACGCGCGCCGCGCCAGGCGAGGCGTAAGGGCAGGGCCATCGGGCGTTCCCTGATCCGGCGCTGGCTCGCTTACGGCCGTTGGGGCGCGCATCCAGATTCGCGCTGGGTGTTGGCCCCCACTCGAATCAGGTGCGACCACCATGCGAGAGAACCCTTAGGAACACGAACCTACATCCGTACGGGAACGTACACAACGAGCGTCGCGAACGGTCCATCGCCCCGCGGGACCTTCGCCCACTGCGGACAGGGTCCAGACTCCAACGAGGAGGAGTGCGCGATGAAACGGATCAGGGAATTCGTCCGGAACCTACGGCAAGAGCGCGGCATCACCGGGCTGGAAACAGCGATCGTGCTCATCGCCTTCGTGGTGGTAGCGGCGGTGTTCGCGTTCGTCGTGCTGAGCACGGGTCTCTTCAGCTCCGAGCGTGGCAAGGAGACCGTCTACGCCGGACTCGCCAAGACGCGCGGCTCGATGGAGCTCACGGGCGGCGTGATCGCGACGTCCAACGGCACCAGCATCACGAACATCACATTCGACGTGACGCTGGCGGCCGGCGGTGACAATGTGAACCTGAACTTCGTGGATCCTTCGAACCGGACGGTCATCAGCTACCAGGACGACGCCAATTCAATCTCCGACGTCACCTACAACACGAACGTGATCACCGGCAACGCGGACAACTTGCTGGAGCAGGGCGAACTGCTGGAGGTCACGATCGACATGACGCAGACCGCGCTCGCCGCGGTCACCCTGGGCACGAACGACACCTTCACGTTCGAAGTGAAGCCGCCGTCCGGTTCGTACATGGTGATCCAGCGCACCACGCCCGCGTCCATCGCGCACACGATTCTCAACCTGAACTAGCAACGCTCGGGGCCGGACCGCCGTCAGGGCGGTCCGGCCCCAGGCGCAGCCCAACCCCCTACGCAATTCCCCCGCACCTTCCTCCTGAGAGCCCCTCGTGAATTCGAGTGGGTGCCTCCGCCTTGTCAAGTCAGGTGCGCCCACCGTGCAACGGATTCCCTAGGCATACGACCCTTGAACAGTACAGGGACGTACTGGGCAGGCCAGTCGCAGGGATGGCGCAACTCTGGTCCCCGGGCGCCGTTCGCCCAGCGGGGGGACGACGGCCGGGTAGCAACGGAGTGCGCGACCAGCCTGAACTACACAAACGAGGAAAGCGATCCAGGCTACGTCGCTTCATTGAAGGAGGTGGCACGCAACAAGCAACGCACCGTTCCGAATGGGAGGTCCCCGAGGGGGGCCCATCAACGAGAACTTCCAACCATGGAGGGTAAAGCAATGAAGCGGATTATGAACTTCGTGCGCCGGGCGCGCGAAGAGCGCGGAATCACAGGCCTGGAGACCGCCATCGTCCTCATCGCGTTTGTGGTCGTGGCGGCGGTGTTCGCCTTCGTCGTGTTGAGCACCGGTCTCTTCAGCTCCGAGCGTGGCAAGGAGACCGTCTACGCCGGTCTCGCCAAGACGCGGGGTTCGATGGAACTCACCGGCGGCGTCATCGCGACGTCCGACGGCACGAAGATCACCGACATCGCCTTCGACGTCACTCTGGCCGCCGGTGGCGACCAGGTGAACCTGAACTACAGCGACTCGACGAACCGTGCCGTCATCAGCTACCAGGACAGCGCGAACTCCGTGAACGACGTGACGTATGTCACGACGGTCATCACGGGGAACAGCGACGACCTCCTGGAGCAGGGTGAGTTGTTCGAGGTCAGCATCGACATGACCCAGACGGCGCTGGCCGCGGTGTCGCTGGGCACGAACCAGACCTTCACCTTCGAGGTGAAGCCGCCGACGGGCTCGTACATGGTCATCCAGCGCACGACCCCGGCGTCGATCACGAACACCGTCATCAACCTGAACTAGCCCGTCCGATCCACGGACAGCACGAAAGAGAGGCGGCCCCTTCCGGGGCCGTCTCTCTTTTCATGCTCGGGACGAACCAGTGCCGGCGATCACCGAGGGGTCACCCCTAGGCGATCCGGGAGTACGCACCCCCTAAGGTTGGGGTATTCGCCCCGTCGATCAGCGCGGGCCGCACGTCGATCCTCATTCGTGCAGATACTCCGGCTTCGGCGCCGGGCGAAGCGCGACAGCCAATCGAGGGGAGCGTGCGATGAAACACATCAAGAAGCTCTGGAGAGCGAACCGGGAAGAGCGCGGCATCACGGGTCTCGAAACCGCCATCGTCCTGATCGCATTCGTGGTCGTGGCGGCGGTGTTCGCCTTCGTCGTGTTGAGCACCGGCCTCTTCAGCTCGGAGCGCAGCAAAGAGACTGTGTACGCCGGACTGGCGAAGACGCGGGGGTCGATGGAGCTGACGGGCGGCATCATCGCCACGTCCAACGGGACGAAGCTCACGAACGTCACCTTCGACGTGACCCTGGCCGCGGGCGGCGACTCGGTGAACCTGAACAACGCCGATTCCAGCAACCGCGCCGTCATCAGCTACCAGGACGCCGCGAACTCCGTGAACGACGTGGCCTACGACACGAACGTGATCACCGGAAACGCGGACAAGCTGCTGGAGCAGGGTGAGCTGATGGAGATCAGCATCGACATGACCCAGACGGCGCTGGCCGCGGTGTCGCTGGGCACGAACCAGACGTTCACGTTCGAGGTGAAGCCGCCGACTGGTTCGTACATGGTGATTCAGCGCACCACGCCGGCGTCGCTGTCGTACACGATCATCAACCTGAACTAGGCGCGGGGCTCCGCAAACAGGTGCGGGTGCCTACGAGAGACGGTGACACCTGACGCTCGGACCGGGCGGCCCTCGAATCTACGCGGGTGGAGACACCCACGTAGTTCAGGTGCGTCCACCGTCAGGTGAGATTCCTTCGTGCTCGAATCTTCCAAGGAAGAAGGAACGAGCCAGGGTCAGCGCGGCAGGGTCGTCGCAGCTCTGGCCCAGGACCGCCACCCGTCGGGCGAGAGGTGTTCTCGGGTCCGAGCGGTAATCGCGACCAGGCCTGCGCGGCGGATGCAGGCAACTCGCTTCGAGAGGAGGTGCCTGCCGACGCCAACGAACGCAGAGAACCGGGTCCCAGTGAGGGGACTCGAAAGGACTCCCAGTCATTCAGGAGGAATCGCAATGAAGCGAGTCATGGGGTTCGCACGAAAGGCCGCAGAGGAGCGCGGCATCACCGGGCTGGAGACAGCCATCGTCCTGATCGCGTTCGTGGTCGTGGCGGCGGTGTTCGCGTTCGTAGTGTTGAGCACCGGCCTCTTCAGCTCCGAACGGGGCAAGGAGACGGTGTACGCGGGTCTCGCGAAGACGCGAGGGTCCATGGAACTGACCGGCGGCGTCATCGCGACGTCTGACGGCACGAAGATCACCGACGTCGCCTTCGACGTGACGCTTGCCGCGGGCGGCGACTCGGTGAACCTGAACTACAGCGACAGCACCAACCGGTCGGTGATCAGCTACCAGGACACCGCCAACTCGATCGCAAACGTTGTCTACACGACGACGGTGATCACCGGCAACTCCGACGAGCTGCTGGAACAAGGCGAACTGTTCGAAGTCAGCATCGACCTGACCCAGACCGCGCTGGCCGCGGTGACGCTCGGCACAAACACGACCTTCACGTTCGAGGTCAAGCCGCCGACGGGCTCGTACATGGTGATCCAGCGCACGACGCCGGCCTCGATCACCAACACGATCATCAACCTGAACTAGCAGGCTGACGATCACAGCCGAGTAGCGAATGGGGGCCGCCGCCGAGTGCGGCGGTCCCCCTTCACGCCCCACGGCAACAGCGTCACACCCTGGCCGGGCGCGGTGTCTGCACCCAGAAGTCAGGTGGTTTCCCGATACGGGGAGACCCTGCATTCGATCGAATCTTCACTTGGCGGATAGTGCGCTCGACCGGGCGGTCTCGGAGCCGTGGGCGGAGCGCACCAGGAGCCAGTGGCGGCAGGATGACGCCGGCCAGCAACAGTGACGTGTCGCTGGCAAGCAGGGATGCAGAAGGACGCAATGAAGCGAATCACGCGCGCAGTTCGTCGGTTGGCCGACGAGCGCGGCATTACGGGCCTGGAGACGGCGATCGTGCTGATCGCGTTCGTGGTGGTCGCGGCCGTCTTCGCGTTCGTGGTGTTGAGCACGGGACTCTTCAGCGCCGAGCGCGGAAAGGAAACCGTGTTCGCCGGGCTGGGGAAGACGCGGGGGTCGATGGTGCTGACGGGCAACATGCTGGCCACGACGGACACGACGAAGGTGACGAACCTGACGTTCGACCTGACGCTGGCGGCTGGGGGCGACGCCGTCAACCTGGACGAGTCAGCGACGAGCAACAGGACGGTGATGAGCTACCAGGACAACCTGATTTCGAAGAACAGCGTCGACTACACGACGAGCGTGATCACCGGCAACAGCGACAAGCTGCTCGAGAAGGGCGAACTCTTCGAAGTGGACGTCGACGTGACCGCGATCTCGGGTGTGACGCTCCGGACGAACACGACGTTCTCGCTTGAACTCAAGCCTCCGACGGGATCGTACCTGGTGATCCAGCGGACGACACCCGCGTCGCTGGCGCGGACGATCGTCAACCTGTACTAGCGCGCGGGCGCACGTGAGGCCGGAGAGGTCCGGCCTCCGAAAGGCGGAACGAGTCTTTGGAACCGCAACAGCTGGCAACGAAGGTCGCGCAACTCGAGTCACGGGTCGCCACGCTCGAAGACGAAGGCAAGATCGTCAAGGGCGAGGTGAAGCAGATCCTGACCGAGATCCGCAGCGTCATCCTCGTGCGGGACAACCCGTTCGAGAACGAGGGCATGAGCGCAGGGCGCGGCCCGACACCGGTGACGAACATCGTGTCGCACACGCAAACAGATCCGCAGCCGCGACCGAAGCCCGAGCCGATGGCCGCGATCGAGCCGGAGGAGGAACCGGAGCCGGAGCCACAGAAGCCGGCGCCCAGGCCCGAACCGCCGAAGGAGCCGGTGATGCTGCGGCCGCACCCGGAGCCGCCACCGCCGGCGCCGGCACCGCCGGAGCCCGAGCAGCCGCAGTGGAGCCTGCTGACGATCGCGGGCCTCTCGGCGTGGGCGGAAGAGGCGATGCGCCGTCTCGGTTCGTTGCGGCTGGAGATCCTGCTGGACCTCTGCGAGGCGGCGGGGCACCTGACGCCCGAAGCGCGCGCGGCGCTCGCGCGCGTGACCGAGCTGGACATCGCGGAGCCGGCGCAGACGCCGTCGACGAACGAGACCGTCGTCATCCTTCGGCAGCTGGACGCGCTGGTAAACGACGATCAGGACTACGGCGAGCCGCGGCTGCAGCGGCGGTTCTAACAACCGTGGCAGGCGGACCGAGGGTTAGAGGAGCGGCGACATCGACAAGGCAATCACGACCATCATGCTCACCGTCGCGGCGATCGTTGCGATCGTGGCGGTGGCGAACGCCGTCCTCCCTTCGGTCGACAGGACCAGCGGTGCGCTGATCTCGGCATCGGGCGCGGTGCAGGATCGGATCTCCAGCCAGATCAGCCTGATCAACGCGACGGGGCAGGACGGAGATCCGGACGCCAAGGCCTGGATCAAGAACGTCGGCTCATCGACGATCACGCCGCTGGAGCGCGTGGACGTCTTCTTCGGTCCTGGCAGCGACTTCCAGCGCATCCCGTACGGGGGCGCGGGCTGCACGGCTCCCTGCTGGGAGTACACGTTCGAGACGGGCACCACGACATGGGTGCCGACGGCGACGCTGTTCATCACCATCCACACGGGGACGAACCTGGCGGCGGGGACCACGTACTACGTGCAGATCGTCACGCCGAACGGGATCAGCGATTCGAAGACGTTCACGGTCTAGGAGGGCGCCTTGGAGAACAGCATCCCCGCGCTCCTCATCGCGACGATCCTGATGCTCTCGACCGTGCTGATGGCCCGCGGAGGCTTCCTGGGGGCAGACGGGATCAACCAGTCGCTGAACCAGTCCGAGGTCCGGCACGGGGCGCAGAACCGCACCGAGCTGACAGTGACGGACTCGACGATCGACCCGACGGGGGCGAACATCACGATCACCGTGCGCAACGACGGGTCGACGCCGGTCGCGGCGTTCGCGCAGGTCGACGTGATGCTGCAGTACTTCGACGCGGTGGGCACCCGCTACGACGTCTGGGTGCCGTACACGGCCGGCGCGCTTTCGGCGAACACGTGGACCACGGGGACGTTCACGAACGACGTGATCCAGCCGGGGATCCTCAACACGGGCGAGAGCGTGGAGATCCTGATCCGGGTGAACCCCGTCGTCGGCTCGGGCACGACCAACCTGTTCATCATCGGCACCGAGCGCGGCGTGACGTCACAGACGTACTTCGCGGGCCCGCCGTAAGGGAGCTGACGAACACATGGCGATGGCGATCCTGACGAAGTTCATGCCCGGCGGAAAGACGGCGCGGCGCAGCGACGCGATCGAAGAAGCCGCGAACTGGCAGCGGCCCTCGTCGCTGTTCAAGCCGGAGTCGACCGAATACGACCTTGTGGCGCAGCTGACGTACATGTCGGCGCTGGCGACGGCGAACGTCGGCCGCGAGAACCTCTTCCAGAAGACGGCCGAGCTCGGGTACAGCACGTCCGGGTACTTCCAGCGCGTGCACCTGGTGGCGCAGCGCCTGAACTACGACTACGCGCGCGCCTGTCAGCTCGTCGCGGACTCCACGAACAACGAAGTGGTCCGGAGCCTCCTGCTGCGCTTCTCAAGCTCTCTCGCCTCGGGAGAGCCGGAGACCGTGTTCCTGGCGCGCGAGACGGAGATCACGCTAGAGCAGTACTCCCGAAAGTACGAGCGCGACCTCGAATCGATGCGCAAGTGGACGGACGCGTACGTGGCGCTGATGGTGTCCGTGACGCTGGTCGTCGTCGTGTCGCTGGTATCGATGATGATCTACAGCGTCGGGACGGTGTTCATCCTGGGCATGGCGACGGTGATGATCGGCATCGCTGCGCTGGGCGACTGGATCATCTATCGCACGTCGCCGGTCGAACCCAAGACACATAAGCGACCGGAGAAGTCGCGCACCCAGGACCAGATGTTCTCGGCGGCCAGGGTGCTGCTGCCGGCGGGCGCGCTCATGGGCGCGGTCGTCGGCTTCGTGTTCAGCATCGGAGCGGGCATGGTCGCCGCGGGCCTGACGGTGGCGCCGGTGGGCATCATGGCGTTCATCGACGACCATCGGGTCGACCAGCAGGACAAGGACGTCTCCACGTTCCTCCGCTCGCTGGGATCGATCGTGGGCGCGATCGGCACGACCGTGACGGAGGGCCTGGAGCGGCTGAACCAGCGGTCGCTGGCGTCGCTGGAGCAGGGCGTGCGGCGGCTGCACGTGCGGCTCCGCTCGGGCATCCGGCCCGATTTGTGCTGGGACCGGTTCATCTCGGAGACCGGCAGCGAGCTGGTGGACCGATCGGTGAGCACGTTCTGGGACACGATCAAGCTCGGCGGCGACCCGGACCAGATCGGCTTCCTGTCCTCGCTGTTCGCGCTGAAGATCTCGCTGATGCGGGAGAACCGCAAGCTCGTCTCCCAGACCTTCATGTACCTGATGATCCCGCTGCACGCGGTGCTGATCATCATCCTGCTGTTCGTGACCGAGGTCATGGTGGTGTTCGCGTCGCAGCTCAACAACATCCAGACGCAGGCGCTGACCGGCGCTGATCCGACCACCACGGGCGGCACGGACGTCACCAACGTGCTGGCGTTCGCCTCGCCGGACATCAACTTCATCCGCGGCTTCGCGCTGGTCGTCGTACTGGTGCTGACCGTCGTCGATACGTGGTCGCCGCATGCGACGTCGGGCGGCCATCACCACAAGGTGTGGCTGTACGCCGCGGTGATGCTGTTGATGTCCGGCCTGGGCCTGATGTTCGTACCGCACATCGTGAGCGGATTGTTCCACAGCGTCGCCGGCGACGTTTCCAGCAATCCGCTGGCGAATCCGACGACGACGGCAGGCGGGGTCACGACGCCGTAAAGGAGAGCAACATGCGCGGACCGTTTCAACGCAAGAAGGCTGATGAGGAGAGTCACATCGACCGTCGGGAGGTCGAGGCGCTCCTGCCTGCATCGGTGCGCCATCCTGAAGCGAACCGCTTTACGCCGTTGGGGTCTGACTTCGACGGCGACGACGCGTCGGACGAAGATATCGAGTTCCTGACGTCGCTGGTCGACTCCGTGGAGCGCGAGCGGATCGCGCCGGGGCTGCCTGCCGCTCGCCCCGCGCCACCGCCCGCCCGAAAGCCGGCGATACCGGTCGTCGCGCCGGCATCAGACATGGACGTCTTCACGCAGCCGGACCACCTGCAGCTCTTCCGGGACATGCAGCCGGACGACAAGGACCGCAGGACGACCAACATCACGGTCGACGACGTCGACCTGGGCGACCTGTTGGAGGACCTCTCCACCACCATGGCGGCACTGCGGCGACGGAAGGCAGCGTGACGTAGCCGTGGGGCGCTGGGCATCCTGGACGCTCGTGCTATCGATGCTGGCGTGGACGGGGCTCACCGCCGCGGTGGGCTGGTACATGTTCCGGGGCAGCAGCACGCCGGCGGCGGTCGCGGCGAGCGACGTCGTGTTCGACGTTGCCGGCCCGAACGCGCCGCACCAGGTGCATCACTTGACGCCGGAGCAGGCCAGCGCGACGCTGCCGTCGCTCGCGCCACAGCCCACACCGACGCGCTCCACCGGCGCCGCCAGGCCCGCGCCCGCGTACGCACTACCCGTCGGCCCTTCCGCCAACGTTCAGCCGGTCGACCCGAACCACATCGCGGCGCCGCCGACAGTCGCCCATCCGGCAAGCAAAGGCGTGGTGGTGCTGGACCCGGGGCACGGACGCGGCGATCCAGGGGCGGTGCACTATCTGCCGGACGGATCGGGTCGTTGGGACATCACCGAAGCGGACTCCAACATGCTCAACGCCGAGCTGATCAAGAACGATCTCGTGGCGATGGGCTACACGGTCTACCTGACGCGCGAGGACGGTGAGAACGGCCCGGGAGGACCGCTGCCGCTGCAGTTCATCACGTCGGACCTGTTTCGGAGGGTGGCCCTGGCAAGGTCGGTGAACGCGGACGTGTTCCTCTCCATCCACGGCAACGGCGCGACGGTGCACTCGATCAGCGGCGCCGAGACGTGGTACTGCGGCAAGCACCAGGAGGGCGCCGCCAACGAAGAGTTCGCGGCGATGATCCAGCGCGCGATGATGGACGCGCTGCACGAATACGGCTACTTCCCGCCCGACCGGGGGCTGGAGGAGGACGCCGAGGCGCACCATTCGGGCGACTTCTGCCAGTTCGTCGTGACGCGGGAGACGCCGGTGCCGGCGGCGCTGCTGGAGTTCCTCTTTCTCACCAACGACGACGACGCGCACGTGCTCCTGGACCCCAAGCTGCACGAGATCATGGCCCAGCACGTGGCCGGCGCGATCGACGCCTTCCTGACGTCGAGGCGCGGGCAATGAGCCCGCGGCGTCCTCGCGAGTGGCGCCGAGCGGCGACTACACTGGGTCGATGATCAAGATCGCCGTGCTCGCCAGCTTCAACATGGACCTCGTGATGCGTACACAGCGCCGGCCTGAGCCGGGCGAGACGCTGCAGGGGGAGTTCCGCACGTACCTCGGCGGCAAGGGGTTCAACCAGGCGATCGCGGCGCGGCGACTCGGCGCGACCGTGGAAGTCGTCGGACGCGTGGGGGCCGACGAGTTCGGGCGACGGTTCCTTACGGCGCTCGACGACGAAGGCATCGACCGGGCCGGGGTCATTGTCGATCAAGAACACGGCACCGGCGTCGCGAGCATCGTCGTCGACGCGGACGGAGAGAACGCCATCATCCAGGCACCGGGAGCGAATCGAGCCGTGACCCCGGGGCAACTTAGCGGCGCGGCAGTGGCTGTGCGACGACGCGGCTGTCGCGATGCTGCAGTTGGAGACGGCGATGGACGCCGCAACGGAGTTTGCGCGCCGCGGCCGCGAGGCGGGCGCGCGCACGCTGCTGAATCCGGCGCCGGCCGCGCCGGTGCCGGCCGAGCTGCTACAGCTCACGGACGTGCTCGTCCCGAACGAGATCGAAGCGCGCACGCTCACGGGCATGGCGGGCGAAGGCGTCGACGGGGCGCTGGCGATGGCGACCGCTCTCCGGGGGCAGGGGCCACGCCGCGTCGTGATCACGCTGGGCGCGCTTGGGGCGGTAGCCGTTGAGAACGGCCTGCGTGTGCACGTTCCAGCGCCTCAGGTAACCGTCGTCGATACGGTCGGGGCCGGCGACGCGTTTTGCGCCGCGCTCGCTGTGCGTCTGGGCGAGGGTGCGTCGCTCGAAGGGGCCACCCGTTTCGCCTGCGCGGCGGGCGCCATCGCCTGTACGCGCGCGGGCGCCGAGCCTTCGATGCCACGACGCGAGGAGATCGACGCGCTAGCTGCGAGAGGGGTGCACGCATGAACTTCGACCGCGACCAGGAGCGGCACATCCTGATGGGCCGCCAGGTGATACGAAACGAAGCGCGGGCGCTCGGCGACGCCGCCGACGGGTTGGGGCACGACTTCGTGCAGGCGGTGGAGATGGTGGCGCGGGCAACGGGCCAGGTGCTGACGATGGGGATCGGCAAGTCGGGCCATGTCGGCGCGAAGATCGCGGCGATGCTGTCGTCGACGGGCACGCCCGCGTCGTTCGTGCACCCCGGCGACGCGATCCACGGCGACCTCGGCGGCCTGCGGAAGGGCGACATCGTCATCGCCATCTCGCACAGCGGCGAGACGCCCGAGATCGTGTCGCTGTTGCCGGTGATCAAGGGGTTTGACGTGCCGATCATCGCGATCACAGACGTCGAGCGGTCGACGCTGTCACTGGTCGCCAACGTGGCGATCCTTCCGGGGAAGACGTCGGCCGCCGACCCGATCGGGCTGGCGCCGACCGCAAGCACGGCCGCGGCGATGGCCATCGGCGACGCGCTGGCGCTGGCTGTGGCGCAGCACCGGGGCTATACGGTCGCCGACTTCGAACACCACCCTGGGGGCGCACTCGGCAAGCTGATGGAGTCGGTGTACGGCCGAGTCGTCTCAGACGAGTGAGGGCTCCACCTCCGCGGCTGGCGTACCGCGCCCCACGTGGCGGACCGGCGACAGCGCCAGCACGAGCGCGCTGACGAACATCGCGCCGGCGCCGCACGCCAACGCCAGGCGGGGGCTGATCGCCGAGGCGATCACGCCGGCCGCGAGTGACGACGCCAGCATCGCTGTCAGCCCGGCGAACCTGGTGGCGGCGTTGACGCGGCCAAGCATCCGTTCGGGGGCGACGGCCTGACGCAGGCTCACGGCGTTGATCTCGTACACGGCCCAGCCGGGGTCGCTGATGACCTGCTGCGCGACGAGGACGGCGGCAGCCACACCCAGGATCGAGGGCGGAGCGCCGACGATCAGCGCCATACCGGCGCCGCCCAGCACCAACCCGAGGATCATCGCACCACCGGCGCCGAAGCGGCGCCTGCACCGATCGGCGAAGACGGCGCCGAATAGCGACGTGACGCCGCCGACGCCGTAGATAACGCCCTGCACCCCGGGTGAAAAGCCGAGGTTGCGCGTCACGTAGAGCACAAAGACCGCGCTGAATACACCTGAGGCGGCGGAGAAGGCCACCCAGCTGAGCGCGAGCGCTCGGAGGATGCGATCCCCGGCGAGGGCGCGCACACCTTCGATGATCTCCAGTCGAACGCTCTGCCGCTCACCGGGCGGGGGAGGCGCGGGCTCCGGCTGGCGGATGGAGGCGAGCGAAACGGCGGAGGCCAGGAACGAGACGGCGTCGACGGCCATCGCGCCCGGAGCGGTCACGAGTTGCACGAGCCAGCCGGCGAGGCTGAACCCGCCGAATTCGGCGACGGCGGCGCTGGCGGCGAGCTTGCTGTTGCCTTCGACCAGCTCGTCCTCGCCCACGAGCGTCGGGAGGTACGTCTGGTAGGCGACGTCGAAGAACGTCGTCAGGATGCCGGCGAGGAAGGCGACGGCGTAGAGCTGTTCGACGCGGAGGACGCCGAACGCCGCGGCCAGCGGCACCGACCCGATGATGGCGACGCGCCCGAGATCGGCGGCGATCATGATCCGGCGGCGGCGCAGGCGGTCGGCCCAGACCCCCGCGAAGAGCCCGAAGCAGATGCCGGCCAGCACGTCGGACGAGCCGATCAGCGCGACCTGGTAGGCACGCGCATCGAGGTAGATGAGCGCGGTGAACGGCAGGGCGAGCCGCGTCGTCAGCGAGCCGAAGACGGAGATCGTCTGGCCCGACCAGAGACGCAAGAAGTCGCGATGACGCCAGAGGCCGCCCAATCGGATCTTCATAATCCGGAGATTGTACAGGGAGGCGGAAAGGCTAGAGGTCGTTGTCCTTCAGGAATTGGAGGACGGCGGCGTTGAACTGCTCCGGCTGGTAAAGGTTCACGGCGTGGCCCGCTTGCTCGATCACGACCTTGCGGGCGTTGGGGATCTTCGCGGCCATGTAGTCGCCGCCGGCCTTGTAGCGCTCGTCGTCGGCGCCGAGCACGAGCAGCGCCGGCACGTCGATCTGCTCCAGGTGCTCCATGACCTTCGCGTCGCGCTGCGTGAGGATGCCGCGTGCGGCGAACGCGAGCCCCTGCGCGGACCGCTGGTACTGGCGCGTGCGGTCGATCTCGATACCGCGACCGAGGCCGTCGATGCCGCGCTCTTCGAATCTCTTCGCGTAGTTGATGGAGAAGTCGTTCCAGCCGGCGCGGGCATCGTCCTTGCGGAAGCCGGGGCCGGTATTGCAGAGGACGAGCGCGCGCACCATCTCGGGATGGGCGAGCTGGAACTCGAGGGAGATGTAGCCGCCGAGCGAGAGGCCGCCGATCACGGCCTGCTCGATGCCGAGGTGCCGGAGCAGCGCCGCCATGTCCTCGACGGTGAGCGTTTCGGTGTAGGCGTCCTGCGAGCCCGGGCTATCGGTGCCGCCGTGGCCGCGCATGTCCCAGCCGATGACGCGGTAGTCGCGGAGCGCGTCGAACTGCGGCTGCCACATCTGCAGCGTCGCCGCGAAGGCGTGCGTGAGCAGGATCGGCGTGCCGTAGTGGGCGCCGTGCTCCTCGTAGTTGATGTGGATGCCGTTCAGCTCGACCAGTGGCATGCGCCGTCCTCCCGTCCGCGAGCGATGATGGCGCACCGAATGGCGTGGCACAACTCCGCGGGAGCGGAGCCCCGCCCTACCCTACAATCTCTTCATGGAGTTCGAATCGATCACGGAGAGCCAGCCGCTCGTCACGGAGCTGCGAGAGCGGATCGAGCGAGATGGCCCGATCACGTTTCGCGAGTTCATGGAGGCGGCGCTGTACCACCCGCGATTCGGCTACTACCAGACGAACGCGGAGGCGATGACGCGTGGCGGCGATTATGTCACGAGCCCGGAGGTGCATCCCGTGTTTGGGGCGCTCGTGGCGAAGCAGCTTCGCGAGATGTGGGATGTTATGTCACGTCCAGGGCGCTTCGACGTCCTCGAAGTCGGTGGCGGCACGGGCGCCCTGGCACGCGACGTCCTGCGATCCGAAGCGGCGCGCGATCCGTCGTTCGCCGCCGCGCTGCGCTACCGGATCGTCGAGACGAGCGCCCATCTGGCCCGAGGCGCAGCGCTCGACGCTCGGCGCGGCCGGGATCGCCGACGGCGCCGTGGAGTGGCTCGGCGAGCTGCCGGAGCGCATCACCGGCTGCGTGTTCTCGAACGAGCTGGTCGATGCGTTCCCGGTGCATCGCGTGGTGCGTGAAGGGGATGCGCTGCGCGAGGTGTACGTGACGGTGCGTGATGGCCGCTTCGTGGACGAACCTGGGCCGCTTTCAGACGATGCGCTGCGCCGCTACTTCGACGATCTGGGACTGCTGCCGGGCGACGGCTGCTTTGCCGAAGTGAACCTCGACGCCGTGACGTGGTTGCACGCCGTGGCGCGGTCCCTGGAGCGAGGCTACGTGCTGACATTCGACTACGGCTACGAGGCGCCCGAGCTGTACGCGCCGTGGCGCCGTGACGGCACGCTGCTCTGCTTCTACCGCCAGTCCGCCAGCAGCGACCCGTACCAGCGGATCGGTAAGCAGGACATGACGGCGAGCGTCGATTTCACGACGCTGGAGCGCGCCGGCGAGGCGTCGGGGTTGCGCACGATCGCGCTGACGGACCAGGCGTCGTTCCTGTTGAGGTTGGGCCTTGCGCAGGGCGTATCCGACGTGGCGCGGACGCCCGGGCAGATGGAGGAGTACTTCGCGCGGCGAAAGGTCGTGATGGACCTCATCGATCCGGCGCGGCTGGGACGTGTGAAGGTGTTGCTGCAGGGCACCGCCGTACCGGACGCGCGACTCACAGGCTTCACGGACGTGTAGCCGTCCCGACGCGCCGTCTTAGAGACCGTTGTCTCGCGCCCACAACACGAAGTCCATGTCGCCGGGCGAGTGACCGTGGGCGGCGAGGAGCAAGCCCGTCTCGGCGCGATGGTGCGTGCCGTGGTTGACCACCTGCATGACGAGCACCCAGAGCGGGCGGGCGTGGGCGTCGCCGCGACTGTCCACGTACTCCACCGGAGCCGCAAGCTGTTCGAGGGTGCGCGCTCCGACGTACTCGCGGAAGGCGGCATTCGAGGCGTCGAACATCGTGCGCAGCTCGACCAGCGAGCGGGCGTCCGCGGGCAGGGGCGGCCGGCCGGTCCAGCGCGACAGCCAGACGTTCTGGGCCGTCAGCATGTGCGTGAGATTCGCGCGGATCGCGGGAAAGCCTGGACCGGGCGAGGCGTCGAGATCTGCGTCGCTCAGCGCCGACGCGGCCTCCAGCACCCGCGCGTTCGTGGCGGCGCCGTAGTCGACGAGAGCGAGCATGTACGCCTTGAGATCGGCGGCGGAGTCAGGCACGGGCGGCCGCCGCGGTGGCCCAGCGCGCGTTCTCGAGCGCTTGCTGGGCGGAGACCATCGGCAGGATCTCCCACTCCAGGTAGGCGGAGACGGGCAGGCGCTGGAGCAGCACCGCCAGCTCCTCGTGCGAGTCCATGTCGACGATGGCCACGCCCGCAGCCTTCCCCAGGAGTGCCCCGACCCCCTTTGCCTTGCCAGTGCGTTCGAGTTCGGCGAGCACCTGCCATGTGCCGGCGACCTGGCCCATCCACTGCTCGCGGGGCATGGGTGGCATCTGCCGCAGTTCAGCCTTGACGAAATAGAGCATCGGCTGACCTCCTGTCCTGGCTTGACCGAATCTGGGCGCCCCCTGGCGAGTATAGCCCCTCCCGGCTTCGCGGGGCGTGTCCGGCGGGGGCGTAGTCGTTTGGAAACACGTTTTCACCGCCGGCTGGGCGATACTATCTCCGAGGCATCGATGAACTTCCGGAAGAACGCGCCCGCCAAGATCGCCGCGATCATCGCCAGCATCGGCGCGCTTGTCGGCACGTTGGTGCTGGTGCAGCAGAACCCGCCGCCCGCCGCCGCCGACACATCGTCGCCAGCGCCGGTCTCGGCGCAGCCGACGCCGATCCGCTCGCGGGCGGGAACAAACGTGCAGCAACCCGTGGCCCCGGCCCCGCGCGTCCGGCACACGAGGACCCGTGCTTCCTGAGATGCTCCACCACGAATTCCCGGCGATGGGTGGCGTCACAGAGATCCAGATCGTCACGGGCGACCTGGCCGACGCGATGCGACTGCACGCGCTGTTCGTCGCGCACGAGCGCACGATGAGCCGGTTCCTGCCTGACAGCGAGCTGAACACCCTGAACGCGTCAGCCCCGCGCGTGTTCGAGGCGTCGCCCCTGCTCTTCGACGTCGTCAGCGACGCGGTGGGATGGGCGTGCGTGACGGACGGCGTCTTCGACCCGACGATCATCGACGTGCTCGAGGCCGTCGGGTACGACCGCCCCTTCGAGCGGCTATCGCCCCGCGGGCCGGCAGTGCTCGACCGGCCGGCCGCCAAGACCGGCCGCTGGCGCGCGATCTCGCTGGACCACGACGCCGAGACGATCGGCCTGCCGCGCGGCGTGCGCATCGATCTCGGAGGCATCGGCAAGGGCTACACGGTCGACCGGGCGATCGCGGCTCTGGGGCGAGGCGCCAACGCGATGGTCAACGCGTCGGGCGACCTCTACGCGGCCGGGGACGGCCCCGAGGGCGAGGGCTGGTATGTCGGCGTCCAGGATCCATTCGACAGCAGCCGCGACGTCGCGGTCCTGAACGTGAACGACCGCGGCGTGGCGACCTCCGGCACGACGAACCGCAACTGGATGGCGGGAGACACGCGCTATCACCACCTGATCGACCCGCGCGCCGCCACATCATCCCAGAGCGACCTCGCCGCGGTGACGGTCGTGGCGCCGACGGCGACGCAGGCGGACGTGCTGGCGAAAACAGCGCTGCTGCTCGGTTCGCGCGCCGGGCTGCGCTTTGTGGAGCGCTTCTCGGGCGCCGCGGCGGTGGCGGTGCGATCGGATGGTGAGTTGATCCTTTCGCGGGGCGCCGCGGAGTACCTGGCATGAACCACGAGTTCTGGTACCTGTCGCGGGCGGCCGGCTTCACGGCCTATCTGTTGCTGTTCAGCTCGGTCGCACTCGGGATCGCTATCGGCACGCGGCTGACCGAGCGGTTCGTGCGCCGCAACGTGGTGTTCGACCTCCATCGCTTCACGACGATCCTGGCGCTGCTGTTCACGCTGTTCCACGTGTACGTGCTGTTGGGCGACGGCTACTTCAACTTCAACGTCTGGCAGCTCTCGGTGCCGTTCCTGACGCCGTACCGCACGTGGCAGACGGCCGTCGGCGTGGCATCGCTCTACGCGATGGTGCTGCTGATCGCCAGCTTCTACATACGGCAGTACATCGGCTATCGCGCGTGGCGCGCGCTGCACTTCCTGACGTTCGCGCTGTACGCGGGCGCAACGCTGCACGGCATCACTGCGGGCACGGACACGACGCAGACGTGGGCGCGGATGATCTACCTCCTGACCGGGGCATCTATCGTCGCGCTCATCATGTACCGAGTCCAGTACCGGGTCCCGGACAACGAGACCGTGCGGACGCTGCGGCTCGTCGGCGGCGCGGCGACGATCATGACGGCGGTGCTGCTCGTCTTCGGGACGGGGCTCCTGCGATCCGCGACGAACACGCTGGCCGGCCAGAACCTGGCGGCGGCGCAACCGGCCCCGTCTCAGGCCGGCGGTGCGTATCCGTTCCTGGACAGCTTCGCGGCCGACTTCACCGGCACTTACACACAGTCGAACGTCGCGGGCTACTCAACACTCGCGATGGACGGCGCGACGACCGGGGATCTTCCCACGCAGGTGCACATCGAACTCGTGCAGCTCGGCGACAACGACCGCGACGGCGACTCGGGCCGCGATACGGACACCGACGGCGACTCGAGGATCTCATCAAACGTGGTCCGCGTCACGGATTCCTCGACGGGCACACCGCTGTGCAGCGGAGAGCTGACAGCACTCGACGGGAACTATCTGCAATTCACCTGCGACGGCAGCGGGCCCTACACGGGCGTGCAGATGACGGTGGCCGCGAACGTGCGCGCAAGTCGCGACGGCAGCTTCAGCGGTCCTCTCAACGGCACGATGGCACGCAGTTAGATCCTTTTCTCCGGCCCTCCGTCGGGATAGAATCAAGCCACCTCCCCCGCGCCCTCCCGGGCGCTACCTTGCGGAAGGAGCGCCGGTGCCGACGTCCAACATCGGGTACGGAGCCGCAGCCTGATGGCGAACAGCGCCGTCACCGTCCGGCCGATCGATTTCGCGCGCGATGAACCGCAGCTCCACTCCTTCCTTGGCGAGCGCGACCGCATGCGTCTCCATAACTGCGAGGTGGCGTGCGACGCCGGCGACTGCTTCGTGTATGTGGCCGTCGAGGAAGGCGTGGCCGTCGGCTGGGCGGTCGTGCACACGAAGTTCCGCGACGACCAGGACTGGGACCCGCCGGACGATGACACGCGCGCCTTCCAGGAGGGCGAGAACGCGTATTTGGAGAACATCGAGGTGACGGCTCGGCACCGAAGCTCCGGCGTCGGGGCGCGGCTGCTGGAAGCGGCACAGACGGAGGCGAAAAAGCGCGGCAAGCGCTACCTGTGGCTGCACACGAGCGAGAACAATGTGAAGGCGCACCGGCTGTTCGACCGGGACGGTTGGACGCACGAGAAGAGCGTCTATCCTCCGTGGAAGCCGACGTCGCGCACGCGCGTGTACCGCAAGGCGCTGTAGGGCGAGAGGACGCAGGATCATGCGGAAGACGTTCGTCCGTACGCTGGCAGTGACCGCCGTGATGCAGTTCGTCGTAACGCGCTCGCGTGCAGGTCACGCGATCGAGGAAGGCACCGCCGAGCGCTTGTGGGCGCTGTATCCGCTCAACGTGCTGCTGAACGCGCTCGCCTGGACGCTCCTGATCGCCGCTGCCGCGCGCGTGACGCGCGCACTCCGCCCCGGCTGATCGAACACATCTCCTCCAAGTCCAGGAAGAAGAGGCTATGACGAAGCACATCATTCGCCACGTCGACGCGTTCACGTCGCGGGCGCTGGAAGGCAACCCGGCAGCGGTCGTGGACGGCGACGCGCTCGACACCGACACCATGCAACGCATCGCGCTGAACCAGCATCTCTCCGAGACCGTGTTCCTGCTGCCGCCCGAATCGCGGGAGCACGACGCGCGGCTGCGGATCTTCACGCCCGGCACCGAGTTGCCCTTCGCCGGCCACCCGACGATCGCCGCATCGCACGTCCTCGTGACCGAGGGGCGCGCCACGCCGCCGTCGGGGCGGCCGCTGCTGCTGGAGACGGGCGCCGGCGTGATCCCGGTGGAGATCGAATCCGGAGATCCGCCTCGCTACACCATGACGCAGGCTGCCGCGAAGTTCCGTCCGTCGCAGTTCGACGCCGCTACGATCGCGGCGGCCGTCGGACTCGAAGCGGCGGACATCGTGCGCGCAGAGCAGGTCTCGACCGGGCTCTTCTGGCTCATCGCGCAGGTGTCGTCGCTGGAGGCGATGCTACGCGTCAAGCCTGACCTGATGCGGCTGCTGCAGATCCCGCACGGGCTGACCATCTTCTGTCTCGGCGCGCAATCGCCGGACGCGGACATCCACGTGCGTGCGTTCGCCCCGGAAGCGGGCGTGCAGGAGGATCCGGTGACCGGCAGCAGCAACGGCTGCATCGGGGCGTTCATCGCGAAGCACGGGCTGATGCCCGCGCGCGACGCCGAGATCCGCTACGTGTCGGAGCAGGGCATCGAAATGGGGCAGCCGGGCCGCGTGCACGTCCGCGTGAGCGGGGCGGGTGACGACATCCGGGCGCACGTCGGCGGCAGCGCGGTGACGGTGCTGCGGGGCGAGTTGCTGCTTCCGGATTGATACGCGGCTAGGCGACGGGCTGCGGCAGCAAGCGCTGGAAGAGCTCGTTGCTGAGGAGCCGGCCACGCGCGGTGAGTCGCACGCGACGGTCGGCGCGCTCCAGAAGCCCGTAGCCGATGAACTCGTTGAGCACGTCGCCGTAGACGCTCTCCATCGAGCGGCCATAGCGTGACTCGAACGTGGCCGCGTCGACGCCGTCGTTCAGGCGGAGGCCCAGGATCAACGTGTCGGCCATGGACAGCTCGGGCGTGATCGCCTCGGCGCCGGCAATGTGCCGCATCTCGCCGGACCCGTTTGCGCGCGCGGCGACGGACTCATCGACCAGTTCTTCGTAGCGGTTCGGGAGGAGCACCGTCGAGAAGCGCACGCCGTTGAGGAACGAGTGCGCGCCGGCGCCGAGGCCCAGGTACTCGCGGTTCTGCCAGTAGATGAGGTTGTGGCGGCAGCGCCGTCCCGGACGCGCCCAGTTCGAGATCTCGTAGTGCTCGTAGCCGGCGCGGGCGAGGCGCTCCTCGGTCCACTCGTACTGCTCCGCCTGCGCGTCGGCGTCCGGCGGGGGCACGCGGCCACGCGCGACGTCGCGGGCGAGCGGCGTGCCCTCTTCGACCGTCAGCGCGTAGAGCGACAGGTGCTCCGGGCCAAGCGCGAGCGCCGTCTCGAGCGAACGGCGCCAGTTCTCCATCGGCTGCTCGGGCAGGCCGTAGATCAGATCGAGGTTCACGTTGTCGAAGCCGGCCGCACGGGCCGATGCGTACGCGTCGCGCGCCTGATCGCCGGAGTGGATGCGGTCGAGCTGCTTCAGCTCATCGTCATCAAACGACTGGACGCCGATCGACAGACGGTTGAACCCGGCAGCACGGAGGCCCCGCAGGTACTCGGTCGAGAGGCTGCCGGGGTTCGCCTCCAGCGAGATCTCGGCGTCATCGAGCACCTCGAACGTCGCGCGCAGACCGTCGAGCATCTTCGCCATCTCTTCGACGGGCGCGAGGCTGGGTGTGCCGCCGCCGAAGAAGACAGACTCGACGGCGCGGCCGCGGGCCGCAGCGGCCCATAGCGATGCGTCCTTGAGCAAGGTGTCCGAGTACGTCGGGATCATGTGCTCGTGGCCGGCGTACGAGTTGAAGTCGCAGTAGCCGCACTTCGCGGTGCAGAACGGGATGTGCAGGTAGAGCCCGATTGTGTCTGAGGTCACGATCGATCGTAGCAACGCGACCCGCCCGGCGCCACGCGCAGCTTCAGGTGAGGGCGGCGAGCCAGCCGACGGAGACGATGGCCGATCCGATTCCGAGAAGGCTGAAGCCGACCTGAAGCGACGTCGCGTCCCGTCGCAGCGCGTAGACGCCGGCGCTGGCGGCAAGGCAGACAACGCCGACGAGCGCCGCCGGCACGTACCACGTGAGGTCGTAGTTCACGAACGGCGCGAGCGCCGCGGTCAGAGCCAGCGCCGCGCCGAATGCGCCCCATCCGACAGCCATCGAACCGCGCGCGCCGAGACGATGCGCGAGGCCGCGCACGCCTTGCGACGCGTCGGCATCGATGTCCGGCAGCGTGTTCGCGAGGTGGAGTGCCAGCCCGACCAGCGCGCCGAGCGGCAGCAGCCACCAGAGGGCCGGGCGCCAGACACCGGCCACACCCCACACCCACGCCGGTAGCGTGGGGATCGCGACCATGTACGGCAGGGCGCTGAACGCAGTGCGCTTGAGCCGCACGTCGTACGCCAGTCCGCAGGCGAGACCCAGCACAGCGAGCGAGAACCCGATCCCGCCAAGCGTCGCAGCTACGACGCACGCACCGAGCGCGAGCAGGGCGGCGGTGATTCCGGCGGCCGGCGGCCGGACGAGGCCGGCCGCGATGGGCTTCCAGGGCTTCGTTTCAGCGTCCAGGGCTCGGTCGCAGTAGTCGTTCGTGACGCCGATGGCGCACTGCGCGAGCAGCATGACGAGCAGCATGCGGGTCAGCAGGCCGGCGGGCGGCGCGCCTTGCCACGCGACCGTAGCCAGCGCGGCCGTCGCCACCACGTTCAACAGCGTGGGGAAGGGGTGGACGATGCGAAGGACGCGGAGGTAGCGAGCGACGCGCGTCGGCGTGGGCGCCTGGGTCTCGGACAGCACGGCGGCACGATGCATTCCGCCCCTCTTCGGTAGGTCCCTGACCGATGATACTCCGCGTTCGGTTCAGCGGATGCGCCGGCCGCCGCACCCCACAACAGCCGCACGAAGGCAAAGGCGTCGCGAGAAAGTAACAGCCAGCCCTTGACAGCTTTCGCAGTTCCGCAATATCGTAGATCTTAGCCCGATCCGGACGGGCCATGAGAACGCCGAAAGCATCCGAAGGAGGTGTCTCATGATTGACCGCATCCGTTGGGGTGTCTGGCAAGTCGACTGATTCGCCCTGTCCGGGATTGGGCAGGGCGCGCCGACCGCGGCAGACTCCACACGTTACATGGGTTTTCGGGACGCCTGATGAGCGCTTTTCCCAACCATGACGGAGGTTGCCCGTTCTGGAGTCTGCTGGTGCCAAGGAATTGAATAGCACGAACCTAAAAGGCGCTCCCTACTGGAGGGCCTTTTTCGTTGCCATCGATGCCTGACGAGATTCCCGCACAATCGAACCTCTGGCTCGCCGACACGCTGTGGCGCCTCGGCGCCGTCCAGTTCGGCGACTTCACGCTGGGCCGCACGACGGTCCACTCGCCGATCCACATCAACCTGCGGCTCCTGATCGGGCATCCCACCGCGCTGGCGCGCGCCGCGCACATCATCCTCCAGGAGCTTCAGACGCTGCAGTCGATGCGAAACCCGCAGGTGGACCCGTTCGACATCGTGTGCGGCGTGCCATTCGGCGGGCTCGTCATCGCAGAGGCGTTCTCGCTCAACTCCAAGATCCCGCTGACGTATCTGCACCCGCACACCGACGACCTGGAGTCGGACGTCGAGGGGCTGTATCACCCGAGCCAGACGGCGCTGATCATGGACGACCTGATCACCGGAGGCGGCAGCATCATCCTGACGGCGAACCGCCTGCGCGACGAAGGCCTGTTCGTCCGCGATGCGGTCGTGCTCTTCGACCGGCAGTCGGGCGGGCGCGCGAAGCTGGAGGAGATGGGGATCCGGCTCGTCTCGATGCTGACGCTGGAGGTGCTGCTGACCTACCTGCGGTCGAGCGGCAAGATCGGTGACGACTGGTACCGGAAGAGCATGGCGTTCTTCGAGGCGAACCGCGACATCGGCTAGAGCAAGCGGCGGATGGGCTTGCGGCCTGGGCGTGGATCGTAGTTGGACTTGAACATCTCGAGCTTGTCGCGCTCGATCAAGTACTTCCCCGCGAACAGGACGGCCGGCACCTTCTTCTGCTTGATGAGGCGGCGCAGACTCTGCGGATGGATGCCAAGCAGGCGGGCCGCCTCGACAAGGTCCAGGTAGTTCTCGAACGGACTGGTGACCATCCGCGGCCCCGATACTAAGACGCTATATCAGATGAGTGATTGTAGCAGACCGCTCCCGATCCCGGTAGCCGGTTTATGTCAAGGCGAGTTCGGAAGTCAGCGATGGAACGGCCATCGGAACCGCCGGCCGCCTTCCTCGGGCGCCCGCTCGTCGCTCGCCCGCCGCACCGCGCGCTCCAGCCGACGATGCAGCATCATCATCGCCTCGGACAGTTCGAGCGCCTCGTCGGGATCGCCGGCAAGCGCCGGGAACAACGTCAGCGCCGTCTCGGTGAAGCGCGGCACGCCGCTCGCCACGCCGCCGCGCATGTGGTGCACGCGTAGCTCGTTCACGGACCCGTAGATGGCCGAAAGCAGCTTCCGGAACTGCTCCTCGTCCAGCTCGACGATGGCCGCGTCGCCGTCGAGCTCGGCGGCAAGCGTGGCCTCGATGCCGCGCAGCCCGTGCTCCGACGGCTCGCGCGTCGCCGCGTCCAGCTCGGAGCCCGGGCGGCCGAGGTGGTACACGAGCGCCAGGTACACCAATCGTGGCTCGTCGTGCGTGAGCTTGATGGCGAACGTCACGCAGGGATTGTAACGGGGCACATACGCAGCGAGGCCCCGGCTATTCCGGGGCCTCGCGTCCGAGACGTCATGGATGGCTGCGCTTAGCCCTTGTGCTTGCGCTGCCAGCGCGTCTTCTTCAGCATCTTGCGGTGCTTGTGCTTGCGCATCTTCTTGCGCCGCTTCTTCACCACGGAACTCATCGCGCGGGCCTCCTCTCGATCAGGTTGCAGGGACGGAGCCACGCTCAGTCCGCTCTCGGGCGGGCGTCACACGCCACGTCCCCGCAGCCCGAATCGGGCAGCAGCGCGCAGTATACCCGAGACGTTTTGTAAAGACGAGACGGATTCGACAACGCGCGCGGACTCGCGCCAGCTTTGTGCGCCCGCGAGGCTGTGCTAGACTTGACCAAGAAGCCGGACCGGTCGAAATGCATCCAGACCGCACGTCTGGAGTGCGCGACAGGGGCGGCTTATTTTGTCGCAGGAGGACGCAACGAGTTGACGGAATCAAGCACAGGTGGCGTCGCGGAAACTGAGCCTAAGGAGGCTGACGGCGAAGCTACCTTCACCATGCAGGACTGGCTGGACTCGGGCACGGACTTCAAGACGCTGCGCCGCGGCGAAGTGGTCGAAGGCACGATCATGGGGATCCAGCGCGACGGCGTGATCGTGGACCTCGGCTCGAAGTCCGAGGGCGTGATCCCTCCCCACGAGATGCACTCGATGGGCGCCGACCCGCTGAGCAAAGTCTCCGTGGGCGAGAAGATCCTGGTCTACGTCATGCAGCCGGAAGCGGACCAGGGGCAGGTGATCCTGTCGGTGGACCGTGCGCGCGGCGAGCGCGGTTGGCGCGTGCTGCAGACCCGCTTCGAAGAGGGCGAGGCCTTCGACGGAGAGGTCACCGGTTACAACAAGGGCGGCCTGCTCGTGAACGTCGAGGGCGTGCACGCGTTCGTGCCGCTCTCCCAGGTGGTGGGCGTACGGCCCGACCAGGACGGCGAGGGCGGATTGGCGTCGGCCGTCGGCAAGAACCTGCGACTGAAAGTGATCGAGATCAACCGGCGGCGTAATCGCGTCATCCTCTCGGAGCGCGCCGCGCTGCAGGAGTGGCGATCGCAGCAGAAGGACCGCCTCCTCGCGGAGCTCAAGGAAGGCGAGATCCGCAAAGGGCGCGTGTCCAGCGTCCGCAGCTTCGGTGTGTTCATCGACCTCGGCGGCGCGGACGGCCTCGCGCACCTCAGCGAGGTCTCGTGGGACCGCAACAAGACGCCGGAGGAGATGTACCGCATCGGCGACGAGGTCGAAGTCTATGTGATGAAGGTCGACCCGGAGACGAAGAAGATCGCGCTCAGCCTGCGGCGCGCGCAGCCGGAAGAGTGGGACCTGATCGTCGACAAGTACCAGGTCGGCCGCGTCGTGCCGGGCATGGTGACCAAACTGGTGACCTTCGGCGCGTTCGCCCGCATCGAAGGCCCGGTCGAAGGTCTGATCCACGTATCGGAGTTGGTCGACCGGCGCATCGCGCACCCGAAGGAGGTCGTGCGCGAAGGCGACCTGCTGCCGCTGAAGATCGTGCGCATCGAACGCGACCGGCACCGGCTGGGGCTGAGCCTGCGTGACGCCCGCGACGACGGCACGCGCATGGGCTTCACGTTCAGCGACGGCGGCGAAGTGATCGGCGTGCCGGAAGACATCCGCAAGGAGTTCGAGGAGCGCGAAGGCGTAACGATCGCGGCGCCGCACGCGCCGGAGCCCGCGGAAGCGACGGCGGCGCCGGCGCCAGACGCAGACGCGGAAGCACCGGCCGCGGCCGTCGCTCCGCCACCACCACCGCCTCCGGCGCCCGAACCGCGGGAAGAGCCGCGATCGGCGATGGCGGAAGCGTTCGCAGCCGCCGAGGCGGCGAACGAGTCGGCCGCGGCTGAGGTGGAGGAGACCGCAGAGGCCGAGGTCGTGGCCGTCGCGGCGGATCCGCCCGTTGCCGAGCAGGAGACCGTCGCCGTCGAGCCGCCTGCGACCGAGGCGGAGTCGGGTGAGCCCGCGTCAGCTGACGCAGAGACGACTGACGCCGCGGAGAGCGAAGAGACTTAGGGGCTGTGCGTCGCGCGTTATGCGCGGCTTGCAGGCAACGGCGGGTCCGGCCATCCCGGGGAGGGCCGAAAGAAGATCAGGGGGAACGCGGGTCGAGAGACCCTGACGGGCGCCCGACGTGAATATCACGGACGCTTGTGACACAGTCGTAGCACGCTCCTACTAGACTTCCCGGCCTCCGTTGTGGTACATTGGCTATACAAAGTTAACATTTATTTGGGAGCGCTGCGATGGCTGACAGGTTCGACAAATTCACCGAACGCGCCCGACGTGTCCTGACGCTGGCCCAGGAAGAGGCCCAGCGCTTCAACCACAACTACATCGGCACGGAGCACCTGCTGCTCGGGCTCGTCCGCGAGGGCGACGGCGTCGCGGCCAAGGTCCTGGCGAACCTGGGCGTCGAGCTGAACAAGGTCCGCTCGGCAGTCGAATTCATCATCGGCCGTGGCGACCGCGCCGTCCTGGGTGAGATCGGCCTCACGCCGCGCGCCAAGAAGGTCATCGAGTTGGCCGTCGACGAGGCGCGCCGGCTCAACCACCACTACATCGGCACGGAGCACCTCCTGCTGGGCCTCGTCCGCGAAGGCGAAGGCATCGCCGCGGGCGTGCTGGAGAGCCTGGGTGTGAACCTGGAGCGGGTGCGGGCGGAGACGACGCGCATCCTGTCCCAGAGCATGCCGCAGAGCGCCGGTACGGGCGCCCGCTCGTCGACGCGCACGCCGACCGTTGACCAACTCGGGATGGACCTGACGCAGGCGGCCCGCGCGGGCAAGCTCGACCCCGTGATCGGCCGCTCGAAGGAGATCGAGCGCGTCATCCAGATCCTCTCGCGGCGCACGAAGAACAACCCCGTGCTGATCGGCGAGCCCGGCGTCGGCAAGACGGCGATCGCCGAGGGGCTGGCGCACCGCATCGTGTCCGGCGACGTGCCGGAGACGCTGCAGGGCAAGCGGCTGCTGACGCTCGACATCGGCTCGCTCGTGGCGGGCACGAAGTACCGGGGCGAGTTCGAAGAGCGCCTGAAGAAAGTGATCGAGGAGATCAAGTCCAGCCAGAACTGCGTGCTCTTCGTCGACGAGCTGCACATGCTCGTGGGCGCGGGCGCGGCGGAGGGCGCCGTGGACGCGGCGAACATCCTCAAGCCGTCGCTGGCCCGCGGCGAGTTGCAGTGCGTCGGTGCGACGACGCTGGACGAATACCGCAAGCACATCGAGCGCGACGCCGCGCTGGAGCGCCGCTTCCAGCCGATCGTCGTCGAGGAGCCGTCCGTCGAAGAGACGATCGAGATCCTCAAGGGGATCAAGGAGCGCTACGAGGACCACCACAAGCTGATCATCTCGGAGGAGGCGCTGAAGGTCGCGGCGGAGCTGGCCGCGCGCTACGTCTCCGACCGCTTCCTGCCCGACAAGGCCATCGACCTCATCGACGAGGCGTCCAGCCGCGTGCGCATCAAGCGCTCGGCGACCCCGCCGTCGTTGAAGGAAGCGGCGCGCGGGCTGGAGTCGCTCCGCAAGGAGAAGGACGCCGCGATCTCGTCCCAGCAGTACGAGTACGCCGCCGAGCTGCGCGACCGCGAGGTGAAGCTCCAGGAGAAGATCGAGTCCATGGAGCAGGGCCTGCAGGTCGCGCGCGAGGACGAGAAGCCCGTCGTGACCGAGGACGACATCGCCGAAGTGGTGAGCATGTGGACGGGCATCCCGGTCGCCCGCATCGCCAGCGAGGAGTCGCAGCGGCTGCTCCAGATGGAGGACGTGCTGCACAGCCGCGTCATCGGGCAGGACGAGGCGATCGTCGCGATCGCGAAGTCGGTGCGCCGCTCGCGGGCCGGCCTGAAGGACCCGAAGCGCCCGATCGGCGTGTTCATGTTCCTCGGGCCCACGGGCGTCGGCAAGACGTACCTGCCGCGGGTGCTGGCGGAGTTCATGTTCGGCAGCGAAGACAACATGATCAAGCTCGACATGAGCGAGTTCATGGAGAAGCACAACGTCTCGCGGCTGGTCGGAGCGCCTCCCGGCTACATCGGCTACGACGACGGCGGCCAGCTCACGGACACGGTGCGGCGCAAGTCGTACTGCCTGATCCTGCTCGACGAGATCGAGAAGGCGCACCCGGACGTGTTCAACATGCTGCTCCAGATCTTCGACGACGGTCACCTGACCGACGCCAAGGGGCGCAAGGTGGACTTCCGGAACACCATCATCATCATGACGAGCAACGTCGGCTCCGACCTCATCCGGAAGGACTCCGCGCTGGGCTTCACAGTGCAGAAGGACGAGGCGAAGACGGCGGACCAGCAGCACACGAAGATGAAGGACAAGGTCACGGAGGAGCTGAAGCGGGTCTTCCGGCCGGAGTTCCTGAACCGCATCGACAGCCAGGTGGTGTTCCACACGCTGTCCAAGGAGCACATCCGCAAGATCGTGGACCTGCAGCTCCGCGACCTGGAGAAGCAGCTGCTGCTCAAGGGCGTGTCGCTGGAGATGACGCTCGCGGCGAAGGACTGGCTCGGCGAGAAGGGCTACGACATGGTGTTCGGCGCCCGCCCGCTCCGCCGCGTCATCCAGAACGAGCTGGAGGACCGCCTGTCGGAGGCGCTGCTCCAGGAGCGCTTCGGCCTCGGCGATACCGTCATCATCGACGTCCAGGGCGAGGACCTCGTGCTGGAGAAGAAGGAAGCTGCCGGCGGCGCTGTCCACCACACCGTAGCGACGACCACACGCGAAATGAGCGAGAGCCCGGCCATATTCTGGCCGGGCTTCTCTTCAGGCGTCCGCATGCGCTTCCTGCCGCGTCGGCGCAGCCGCTATGATCCCGGGGCAGCGGCGCCGGACTTAGGCAGGCAGGAGGGACGTCATGTCAGTACGCGGCTACATCCTCATCGAGGCGGAGGTCGGCAAAGCCAAGGCCGTCGGTGAGGCGATCAAGAAGATGAGCCACGGCGACGCCAAGGTTGTAGCCGTCGACACCGTCACAGGGCCGTTCGACGTGATCGTCCAGCTCGAGGCGGACGACCTGGACCGCCTGGGCAACGCCATCACCGACGGCATCCAGCGCGCCGAGGGCGTGCAGCGCACGACCACGTGCCTCGCGGTGCGTCTGGGCTAGCGGCCGGGCCCTGGCGCCCCCCACTGGTGACCGGGCCTTACTCCTTGAGCAGGAACGTCACGTTCCCGTTGTTGTAGCGCAGGATGCGGTGATCGGGCGTCGTCGCGAACCACGCCTGCTGGGTCGTCTGGTCCGCTTCGATCGTGACGTACCATGAATCGAATTCGCCGGCCGGCGTCGTCACCTTCTCTCCATCCTGCACCGTCAGCGTCACGATCTGGTCGGTCTGCTGATTGGTCAGCCAGGACCGGTAGGTGACGGTGTAGTCCTTCTCGAACTTGATCGCCCGCCAGATGAAGAGCGACGTGTCGTTGTCGTATGCGTGCACCGGGAAGCATTTCGGCACGCTCCTCTGGCTGTCCGGCGTGGCGTCGGTCGGCGGCTGGAACACGCTCTTCTTGACGGTGACCTGCGTGCCCGAATCGCACTTGTCGGTGGCGATCGCCTCGTAGGATGACTCGAGCAGCGTGCGCTGACTGCTGTCGATGACGTCACGCGTGCCGCTGATAGGCTTGAGGGTCGTGGGGTCGACGGTGACGGCGGTCGTGTCGGAGTTTCCCTGGTCGTCCGTGGAGATCTGCTTCAAGACGAGGTTGCCTCCGTCGGAGGTCACGGTCACCTTGAAGTCGGCCTTGTCCTTGCCGTTCTGCTGGAGATCGTAATCGTGCACCTCGCCGGCCGAGAACGGCACGCCCGCGACGATGTCCTTGCAGCCCGAGCAGGAGTCGCTGCCGTAGCACGCCGCGGCGGCGAGGATCAATGGCAGGGCGAGGAGGAGCAGCGCCGCGCGGCGCGCAAACCTCATGCGAGCGCGGCCGCCGCGTGACGCACGCGCTCGAGCGCATCCTCGACGTCCGGGCGCTCGATGCCGTAATGCGTGACCATGCGCACGCGCCCGGGCGCGGGCATGGTGGCGAGCACGCCCTCCTGCTTGAACGCGCGTACGAGGCCGACTGCGTCGCCGCGCACGCCGAAGATGACGATGTTCGTCTCGATCGCCGACGGGTCGAGGTCGACCATGGGCAACTCCGCCAGGCCGGCGGCCAGCAGTTTTGCGTTGGCGTGGTCCTCGGCAAGGCGGTCGACCATGTGCTCCAGCGCCCAGACGCCGGCCGCGGCGATAATGCCGGCCTGGCGCATGCCGCCGCCGACGGCCTTGCGCATCTTGCGCGCCCTCGCGACGAACTCGCCAGAGCCGCACAGTACCGAACCGACGGGCGCGCCGAGCCCCTTCGACAGGCAGAACCCGATGGAATCGGCAGGCTCGGCGAGCGCTGCCACCGTCGTATCGGCGGCGAGCGCGGCGTTGAAGATGCGCGCGCCGTCGATGTGGACGCGCACGCCGTTGCGGTGGGCGACGTCGGCGAGCGCTTCGGTCTCTTCGACGGAGATGACGGCGCCGCTGCAGCGGTTGTGGGTGTTCTCGATACAGAGCAGCGACGTCTGGGGCATGTGCACGTTCTGGGCGCGGATGAGCGCCTGCACGGCCTCCGGATCGATGTGGCCCCGCGCGTCGTTCGGGGTCTCCCGGAGCTGCACGCCGGCGACGGCGGCCGCGCCGGCCACCTCGTAGTGCAGGATGTGCGACTGGCTGCCGACGATCGCCTCGTCGCCGCGGGCACAGTGCGCCATGATGGCCACGAGGTTGCTCATGGTGCCGCTTGCGACGAAGAGCGCCGCTTCCTTGCCAGTGACGTTGGCGGCCATCGTCTCGAGGCGGCGCACGGTGGGGTCTTCGCCGAAGACGTCGTCACCGACAGGGGCCTCGGCGATGGCGCGGCGCATGGCGTCGGACGGGAGCGTCACGGTGTCGGAGCGGAGGTCGATCACCGGGCGATCACTCATCGGAGTAGCCCTCCGCCGACCACTTGGTGTGGAATCCTTCGCCGCCCCTGATCGCCGCCATCTCCACCGATCGTTCCTCTCGCAACAGCTCGCCGTAGGCCTCGTCGCAGTGGCCGGCCGTATCGGACCACCCCAGCGAGCAGAGGCGCCTCGCCAGGTGCTCCCAGATGCCCGATTCTCCGAGGCCGCGCGCGTGGCGTGGCCACTGGAAGGTCATGATGCGCTCGGGCACCCGGAACCGCGGGCGCATCATCTTGAGGCTGCGGAAGCGCTCTTCGGCGGAGCTGGCGCGCGGCACGACCTTGATCATCGGGCCGTATTCGTTGTTCGTCCGCGCGTCGACGAGCAGGCGACGGTCTGTGACTGAGAGTCTTATGACAAGCACCTCCGCCGCATCGATGACGCGGCGCACCTCGGTGAGATCGATGCCCCAGTCCGCGCTCATGGCCCCTCGCCCGCCCATTCTAGGTTCGATCCGGGGGGCGGACAAGGCGACGGGCGGTCACGGCATGCATGAAGTTGACCGATTATTTTCGTTTGGCACTTTTCGTGTTCTGCCCCCGCCGGCCCCCATCCCGTGAAGGACACTGATGCAGCCCTCGGGGACAATTCGCCAGTGTCCGGCGAGCGTACGCGGAGAGAGGCGAGAGCTCCAAACATTTGGTGCGACGGCCCTCACCGATCGCGGTCGGTGGCTCCGCGCAGTTCGTTCAGGATCGACCAGGTCTCGCCATCTTCCGGCACGTAGTCGCCCCAGAAGAGCTCGTGCCAGACATCGGCGACGTGCAGGATCACCCAGAATCGCAAACTGCGGCCGTCCTCGGTGCGCCAGCGGAAGCGATACTGGTGGCGCGTCCAGTGTTCGATGGCGGGCGTCTTCTCCCACAGGCTCAACAGCCTCGCGATGTACTTCGGGTCGCCAGCGAGGAAGCGCCGCATCACGTCCTGCGACGTCGGGGCCGGACGCTCGAGGTTCTGTTCGACGCGGGTGTCGCCCTTCCCGAGACCGACCATGAACCCGACGCTCTCGTCCCAGTTCTCCGACCGTTCGGCGAACTCCGGATTGCTGGCCATCGCGACGAGGTTGCGCTTTTCGGGATCGTCGCGGAGCTGCGCCGCGAGCGACGGCCCGAGCATGGCGTAGAACGGCTCATTCTGCGTGATGATCTCTCCGACCTGATTGAAGACGGCCACGGGCCACGGGTAGCGGCTGACTTCCTGCGCCATCGTCTCGACTGGCCGCGACTCGTACTTGCCGTAGAGCAGGAAGCGAAGGTCCGGCGCGAAGCCGGCGCCCGCGCGCACAGGCGTGGCGAGCTCCGGCGGGAGACCGAGCGCTTCGATGATCGCGTCGAGCGCCTCGGCACTCGGGTTCCGGTCGCCGGTTTCGTAGGCCTTGATCGCCGAGAGCGAGAGACCCGCGCGCCGTGCGACCTCCGCCTGCGAGAGCTGCCGCTGCTTGCGGTAGTCGCGGACGGCGCGACGCCATTCGAACTTCTGTGTGAATTCGTTCATGCGCGGAACCCTGCGTTGACAGGCGCCCACATCTTGTGGCTGTCCCGTCCACACATTGTGGCCGATTTCGCATTGCGGCGCGTCCCGGCGCCGCGAGAAGATCGCGCCGCGAACGGTCAGGCGCCTCGCACAACAGCAGTGAATCGGGAGGTCCCGTGCTACGTCTACTGGTCATTTCGGTGTTCCTCGCCCTCATCTGCGCCCTTCCCGTGACGGGCCGCGCAGCCTCGCAACCAACGGCAAGCTTCGATTGGTCGATGCCCGACCGCTTCGGGCTGGACCAGAATCACGACGGCGTCATCGATTACTTCCCCGAGACGAGCGACCGTCCCGGCCTCACCGAGCAGATTGACCCTGGGACGTTTACGGTCATCCTGGACGCCTGCGCATCGTCGAGTGACCGGCCGATCGTCTCGTACTCCTGGGTCGTCGCGCCCGCGCCCGCCGTGAATACGGCTGCTTGCAAGCTCTCGCGCCAGCTGGCGGAGGGCTCGTATTCCGTGACGCTGACGATCACGGACGACGCAGGCGCCACCGACGTGCTGAAGAAGAACGTGGTCGTGCAGGACTGGCTCATCGTCGCACTCGGCGATTCGTACGGCTCCGGCGAGGGCAGCCCCGACATCCCCATACCGCCCCCGCAGCTCCAGGAGGTGGCGTCCGCGCAGCAGGCCGTGGACGACGCGCAGGCCGATTACGACGACGCCGTATCGCAGCTGGCGACGGTCCAGACGAATTTCGACAACACGCTGGCCGCGGCGCGCGCCATCGCCGCCCCATGCGGCTGGAGCGATGCCGATCACAACGGCACCTACGAGACGTTTGACCTGCTCTCGGTGGACCTCGTCGGCTGCACGCAGGCCGTCATCCAGCTCGGTATCGATGCCGTGGGAGATTTCTGGAACCTCGTGGGAGAGGCCGTCAACGACACCATCCACGTCGCGCAGGCGGCCCTGGACCTGGCGACCGCCCACGTGAACGACGCGTTCGCCACGCTGGGAGACTTCGCCGACCAGCTGGCGAACCTCCAGAACACGCTGCACGCCACATGGGAGGATCGGCGCTGCCATCGTTCGGCCCGGGCTGGCATCGCCCAGGCGGCGCTCGCGATCGAGCATGCGGATCCGCACACTTCGGTGACGTTCGTGCACCTCGCGTGCTCCGGCGCCGAGGCGAAGGTCGGCTTCCTCGAGCCGTACCAGGGGGTCGATGTCGAGCTGAACAACCCGCCGCTCGACTGCGACGGCCATCCGACTCAATGCGTGGCGCCCCAGATCGAGCGCGCGGCCCAGTTGGTGGGTAACCGGGAAGTCGACGCGGTCTTCATGTCGATCGGCGGGAACGACGCCAACTTCGCGCCCATCGTGCAGTCCTGTATCGTCCTGGAGCCCTGCAACGTGGCTCCGGCGAGGCCGGACCCGCTCGTGGTTGGGGGCATTACGGGCATCTGCGCGCCGCTCAGGCTGTTCGGGATGGGGCCCCTTTGCGAGGTCTATCTCCAGAGCCTCGTGATCCAGTACGGCGCCGGCGGCGAAACCGCAGACCAGTTCTTGCAGGAGGGTCTCGCTGAGCTCGCGCCACAGAGCGATCGGTCGGGGCTGTACCAGCAGGTCGCTGACCGGTTCAAGGCGCTCATGCCGAAGCTCACCAGCGATCGGATGTACATCTCCGAGTATCCGAACGCGACGCAGAACGACGACCTGAGCCACTGCCCGGACGTATTTCCTCAGAACAACCTGCCGGGCCTCAGCCTGTCCGAAACGGTGTTCGCCGACAACATCGTGACCCACGGCCTCGATGACATGGTCGCGCTGAACGCCGCGGACGAGGGATGGAACTTCATCGGCGGCGTCTACGACGCGTACGCCGGCCACGGCTACTGCGCGGACGACCACTGGATCACGCGTTTCGACGAGACGTTCCTCAACCAGGGCAACCACACCGGGGTCGTACATCCGAACCCCTCGGGCCAGGCCGCCTATCGCGACCTCATCCGGCCCGCGATCCAGAACGACCTGTACCCTGGCGGCGACCTGAACACCCCGCGCCTTCCGGCTCAGCCGCCGGTCGCGGACGGTGGCGGGTTGTACACGACACCCGAAGGCTCCACGATCACGCTGGACGGGTCCGGTTCGTATGCGCCGGACGGGAATCCCCTCACGTACCAGTGGAGCCCCACCACCTTCTCGGACGGGTCGACGCTGTCAGGCGAGACGACGTCCGCGCCCACCGTTCACGCCGTGGACGACGGGTTGCTGGCGATCACCCTCACCGTGTCGAACACCAGTGGCTCTGACAGCGATCTCGCGAAGGTGAAAGTGGTGAACGTCGCTCCAAGCGTGTCGGCGGGCGGAGACGCGGGCATCTCTGAAGGCGCCGCGTTCTCTCGCACCGGATCGTTCACCGACCCGGGCGCGGCCGACACGCACACTGCGACGGTGGACTACGGCGACGGGACGGGGGTTGCGCCACTGGCGGTCACGGCCGCGCGGACGTTCAGCCTGAGTCACGTTTACGCCGATGACGGGACCTACAACGTCGACGTATGCGTGACCGATGACGATGGCGGCACCGGCTGCGACACGGCGAAGGTGAAGGTCGGCAACGTCGCGCCCGTCGTGACGGCGCCGAGCGACTTCTCCACCTTGGAAGGCGCAACGGTGACCCTCGGCAAAGCCGCAGTCAACGACGCGGGCACGGCGGACACCCACACCGCGACCGTGAGCTGGGGCGACGGAACCCCCGTGGAGCCGGCCGGCGTGTCCGAGTCGCCGTTCGGCCCTCCCGGCTCGACCTTCGGCGCCAACAGCGCGTTGATCGGCGCGCACGCCTACGCCGACAACGGCGCCTACACCATCGATATCTGCGTCACGGACGACGACGGCGGCACGGACTGCGACTCGTCCGTCGTCACGGTCGGCAACGCAGCGCCCGTCGTCGACGCCGGACCGGACGCCTCGGTCGACGAAGGCTCGACGTTCAGCCTCGCGCCCGCGACGTTCGTCGACCCGGGTACGCTCGACACCCACACAGCGACCGTGGACTGGGGCGACGGCAGCACCGTCGAAGCGGCGACGGTGTCAGAGGCGCCGTCCGGCCCCCCCGGCTCTACCTCGGGCGCTAGCGGCGCGGTATCGGCGACGCACGTCTACGCCGACGACGGTACGTACACCGTCAGCGTCTGCGCCACGGACGATGACGCCGGACTCGGATGCGATGCGCTCGTCGTCAACGTCCTGAACGTGGCCCCGGCGCTGCAGATCGACCAGGTCGCGTCCGGCGCGTCGTTCGTCCTGCCCCTGGTACCCATCAGCGTGGCGGCGCACTTCACCGATCCCGGCAGCCTCGACACGCACACGGCGACGGTCGATTGGGGCGACGGGGCGCCGCCGGAACACGTCGGCACGGTCACCTCACCGTTCAGCGCGGACCACGCGTACGCGGCGGCGGGGCTGTACACGATCGCGGTGACGGTGACGGACGATGATGGCGCCTCGGCTACCGAGACCCACGACATCGAAGTGGTTGACGCGGTCGAGGCCATAGACCGCGCCGTCACCAGCCTGACCGATCTGGCCACGGACCCGGCGACCAGCGGACTTGCCCGCCTCCTGCTGCTGCCGGCGATCGATGCGCTCTACGGCAACCACGGCGGCAGCTCGCACAACGGCGCGATTAGCAAGCTCGGCGCGGGGCAGACGAACGCCGCGCTGGAGAAGATCCAGCAGGCGGAGGTGTGCCTGACCCTGGCCGAGCTGTTTGACCCGAACGTCGACCTGGGCCAGATCCAGTTGACGCTCGCGTGGGTGGCGAAGTCCGTCGCGACCGATGCCGTCATGCGGGCCGACGCTGCGGCGGTGTCGCGAGGAGATCGAGTAAGGGTGACCCTCGCCAATGCCCTGATCGATGCAGGCGACGCCCTGTCAGCGGGAGGTCAGTATCCCGCCGCCGTCAGCCTGTACCAGCTGGCGCTGCGGACAGTGGATTAGAGCAGGGCGGCATTCCCTGGACGTGAGAGGTGGAAGTGGCTTGGGGCGCAGCCTGCTGCGCCCCAAGCCACAGGTTGATAAGGCGCCGACTAAAGCGCGCTCTTGTAGATCGCCGCAAGGTCCTCGGTCGAAGGCGGCCGGGGCGCGGCGATGAAGATGCCCTGCGACTTCTGCGCGTCCTCGACGAACTGAGCGACGTCCGACTCCTTCATCCCGACCTCGCTGAGCTTCGACGGGATCTTGATGTCGTCGCGGAGCGAGCGCACTGCCGCGACGACTTCGTCGCCAACCTTCTTTGCCGGCATGCCGAAGGCGTTGATGCCCATCAGCGGCGCGATCTCCGTCAGCGGATCGGCCAGGAACTCCTTGTGGTACTCCAGCACCTGCGAGAGCAGGATCGCGTTGGCGACGCCGTGCGGCGTGCCCAGGCGGCCGCTGACGACGTGCGAGAGCCCGTGCACCTGCCCGAGGCCCTGCGCCATCGACTGGCCGGCGATGTCCGCCGCGTAGAGCATGTTCTTCAGCGCCGCCGGCCGATCGGGGCCGTTGACGGCGGTGCGCAAGTTGAGGCTGATCTGCTGGATGGCGCGCGTCGCGAACATGCGCGTGAACGGCGTGTTACCAGGGTTGACGTACGCCTCGATGGCGTGCGTGAGCGCGTCCATGCCCGTTGCGGCCGTGATCGGCGCGGGCATCTTCGCGACAAGGTTGGGATCGAGGATGGCGACGTTCGGCGTGCAGTTCAGCATCAGGTGCTTGTAGTGCGTGGCAGGGTCCGTGATGACGGCCGCCGGGGAGATCTCGGAGCCGGTGCCGCAGGTCGTCGGGACGGCGAACAGCGGCAGCACCTTGCCGGGGAACGGCGTTCCGCCGGCGCCGAAGAGATACTCCTTCGACGTCTCACCGCCCATCGCCGCGGTCACGGCGACGCCCTTCGCCGCATCGATCGCGCTGCCGCCGCCGACGCCGACGACGAAGTCGCCCTTCACGTCCTTGATCACGGCGACGCCGCCGTCGACCTCCTGGATCGTCGGGTTCGGCGTCACGTTCTCGTAGACGGTGTGGGCGACCTCCGCCTCGTCGAGCGAGGAGAGGATGGAATCGAGGATGCCGGCGGCCCGGATGCCGGGGTCGGTAACGACGAGCGCGTGCTTGTAGCCGGCCGCCTTGGCCCGCTGCCCGAGCTCGGCGATGCTGCCTTCGCCGAATACGGTTTGGACGGTGAGAGCGAAGGTTGGCATGGGTCCTCCTGATGCTGACTTGGTGGTTGAGTGACAGATGAGCGCGCCCGCACCGGGCGTGGCGCGGGCAGCCGCAACACTATGGATCGCGGCCGTGCTTCGGGCAATTCGGGCGCTTCGCGGGGGATTGGCCGTCCGATACCATGGGACGGCGTTGCCGGATCGTTCAATGGTAGGACAGCGGCCTTTGAAGCCGTGAATCTAGGTTCGAATCCTAGTCCGGCAGCCACCTCCAGCCGAATACTCAGCCTTGCCGCCGCACTGCCGCGTCCGTAGCATCGGGCGATGGAGATCATCACGCTCGAGCAGGGCCGCACGCGCGCGTCGATCGCGCCGGAGGCGGGCGGCAGGCTGCTGCAGCTGGAGATCCACGATCAGGGGCGATGGATCGCTCTGCTCCGTGCGCCGGACAGCCCGGAGCAGGCGCTGCGCGAGCCGACCCGCTGGGGCGCGTTCCCGATGGCGCCCTGGCCGAACCGCATCGATGGTGGCCGCTTCGTCTGGCGCGGCCGATTGTACTCGGTGCCGCTCTCGCCCGGCCACCCGCACGCGTTACACGGCCGCGCCTGTTTCCTGCCCTGGGACGTCGAGCGCGCGACGGCGGCGGCATGCCGCATCTCGGTGAACTTTGACCGGGGCTGGCCGTTCGGCGGTCGGGCGGCGCAGGAGTTCCGCGTGCTCGACGACGGCATCGCCCTGCGCATGGAGATCCACAGCGACGGCGAGGCGTTCCCCGCAGGCTGCGGCTGGCACCCGTGGTTCCGCCGCGACGTGCGCCCGGGCCACGACGTGCGCGTGCTCGTCGACGCGTCGCAGTGGTACGAGACGGACGACATGATCCCGACCGGTTGGCTGAAGCCGGCGCTCGGCGCGTACGACCTCCGCGGTTACCCCGAGCTGGGCGACCGGCGGCTCGACACGTGCTACTTCGCGCCGAAAGGCGCGCTGCGCGTCCGCTGGGGCGACATCGAGCTGGCGATGGAGCGATCGCGCAACCTGACGCAGGCCGTCGTCTATACGCCGGCGGAGGCGGTGTGCGTGGAGCCGCAGACGTGTGCCATCGACGCGTTCAACCTGGACGAGCAGGGGATCTCCGACACCGGGACGGCGATCGTCGAACCGGGACGTCCGCTGATCGCGACGACGACGTGGCGGTGGCGGATCGGCGGCGGAGGACGCTAGAACGCGCCCTGCTTCTCCAGCCACGTCCAGAATGCGGCGGGTGCGGACATGGTGCTGAGCCGGCCCATCCGCACGAGCGCCCAGTCGTCGAACTTGTGCGACTCCTTGATCTCGCGCAGCGTGACCTGCTTCTTCGCGTGCTTGAGGTACTTGAAGTCCGCCACCCAGCTCTTCGGGTCCTTCTTGTCGGGCCGCGGCTCTGAAACGACCTCAGCCAGGCCGACGATCGAGGTCTGGCCCTGCGAGTGGTAGATGAGCACGCGGTCGCCGGGCTTCATCGTCTTGATCGCATTGACGGCGGCCGGGTTGCGCACGCCGTCCCACTCCGTCGTCCCGTCGCGCTTCAGGTCGTCGATCGAGTAGGTGTCGGGGTCGGTCTTCGCCAGGAAGTACGCCATCATCTACGCTCCTGCGCTGTCAGTCCGTGCGCCCACGAGCGTAGCACGGGATCGTGGCGTGCGGCCACGGAGCGACCACCACACCGCCGCCACGGGCTCCTACGGCTCGAACTTGTAGCCGGCGCCCCAGGCCGTCAGGAGGTGGCGCGGCCGCGACGGGTCTCGCTCAACCTTCGTGCGGAGACGGCGCATGTGCACAGTCACCGTGCTCGTGTCGCCGGGGAACGCGTAGCCCCACACCGCCGTCATCAGCTCTTCGCGCGTGAACGTCTCGCCCGGATGGGAAGCGAGGTAGCAGAGGAGGTCGCATTCGCGCGCGGTGAGCCGCACAGAGCCGCGATCGTCCCTTACCGTACGCGTGCGCGGGTCGACAACGAGGTCGCCCACCCGCAAGACATCCCTGCCCGTCGCCGGGAGCTGTTGCTCTGCCGTCACCATGCCGCCTCCTTGTCGCCCTCCCCACCGACCCCCTGTCAGTTCTTACGACCGGGAGCGGCGGAGGGTTTCGCGGCGGCGGTCTAGCCCGCGGACTCTTTGAAGCGTCGAATGGCGTCGATGTGCGCCTGGGGCGACTCCAGCTTTGCGTTCATCGTGTTGAAGGACACGTGCGACGCCCCGAGCCCGCGCCAGCCCTCCAACGCGGCGCCCCACTGGTCCGGCGGCGTGTTGTACAAGCTGATGCGCCCCTCGACGCCGAAATCACCGGGCTTGCGGCCAGCGTCGCGCAGGTAGCCGTGCAGCCGCTCGATGGCTTCGGTGGCCTGCGGCCCCGGCTGGAACTGTGGGAACCAGCCGTCGGCGATGCGGGCCGCGCGCTTCACCGCCGGTTCGGCCATCGCGCCCATCCAGACCGGGATCGGCCGCTGCACTGGCATCGGCCGGAGGCCCGCGCGATGCACCGTGTGATACTTGCCGTCGAAATCGACCAGCTCCTTCGTCCACAGCTCGCGCAGCAGCGCGATCTGCTCCTCGACGCGGCGGCCGCGGTTGCGGAAGTTCTCGCCCAGCGCCTCGTACTCGACGTCGTTCCAGCCGATGCCGACGCCCAGCCGCAGGCGGCCGCCCGTCAGCACGTCGACGGCCGCCGCCTGCTTGGCGACGAGGGCGGTCTGGCGCTGCGGCAAGATGATGATGCCCGTCGTCAGCTCCAGCTTCGTCGTGAGCGCTGCCAGGTAGCCGAAGAGGACGAACGGCTCGTGGAACGGCGTCTCGTGCGTGTACGGCGGGCGGAAGCGGCCCTCGAAGCGGTCGGGGTGCGCGCCGAGCACGTGATCGTACGCGAGGAGGTGATCGTAGCCGAGCTGCTCGGCCGCCTGCGCGTAGTCGCGGACGACGAGCGGGTCGCTGCCGATCTCGGTCTGCGGGAACACGACGCCGATTCTCACTTCGCCCCTCCTTCGCGTGCACGCGCGGCCGCCGCCAGCGCCGCCCCCAGCGCGCCAGCGTAGCCGGGCGACGGCGCAACGTCCACGTCCAGTCCGAACAGCCCCGCCATCTGCGTCATCGATGCCACGAGCAGCCGGTTGTTGTGCACGAACCCGCCTGCCAGCACCAGGCGCCGCGTGCGCGCCATGTTCGCGCGGCCTGCCGCGATCTGGGCGATGTTCTCGCCGTGCATGTTCAGCAGGCCGGCGAGGAAGTCGTCGAGCGAGCCTTCAGTGGCGCGTTGCAGGTGTGCGGCCGTCAGATCCGGCCCGATGCGGCCGATGCCATCCGGATAGATGTCCGAGATCATCGTATCGACGCGACGGCGGTCGCCACGCTCCGCGCCGGCGATCATCGCGTCGTACTTCAACGACGGGTCGACGCGACGGGCGATGCCGGCGAACGAGCCGCCGCCCATGGGGGTGCCGCCGAGGTGCTGCACGCTCTCACCACGCACGGCGGCGAACGCCGTGCCGGTGCCGATCAGCGCCAGCAAGAACTCGCCGTCGGCGAGGCGATCTTCGGTGCCGAGCAGCGCCGCTGCGCCGCGTGCGCCCGCCTCAATCTCCTGGACGCGCAGGACGCTCTCGGTGGGGAGCGTGCCCAGCAGCGCGCCGGTGACTCCGGTGCAAGCCGACCCTACGCCCTCGAAGCTGACGGCACGCCCATCCGACCGGGTCTCCGTTGCCCGCAGCCTCACGACGTCCGTCGACGCGACGGCCACCTTCGTGAGCGTCATGCCGGCATCGATGCCCGCCGCGCCCGCCGGCAACAGGCCCCGGTTGGGCAGCGTCGCGTCGTGCATCGAGTGGGCGTGCGAATCGGCCACGGTGCGCTCCTTGGCGATATTGTGGATCGGCGCCGGGGCGTGGGTCGAATTGGTGTCAACGCATCGAAGGTCGGCGTACGCGAGGCGCCAGATCATCGCTACACTATGGGCGCCGGCCCGCATTGACAGGCGTCACTCGCGCCGGGACAAGCTTCAACGTGCGACACTGCTCGTCGAGGGGACGGGCGGCGAGACGGAGGAGGGCGCGATGCCACGTGCCATTTGGAAGGGCGCCGTCAGCTTCGGGATGGTGTCGATCCCGATCAAGCTGTACACCGCCACGGAGGAGAAGGACGTCTCGTTCAACCTCCTCCACAAGAAGGACGGCGCCCGCATCAAGCAGCAGCGCTACTGCCCCGAGGACGACGCCGTCGTCGAGTGGAACGACGTCGTCCGCGGCTACGAGATTGGCCCCGATCAGTACGTGGTCATGGAGCCCGAAGACTTCGAGAAGGTGCCCGTCGACACGACCCACGCCATCGAGATCACGGACTTCGTGCCGGCGGACCAGATCGACCCCATCTATTACCAGAAGACCTACTACCTGGAGCCGGACAAGATCGGCGCCAAGCCCTTCGCACTGTTGCGCGAGGTGCTGAAGGATTCGTCGCTCGTGGCGCTGGCGAAGGTGACGCTGCGCCAGAAGGAGCAGCTCTGCACGCTGCGCCTGTACGAGAACACGATCGCGATGGAGACCATGCTCTACGCCGACGAGATCCGCAGCGCCCGGGACCTCGACATGCCGGAGGAGACGGCCATCGGCGAGAAGGAGCTGGCGATGGCGAAATCGCTCGTCGACATGCTCACGGGTGACTTCGAGCCCGAGAAGTACCACGACAACTACCGCGAGGCGCTGCTGGAGCTGATCGAACGCAAGGCCGAGGGCCAGGAGATCAAGCGGCCGGCGCCCGTCGCGGGCAAGGTCACCGACCTCATGGAGGCGCTGCGGGCGAGCGTGGAAGCGGCGAAGCGCGAGCGAATGGGCGAATCGGCCGAGGCCGACGAAGCTGAGGCTGAACCGGCGAAGCCGAAGCGCAGGCGCGCTGGATGACGTCACCCTCCGGCCCCCGCCCCCCGCTTGACATCCAGACCGCGCCGCACGGCAGCCGCATGCCGGAGTCGGTGCGGCCCATGCTGTCGACCGAGGCGTCGGAGCCCTTCGACTCGCCCGACTACCTGTTCGAGCTGCTGTGGGGCGGCGTGCGGGCGATGGCGCACGTATCGGACGGCGTTGTGCGGCTGCGCGGCCGGAATGGCATCGACCTGACGCCGTGCTTCCCGGAGCTGCTGTGCATCCCCGAGCGGCTGCGCGGGCGGGAGGCGATCCTCGACGGCGAGGTCGTCGCCATCGACGGCGAGGGCCACCCGTCGTTCGACCTGCTGCGTCCGCGGCTCCACATCCTTGCCGATGAGGCCACGGCCGCCAGCCCCGATCATGTGCCCGCCGACCTGAAGATCAAGCGCATCGCGGGCCAGCTCAGCTACCAGGCGACCGACATCCTGTGGCTCGACGGGCGATCGCTGCTCGACCGGCCGCTGTGGCAGCGGAAGAACCGCCTCGCCGAATCGGTCACACCCGGCGCGGAGTTCGCCGCCGTTGACTTCGTGGACGACGAGGGGATCGCCTTCTTCGAGGCCGTCGTGCAGCGGCGGCTGGAGGGCATCGTCGCAAAGCAGAAGAACAGCACGTACACGCCGGGCCGCAGCTCCAGGAGCTGGCAGGAGATCCGGTCGTTGGAGAGCGGCGACTTCGTCGTGGGGGGCTACACCTTCGGCGGCGCGCGTCGAAAGGGCGAGCCGTTCAGCCAGCTCCTGCTCGGCGGCTACGCGGACGGCCGGTTCGAGTACGTCGGCGCGGTCAGTGGCGGCCTCACGGACGCGGAAGCGCGGCAGCTCGTCGCGCACATGGAGCCGCTCGTCGTCGACGAGTCACCGTTCTTCGATACGCCCCAGATCGCGCGGTTGATCTATTGGACGCATCCGCAGATCGTCTGTCACGTGCGTTTCAGCGAGTGGTCGCGCGAAGGGCAGCTCCGCTTCCCCATCTTCAGCGCCCTCCGCCCGGACGTCGACGCGGCGGACTGCGTGGTGGAGTAGCGAGGGCCGGAGCGGCTGTCGGGCGTCAGTCTTCCTTGAACTTCGAGATCGGGCGCGGGTCGGGCACCGGCATCGTGCCCGACTGGACGCGCTTCTTGTTCTCCTTGCCGATCTGGTGCTGACGGTCCTCGATCGCGGAAATTTCACCCTTCGACTTGAGCCGCTTCGGCTTCGGCTTGTTGATCTCCGGGTGTTCGTTGGGCCGGACCGAGCCGCTGATCCGGTTCTTCACTTCCTTGCCGAGATGCCAGTACGTGCCGCGGTCGGGGATGGAGCGCGGGTAGCCTTCGCGCATCGTGAACGCGGCGAACGACGTCGGCATCATGCGCTGCCCCTTCTTCGCGCAGACCGGGCACGGCGCCGGATCCGACGATTGGGCGATCGGCCGCATGGTCTCGAAGATGCCGTCGCATGACTTGCAGTAGTACTCGTACACGGGCATGGGCTACCTCACCATCTCACATCTCGGCGCCGTCAGTGTAGCGGGCCGCTCGCACGCGATCGCGTTCAGGCCTCCTGCGCCGCCGCGGGCTCGGCGTCGACCACCGCCGTTCTTCGGCGCTTGCGCACCGTATCGATGAAGGCCGCCGAACGCACGTCGCGCTCGAGCACCCAGCGCACATACTCCAGCATCGCGCGCTCCAACTCGGCGGCCAGCGCCGGATCCACGCTGACGCGGGCGACATCGCTGAATCGCCCGTGGAGCAGCAGCCGCAGCAGCTTCACCGCGTTCGCGCTGACGGGCCGGACGGCGCTCTCCTCCGTCCGGCAGGCGGCGCAAACGACCCCACCCGCGGCCGCGGACCAGTAGTTCGTCTGCGGCTCCAGCCGCGTCCGGCAGGCGACGCACTCCTCCAGCTCGGGCCGGTACCCCAGCACGTCGAGCAGCCCCATCTCGTAGAAGCGGACCGGCGTGTCGACGTCGTCGCGTGTCTGCAGCCGCCGCAGCGTGTCGAGCAGCAGGCGGTACAGCTCGAAGTGGTCCTCGTGCGGCTCGGTGAACTTGTCGAGCAGCTCGCAGGCGTACAGCGCGCGGCTGAGACGCTCCAGGTCGTCGCGCAGCGGCTGAAACGACTCAATCGTCTCCACCTGCGTGACGACGTCCATCGAGCGGCCCTTCGCGAGCTGGAAGTTCGCCTGCGTCAGCGGCTCGACGTGGCCCGCCAGCTTGCTGCGCGTCTTGCGCACGCCCTTCGCCACGGCCTCCACCTTGCCAGACCGCGCGGTGAAGAGCGTCAGGATCTTGTCGGCGTCGCCCAGCCGCCGTTGGCGCAGCACGATGGCCGGGGTCGAATACACACGCGGCGGTTGCGGCATGGGATGATCGTAGCATGCTCGACGTAACGTGCGCGGCTGGACACGCGTCGCGGCAGGCTCGATAATCAAACCACAGCCCGACCCAATTCTCGAACCGGAAAGTGACGGCCCATGCCCGCTGTACTCATCGACTCCCCGCTGTCGAATCGCACCTATCGTGGCAAGGTGCGCGACACGTACGATCTCGGCGACCGCCTCCTCATCGTCGCCACCGACCGCATCTCCGCCTTCGACGCCATCCTGCCGACCGGCATCCCGGACAAGGGGAAGGTGCTGAGCCAGATGTCCGCCTGGTGGTTCCAGCGCACACGCGACGTCGTGCCGAATCACTTCATCCGCCTCGCCGACGGCTCCCCCGCCGACGAGCTGCCGTTCGCGCTGCCGCCGGACCTGCTCGGCCGCTCGACGATCGCCCGCAAGGCGAAGCGCGTGGACGTGGAGTGCATCGTGCGGGGCTACCTCGCAGGGTCGGCATGGGAGGAGTACAAGCAGTACGGCACCGTCAACGGCGTGCGGCTGCCGAAGGACATGCAGGAGAGCGAGCAGCTCTCTGAGCCGATGTTCACGCCCACGACGAAGGCGGAGGAAGGCCACGACGAGCCGATGACGTTCTCCGACCTGATGCAGGAGGTCGGACCCGAAGCGGCTCAGGTACTGCGGCTGCGGAGCATCGCGCTGTACAACTTCGCCGCGGAGTACGCGCGCGGCCGCGGCATCATCATCGCCGACACGAAGTTCGAGTTCGGCTGGATCGACGGCGAGCTGCACCTCATCGACGAGATCCTGACGCCGGACTCCAGCCGCTTCTGGGCCGTGGCCGACTACAAGATCGGGAAGTCGCAGCCCAGCTTCGACAAGCAGTACGTCCGCGACTGGCTGAGCCAGTCCGGGTGGAACAAGGAGCCGCCGGCACCCGAACTGCCCCCGGACGTCGTGCAAGGCACAGCGGAACGCTACAAGGAGGCGTACCGCCTGCTCACCGGCGAGGAAGTGCGCTAGGCGTTACTTCTCGAGCTTCTCCAGCCGGCCGAAGATGTCGTACTCGACCGTCATGTGGTTGACCACCGACGCCGCCAGCACGCCCACCGCCAGGACGATGCCGCCGGTGACGGCCAGCCAGCCCGTGTCGCCGGCCGCACCGATGCCGAGCAGAATGGCCCCTACCGCGCCTACCAGCGCGCCCATCGCGGGAAACGCGTGTCCGTCTTCGCCACGGATGATGGTTTCCTTGAAGTTCGTCATAGCACCCTCTCCTCCCGTGACTCTACGATGTGAAGCGGATGGTATCACGGCCGCCGCCGGTCGTGAACGGGTGCGCGTGCATCGTAAGAGGTTCGATGTCAACCCGAATCGACGGCTTTGACCGGCGCTATCACGCCGGTATCCTGCGGTCGATGTTCCTCGCCCGCGTCTACGTCACCCTCAAGCCCACGGTCAACGACCCACCGGGCCTGACCATCCGCGGCGCCCTGCACTCGCTCGGGTTCGCGAGCGTGTCGTCGGTGCGATCCGGCAAGTACATGGAGATCAAGCTGGAAGCGGCGAATACCGCCGACGCGGAGTCGCAGGTCGGCGAGATGTGCCGCAAGCTGCTGGCCAACCCCGTCATCGAGGACTTCCGCTTCACCGTCGAGGAGCTCGCCGCCGCGCCACGGTAACCCTTCCTCGGAGCTGCACTGCCTTGCTGGACCCGGACCTCCCGCCTGATCTCCGCTCGACCTTCGATCGCATCGCCGAGCTGTACGATCGCGCCCGTCCGACCTACCCGGACGCGCTCTTCGACGACATCGTCGCGCTATCCCACATCCCGGACGGCGGCCGCGTGCTCGAGATCGGATGCGGCACCGGCCAGGCGACGCTGCCCATGGCCGCAGCGCGGCTATCGCGTCACCGCCGTCGAGCTCGGCCCGAACCTCGCCGCCGTCGCCCGCCGCAAGCTCGAGCCCTACGGCGTCGACGTGCAGGTCGGCGCCTTCGAGGAGTGGCCGCTGCCGTCCGAGCCGTTCGACCTCGTGATGATCGTCACCGCCTTCCACTGGCTCGACCCGGCCGTCGCCCTGCCGAAGATCGCGCGCGCCCTCCGTCCCGGCGGCGCTCTCGCCATCGCCGGCGGCGGCCACGTCGCGGGCGGCACAAGCCAGTTCTTCGTCGATGCACAGGAGTGCTACCTCGCGCACATGCCCGGCACGGAGCCCGGCATCAGGCAACAAACGCCGGACGAGATCCCCCTCGCCGCGCCCGCGTCCGTGACGGAGTGCGGCCTCTTCGAGCCGGCGCAGCTCCGCCGCCATCTCTGGCTCCGCGACTTCACGACGCAGACCTACATCGACGAGCTCAACACGTACTCGGGCCACATCGACCTGTCCGAGGAGAACCGCACCGCCCTCCTCGCCTGCATCCGCGACCTCATCGATACGCGCTACGCCGGCCGCATCACCAAGGCCTACATGACCGATCTCGCCGTCGCCCGCGTCCGAAGCAACTCACCCGCCACCTCAAGCTGAGCCCACGATGTCGTCCGGAGCGAAGCGAAGATCTCGTCAGCTCACACTCCACGCGGCAAGACGCCGATCCAACATCCAACCTCCGCCGCCCGACACGAAAGAGCCCCGGCCAACGACCGGGGCTCATCACGTCCACAAACGCCAATCGGCGACTACGCCTTGGGCGGGTCGAGGATCGCCTGGATCTGCACCGGCAAGCGGTAGCGGCGCTCACCCATACCGGCGACTTCCAGGCGGTGCATGTACTCGTTGAGCTGGCGGCGGAAGGCGGCCAGCGCCATCTTGCCACCCTCTTCCGCGCTGCCGAGCGTGTGGCCAAACAGGATGCCCAGCGACGTGCCGAAGACCGGCGAGCCGCCCGCGACGGGTGCCGTACCCGCGCCGGCGCCGATGATGGGCTCGGCCTTCTCCAGGTAGCTGTGGATCTCCTCGCGGCGCTCCGGCTCCGTCTCCAGGATGTACTTCAGGTGCATCACGCCGAACGCCACGTGGCGCGACTCGTCCTGCGCTGACAGCCGGAAGATGCGCTTCTCGGCCTCGTTCGTGGCGATGTACTCGCCCATGCGGAAGATCGACTGCACGAGGCCCTCGCCCTGGACGTGCATGATGGCCGACATCTCCGTGAAGTCCTTCGCCTCGATGATGACGCGCAGGCCGGCGTTGCCGCTGCTGCTCATCAGCCCGCCGCCGTTGGCGAGCGCGCGCTTGCGGAAGACGTCCAGGTGCCGCGCCTCGTCCATGATCTGCGAGGCGAGGAACATCTTGACTTCGTAGTGCTCGTTGCTGATCGCCGGGAGCCACTGGCTCGGCGTGTCGCCGGCGATGAACTCCACTTCGGTGAGGAACGTGCAGAACTGGCTGTACGCGCGCTCGACGTCGTCCGGCAGCGGCTTCAGCTCGTCCCACGGGATGTCGGTCGCCGACGACCACTGGCGCTGTACGGCCTCTTCGTAGAGCATCGCCGCGTTGTCCGACCAGATGTCCGACTTCTTGCGCACGTGGTAGCCGATGCGCGGCACGCCGTTGAGGTGCGCGGCGCCGCGTGGCGCCATCGTCAGCGCGTCCGACTCGTCGGGAGCGTCGCCATACGACCCCTTGTTGATCTCCTCGAGCGTCAGGCCGCGCCGGCCGGGCTTCGCCCAGAAGCCGCGCTCGCCCGTGCTGTCCATCCAGCTCAGATCGACGCTCTGCGTGTCGTCGGAAGCGGTATGGAGCATCTCCATCGTCTTCTGGTCAACGGCCATGGCGATCGTCCTTTCGGCACGGGAAACTTAGTGACTGCTAGATAATAGATTCGGCAAGAACGGGCTGTCAATCAACCCTGCATGCTGTTTTCGCAGACCTTGACCTTCCGGATGGCCCGGCAACCCGTACCATGACGGCGGAGGCGCACCCCTGCCCCATCTAATCGTCGATGCCATGAACGTGATCGGCTCCCGGCCCGACGGCTGGTGGCGCGACCGCGACGGCGCCGTCCGGAGGCTCGTCGCCCGCCTCCAGCGCCTGGCGGAAATGACCGGCGAGCCGCTCACGCTCGTCGCCGACGGCCGCCCGCTCCGTGATCTCCCCGAAGGCGAGAACGGCGGCGTGACGGTGCTGTACGCGTGGCCGGGCCGTAACGCCGCCGATGACCGCATCGTCCAGCTGCTGGAGCGCAGCGACAATCCGACGGAGTACGAAGTGGTAACGTCGGATCGCGGCCTCGTCGCCCGCGTGCGGGAGCTGCGCGCCGAAGTGCGCGGCGCCCGCAGCCTGCTAGAGGAGTTGGACGCGCTTGAGGGATAGCGGCTAGCCGATGCGCCCCTTGGTGCTCGGCGACTCCCCGTGCAGCCGCGGCTCGATGCGCGTCGCCGCACACAGCGCCCGCCCGAGCGCCTTGCACATCGCCTCGGCGCGGTGGTGGTCGTTCTCCCCGTACAGCACCCGCGCGTGCAGCGTCAGCTTCGCCTCCGTCGCGATCGAGCCCAGCAGGTGCTCCACCAGCGTCGACGGCAGCTCGCCGATCCGGTCCAGCGTCCACGTCACGTCGACCTTGCAGTACGGCCGCCCGCTGACGTCCACCGCCACCGACGCCAGCGACTCGTCGAGGGGCACCAGCGCATCCGCCATGCGCACGATCCCCTTCCGCTCGCCAAGCGCTTTGTCGAACGCCTGCCCGATCGCGATCCCGACGTCCTCGACGGTGTGGTGCTCGTCGACGTGCAGGTCGCCCGTGGCGGTCACCGTCAGGTCGAACAGCCCGTGCTTGCCGATCTGTTCGACGAGGTGGTCGAGGAAGCCGATCCCCGTGTTCGCCGACGCCTTCCCGCTGCCGTCGAGGTCGAGGCTGACCTCGACCTTCGTCTCCTTCGTCTCGCGCGTGACCTTCGCCATGCGGTCCTTTGTGTCAGCGGCCAAGCTCGGCTCCGATCTCCCGCAGCGCGTCGACGACAATCGCGCTCTGCTCCTCGAGCCCGACGCTGATTCGCAGGTGGTTGCGCAGCGCCGGCGTGTCGAAGTGTCGCACGAAGATGCCGCGCCTGGCGAGCCGCTCCTTGACCTCCACCGCGTCCACGCCGTCCAGCCGGCACAGAATGAAGTTCGCCTCCGACGGGTAGGGCCGGATCCACGGGATCGCGGCGAGCAACTGCGCCAGCTTCTCCCGTGTGCCGGCGATCGTGCAGGCGCGCTCGTCGAGCAGAGCCCGGTCCTCCAGCGACGCCAGCATCGCCACACCGGCAGCGACGTTGAGGTTGTACGGCTGCTTGATCGTCATGAGCACCGAAGAAAGCACCGGCGACATGACGCCGTAACCGGCCCGCAGCCCCGCCAGCCCTGCCCACTTGCTGAACGTCCGCAGCACGACCAGGTTCTCGTGGCGCTCCACCAGCTTCACCGCAGACGCCGACCCGTCGTGATGCCCGGCAAACTCCACGTACGCCTCGTCGATCACGACGATCAGGTCGAGCGCGAGCAGGTGCCGCAGCTCCTCATCCGACATGCGATTGCCGGTCGGGTTGTTCGGCGATGCGAGGAAGATGATCTTTGCGTCCGGAGCGGCCCGCTCGATGCCGGCGACGTCGAGCGCGAAGCTCTCCTGGCGCGGCACTTCGATCACGCGGCCCCCGCACACTTCGGTCGAGAACGGGTACATACCGAAGGTCGGCGGGCAGTTGATCACACCGTCTCCGGGCGTCAGCGTCGCCCGCATCACCAGGTCGATCAGATCGTCGCTGCCGAGACCGCAGACGATGCGGCCGGCATCGATGCCGAGGTGCGCCGCCAGCGCCTCGCGCACCTTTCGCTGATCGGGGTCGGGGTAGATGTGGTAGTCGCGCTCGCCCGCGATCGCCGCGAGCGCTTTCGGCGACGGCCCGTACGGGTTCTCGTTCCCGTCAAGCTTCAGCACGTCGGACGGCGCGATGCCGAGCCGCTCGGCCAGCACGTCCGTCGGCGTGATCGGCACGTAGCCCGGCAGTTCCAGCAGGTCCGGCCGGATCTTCGCGCGCATGTCGAACCGACGGGCGCTCATTTTGGCGCCGCCGGTCGCGCGTCGTCCGCTTCGCCGCCCTGCAGCCGCAGCTCGATCGACCGCGCGTGCGCCACGAAGCCCTCGGCGCGGGCGATGCGCGCTGCCGCGGGCCCCGCCTCGCGCAGCCTCGCCGCGTCGACGGCAACGACGCTCGTCACCTTGAGGAAGTCGTGCACGCCGAGCGGTGAGGCGTACCGTGCCGCGCCCGACGTCGGCATGACGTGGCTCGGGCCAGCGGTATAGTCGCCCAGCGACTCCGGCGCGTCGTCCCCGACGAAGATGCCACCGGCGTTGCGCACCGTCTTCGCGACCGCGGCCGCGTCCCGGACGAGCAGACACATGTGCTCCGGCGCGAACTCGCTGCCCAGCGCCACCGCCTCATCGATGCTCCCCACCACCACCGCGCCGCCCCGCGCGTCGAATGACGTGCGTGCGATCCGCTCGCGCGGCAGCAGCTTGAGCTGGCGCTCCACCTCGCGGCCGATCGCCTCCGCCGCCTCGGCCGACGTCGTCAGCAGGATGGGCGTCGCCAGCTCGTCGTGCTCGGCCTGAGCGAGGAGGTCGGCGGCGGCGAACACCGGGTCGGCCGTCTCATCGGCAATCACGATCGTCTCGCTCGGCCCGTAGAGCGCGTCGATGCCGACGTTGCCGAACACCTCGCGCTTGGCAACCGTAACGAAGATGCCGCCGGGCCCGACGATCTTGTCGACGCGCGGCACCGTCTGCGTGCCGTACGCCAGCGCCGCGATGCCCTCGGCGCCGCCCGCCGCGAACACGCGGTCGACGCCGGCGATGTCCGCGGCGACGAGCTTCAGCGGCGAGACCACGCCGTCCGGTCCCGCCGGCGTAATCATGATCAGTTCGTCCACACCGGCGACTTTCGCCGGGATCGCCGTCATCAGCACCGACGACGGGTACACGGCGCCGGCGCTCGTCGGCACGTACATGCCCACGCGCTCGATCGCCCGCACCTGCATCCCCACGCCGCGCTCGCTGAACGACGTCGAAGAGTGCTGGCGTTGCAGCTCGTGGTACGAGCGGATGTGCTCCGCCGCTTCGCGCAGGTCGTCGACGAGCGAGCCGTCGACGGACTGGTACGCCGCCTCGATCTCGGCGCGTGGCACCTCGAAGGACGTGCGCGCCACGCCGCTGAATGCTTTCGAATACTTCGAGAGCGCGGCGTCGCCGTCACGGCGCACGTCGTCGATGATCCGGCGCACCTGCTGTTCGACGGTCAGATCCGCGCCGAACAGTTCGGCGTTCTTCTTGCGGATCGCCTCCGGCAGTTCCGTCTCGCCGAGCGGACGCCGCCTGAGCAGCGTTCGGCGGCCCTCCTCGGCCCCGATCACGATCCTCACGACAGGTACTCGCGTATGGCGATGCGGGCGCGCTCGCGCGTGTCCCGCAGGTACGACTCAATGCGCTCCGCCCCGACGTGCTCCCACGTCCGCTCGAGCAGCGGCGGGATGCGCTCGGCGAACTTCGCCGCGTCCGCTTCGTCTTCGAAGCGGAACTCCGGCAGGCGGCGCCCGAGGAAGTGCACCAGGCGCTCGACGCTCGGAAGGGCGCTCATCGCGCTGGCCGAGATGTCGCGCCACTGCTCCAGCGTCTCCCGCGCGATGAACTCGACATTCACCTCCACGGCAGCCTCAGCCAGCGTCGTGCGGATCTCGTCCAGCCGCGAGAGGTCACGCTCGCAGTCCGCCCGCTCGACGTCCCACTGCAGCGTCTTGTCCATGACGTCCGCCATCACGTCCCCGCTCAGCGCCGAGCGCTCGCCGAACATCGGGCGGTAGATCTGGCAGATGTAATCCTCGTCCATCACCAGGTGCGAGATGTAGCCGGCCATGAACGCCGCCGTCTGCGGATCGAGCGCGGCGGCGTCTCGCAACGCCGGCTCCTCCTCGAACATGCGGTGCACGCCGTCCTGTTCGCCGAACTCGTCCAGCTTGAAGAAGTGCGTGCGCTCCCGGTCCCAGCGCGTCAGTGCGCGGATGTCGGGCGTGGTCGCGCCGAGGTAGTACGGGCCGCGCTCAGCGTCGACGAGCGGCGACGCCATCTCGTTCGCGAGGTCGCGCGCGACGGTGAGGTGCAGGCGGAGTCCCGGCATGGCTCACCCTCCCCCGCCCGCGGGGACGGGCTCGGCGGCGCCGCTTGCGAGCTGCTCGAGGAGCGCGTCGAACACAGGCCGGAGCGCGCCCTCCGGCCGCCGCTTGTTGGCGATGACGCAGTTCGTCGATTCGAAGAAGCGCTCCAGCACCGTCAGCTTGTTCGCGCGCACGCTCGACCCCGTGTCGATGCCTTCGATCAGGATCTCCGCGTCTTCCGGCACGAAGCCCTCGGAGGCGCCGGCGATCGGGATCACGCTGTAGCGGCCGAGTTGCCGCTCACGCGCGAAGTGGTCGGCGATGTTGGGGTATTCGCTGGCAACCCGAATGGGCGCATCGGAGCGCGCGCGCCACTCCTTCACGGCACCGGCGACGTTCTCGGCTGCCACATCCTTGACGATGGCGGCGAGCCCGTAGCGGGAGCGGCGCAGGTCAACAACCTCCTCCACCGGGCTCGACGGAAACTGCACCAGGTGATCGAACAGCCAGTCACGGCCGGTGACGGCGAGGTCGAACTGGCCGATGGCGACCTGCTGCGGCATGTCCTGCGGCCGGATCACCTTCACGTCGACGCCGTCCACCGCGATCGACGGCCTGCGCACGACCTGTCCGTCCTCGTAGCCGTTGACGCGGATTCCCGCCGCCTGTAGCGCAGCGATCGTGTGCGACTGTGCGTGGCCGTCGGGCAGCGCGAGCCGCAGCCGCGTGCGCGGTGACGAGGCAACGCCGGCGCGGAGACCCAGCGCCCCCGGGACGGTCAGGCCAGGCGCCGTCACGGGCGCGGCGGCGCCCGCCGCGAGCAAGCGCGAGAGCAGCGGCGTCAGATCCTTCGACGCGAGACTGTCGCGGTTGACGATCAACCACGCCGACGCGTCGAGCAGCCGTGCCAGCGGCCGCAGTCCGTGCGCTTCAACCGCGGCCGCGTCCGGCGCGGCGATGATGACGGCGTCCGCGTCCTCAGGCGGGTATGCCTCGGCGGCGCCCCACACCGGGAACACGCGATAGCGCGGGAGGCGCAGGCGCCGCGCGACCGCTTCGGCGATGTTTGGATACTCGCTCACCAGCCGGACGGGCGTCTGCGTCTCCTCGGCTGCCGCCGCGAGCCACAGCGACTGCCGGCCGAAGCCCAGATCGCGCACCCGCGTCACGCGATGCCCGGGGAAGCGCTGCGCCAGCTCCTCGATCCAGGCGAGACCGCAGACGCCGACGTCGTAGTTGCCCATCGCCACCTGCACCGGAATGTCGCGCTCGCGGAACACGCGCGCGATGCCGGCGCCGCCGAGCGCGTCGAAGCGGAGCGCGCGCGATCCGGCGGCGTACTCCTCGATGCCGATGCCGGCGGCTGTGAGCAGTGCGGCGGTGTCTTTGCGCAGATCTCCCGTGGGAAGCGCGATCCGGATCAATGCGCGTGCTCCAGCGCCGCGACGACGTCGTCGAGGCGCTCGAAGTCGGTGTGCGCGTCGGGCCGGGCCAGCGTGAAGTGCGGCGAGGCGGCCCGGCACGTCAGCCGGTGCGTCGGCGCGCTGTGCATGCCGTCGATCGTCTCGGCACGCACCCCTGCGTCGCGCAACCGCGCCGCTGTGTCGTACAGCGAGGCGAGCAGCGCCGGATCGCTGCCGCCCGTCGGGCCGTCCGCCTGCACGACGACACGTGGGCCCTCTGCGCCGGTGTGCGAACCCGGCAGGATCTCGAGGATGTTGCCGAGATAGAGCGCGAAGCCGGACGCCGGCACCGAGCGTCCGCCGACGAGGCCGATCAGGTTGTCGTAGCGGCCACCGATCGCGACCCGGGCGCCGGCCGCATCGAGCTTCATCACCAGGCCGGAGTAGTACTCGAAACTGCGCGCCAACGCGGCCTGGATCGTCGGCCGCACGCCGCGCGCCTCCAGCACGGCGATGATCGACGCCAGCTCGTCGAGCGGCGACGCCAGCGCGGGGATCGCGGCCGCCAGCGAGCCGCGCAGGTTGGCGATGAAGCCACTCCCCAGCCCTTCCACGTCGAACAGCATGCGCAGCGGCGCGTTGAGCTGCGGCAGCCGTGCTTCCATCTCGTCGACAGCCGTCATGTCGCCGTCTAGCAACCGCGCGTAGGCCGCGGACTGCTCCTCGGCCGAAAGGCCGGCAGCGGCGAGCACGGCGCGCACGAGACCGGCATGCGAGAGCCGCACCGTTATGTCACTCAGTCCGGCCGCGCGCAGCGTCTCGAGCGCCAGCAGCGCCAGCTCCGTGTCCCCCGCTCGTCCTGTGTCGCCGATCAGCTCCACGCCGCACTGCCACTCCTCGCGCGAGGAGCCGTCGTCCGTGAACCGGAAGACGTTCTGCGCGTAGAACAGCTTGGCGATGCGCCCGCCGTCCAGCCGCTCGGCGTACAGTCGCGCCGTCGGGATCGTGGAGTCCGGCCGCAGCACTACGCGCTCGCCGCTCCAGCCGTCCCAATCGAGGAACGAGTACACGCGGTCCAGCGTCTGCGGGGAGAGCGTCCCGGCGGACGTGAACAGGTGCAGCGGCTCGATCGCCGGCGTGCGCACCTCCCTGTAACCCCAGGCGCGGCACGTCCGCGCGAAGGCATCCTCGACCCCCCGGAGGCGATCCATCTCCTCCGGCAGGAGGTCGCGCATGCCGCGTGAACGCTGTGTTGTCGTGGCCTCGGCCATGCCTGCCCCAGTACTGAGAAAATCCCCGCCCGTTTCGGGCAGGGACGTGGCCATTCTATCGGACGCCCGCGCCTCCCACCAAGCGCGGAGAACCGCCGTCTCATCCCGCCAGCCACGCGGGGAGCGTCCAGCCCGGGCCACCTCAGCGACCTCCTACGAGGCCCGGCCCGGGCCACAGTGCCATAATGTAGGCGGAGCAGATCCGCACGATGTTCGCTCGCAGCATCACCGCATCCCGATTTCCGCGCCGTACCTTGCGGCTGGCCGTATTCGCCCTGCTGCTCGTCGCCGGCCTTGCCGTGTCCTGTGCGCCGAAGATCCATCAGCGCGGCGCCGTCCACGTCCTCACGGCCAACTCCGACGTCAACAGCGTCATGGAGAACTACATCGACCGCGGCATCGGCGAGGCGGAGCGCACGGACGCGAAGGCCGTCGTCATCAGGCTCGATACGCCGGGCGGCCTGCAGTCGTCGATGGAGCAGATCGTGCAGCGCATCCAGTCGGCGAAGGTGCCCGTGATCGTCTACGTGGCCCCGAGCGGCGCCATCGCCGCCTCGGCCGGCACCTTCATCACCATGTCCGGGCACATCGCCGCGATGGCCCCTGGCACCAGCATCGGCGCCGCCCACCCCGTCGACCAGAGCGGCGGCGACATCACCGGCACGCTCGGCACGAAGGTAGAGAACAACGCCGCCGCCTACGCGCGCGCCATCGCGGACGCCCACGGCCGCAACGCCAACTGGGCGGAGGATGCCGTGCGCAACAGTGTGTCCGACTCGACGGAGCAGGCCGTCAAGGACAACGTCGTCGACTACTCCGCCGTCAGCATCGATGACCTCCTTCAGCAGGCCGACGGTCGCACCGTGAAGGTGGACAACAAGGAGGTCACGCTCAGCGGCCTCGCCGACGCGCCGCGCGTGACCAACGACATGACGCTGTTGGAGCGGGGGCTGCTCATCCTGAGCGATCCGAACATCGCCTTCCTGCTGCTCAGCCTCGGCGGCCTGGGGTTGCTGATCGAGTTCCTCCACCCCGGCGTGTTCTTCCCCGGCGTCTTCGGCGCGATCTCGCTGATCCTGGCGTTCTTCGCGCTGGGCACGCTGCCGGTGAACTGGGCCGGCGTCGCGCTGATCCTGCTGGCGTTCGTCTTCTTCGGCGCCGAGCTGTACGTCAGCGGCTTCGGAGCCCTCGGCCTCGGCGGCGTCATCTCGCTGATCGTCGGCGGCCTGATCCTCACGTCGACCAGCAACTCGGACTTCCAGGTATCGCGCTGGCTCATCATCGGCACGGGCGCCGTGTTCGCCGTCTTCTTCTTCACCGTCATCAACGCCATCATCCGCATGCGGCGCGCGCCCGCCTACATGGGCGCGCAGTCGATGATCGGCGACCGCGCTGTCGCCCGCTCCGACCTCAACCCGACAGGCTACGTCTTCCTCCACGGCGAGCGCTGGCGCGCCATCTCCGAGGACGGGCCGATCAACAACGGCGAGCCGGTCAAGATCACGAAGGTGAAGGGGCTTACGCTGACCGTGCGCCGCCAGGTGTAGCGCGCCACCGCTCGCCGAGCGCGGCCAGCCGGTTGTAGAGCGGAATCAGCTCCGGCGCCGTCTCCTCCCGGTGGTGCCGCAGATCCTGCCGGATGAAGGCGGGATCGAGCCGCCGCCCCGCGAACCGCGCGATCGGCCCGACCGCGCTCTGCGGATCTGCGATCAACGACGCGTACTCCACCGCCAGCGCGTCGAGGCCGTACGACTCGATCACCTCCAGCAGCCGCTCGCCCTGGGTCCGCCATACGTGCTCGGCGGCTCGCCGCGCCTCGTCGCCCTCGAGTCCGTAATAGCGCATCGTCGACGCCACGACCTCACCTGGACTGCGCAGGCAGACGATAACGCGCGGCCGCTCGGGCAGCACCTCCAGCCACGCCTCCAGCGTCCAGCAGAAGCGCGGGTCCTTCCACGCCGGAGTTGCCCGCTCGGCCAGCTCCATCATCTCCGCGGCGAAGGTGTGCGCGACGCTCAGCAGCTCGGCCCGGCTAGCGGTGGCGAACCACTCGTGCAGCCCGGCGGCGGCGAGGATCGCCTCGTTCACCATGACCAGCCGGCGTTCCTCGAAGTAGCCCTCGGCGTTGTGCTCGTCGGCGGGGATGAGATCGTGCCCCACCGAGATCCCCGCCTCGTGCAGCAGGCGCGCGACGGCGCTTGTCCCCGACCGGCCGGTGCCGCAGATCAGGATCATGGGCTCGGGCATCGGGTTACCAGCGATTGCGCCGCACGTACTCGTCGATCGGGAGCCGCGCCGCCTCGGCGACGCGGCGAGGCGGCTTGGCGAGGTAGCCGAAGCCGATGACGGTGCTCACGTGGAATTCAGCGGGCAGCCCCAGCGCCTGGCGCGCGCACTCCTGCCGGTGCATGGACGTTGGGCACGAGCCGACACCGTCCGCCCACGCCGCCACCATCATGTTCTGCGCCGCCCGGCCGGCGTCGAACTCCGCCCGCGTGTCCTTGTCCGACACCGCGACGGCCACCGCCAGCGGCGCCGTCGGCACCCACGCCGCGAAGTCGCCGCACTTTGTGATCTCCTCCCGCACGCTCACGTCGTCGATGACGATAAAGCGGACCGCCTGCACGTTCTTCGACGTGCCCGCCATGCGGCCGGCCTGCACGATCCGGTGCTGCACGTCCTCGGGCACGGGCTTCTCCAGAAACGCGCGCGTATCCCGCTTCGTCACGATGGCCTTGTACGCGTCCAAGCTGCCGCCTCCTCGCTACGTGATTGAGTATGCACCGGCGCTCGGCCTGCCGCCACGAGGGCGCTGGATCACAACGCGCCGCCGGGCGATGATGCGCCTATGCCAAGATACGGATTCACCTTCCCCTTCGACGGACTACCGCTGCACGCGCACAAAGACGCCCTCCAGGAGGCGGAGCGCCTCGGCTACACGGATGCATGGTCGTACGAGATAGACGGCGTCGACTGCTTCACGCCGCTCGCTCTCGCCGCCGCCTGGACCGAGCGCCTGAGCCTCGGTACAGCGATCGCCAACGTGTATACGCGGTCGCCGCTGACCCTGGCGATATCGGCGAACGCGCTCGCCGAGGCGGCGCCCGGCCGTTTCGCGCTCGGCATCGGCGCCGGCTCGTCAGTCATCGTCGGCCAGTGGAACGGCGTCCCGTTCGAATTCCCGTACCGCAAGGTGCGCGACGTCGCGGCGGTGCTGCGACAGGCCTTCGCCGGCGAAAAAGTGACGGCGCAGCTCGACACCGTCACCGTGAACGGCATGCGGCTCTCGCGCAGCCTCGTCGACCCGCCGCCGATCTACATCGCCGCGCTGCGCCGTCGCATGCTGGAGCTCGCGGGGGCCGAGTCCGACGGCGTGATCATCAACTGGCTCGGCGCGGGAGACGTGCCGAAGGCGGTCGCCGCCGCGCGCGCCGGCGCCGAGAAGGCGGGCCGCGATCCGTCGAAGCTCGAGGTCGTCTGCCGCATCTTCGTCTGCATGCAGGAGCAGGAGCAGCTGATCGACTTCCTCGGCCGGCGCATGATCGCCGCCTACCTCAACGTCCCCGTCTACGCGAAGTTCCACGAGTGGCTCGGCCGCGGTGATGCGCTGCGCCCGATGTGGGACGCCTGGAACGCGGGCGACCGCAAGGCAGCCACGGCCGCCATACCCCGCCAGGCCATCGAGGACCTGCTGGTGTACGGCGACGCGGCGACGTGCCGGCGCAAGGTCCAGGCCTACGTCGACGCGGGCGTCACCGTGCCGGTGCTGAACTTCATCCCGACGGCGCCCGACCCGGCCGCTCGCGCGGCCCAGTCGGTCGAGATGCTGCGGGCGCTCGCTCCCGGCTAGGCCGTCACAGACGCGCGGTCGAGCTCGAAGCGCACCTGCATGGCGTCCGGGCCGCCGGGCCGCAGCAGCGCCCCCGCGTCCGCATCGAGCACCTCGACGCGCTTGATGCGCGGCAGCAACGTCTCGAGCACGATGGCGCCTTCCATCCGGGCGAGCGGCGCTCCCACGCAGTAGTGGATCCCCATCCCGAACGAGAGGTGCCGGTTCGGGTCGCGGTCGATGAGCACCTCGTCCGGCCGCTCGAACACACTGTCGTCCCGGTTGGCGGAAGCCAGTAGCGTGACGATCCGATCGTTCTTCGGGATGGTGACGCCGTGCACCTCCACGTCGCGCATGGCGCGGCGGAACGTCGCCTGGAACGGCGCGTAGTACCGCAGGATCTCCTCGATCGCCGACGGCACCAGTTCCATGTGCTGCTTGAGTTGCGTCATCACCTCGGGGAACTCGGAGAAGACGCGGATCGAGTTGATGATCAGCCCGGTCGTCGTCTCGTTGCCCGCGACCAGCAGCACCCGGCAGATGACGAGCAGGTCGGACTCGCTGAGCCGCCCCTCCTCCGTCTCCGCGTGCACCAGTCCGCTGAGCAGGTTGTCCTCGGGCTCTGCCCGCAGCTTGTCCAGCCGCGCCTTGAAGTAGGTGTCGAACTCGACGTTGATCTCGTCCAGCGCCCCCGTGTCGCCCATGATCAGCGACGTCCCGACGTTCTGGATGATGGCGTCCGACCAGCGCTTGAACGTCGCCATGTCGCCGTCCGCCACGCCGAGCATGTTCGCGATCACCATCACCGGCAGCGGATACGCCAGCTCGGCGATCAGGTCGCAGCTCTCCGGCTCCAGCATATGGTCAACCAGCCGGCGGCAGTACTCCTCCACCGCCCCGCGCTGCAACTCGACCATCCGCGGCGTGAATGCCTTTGAGATCAGGCCGCGCAGCCGTGTGTGCATCGGCGGGTCGTTGAAGATCATGCTCGGCGAGACCTCGCCGGTGGCGATCGCGTCGGCGGAGACCACCGACGAGAAGGTTTCGGGGTCGCGCAGGATGCGGATCACGTCCTCGTAGCGAGCGACAGCCCACAGGTTGCTGGGCAACTGCGTCACCGGCGAATTCGCGCGCAGCATCGCGTACATGGGGTATGGGTTCCGCGCCATCTCCTCGCCGAAGAGGGTGAACCCGCCGTCGGGCGTTGCTTCCGTCGTCATGACAGGCTCCAGTGATTCGCAATGAGCCAATATTTTGGCTCAAACAAAGTATCTCGTGCGCCTCGAGGCTGTCAAGCGCGAAGGCCGTCGCGGACGCCCTCGAATGACCGCGGAAGCCTCCCCGGCGCCACTGGTTACACTTGAAGCGCCGCACCCTTACGATGCGCCGTACGCTCAAGCGAAAGGATCCGCGCGTGCCCGAGGAAGACGCCCGCGTCGCCCTGGACATGATGAACTACGGCATGTACGTCGTCGGGTCGCGGGGGCCGGCCGGCATGAACGTGATGGCTGCCCACTGGCTGATGCAGGTCTCGTTCAACCCCCGCATGGTCGCGCTCTCGCTCGAGAACGACGCCCGGACGCTCGCCAACATCCGCGAGACACGCGTGTTCAGCGTCAACGTCATGGGCGAGGACAGCGTCGACCTCGTCGCCTCATTCCTGCAGCCCGCCAACCCCGGCAAGATCCGCGGCCGGCACGCATTGCCCGGCGCCCCAATCGACAAGCTCGCCGGCGTCCCGCACAGGACGATGGCCACCGGCTGCCCCATCCTGCGCGATGCGCTCGCCTGGTACGAATGCGAGGTCGAAGGCGGACTGCCGACCGGCGACCACACGCTCATCGTCGCGCGCGTCGTCGACGGCGGCCAGATCGCGCACGGCAAACCGCTGCGCGACGACGACCTCGGCTGGACGTACTCCGGCTAACGGCTTCAACGGCGAACGCCCGGATGAGGGGATCCGGGCGCCCGCCTGAGTGAAGGAGCCTGCGATCAGGCCGTTCTCACTTCCACCTTCTTCGTGCCCGCCACCTGCTTCCGGGGCACGACCACCTCGATCACGCCATCGCGCGCCTTCGCGTCGATGTGCTCGGTGTCGCAACCTTCCGGCAGCGTCACGGTCCGGTGGATGTGACCGTAGGTCCTTTCGCAGCGGTAATACTGGGCCTCCTTGACCTCCTTCTCCTCCTCGCGCTCCCCACTGATCCGGAGTTCGTTGCCGACGATGTCGACATCGATCTTCGCCGGGTCGATGCCCGGCATCTCCGCCTTCACGACCACGTTGCCATCCCGCTCGAACACGTCCATGGCCGGCGTCTCGCGCTCCAGCACGCGCAAGGCGCGCGGGAACGTCGCACCGAACGGCCATCGTGTCTCGAATCGGAACAGGTCGCGCAGATCGTCGAGGTCAGGGAACGCTGGTCGCCTCGCCACTACTTCGTTCTTCCCGTTCGTCGTCATGATGCGCCTCCTGTGGCAGAATCTCTCACGTTCAACCTAAGCCCGTGAGCAGGCGCTATCGATGGCCGATCGGACGATCTTGATGGACCAAATGTCACGCGCCACATTGGTGCGGAAGGAGAAGAAGTTTGTCTCCAGCGAGCCGACGCACCACGAGGCCGTCGGCTTCGTGCTTCGGCCGAAAGGGCGCGTCAAGCGCTCCGCGTCAGACCGTCGCGGCCTGCGCGGGCGTCTGTATCGGGTGCGGATTCGCGACGTGCCGGTCGAGGAACAGCGACATGATCGACGCGCACTGTCGCCCGAAGTCCGGGATCGCGTCGAAGGCGTGCGGCGCGCCCTCGTAGACGTGCAGCTCGGCCTTCGCCCCGGCGTCCGTCAGCGCGCGGTACATCTTGAAACTCGACTCAACGGGCACGAGCTCGTCCTTGTTGCCGGTGATCAGCAGCGTCGGCGGGAATGAGGGGCTGGCGTACGTCACCGGGCTCGCCGCCCGCGCCGTCTCGGCCGTGTACCCCTTACCGAACAGGAAGGAGAGCTGCTCGGCCAGTTCGTCCGCATCTCCGACGAGCTGCGCCGGACCGTAGAACGCGACACACGCTGCCACTTCCGTCCCGACGCCGGGGTTGCCGCCCTCGCCCTCGAACTCCGGCACGTTCTGCGTCCCGGCCACCATCAACGAGAGGTGCGCCCCCGCCGAGTTGCCTGAAACGGCGATCTTCTTCGGGTCGATACCCAGGCGACCGGCGTTCGCCCGCATCCAGCGGAGCGCCGCCTTCACGTCGTGGATCTGTGCCGGCCAGTGCGACTCGCCCGCCAGCCGGTACTCCGTGGCGACACAGACGTAACCCAGGCGGCCTATGAGGATGCCATAGCCGTGAAGCTGGGAGCGGTCGCCCTGCACCCAGCCACCCCCGTGCACGAGCAGCACGGCGGGCCGGTCGCTGCCCTGCTGCGGCGGCATGTAGACGTTGCACTTGAGGTCGCGGCCGCCTCCGGTGCCAAACACCACGTCGCGCTCGATGGTCACCCGCCCCGTCTCTGGCACCGCCATGTTCACGCCTCCCGATCTTCATCGCCCGTCGTTGCGTCGAACGTACGCCTCGCGGCAAGCAGGGGCAAGCCCGAACGCCTTATAGAGCGGACACCCGGCACCTATAGAAAGGCCATCTGACAACTGGCCTGACGCATTGACGCTGCCTACAATACCGTGCCGATCGCGGAGGAGGAGAAGGACTATGGCTCGCAAGAATGGCGCCGGGGGAGACCTCCCGGCCGCCACATATACGTTCAGTTTCCAGGCGCAGTACCCCAACAAGCCAGGCATGCTCGCGAAGATCGCCAGCGCCGTCGGCGAGTGCGGCGGCAACATCGGTGACATCGACGTCGTCAAGTCGACCGGGTCGACGATCCTCCGCGAGATCAGCGTCCAGGCTCGCGACAGCGACCATGCGCGCGAGATCGTGGAGCACGTGAAGGCCCAGAAGGGCATCACCGTCAAGAACGTGGCCGACCGGGTCTTCCTGAGCCACCGCGGCGGCAAGATCGAGATCCGTAACAAGGTGCCCGTCACGAGCCGGCGCGACCTCTCGGTCGTCTACACGCCGGGCGTCGCGCGCGTCTGCCTCGCGATCGATAAGGATCCCGAACTGGCGTACTCCATGACCATCAAGGGGAACACGGTGGCCGTCGTCAGCGACGGCACCGCCATTCTCGGGCTGGGCGACCTCGGCCCGAAGGCCGCCATGCCCGTCATGGAGGGCAAGGCGATGCTCTTCAAGGCGTTCGGCGGCGTCGACGCCTGGCCCATCTGCCTCGATACGAAGGACCAGGACGAGATCGTCGACATCGTGAAGGCGATCGCGCCGGGCTTCGGCGGCATCAACCTGGAGGATATCTCCGCCCCGCGCTGCTTCTACATCGAGGAGAAGCTGAAGAAGGAGCTGGACATACCCGTCTTCCACGACGACCAGCACGGCACCGCCGTCGTCGTGCTCGCGGCGCTGCTCAACGCGCTGCGGCTGGTGAAGAAGGAGCCGCAGGACCTGAAGGTCGTCGTCCTCGGCGTCGGCGCGGCGGGCGTCGCCTGCTCCAAGATCATGATGTCGGCCGGCGTGAAGAACATCATCGGCGTCGACCGCACCGGCATCATCCACAAGGGCCGCAAAGAGGGCATGAACTTCATGAAGGAGTGGTTCGCGGAGAACACGAACAAGGAAGGACTGAGCGGCTCCGTCAGCGACGCCATGGAAGGCGCTGACCTCTTCCTCGGCCTCGCCGGTCCCAACATGATCACCGTCGACGACATCAAGAAGATGAACCGCGACCCCATCGTCTTCGCGATGGCAAACCCCGACCCGGAGATCCGTCCCGAGCTGGCCGCGCCGCACGTCTCCGTCATGGCCACGGGCCGCAGCGACTTCCCGAACCAGATCAACAACGTGCTCTGCTTCCCGGGCCTCTTCCGCGGCGTGCTGGACGTGCGCGCTCGCGAGATCAACGAGGAGATGAAGCTGGCCGCCGCCGAGGCCATCGCCGCCGCTGTCCCGCGGAACGAACTGGCCACCGAGTACGTCATCCCGAGCGTCTTCCACTCCACGGTCTTCAAGACCGTCGCGAAAGACGTCGCCGCCGCCGCCATCCGCACCGGCGTTGCCGAAGCAGAACGGAAGACCGTCTCGGCCTTCATCTGAAGCGGGCCGACGAAAGACGAACGAGAGCGCGGGTGACGCCCGCGCTCTTTCGTTTCTTTCCTCCCTTGTCGAAGCCTCCGACTACCCTGCCGCCAGCGGCGCACCGTTGTCGTACAGCCGCAGCACCCGCACCGCCCCCTTTGGCCCGACGGCCAGGCACAGCGCGCACAGGATGCACTCGTCCAGGTTCTTCTCGACGATCGACACGCGCCCGCCGTCCGCCGCGAAGATGTCGACCGGGCACACGCCCGCAAGCTGCTTCGCCGTCTCGGCGTCGGACGCGACGGGATCGTCGACTTCGACCCGGATGAACATGCCGGAACCGCTCGCCTGCGTCATGACGCCCCCGCTCCCGCCAGGCGCTGCTTCACGAGCGCCGGGATGTCCGCGATCTCCTCGGCTACCGAGATCCCCGCGTCCTTCATCCGCGCGATCTTCTCCGCCGTCGTGTCCGCGCGCCCCTCGACGATGGTGCCCGCGTGCCCGAAGCGCATCCCCGGCATCTCGTCCATGAAGCGTCCCGCCATGAACGCCACGATCGGCAGGCGCGACTTCGTCTCCTTCACGTACTTCGCCAGCTGCGCCTCCATCGGCCCGCCTGGCTCCGAGTAGATGGCGATCGCCTTCGTGTCCGGGTCCGCCTCGAACAGCGGCATCAGCTCCGCGTACGTCGATCCCACGATCGCGTCGCCGCCGATGCTCACCGCCGTGCTCTGGCCCAGCCCCGCTGCCGTCAGCGCGTTCGCGATCTCCGTCGTCATGCCCCCCGACCGGGACATGATGCCGATCGGACCCGGCTGGTACGCCTTCCGCGCCGCCACCGCCGATCCGCCCATGCCGCCGACGCGCGTCTTGCCCGGCGACATCACGCCCAGGCAGTTCGGCCCGATGAGCCGCGCCCCGTAGCGGTTCGCCAGCTCCACGATCTGCGCCACCTCCAGCCGCGGAATGCGCTCCGTGACGATCACCAGCAGCTTGATCCCGTGCTCGATCGCCTCGAAAGCGGCATCGCGGATGGCCGCCGGCGGCACCGTCAGCACCGACGCGTCGACGCGCCCCTTCGCCACGGCCTCGGCGACGGTGTCGTACACCGGCACGCCGTGCACGTCGCGTCCGCCGCGCCCCGGCGTCACCCCACCGACGACCTTCGCGCCGTAGTCGAGGCACTCGCGCGTCATGCTCACGGCTTCCCGGCCGGTGATCCCCTGGATGATGAACGTCGTGTTCTCGTCGACGAGGATGGACATTACGCCTTCACCTTCTCCACCGCCCGCCGCGCCGCCTCAGACATCGGCACCGTCCGATCCGCGTAGTCCACGCCGTACTTCTCCAGGATCTTGAACCCCTCTTCCTCCCACGATCCCGGGATGCGGAAGATGGCGATCTTCTCCGCCGGGTCGTAGCCCGACTCGACGACGCCCTTGATCACGCCCCGCGCCACGATGTCCACGCGCGTGTTGCTGACGACGTTCATGATCACGCAGATCTTCTCGACGCCCGGCTTGCTGAGGATCAGCTTCGTCAGCTCGCACGCCTTCTTGACGCTCGGGTTGCCGCCGATCTCGCAGTAGTTGGCCGGCTTGCCGCCGTGCTTCCGCAGCGCGTCAAAGATCGTGAGGCTGCCGCCGCCCGCGCCGATCACGCACCCCAGGTTCCCGTCGAACTCCACCACGCGCCCCGCCACGCCGCGGTGGTCCGACGCATCGACGGCCGCACCGCGGATCTCGAAGTCGGTCGGCGGCCGCGCCTGCCGCGTCTCCTCGTCGCCGATGCCCAGCTCGGCGAGCACCGCCTTCTGCTGGTCCCGCGCCTCCTCCTCCATGTCGCAGTGCGAGTCCAGCGCGATAAAGCTGCCGTCCTCCAGTTGCGCCAGCGGGTTGATCTCGGCCAGCGTCAGCCCGTAGCGGAGGAACGCCTGCGCCAGCCGCGAGATCACGCGCGTCAGCTGGTTCAGTTCGCCGCCGCTGATCCCCAGCGACGCCACCAGCTCCTTGATGCGAAACTCCTGGAACGGCAGGAACGTGGAGAAGTGCGCCCGCGCCACGTGCTCCGGGTGCTTTTCGGCAACTTCTTCGATGTCGATGCCGCCCATGTCGCTGAAGATGGCCACCGGGAGCTTCGCCACGGCGTCGTAGATGACGCCGGCGTAGTACTCCTTCTTCACCGGCTGCTTCGACTCCACCAGCACGCAGCGCGGCGACTGGCCGTTGATCTCCAGCTTGAGGATATGGTCAGCCGCAGCCCGCGCCTCGTCCGCCGACGACGCGAACTTGATGCCGCCGGCCTTCATGCGCCCGCCCGTCAGCACCTGCGACTTCAGCACCAGCTCGCCGCCGACCTCGCCCGCGATCCGCGCCGCTTCGTCCGCCGTCGTCGCCGAACCGCCCTTCGACGTCGGCACTCCCGCCTTCGCCAGCAGCGCCTTCGCCTCGAACTCGTAGAATCTCACGCCACCCGCCCCATCACTTCCAGGATGTCGTACCCGGACACGTCCTTCGACTTCGCGGCCATGTCCGACAGCCACTTCGCATCCAGCGTGCCCGCCTGCACCGCCTTCGCCAGGTCCATCAGCATCGCTTTGGTCGTCGCCTCGTCGTAGAACTCGCCCGTCTCGGGATCGGCGATCGAGCCGCCGCCGAGCTTGTGGTACACCTCGAGCGAGCGCTTCGTCTTCGCGATCTGCTCCGCGTCCGGCGTGAACACTTCGTTCGCGATCTCCGCCTGCTGCGGGTGGATCACCCACGTCCCGTCCATCCCGAGATCTCGCGACCCCAGGTTCTTCTCGCGGAGCTGCTCCTTGATCGTCGCCGCCTCCTCGTCGGAGGTCCCCGGCCGGATCAGCCGCAGGAACGCGTTGTCGACAGCGTGCAGCCCCGCCGCCTTCGCCGCCACCACCGTCGCCTGCTTCGCGTAGTGGAAGTTGCGGTTCTGGTGGTCGATCATCTCCCGCACGCCCATCGACGCGCTGAAGTCGGCGATGCCGAAGATCAGCCCCGCCATGCGCGGCGACGCCGTCGCGATCTTGTACGCGTTCACCACCGCCAGCGGCGTCTCGATCAGCGCCTCGATCTGGACGTGCGTCGTCCAGCCGCCCTGCTCCTCCAACGCGTCCAGCAGCCGCGAGAGGTGCACGATGTCCTCCGGCGTCTCGGTCTTCGGCAGGATGATCCCGTGGAACTTGTCCGGCGCGCCGAGCATGATCGCCTGCACGTCGCCGAGGAAGTACTTGGAGCGGATGTTGTTCGGCCGGATCGCGATCACCTTCGTCCCGAAGTCGATCGTGTTCAGCGCCTCGACCAGCGTCGTCCGGCTCGGCTCGCCCTTGAAATCGTACGGGCACGCGTCCTCGAAGTCCGGCATCACGTGGTCGACGGGCGCCTTCGCCGCGTTCTGGTTCATCTTCAGCGTGTGGCACGGATACGTCAGCTCCGTCCTCGGGATGACGATCCGCCCCTGCTTCTGCATCACGTACATGCTGTGTTCTCCGCCCTATCGTCTTGCTTCGATCAGTTCCCGCCGGCCGTCAGCGCCCGCGCGATCACCTTCAGCTCCAGCGTCACCTTCACGCCCTCGAAGATCGGCAGCACCTGCGCGTCCGCGACGTACCGGCTGATCCGGTCCTCCTCCGCGTAGCCCCAGCCGCCGTGCAGCAGCTGCGCCTCCTGCGTCGCCCACACCGCGACGTCCGACGCGAACAGCTTCGCCATCGCGGGCCCCAGCGGCGCCTTGCGCCGTCGGCTCCATCGTCCGCGCCACGTCGTACGTGAGCTGACGCGCCGCCGCCACGCGCGTCGCCATCTGCCCGATCCGGTACTGCGTCAGCTGGAACTCGCTGACCGGCTTCCCGAACTGCACGCGCTGCGTCGTGTACTGCGCACGCCTTCTCGAGCGCCGCCTGCGCCACGCCGCACGCCCGCCCGCCCGTCTGCAACCGCCCGATCTGCGAACCCGCCGAGCGTCAGCTAGATTCCCGCGCCCCAGCCCGCCCTCCTCCCCGACGACGTTCTCCGCCGGGACGAAGTAGTCCTCGAAGTTGAGGATGTAGCAGTGCATGCCGCGGTACCCCGGCGTCGGGATCGCCTCGCCCGTCAGCACGCCGCCGTCCGGCGCCTGTACTTGGAACTTGTGGTCGAACGACCGCTCCTTCGGCACGATGAGCAGCGACAGCCCCCGGCTCCCCGGCTGCGGGTCGGTCCGGGCGAGCAGCGCCAGCACGTCGGCGCGGCCCGCGAACGTCGCCCACGCCTTGGCGCCGTTGATCTTGTAGCCCGGCCCGTTCGGCCCCTCTCGCCGGCGTCGCGCGGCACTGCGCCGCCGCCGTCTCCGACCCGATATCCGGCTCGGTGATCGCGATGCCGACCAGCACCTCGCCGGACGCCAGCTTCGGCAGCCACTTCCTGCTTCTGCCGCTCGGTGCCGCCCACGAGAATCGCGCGCGACAGGATCTCGCACCGCGTCAGCAGGCTCCCGGCGATGAGCGACGCCGCCGAAAGCTCTTCCGTGAGCACGACCATCGTCAGGTAGCCCATGTCCGTGCCGCCGTAGCCCGCCGGGATGGAGCTTCCGAAGAACCCCAGCTCCGCGTACTGCTTGATCAGCGATTCCGGCACCAGCAGGTCGTCGCGGTGGATCTTGTCGGCCAGCGCGACGCCGTCCTCCTCGCGCAGCACCTCCTGCTTGGCGAACTGCCGCGCGAACGCCCGCGTCGCCGTAGCGTCTTCGTTGTCCAGTTCCGTGCCGTTGACCCCGCGCGATTCGATCACGCGCGCGCCGATCTCCCGCAGCCGCGCGTCGTCGAGCCCCGCCCGCACCATCGCGCCCACCTCGGCGCTGATGTTCGGCACATCGGCGAAGTGGTCCGGGATGCGCCTGGCGGATGCCGACGACCTTGTGCACGACCTCCGCCGCGTAGGCGAACGCCTGCTCGTCGCTCAGCGCGTCCGGCCGGCCGGCTTCCGTCAGCCGCTCGGCGTACGCCACCAGCGATCGCGCCGCCCGCGCCTCCGTGGCGATGAGGGCCAGCCGCTCGCACAGCACCTGGTGCTCGTCGATCTTCGCCCCGGCCGCCGTCAACTCCGCCGCCCGCGCGATCGCCGCCTCGGCCAGCGCCTGCGCCTCGGCGGCCAGCCGGTGCGCCGCCAGCAGCGCGCTCGTCGTCGTCTCCGATGTCATCTGGTCTTCCCCCGCGAACGGCAGCCCCGCCAGCGCCCCATTTTACGGGCCCATTGGCTTATGTTCACATCTGCGGCGCGCGACGGGGTCAACCAGGGTCTGCCGCCGTTAGATCCCCTGCCGCAGCAGCCGTATCCCCGGGCACTTGTACGCCGCCTCGAACTCCGCGTTTACCGTCTCCGCCACCACCGAGAACCCGGCCTTCTCGTACGCCCGCTGCGCCCGATCGTTCCCCATCAGCACGCCGATGTCGCAGACCGTCGCCCCGCGCCTCCGCCCACGCTCGATGATCTCGCCGAGCAGCCGGTCCACGAGCCCCTGCCGCCGATACTCCGGCAGCGTCGCCACGTGTTCGATCACCCACGTCTGCGGATCGTGCCCTGCGTCCACCAGCGCGATCGATCCCGCCCGCGTAAGCCCCGCCACGAACTCCTCGTCCGTGCGGCCGATCGCGCGATTCACCTTCTGCAGCACCGGTATGAACATGTGTGTGCCGTGCGTCGACTCCGTGTATCCGCTCAGCCCCGCCGCCGGCCGCCCGTCCACTTCGGCGATCAGGTACATCGAGTAGTGGGTGAAGTGCGGCTCTTCCGACGTGCACACCGCTTCCAGCAACCGCAGCGTCTCCGCCTCCGTCCCGCCCGAGATCAGATCCCAGAACCCAACGTCGAGGTGCGACCGACCCGCCGCCAGCATGACCCACGCGATGAACGGCGCGTGCTCCTTCCGCGCCTCCACGATCTTCACGTCAGTCCGCGTCGTCATCGGTATCCCACCTCCTGTTCAGCGAGCCACGGCCCGCCGCGGCATCAGCGCCACGTAGTCCAGGTCCAGCACGACGTTCGGCCCGTACCGCTCCCGGCCGTCGTCGCCCGTCACCCGCAGCGGCACGTCCTCGGCCGACGGGTCGGCGTTCTTCACCGCCACCAGCCGCAGCCGCAGCCCGCCGACGTCCGGCCGCCCCAGGTCGATCCGCTCCAGCACGTCCGTCCACGCGAACAGCGTGTCGCCGCGCGAACGTCGGCGCCGTGTGCGAGCCCCCGTTCCACGCCGCCATCGCCAGCACGTTCTCCAGCCCGTCGAACGACAGCGCGTGCGCGACGGAGATGATGTGCCCGCCATAGATGATCCGCCGCCCCTGCCGCGATTCCGCCTGCTGGTGCTGGTTGAAGTGCACGCGCGCCGTGTTCTGGTACAGCCGCGTCGCCATCTGGTGCTCCGCCTCTTCGAGCGTCATCCCCTGCGGGTGCAACAGACGCTCGCCCGGCTCATAGTCCTCCCACAGCCGCTCCCCGCCCGTCGCCGCCCGGTCGAACTTCGTGATCGCCGGGAACGAGACCTCGTCGAGCGACGCCTTCGCCGGCATCGTCGCCGGCGCGTCGGCCCCGGACGGCACCTCCGGCTGCCGCTTGTTCACCATCACCCAGCGGTAGAACTGCAGCACCCGCTCGTCGCGCTGGTTGAACCCCACCGTCCGCACCCAGACGACGCCCGTGTCGCCCTTCGACGTCTCCCGCCAGCCGAGCGTCTCCGTCTCCGCCCTCAGCGTGTCGCCCGTGTACACCGGCCGCAGGAAGCGCAGGTCCGCGTACCCCAGGTTCCCCGGCGAGTTCAGCGAGATCTCGCCCACCGCCCGCCCGAAGACGATGTGGAACACCAGCAGGTTCGCCACCGGCGCCCGCTCGAACCCCAGCCCCCGCGCGTACTCGTCCGAGCAGAACAGCGGGTTCCGGTCGCCCGTCAGCGCGATGTACAGCGCCACGTCGCCCTCGGTGAGCGTGCGCGGCACCGGGTTGATCAGCCGCTGCCCCGGCCCGAGGTCCTCGAAGAAGTTACCGCCAAGCTTCATTGATGATGAGGTTATCGAACGCCCACCTCAGCCGGAAGCAGCGCGGTTGTCCGCCGTCGAAGGACATGCGGAACGGCCGAGAGCACTTCCGCTCCGGCCGTCCCATTCCCTGCACAGGAGATTACTCGACGAAACCGACGAAGGGCGGGCGGAGGGGCCCGCCCTTCGCCAGGGTCCCGCTCATGTCACGCCGGCTGCCACCTCAGAGCGCGCCCTACGAAGGCCGGCATCCGCGTTCGGCGCCGAGGCTGCCGCACGCCCGTCTCGTGCTGTTGCGCCGCGAACCGGGCTGCTTCGCGTGCCAGCTTCAACTGCTCGCGGTCGATCGCCCGCTGCTGTTCGATTGCCTGAAGGACCTGTCCGTCGATGAAGTTCGTCATGGCTCCGGCCTCGCTTGCTTGTCGCTCCTTCGTTCCTCACGCGTAGACTAAGGCCGTCGGCCTCGCCTCTCTATGAACTACCTCACACAGGGGGAGATTCGTGCCGGACGCCACGCGCCAGCCCGACGACTCGCGCGACCTCATCGCCGCCCTCCCCTTCCTCGCCCGGCTCGATGAGGAGTCCCGCCGCGCCCTCGCCCGCTCCGCCCGCGTCCGCGACGTCGCCGCCGGCACCATCGTCTTCGCCCAGGGCGACCCCGCCGATGCCCTCTACGTCGTCGTCTCCGGCGAATTCCGCGTCGTCGTCGCCTCCCCCGCCGGCGACGAGGCCACCGTCGCCCTCATCCGCGCCGGCGAGGCCTGCGGCGAGCTCGGCCTCATCGACGGCCAGCCCCGCTCCGCCACCGTCGTCGCCGCCCAGCGCTCGAAGCTGCTCTCCATCACCCGCAACGACTTCCTGGAGTGGCTCCGCCCCCGTCCCGACGCCGCCCTCGCCCTCCTCACGACCCTCAGCGCCCGACTCCGCCGCATGGACGAAACCCTCGCCGACTTCGCCTTCCTCGATCTCCCCCAGCGCCTCGCCAAGCGCCTGCTCGAACTGGCAAGCCAGTCCGAAGACCCCACCCGGATCCGCGTAACTCAAGCAGAGCTAGCCAGCATGCTCGGCGTCAGCCGCGAGAGCGTGAACAAAGAACTCAACGCCCTGGCCCGCACCAACACCATCGAGCTCCGCCGCGGCTCCATCCGCCTCCTCGACCCCACCGCCCTCTCGGCCGTCGCGAGCGCGTGAGTATCACCGGATCGAGGAATCCGGTTTACATACTGCGAAGTGCCAGTTGTGAACTGTGACCCGCGTGCGCCCTACAGCGCCATCGTCTCCCGCTGCTCGCCCCACGCCGAGCGCAGCGAGCGGCAGATCTCGCCCAGCGTCACGTACTGCTCCACCGCCTCGATGATCAGCGGGATCATGTTGTCGTCGCCGCGCGCCCCGTCCTCCAGCCGCCGCAGCGCCGCCTCCACCCGCCCCGCGTCGCGTCCGGCCCGCAGCTTCTTCAGTTGCGCCTTCCGCCGCTCGCCCACGGTGATGTCGTGCTGGTGCAGCCCCTCCGGCGGCGGCTCTTCGTCCACGTACTCGTTCACCCCGACGACGATCTTGCGGTGCGCCTCCACGTCGCGCTGGATGCGGAACGCGTTCTCGTGGATCTCCTGCGCCTGGAACCCCCGCTCCACCGCCGCCAGCGCCCCGCCCATGTCGTCGATGCGCCGCACGTAGTCCAGCGCGTCGCGCTCCACCTCGTCCGTCAGGTGCTCGATGTACCACGACCCCGCCACCGGGTCGATCGTGTCGCCCACACCCGTCTCGTACGCCAGGATCTGCTGCGTGCGCAGCGCCAGCTCCGCCGCGTGCTGGCTCGGCAGGGACAGCGCCTCGTCGTAGCTGTTCGTGTGCAGCGACTGCGTCCCGCCCAGCACCGCCGACATCGCCTGCAGCGCCGTGCGCACGAGGTTGTTCACCGGCTGCTGCGCCGTCAGCGTCGCGCCGCCCGTCTGCGTGTGGAAGCGCAGCATCATCGAACGCGGGTCCTTCGCCCCGAAGCGCTCCTTCACCACGCGCGCCCAGATCCGCCGCGCCGCCCGGAACTTCGCGATCTCCTCCAGGAAGTTGCTGTGGCACGCGAAGAAGAACGCCAGCCGCGGCGCGAAGTCGTCGATCTTCAGCCCGCGGTCCAGCGCCGCCTGCGTGTACTGGATCGCGTCCGCGATGGTGAACCCCACCTCCTGCGCCGCCGTGCACCCCGCCTCACGCATGTGGTAGCCGCTGATGCTGATCGTGTTCCACTGCGGCAGGTTCTCGCTGCACCAGCTGAACACGTCCGTGATCAGCCGCAGCGAAGGCCGCGGCGGGAAGATGTACGTCCCGCGCGCGATGTACTCCTTCAGGATGTCGTTCTGCGTCGTCCCGCCGACCTTGCTCAAGTCGGCCCCCTGCTTCTTCGCCACCGCCACGTACAGCGCCAGCAGGATCGACGCCGTCGCATTGATCGTCATCGACGTCGTCACCGTCTCCAGCGGGATGTCGCGGAACAGCGTCTCCATGTCGTCGATCGAGCAGATCGACACGCCGACCTTGCCGACCTCGCCCTCCGCCATCTCGTCGTCCGGGTCGTAGCCGATCTGCGTCGGCAGGTCGAAGGCCACCGAGATCCCCGTCTGCCCCTGCGACAGCAGGTACTTGTACCGCCGGTTCGACTCCTCCGCGTCCGAGAAGCCCGCGTACTGCCGCATCGTCCAGAAGCGGCCGCGATACATCGTGGGCTGCACGCCGCGCGTGTACGGATACTCGCCCGGGAAGCCGAGGCTCTCCAGGTAGTCGAAGCCGTTCAGGTCCTCCGGCGTGTACCGCAGATTCACCGGCTTCCCGGACGACGTCTCGAACGGCACGTCGCGTTCGACCGGCCGCTTGCGCTCGTTGGATTCAGGGGTCATGCCGGAAGTCTAGGAACCGCCGTTCAGGAGGTCAATTGACGGACGAACCGCACATCTCCGCTACCATGCCCGCAATGCTGGATCTGGCGAAGCAACACGTCGACGTCGGCCTCTTCACGAACAACACGGACGCCATGCTCGCGTTCTGGCAGCACGACGTCGGGCTCCCGTTCGAGGAGATGCTGCCGCTCGCGCCCGGCCAGCGCCAGCACCGCCACGCCATGAACGGCTCCGTGCTGAAGCTCAACTCCATCCGCGACCCGATGCAGGACGCTGCCGCCCGCCGGCTACCGCGAACTGCTCATCGTCCGCGACGGCCTCGCCGCGCCGAAACAGCTCGTCGACCCGGACGGCAATCACGTGACGCTCGTGCCGCCGAACCACGAGGGCGTCACCGGCATCCTCGTCCGCCTCGCCGTCCGCGACGAAGCGGCATTCCATCGTTTCTACGGCCAGGCGATGCAGTTCGAGCCCGCCGGCGACCGCCGCTATCGCTGCGGCGACTCGCTGATCGAGTTCGCCGCGGATCCATCCGCCGGCGAGGTGGGTCGCATGACGGCGCAGGGCTTCCGCTACCTGACGGTGCAGGTGCGCGACGTCGATGCCGAGCACGCCGGCATCGTTTCGCGCGGCGGCGCGGAGGGACGCCCGCCGATCACGCTCGGCACGACGGCGCGCGTTTCGTTCGTCCGCGACCCGGACGGCAACTGGATCGAGGTCTCGCAGCGCGCCTCGCTCACCGGCCCGCTTCCGGCGGGCTAGCCCCGGCTGTCAGCCGCGTACGGCACGACGACAGGCGCCGGCAGCCCCGGCGTTTCGAGCACCAGCACCCGCGCGCCGTACGCCCTCGCGATGCGCTCCGCCGTCAGCACGTCGGCCGGCCGCCCGTCGGCGATGATCGCGCCGTCGGCCATCAGAGCGACGCGGTCGCAGTACAGCGACGCCAGCACCAGCTCGTGGATCGTCACGAGCACGGCGAGATGCTCCCGCGCCGCCAGCTCGCGCAGCAGCTGAAACACGGACATCTGGTGCCCGATGTCCAGGTTCGCCACCGGCTCGTCCAGCAGCAAGAGCGGCGCCTGCTGCGCCAGCGCCCGCGCCAGCACGACGCGTTGGCGCTCCCCGCCCGACAGCTCGTCGACCGGTCGCATGGCAAGATCGGCGCCGTCCACCCGCGCGAGCGCGTCACGGGCGATGCCGTAGTCCTCGGCGCTTTCCTGTTGCAGGAACGACAGACGCGGCGTACGCCCCATCACGACGATGTCGAGCGCGGTGAATCCGGCGGGCAGCATCGGAGACTGCGGCACGACCGCGGCCCGGCACGCGAGGTCGCGGCGCGTCAGTCGCTGCACCGGCTCGCCGCCGATGGCGACATCACCGACCTGCCACGGCGTCAGCCGCGTCACCGCGCGCAGCAGCGTCGTCTTGCCGCAACCGTTCGGACCGACCAGCCCCACGACCTCGCCCGGCTCCACGCGCAGGTCGATGCCCCGCAGGACGTCGCGGCTCCCATACGCCACGTGCAGGCCGCGCACCTCCAGCATCGGCGCCATCAGAAGTAGCCCTTCCCGTTGCGGCGGAGGAGATAAAGGAAGAACGGCGCGCCCACAAAGGCGGTGACCACGCCAACCGGCAACTCGCCGGGGCTGATCGCCGTCCGCGCGCCCACGTCGGCCAGGATCATGAAGCTCGCGCCGCAGAGAGCGGAGAGCGGCAGCAGCCGGCGGTAGTCGGGCCCGGCGACCATGCGCACCGCGTGCGGGACGATCAGCCCCACGAAGCCGATGATCCCCGCGACCGACACCGCCGCCGCGGCCGCGAGCGATGCCGCGACGAGCACGATCAGCCGCGTGCGCTCTACGTTCACGCCGAGCTGCTGCGCCTGCTCCTCGTCGAGCTGCATCACGTTCAACGTGCGGCCGTGCAGGAAGATGACGGCCGCGGCGGGGATCGGTGTACGGCAAGATGAACCACATCTGGTGCCAGCCGCTGTTGTTGAAGCCGCCGAGCAGCCACGAGAGGATCGACACGGTCTCGCGCTGGTTCGCGAGCATCAGGTACGACGTCGCCGACGTCGCGAGCGACGACACGGCTACCCCGGCCAGGATCAGCGTCGTCACGGACGACCTCCCGCCCGAGCGCGCGATGCCGTACGTCGCGAACACCGCGACCAGCGCGCCGCCGAACGCCGCCAGGGTGATCAGGCTGACATGGCCCCACGTCGCCGGCACCGGCCCGACGATCACGGCAGTCGCCGCGAGCCCGGCCCCGGCCGCCACGCCCAGCAGATACGGGTCGGCGAGCGGGTTGCGAAACACGCCCTGGTACGCCGCGCCGCTATAGGCCAGCGTGCAACCCACGAGACCGGCGAGCAGGACGCGCGGCAAGCGGATCTGCCAGACGATCGTGTCGGCGACCGCCGGCGCGCCCGTATCGACACCGAGCAGGTGGTGCAGCAGCACGCGCACGACGTCGCCAGGCGCGATGCCCGCGGGACCGATGGCGACGCCGAGCAGCAGCGAAAGCGCGAGCAGCGCCAGGGCCGCCCCGTACGCAAGCGTCGCCGGCGACATCGCAACGGGCGATGCCCGCCGCGCGGCGATCGACTTCGAGCCGCCGAAGCGTCTCGTTGGCGCTCACTGCCGTCCTCCTGCGCGCTCCGCCCTCACTTGAAGCGGTCCGGATAGAGGCACTTCGCGAGCGTCTCGAGCGCGTCCGCGATCTTCGTAGAAGGTTGGCTCACGATGTTCGGGTCGATCCTGCAGATGCGGCCGTTCTTCACGGCGTTGATGGCGTCCCACCCCGGCCGCGCCGCGACGGTGTCCGCCGACTCACCGGCCGCCTCGTCCGCCAGGATGATCACGTCAGGGTTGCGCTGCACGATCACCTCCGCCGAGAGCTGCGGGTAGTCGTCGCTCGCGCCGGCGGCGATGTTCTGCGCCTTGAGGACGTTGTAGAAGTCGCCTACGAAGCTCGACGGCGCCGCGGTGAAGTACGTGTTGTCCAGCTCGTGGTAGATCTTCGGCCCGGTGGTCACGTCAGCGATCGCCCGCTGCACGCCGTCGATCCGTTCTTGCAGTCCATGCACCACCGACGCCGCCTCCGGCGCGTGGCCTGTCGCCCGGCCGAAGACCTGGATCTGGTCGAGTGTCCCGGCGAGTGTCGTTGGCAGCTCGAGGTACAGCACGGGTACGGCCGCACCGCGCAGCGCCTCGACGATGCTGGCGGTGTCGCTCGACACGTAGACGAGATCCGGCTGATACGCCACGATCGCTTCGAGGCTGGGCTGAAACGCATCGAGCGCGGGCTTCGTCTGCGTGCCCTCGGGGCAGTTCGCGTACTGCTCGACGGCCACGAGCTGATCGCCACCACCGATCGCGCAGATGATGTCCGTCGCGTTCGCTGAGAGCGAGACGATGCGCTGCGGCGCCTGGTCAAGCGTGAGCTTCTGGCCGTCGCTCTCGTCCAATGTGACGGGGAACGAGTTCTGCGCTGTTTGTGTGCCTGCCGCCGCCGACGGCGTCGCGGTCTTTGAGCCATTCCCTGATCCGCCGCACGCTACCGCCCACGCGGCCATGAGACACAGCAAGACGACGATCGGCTTCAACCTGCCGATTCCCAACAC
>CAWJLO010000009.1:0-111268 GCA_963843685.1 uncultured Chloroflexia bacterium
CCCGGCAGAGGGCGCTGCGCTCTCTGCACTCCCGCTTTGCACGACGCTGATTGATTGCGATGCGGTTCGCGGATATGGGGTGCGAGGCGGACGGGGAAGATCCCTCGCTGCGCTCGGAATGACAGGCTGCGACGGCCGGGGCGCGCGGGGCGGGCGCAGTGCCCTGCGCCACTACGCGTCCGCGCGTCGGCCGGGCCGTGCTCAGTCAGACGTTGAAGAGGATGTTGAGGCAGTCGCCGTCCTGGACGACGTAGGTCTTGCCTTCTTGCCGCAGGTGGCCGTGCTTGCGGGCCTCGGCGATGGAGCCGGCGGCGAGGAGCTCGTCCCAGCGGACGACCTCGGCGCGGATGAAGCCACGTTCGAGGTCCGTGTGGATCTTGCCGGCGGCGGCGGGCGCGGTGGAGCCGGCGGCGACGTTCCAGGCGCGGCACTCGTCGGGGCCGACGGTGAAGAATGAGATGAGGCCGGTGAGCTCGTACGACATGCGGATCATGCGGTCGAGGCCGGGCTCCTTGATGCCGAGGTCGTTGCGGAACTCGACGGCTTCGTCGTCGGAGAGCTGCGCGAGCTCCTGCTCGATCTTGCCGCTGATGGCGGCGATGGCGGCGTGGCCGCCTTTGACGCTGGCGGCGTGCGTGGCCTCGATCTCGGCGGTGCGGGCGGCGTCGGCTTCGTCGATGTTGAGGACGATGAGGAGGGGCTTGTCGGTGAGGAACTGGTAGTTGACCAGCATCTTGCGCTCTTCGTCGGACATCGGCTGGTCACGAAGCGGCGTGTCCGATTCGAGGCCCTCCTTCAAACGCTTGAGGAGCGACGTCTCGCGCTCGGCGGCGTCGCGCTCGCCGACCTTCACGGACCGCATCGATGCCTCGATGCGTTCGAGGCGCTTCTCGATGAAGGCGGCGTCGGCGAAGGCGAGCTCGAGCTCCATGGCGGACGCGTCGCGGGCCGGGTCCACGGAGCCCTGGGGGTGGGGGACGGTCTCGTCGGCGAAGGAGCGGACGACGTGGATGAGGGCGTCGCAGCGGGCGAGCTGTGCGAGGAACTGCGCGGGCGGGCCCTGGCCGTCGCTGAAGGCCTCGCCGGGGAAGTCGATGTAGCGGATGTCGGCGAGGGTGAACTTCTTCGGGTCGAAGAGCTTCGCGAGCTTGTCGAGGCGTTCGTCGGGGACCTTGACGACGCCGATGTTGGGCTGGACGCCGGCGCCGTACGCGCCGGTCTGCGCGTGGCCCTTCGTGACGGCGTTGAAGATGGTGGTCTTGCCGGAGCGTTGGAAGCCGATGATGCCGAGATCCATGGTTTTGAGGTTACAGGTGATAGGGGACAGGGGATAGGTTGGGTCGTTGGAGGATAGGTAGGAGGTCGGAGAAGGACGAGAGATAGAAGCGAGAAAGGAGTGATAAGAGTCACTGGGGGTAGAGGTAGAGGTTATGAAGGAAGAAGAGAAACGTAGCTTCGACCGTGAGCGGGCTCAGGTAGAGATTTGAGTTTGCGAAAGAATATCTCAAGATATGAATGAAATAGTCGTATCGCAAAAAGCAAGTCGAGCCGGGAGTAGAAGAAAATATAAGTAAGCAATCGCGAGATATAAAGTGTGAAGGAGTGACAGGAGAAAGTAAAGGTCAAAGATTCGAAGCCGCGTCGAGCAGCGATTGCGTGTGTGCGATCGCTGCGGTCTACGCCGCCTGATTGAAGACGTACGCGAGGAGATTCACGGGGTACTGAGTAGAGATGTACCACATGAAGATGACGCCGCCTTCGATTGTTCCACCTATCACAGGCACCACGGGGCTCTAGAAGGACTCGACACCCGCCGCGAAGCTCCGCCCCCGCCAGAGGGCGTCCAGCCTTCCTGGGGCGCGCGCTTCACCGCATCGAGGAACCTCTGATAGTCCTGCTCGGCGGGGGCCTGCGACTGGCCGCAGATCTGGAAGCCAAGCACCATGACCGTGGCGAGGAGAACGGCCGTGAGGGCAACGATGCGGATGGCGTGCTTTGCGATCATTGCGGGTACAGCCGGATGTTCTGAAGGACGCCGAGGAAAGTTGCTTAGTCAGAGAGCGGGTTAGAGTCGGTATTACTACGAACCTCTAACTCACGATTCTTGCTGACTGAGAATAAATGTGTAGAAGAGAGGAAAGTAGAAGAGAAGATGAGAGAAAACGAAGACTGATACTAGGGACACATAAAGCGTGCACAAAAATCTTACGATGGAGACAGATAAGAAATAAACACTAGGAGGAAAGGCATCAAGCCCGTGCTCAGTTTCGTAACTCGAAGCAGCAGGACTGTAGACGGACACAGAGAGATTGGAGTTGATTTGCGAGGAAACGTAACACAGATTAATCCCGCCGCTTTCGAGCGTGCCGCCGATCTCGGGCACACCTGGGCGCTCGAAGGTCTCGCCACCCGCCGTGAAGCTCCGGCCCAGGCAGTAGGGCGTCCAGCCTTACTGGGGCGCGCGCTTCACCGCAATCGAGGAATCTCTGATATTCCTGCTCGGCGGGGCGTCTGCGACTGGCCGCAGCTCTGGAAGCCAAGCGTGGCCGCCACCGCAAAGAGCGAGAGCGCGAGAAGTCCGAGTTTAGCTGGTGACACTGGCCACCTCGTATCGAGGACGTGCGAGTCCTGCGTACAATCCGTATTACTGAGCGTCCCCAGAGAGTATCGGCGGGCGGTATTCCGCCCTCCAGCGGGAAGATGTCTGGTCTGAGGGCTAGAAGGCGGCATCGAGCAGCGGGCTGCGCATCCCTGCGGGCTGCTCCGCCCTCACTTGAACACAAGACTTCCGGGGGGACACCCCCCGGAGCCCCCCGGCAGAGGGCGCTGCGCTCTCTGCACTCCCGCCGATGGCACGGGGACGGTTCCCAGACGGGCCGAGGCTTGCAGACGAGGCAAGAGCCGTCCGTGCAGTTGGGTAGGGGTCGCCGTCGTCGTACACGGGGACAGTGGTTGCCCGCGGGAGCGTTACGGTTGGAGCTCGGTGATGCCGACGGCGAGGTCGGGCCAGCTGGAGACGGCGGCGGCGATGATGCGGACGGCCTGTTGCTGCGACGGCCAGACGAAGCGGCGGACGGCTTCGTCGAGCGTGCACCACTCCCACGCGGTGTGCTCCTCGGAGAGCGTGGCCGCGGGGGCTCCCTCGACGTATCCGGCGAAGACGGGGACGAGGTGCACGGCGTCGGTGGCCTCGCTGTAGAAGGTCTCCACGAAGTCCGTCTTGAAGAAGCGGGCGGGCGCCAGGCCGGTTTCCTCGGTCATCTCGCGGCGTGCGGCGGCCGTGGCCTTCTCGCCGGGCTCGATCATGCCGTGCACGGCCTGCCACGTGCCGGCGTGCGGCAGATGGGGGGCGCGGAGGAGGAGGAGGAACGAGGGGCGGGACCGGACGATCGAGAAGACGTAGGTGGAGATGGAGCCGGTGAGGACGTCCATCAAGCGCCACCGAGCATGATGCGCTCGATCGTCGAAACCGGGTAGGGGAGCTGCATGAACTCGTCGTGGAAGCGCGTCTGGTCGAAGGCGGCGCCCTGCTTCGCGCGGAGCTTGTCGCGCAGACGCAGGATCTGGTGCTTGCCCATGGTGTAGGCGTAGTAGTTGGGGCCGATGATGCCGCGGCGGGTCTCGCGCTCGGCGATGATGGGCGTGGCGAAGCCCTCCTTCACGAAGAAGTCGACGGCGCGCTGGTAGTCCCACCCCTCGGCGTGGAGGCCGAAGGCGCAGCGATAGCGGCAGAGGCGAAGGAGGGCCTCGCGCAGCTGCATCAGCTCGATGCGCGGGTCGCCGTTGCCGTAGCCGGCCTCGATCATGAGCTGCTCGACGTAGTGCGCCCAACCCTCGACGGGGGTGATGGACATGAGGTATCGGCCGAGCACGCTTTCCGCGCGATGGAGGTAGGTGAGGTGGACGTAGTGGCCGGGGTAGGCCTCGTGCGCGGTGACGCCGGGAATGCTCCAGCGGTTGAAGAACTTGAGGTACGACTCCGTGCGCTCGGCGGGCCAGGCGGCGTCGGGGGGCGTGACGTAGTAGTAGGCCTCCTTCGCGACGCGCTCGAATGGGCCGGGGGTGCTGCAGGCGGCCTGCGTGGTCATACGGGAGAAGCCGGGGGTCTCCTTCACGGCGATGCGGACGTCCGTGGGCATCGTGCAGAGGCGGGCGTCGACGCTGAACTGGCGGAGCTCCTCGAGCAGGCCGGCGACGTGGGGCAGGAGCTCTTCGGGCGCGGGGTGATCGCGGGAGACCGCATCGACGACCTCCACGGGCTTCGACTTCGGATCGATCTTCGCGGCGACTTCCTTGAGGCGCGCCTGGTGGGCGCGCAGGTCCTCTTCGCCGCGGCGGATGAGGACGTCGATGGGTTCGTCGATGGAGTCGGTCTCGCTGAGGAGACGTCCCATGATGCCGGCGCCCCAGGCGAAATCGTCGCGGGCTTTCGGCATGAGTTCGGCCTTCATCCAGGCGACGAAATCGTCGACGGCGGCGAGGGCGGTCGTGTTGGCTTCCTCGAAGCGCTCGCGCGCGGCCGTGTCGCTGACGCCTTCGGCGGCTTTCGGGAGGTCGTGTTCGAAGAGCGCGCGCATGCCGGCGCCGGCTTCGATCGCGGTTTCGACGTGGTAGAGCGAGGGATCGGCCAGGTTTCGCTTCGCCTGAGCGAGCAGCGCCGGCGCGTCTCCGAGGCGCGACGTCAGTGAGGCGATGCGGTCTTCGAGCGGCGCGAAATCGCGGATGACGAGACCGTTGCAGCCGCCACCGATGGTGGCGAGGTAGGCGCCGGGCGAACGCTGCCACGAGCGGACGTGCTCGAAGTCGGTCAGTTCCCACTTGAGGCGACGCTCGAGGAGGTCGGCGTCGTAGACATCGTTCGCGGCGAGGGTGGCGCGGTCGATGAAGCGGAGACGGTCGAGGAGGCCGCGCACGTCGCGCATGCGGTCTTCGATGGCGGAGCGGGAGCGATCGCCGAGCCGGCCATCGTGATCGTGGAAGCCGCGGGTGGAGGCGCCGACCGGCTGGTATGCGTTGGTGGAGGCGACGTATTCGTCGACGAGGGTCGCGACAGGCGAGTCCACGTTGCGGCTCCTTTCCAGCGGGGCAGCCCATCATACCGGCCAGAAGGGCGAGGAACGATTCACTGACGTGCGCCGAATGCCGATATCTGAACGTGAGAGAGAGCGAGGCGGGTACGGCGCAGCTATCGCAGAGGGCGACCGAAGCGCGGTTGGACGACCGCGCGTTCCGGCGCGGCATGGTCGCGCTGCGGTGGATCCTGCTCGTTGCCTACGCTTCGCTGACGCTGACGCACGTGCTGGACGTATCGATGCCGGCCTTCCTGCTCAGCGGCAGCATGATGCTGACGTCGACGCTGATCGTCACGTGGCTGCGATTCGACGACGCGCGGACGGACGGGATGCTGATCGCCGCGATCCGGTACCTCGACGTGGCGCTGGTGAGCGCGGTGCTCGTGGCGCTGCACGACGTGCGCAGCCCCGTGTGGTCGGTGTACCTGATCAGCCTGGTCGCGATCGCACACCTGGCTTCGACGCGGGGCATCGTGGCGTTCGCCTCCTGGGTGGGGTTCAACTACCTGGCGACAGCGTTCGTCATCCAGTGGTACGGGTACGACGTGTCGTGGGCGTACGTCGTCGTGGTGCTGGTGTGCATGCAGATGATGGGGATCAACGCGTGGGTGGTGGCCGGGGGCGAGCAGCGGCTGCGGGGGATCATCTCCGACCTGGCCGTGACGGACTCGCTGACGGGTCTGCCGAACCGGCGGCAGTTCCACGACATGTACTCGTCCAGGCTGGGCGATGCGGTGGAGGCGCGGAAGCCGCTGGCGTTGATGTTGATCGACGTCGACCACTTCAAGCAGATCAACGACGAGCAGGGGCACCCGGTGGGCGATGACCGGCTGCGCGAGATCGCCGCACACATGCGCACGGTGGTGCGGCGGGACGACCTGGTGGCGCGGTTCGGCGGGGACGAGTTCATCGTGGTGGCGCCCGGGAGCACGCGGGAGCAGGCACGGGGCCTCGCGGAGCGGCTGCGGACGACGGTCATGACCAGCGGAACAAGCGTCAGCATCGGCATCGCGATCTTCCCGGAAGACGCGCAGCGGGAAGACGCGCTGATCGCGGCGGCGGACGGCGCGCTCTACGCGGCGAAGCAGGCGGGGCGGAACTGCGTGCGAGAGGCCGCCTAGCTAAGCGAACGCTCTGTTACAGAGATTCAACACCAGCGTCACACTCCTGCAATCGATTTCACACGCCGGTCTGCCATGATGTTGTTGTGCGTTGGCGCGCCGCCAATGCGAGACAACACGGAGGCAGGATGATGACCCGCACAGGAACGCAGCGAGAGCGACCCGGAACGCCACAGCAGCTCGGCCAGCGGCTGGCGAGCCTGGAGCCCGTAAGGGCGAACCGTTTCAGCGTGCAGGTGCGCCCCACCTTCGTGCGTCTTCCCCGCCGCACGGACGGCGCGCACCCTTGATTGCGGGCTGTGTGCGGCGGGTCTCCCCGCGACGCGTCCGCACACGCCAGCCCGTAGTCCCGGCGAGTCACCGAAGCCCGGCAAGGAAGCCGGGCTTCGGTGTTTCCCGGGGCGACAGTACGTTCAGCCGGTGGTCAGAATCTCCGTGCCCTTGTCTCGCGGCCGCGCGACGAGGGTCCGCCCGGAGTAGCCGCGCGCCTGACCGGCGGCCAGCATCGCGGCGGCGATGCGCTCCTCGTCTTCGAGCACAAAGGCAGCGATCGTCGACCCGCCACCGCTGAGGTAGGCGCAGAGCGCGCCCGCGTCTTTCGCGGCGGCGAACAGATCGGACATGGCGGGGAAGATCTTCGCGCGCGCGGGCTGGTGCAGGCGGTCCTGCGTCGCCAGGTCGAGCGCGGCCCACTCGCCGCGGGCGAGGGCGGCGACGAGGAGGGCGGCGCGGCCGATATTGTGCACGGCGTCCTCTTTCGAAAGCGTGGTCGGGAGCAGCTTGCGGCTCTCTCCAGTCGGCATCTCGAAGTCGGGGACGAAGAGCACGACCTTCAGGCCGGGCGCGATCGTCGCGGGCACGTGGGTGTAGTGATCGCCGTCCCGCACGACGACGCGCAGGCCCCCGAAGAGGGCGGGCGCCATGTTGTCGGCGTGGCCTTCGAGGCCGGCGCCGAGGGTCAGCAACTGCGCGTCGTCAAGCGGACTGTCCATCAGCGCATTCGCGGCAACGATGCCGGCGGCGCGGGCAGCGGCGCTGGCGCCGAGGCCGCGGCCGATGGGGATCGCCTGCTGGCCCGACGCGCGGAGCTCGGGCACTTCGACTTTGGCCAGCCGAAAGGCGGAGCGGGCGGCATCGAGCACGAGCCGCTCGAGTCCGTCGGTCGAGCGAGTGCGCTCGCCGAGCTCGAGCGTGACGTCCTCGGTGACGTCCAGCGCGAGGCCGATGCTGTCGAAGCCGGGGCCAAGGTTGGCGGAGGTCGCCGGGACGCGGACGGTGACGCTGTTCGGCATGGGGGGAGGGTATCGGAAGGGAGAGGCGTGAGGCGAGAGACGGGAAGCGGGGCGCGGCGCTACTGGCCGAGCATTGTTTCGAGACGGCGCTTTACGTCCGGCCACTCTTCCGCGATGACGCTGAAGTAGACGGAGTCACGCTGAACGCCGCCCTGCGTGCGCATGTGCTTGCGGAGCACGCCTTCGCGGACGGCGCCGATGCGTTCGATGGCGCGCTGGGAGTTGAGGTTGCGGGCGTCGGTCTTGAGCTCCACCCGCAGGCAGCCGAGTTCCTCGAAGCAGTGACGGAGCTGGAGGTACTTGGCCTCGGTGTTGATGGCGGTGCGCTGCATCGCCGGCGTGATCCAGGTGGAGCCGATCTCGAGGCGGTTGTCTGGCGGGCTGACGTTGAGGAAGGACGTGCTGCCGACGATCTCGCCCGAGGGGAGGGCGACGGTGGCCCAGGTGAGGCCGCGGCCGTGTAGCCCTTCGGCCATGGCGTGCTCGACCATCGACTGGAAGTCGTCGCGGGTGACGGGACGCCGCGGCATCCAGCGCCAGATCGATTCTTCCCGCCCGGCGGCGAGCAGGCCGTCCACGTGGTCGAGCGAGACCGGGTCGAGACGGACGTGCTGGCCCTCAAGCGTCACCGGGCGCAGGTCGAGGGGCGAGCGCTCGCCGGTCATTCCGCGATGCCGAGCTGCTCCCGGTAGTCGGGCTCGATGGACTGCAGGATGTGGTGCTCGATGTAGCGGTCGTAGGGGAGCTTGAGGGCCATCGAAATGAACTGTGGCGGCACGGGGAGGTTCGGCGTGTCGGCGATGACGGCGTCCTCCTTGAGCTTTGCGATCGCATCCTCGGAGTAGCCGATCTCGCGGAGCACCTCATCGTTGTGCTCGCCGAGCAGCGGGGCGTGGCCGCGCGCCTTCGCTTCGAAGCGCGTGAACTTGGCTGCGAGGTGGCGCTGGATAGGGCGCTTGCCAACGGCGGGTTGGTCGACGACGTCGAAGTGGTGGCGGTCGCGGAACTGCTCGTCGAACAAGATCTCCTTGCCGTCGAGCACGGGCGCGGCTTTCACGCGCGCCGCCTGCAGCGTGCGGAAGACGTCGTAGTGGTCGCGCTGCGACGTCCACGCCGTGATCAGCGCGTCGAGTTCGTCCTGGTGTTCGCGGCGGGCGAGCAGCGTCGAGAAGCGGGCGTCTTCGGCCCACTCGGGGTGGCTCATCGCCTGCGCCATACGGGCGAACTCGGCGTCGTCGGAACACGAGATCACCGCCCAGCGGTCGTCACCGGCGCAGCGGTAGCAGCCCTGCGGCGCGGCCCACTCGCTGCGGTCGCCCATGCGCGCGGGCAGACGGCCCGTCATCTGGTATTCGAGCAGGGCGGCGCCCATGACGGGGATGGCGGCTTCCTGCTCCGAGAGGTCGATGTACTGGCCCTTGCCGGTGCGGCGGCGGTACTGGAGCGCGGTGAGCACCGCGCCGGCACCGACGAAGCCCGAGTATGGGTCCGTGAACGAGAGTCCGGATCGAATCGGCGGGCCGTCCTCGTAACCGGTGATCGAGGAGATGCCGGAGGCGGGCTCCAGTCCCATCCCGTAGGCACCGAAGTCGCGCATGGGGCCGTACTGACCGTAGCCGGAAAGGGAGCACATGATGAGGTCCGGCTTGATCTGCTTGAGCTGATCGTAGCCGAGACCGAAGTTCGCCATGACGCGCGGCGTGAAGCTCTCGACGACGACGTCGGCGCCGGCGACGAGCTTGCGGATGATCTCCCGGCCCTCTTCTTTCGCCAGGTCGACGACCATCTCGCGCTTGCCCGCGTTGCGGACGATGAAGTACGAGGCGCGGAGCCAGTGGTGATCGAGGCCGTCGTTGTCGGTGATGATCAGGTTGCGCGTGACGTCGAGGCGGCTGGCGGACTCGAAGCGGATGACGTCGGCGCCGAGATCGGCGAGGATGCGGGTGCAGGCGGGGCCGGCGAACACCTGCGCCAGATCGACGACGCGCACGCCTTGCAGAGGGAGCTTGCCGTCGGTCATATCACCCCCTGGTCGCTGAGGACGGTGAGGTCGCTCTTTTCGTATCCCAACTCGTCGAGCAGGACAGCGGCGTTTGCCTCGCCGCGACGGGGCGCGGGGCTCGCCGTGAGCGGCGTCTCCGACATCTTGAACGGAGCGCCGGGGATGGTGAGCTCGCCGTCAGCGGGGTTGGGCACGCGGACGAAGAACGCGCGCTCGGCCAGGTGCTCGTCGGAGAGGAGATCGGCGGCGGTCGGGACGTAGGCGAAGGGCAGGCGGAGCGCCTGCGCGGTCATCACGATTTCGGCTGCGCTGTGAGTCGACAGGTAGGGCGACATGAGGGCCTCGAAGTCCTCCCAGCGGATCATGCGCTCGCCCATCTGCTGGAACATGGGGTTCTTGTCGAGCTCCACGTCTTCCAGGAGGAGCGCCATCGGCGAAATGGTGTCGGGCGCGAGGGGCGACGGGAAGCCCGAGGCGCCGGGGATCACGACGATGTAGCCATCGGCGCAAGCCATGATGTCGTTGGGATAGCCGAAGATGTGGCGCGAGTAGTAGCGACGGCGGATGGCGCCCTGGAAGCCGTACATGGCGGCGTTGTATTCGTCGGCGGCGGCGACGGCCTCGGCCATCGAGACGTCGACGTGGTCACCGCCACCGTTGCGGGCGCGGTTCTCGAGCGCGGCCAGGATGCCGATCCAGAGCTGCACGCCGGCGATGTATTCGCCCGGCAGGCCGCCGGTGACAAGCGGCTCGCGGTCCGGCTCGCCGGTGTTGTACATGATGGTGCTCATCGCCATGGCCGTGAGGTCGTTGCCGTCGTAGTCGGCGTAGGGGCCGGTGGCGCCGAACGGGGAGACCTGCGCGACGACGAGATCGGGGAACTGCGACTTGAGGTCGTCGTAGGTGAGGCCCCACGCCTTCAGCGTCGACGTCTTCTCGCCGGTGACGAAGACATCGGCGTTGGCGAGGAGCTTCTTGAGGACGACCTGGCCGGACGGGACGGAGACGTCGAGCGTCATGCCGCGCTTGCTGGTGTTGAGGTGGAGGTAGAGGCCGGAGGCCTCCGGGTCGGGCCGGTCAGCGGGGAACGGGCCGAGACGACGCGTGTAGTCACCGGCCGGGGGCTCAACTTTGAGCACGCCGGCGCCGGCATCGGCGAGCAGTTTCGTGGCGTAGGGGCCAGCGATCCCCTGCGAGATATCGACGACGCGGAGGCCGGCGAGCGCCGTATCGGCCATGAGGCGTGACTCCGTTCCAATCTCCTGTCGGTGGGGGCAGAATACGACGGCGCTGAGGGGCGATCAATCGAAGAGGCGGCCGCCGAGTTGGGTCAGGAGTCCAGGAGGCGGCGGGTTGTGCGCTCGTCGACGCCGACTGCGGCGAGCTCGCCGGCGACCTCCGCCTTCGCCGCTTCGATCTCATCGGCGAGTTGGGCGAAGGCCACGAGCATGTTCGTGCGGGCCTGGAGGGTCTTGCTGAGGCCGTTGAGCAGACCGAAGACGCGGCCGATGAGGAGCAGCTCGGGCGGCATGGCGGTGAGGGGGTTCTTCTTGAGGATGCCGACGGCGTCCTCGTAGGACTCCTGGAAGACCTCGCCTTCGGCCCAGCCGGCACCGGTGTCCTGCATCTGCTTGGCGACGCGGCCGACGTAGGCGTCGCCGAGCTGCTGGTAGCCCTCGGCGTCGTCCTTCTTGGTGCGGAAGCCGAGCTCGCGGAAGGCCTCGCCCATGGCGGCGTTGTCGTTGGAGAGGAGGGTGCGGGTGAAGCGGACGAGGACCTCCTGGAAGGCGGGGCCGAGGTCCTTCGCCTGGCCGAAGTCGATGAGCACGAGCTTCGGGCCGGGGAGCACCATGAGGTTGCCGGGGTGCGGGTCGGCGTGGAAGAACCCGTGCTTCACGATCATCTCGGCGAAGGCGAACACGAGGATCTTGGCCACTTCCCACTGGTCGACGCCGATGCGTTGCATCGCCTCGGCGTCGGTGATCTTCACGCCGTCGATGAACTCCATCGTGAGGACTCGGCGGCTGGTGTACTCCCAGTAGATCTTCGGGACGACGACATCTGAGACGCCGGCGAAATCGGCTGCGATGCGCTCCGCGTTGTGGCCCTCGTTGATGAAGTCGAGCTCCATGGGGATGTGCTTGCGCATCTCCTCGGCGACGAAGCGGTAGTCCATCGAGCGGTCGAGGCGGTTGAGCACGCTGATGAAGAACGACATGTTGGCGAGGTCGATGTGAACGATGTGCTCGATGCCGGGGTATTGCACCTTGACGGCGCAGACGCGGCCGTCTTTCAGCACGGCGCGGTGCACCTGCGCCAGGGAGGCGGAGGCGACCGGCTGCTCGTCGAACTCGACGAAGATCTCGTGTAGCGGCCGCCCCAGCTCGCGCTCGATGTGGGCGCGGACGTTCGGGAACGATTCGGGCGGGACTTCGTCCTGGAGGCCAGACAGGACGTCGACGTAGGCATCGGGCAGGACATCGGGGCGCGTGCCGAGGAACTGACCGGTCTTGATCAGCAGGCCCTGGTTCTTGACGGCGGTCTCGTACAGCTTCCGAGCGCTCCAGCGGTGATGCTGCTCGCGGCGCGGCTCTCCCCAGTCGGTACCCTTACGCTTCTCGCGGAAGCTGATGATCTTGTAGCCGATGAAGACGCGGGCCAGCATCTGGCCGACGTTGAGGAAGCGGACGACGCGATTGCGCGGTGCGTCGCCGCGGGAGCGAGTGCCGTACTCGGAGGATCGCTGAGCCATGTTCAGTCTTTATGTTACGGGGTTCACAAGTTGGGCCGCTAGCCGCAATCGAACGCGTACGGCTGCACATTCTGTAACGAATCTCCCAGATCGAGCTGGTTCGCGCAATGGATACACACTGTGTCCATTATGCGATTGACCGAATGCCGTCCAGAAATCTACGTTGCGGATGGACCCGCCTCCGGCGAACAGAGCTCCTGACCGGGCGTGGCGTGGCGTCGTTCGAGGGTGCGACGCCCCCAGCCCCGCCCGGCGGGAGCGCCGCATCTATCGCCCGGAGGCCGACCGCTGCTTGACGCGCTCGAGCACGGTCCAGCTGTCCGCATCGACCGGATGCCAGTCCTGGAATGCGAGCCCGTCCGGTTCGCTTGCCGTGCTCACGATCGCGAGAAACCGTATGTCGCCGAACTCCGGATCCCGCCACGTGAGACGATAGCTCCACCTGCACTTGGGCTCCGCCGCCGGAGCAACGTTCCACGCCGCGATGAGCCGCGCGAGGAACGCGGGATCGCCGCGCGCGAACTCCGCCAAGACTTCGTTGAAGTACGGATTGGGCGCGTCGATCGTCTCGGCGCCGCGGGGTCTCGCCTTGGCCGCGGACGCCATCATCTGCACGACCTCGTCCCAGTTCAGAATCCGATCGGCGAAGCGGCGGTCGCTCGCCACGCTCAGCACGTTCCGCTGCGCACGCGAGGCGGCGGTTCTCTCATCCTGGAACGAAATGCCCCACACGGCGGATGCGGCCGTGTTCGCGGCGACGAGCTCGAAGTTGTCGTTCGTGACGAACTCAGGCCAGGGCGCGCACTCGACGACCGCAGGCAGCTCGTCGACAGTGTAGAAGTAGGCCGGGTAACGCTCGCCGGGGAAGAGGGTCGCGTCGGTCGCGTAGCCCGCCGCAGTGAGCATGCCGTTCGCCTCGGCCTGGGAGAGGTGGAGCGCTTCAATGAGCGTTGTCAGGCGGTCCCGAGAGGGGTGGCGGGTGCCGAGTTCGCACGACTTGATCGTGCTGGCGGCCATGCCGGTGCGGCGCGCCAACTCCGCGCGGCTCAGGCCGAGCTCCTCGCGCGCCGCGCGCAACGCATCTCTCCACGCGTCCATGCCCGAAGCGTAGCGCAGGCTGGGCCGACCGATCATCGTCGTCTAGAGCCTAGGAGCGGCGCGGCATAGGATTTGCTCGCACGCGTTGCCACTGGCCGGAGGGAGTGTCTCATGGCGGGTCCGCTGTCCGACGTCACGATTCTCGATCTTACGTGGGTGCTCTCGGGGCCGTATGCCAGCATGGTGCTGTGCGACCTCGGGGCGGACGTGGTGAAGGTGGAGCGGCCGCCGTGGGGGGACGTGGCGCGGACGACGGGGCCGCACGTCAACGGAGAGAGCGCGTACTTCTTCAGCATCAATCGCGGCAAGCGGAGCATCGCCATCGACCTGGGGACCGACGCCGGGAAGGAGCTGTTCCTCCGCGCGGTGGAGCAGGCGGACGTGGTGATGGAGAACTTCACGCCGGGGACGATGGACAAGCTCGGGCTGGGCTGGGACGTGCTCCACGCGCGCAATCCGCGGCTGATCTATGCGGCCACCTCCGGCTTCGGGCAGACGGGGCCTGACAGGCTGCGGCCGGCGCTGGACATCGTCGTGCAGGGGATGGGCGGGGTGATGAGCATCACCGGCGAGCCGGGCGGGCGTCCGGTGCGGCCGGGGCTGTCGCTCGGCGACATCAGCGCGGGCCTGTTCACGGCGGTGGGCATTCTCTCGGCGCTGCACGAGCGAGAGCGTTCGGGTGAGGGGCAGATGGTCGACGTGAGCATGCTCGACTGCCAGATCGCCGTGCTGGAGAACGCGATCGTGCGCTATTCGGCGACGGGCGTCGTGCCGGGGCCGATCGGCACGCGGCATCCGCTGGCGACACCGTTCCAGGCGTTCCCGACGAAGGACGGGTACATGGTGCTGGCGCTGTCGTGGGGGGTGCCGAACCAGTGGGAGCTGTTCTGCGCGATCATCGGCCGGGCGGACCTGATCGACGACCAACGGTTCGAGACGAGCGCGTTGCGGACGCGGCACCACGCAGAGTTGGAGCCGATGTTGAACGACGCGCTGTCGCAACGGACGACGGCGGAGTGGATCGGGGAGTTCGACGCGATCGGCATGCCGTGCGGTGCACTCAACAACATCCCGCAGGCGATGGCGCAGCCGCAGGTCCGCGCGCGCGACATGCTGGTGGAGCTGCAGCATCCCCGGATGGAGAAGCCGCTGACGATCTCGAACACGCCGGTCAAGCTGTCGCGGACACCGGGGGGTGTGCGAGGGCTGCCACCGGACGTCGGCGAGCACACGGAGCGCGTGCTCGCGTCGTGGCTGGGGCTGGCGGCGGAGGAGATCCGGCGACTGGAGGATGAGGGGGTGATCGCGCAGGCGACGGGCGAGGGGCTGACACTCCCGCCGGAGGTGCTCGGGAAGGGCTAACCTGGACGTCCGGCGCACGTTATGTCGCGGACGAGACGATCTGGGCGGATCTCGAACGATCGTAATACGAAATTCGGCCAATAAGCGCGGCGGAAGCGCGATTTCCTGTTGCGACAACCCACGGCCGTTCGTGTAACCTCTGCTAAGGCCCCCATGTTGGAGGAGGTCCTGGGCCGCGAGACCGGCTCAGTACAGTCAAGGAGGACACACGTGGTACGAACAATACGGCTCATATTGAGCGTGACGGCGATCGACAGCCGCGTCATGCTACGGACACGCCTTCCAGTCGCGACAAGCGCGCAATCGGCTTCGTGCGCAGGCCAACAAACGATCACGGCAGGCGATATTTCCGCGGAGGGCAACCAAACACCGGACCCGACGGCGACGGCGACATCGACATCGGCGGGTGACCCCACGGCCACGTGCACGGTGCCGCCGGTCGTCCACACGGCGACGCCGACGCCGACGAACACTGCGCCGGCGACGGACACGCCGGTACCGGCGACCGAGGCGCCGGCGACGGACACGCCAGTGCCACCGCCCCCGACGGCGACGCGAGCCGGGCGGCGGCGTGGGAGGGCAGGGCGTGCAGCCGCCGAACACCGGCAGCGGACCTGACGCGCGGAGCGTGAACTGGCTTGCGCTCGGCGGGGCATTGGTCCTCCTGCTCGCGGGCGGGACGTCGCTTGCCGGAGCAGCGCGACGGCGGCGCTAATCGCCGGCATTCGGTAACGCTGAACGGGACGCCGTCACGATCGTGACGGCGTCCCGTCGCGTCACTCGGCGCACAACAGAGAACGGATTCCGCCGGGAGGTTCGGTTGGCGCACGATCGCGTCTTGGCAGCCATGGCTGCACTGGTGTCATGTCTCCTGGCCGCGTCGGCCTCGGCGTGCGGGTCCAGCACACCTCGACATCTGATCGTGTACGAAGCGCAGGTGGGCGACGCGACGAACGTGTACACGATCGACGCTGGGTCCGGCGCGACGAGGCAGCTCACGCACGGCACGACGTACGACGGCAATCCGGCGTGGCTCGCCCGACCACGAGCACATCGTGTTCAGCTCGCGGCGCGACGGCCAGGCGAAGAACGACCTCTACGTGATGGACGCGGACGGGTCGAACGTGCGGCGCCTGACGGACACGCCCGACAACGGCGAGTGGAGCGCGAAGGTGTCGCCGGACGGCGGGCGCCTGACGTACGTCCGCGACGCGCCGGACGGCACGTGGTCTCTCTGGATCGCGAATGCGGACGGCACGAACCAACGCCAGGCGGCGGGGCCGTTCGCGTTCGCGGAGTTCCCGGTGTGGTCTCCCGATCCGAACGAGATCTACTTCGCCGCGATCATGCAGGCCACATCGGAAGAGCCCGCGCCGCAATCGCACATCTACTCGGTGGACGTCACGACGAACGCGGTGCGCACGCGCATCGACACAGGCGGGACGGACGCGTGTCCGCACTTTTCGCACGACGGCAAGACACTGACGTATGCGGCGACGAGCAGCGGGGACGAGTACGGCAGCGGGGGGAACCTCGACCTGTTCGCGCACGATCTCTCGTCGGACGACACGACGGGGGCGCACGACGTTCGGCTGACGACGGACCCGGCGCGGGACGACTACGGGAATCCGTCGCCGGACGACAAGCAGATGGTCTTCATCTCTGACCGAGACGGCAACGCCGAGCTGTACGTGATGGACCGCGACGGGAGCCACCAACGCCGGCTCACGAACACTCCCGACGCACGAGAGAACGTCCCGGACTGGTAGACAACGTCTTCGGACTCGCCCCTCGGCGCCAATCCTGCTTCAATCCGGGAAAGGGCCGACCCAGCGCGGGCGGCGGACTCAGCGACGGAGGACGGGATGACGATGCTGGAGCGGTTCCAGGAGCAGACGAAGGGGCTGTTTCCTTCAGTCCTCGGGATGCGGATGGTCGAGGCGACGCGGGAACGTTTGGTGGCGGAGCTGACGGTGCGGGCGGAGCTGTGCACGGTGCCGGGGATCATGCACGGCGGCGCGATCATGGCGTTCGCGGACACGCTGGGCGCGGTCGGTACGTCGCTGAACCTGCCGGCGGGCGCGGGGACGACGACGGTGGAGTCGAAGACAAACTTCTTCGCGCCGGCGCGCACGGGCGAGACGATCCGCGGCGAGTGCGTGGCGCTGCACCGCGGGCGGCGGACGATGGTGTGGAACACGAGGGTGACCGGGCCGGAAGGTCGGCTGCTGGCGCTGATCACGCAGACGCAGATCGTGCTCGAGGGGGCGCCGGACCCGGCGCAACAGCTGGCGGCGTTGTTCACGGGGAAGTCGACGGAGGAGCAGAAGGCGCTGCTGGCGTCGCTGGAGCGAAGCGGTGCGGCGGTGTACCGGGCGCTGGCGGAGCGCGAGACGGACGCCGGGGCGAAGGCGGCGCTGCTGGCGGCGGCGGACCGCGAAGAGGAGAACGCTGGCGTGCTGGACGATCAGCTCGGGAGGATGCAGTGAAGGCGCTGCGCTACTACGGTCCGCGTGACATCCGGTACGACGACATGGACGAACCGACAATCCGGCGACGACCAGGACGCGATCGTGCGGATGGAGATGGCCGGGATCTGCGGCAGCGACCTGCACATCTACCACGGGCAGGGGTTCTCGCCGGAGACGGGCTACGCCGTCGGGCACGAAGCTGTGGGCACGGTGGTCGAGGTTGGATCGGCGGTGCGGCGACTGAAGGCCGGGGACAAGGTGATGCTGTCGGCGGCGGTGGGCTGCGGGGCGTGCGCGCCGTGCCTGGCGGGGAACGTCGGCCGGTGCGAGACGGCGGGGGCGGGGGTCTACGGGGTCGGGCCAGCGCTGCAGGGGTGCCAGGCGGAGCTGATCCGCGTTCCGAAAGCGGACTTCAACGCGGCGCGGATCCCGGAGGGGCTCACGCACGAGCAGGCGCTGATGCTCACGGACAACCTGCCGACGGCGTACTTTGGCTGCCTGAACGCCGATATCGGGCCAGGAAAGACCGTGGCGGTGGTGGGGCTGGGGCCGATCGGGTTGATGGCGGTGGAGATCGCGTCGGTGATGGGCGCGAGCCGCGTGTTCGCGATCGACCTCGTGCCGGAGCGGCGGGCGATCGCGCAGTCGATGGGCGCCGAGCCGCTGGACGGCGCAACGGCGGTGCAGGAGATCTTCGCGGCGACGAAGGGGCGGATGGTGGACTGCGTGGTGGAGGCGGTGGGGGCGGACGCGACGGTGCTGATGGCGATCCAGCTGGCGGGGCCGGGCGGGACGACGTCGGTGATCGGCGTGAACCAGAACATGCAGTTCAACTTCCCGATGGTGCTGGCGTTCGTGAAGTCGCTGACGTTCCGGATCGGCCTGTGCTCGGTGCAGTGCCACTGGCCGCAGCTGGTGCCGCTGGTCCGGGCGGGGCGGCTGCACCCGGAGCGCTTCATCTCCCACAGGATGCCGTTGAGCGAAGGCGCGCGGGCGTACGAGCTGTTCGACGGCCGGGCTGACGGCGCGCTGAAGATGGTGCTGACGGCGTAGGGCTACGCGTTAGCGCGTCTCCAGGCCGGCGAGCGTACCGTCGGCGCGCCAGTCCTCGAGGATCTTGACGAAGGCGATGGGGCCGCCGCCGTAGGGTCCGTTCTGGGCGCGGCCGAACGAGGTGCCGCTGCCGGACTGCTCGTAGGGCTTGCCCTCGTTGTTGTAGTAGCCGGGCGTGCAGGACTCGAGGAAGTCCTGGTTCATGCGGGCGAGGCCGATGATGGTCTGCACCCACTGCTCCTCGGCCTCCTGCGAGGGCTCGAGCGCGCGAACCTCGTGGTCCTGCGCGTGCTTGACGATGTAGGCGACGTGCTTCGCCTGCTCATTGAGCATGTGGGGGAAGTTCACCGTGAAGCCTGACTGGGCGTTGCTGATGACGAAGCAGTTCGGGAAGCCGCGTACGTGGAACCCGTGGAGCGTGCGGATACCGTCGGACCACGCCTTCGTCAGAGACAGACCGTCGCGGCCGTAGAGCTCGTATCCGGAGCGGCGGGTGTAGTCGGTGCCGACTTCGAAGCCGGTGGCGAAGATGATGCAGTCGAGCGGGTACTCCTGTCCGTTGGCAACGACGCCGCGCTCGGTGATGCGCTCGACGCCCTTGCCGTTGGTGTCGACGAGGGTGACGTTGGGGCGGTTGAACGTGTCGAGGTACTCGTCGTGGAAGCAGGGGCGCTTGCAGAACTGGCGGTAGTAGGGCTTGAGGGCTTCCGCCGTCGCGGGGTCGTTCACGATCGTGTCGACGCGGGCGCGGATCTCCTCCATCTTCTCGAAGTCGGCCAGCTCCATCGTCTTGCCGAGCGCTTCCGGCGAGAAGTCGGGGTTCTCGCTCTGCTGCACCATGACGAGGAGCTTGCGGATGATGTCGGTCCATCCGTCGCTGACGAGATCCTCCGACTGGAAGCCGCCGGACACGAGGATGTTGAAGTTGTCCATGCGCTGCTGCTGCCAGCCGGGCTGGAGGCTTGCGGCCCACTCCGGGTCGGTGGGGCGGTTGGCGCGCACGTCGATGGACGATGGGGTGCGCTGGAAGACGTAGAGCTGCTTCGCGGCGGCGCCGACGTGCGGGACGCACTGCACGGCCGTGGCGCCGGTGCCGATGACGCCGACGACCTTGTCGGCGAGGCCGGTGAGGTTGCCCTGCGACGAGCCGCCGGTGTAGGCGTAGTCCCAGCGGCTGGTGTGGAACGAGTGGCCCTTGAACGTCTCGATGCCGGGGATGCCGGGGAGCTTGGCGCGGTGGAGGGGGCCGTTCGCCATGACGACGAAGCGGGCGCGCATGCGATCGCCGCGGTTGGTGGAGATGATCCAGCGGAGGGCTTCGTCGTCCCAGCGCAGCTCCGTGACCTCCGTCTGGAAGCAGGCGTTGCGGTAGAGGTCGAACTTCTCGCCGATGGCCTTGCTGTGGGCGAGGATCTCGGGCGCGCGGCTGTACTTTTCGACGGGGACGTAGCCGATCTCCTCGAGCAGGGGCAGGTAGACGTAGGACTCGACGTCGCAGGCGGCGCCGGGGTAGCGGTTCCAGTACCAGGTGCCGCCGAAGTCGCCGCCCTTCTCGATCATACGGATGTCTTTGACGCCGGCTTCGCGCAGGCGCGCGCCGGCCAGCAGACCGCCGAATCCGCCGCCGATCACAGCGACGTCGACGTCGTCAGTCAGGGGCTCTCGGTGGAAGCCGGGCTCGACGTACGGGTCATCGACGAAGTGGGCGAACTCACCGCTGACCTCGAGGTACTGCTGGTTGCCGTCGTCGCGGAGGCGCTTGTCGCGCTCCTGGCGGTACTTCTCGCGGAGGGCGTCGGGGTCGAAGGGGCGGTTGGTGGTGACCATGGTGGCAGCCTCGTTACGGGGAGATTGCGGACTCGCGAAAGTCTAGCAAGCGGCCCTTCGAAAGCGTTAGCCCTCGGGTCTGCGGATTCGAACGATTCCGGGCTGGACAACCACGATACAGCCCCTCAGCGCGTCAAGGTCGTGCTCCACCAGCAGCGCCGCGAGTGCGGTCTCGAAGGAGATTGGCCGTTGATCGGGGAGCCTGAGCACGACGATTCCCGGGTGGCTTCCGGGAGGGTACGCGCGGATGTCGGCGAACCCTCGGTCAGGAGGGTTATAAGCAGTCGGTCCTCGTCGCGAACATGCTGGGCGACACGTTCGTCCGTGGCCCCGGCCAGCCCCTCCTCGGACAACGTATGGGTGTCGTGCCCGTGGTCAGCGAGGAGTCGGACCAGGCGCGAAGGCAGGTTCTCATCGAGCTTCGCCCTCACCGGCTCGGGGATTCGAGTCGCACGATCTCCTCGCGCGCGAGGCGGGCACCGTATGACGCCGCCGCGCGGAGGGCGTCGACGGTCAGCGTGGGGTACTCCGTCAGAATCTCAGCGTCGGACATGCCGGCGGCGAAGCAATCGAGGATGACGCTGACCGGGATGCGCGTGCCCTTGATGCACGCCTGTCCGTGCGCGATCCGAGGATCGACGGTGATGAGCGACAGATCGTCCATGACGGCCTCCGTGTCGCCAGTCTAGCAGCCTGAATCACCGCCTCGCCTTCGCCGTCCGCTCACTCAGCTTCCGAGAGCTCGAGGGTCTGGAGGCGGAGGATGGCGGCGTAGAGGGCGCCGATGGTGACGGCGGCGAGGAGGGGGAAGGCGTAGCCGGCGCCGATCTGGGAGCTGAAGACGTCGGGGCTGATGGTGCTGATGGCGGCGGCGATGGCGAGGCAGTACTCGCGGATGCTGAGGTAGGCGGTGGCGCTAAAGAGGTTGGTGAGGACGCCCTCCCAGACGAAGACGTAGGCGAGGCCGACGAGGAGGGCGCGACTTGTCATGACGCTGAGCAGGATGAAGAGCGCGGTGTAGGCGAGCGCGGCGAGGCCGACGGCGATGGTGAAGGCTGGGACGAGGCCGTGGCTCGGGGCGCCGGCGATGCCGATGGCGCCGGAGACAGCGGTAGAGACGACGACGAGCGTGGCGCCGACGAGGGCGGAGGCAGCGAACTTGGCGGTGACGATGCTCGACCGAGGGATCGGCTTCGTGAGCAGATAGACGACGGTGCCGTCATCGATCTCCGTGCCGAGGGCGGAGGTGCCGAGGACGAGGCAGGTGAGGGGCAGCACGAGCGTGACGACGACGCCGTGCATGAGGACGTTGGCGGCCCAGTCTTGCGGGTCGACGCGGTCGCCGGCCTGATAGATGAGGGCGAGCGCGATCGGCACGATGGCGAGCAGCACCAGCAGCAGGGAGCGGCGCTGGCCGGTGAGCTCGCGCAGGGTGACGGTGAAGATGGCGCGGTTCACCGGTTCACCAGGTAGGAGAAGACGCTCTCGAGCGATTCGTCGGTGGGGACGAGCTCGTGCAGCGTGATCTGCTGCTCGCGGGCAACGCGCGGTGCGAGGCGCGTGAACGCGAGGTACTGCGCGGTGCGGACGGTGAGGGCATCCTCCTTCGTGAAATCGACGGCGACGACGGTTGGATCGGCGACGAGCGCCTGCGCAAACTTCCGGTTGTCACTGGACATCACCGTAAAGGCGTGCGGGCGGTCGGTCATGAGCAGGCGGATGGCGCGGAAGTCGCCGGATGCGGCGAGGCGTCCGGCGACGATGACGAGCACCTGCTCGGCGAGGCGCTCGACCTCGTCGAGGATGTGGGAGGAGAAGACGATGGTGCGGCCGTCGGCGGCCATCTTGCGGAGGAGATCCATCATCTCGAGACGCTGGTGGGGGTCGGTGCCGTTGAACGGCTCGTCGAGCAGGAGGACCTGGGGGTCGTGGACGATGGCCGCGGCGACCTTGATGCGCTGCTTCATGCCCTTGGAGTAGCCGCCGAGCTTGCGGTTCTCCGCGTACTCCATGCCGACGAGGTTGAGTGCGCGGCGGGCGGCGGCTTCGGGATCGGGCAGGTTGTAGAGGCGCGCGTTGAGGAGCACGAAGTCGTGGCCAGTGAGGAATGCGTGCACGCCTTCCAGCGCGGGCACGAGGCCGGTGGTGCGGTAGAGGCGCTCGTGATCCTTCCAGGTGGGCTCGCCGCCGATGCAGACGGTGCCCGACGACGGCTTGAGGAAGCCGGCGAGCATATGGAGGATGGTGCTCTTGCCGGCGCCGTTGGGGCCGAGCAGGCCGGTGATGCCGGGGCCGAGCGAGAACGAGACGTCGTTGACGGCGACGACGTTGCCGTACCAGCGGGAGACGTTCGTCGCCTCGACGACGCCGTGCGGGACAGCACCATCCGTCATACGGAGACCCTCGAGTAGCGGCGGAGGATGATGAGGAGGCAGACGACGGCCATGAGCGCCGCATCGAGCGCATAGACGGAGCCGTTGAGGTTGGCTTCGAACAGCTGCCTGTCGTCGCTGAAGCTCGGCGAAGAGCCGAAGATCCAGAGCGTGAAGCCCTGCGCGACGTGCAACGGGCTCAGGAGCAGGGCAAGCCTTCCCGTGCGTGCGCCCGCCGCCTCGAAGACAGCGGTAGCGATGCCGGTGCTGAGGAGGAAAGCGGCGACGATGGCGACGGTGGAGTAGGCACGATTGGGGGTCTGGCAGGCGATGGCGAGGCCGATGCCGGCGACGAGCGACGAGAGGAGGAGGGCGCTGGCGACGATGGCGGGGAGATCCTGCCAGTTGTCGCGCAGGTATCCGCCGACGTCGGTGGAGGCGCTCATGTTGCCGGAGAACATCAGGAGCTGCGGCACGAGGGTCATCCCGAGCATGGCCGTCACCATCGCTGCGCACTTGGCGAGCGCGTAGTCCTCGCGGCGGAGGGCGCGCGAGAAGTAGAGCGAGAGCGTCTTCGTGCGCTGGTCGCGGCCCATGAGCTCGGGCGCGATGAAGGCGCAGAAGACGGCGAGGAGCGGCTGGATGACGCCGTAGTAGTCCTCGGGCTTGACGATGTTGAGGTCGGCCGGAGCAACGGCGGCGACGCCGAGCTGGATCACGGCCGGCAGCAGCGCGATGGCGAGCGGCCCGAACGCGAACAGCTTCGCCCAACCGGAGCGGCCGAGACCGAAGACGCTGCGGAGGCTCTGCGTGTAAAGCGCCCAGACCGCGTGCCGGCGTCCCAGCCGGGCGCCCGCGTAGCGCTGGTAGCCCAGCTCGTAGATGCTGCCGGAACCCTGGTTAGCCACGGGCAGCACCTCCGCCGGCGGCGGCAGGCTCCACGTCGAACAGCTCCTCAAGGCGACGGCGGTTCCGATCCAGGCGGATCAGGCCCATGTCGTGCTCCACGATGCCGTCCCGAATCCAGTCGAAGACGTTGTCGTCGGCGTGGTGCACGAGCAGGTAGCGGCCGCGCTGCTCGGCAGTGGCGCCGCGTCGGCGCAGATATTCGGCGAGCACGGCGCTATCGCCCTCGACCTCGACGACGAGATCGCTGGTGGTGGCCGTGAGCTCCGCCATGGGCGCGGAGCGGGCGAGGCGGCCGTCCTCGATCTCGACGAGGTGGTCGCAGACGCGCTCGATCTCGCTGAGCAGGTGCGAGGAGAGGATGACGGCGACGCCGAACTCGGTGCCGATGCGGCGAATGAGGACGAGCATCTCGTCGCGGCCCTGGGGGTCGAGGCCGTTCGTCGGCTCGTCGAGGAGGACGAGGCGCGGGTCGTGCACGAGGGCCTGCGCGAGCTTCACGCGCTGCTTCATGCCGGTGGAGTAGCCGTTGATCTGGCGGTAGCGGGCCTCGAACAGGCCGACGTGGCGGAGGATCTCCGACGTGCGCTCGCGGGCGGCGGCGCGCGGGAGGCCGCTGATCTGCGCCATGTGGGAGACGAACTCCGTGCCCGTCGCGTCGGGCGGCAGGCAATCGTGTTCCGGCATGTAGCCGACGAACTGACGCAGGGTGGGGCCGTCGCGGGCCACGTCCAGCCCCATCACCTGCGCGGAGCCGGAGGTGGGCTCGAGCAGGCCGAGCAGCAGCTTGATGAAGGTGCTCTTGCCGGCGCCGTTCGCGCCGACGAGGCCGATGATGCCGGGGGCGAGATCCAGGTCGAGGGCGTCGAGGGCGGTGACGGTGCCGTAGCGCTTGGTCAGGCCGCGGGAGACGATCAGCGGCGCGCTGGGGTCGAGCGACGGCGCCACCGGAGACATCCGTTCTGGTGCGGGGGCGACATCCATAGATCCTCTGTCCAACCGGCTGGCTACACGCAGAGTCTATTGGAAAAAGGGTGGCCGATGCACCGATGGGATGCGCTGCCGATGAACGCCGGCTACCACCAGATCTTGTCTTCGATGTCGCTCGGGAGGTCCTTGTAGTCGGTGGTCCAGAGCTGGGTGCTGAGGTACTTCCAGCCGGCGTCGGCGAAGAGGCAGACGATGTTGCCGGCGTCCAGGCGCTCGGCGACGCGCTGGGCGGTCTTGACGACCGCGCCGGCGGAGATGCCGGCGAAGATGCCTTCTTTCTGCGTCAGCTCTTTCGATGACGCGAAGGAGGTGTGGGAATCGACGACGATCTTGCCGTCGAGGATGCTCTCGTCGAGGACGGGCGGGATGAAGCCTTCTTCCAGGCTGCGCAGGCCCTGCACGAGATCGCCAGGGTGCGGGACGGCGGCGACGATCTTCACGCCGGGCTTCTTCTCCTTGAGGTAGCGGCCGGTGCCGGTGAGCGTGCCTCCCGGTGCCCATGCCGGCGACGAAGACGTCGATCTCGGGCAGGTCGCGCAGGATCTCCGGGCCGGTGGTCTCGTAGTGGGCGCGGGGGTTCATCTCGTTGCCGTACTGGTACGGCATGAAGTAGGCGGGGTCTTCGGCGGCGATCTGGTTGGCCATCTCGATACTGCCGTTGGTGCCGCGGACGCCGTCCGAGTAGACGATCTCGGCGCCGAACGCCGTGAGCAGCTCGGTGCGCTCGGCGCTGACGCTCTCCGGGATTACGACCTTCAGACGGTAGCCCTTGATGCGGCAGATCATGGCGAGCGAGATGCCGGTGTTGCCGGACGTCGGCTCGAGGACGATGCGGTCCTTCGTGAGGACGCCGCGACGCTCGGCGTCCTCGATCATGTACTTCGCGATGCGATCCTTGACGCTGCCGCTGGGGTTCTGGCCCTCGAGCTTTGCGTACAGGTGGACGCCGGGCTTCGGGCTCATCCGCGTCATCTCGACGAGGGGGGTGTTACCGATGGCGTCGATGAGGTTCTCGTACAGCATGGCTATCGCGGCCCCGCCTGCCAGACGCCGATGACGTTTCCGGCTGGGTCGCGGAACGTCGCGATCCAGAGTTCACCCTCCGGGTAAGGGGCGCGGACGATCTCGCCGCCGTTCGCCTCGATCTTCGCGACGGTGTCGTCGATGCGGTCGACGTAGACGTAGGGGAGCACGCCGGGATCGCGCGAGATGGCGTGGCCGGTGATGAAGGCGCCGATCAGGTCGCCGCTCGTGTCGGCGAACGAGCGATGCGCGGGGTTCTGGTCGTCGCGGCTGCTCCAGCCGAAGACGGCGGTGTAGAAGGCGGCCGAGCGGTCGACGTCGAGCGCGGGGATCTGGACGTAGGAGAGCTTGCCGTTGCGCGCGAGCTGTACGTCTACGCCGTTGACGGTCTCCCCCTGTGTCGTGGCCTCGCTCATGCTCGCGTCTCCAGTCCGGCTAGCCGCCGGCCAGCGCCGGGAGGATGGAGATGGTGTCGCCGTCCTTCACGCGCGTGTCGAGCTGGTCGAGGTACCGGATGTCCTCGTCGTTCAGGTAGATGTTGACGAAGCGATGCAGGTGGCCCTCCTGCATGATCTGCTGCTTGAAGCCGGGGTACGACGTGTCCAGGTTCGAGAGCAGCTCGGCGACGGTTCCGCCGTCTCCCTCGACGACCTTGGCGCCGGTCACCTTCTGCAGCACCGATGTCACTTTTACCTTGACGGCCATGTGTGTCCCCTGTCCGCACTCAGTGGTTCGTAGTTCCGGTCAGACCTGCGCCTTGTCGCGAACGGCCTTCGCGGCGTCCATCGCCTTCTGCTCTTCCTCGTTCGTGTGGCCGAAGGCGCCGCCGCAGAACGCCTCGTAGTCGATGAGCTCCGTCACCGTGGGCTCTTCGCCGCAGAGGACGCAGTGCGGGTCGCGACGGATGCGCACCTGGCGGAACTCCATGGCGAGTGCGTCGTACAGCAGCAGGCGGCCGTGCAGCGAGTCGCCGACGCCGAGGATGAGCTTCAGCACTTCCGTCGCCTGGATCGTGCCGACCGTGCCGCAGAGCGCACCGAGCACGCCCGCTTCCGCGCAGCTCGGCACCATGCCGGGAGGCGGCGGGGAGGGGTAGAGGCAGCGGTAGCAGCCCTGTCCGGGCAGGTACACCGTCACCTGACCCTCGAAGAGCAGGATCGAGCCATCGACCAGCGGCTTCTTCAGGAAGTGGCAGGCGTCGTTGACGAGATAGCGCGCGGCGAAGTTGTCGGCGCCGTTGATGACGTAGTCGTATGGCTTGATGATCTCGAAGGCGTTGTCCGACGTAATCGGCACCTGGTAGGTCACGACTTCGACGTCCGGGTTGTAGGCGTTGATGGTCTCCTTTGCGGAGATGGCCTTCGACTTGCCGATGTCGGCGTTCTGGTGGAGGATCTGGCGCTGCAGGTTCGAGATGTCGACCGTGTCGAAGTCGACGACGCCGATCTTGCCGATGCCGGCGAGCGCGAGATAGACGGCGATGGGCGAGCCGAGGCCGCCGGCGCCGATGATGAGCACGCTGGACTCCATGATCTTGCGCTGCCCGGAAGGGCCGACCTGCGGCATGATGATGTGGCGCGAGTACCGGTTCACCTGCTCTGCCGTAAGCGCGCCGATGCGCTTTCGCTCGGGCTCGTCGCCTGAGCCGCCGGCCATGGCCGGGATCACGGCGACTTCGTCGCCGTCGTTGAGCTTCGTCGTCACGCCGTCGAGGGCGCTGATCTCCGTCTTGTTCACGTAGATGTTGATGTGGCGGGGCACCTCCGTGCCGCCCGCGCCGAAGACGAGGTCACGGAAGCCGGGGAACTGTTTGTCCAGGTTGGCAAGCACCTCGGCGACGTCGCTGCCCTCGGCGGTGACGTGCTGGCGGTTGCCGGCGAACTTCCGGAACGGCGTGGGGATGTAGACGGAGACGGCGGGCATTGCGCTCCCTCCGGAGTACGGCGAACGGCGGCTCATCTCGTCAATGACGCCGGTCGTGCGGTCGATGTGCAGATGTCCGTGTTCCATTATTCCCTGTCCATTCCCCATGCGGATCGAAATCGTACCGAGACTCGCTAGTTATTTACAAGTTAACACTCAGGTAGCGCTCACCGGTGTCGCAGAGCATCGTCACGACGCGCTTACCGGCGCCGAGCTTCTTCGCGACGGCGATCGACGCCCAGACGTTGGCGCCGGCGCTGATGCCGACGAGCAATCCCTCTTCGCGCGTGAGCCGCGCGGCCATCGCGAAGGCGTCCTCGTCCTTCACCTGGATCAGCTCATCGCAGACATCGCGGTTGAGCACGCCGGGCACGAAGCTGGCGCCGATGCCCTGGATGCCGTGGATGCCGGCTTTGCCGCCCGCCAGCACGGGCGATCGCGACGGCTCGACAGCGACGACGTGCACACTGCCCAGCTCCTGCTTCAGCACCTCGCCGACGCCGGTCACGGTGCCGCCGGTGCCCACGCCAGCAACGAATGCATCGAGGCGGCCGGCGGTGTCGCGCAGGATCTCGCGCGCGGTTGTCTCGCGATGCGCCTCAGGGTTGGCGGCGTTGTTGAACTGCTGCGGCATGAAGTAGCGGTGTTTCTCGACCAGTTCCTGCGCGGCGTACACGGCGCCGCTCATCCCCTCGATGGCCGGCGTCAGGACGAGCTGGGCGCCGAACCGCGTGAGCAGGCGGCGCCGCTCGACGCTCATGTCCTCAGGCATGGTGAGGATGAGCTTGTAGCCCTTCACCGCCGCGACCATCGCGAGACCGATACCGGTGTTACCGGAGGTCGGCTCGACGATGGTGTCGCCGGGCTTGAGCGCGCCGTCGCGTTCGGCCGCCTCGATCATCGAGAGGGCGATGCGGTCCTTCACGCTGCCGGCGGGGTTGAGCGACTCCATCTTGCCGAGCACCTCCGCGGCGCCTTCGGGCACGACGCGGTTCAGGCGCACGAGCGGCGTCGAGCCGACGAGGTCGAGCACGCTTTCGGCGATGCCGGCTTCTCGCTGCAGGCGGATCTTCGCGCTAGATGGCATAGCGGGCACCCGTGGCATCGTACTCGCGCTCACGCGCGGCCAGGTCGGCGATGGTGACGCCATCCAGGATCTTGCACGTCGCCTCCTCCACCTCGTGCCAGACTTCGTGCGCGGCGCGGCACTGGTGGCCCTCGTCGTGGAGGTGGGAGACGGGCGACAGTGAGCCCTCGAGCGTGCGGATGACGTCGCTCAGGCGGATCTCGTCGGGCCGGCGGATGAGCGCGTGGCCGCCCTGCGGGCCGCGGACGCTGCGGATGAAGCCGGCCTTGCGGAGGGTCGTCAGCAGTTGGTCCAGGTAGGGCTCCGGGATGCGCTGGCGCGCGGCGATCGTGGCGCTCTGGACTGTGCCCTCACCGTAGTGGTGGGCCAGCTCGATGAGGGCGCGGACGCCGTAGTCACCCTTGGTTGAGATGCGCATTTTGAATCTGTCTGCCGAGGTTGTCCTGAAAGTTAAGCGATTACATCAACAATTATAGCGAGGGGGTCAAGGGGGGTGCAAGGGGGTGGGGGAGGGTTCGAAAGGTTGGAGGCGGGCAGAACACGCAAGTTCGTCTCAGAACAGCGGATCCAGTTCAACCTGACCTTCTCGAATCGCCACGACTAGCCGGAAGTCAGCCAACAGATCCATGCCGAGCACGGGGCCCAGTCGATGATCCGGTTGCACCGGCACCGCCACCCAAATCGGAAACGGGCGCAACGGAGGGTTGGCGTGGGAGAAGGCGATTGCAGCCCGGACCCGAGCGTAGTCCTGCGAGCCGCCGATGCCGACGCCGCGGACACGCCTGGAAGAGGTCAGAAGCGGGGCTGAATCCGCGCCCAACGCGTCGAAGATCGAGCGCGGAAGGATGGTCAGGTGTGAGCCGGTGTCAACGAGCAGTTCCACGACCACCGATCCCGCCGTGCCGGGGAGCGATACGTCAGCCCTGACGAAGGGTTGCTGGTCACGGACGAACCCGCGAATCAAGGGGTGCGATACGGCCCCGACCCCGGGTAACGCTGCACCAATACTTCGCCCAGTCCGATGCCTCTGGCGCGCAGATCGCGAGTGACCTCGTCAGGATCAGCGGAGTGAATGAGCTCACCACGGACGATCACGAACCAGTGGTCGGGCCAGCGCAGCATCAATTCGTCGAAGAGCGCGTACTCGCGGGCGAGTTCCGCCTCAGTGATCTCGGTATCGGCTTTGCGGTCGATCGTCATCGCCTTCATCATACGCCCGCTGGCCATGCGCGGGTCAACCCGTCACGCGAAGAGCAGGATGAGGGGGATGACGAAGATGACGCCGAGGAAGAGGGCGAAGCCGCGGCGGCTGCCGGTGGCGCGGTTGGCGGCGGCGAGGATGAGCTCGCGGAAGGGGTCGAAGACGAAGACGAGGATGAGGGTCGAGACGGCGAGGACGGCGACCATCTCGCTGAAGATGATGGTGAACGCGCGGGGCGCGTCGAGCAGGAGGGTGACGAAGAGCTTGTCGACGAAGGTGCCGATCTGGGCGCCCATGACGTAGGGGATGATGTACTTGCGGCGGACGATGCCCTTCATGGAGAGGGGCACGAGGATGGTGAGCGAGACAGCGACCGAAACCGTGAGCACGGTGATGGCGATGCCGAGGACGAACATCGTGAACTTCTGGTGGAAGAACTCGACGACGCGCTGGAAGCGGGCGTCGGTCGACTCCAGCGTGGGGAGGGCGGCGTCGAACAACTTGAGCGAGACGACGGCGGCGACGACGCCGGCGGCGAAGAGGCCGAGCAGGGGGAGGAAGCCGTCGAAGAAGTCGACGGCCGGTGCGTAGGCGTCGTTGACGCCCTTGATGAGGCCCGGCGAGCCGAAGCGCACGCCGTCAAACCAACCGCTCTTGAGGAACAGGTAGCCGAGCGGGATGCCGAGCGCGTAGACGGCGGCCGTGGTCATGAGCGCGACGGCACCGATGTAGAGGCCGTCCGGCTCGCGGCGGCCACGGACGTAGTAGAGGAAGCCGACGAAGAGGACGATGAAGGACGCGCCGAGACGGCCGCCACTGATCATGAAGAAGGTCTCGGTGTCGGTGAGGACGCCGCGGCTGAAGAGCGTGAGCGCGACGGAGGCGACGGGCGAGCCGCTGCCGAGGATGTAGGCGTTGAGCCAGCCGAAGCCGATGTAGTTGACGGCGCCGTGGACGCTGAGGGCGTCGAGGATCGGCGTGATGCCGGTGGCGCCGCGCTTCATGAGCTGGAGCGAGAGGATGAAGAGGGCGAGCGCGACGAAGACGGCGGCGAGCCGACGTACGAGCCGGTAGCTCAGCACCAGCCGCGGCACGCGCGGGACGGGGATGGCGAGATCGCCGTCGAGCGCGGGGGCGACGGGGACGGCCGGGCGCGCGGGGCCCGCTTCCATCACGAGACCTTCGCGCGCTCCGCGGCGATCAGCACGCGCGCGACTTCGGGCCGGGAGAACTCGTGCGGCGGCTCGATGCCCTGCGAGAGGAACTCGCGCACCTGCGTGCCGGAGAGCGAGACGCGCTCTTCGGCGCCGTGGGGGCAGGTCTTGCTGGAGGCCATGCCCTCGCAGCGGCGGCAGAAGAACGTGTGCTCGAAGAACAGGGGCGTGATGCCGAGGCGCTGCGGGTCGAACTCATCGAAGATGCGCTGCGCGTCGTAGGTGCCGTAGTAGCTGCCAACGCCGGCGTGGTCGCGGCCGACGATGAAGTGCGAGCAGCCGTAGTTCTTGCGCATGATGGCGTGGAAGATGGCCTCGCGCGGGCCGGCGTAGCGCATGGCGGCGGGCAGCACCGAGAGCAGGACGCGGTCCTTCGGGTAGTAGTTGTCGAGCAGCACCTTGTAGCACTCCATGCGGACGTCGGCGGGAATGTCGTCCGACTTCGTGTCGCCGACGAGGGGGTGGAGGAGGAGTCCGTCGGTGATCTCCAGCGCGGCCTTCTGGATGTACTCGTGGGCCCGGTGGACGGGGTTGCGTGTCTGGAAGCCGACGACGCGCTTCCATCCGCGGTCGGCGAAGGCAGCGCGGGTCTGCGCCGGGTCGAGGCGGTACTCCGGGAACGTGGGATTGGCGGGGCGGCGGAACACCTGCAGCGGGCCGCCAGCGAGCAGTTCGTCCTGGGCGTAGACGGCGGCGACGCCGGGATGCTTGTCTTCGGTCGTGCGGTAGACCTTCTCGGCCTCGTGCTCCTTGTCGTATTCGAAGACCTCGGCGACCGTCATGACGGCGAGCGGATTGCCGTCGCCGTCGGTCAGCGCGATGTCACCGTTGTACGCGTTGGCCTGCTCCTTCGAAATGCTGAGCGTGACGGGGATCGACCACGGGAGGCCGTCCGGCAGAGTGCATGGTGTCGACGACGCTCCTGTACTGGGCCTGCGTCATGAAGCCATCGAGGGGGCTGAAGCCGCCGTTGGCGAGCAGCTCGAGGTCGGAGAGCTCGCGCGAGTTGAGCATGCGTTGCGGGAGCGAGCGCGCCTTGTCGGCGAGCGCGTTCGTCGCGTCGCCGCGCACCTCGCGCGGGTTGAGCTTGCCGCCGTGTGGTTCGATCAGTCCGTCGGTCATTGGGTCATCCGTTTCATATGACGAGGGCGGCCACGTGAGGCCGCCCCTACGATTGCGGTCGATCTTCTCAGGCGCTGACAGCGGCGGGGATGTGGCCGAGCTCTTCGAGGCGGGCGATCACCTTGGCGACGCTCTCCTCCAGCTCCTCGAGCTCCGAATCGACGGTGACCTCCGGATCCAGCGGCTCCTCGTACGGGTCACTGATGCCGGTGAAGTTCTCGATCTCGCCCTTCAACGCCTTCTCGTAGAGGCCCTTGACGTCGCGGCGGGTGAGCTCCGGGATGGAGCAGCGGACGTAGACCTCGACGAAGTTGCCGACGTTGCGTCGCACTTCGTCGCGGATCTCGCGGTAGGGCGAGATGGCGGACGCGAGGACGCAGACGCCGTTGCGGGTGAGGACTTCGGCGACCCAGCCGATGCGGCGGATGTTGGTGTCGCGGTCCTCCTTGCTGAAGCCGAGGCCCTTGCTCAGGTGCGTGCGCACGACGTCGCCGTCGAGCTTCTCGAGCTTCGCTGACGCCGCGCTCACGCAGCAGCGGCTCGATGGCGTCCGAGATGGTCGTCTTGCCGGCGCCGGAGAGCCCGGTGAACCAGATCGTGAATCCCTGCTGTTCCAACTGTTTGCTCCTCACCCCCGACCCCCTCTCCCCAGGTGCGTGGAGAGGGGGAGCTTGACTCACTTCATTCGGCGGCGACGTCCCTTACCTCGCTCGGCGCGGGGTCGGGGACGTGCAGGCCGCACTCCGTCTTGTCGAAGCCCTGCCAGCGACCGCTGCGGGGGTCATCGCCGGGCGCCACTGCCTTCGTGCAGTGCGTGCAGCCGATGCTCGGGTAGCCGCGGTCGTGCAGCTCGTTGTACGGCACGGAGTTGTCCAGGATGTACTTCCAGACCTGCGACTCCGTCCAGCCGGCCAACGCGTTGATCTTTACGAGGTCAAACTTCTCGTCCCACTCGACGATGTCGATCTCGGCGCGGCTCTTCGCCTGGTCACGACGGATGCCGCTGATCCACGCGCGCTTGCCTTCGAGGGCGCGCCGGTTGGGCTCCACCTTGCGGATGGCGCAGCAGGCGTCGGGGTCGCGAGACCAGAGCGCGTCGCCGTGCTTCTGCGCCTGCTGCTGCGGGGTGAGGAGCGACATGTAGCCGGCCGGCTCGAAGCCGTACTTCGCGGCGGCCAGATCCCGGAGCTTGTAGGTCTCCGGGAAGAGGAAGTCCGTGTCCAGGTAGAACACCTCGACGCCCTTGTCGATGCCCATGATCATGTCGAGGAGCACCATGCCTGAGGGGCCGCCGAAGCTGCAGGCGAGCGTGAGGCCGGGCTGGTAGGTGTCGACTGCCCAGCGCAGGATCTCCTGCGGCGTCCGGCCCTCGAGCGCGGCGGACGCCGCCTTCAAGTCGTCGATCGCGTCGCTTGTCGCCTGCACCATCAGACCGCGCACTCCCCTTCGCCCATGTCGTCGAGGGTGAAGAACTTGGTCTGGCCCCAGTCGACGTAGGCCATCGGGTTCTCGTTGAACTGCGGCACGACCTTGTACTCGGCGAGCACTTCCTGCACGTGAGGGGTGCCGACGCGCGCGGACCATGACGCGAACTTCTCGCCGTCGCCGCGCTCACCGACGTAGGCGTCGATCAGCTTCTCGACGGCGTCAGGGATGTGCCGCGCGGGGAGCTTCATGGTGATCTTGCCGAGGCGGCCGTCGCCCTGCGCGTTACCGCCGAGCAGGAGCTGGAACGCGGGGACCTGGCGCTCGCCCACGCGGATGGCCATGCCGTAGAAGCCGATGTCGGCGACGTGGTGCTGGCCGCAGGAGTTCGGGCAGCCGCTGATCTTGATCTTGATGTCGTTGACGAGCGGGTCGCGGTAGCGGCCGTTGCCGGCGAGGATGCGCTCGCGGAGCTCGGTGCCGAGCCCCTTCGAGGAGGTCACGCCGATGCTGCAGGTGTCGGCGCCGGGGCAGGTCATGACGTCCGAGATGGTCATGGCGTGGTCTTCGGCGAGGCCGATGTCGGCCAGCGCACCGTGGACGGCCGTCAGGTCGTCCTCGTGCACCCAGCGCAGCACGAAGTTCTGCGTCGCGGCCGTGCGGACGTGGCCGCCGGCGTACTTTCGGGCGATCTCGGCGAGGGCGTGCATCTGGTCCGCCGTGACGTCGCCGATCGGGAGCAGCACGTGAACGGTGAAGTACGGCTGGATCTTCTGCTTGATGGCGTTGGTGCGGCGCCAGACGTCGAAGCCGGGGCGAGGCGCCGCGGGGCCGCCGTTGTTCGCCGCGTAGGAGCCGTAGGCGGGTGGCTCCTCGAGCAGCGTGAAGTCCGGCTCGCGGTAGCGCTGGTCGGTGGCGGGAGGCAGTGTGGCGAGCTCCAACTCGTAGAGCCGGCGGAACTCGTCGATGCCAAGCTTTGCGATGAGGAACTTGATGCGGGCCTTGTTCTTGTTGCGGCGCTCGCCGAGGCGGTCCCAGACGCGGATCACGGCCTCGATCGTGCGGAGCTGCTCCGACACGGGGATGTAGTCGACGAGCACGTCGGCAACGCGCGGGGCGGCGCCGAGACCGCCGCCGACGCTGACGCGGAAGCCCTGCTGGCCGCCGCGCTCCACGGCCATGAGGCCGATGTCGTGGATGGGGATGAGGCCGCGGTCCTCTTCGCTGGCGGAGTAGCTGATCTTGAACTTTCGGGGGAGCTTCTGGTTGACGGGGTTGCGCAGGAAGTAGCGCATCGCCGCCTCGGCGTAGGGCGTGATGTCGAAGACGCAGTCGTCGGCGATGCCGCTGAGCGGATCGGCGGTGACGTTGCGGACGGTGTTGCCGCAGGCCTCACGCGTGGTGACGCCGACCTCGGCAAGACGGCGCATCACCTTCGGCGCATCCTCCAGCATGACGAAGTGGAGCTGGATCGCCTGGCGGGTGGTGACGTGGCCGAGCTTGCGCAGGGTGTATTGCTCGGCGCATTCGGCGATGGCGTGGAGCTGGTCGGGGGTCATGGTGCCGTGGGGCACCTTAATGCGCATCATCTGGCGGTCGGCCTGGCGCTGGCCGTAGGTGCCGTGCTGGAGGCGGAAGGGGCGGAAGTCGTCGCCGAGGCCGCCGCCAGCGCGCCAGGCGAGCGCTTCCTTCTCGAAGTTGTTGATCTCCGCCTGGACGACGGGATCGCTGGACTTGTCCTCGGCGAACTCGGAGCGCTTCACTTCTGTGACCATGGGGCCTCCCGGTGTCTTGGAAAGTGAATCGATTTAGTCAACATTATTATCGGGAGGGGGAGGTTGAGTCAAGGGGCGCCGTTTGACGACTGCCGGAGGGGCTACGGCGAGGGCGTGGCGGGTGCGGGCGATCGGAAGTGGCGAGGTCGAGGCGGTAGATGATGGTGCGGCGGGGCGGGTCGTAGCCGCCATCAGGAGCGTTGACGTGGGAGGTCGACTCCAGCAGCCAGATCCGACCGTTGCGAACGGCGAAGCGTTGCGGCTGCGTGCAAGCCGCCCCGGGGCGTGGCCAGAGAGAACTCCTCTTCCCAGGTGACCCCGCCATCGGACGTGGAGATGACTTCAGGAGGCACGTCGGCAGCACGGCTGGTCCTAGCAATGGCGAACGCGTGCTTGGCGTCGACGGGCGCGAGAGATTGAATTGACCACGGCGCCGTCGACACGGTCTGCCACGTCAGGCCGCCGTCGCGTGTGGCCAGCAGGCACCGGCAGTCACCGTCCGGATTGTACGGCGAAGCCCAACCATCCAGCGGGGTGGCGAAGACGAAGCCCGGATACACAGGCTGCGGGACTGGACGCGACTGCCACGTTTCCCCGCCGTCGCTCGTGACGCGGAGTGGCTCGTCGCAGGCGGCATTGCACGGGGACCATCCAGATGTGCTGCGACTCGATCGACGCCGTACGTGGCATTGGGCGTAGCGTCGATCTGACGCCAGGTGAGGCCGGCGTCGTCGGTACGCCAACAGTCCGTATCGTACGTCGCGCCACGTCGCCCCACGATCGTCACTCAAGCGTATGGTGCCGTCCGGGCCGATGGCCGAGAGCGCGCCCGTCACGGCGATGCTCCAACTGAAGCCATCGCTTCGCGGCGCCCAGGTCGCACCGCCGTCGTCGCTGAACCACAGAGCGCCCGTGTCGGTGATTGCGTAGCCCTGATCTCGCGTGGCGAACGCAACGAGCGTGAGCACTGGTCCTGCGTCAGTGGACGCTTCATCCCACTTCTCGCTGGTCGGATCGTAGACGAGGACACCAGACGCACCGCCGGCCTTCACACGATTCGCCGGCACTCCCGTTTGGCCGCCTGACCCCTCCGGCACCCAGGTCCGCCCACCGTCCGAAGTGTACAAACGAACGAGCCCGGAGCATCCCGAGGTGGAGCACCGGAAGCTCGCGAACGCGTGCCGCACGTCGACGCGATCCACCGTCACGGGCTCGTCCTCTGACACACGTAACACCTCCCAGGACTGCCCGTCGTCGGGCGTGTGGAGCAGGGTCTGGCGGTCCGTGCAGGGGGCGTGCCCGGGGGCGCCGGGCTCTGCGTTCGGGTCATCCTGCGGATCGCCGGGGTGGCACTGGGTCGCGAGCAGCCAGCCGTCGTCCGCCGACGAACCAGAGGCCGATGAAGATGCCGTAGCCCGGCACGTCGACGCTCTGCCACGTGGCACCGCCGTCGGTGGTGTGGAGGAGGGCGCTGGCGCCGTGGGGAGGGAAGCCCTGCGGGCTCTGAACGTAGCCCGCCGTCCATGCCTCGTCAACGCTCACGGCGGCGATGGAGGAGACGGGCGCGTCGACGCCCGTGGGCTGCGGCGTCCACGTCAGGCCGCCGTCATCGGTGTGGAGGATGACGTTGCCGGCGCCGCCGACCCAGGCGTGCTCGCGGTCGGCGATGGCGATGGGGCCGATGAAGTCGTCGGCGGAGTCGGTCTCGCGCCACGTCTGGCCGCCATCGGTCGTGCGCTCGATGCCGTGGCCGATGATGGCGAGACCGAACTCATCGTCGTACATCTCGATGGCGGTGGCGGAGTCGGCAGGGTGGTCGTAGATCTTCGTCCCATCCGCCGGTGGTGGCTGCGGCGGGCGAGGGCGTGGGGCCTTCGAGCGGGGCCTCGGCAGATCCGCCGCACGCGACGAGCAGGGTAGCCGAGCAGGCGAGCGCAAGATAAGGCGATCGACCCGGCGGCACGAACTCAGCGTAGGACACGGGACGAGCCCCGACTGTGAGCCAGACAGTGCACATGAGCCGCGTACGGTCGACCGAGAGAGAACGTGCGCATCTTCGACGCCACAGCATTCGCCGGCACTCCCGTTTGGCCGCCTGACCCCTCCGGCATCCAGGTCCGCCCACCGTCCGAAGTGTACAAACGAACGAGCCCGGAGCATCCCGAGGTGGAGCACCGGAAGCTCGCGAATGCGTGCCGCACGTCGACGCAATCCACCGTCACGGGCTCTCCTCTGACACACGTAACACCTCCCAGGACTGCCCGTCGTCGGGCGTGTGGAGCAGGGTCTGGCGGTCCGTGCAGGGGGTGTGGCCGGGGGCGCCGGGCTCTGCGTTCGGGTCATCCTGCGGGATCGCCAGGGTGGCACTGGGTCGCGAGCAGCCAGCCGTCGTCCCCGACGAACCAGAGGCCGATGAAGATGCCGTAGCCCGGCACGTCGACGCTCTGCCATGTGGCGCCGCCGTCGGTGGTGTGGAGGAGGGCGCTGGCGCCGTGGGGAGGGAAGCCCTGCGGGCTCTGAACGTAGCCCGCCGTCCATGCCTCGTCAACGCTCACGGCGGCGATGGAGGAGACGGGCGCGTCGACGCCCGTGGGCTGCGGCGTCCACGTCAGGCCGCCGTCATCGGTGTGGAGGATGACGTTGCCGGCGCCGCCGACCCAGGCGTGCTCGCGATCGGCGATGGCGATGGGGCCGATGAAGTCGTCGGCGGAGTCGGTCTCGCGCCACGTCAGGCCGCCGTCGGTCGTGCGCTCGATGCCGTGGCCGATGATGGCGAGACCGAACTCATCGTCGTACATCTCGATGGCGGTGGCGGAGTCGGCAGGGTGGTCGTAGATCTTCTCCCAGCCGCCGGTGGTGGCTGCGGCGGGCGAGGGCGTGGGGCCTTCGAGCGGGGCCTCGGCAGATCCGCCGCACGCGACGAGTAGGGTAGCCGAGCAGGCGAGCGCAAGTAAGGCGATGCTCAGTAAACGCACGATCGTAGAACGCTTCGACGGCGGTGGAGGTTAACGGCGCGCTCGGGATGAAGTGGCCGACGGCTTGCGGAGGAACTTGCTTGCGGAGGGGCAGAGGTCGCGGAGGACGCAGTCGGGGCACTTGGGGCGCTGGGCGGAGCAGGTGCGGCGGCCGTGCTTGATGAGGCCGATGTGGAAGGCGTAGAAGTCCTCCGGCGCGACGGCTGCCTCCAGGAGGGCGTGCGCCTTCTCGGGCGTCATGGCGGCCTTGCCGGCGCGCTCCGGAATGAGGCCGAGGCGCATGGCGACGCGGAAGACGTGCGTGTCGACGGGCATGGCGGGGCGGCCGAGGGCGAACATGAGGACGCAGGCGACGGTCTTGGGGCCGACGCCGTGCAGCTCGCGGAGCCAGGCGCGCGCTTCCTCCATCGGCAGGTCGCCGAGGAACGAGAGGTCGAACGAGCCGCCGTTGCGGTGCTTGATGTCGCGAAGGACGGCCTGGATCCGGGGGGCCTTCGTCGGCGCGAGGCCGCCGGGCTGGATGGCGGCGATCAGCTCCGGCAGGGGCGCCTCGAGTGACGGCGTCCCAGGTGGGGAAGGCCTCCAGCAGGCGGACGAAGGCGCGGCCGGAGTTGGCGTCGGAGGTGTTCTGGGAGAGGATGGTCAGGATCAGCTCGGATGTCGGGTCGTGGTGGGGGCGCCACTCCGGAAGACCGTACGCCTCATCGAGGCGGGCAATTATTTCCGGGATCCGCGCGACGTTCGGGTGGGGCTTCGGCGCGCGCGGACGTGGGCGAGGGTTCGGCTTCGCCTGGGCTCTCGGCATGCGGTGAGGGTACGGCAGCGGGTCCGGGGCGAACAGGCGACGCTAGCCGTCGCTCTCTCGCGTCCAGCGGAAGCCGCGGGCGGCGACGAGGAAGCCGGCGATTGTCCAGGCGGCGAGGACGGCGGCGATGAGCCCCAGGTCCCACGTGCCGCGCTGCTCCTTCACCTGGAACCAGTCCGGGAGGAAGACGAAGCGCAGGCCCTGCGCCATCCACTTCAGCGGGAAGAGCATGCCGATGAAGCGCAGGAACGGCGGCAGGTCGCCATAGACGAAGAAGACGCCCGAGATGAACTCCAAGATGAGGTAGGGCGGCTGCACGATGGCGGACGCGGCCTGCGCGTTCGGGATCAGGCGGGTGTAGGCGATGCCGAGCAGAGAGCAGGAGGCGATGCCGAGCAAGAAGACCCAACTGAACACGAGCCAGCGCATCGGGTCGGACGGCAGGTTCAGTCCGAAGAAGATGACGCCGATGGCGAGCATGATGGCGGTCTGGGCGGCCGAGGACACGACGGCGACGCCGATCTTGCCGATGAAGTAGGAGGCCTTCGGCAGCGGCGTTGCGGAGAGCCGCTTGAGCAGGCCCTCGTGCTGTTCGATCGAGATGGTGATCGCCAGGTTGGTGAACGTCGTGCTGACGATGCCGGCGGCGATCATGCCGGCGACGAAGTACTGGCGAAACGGGACGGGCTTCGTGCCGGGCGGGCCGTCGATGTGGCCGCTGAAGATCATGCCGAAGATGACGAGCAGCAGCACGGGCAGGGAGAACGTGAAGAAGACGAGCTGGGGGTTGCGGAAGAACTGCTTGACCTCGATGACGGTGCGATCCCAACCCAGCCTGAGGATGAGGCGGAGATCCTGTCGGCGCCCGGACGCGGGCATGTCGACGGCGGCGACTTCTCGCACGGTCACGCGTCGCCTCCCTCAAGCGCGTCACCGCCTCGGTCACGGATCATCTGCAGGTAGACGTCCTCCAACGACGGCCGCCCGATGGCCAGCCCCGGGATCTCGTCGACGCCGGAGGCCCGGGCCCAGGCGGCGAGCGCGGTCACGACGGCCGTCGGCGCATCGGTGAGCACGCTGGCGCGGCTCCCATCTACCGCGAGTGTGCCCGGCAGTTCGGGCAGTGGGCGGGCCGTGAGCGGGCCGGTCAGGGTGAAGGTGACGTGCGCCCGCGCCTGCTGGCGGCCGCCGAGCTCGGCCGGGGCGGCGACGGCGACCAGCTCACCGTGGACGATGACGCCGACGCGGCCGGCGAGGGCCTCGGCTTCGTCAAGGTAGTGGGTGGTGAGCAGGACGGTCTTGCCGAGCGACGTCAGCTCTCTCACCGTCTCCCAGGCGTGGCGCCGGGCCGACGGGTCGAAGCCGGTGGTCGGCTCGTCGAGGAAGATGAGCTCCGGGTCACCCACGAGCCCCAGGGCCAGGTCAACGCGGCGTCGCTGGCCGCCGGAGAGCGTGCCGCAACGCGCGTCGCGCTTCTCGGCCAGGCCGGCCAGCTCGATGACATGGCCGACCGGCATCGGCGCCGGGTAGAAGTTGCCGAAGTGGGTGACGACCTCCGTCACGGTCAACGTGTCGAAGAGCGCGGTGGTCTGGAGGACGACGCCGATGCGCGCGCGCCAGCCCGCGCCGCCGGCGGCCGGGTCGACACCGAGCACCGCGGCCTCGCCGGACGTGCGCCGCCGGAACCCCTCCAGAATCTCGACGAAGGTCGTCTTTCCGGCGCCGTTGGGGCCGAGCAGGGCGAAGACCTCTCCGGGGGCTACCTCGAGGTCGACGCCGCGCAACGCCTCAACGGCGGAATAGCGTTTGCGGAGGTCGCGGGTGCGGATGGCGGCTGCGGTCTCTGTCATGCGGTCCGGCCTCGGCGAACGGGTGAGAGGGCAATCGTAACATCAGGCGTCGCCGCAGTTCCGCGTGCCGGATCTGCGAACAACGCAGAATTGCAGAAAGCACACGGCCGGACGACGTCGTCCGGCCGTGTGCTTTGCCCGTGTTCGCCTGTGTCGTTAGTTGACGATCTCGATCTCCGTGACCGTCGTGCCGAGGTTGCTCTGCCAGGCCATGCCCTCGGTGGTGTCGTTGAAGTAGACGTCGATCCAGGTAGGCGTGAGCCGCCCGCGGTCGAGGCACTCGTAGGTACGGCCTGTCGGGTCGCCGGTGATCTTCAGCTTCGTCCCGAACGGGAGGTTGTCGCTGCAGGCGACGGCTCCCGGAAACGGCGCGCCGCCCGCGGACATGTGCTGGCAGAAGCCGCCACCCGGCCCGTAACAGCCGTAAATCGTGATCCTAGCCCGAATCTTCGTGCCCGGCGCGAAGCCGGAGGTCCCGTTCAGGCTGTACGACGGAGCGGGCGCCGCGACCGAGCGAGCCGGGGTCGAACTGGCCGGCGTCGTCGCGGCGATCCAGTCGCGATAGGCAGCCAGCTTCACAAGCGACTGCTCGAACGCGGCCTGCTTCGGCGACTGGTAGCGAGCCAGGCCGGAGCCGGCTGCGCCGGCATCGAACAGCGCGTGCTGTGCGTGCGGGCTGCCCATGCCGACGACCGCCCGGGGGGCGGCCGTATCAGCTCCGTCGGCCCGCAGCGTGCTGGCGACGGCGGTCACGGCAGGGATCGATGCGGCGAGGATGATGCCGGCCACACCGATCGCCAGCGCGGCGAGAACCCGCCGCACGATGAACCCCCGTGCGGCCGATGACCAGGCTGCGGGCGCCGGCGATGACGGGGGTATCGCGGCGAGCGGACTGTAGGGCGTGGCCTCCACGAATGCGGGGGCCAACGTTCGTTCATTCGTGAGCGCGACGCCGAAGGACGCGGCCGCACTGGCGACCATCGCGGCCGCTCTTGCGCACGCGAAGACTCCTCGGTAACTCAGCGGTCCCTCCTTCTCAGATGCGCGCGGGGTCGTAATATGTCAACAACCGGCTGCGGGTGGGCCGGGCTGTGTCCCCCCGCCGGGGGCACAAAACGCCCGATTATAACGGCGAATTCAGCGAGATCAAGGCCGAAACAGGCGAAATGGAGGCTTACGGGAGCCTATTGTTTAAGGGATTGCTAGCTCGCTCACGCTCCATTTTTGAACCTGGAAGGCACCCGGTGAAGCCATCCGGGGGCACGGTGAGGGAGATTTAACGGAATCGTCGACGGCGGACACGCGAGAGGGCCCGGATCGGGCCCTCAGAGGGGTTCTCGGAGAACAGGCGTGCTGGCGCAATCTTCGAAACTTCGCGTCAGGTCGATCTCGCCGCTAGAGGCGCTCGAAGATCGACGCGATGCCCTGGCCGCCGCCGATGCAGAGGCTGACGAGGCCGTACTTCGAGCCGCGCCGCTCCATCTCGTGCATCAGTTTCACGGTCAGGATGGCACCGGTCGCACCCAGCGGGTGTCCCAGCGCGATGGCGCCGCCGTTGACGTTGACCTTCTCCGGATCGAGCCGGAGGGCGGTGCTGCAGGCGGCGCCGACGGACGCGAACGCCTCGTTCAGCTCGACGAGGTCGATCTGGTCGATGGTCATGTTGGCCTTCGCCAGCGCCTTCTGGACGGCGGGGATGGGACCGCTGCCCATGATGGACGGCTCCACGCCCGCCTCGGCGCGTGCGACCAGCCGCATCTTGGGGGTTGCGCCCAACTCTCTCGCGCGCGACTCGCTCATCACCACGAGGGCGGCCGCGCCGTCGTTGATGCCGCTGGCGTTGCCGGCGGTGACCATGCCACCGTCCTTGAAGGCCGGCTTGAGCTTGCCCAGCGCCTCCATGGTGGTCTGGCGGGGGTGCTCATCGGTGTCGATGGTCACCGTCTCCTTGCCCTGCTTCACCTGGACGGGGACGATCTCGTCCTTGAACTTGCCGGCCTTGATGGCGGCAGCGGCCCGTTCCTGGGAGCGCATGGCGAACTCGTCCTGGGCCGCGCGGGAGACCTCGTACTTTTCGGCCAGGTTCTCGGCCGTCACGCCCATGTGGACCTTGCTGAAGGGATCGCCAAGGAGGTGGAGGATGCCGTCCTCCAGCACGCCGTTGCCCATTCGGTAGCCGCTGCGGCCCTGGCGGACGTAGTAGGGCATCATGGTCATGTTCTCGGTGCCGCCCGCCACGATGGTGGAGGCGTCGCCGACCTGGATGTAGCGGGCGGCGGTGTTGATCGCTTCCAGACCGCTGCCGCAGATTCGATTCACGGTGAGGGCCGGCGCCTCGATGGGCATGCCGGCCTTGACGGCGGCGTGGCGGGAGATGTAGCCGTCCTCGGCGACCTGGCCGACGCAGCCCATGATCACGTGCTCGACGTGCTCCGGCTTGAGGCCCGCCCGTTCGACGGCGGCTTTGATGACGAGCGCGCCCAGGTCGGAGGCCGAGAAGTTCGAATAGGCGCCCTGGAACTTGCCGACGGGCGTGCGCACGCCGCTGACGATGACCACGTCTTCCATGATTGGGACTCCTGTCGTCGCGACGGCGACGTTTCCTAACGGGCGCGGGAGATTGCGATCCGAGTATATGAAGGCCGTGCGGAACGCGTCAATCCGATGGCGCGATGGCGATTGACACAGAAGAGGCGCGCCTTTCGACGCGCCGTTCTGTGTAGGTCGCCTGAGGGCGGGCTCAGGCGGGTCCGTGCCGAGGAGTCAGCCTCGCAGCACCTGACTGGTGGTGCGTGATGGCGTTCACGGCGCCACCCGGCTCCCATGGCGTGCCCAGTGCCGGCAGCAGCCAGCGGTCGACGCCGATCCAGCCTGCGACCTTCCACCCGAGGAGGACGAGGACGGCAAGGATGAACATCACCGGGTTCGTGCTCGCCGAGCCGGCCATCATGAAGTTGAAGTTCAGCATCGCGCCGCCGAGCGCCGCCAGGCCGGTGAAGGCGCCGATGATGAGGCAGACGCCGACGGTCATCTCGCCGAAGGCGATGACCCATGCGAACCAGTGGTACCAGCCGTGGTTGTCCATGTAGGTGAGGAACGTCCGGTACCAGTCGTACTTGATGGCCGCGCTACCCGTCGTCGGAATCGCAATCGCGTGATCCCAGAAGGCCTTGAGGCCGAGCCCGTCCGGGCCCGGCTGGGCGATCCAGCGCTGGTCGCCCCACACCTTGTGGGAGCCGGCGAGGATCCACTGGTAGCCGAGGTAGACGCGCACGAGCAGCCACAACGGGGCGAGCCACGTGTTGCCGAAGACCGCCTTGATCGCGCTGGGGTCGTGCAGCTCCTTCTTCTCGAACGCCTTAGTGAAGAACGCCATCACGCCCCTCCTTCGTGGTCACTGAAGACCCGCTCCGTGACGGCCTCGCCGATGCCCCACGCGGCGATGACGCCAGCGAGGATGGGGAGGAACATCAGTACCTGGTTCTTGTCTCCCATGTTGAATGCGATGAGCACCGCCAGACCCGCAACCGCGGCCCAAGCGACGACTCCCAGCACCAGAGCTGTCAGCTTCGACATGGTGCCCTCCTTTCGTTATCTGCTTCTTCACTCGTGAATCTTTTCCGTCCTGTGCATTGTCTTCGCGACGGGGATCCGCTCCTAGGGACGATCGACTCCAACGTGCGGGACCATACGGCTCCGCCGGGGTATCCGGTTGGCGGAGGCGGACTAGGGCTCCGAGGGGGCTGAATCGGGGTTCGAGGGGCCAGATTCGTATCCAGGGCAGTGGAGGACGGGGAGCCGAGGGTACTTCGGATAGCGGCGATCGTCCCGGGAGCGTTCACAGAGGAGGAACACGGAACCACGGGCGTTTGCGACGTTCCGAGCGTGCAGGCAGGCCGGGCAGAGGCCCCTTACGGGGTCGAGCTTCATGATGTCAGTGTACGACGCGATCAGCGGCCCTCGAACCGGGGAGGGCGTTTCTCCAGGAAGGCGCGGACTCCCTCGGCCCGGTCGGCCGTCGTCTGCAGGATGACGGTGAGATCGGTCTCGTAACGCAGCGCCTGATCGAGCGGCATGTCGAGGCCGCGGGAGATGGCTTCCTTCGCATAGCGCAGGGCCAGCGGCCCGCGGCTGGCGAGGACGCGAGCGAGCCGATCGGCCTCTGCGTCCAAGCCCGCGCGATCGGCGGCGACGAAGTTCACCAGCCCCCAGGCTAGCGCCGTCTCGGCCGTGATCGCGTCGCCCAGAAGCATCATCTCGGCGGCGCGCGCTCTGCCGATGAGGCGCGGCAACCGCTGGGTGCCGCCGAACCACGATTCGACGTGGGAAGCGAGCGGCATCGCGAAGCGCGCTCCGGCGTGCGTGAGGCGCACGTCGCAGGCGAGGGCGAGCTCGAGGCCGGCGCCTGAAGCATCGCCGGCCAGCACCGCGATCACGGGCTGTGGCAAGAGCTCGAGGCAACGGAACGGGAGCCGGTCCGGAGGTGGCCGGCGATCCGGCCCAGCCGTCCGAGAAGACGTCGCCCTCGGTGGCAAGCTGGACGACCGAAATGTCGGGCTGGCCGGCGATCGTGGCGGCCACGGTGTCCAATTCGTCGAGAAGCAGCTCAGCGATGGGGTTGCCGTCATCCGGCCGGTTGAGGCGGATGACGGCCAGGGGGCCATCGAATGAGAGGGTGAGCGTCGCGAAGGGCATCTGCGCGATCATAGCAGGCGGCTCCGGCCAGACGGGGCTGGCGCGGGAGACCACGGGCACTACCGGAATCCACGCTCATCGGCCACCACGCGGGGATGGGCGCTGGCTGGCAGCCAGACTTCGTTTTGCGCAGCCGGAGGGGCCCTCTACCTACCGCTCGGACAACGTACACTGGAAGGTGTACCGGCGCCCGCCGGTCAACAGGAGCAAACGATGAAGGTACTCGCGACGTTCGACGGATCCGACTACTCCGAGTCGATCATGCAGCAGCTTACGACGATCGCCGGGCTGGCGCCGTCGGAGTTCATCTTCCTGGCCGTGGCGCACGAGCCACACGGGCGGCTCTCGCAGCTTTCGGGCGTGCATCCGGAGGGCACGGGCGAGGTGCTTGGTTCGCAGCCGGTCACCGTCGGAGTGCCGGATCCTCGTTGGGCCGAGAACAAGGGCCAGGCGATCGAACGCAGGCGGGCATCGCTGGAGGATTACCTCTCTGAGCTGGGGACGAGGCTGCCCCAGGCGAGCAAGGTCGAGGTAAAAGCGATCATTGCCGACCACCCCGAGAGGCAGATCATCGAGGAGGCGCGCGAACGTGGCGTCGACGTCATCGTCATGGCCACGCACAGCCGCGGGCCGATCGCGCGGGCGCTGTTCGGCTCCGTGACGGAGCAGGTGGTGCGGTCCGGCGTGGCGCCGGTGCTGGTGGTGCACCCACAGGAGAAGTAGCGCCGTCGACGGTCAGCGGCCCGTCGGGATGAACTTGCGCTCGGGCGACGAGAAGACGATGAAGGCGCGGACGGGCTCGCCGCCTTCGTTCAGCAGGCGGTGGGGCACACCGCGCGGCACGACGATGAGGTCACCGGCGCGGAGCGTCGTCCGCTGGTCGCCGAGGGTGTGGACGACCTCGCCGTCCAGCACGTAGACCACTTCCTCACAATCCGGGTGCGTGTGCTCGACGTTGCTCTTGCCGGCGTCGAACACCGCCAGCCCGACCGTCTGCTCGGCGCCGAGCGGATCGCCGGCACGCGCGGCCCAGTGCACGCTGCCGAAATCGGCGGATTCGGCGGCGGAACCGACGTCACGGCGCACCTGCGTCTCGATCGGCGGCACGTTCATGCTCGGTGCTCCCTCTCTCAGGCGCGGCGGAGCATGCGGCCGGCACGCGCGTCGGTCTGGCGGCCCTGGTCGACGGCGACGGCGCCGTTCACGACGACGTAGTCGATGCCGGCAGGGTATTGTCGCGGCTCGGTGTAGGTGGCGACGTCGGCGATGGTCTCCGGGTTGAAGACGACGACGTCGGCGAAGGCGCCGGGGCGGAGCTCGCCTCGATCGGCGAGCAGGTGCGTCTTCGCCGGGAGTGACGTCATCTTGCGCACCGCCTCTTCGAGGCTCAGCAGCGGCTGCTCGCGGACGTACTGCTGGATCGTGCGGGCCATGGTGCCGTAGAGGCGCGGGTGCGGCTTGCCTTCGGACGGGAGGCCGTCGGAGCCGATCATGCTGTACGGATCGCCGACGACGCGACGGACGTCGTCCTCCTCCATGACGAACATGATGACGCTCGGTGAGTTCTCCTCGTCGTGCAGGATCTTGCGGATGGCGTCGCCGATCGGCAGGTCCATCTCCTGGGCGATGTCGGAGATGTAGCGTCCCTCGTACTTCTCGTGGTCGTACTTGACGCTGGCGATGATGGCGGGGACGGCCTCGAACGCGGCCTCGCGGCCGACGCGGAACATCGCGGCGAGGCCGGAGGACGAGGCGACGTACGGGTAGACGTCCTGCGACACGCTGACGCCCCGCGCGCGGGCTTCGGCGATGAGGGCCAGCGACTGCTTCGTGAGGCCGTAGGCGCCGGGGCCGCCGGCCTTGTGGTGCGAAAGCTGGACGTGGCAGCCGGCCTGCTCGCCGATGGAGATCGCCTCGCGGACGGCCTCCAGCAGGCCGAGGCCCTCGTTGCGGATGTGGCTGGTGTAGATGCCGCCGTGCTTCGCCACGACCTTCGCCAGCTCGACGATCTCGGGCGTCTGGGCGTAGGTGCCAGGGACGTAGACGAGGCCCGTCGACATGCCGATCGCGCCGGCGCGCATGCCCTCCTCGACCAGCTCGCGCATCGCGGCCAGCTCGTCGTCGGTCGGGGGGTCCTTCTTGAGGCCGACGACGTTGTAGCGGACGACGCCCTGCGGGACGTAGGCGGCGACGTTGCACGCGGGGTGCGCCTCATCGACCGCGGCGAAGTACTCGCTGACGGTGGACCAGGGCATGGCGCATTCGCCGAGGATGGGGGCGAAGCCGACGGCGTAGTACTGGCGGAAGGCGTCGTTCGCGGGGGCGACGCCGGCGCCGCAGTTGCCGGCGACGTCCGTCGTGACGCCCTGCATGATCTTGAAGTCGACGCGGGGGTCGCGGACGACGGCGGCGTCGTCGTGCGTGTGGACGTCGATGAAGCCGGGCGCGACGGCGTGGCCGCGGGCGTCGATCTCGCGCTTCGCGGTGCCAGCGACGGCACCGACGGCCGCGATGCGGTCGGCCGCGATCGCGAGGTCGCCGGGGTGAGGCGTCGCACCGGTGCCATCGACGATGCTGCCGTTGCGGATGATGAGGTCGTAGTCGGGCATCTGCGCCTCCTCAGCTCAGGTCGACCGGCCGGCCGGTGCGGGCGGACTCGTAGATCGCGTCGACGACCTCGTGAGCGTAGAGCGCGACGTCGAAGTCGAGCCAGCTCTGGCGGTCCTCGCTGACGGCCTTGAGGAACGTGTAGTCCTCGAGCAGGTACGCCTGGCCGAGGTTGTGGGGGAGGACGGCCTCGCGCAGCCGCTGGTCGGTCACGCCAGCGCTGGCGATAAACCGGTCGACCACTTCCTGCGACGAGATCTCGCTGACGCCGCCGGCCGTGTTGGTGTCGCAGCGGATGGGGCCGGCGTAGTCGTCGTCGTCCCAGCGGTACTGCGCGTTCTCGCAGATGACGTGCATACGGCGGCTGGAGCCGCGGTGCAGGACGTTGTGCCAGATGGAGGTGTGCGTGGCGACAGCGCCGCTCTCGAACTCGAGCATGGCGCTGCTGAGATCCTCGACACCCTCGCGTTCCGCGAAGTAGCGCGTGACGCCGTGCGCGCGCTTCACGCGGCCGAAGTAGGAGATGAGGACGTCGATGTCGTGGATGGCGTGCTCGAGCAGTGTTCCGGCGCCGACCAGCTTCGCGTCGCCGCGCCAGGTGCTTGCGTAGTGGCCCTGTATCGGGAAGAACTGGTCGTCGACCATCACGCACGTCATCGGGCGGCCTGACGCGGGGTCGTTCAGCAGGTCGCGCGTGACGGTGACCACGGGCGAGAAGCGCATGACGAGGCCGACCTGGTGCGTGACGCCGGCGGCCTTCGCGGCGTCGCGCATGATGCGGGCGTCGTGGGCGTTGAAGGCGAGCGGCTTCTCACAGAAGAGCGCCTTGCCGCGGCCCAGGACGTCCCGCGCCAGCTCGACGTGATTGAACGTGGGCGTGCAGACGTAGACGGTGTTGATCTCGGGCGAGGCGATCAGCTCATGGGCGTCGGCGGTGACCACGCGAGCGCCGGACGCCTCGGCGAAGCGGGCTCTGCGCTCCGGATCGGGTTCGGCGATGCCGACGAACTCGCCATCGATCAGCCCCGACTTGAAGCAGAAGTGCGTGGTCTTGCCGTGGGCGGTACCCATGACCCCGGCGCCGATGATGCCGACCTTCGGGCGCATGCCGCGGCTCCTCTCGCTGTGTGACAGCGTATCGGCCAAGGCTGCGAGGGAGTAGGCGCGGGCTCAGTCGCGGGGCTCCCACCGCCAGCGGGGCAGCTCGCGCACGACGGCCGCGCTGAGCTTCGCGAAGAGCGCGTCCACGTCGATGTTCTTCAGCAGCCACTCGTCGGCGCCGGCGAGGCGGGCGGCGCCCCACATTTCGGCATCGAAGAAGGCGTTGTGGACGACGACGAGCGGCCGAAGCGCCTCCGGCTCGGCGGCCAGCGCCGACACGACGTCCAGGCCACCGCCGTCTTCGCGCCGCGTGTCGATGAGGACCGCGTGCGGGGCGTGATCGCGGACGAGGCGCAGGGCGTCATCGCGAGAGGCCGTCGCGCCGACGACGTGGATGCGTCCGTCCGCGTGCAGACGGCGGACGAGCGCCTCGCGCGCGCGATCGTGATCGTCGACGACGACGAGCTTCAGGCTTCGGACGTGCGGCTGCTGGCCCGGCATACGCGGATGCTATCGGTCACGAACTGTGACGCGGATGGGCCGAACGGCGGTTTTAAGGGCGGACGGGCGGCCCCTACAGCGTCCCCAGAAGGGAATAGCCGCCATCGACGAGGAGGGTCTGGCCGACGATCATGCTCGCCGCGGGCGAGGCGAGGAAGGCGACGGCTTCGGCGACGTCCTCCGGGTGCACGTGGCGGCCGGCGGGCACCTTCGCGCCGTAGTCGCCGACCATCTCCTGGTCGAGCATGCGCACGCCGTCCGTGCCCTCGACGAGGCCGGCGGAGACGGCGTTGACGCGGATGCCGCGGGGCGCCAGCTCGACGGCCAGGTAGACGGTGAGCGACTCGAGGGCGCCTTTCGAGACGCCGACGGGGGCGTACTTCGGGAGATAGCGGTCGGCGCCGGGGCTCATCATATTGATGATGGCGCCGCCGTCGCTCATGAACTTCACGGCGGCCTGCGCGGCGAACCACGGGCCGAAGACGTTGACGTCCATCGTGTGCTTGAGGTGCTTGGGGAGCGAGTCGATGGCGGCGCGGGGCCGCTCCAGACCGCGGGCGGCGCTGTTCACCAGCACGTCGATGCGGCCGAACTGCTCGCCGACGCGGTCGACCATCTCGAACACGGACTCCCGCTGGCCGACGTCGCACTGGTACGCCTCGGCGCGCACACCGAGCGCGCGCAGCTCGGCGAGGGCGGCGTCGGCGTGCTCCTGGCTGCGGGAGTAGTTGACGGCGACGGCCGCGCCCTCGGAGGCGAGCTTGAGCGCGATGGCCTTGCCGATGCCGCGCGTGCCGCCGGTGACGAGCGCGACCTTGCCGGTGAATCGGGGCATGGGTGATGAGTCTGTCAGTCTCTCAGCGCCTCAGCTAGTCAGTCCTTCGGCCGGTGAGTTATACCGCACGCCCTCGGCGGCCGTCCGCGGCCGTGCGATACTCCAGACATGACGCTAGAAGGACGCGTGGCGCTGGTGACGGGGGCGGGCGGCCAGGGGATGGGCCGTTCTATTGCGCTGACGCTCGCGCGGGACGGGGCGGACGTGGCTGTGAACTACCGGCGCAATCGCGACGGCGCCGATGAGGTGGTGCGCGCGATCGAGGCGATGGGGCGGCGGGCCCTCGCCGTGCAGGCGGACGTCGGCGACGCGGCCGCGGTCGATGCGATGGTGGCGGCTGTCGTCGAGCGATTCGGCAAGGTCGACATCGTCGTCAACAGCGCGGGCGGGCCGTGGAAGCCGCAGGACGTGACGGAGATCGCGCCGGAGCACCTGCGCGCGGTGCTGGCGCAGGAGGTCGAGAGCGTGTTCTACCTGCTGCGGGCGACGCTGCCGGGGATGCGCGAGCGGGGGTGGGGGCGGATCGTGAGCATCGGCGGGCACGGGGCGGACGACTGGCGGTATGGGCCGCCGGAGGCGCCACTCGACTACCCGCTGGGCAAGGCGTCGAGGCACTGGATCACGCGCACGCTGGCGCCGCGCGAGTCACAGTACGGGATCACGATCAACGCGGTGGCGCCGGGGCCGACGGAGCGCGTTTCGGCGCGAGGAGGCGCTGGCGGCGGTGCGAGGTGAGCGGAGGCCGCACGACGGCAACACGCCGCAGGACATCGCGGAGGTGGTGGCGTTCCTGTGTTCGGACGCGGCGGCGCGGGTCACGGGGGCGGTGGTGCCGGTGCCGGGGGCGACGGCGGTGTAACGTTCAGCCAACCATCGTCACGAGATTCCGCAGCTTCTTGCCGTGGGCGAAGCGCTGCAGGTTGTCGAGGAAGATCGACATCGAGCGCTCCATGTTCAGCGGCGAGAAGCCGGAGTTGTGGGGCGTCAGCACGACGTTCGGCATGTCCCACAGCGGGCTCGTCTCCGGCAGCGGCTCGACGGTGAAGACGTCGAGGCAGGCGCCGGCGATGCGGCGCTCGCGCAGGGCGTCGATCAGGGCCGCCTCGTCGACGACGCGGCCGCGGGCGATATTGATCAGCGTGGCGGTGGCTTTCATCGCCCGCAGCTCCGCCTCGCCGATCAGTCCCTCGGTTTCTTTCGTCAGCGGGCAGGCAAGGACGACGAAGTCGCAGCGCTTGAGCATCGCGTGAAGCCGCCGCGATGGGAGCATCTCGTCGACATAGCGGGCGGGCTTGGCGGAGCGGCGCACACCGAGCACCGTCATACCGAATGCCTGGGCGAGACGGGCGACCTCGCCGCCGATCGCGCCCGTGCCGACGATGCCGACTGTCTGGCCGGTCAGCTCGGCCGTATGGATCTGCTTCCACTCGCGACGGGACTGTTGCGCGCGCCAGTCGTCGACGCGCTTGGCCGTGTGCAGCATCATCGCCAGCACGTACTGGGCGATGGACGGGGCGGAGGCGCCGGAGGAGTTCGTGAGCAGCGTGCCGCGATCGATGAGCACCTTGAAGGCGGGCGAGTCGGTGCCGGCGCTGAACGTGTGGAACCAGCGCAGCCCTTCGAGCCGGAAGACGACGGGGAGGACGGTGCGGCGCAACTCCTCCTCCTGCCAGAGGTCCTCGGAGAAGCAGCAGACGTCGGCCTTCGCGGCGTCGCCGCTCCAGCGCAGCTCGCCGGATTCGACGGACGGCACGATGAGCTTCGCACCCGGCGCGATCTTGCGGATGCGGGCGCCGTATTCGCGCGAGACGCGGGGTGAGGCGACGATCTGCATGGCACGAACAGGGTAGCCCGGACAGGAGCCAGAGTGTAGCTAGCGGCGGCGCTCCCGGGCGCGGAAGGCGCGCAGAAGGGGCTCGACGTAGGAGCGGTCGGTCGCGAGCGGGATCTCCTCCACGTTCGCGGCGGCGAGCGCGCGCCGGCGGCGGGCGATGCGATCGGCGGCGCGCTGGGCGTAGGCGGCGCGGGTGCGGGCGTCGCTCGTGTCGACGAGGGCGCGGGCGCCGGTCTCGGCGTCCTCCAGCTCGAGGAGGCCGACATCCGGCAGCTCCATCTCGCGCGGGTCGTTGAGCGTGAGCGCGAGGACGTCGTGCCGGGAGGCGGCCGCGCGCATCTGGCGCTCGTATCCCTCGTCGAAGAAGTCGCTGAGGACGAAGACGATGGCGCGCCGGCGGGCGACGCGCGTGACGTACGCCAGCGCCGCGCCGATGTCGGTGCCACGGCCCGCGGGCTCCGCATACAACAGTTCCCGCACCATGCGCAGGACGTGCGTGCGGCTCTTGCCGGGCGGCACGAAGCGCTCGACGCGGTCGCTGAAGGTGATGAGGCCTGCGCGGTCGTTGTTGGCGACGGCGGCGAAGGCGAGCGTGGCGGCTACCTCGGCCGCGAGCTGGCGCTTGGTCATTCCCGTGCTGGTGAACGACGACGAAGCGCTGACGTCGACGAGGAGCAGCACGGTCAGCTCGCGCTCCTCGATGTACTTCTTGATGTAGGGCGTGCCCATGCGGGCGGTGACGTTCCAGTCGATGGCGCGCACTTCGTCGCCCGGCTGGTACTGCCGCACCTCGGAGAACTCGATGCCGCGGCCGCGAAAGACGCTGTGATACTCGCCGAGGAAGACGCTGGCGACGAGCCGCCGGGCGCGGATCTCGATGCGCCGAATGCGGGCGAGCATATCGGCCGGCAGGGGTTGTGTGGACGGCGGAGGCGGCATCAGCAGGGCCTCCGGCCGCTAGGTCTTCTCGAAACGCTCCACGTCGAGGACGAAGAGGATGGCGCCGCCGACGCGCACCTCGATCGGTTCCTGCAGCACCGAGCCTTCACCGAAGAAGGGCAGCGTGTGCACGGGGACGTACTCGGTGCGCGCGTAGCACTCTGCACGCACCATGGCGACGATGCCGTCGACTTCGTTCGCTTCGACGCCGGAGAGGATGGTGGCGTTGCCCTTGTGGAGGAAACCGCCGGTGCTGCTGACCTTGGTGGCGGGGTAGCCCTGCTCGATGAGCTTGCGGGTGAGTTTCTCGGCATCGGCGTCTGACGCGATGATGATGACGAGCTTGAGCTGGCCGTCGCCGCCGTTTGCCAATACGCCTCCGTTCGCAGCGCCCCTCGCCGCATCGTAGACCTCGCCCGATCGGGCTGTCAACGCCACGGATCGCGCTCCGCGCTTCAATCGTGACCGGGTGTCGGCTTCGGGCACGAGCCTGTAACCTGAGGCTCAATTACGGAATGCGCGCGAGTCATCGCCCATCCAGGGCGGGAGGTTCAAGTTGGCGGACGAGAGCGACGGCCTGAAGCCCAAGACCGACATGGAGACGCTGGTCTCCCTGTGCAAGCGGCGGGGCTTCGTGTTTCAGAGCAGCGAGATCTACGGCGGGCTGCAGGGCGCGTGGGACTACGGGCCGCTGGGCGTCGAGATGACGAACAACATCAAGCGCGCGTGGTGGCGGGCGATGGTGCAGGAGCGCGACGACATCGTCGGCATCGACGCGTCGATCCTGATGCACCCGGAGGTCTGGCGCGCGAGCGGCCACGTCGAGACGTTCACGGACCCAATGGTGGACTGCCGGAACTGCCAGTCCAGATTCCGGGAGGACGAGCTGGCCTCCGACGTCTGCCCGACGTGCGGCGCCCGAGGGCAGTTCACCGAGCCGCGGATGTTCAACCTGATGCTGCAGACGTTCCTGGGGCCGGTGGCGGACGACGCGGCGCGCGTGTACCTGCGGCCTGAGACGGCGCAGGGCATCTTCGTGAACTTCGAGAACGTGCAGACGACGACGCGCCGGAAGCTGCCGTTCGGCATCGCCCAGATCGGCAAGTCGTTCCGCAACGAGATCACGCCGCGCAACTTCATCTTCCGGGTGCGGGAGCTGGAGCAGATGGAGATGGAGTACTTCTGCTATCCGGAGGACTCCGTCCAACTGCACGGCGAGTGGATCGAGGAGCGGCGCCGCTGGTATCAGCGTTTCGGGCTGAGCATGGAGCGGCTGCGCGTGCGGGCGCACACGAAGGAGGAGCTGTCGCACTACTCGTCGGCGACCTCGGACTTCGAGTACCTGTTCCCGATCGGCTGGGCGGAGCTGGAGGGCGTCGCGCATCGAGGCGACTTCGATCTGACGCAACACGCGAAACACAGCGGCAAGGCGCTCACGTACTACGACGAGGAGCGCAACGAGCACATCGTGCCGCACGTCGTCGAGCCGGCGCTGGGCGTCGGGAGGTGCATGCTGGCGTTCCTGAGCGACGGCTACGAAGAGGAGACCGATGAGAAGGGCGAGAAGCGCGTCGTGTTGCGCCTTCACCCGGCGCTCGCGCCGATCAAGGTGGCGATCCTGCCGCTGAGCCGAAACGAGAAGCTCACGCCGACGGCGCGCGGTGTCTACGCGACGCTGCGCAAGCACTGGATGACGCAGTACGACGACGCGCAGAGCATCGGCAGGCGCTACCGCCGCCAGGACGAGATCGGCACGCCGCTGTGCGTGACGGTCGACTTCCAGACGGTGGAGGAGGACCAGGCCGTCACGATCAGGGAGCGCGACAGCATGGCGCAGGTGCGCGTGCCGATCAGCGGCCTCGTGGAGGCGCTGCGGGAGCGGCTCGTCGACGTGGGGTGAGGTGACGGACGGAGGCGCGATGCTCCCGCTGCTCGCGGACAACGGCCTCGACGGCAATCAACTTGCATGGGACATCGTCGACGCGTTCCTCCACGGATTCCTCATCGCGTGGCCGGTCACGTTCGGCCTCGTTGCCATCTTCATCGGCTCCATCTTGCTCGGGATCTGGCGGCGGATCCGGCTCGCACGATCGGGCATCAAGGACATCGACAAGTTCAGCGGCAAGGTGTTCGAGGAGTACCTGGAGGTGCTCTTCCGCCGCCTTGGGTATCGCGTGGAGCGCACGCAGTTCGCCGGCGACTATGGCGGCGACCTCGTGCTGCGGAAGGACGGCGTGCGCACAGTGGTGCAGGCGAAGCGCTACAGCCGGTCGGTCGGCGTCCGCGCCGTGCAGGAGGTCGTCGCGGCGAAGGCGCACTACGACTGCGCCGAGGCGATGGTCGTGACGAACAACCGCTTCACGAAGCAGGCGGAGCACCTCGCGGACAAGAACGGCGTTGAGCTGTGGGACCGCGACGAGCTGACGCGACGGCTGATGGCAGCCGGCGGCAAACGGAAGCTCCGCGCATCGATCGATGCGCCTCCGCGGTGAGCCGACGGAGAAGCGTGTACACGACAGGCCGCCATCACCACGACCCGCTTCGCCCGCGGCGGTGGCGACGTGCCGCACGTGCGCGAAGGTGCTTTCGGCCGGCGAACGGCGCTACTGCCGGGACAACGCGGAGCGCTTCCTCGGCCAGATGTTCTGCTATCGACACCAGCGCCAGCGTCGCGCCTGACGCGGATGGCCGCTAGCGGGGGCTCTCCGCCGCCGTCGTCCCGTGCGGCAAGCTCGATGCCACAGGCGCCGCAGTGCGTCGCACCGGGCGGGGGCAGCGGCACACCGCACGCGGGACACTCGGTCGCCAGACGCACGCCACAGCCGGCGCAGAACTGCCAGTCGGGCTGCAGGAGCAGGCGGCAGCTCGCGCACTCCGTCTGCAGGACGTGGTAGGACTCGACGATCTCTTCCAGGTGCTTGGGGTCGGGCTGCTCTGCCACGGGAATCACCTCACGCCACATGATCGAGGCGGCGGGCCGCCGATGGCAGGGCCGTTTGGGCCGATCAGCAGGGCCGTGCGGTCACGCTTTTTCGCCGACGAGGATGCAGCGGCGGCTGTCCATGGTCAGCGGCGAGCCGTCGAAGTCGCCGTACGAAGCGACGACCGGCAGGCCGGCCGCCTCGAACATGCGGCGGAGCTCGGCGGGCGTGTACATGCGGATCGCGATCTCCCGTTCGCGGCGCGCGCCGTCCGGCGTGACGTGTGTCCAGGTCGAAGCACTACGCCCGGTCAGCGCGTCGTAGCGGCGCTCCTCGAGGAAGAGGGTGCCGTCATCAAGCCGGTTGATTGTCGATGGTTGAAACTGCCGCAGAACGCGCACGCTGTTGTTGAAGTCCATGAGGAAGCGTCCGCCGGGCTTCAGCGCCGCTGCCACGCGCGCGATCACGCCGGCGTCCTCGTCGTCGCTCTCCAGGTAGCCGAACGAGGAGAAGAGGTTGACGACGGCGTCGAACGGCGGCTCGACGGGCAGGTTGCGCATGTCGTCGTTGATCAGACTGAGCGCGACGTCCGCGTCCGCAGCGGCCTTCGCGGCCAGCTCGATGTGGTACGCCGAGAGGTCGAGGCCCGTGACGTCGTAACCGCGGCGCGCCAGCGCGACGCTGTGTCGCCCGTGGCCGCAGCAGAGGTCCAGCAGGCGCGCGCCCGGCTCGATGCGGAGCGCCTCGGCGATGAAGGCGGTCTCCCGCTCGCTCGCCTCCGGTCCGACGATGCCACCCGGCGCGCGTACCAGCGAGTAGAACGTGTCGAAGTAGTCGCGCTCGAAGAAGGTGCGATACCAGGGATCGGCTTCTGCCATCAGTCGAGCGACCCACCGAGCACGCCGGCCGCCCGCAGCGCGTCGATGCGGGCGTCGTCGTAGCCGAGCTCGCGCAGCACCTCGTCGGTGTGCTGGCCGAGGGTGGGGGAGGGGCCCTGCGCGGCGAGCGGCGTGTCGCTCATCTGGATCATCGGGCCGACCATGCGCACGGGGCCCATGAGGGGATGGTCGACGCTGGTGACGAAGTCATTTTCGAGGACCTGCGCGTCCTCGAGCAGCTCCTCGGTGAACTTCAGGGGGCCGGCGGGCACGCCCGCGTCGTCGAGGATGCGCAGCCACTCGTCGGTGGGCTTGCCGGCGAAGATCGCCTCCGCCTGCTCGACGAGATGCTTGCCGTACGCCTGCACCGCGGGGTCGGAGGGGTCGACCTCGTCGGGCCGCTTGCCGATGCGCCAGTCCTCCATGCCGATCGCGCCGAGGAGCTTCTTGCGCAGTGGCGTGCTGAGGCAGCCGACGGCCATGAAGCCGTCGGCGGTCTTGTAGCAGCGGTAGTAGATGTTGCCCACGACGGGTCGCACGTTATGGACGACGTCGAGCTGCTCCTTGTAGGTGCCGCCGCCCGCGCGGAGCTCGCGCACCTTCTCGAGCGCCTGGTGGCGCGCGTCGGTGTCGGTCGCCTCGATGGACATGAAGCGCGTGTTCTGGAGCGAGAGCGCGCTGGACATGAGCGTCGTGTCGACGCGCTGGCCGCGGCCGGTGCGCTCGCGCGAGAAGAGCGCGGCGCAGATGCCCCAGGCGATCGCGATGCCGGTCGCGAGGTCGGCGGAGGGGAGGGCGTTGACGAGCGGCACGCCGTCCAGCTCGCGGCCCTCGACGGACATCAGGCCCGTCACGGCCTGGGCCACGAGGTCGTAGCCGGGGCGGTGCGCGTACGGGCCGCGGCGGCCGAAGGCGGTGTTGTCGCAGTAGACGAGGCGCGGGTTGTCGCGCGAGAGGGTGGCGTAGTCGATGCCCAGCTTGGCGGCGACGTCCGGGCGGTAGTTGACGATGGCGGCGTCGGAGCGGGCGGCGATCTTCTGCGCGATCTCCTGGCCCTCCGGCGCGTTGAGGTCGACCGTCATGCCGCGCTTGCCGCGGTTGAGGGAGATGTAGCCGCGGCCCTCGCGGAGGCCGAGGGGCTGGAAGCCGCGCCAGGGGTCGCCGGCGGGCGGCTCCACCTTGATCACCTCGGCGCCCATGTCGGAGAGGAGGACGCCGGCGAAGGGCGCGGCGATGATCTCCGAGAACTCCAGCACCTTGATGCCGGCCAGCGGTCCCGAATGTCCGTTCGCGGTCATGCCTCAACCCCCTCGGCGGCGTGAGCGTCGGTCACGGCGGAGTGGGATTAGTATAGGACGGAGTTGGCGCTGGTTGAACTGCAACGGGCCGTTCGGCCGAGGAACGCCTAGAGGCGTTTCTCCATGGCGATGTGGGGGATGCCGACCTCGTCGTAGACGTCGCCGACGGGGGTGTAGCCGCAGCTCTGGTAGAAGCCCTGGGCGTGGAGCTGCGCGCTGAGCTTGAAGTGCCGGATGCCCCGCTCGACGCCCGCCTGCTCGAGCGCCTCCAATACCTCCGCCCCCAGACCGCGGCCCCGGTGGTCCGCCAGCACCGCCATGCGGCCGATCTTCGCGTAGTCGTGCTCGACGATCAGGCGGCCCGCAGCCACAGGCACGCCATCTTCGTAGCCGACGATGTGGACGGCGGTGGCGTCCAGCTCGTCCAGCTCGTCTTCGCGGGAGATCCCCTGCTCGTCAACGAACACGGCGATGCGTACGGCGAAGGCGTCCTCCCGCTGCTTATCCGTTTTGACGACGCTGATCCGGACCATCGGCCCCCCGGGGCGCTGCGCGTGCCGCTGGCCGCACCCCCTCCAGCTGGGCAGCCGGCACCACCCGTCAAATCGCCGGGCCGTCAAGGCGTGGCTTGTGGCGGCCCCGGCCGGGCACTACCATCTCCGCACCTCGCTTGATTCCCGCGAACGGAGGACACCGTGCTGAACCGATTCGGGTGGGCGCTCGCCGGCGCCCTCGGCCTGATCGCCGTGACTCGCGCTCGCCCGCGCCATCGAGGCGGGGCCGATCGATCCGCCGGGTCCGGTGGGGTCGACGATGCGCACCCTAGATGAACTGTTGCCGTCGTGCGGACCGTCAACTCACCGCCGCCGGGACGGACGTCTGCAACTCCGCGCGATTCCAGTGTGGTCCTTCTCCTGACGCGACCTACACCGACGGCGCCGCCGTGCTCGACAGGGAGCCGGGGCTGGTGTGGTCTCGAGCGTGTCCCGCAACGCGGAGGAGACGACGGCACATGGGTCCGCCGTCTACTACTGCGAAACGTCGAAGCTGGGCGGCCGCTGGGCATGGCGGCTGCCGACGTTGGACGAACTTACCAGCCTGCTCCTTTCCGACGGCGCGGGACCGTTCGGCATCGGACCCGATCCGGAGTTCTGGAGTGCGACCGGTAACGCACTCGTCCCGGGCAACTACCTGTTCGTCTCGTTCACCGGAGCAGGCGCGCTCTACGCGGACGTGCCCACGGCGACCCATCGCTACTGGTGCGTGCGCGGCGGAACGTCGCACGACCCCGTGCAGTAGTTGCCGTTCTACAGGGCGGTCGGCACCGCACCGGCGACTGACGCATGTGCCGACGATGCCAGCATCCCGCTCCAGCCGCATCGCTCATTCGCCGAACGCGAAGCCTGCGGCGGTCAACGCGAGCCTCCGTGCGGCGACGTTTGAATCGCGTAGCAAGTCCGGCGCGCGCGACCAGCCCCAGACGGGCTGCACGGCGTCGGCAAAGAACTCACGGGCGTCACTGCACGCGGCCGAGCGGCCCTCGCCACGCACGTGCTCCATGAACCGCAGCTCATCGCCCGGGCCGGAGGACGCGCCGCCTCGGCCTCGGCCAGCGACCGCGGCAGGGCGCGCAGGGTCGCCAGAGCACCGCTCTCGAGACGACGAAGTCGAGAACGCGTCACGCGCGTACGGCAGGACCTCGGCGGGATCGCGTCGGCGCGACGATCGACTAGTTGCAAGCGTAACCTTGCTCTCCGGCCGAGGGCCGCGAAGCCCTCCTGAACTTCGGGAGAGAGTGCGTCCTGCATCGACCGAACGGTGAAGTCGGCGGTCGAGCCTCGTCCGCAAACGCTGTTGCAGCCGCAGCTTTGAGCCACAGGACCAACTCCGCCAGCGTGACGAACTGATCTCGGCTCCGTCGCTCAATCTCGACAAGGAGCGCGTCAGGAATCTTGTAGTGCGGGAAGGTGCCTGCGCCGTTCATTCCTGCCGCGTCGCCGCGACCGGCGCTCGAGCAGCCGATCGTGCAGCGCTCGGCCGGCGTTATCTCGCTGCTCGCCCGCCACATCAGTTCGTCAGCAGTAGCGCCGAGCAGCGGTGGCCGCGTTCGTCCACGCTCTTCATCGTGATCCCATCATAGCGCCGTTGCGCCTCTCCTACGGCAGAGGACGCGGCCGAACGTCCGCGCCCTCTTCATTGACAGGCTGACACGCTGCGTCACTGACAGACTGCGTTACGCCAGCTTGATCTGGATCGCCTTGGTCTCCATGTACTCTTCCAGGCCCTCGTGGCCGAGCTCGCGGCCGATGCCGCTCTGCTTGTAGCCGCCGTACGGCATATTCGGCAGACCGGCGCTGTGGTAGGAGTTGACCCAGACCGTGCCGGCCTGCAGCCCCTTCGCCATCTTGAACGCCGTGTCGATGTTGCGGGTCCAGACGGCTGACGCGAGGCCGTAGATCGTGTCGTTCGCCAACCGCAATGCCTCGTCCGTGTCCTTGAACGTCATCACGGACAGGACGGGGCCGAAGATCTCGTCCTGCGCGATCTTCATGGTGTTGTTGACCTTGTCGAAGATGGTCGGCTGGACGAAGAGGCCCTTGTCGTAGCCCTCGCCCGTGAGGCGGCCGCCGCCGACCAGCATCTCGGCGCCCTCCTCCTGGCCGACGTGGACGTAGCGGACGACCTTGTCGAGCTGCTCCTGGTTGATCACGGGGCCCATGGTGGTCGTCGGGTCGTCGGGCTTGCCGACCTTCACGGTCGCGGTGAACGCCTTGAGCTTGGCCATGAACTCGTCCTTGACCTTCTCGTGGACGAACAGCCGCGAGCCCGCCTGGCAGACCTGACCGGTGTTCAGGAAGATGCCGAAGAACGAGCCGCCGACGGCCTGGTCGATGTTCGCGTCATCGAACACGACGTTGGGCGACTTGCCGCCCAGCTCCAGCGAGATCTTCTTCAGGTTGCCGGAGGCGGCCTGCATGATGGTCTTGCCGACGGCGGTCGAGCCGGTGAAGGCGATCTTGTCGACCTTCGGGGACGCCGCGAGCTCGGCGCCGACGACGGTGCCGGGGCCGGTGACGACGTTCATCACGCCCTTCGGCGCGCCTGACTCCGAGATGATGCGCGCCAGCTCGAACGTCGTGCCGGCGGTGAACTCGGACGGCTTCGCGACGATGGTGCAGCCCGCGGCCAGCGCCGGCGCCAGCTTCCACGTGATCAGCAGCACGGGGAAGTTCCACGGCGTGATCACGCCGACGACGCCCACGGGCTCGTGCACGGTCAGGCCGACGGCGTCCGGCACGAAGTTGGTGATCGCGTCGCCTTTGACGTCCAGCGCCAGACCGGCGTAGTAGTCGTAGACGTCGGCGGCCATCGCGATCTCGGCGATCGCCATGTTCTGCGGCTTGCCGACCTCCTTCGAGAGCAGCTGCGCGAGCGGCATCAACTCCGCGCGGATCTTGGCCGCCGTATTGCGCAGCACGGTCGCGCGCGTCGTCGCCGGCGCCTTCGACCACGTGCCGGCATCGAACGCCGCCCGCGCCGCGTCGATGCCGCGGCGCGCGTCCTCGACGTCGCCCCAGGCGATCGTCTCGACGAGCGTGCCGTCGGCAGGATTCATGCGCTGGTGGGTCTTGCCGTTCGCCGCGGCGATCCACTCTCCGCCGATGAACTGCTGGTAGGTCCGGGACTCGGTGGCGTTGGGGTTCTTCGTTTCGACGACCATGTTGCACCTCCTGCAAGGGTGACGAATTGGCGCCGGCCGCAGGTTCGCGTGGCGTCCGAGGGCCGGATGAGGGATACTTAGTGTGCGCTAGATTAATGGTACGCCCGGGCGCCGAAGGCGATCAAGCGGCGTCCGGCATGATTCGAGATTGAATTGCCCGCTCCGCGCGGCGCCGCCTACACTTCCGGTCTATGAACCTGACTATTCGCACCCACCACACATCCACCTTCGGCGACTTTGAAGAGCACGCCGAACAGAAGCTCGCCAAGCTGGAGCGCTGGCTCCCGCGTGTCGACGACGTCACCGTCGAGGTCGGCCACCAGGAGACACGCGCCGCGTCGAGCCGCTACGCGGTCCAGATCACCGTCCGATCCGGCCCCGCCATCCTGCGCGCCGAGGAGAAGAGCGCCGACCCGCGCATCGCCCTCGACATGGCGGTCGGCGTGCTCACGCGACAGGCGCGCCGGCACAAGAAGCGGCTACACGAGCGCCATCATCCGCACATCGAGAAGGAGGCGATCGTCGCCGCGCTCTCGGAGCCCGTGGCCGAGGCGGAAGCGGAGGAGGCGGTCGAGGAGTACATCGCCGGCAAGGTGGTGCGGATGAAGGGCTTTGACGCGACGCCGATGTCCGAAGAGGAGGCGCTCGCCCAGATGGACCTCATCGGCCACGACTTCTTCATCTTCCTGGACGCGAAGACGAACGATTACGCGCTGCTCTACAAGCGCAAGGACGGCGACTACGGCATGCTCTCGCCGCGGCGCCCCGGATAGGCCGCGGCCTCAGCGATCAGACGGCGACCAGAAACGAACGCAGCGCCGCGCGGGTCTCATCCGGCCGCTCCACCCACGGGAAGTGCCCGGCGCTATCAATGACAACACGTTTCCCGCGTGGAAGCGCATAACGCAGCGCCGCGCGCGTCTCGTCCGGCCGCTCCACCCACGGGAAGTGCCCCGCGCCATCGATAATCACGCGCTCGCCACGCGGCAACGCGCGAGAAGCGAGTCGGTGGCCCAAGCCGGCCGCGGATCCTCCGTGCCGTGCAGGATGAGCACCGGGACGTCGAGCGAGCGGCAGCGCGCCAGCGTGTCCTCCTCGCGCAGCGTGCGCGTCTCGGCGTTCAGCTCCGCGTTGCACCGGTAGTTGACCGGGAAGCCCTCGTCGAGGAATCTCGCAACGAGATCCCGCGCACCCTGAGGATCCGCATAGTCCGTCGACCAGGCGAGCAGCAGGTGCTCGCGTTCCTCGTCGGGCGTGCGTGCCGGGTTCGCGCTGAGCACCTCGTACCGCGCCCATTGCTCGTCGGACATGCGGCTGCGGCGCGCTTCGTGATACGCCGGGCGCCACGCGGTGCCGGCGCCGGTGCCCGACACGAGGATGAGCGCCTCCGTCCGCTCGGGATGCGTGAACGCGTAGTGCAGCGCCAGCCGCGCGCCCCACGAGTGGCCGCCGACGATCCAGCGCTCGTGGCCGAACGCCGTGCGAATAGCCTCGAGGTCATCGACGTACCTGGCGATGGTGTACGGCCCCGCGACGGTCGAGCGCCCGCAGCCGCGTTGATCCCATCGATGGACTTCGGCGAGGTCGCTCACCATTGCGGCCATCGGTTCGAGGTAGTCCCACATGCCCGGGCCGCCGTGACAGAACACCATCGGCTGGCCACGGCCGTCGGTGGCGGTCCAGAGCTCGACGCCGTCGCCGGCCTGCACGTGTTCCATGTGTGACACGGGGACCTCGGCTACCGGAACATGTCCTTTTCGGCCGCACGGATCAGCTCCGACGTCGCCGCTTCCGCGGCTTCGTAATCGACGCCGCGCACGATGGCGACGGGCACGCGCGCGAGCTTGCCGTGCACCAGCTCCGCCGCGGCTGCCAGCTCGTCGACGACGGCCATCTGCGTGACGCGCAGCTCGTAACCCGCGGGGTCGAACTGACCGGCGTAGTCGATGACGGGCTTGATGCCGGCGACGCCGATGGCGAAGTTCACGTGCCCCTCGCGCCAGGGCCGGCCGAACGTATCGGAGATGATGACGGCCACATCGACGCCGAGCGCCGCCTTCACCGCGTCACGGATCCCGCGAGCCGAGGCGTCGGGGTCGACGGGCAGCAGGCACAGCGTGCCGTTTTTCTCGACGTTCGAGGCGTCGACGCCGGCGTTGGCGCAGATGAAGCCGTGGTGCGTCTCGCAGATCATCACGCCGTGCGCCATCCGGACGATGCGCTTCGTCTCGCCGAGCACCACCTCGATCTGGCGCGCGTCTTTCTCGAACATCTCGGCGTAGCGCTCGGCGAACGGCGACGGCGTGACCGACGCGAGGTCGACGATGCGGCCCTCCGCCTTCGAGACGACCTTTTGGGTGACGACGAGCACGTCGCGGGGCTCGATGCTCACGCCGGACGCCTTCGACGCAGCGACGACCATCGCGGGGAGATCGTCGCCGGGGTGGACCTCCGGGATGCCCTCGAGGCCGATGATCCTGACTTCGGCGCTCACGACACGCCCGCGATGCGGATGCCGGCCTGCGTCTTGTAGTTGCGGTTGACGGCCACCAGCAGCACCGTGATCCCCTCGACGAGCTGCGCGTTCGCGAGCGGCCCGCCGTCGATGCCACGCGCGCCCTCGATGGCGGCCGCCAGCTCGATGATCCGCTTCTTCGCGGTGGCGTCGTCCGCGCAGACGACGACGTCAGCCTCGATCGGGGCGCCGCGCAGCAGCTTCTTCGCGCTCAGGTTCTGGAACGCGGCGACGACCGTCGATCCGGGGAGGAGCGCCTGCTCCTGCTGCGCCGCCGAGCCTTCGGGCACGGACAGCAGCGAGGCGCGGCCCTCCGCGAACGCCATCGGCACGACGGTGCTGACGACGATCTTCGTCTCGAGCGCGCCGGCCAGCGGGGGGAGCGTCGCGGCCTGGGCGGCGTATGGCGTCGTCACGACGACGATCTCGCCAGAGACCGCAGCGTCGGCGTTCGTCGCGGCGGTGAGTGGGAGCGATGCGTCTTTCTCCAGCAACTCTGCGACGGCGCCCTGCGCCTTTTCGATGCTGCGGGAGCCGATGATGCAGGCGTGGCCCGCCTTCGCGAACCGGTACGCGAGCCCCATCCCCTCTTCGCCCGTGCCGCCGATGAAGCCGATCGCCGTCATCTAGTGCATCTCCGAACCGCCGGTGACGTTGATCGCCTCACCGGTGATGTTGTCGGCCTTGCAGAGAAATACGGCGCACTGGCCCATATCGGCGGCTGTCTGCGGCCGGCCGAGCGGCACCTCCGTCTTCGAGACCAGCTCCCACGCCTCTTCTTTCGAGATGCCGCGGCCGGCGGCGACGGCGGGGACCAGCACGTTCTGCCACATGTGGGTGTCGACTTCGCCGGGGCAGATGGCGTTCACCGTGACGTCGAAGGGCGCCATCTCCTTCGCCAGCGACTGGGTGAAGCCGATCACGGCGAACTTCGACGCGCAGTAGTGGGAGACTGCGGCGCTGCCGCTCTTGCCCGCCTGTGACGACAGGTTGATGATGCGGCCCTTGCGCCGCCCCATCATGTGCTGGGCGACGGCCTTCGAGCAGAGGAACGTGCCCTTCACGTTGACGTCCATCACCAGGTCCCACGCCTCCTCCGTCAGCCCGACGACGAAGCCGACGGAGATCACGCCGGCGTTGTTCACCAGCACGTCGACCTGGCCCCATTTGTCGATCGTGGCCTGGACCATCGCCTGGCACTGCGCGAAATCGCGCACGTCGACGTCGATGGCGATGGCGTCGCTGCCGAGGCGCTTGATCTCGGCGATCGTCTGGTCGCGGTCGGCGGCGGTCGCCGGCACGTCGGCGATGGCGATGCGCGCGCCCTCCTTCGCCAGCTCGCAGGCGATGCCGCGGCCGATCCCGCGCGCTCCACCGGTGACGATGGCGACGCTGTCTTTGAGTTCCACGGTCAGTTCCTTTCAGGGAGGCGTCGGCGGACAGGGGCAATTGTCGCCTACGGGGAACGTAGAACCAAGCCGCCGGACGCTGCTTGCGGCCGGGCCGACGGGCGCACTAACATCGGAGCACATACACGCGAGCGAAGAAGACGCGCGGGTTCGCCCCGAGCGTCTGACGCTGGCGGGGCTTGCCCTGCCGGACGATCAGACGGGCGGGGCGCATTCTTTTCTCGCGGAGGTGCGGACATGGCCGGCGCAGACGAGATCCAGTGGGCGCGGCGCGTCAAGCCGGAGAAGATCCGGCGGCTCTACACGCTCGACTCCAAGGGCATCGTCGACGAGGAGCTGATCGACGAGGTGGGTTACGCGATGTACGCCCGCTGTCACAGCATCCGGCAGGCGACGCGGGCGCACGCCGGCAAGGCGATGTGCCCCCGCTGCCGCGCCGACGTACTTCGCTCCTCGCCGGACTGGAAGACGTGGACGAAGGAGGAGCCGCTGGTCTGCGGCTGCGGCTGGTCGACGACATGGGGAGAGTACAGCAAGAGCTACCAGCACAAGCAGCTCTACGGCGGACAGGCGTACCCGATGTTCCGGGGCTTCATCGACCGCTGGCCGGCGGCGCGCACGTCGCGGGACAAGCTCCTCGCCATCGATTGGCTGATCCATGCGTGCCACGGCGAGTGGCAGGGCGGGATGGGGCGGCCCGCGGCGTGCAACCTCATCGAAGGAACGGCCACGCAGCTCGTGCGCTTCCTGCACGAGCTGGCGTACGGGGAACAGAGCACGGAGGGGATCGTCGAGACGCGCACGCGGTGGGACCAGGGCGTGGAGGCGGCAGGGTGGCTGCGACGAATGCGCGATTCGGATCCGAAGGTCAGGCGCGGCGCGGACGGCGAGTAGTGGTTGCGCGGGCCTGCTCGTTCGCGCGCGCTTTCGCCTTCACGAGCTTCTTCAGCAGGGCGACCGGGATCGGCTTGCCGAGCGGAAAGCGCAGCGTGCCCTTGCCGGCCTTGTACGGCTGCACCGCTTCGGCGAACTCATCGAGGAAGGTGGAGCTGAGAGCGTAGACGCCTACGTGGTTCTTCGCGGCGGCGAAGCCCACGAGCCAGCCGTGGTGTTTGTACATCGGCATCTGGTAGCTGATGCGCTCCTCGGCGTCGGGGGCGGCTGACCGCACGAGGGCGCGGAGCTGCTCAAGCATGGGGCGCGCCTCGGGCGGCGCGGTGGCGATGTAGGCGTCGACGTCTTTCGCTGGCATGTTTCCTCCGCCTTGGGCGGCTCGTCAGGCGGGCCACGCGTGGTATGGCAGTAGCTCCTTGAGCTTCACCACCTTGTCGCGCGCCAGGACGACATCGGTCTCGAGGTTGTCCTCGCTGACCTGCCGGATGAACTCGCGACAGCGGCCGCATGGCGGCAGGACGACGACGGCCCCACGCTCGTCCTTCCACACGGCGACAATCGTGCTGATCTCCAGTTCGCCTGCCGTCACCATCGCGGCGATCGCGCTGTGCTCGGCGCAGAAGCCCGTGCCGGAGGCCGTATCGATGCATACACCGAGGAAGACGTCGCCGGACCTCGCCACTAACGCGCAGCCGACGTCGCCGAAGAGGCGACCGCCCACCTCGCGCACGTTAATCACGCCGGCCGCCGTCTCGATCAGGTCGTCGGTGGTCATCTGGCGGAGAGGGTGGGATTCGAACCCACGGTACGCTTGCGCGCACACACGATTTCCAGTCGTGCCTGATCGGCCACTCCAGCACCTCTCCGCGCGGCCCCTTCGGGGGAGAATCCATGGCCTACAACCAAGAACCTGGACGCCGGACCGCCGCTCGGTTCCAGATTCCAGGTTCTCGATTCGTTCGTCGTGTGGCGGAGAGGGTGGGATTCGAACCCACGAGGCTCATCGCCTACCGCTTTTCGAGAGCGGCACCATCAACCACTCGGACACCTCTCCGAACGGGAAGGGCCGCACGGAGCGACCCTCGGGCGGCAGTATATACCACGTGCCAGAGTCGGCCGATCAGCCGCGCGTCATCTGGCGGAAGCGCTTCTCCTGCTCATCCTGCGCCTCGCGCGAGGCACGACGGCCGGCACGGATGGCGGCGCGGATGCGGGCCTGGAGACCGGACGGCGGCACGGCGGCGACGGGCTCCATCTCCGGGTTGCGGAACTCCTCTGGCACGGTGTCCGGCTCTTCCTCGCCGGGCCGCGCGAACAGCCAGAACGCGAGCGCGACCGCCGCGGCGACCACGGCGATGATGACGAAGGCGATCAGCAGCCCGTGGCCGCGCGACTCCGTCACTGCCTTCGGGTGCTTCTCGGCGCGCTTGGCCGCCTTCGCCGCCGCCTTGGCCGCGGACCTGGCGGCCGCCGCCTCGGCTTGCTCGCGCTTGCGGAGCTCGCGCTTCTCCTTGTTCGACTGCGGCTCGACCTCGAGGTCCAGCGAGCCGAACGGGGTGTCGAAACCCAGCGCGTACTCCGGCGCCTCTTCTTCTTCCTGCTTCTTGCGTTCTCTCCGGCTCAGCCGGCGGGGCGGCGACGGGCTCACGTCCACCGTCTGCTCCTCGGGTCGCTCGATGACGGCGACGTCGGACGCGGTGGTGGTTTCGTCTTCAGCCATGGCAGACCTCCGTACGCGGGACTACGGCCGGGGTTCGCGTGTTACTTGTCGGACTGCTTCGTGTCGGCGCCCGTCATACCGGCGATGACGCTCGCGGCGCGCCGCACGCCCGCCACGACGCCGTACGTGCGGATGATGGGCGTCACAGCCGCCTGGGACACGTAGCCGGCGGTGCCCTTTACGTTGTCCGCGGTCTCCTTCGCGCTGCCGAGCAGCGGCTTCACGCTGTCGTCGAGCATCGACGTCGACTTCTTCAGGAGCGCGCGCGCCAGCAACCCCAGCACGATGGTCATGATCAACGCCACGAAGAAGAACGCCGCGACGGCGATCCCCATAAAGATGATCACCCAGTCGCGGAACGTCGCGACGAACAGGGGCGAGAGCTGAGACAGTGTGTCCACGGCAGGTTCCCTCGACCGGTTAGTCGTGCAGACCAGCATCATAACACGGCTGTTTCGGCCGATCACCGCCGCAGGTTGACTTCGCGCTCGCCTACGCGGCTGGCCGCATGGAGCGGAAGCGCCACAGCCGCCAGGCCACCGTGGCGTAGCTCACGGCGCCCATGACAACGAGCGCCCACCAGCACTGCCCGAGCGCCGCCCCCACGGCCAGCGCGAGGAGCCGCACGTCCCGGCCCGCCACGCCCAGCAGATCCGACGCGACGTCCCGCCCACCCTCCGTTTCCAGCCGCGCGCGCGAGTACGACACGAGCAGAAACCCGACGATGGCCGCGAACCCGACCAGCGCCGCCTGGCCCCATGATTCGTGCTCATGCGCGTACCAGGCCATGCCGGCGACGATGGCGGCGTCGGCGTAGCGGTCGAGGACAGCGTCGAAGGCGCCGCCGAACCGCGTCGCCATCGCCTTCGCGCGTGCGAGGTCGCCGTCCACACCGTCGACGATCGACGACGCCTGGATCAGCACGCCCGCCTCGATGTTTCGCCCGACCGCCAGCAGCCCCGCCGCGCCGGCAGCGACCAGTGCCGCCAGTACCGACACCTGGTTCGGTGTCGCCGGCGTGCGCGCTAGTAGCGAAGCGATCGGGACGGAGATGCGTCGGTTGAGGTAGCGCGAGACCGGCCCGTCAAGCGACGCGGCCATCAGCCTCGCGCGCGAACATGGTTTCCGCGCTCCGCAGGTCGGCCGGCGTGTCGACGTCGATCCAGCGCGCGCCGGTCACGTCGACGGCGTCCAACTCGCCGGCGCGTGCGAGCTTCGCGAAGACGTCGCCGGCCTCACCGTCGCGCAGAGCCGGCGTCATTACGTCGAAGACCCGCCGCGTGCACCAGAAGGCGCCCGTATCGAGCGCGTTCCAGTCGCGCAGGCCCTTGCCGAGGTCGACGACGCGTCCGTCACGCACGCGCGCGCGCGTCGCTTCGTCCGCGCGCTCGTCGCCGGCGGCAGCCCGATCGACCGCAAGGCGGCACCGTTCGCCAGCACCCAAGACGAGCGACCGCAGGAGCCCGGATTCGACGACATGGTCGGCCATCGCGAGCACGAAGCCGTCGCCCACCGCATCGCGCGCCGCCCACAGCGACCGCGCGTTGCCCAGCATGTACGCGTCGTTCTGCACGAACCGCAGCGACATCCCGGCGGGCGTCCCGTGCGCCAGTTCGCGCCCGCAGCCGGTCGGCGCGATGGCCCACCACGATCGCCGCATCATCGACGCCGGCCGCCGCCAGCGCATCGAGCACGCGGTGGATGATGGGCCGCCCGGCGACGCGCAGCAGCGGCTTCGGCAGCTCCGCCGTATGCGGCATGAGCCGGCCGCCGTCGCCGGCCGCAAGGATCACAGCTTGCACAATCGGGCGCCTTTCGCGGGAGATACGCACACGCGCGTCAAGGCGATCTCCACGATCGAAGGTAGCGAGGCGTGCGCGCCCGCGTCAAACGGACGGTGCGAGGCGGTCGACCAACGTGCTCAGAACGGCAGGCCCTTGAGGCCCTGCATGCCCTTCACCGCCGAGATGTCGCCCGTGTGGCCGGCCGAGTGCAGTCCGACGAGCTGGACGACCCACCCCAGCGACTTCTTGCCGAAGAACTGCGTGTCGATCTCGCGGTCAAGGTCGGCGTCCGTCAGCGAGCCGACGTAGTCCAGCGCCGCGGCCTCGATCTCCTTCGCGTAGGCGTTGATCGCCGCCATCGGGATCGTGCCCTCGAAGGACCAGATCCCCATCGGATTCGCGGGCAGCCCCGCCTTCGGGCCGTGGTCAGCCCAGAGCAGCGGCTTGCCCTGCGCGATGGCGTTGATGAAGAAGTCGATCGACGTCGTCGCGTGCACGTGCGACTTCGCGATCGAGTTGCATGTACCGGACGGCGCCCAGTTGTACTGCGCCTCGTCCATGCCGTCGGAGGTGGCGTTCATCAGGTTGAAGATTTCGCCGAGCGAGAGCTTGGCGTATGCAGGTCCGTTCATGGCTGGTGATCTCCTTTTCTAGAGTCACTACTTTCCACCAAGCCGGTGTCTGGGTCAAGACGGTCAGTCGCGCTCCGCCCGAAGGATGGCGCCGCCGCCGAGCACCTCGTCGCCGTCGTAGAACACGGCCGCCTGCCCCGGCGTGATCGCCCGCTGCGGCGCGTCGAAGACGACGCGCGCTGCTCCGCCGGCCAGCGGCGTCACCGTCGCAGGGGCGGCCGGCGTCCGATACCGGATCTTCGCGTCGAGCCGCAGCGGTCCGTCCGGGGTGCCGCCGACCCAGTTCACGCTCTCGGCGGTCAGCGCACCGGCCATCAGGTCTTCCTCCGGCCCGATGGTGATCACGTTCAGCTCCGGGTCGATGTCCGTCACGAAGCGCTTCTGCCCGACGGCGACGCCCAACCCGCGCCGTTGGCCGATGGTGTAGCCGGCGATCCCATCGTGCCGGCCGACGAGGGCTCCCGCCGCGTCACGCATCGCGCCGGGCTCCTGGGGCAGCCGCTTTCTCACGAACGAGGCGTAGTCGCCGTCCGGCACGAAGCAGATGTCGGCGCTGTCCGGCTTGTCGGCGAGCAGCAAGCCCATCTCGTGCGCCAACGCGCGGATCGACGCCTTGTCGTAGCCGCCGACGGGGAACAGCGTCTGCGCCAGCTCCGCCTGCCCCATGGTGTACAGCACGTACGACTGATCCTTCGCCGGATCGACGGCCCGCAGCAGCCGATAGCGGCCGCCGGCAGCGCGGTCGATACGCGCGTAGTGTCCGGTCGCCAGGAAGTCGGCCTCCAGCGCGACGGCACGGTCGAGCAGCGCGCGGAACTTCACATGCTCGTTGCAGGCGAGGCACGGGTTCGGCGTGCGGCCGCGGCCGTATTCGGCCACGAAGTAGTCGATAACGCGGTCGTGGAACTCGCGCTCCATGTTGAGCACGTAATGCGGGATGCCAAGCACGTCGGCCGCCTGCCGCGCGTCGTCGGTGTCCTCCACCGAACAGCAGCGCTTCTTCCCGACCGGCGCGTCCGGATCCTCCAGCGTCCACAGCCGCATGGTGATGCCGACCACGTCGTAGCCGGCGCGCGCGAGCAGACCTGCCGCCACCGCCGAGTCGACGCCGCCGCTCATCGCCACCACGACCCGCTGCTTCTTGCTCATCTCACTCCGATTGACGACCCACGACGCGGAGCGCGGGCGTCCCCGGCCCGCGTCGCTTCATCGCGGCCCGGGCCGCCTCGATACAGGTTAACGGCGGCTCCGCGACGTTCGCCAATGCTATACTCAGACCCGAACCTGCCCCCGCTCACACTCGGAGAACGCTTACTGGAGTCCGCTGACCTCGCCCAACGCATCGCCGACCTGCTGTCCGACCGCCAGGCCGAAGACATCGTCCTCATGGACATCAGCAAGGTCTCGACGTTCACCGACCACTTCGTCATCGCGACCGCGGGCAACCCCCGCCAGATGAGCGCGCTCATCGATTCGCTCGACCGCGACCTCCGGCCCGACGCGAAGCCCTTCCGCAGCGAGGGCACGGCGGACTCCGGCTGGGTGCTCATCGACTTCGGCGGCGTTGTCGTCCACCTCTTCGCCCCGGAGGAGCGCGCCTACTACAACCTCGAGGGGCTCTGGGCGCAGGGCGTCTCCGTCGTCCACATCCAGTAGCCCTCCTTCGTTCTTGACGTTCTCCGACGCCGCTCGCATTCGGGCTGCTGCCTGTCGTACGCTCTACGCACCCGACATGGGCTCACGTGCCGAAACGGGAGGGGTGCAAGCATGACTGTCTCGCGGGAGATCCCGACGACGCCGGCCGAACTCACGCCGTCATGGCTCACGCGCGCGCTGCGCGCGGGCGGCGTTATCGACGACGCGACCACGGTAACGTCCGCCGAGCACAAGGTCCTCGGCGAGGGCGCAGGCTTCGTCGGACAGGTGGCGCGCGTCACGCTGACGTACGACCGGCCGGCGCCCGGCGCGCCAACGTCGCTGATCGCCAAGCTGCCGGCGCTCGACCCCGGCGCGCGCGAGCTGGCGGCGCTCTACGGCCTCTACGAACGCGAGTACCGCTTCTACAACGAGCTGGCGGACGAGATCAGCTTTCGTACCGCGCGCTGCTACTACAGCGACGGCGACCCGGAGTCCGTCCGCTACGTCCTCCTGCTCGAAGACATGTCGGGCAGCGGGCGCGCGGGCGACCAGGTGGCGGGATGCACCGCCGACGAGGCGAAGCTCGCGCTCGCGCACCTCGCCGAGCACCACGCGCGCTGGTGGGAGCACCCGCGGCTCACCGAGATCCCGTGGCTCAACCCCGGCGTCGATCTCGTGAACGGCGCAATGCAGCAGTCCTACCCGCAGGCGTGGTCCGTCACGATCGCTGGATTCGGAGACCGCATCCCGGCCGAGATCCGCGAGGTGCTTCCCGGCCTCGGCGAACGCATCACGAAGCTGATGGAGCCGATCGCCGAGGGCGCGATGACGATCGCGCACGGCGACTACCGTCTGGACAACATGTTCTTCGGCCACGCCGGCAGCGATTACACGGTGGCGGTGCTCGACTGGCAGAGCCCGAACATGGGCTGGGGCGCCTACGACATCGCCTACTTCCTCTACAGCAACGTCGATATCGAAACCCGCCGCGCGCACGAGATGGACATCTTGCGCGAGTACCACCGCGCGCTCACCGCCGGCGGCGTCACGGGCTACACCTTCGAGCAGCTCGTCGAGGACTACAAGAAATCGCTGCTCGTCAGCCTGGGCATCTGGATCGTCAACGCCGCCACGCTCGACACCGCGAACGAGCGCGGCAAGGCGCTGTTCGATCTCTTCTTCGACCGGCTGTCGGCGGCCATCATGGATCTCGGCGCGCTGGAGTACCTGCCGGCGTAGCGGACAGACCGCATTCAACTGGACGAGAGGGTCAGACGAAAGATTCGCCCTCGTATCTAGCTTGACAGCTATCTAGCAATATGGCTAAATATGGGCCATGGATGTGTACGAAGCCGTGGCCGACCCAACGCGACGACAGATCATCGAGCTGCTCGCGACCGGCGAGCGGAACGCCGGAGACATCGCGGGGCGATTCGCGATCGCCGGCCCTTCGATCTCCCGCCACCTGCGCGTGCTGCGCGAGAGCGGCGTGGTGAGTTACAGGAAGCGCGCCCAAGCGCGGATCTATCGACTGGAGGGCTCTGCCCTCGCGGAAGCGACGCAGTGGATGGAAGCGCAGCTCGGCCTCGTGCGGGCGCGCTTCGACCGCCTCGAGAGCCACCTCGATTCAATGAAGGAAAGGGAGGGCTGACATGGCCGACGCCGAACTCGCGCGATTCATCGACCGGTTCACCATCGAGTACGTGCGCGTGTACGCGCACCCGATCGACCGCGTGTGGCGCGCGATCACGGACCCCGCGGAGTTCCGCGTCTGGTTCATCGCCGGCACGCTCGACGCACAGACCGGCGGCGCCTACCGGTTCGGCGACGACCACTTCAGCGGCGTCGTGGTAGAGGCCGAGCCGCCGACGCTGATCCGCTTCGCGGGCCCAACGGACGAAGCGGGCTACTTCCTGTACGAGCTCTCCGAGGCCGAGGCCGGAACGCGGATGCGCTTCGTGCAGCACTTCCCGCCGGGCGGCGACTACAGCGAAACGCCCGACGACCTCGGAGGCGACCTGCCGGGCGGTCCCGGCACGCCGTGGAAGCCGGCCTTCGTCGGCGGCTGGGACGAGTTCTGGGACGCGCTCGGTGACTTCCTGGACGGCGTGCCGGTCGGTAGTCGCCTGCCCGACACCGAGTTCAGCACGCTGGCGACCGCCTGGACGAAGAAGATGGCGCGGATGGGCGCCTTCACGCCAAAGGCGGCGGAGCGCGCCGCCCTCAGCCTGCGACGGCACGAGCGCTGGAACGACCTGAACAAGATCTACCGGGAGCACATCAAGGCGACACTGCCGCCGGTCTAGTGCACGTGCCCGCGCTGGCAAGCGCACGCTGGTTCGATCACCGCTCCAGGTGACGTCGCAGCGCGGCGTTGAACAGATCCGGCCGCTCGTACTGCGGCGAGTGGCCGGCCTGCGGGATGATCTGGACGACGCAGCCCGGGATCAGCTCGCCCATCCGCTGGATGGCGCGCAGGAACGCCGCGTCCAGCTCGCCGCAGATCGCCAGCACGGGCATGCGCAGCGTCTCGAGGCGCCCGCGCGTCCCCGGCCACGCGTCGATCCCGCGCGCGATGCCGATGAAGGCGTCGACTGACATCTTCGACAGCCGCTCGCGCTCTTCCGCCGCCCGCTCCTCGGTCATGAACGGCGGCCGGGGCGCGTTCGCGCCCATCGCCGCGACGGCCGCCATCCCCTGCTCCTCGGCAATCTGGTGGCGCCGCGCGTTCCACCGCGCCAGGCGCTCGTCCGGCGTGCGACGGTGCGCGAAGCCGGTGTCGAACAGCGTGAGCGTCGCGATCCGCTCCTGCGACCGCAGCGCGATCTCCTGCGCGATAGCGCCGCCCATCGAGTGGCCGACGAGGTGGTATCGCTCGAAGCCGACGTGGTCGATCAGCTCCTCGACGTCGCGCGCCATCCGGTCAATCGAGTACGCGGCGCGGTCGGCCGGCGCCTGTGACTTGCCGTGGCCGCGATGATCCATGACCAGCACGCGGTGCGTCGGCGCGAACTCCGCGATCTGGAATCGCCAGTCCGTGACGTCGCCGGTCGCTCCGTGCACCAGCACCAGCGGGTCGCCATGCTCTCCGTGCCGCTCGTAGTAGAGTTCGAGTCCGTCGATGATGGTTGTCGTCATGCTTTCCCGCCTCTGCGGGGCGTGAGCCGCCGCGCCAGCTCCGCGTATCGGTCACCCACACCCTCGATCTCGATCGTGCGGCCGCTCGCGCCGTCGTAGGCCAGCCGCACCAGTAGGTGCTCCTCGGGCAGCTCGTTCGGCGCGCGCTCCGGCCACTCGATGACGAGCACGCCGCGCGCCGCCAGCTCGTCGAGCGCCAGCTCCGCCACCTGAGCCGGATCCTCCAGCCGGTAGAGGTCGGCGTGGAAGAGGCGCAGCGGCTCACCCTCGTACTCGTTCATGATCACGAACGACGAGCTCTTGATCGGGTCCGCCACGCCCAGCCCCTTGCCGATGCCCTGCGCGAGCACCGTCTTGCCTGCGCCCAGCTCGCCGGACAGGAGCACCACGTCGCCCGCCCGCAGCCGCCGGCCGATGCGCTCGCCGATCCGCCGCGTCGCCGATGGCGTCGTCGTGTGCAGTGCGATCGCAGTCACGCCAGGTGGTCCCAACCGCGCTTCGCCAGCCGCACCTCACGACCGGCCGCGTCCAGTACACGCACGCCCGCGCCCTCGCGCATCACGCCGACGATCGGCAGCGGCGTCCCCAGCATCACCTCCGCCCGCTTCAGCACGTCCTCCGGCGCCACGACGATCAGCTCATAATCCTCGCCGCCCGTCGCGGCCAACGTCACGGCATCGTCCGGGAATGTCGCGAGAAGCGCGTCGTCCAGCGGCACCTTCGGCAGCCACAGCTCCGCGCTCAGCCCGCTCGCCTCGCACACGTGCCCCAGGTCCTGCACGAGCCCGTCGCTGATGTCGATGGCGCACGCCGCCCCGGCGGAGACCGCGGCGCGACCGGCGTCGACGCGCGGATGCGGCCGCATGTGGCGCGCGATCAGCCGCTCCGCCGCGTCCGTGCGGGCGACGCCCTCCGTCAGCACGCGCAGTCCCCCGGCCGAGCCACCGAGCGACCCGGTAACGGCAATCGCATCACCTGCACGCGCGCCGTCACGCCGCAGCAGCGCCGGCGTGCCCTCGCCGCGCGTCGCCGCATCGCCCGAGAGCGCGACCGTGATCGTGAAGGCCGGCGATGCGACGACGTCCCCGCCGGCCACGGTCACGCCATAGGTATCCGCGCACTCTCGCAGGCCCGCGTACAGCTCGTCGACGTCCCCCACGGGGGTCTCCGGCGGCACGCACAGCGTCACGAGCGCGAACGACGGCGCCGCACCCATGGCTGCCACGTCGCTGACGTTGACGGCCAGCGCCTTCCAGCCGACATCGCGCCACGCGACCTCCCCCGGGAGGAAGTGCACGCCGGCGACCATCGTGTCCGTCGTCGCCACGGCAAAGCCGGCGTCTGAGCGCCACACCGCGGCGTCATCGCCGATGCCGGCGACCAGACGCTCGTCGCCGGGCTCGCCCAGCGCCTGCCGCAGCCGCTCAATCAGCCCGAATTCACCGAGATCGCGCACGTTCACGCGCACAGCGTACCGGCTGCGACTCGATGCTACGATTGCGGCATGCGCATCGCCATCGTCTCCGACGTCCACGCAAACATCGAGGGGCTGACGGCCGCCCTCCGCCATGCCGAGAGCGCCGGCGTGCTCGATGAAGTCTGGTGCCTCGGCGACATCGTCGGCTACGGACCGGAGCCCGGTGCCGTCATCGCCGAGCTGCGCAGGAGAGCGCTCACGGCGGTAGCGGGCAACCACGATCGCGCGGCGACGGGGCTGATGGACTTCGACGAGTTCAACCCGGCAGCGGCCAGCGCCGTCCGCTGGACCATGGGCAAGCTCATCCACGACGAGCACGACTTCCTCGCCGGCCTGCCGCTCACGCTCGTCAGCGGGGACTTCTCGCTCGCGCACGGCAGCCTCCGCGACCCCGTGTGGGAGTACCTCCTGACGCCTGAGCAGGCCGACGCGCAGTTCGCGCGCCAGACCACGCCGTACTCGCTCGTCGGCCATTCCCACATCCCGTTCTGGTTCGAAGAGCAACCGGGCCGGGGCGCCGAACTCCACCGCGCATCCGACGGCTCGACCCTCCAGCTCGGCGAGCGCCGCCTGATCATCAACCCCGGCAGCACCGGCCAGCCTCGCGACGGCGACCCGCGCGCGTCGTACGCCCTCTACGATTCGGCCACCGCCAGCGTGACGTGGCACCGCGTGGAATACGACATCGCCGCCACGCAGGGCAAGATGCGAGGGGCGCGGCTCGACGCGTGGCTCATCGAGCGGCTGGCGGTGGGACGGTGAGCGTCCATCATCGAGCTCGCGGCTCGCGATGACGCGACGGCCATCCAGGCCATCGACCCGCGCGTGCAGGACACACCCGGCCGCCGCGAATTCCTCGAACGCGCGGCCGCGGCCGGCGAGTGCTGGCTCGCGCGAGAAGGCGCCGATATCGTCGGGTTCGCCGTATTCGACCGTTCGCTGTACGATCAGCCGTTCGTATCGCTGCTGTACGTCGTCCCGGAACAGCGGCGAAACGGCATCGCCACGGATCTGATGCGCCACGTCGAGTCGATCTGTCCCGGCCGAAAGCTGTTTACGTCGACCAACGAGTCGAACACGCCGATGCAGCGGCTCTGCGAACGCCTCGGCTACGTCCGCAGCGGCTGGATCGAGAATCTCGACGAAGGCGACCCGGAGATCATCTACTTCAAGAGGCTGTCGCGATGACGTGGACACTCGTGGGCCAGGAGCAGGCGGTGGCGGCGCTCACGAGCGCGGTGGCGAACGGCCGCGTTGCCCACGCCTACCTCTTCGCCGGGCCGGCGCACGTCGGCAAGACGCTCGCCGCAACGCAGTTCGCCCAGCTCCTCAACTGCACCGGCGCCGAGCCGCCTTGCGGCCGCTGCCGTCAGTGTGAGCGCATCGCCTCGCACTCCCATCCGGACGTGGAGTTCGTCGGCATCGGCGGCATGTGCGACGAGAGCGAGCACAAGCACTCCGCCGACGACTCGCGCTCTATCCGCGTCTGCCAGGTGCGCCGCGTCCAGCATCTCGTCACGCGCGCGCCGTTCGAGGGCCGCTGCCGGGTGGTGATCTTCGAGCCCGCGGACACGCTCGAAGCGGTCGCCTCCAACGCGCTGCTCAAGACGCTGGAGGAACCGCCGGACAACGTCGTGATGATCCTGATCACCGACCGCGAGGAGCTGCTGCTGCCGACGATCCGCTCGCGCGCCCGCCGCATCGCCTTCAACGGACTGCCCCAGCGCGCGATCGAGCAGACGCTGCGCACGCGCTGGGACGCCGAGCCGTCACGCGCCGCCGAGCTGGCCCGCCTCGCCGGGGGCCGCCTCGGCTGGGCGGTGGCCGCCTTGCGCGACGAGCGGGTGGTCGACATCCGTCGCGAGGCCGTCGACGCGGCACAGGCGCTCGCCTCCGCGCCACTCGCAGAGCGTTTCGCCTTCGCCGGCGAGCTGGGAGGCCGCTACACGCGCGACCGCGCCGGCGTCCAGGCGACGCTCGAAGCATGGCAGGAGTGGTGGCGCGACATCCTGCTGATCGCGGCCGGCCGTCACCAACAGGCGCTCCACCGCGAGCGATTGGACAGCCTGCGCGCGCTCGCGTCACAATGCGACGTCGCGGCAGCCGTCCGCGCCCTCCGCGCCATCACCGATGCACGCCAGCAGCTCGTAGAGAACGCGAGCCCGGTGCTCGCGCTGGAGGTGATGATGCTGGCGCTGCCGGAGCTGCGTCCGAACGCCGTCTCCGACCGCATCCGCGGCCAGGCGGCACGACGATAGACCGCGCGAGGGCCGTGGGCCCCGAGGAGCACACATGAGTGACAGCCAGCGCATCCCTGTGGGCGTGCGTTTCAAGGAAGCCGGCAAGGTCTACTACTACGACGCCGGCGAGCACAGCCTCGACGTCGGGAACTACGTCGTCGTCGACACCTCCCACGGGCTCGAGATCGGGCGCGTCGTCGTCTCGCCGGACCAGGTGATCGCCAGCGAGATCAAGGAGTCGCTCAAGCTCATCGAGCGGATCGCCACGCCGGAAGACCTGGCACAACAGCGTGAGCTCCGCGAACGCGCCGAGGGGCAGCTGCGCGAGGCGAAGCACCAGGTCGCCGAGGACGAGCTGGACCTCCAGATCGTCTCAGGCGAGTACGACCTCGCCGGCACGCAGCTCACCTTCTACTTCACCGCCGCCGACCGTGTCGACTTCCGGCCGCTCGTCCGCGACCTCTCGTCCCGCTTCGGCACGAAGGTGCAGATGCTGCAGGTGGGCGAGCGCGACCGCGCCAAGATCATCGATGGCTACGACGTCTGCGGCCAGCGCCTCTGCTGCGCGTCGTGGCAGACGTCGTTCCCGTCCGTGTCGATCAAGATGGCGAAGGAGCAGGACCTGCCGCTGAACCCGCAAAAGATCTCAGGCGTCTGCGGCCGCCTGTACTGCTGCCTGACGTTCGAGTACGAGGGCTACCGGGAGCTGCGCGGCCAGATGCCAAAGGTCGGCACGATGGTCTCGACGCCCGTCGGCGAGGCGAAGATCAACAGCATCAACGTGCTCAAGAAGACGGCGCGGCTCTGGCTCACCGACCAGAAGCAGGTCGTCGAGATGCCCGTCGTCGACCTGCAGATGCAGTACGGCCTCACGGTCCGCCCGATGGAGCTGGTGCGCGAGATCGAGGCGCCGCTCAAACAGGAGCGCCCGGAAGCCGCAGCGCCGGCGGCCGAGGCGGAGGGCGCAGGCGAGGCGCCGCAGCCAGCGGGAGCACCCGGCGAGGGCGGCGCAAAGCGTCGCAGGCGCGGACGGCGCGGCGGGCGCCACCGCCGGCGCGAAGGCGAAGAAGGCGGAAACGATACTCCTCGAGCGTCAGAGGGCAGCCCGCCCGGTCCGCCACCAGGACCGCCGCAGGCGTAGAGACGCGCCTAGCGCGTCCGCGGGTCCAGCGCGTCCCGCAGCCCGTCGCCCAGGAACGTGAAGCAGAGCATCAGCACGGCCACGCCGCCGGCAGGGAAGACCACACTCCACACATTCCTCTGGATGTACGAGTAACCCTGGTACACCAGTCCGCCGAGGCTTACGGCGGGCGGAGGGATCCCCAGCCCGATAAACGCCAGCGCCGCCTCGGCGAAGATCGCGATCGGGATGCCGAACGTCAGTGCCACGATTACCGGCCCGAGCGTGTTCGGCAGCATGTGCTGGAACACGATGCGCCAGCGCGTCGCGCCCACCGCGCGCGCGGCAAGTACGAAGTCGCGTTCAGCCAGCGAGAGCATCTGTCCACGCACCAGCCGCGCGATCGTCGTCCAGTTCACCATCGCGATAGCGAAGATGATGAGCACCTTCGGGTTCGTCAGCACCGGGATGTTGCGGCCGATGAGGATCGAGCGGATCAGGATGATGAACAGCAGATCCGGGAAGGCGTAGGTGATATCGGTGATCCGCATCAGCAGATTGTCGGTGATCTTGCCCCCCAGCGCCGCCAGCGCGCCGACGAGGCAGCCGATGATGAGCACCATCGCCTGCGTCCCGAGCCCGACTTCGATGGACGTGCGTATGCCCTCCAGGACTCGCGCCCAGAGGTCTCTGCCGAGCTGGTCGGTGCCGAACCAGTGCGTCAGACGCCGGAGCCGCCTGCTTCGCCGCGGCCGAGTAGTCCTGATCGTTCGGATGCGTACCGCCCGAACGGGTAGACGTGCGCCCCGATGAACGCCATGGTGGCGACAAGCGACCAACAGGACCAACGCCGCCATCGCCAGCCGGTTGCGTGTCAGGCGGTGCCAGGCATCGCCCCACAGCCCGCGGGTCTTGCCGAGCTGCCAATCGCCCTCAAATAGCTGCTCCGTCGTCGTGATCGTCGTGGTCGCCATCAGCGGTACCGAATCCTAGGATCGACGACGGCGTACGACAGATCGACAGCCAGATTCGCCACCGTGACGATGAGCGTGTAGAACAGCGTGCTTCCCATGATCATCGCGTAGTCGCGCCGCACCACGGCCGTCACGAACGCCCTGCCGATGCCGGGGATGTTGAACATCGTCTCGATGATGAACGAGCCGGTCACGAGCGCGGCGAAGATCGGTCCGATGAGGGTAAGGATCGGGATCAGCGCGTTCTTGATGGTGTGTCGCAGCACGACGCGGTTCTCGCGCAGGCCCTTCGCCCGGGCCGTCCGGATGTAGTCCTGATGCAACACCTCCAGGACGCTCGCACGCGTGACGCGGGCGATGTACGCCGCCGGAAGCACGCTCACGGCCACCACCGGGATCACGAGCTTCCGCCAATCCCACGACGATGACTCGAAGATGTGATGCCAGGTGATCGGCCCACCCCACCCCAGCAATTTCAGCCAGTGCAGGTCGACGGCGAAGAAGATCGCCAGGAACGCAGCCATGATGAAGTTCGGTACGCTCGCGCCGATGGTGGCGAAGAGCACGCCGAGATAGTCAAGCGGTCCGTTCTGATTGAGCGCCGACAGCGTGCCCAGCACGATTCCCACGACGATCGCCACCACGAATCCCATGACGCCCAGCTGGGCAGTCACGAAGAAGCCGTCCTTGATCAAGGTGGAAACGTCGCGGTCTCCCTGGAACGAGAGTCCCAGGTCGCCGTGGGAAGCATCCCACAGGTAGAGGGCGTACTGCTCGTACAGGGGCTTATCCAGGTGATATCGGCGGTTGAGCGCCGCGTTCACCGAGGGCGGCACCGCCTTGTCCTGTGTGAACGGCCCGCCCGGCACGGCGTGCATGAGGAAGAACGTCAGCGTCGCCACCGCCCAGAGGACCGGGACGATCCACAGGACACGGCGCACGGTGTAGGCAGCCATTCAGCAGCGGGAGCGGCACAACGTGAAGTCGTGCCGCTCCCTGCTCCTCTCTCTTGCTAGCGCAACCGCGCTACTTCTTCACGTACCAGTTTTCCACGTCATACGACCCCGGCAGCGACGCGTCCAGCGTACCGTTCGGCACCACGCCGCCGACCTTCGAGCCGACGAGATACGGTTCCGCGTTCTGGTAGAGCGGTGCGATGCCACACAAGCTTCGTGACGATCAGCGTCTCTACCTTCTGGTACGCCGCGATGCGCGCGTCGTCCGTGGTGGCCGCGGCCGCGTCCGCGTACGCAGCATCAACGTCAGGGTCTGAGCAGTTGTACTTGTTGTTGCCGCCGCCCGTGTTGAAGAGACCCACGAGCGGGTTCTCAATGTCCGGGTAGTCGAGCTGCCATCCGCCCGGGAAGAGCTGGAAGTTCTCGTCGTTGAACCGCTGCGAGCGCGTCTTCCCGTCGACGAACTCCGGGGTGACGGTGATGTTCAGGTTGTCCTTCCAGGCCTTCACCAGATAGTCCGCGAGGTTCCGGTTCGTCGGCGTGTCAGACAGGGTCATCGTCAGCGTCGGGAACCCGGCACCGTTCGCGTACCCCGCGTCCGACAGCGCCTTCTGCGCCGCGGTCACGTCGAACCCGATGATGCTGTCGAACGCATCATTCCCCTGGAAGCCCTTGAGCCCCTTCACGACCCAGTAGGTCGCCGGCTCGTACACGCCGTCAAAGACTGCGTTCACGAGCTCTTCGCGATTGATCGCCCGCGAGAGCGCGAGCCGCACGTTGAAGTTCGCGAGCGTCGGGTCCTTCAGCTGCATCTCGACCGCCGTGATGCGGGCCGTCGGGTCGATGATCAGCTGATCCTTGAGCGACGAGTCGCCCTGTACGACGCTCACGTCCGTCGGCTGGATGCGCGTCATCTGCAACTCGCCCGTCTGGTACGCCTTGAGCGACGCAGACAGGTCGTCGATGAAGCGAATGGTGATCTTCTGGATCGTCGGCGTGGTGCCGGACCAGTTCGGGTTAGGCGTCAGGGTCACGTGATCCTTCGGCACCAACTCGGAGATCGTGTACGGGCCGTTGACCACGATGTTGGCGGGGTCCGTCCACTGATCTCCGTACTTGTCGATGATGTCCTTCCTGGACGGGAAGGTCGCCCACAACGACCAGATCGTGGTGAACGTCTGGATCGGCTTGTTCAGCGTCACCTCGAGCGTCGTGTCGTCGATCGCCTTTACGCCGAGTGCGTCGGTCAGGGCCTGCTTCTGTGTGGCGTCGGTGTTGTTGAAGAGGTCATCGCAGCCCTTCAACTCTCCGAGCCCCGCGCCCAGCACGTACTGGTATGGGCTCGCGACGTCCGGGTCGCACTCGCGCTGGATGCCATACACGAAGTCGGCCGCCGTGATTGGCTGGCCGTCCGACCACTTCAGGCCGCTCTTCAGCTTGATGGTGTAGACGCTGCCGTTCACCGTCGGCATGTCGGCCGCCATCGAAGGCACAACCTTCACGCCGCCGCTGCCGTCGTCCTGCAGGTCATACAGGCCGCGGAAGAGCATGCGCTCGACGGCGATGTCCTGCTCGAAGTTCGAGCGGTGCGGGTCGTAGAACTCCGGCTCGGCGCCGAAGCCGACGGTGATGTTCTGATCGGACGCGGGGGCGGCATCGGACGGTCCACCTCCGGACGTCGTGGCCTCCGCCGTCGCGCCACCACCACCGCCCGCGGCGGCGGTCGCCGTCTTGTCACTGCTGCTGGTGCCGCTACTGCAGGCGACGGCCGCGACGAGTGTCAGCGAAGCCAGCGCGCTGAATAGCAGGAACCAGCGATTGCGTATCGTCATCTATCCCTCCTCGCAGCGAAGATCCCTCCATCTTCGCTTCCAACGTTCAGGGAATTGGGGGGGAAGGCCCCACGGCGGGTTGGGTCTCTGCGCACCTCCTTGCTTGCCCATCGCCAGGAAGCGACTCGATTCACCCGCGATCCTATCAGCGTTGTCAATATCCGGCAATTGAGGCGGGCGCCGCCGCCTCCTCTATCATCGATGCCCGGCTCCGCTTGCCACAGGGGGATCGACGGCGTTTTCTTACGATTTCACCAACACGTCATGCTGCCGGCGTGCGCTCGGGCGGCGCGTCGGGAGGCGATGCGCCTGAACGTTTGAGCCGCTATGCTGGGCTTCGCCTGAGCCTGACCCACATCGCTGGCTCCGGCCTTACCCATCGCATTCATCTATAGCCCGGCGCCCGGAGGTAGTGATGAGCACGATGACCAAGGATCTGTACGACGTCGGGGACACACCCCCGCTCGGACACGTTCCGGCGAACATGTACGCCATGACGATTCGCCGCGAAAACTTCGGAGAGCCGAAGCAGGCCTTCCGCAAGGAGGTCGTCCCCACCCCGGCCATCGGCCCGCGAGAGGCGCTCGTCTACGTAATGGCGGCCGGCATCAACTACAACAACGTCTGGGCCGCCCTCGGCATCCCCGTGGACGTCATCAAGGTCCACGCCCAGCAGGGCGACGACACCGGCTTCCACATCGGCGGCAGCGACGCCTCCGGCATCGTCTACGCGGTCGGCGACGAGGTCACGAACGTGAAGGTGGGCGACGAGGTCGTCATCCACTGCGGCTCGTGGGACCCGGAGGCGCCGGACGTGAAGGCGGCCGACGACCCCATGTTCGCGCAGTCGTTTCTCATCTGGGGCTACGAGACCAACTGGGGCAGCTTCGCCCAGTTCACGAAGGTGTGGGCCCACCAGTGCATGCCAAAGGCGCCGCGGCTCTCGTGGGAAGCCGCCGCCGCGCCGACGCTCGTCGGCTCAACGGCCTACCGCATGCTCACGAACTGGACGCCGCACAACGTCCGGCCGAACGACGTCGTCCTTGTCTGGGGCGGAGCCGGCGGCCTCGGCACGATGGCCATCCAGCTCGTGCGCGCCTTCGGCGGCATCCCTATCGCCGTCGTCTCGAACGACGCCAAGGGCGAGTACTGCAAGAAGCTCGGCGCGCACGGCTACGTCAACCGCAAGCAGTTCAGCCACTGGGGCCGCATGCCGGACTGGACGGACGACGAGAAGTACGGCGAGTGGGTGCGCGGCGCACGCGCGTTCGGCAAGGCGGTGTGGGACGTGCTCGGCGAGCGCCGCAGCCCGCGGATCATCTTCGAGCATCCGGGCCAGGACACCGTGCCAACGTCGGTGTTCCTCGTCGACAACGGCGGCATGGTCGTCATCTGCGCCGGCACCAGCGGCTTCAACGCCGACGTCGACCTGCGCTACCTCTGGATGCGCCAGAAGCGCCTGCAGGGCTCGCACTTCGCCAACGACGACCAGGCGTACGCCTTCAACCAGCTCGTCGTCGACGGCAAGATCGACCCCTGCCTCTCGCGCGTCTTCCCGTTCGAGGGCGTGGGCGACTGCCACCAGCTCATGCATGAGGGCAAGAACCCCGACGGCAACATGGCGATCCTCGTCGGCGCGCCGCGTGAGGGCATGACGGAGGTCCCGTAGCAGCGCCCTTCGCGCGATTGCCCGCACGAGCGCTCGCGCCGTACGATGGCGCGGGCTGATGACGACCTGTCTGCTGATCCGCAACCCGGCGTCGCGCCATAGCATCCCGACCGAGCGCCTGGACGCCGTCCTCGCGCGCGCCCGCGACGCCGGCTGGCAGATCGACCACGTGTCCACGGAGCGCAACGGCCAGGCGACGGAGATCGCACGCGATGCAGCCGCTCGCGGCGCCGACGTGATCGTCGTCCACGGCGGGGACGGCACGCTCAACGAGACCATCAACGGCATCGCCGGCACCAGCACCGCGCTCGCCGTCATGTCCGCCGGCACCGCCAACGTCTGGGCGCACGAGACGCACACGCCCCGCGACCCGGTCGCCGCCATCGATGCCATCGTGCGCGGCGAGCGGCGACGCATCGACCTCGGGCGTGCCGGCGAACGGTACTTCCTGCTCATGGCCGGCATCGGCCTGGACGCGACGATCGTCCCGCGCGTGTCGCCGATGCTGAAGCGGCGGCTCGGCGCGACGGCGTACGTCATCGCGGGCGCCATCACGGCGTTTCGCACCAAACCGTGGCGCGTGTCCGTGCGCATCGATGGAGAGGCACGCCAGTGCTGGCTCTACTGGATGCTGGTGAGCAACACGCGCTCCTACGGCGGGCTCGCCGACATCATGTATCGCGCGAAGGCCGACGATGGACTGCTCGACGTGGGCATCATGCACCGCGGGGGCCTGCACCTCGTCGCGGACGGAGCGCGCATCCCGTTCCACGGGCACGACCGCTCGCCGAACGTCGACTTCATGAGGGCGCGGGTTGTGGACGTTGATACGCCGGGCATCCCCGTCCAGATCGACGGGGAACTCGCGGGGCACACGCCGATGCGCTTCGAGGTGGCGCCGCGCGCGCTGACGGTGATCGTCCCGGCCGGCCTGCGGTCGCCGCTGTTCAGCGACGTCCGGTCGGGCGCGGCGGTGATCTGACGAATAGTGGTGCCGGTGTTAGGCGGCGAGCTGCTCGTCGGACTGCTGCGGCTCGGGCTGGACCCACGGCTCGATCGTCTCGGTGCCGCCGCTCACGAGCTTCTTCACGCCCCACGCGGCCGCGGCGATGCCAAGCAACAGCACGATCTTCTTCTTCAAGGGATGCCTCCATTCGACCGGACGCCGTCTTCCTCAGGTGTCCGATCCAGCCTAGGGAAGCGGGCTGCGCTCGCCTACGAGGTGAAACCCTGAAACAACCGGCCGGACGCGCGTAATCGCGCAGCCTTTGCGACAATCCCCGTCTCGCGTCTCGCTTCCCGCCTCCTGTCCGTGCCTCTCGCCTCCGGCCTCCATCCGCCGTACCATCGCCTCATGCCGCCCGACACGATCCGCCTCCCCGAGCAGCAGGTCCCCGTCGTCGCCTCCTGCGACGTGCTCGTCGTCGGCGGCGGCGCGGCCGGCATGTCGGCGGCCATCGCGGCGGCGAGGCAGGGCGCCGACGTCATCCTCGTCGAGCGCTACGGCTATCTCGGCGGGCTCGCGTCCGGCGGCCTGATCGTGCTGCTGCTCACGCTCGACGACGGCGACGGTCACCAGGTGATCGCCGGCCAGTGCCAGGAGCTCGTCGAGCGGCTGCGGGCGCGCGACGCCTGCTTCTACCCCTCGAAAGACGAGTGGGGCAGCTACGACGAGGCGCTCGTCGAGAAGTACCGACGGTGGGGCCTCGTCTGGGGCTCCGGCCCGCACCGCGTCCGCTACTCCGTCGCCTACGACCCCGAGGAGTTCAAGTTCGTCGCCAACACCTGGCTCGCCGAGACGAAGGTGCGCCTGATGTACCACCGCTGGGCGACGGACGTCGTGATCGACGGCGGACGGATCACCCACGTCGTCTTCTCGTCGAAGGCCGGGCGCGAGGCCGTGCGCGCGTCGTACGTCATCGACGCCACCGGCGACGGCGACGTGTTCACGATGGCCGGCGAGTCGTACGAGAAAGAGGAGATCCACCCCTGGCTGTGGTTCCGCATGTCGGGCGTGCGCGACGTCGACGCGGCGCAGTCGGCGCGCGGCGGCTTCTTCTTCCGCACCGTCATGCCCGGGCAGGTGCTGATGCCGTGGGGCGCGGCCGAGCGCATCGCCCGCCGCATCGACGCGACGAATCCGGACGACCTCACGTTCGCCGAGGTGGAGTGCCGGCGCATGGTGATGGAGGAGGTGGAGCGCCTGCGCCGCGACGTCCCCGGCTTCGAGGAGGCGTACCTCACCGACGTCGCGCTCACGCTCGGCGTCACGGAGTCACGCCGCCTCAACGGCGCCTACACGCTGGCCCGCGACGACATGGGCACGATCTTCGACGACACGATCGCGACGACGGGCCACTGGACGAAATACGGCGCGCTCTACCACATCCCGTACCGCAGCCTGCTGCCGCAACGCACGGGCAACCTGCTCGTCGCCGGCCGCTGCATCAGCGTCGACCATCGCACGCACCACGCCACGAAGGAGATCCCGCCCGCCTTCGCCACCGGCGAGGCCGCCGGCATCGCCGCCACGCTCGCGCTGCGCGCGTCGTCGGCGTGCGCGGGACGTCGACGTGCCGTCGCTGCAGCGCGCCCTGCGGGCGGCGGGCGCGTGGTTGCCGGACGCTCCAGGCGCTACCTAATTCACTGCCGAGAAGGCCACCCCCGCAACTCCCCCACGTGCCCGACGTCGTGCGCGCTCAGCTCCGCCAGCAACTCCCCCAGCACCACCCGCCGCCCCGCGTGCGACACCTCACGCGTGAGCGCGTCCGCCGACAACGCACGCATCAACTCCGCCATACGACCGCGCACCGCCATCATCTCCTCGATGATCTCCTCCACCCTCGCGTCCGCGTGCGACGCCACAAGCGGCGTGTTCAGGTCCTCCAGGTGGCGCGCCGCCGGCTCGCGGCCCTCGATCACGGCGCGCAGCGTCTCCATCCGCACGCCGTAGCCCGTCGCCAGGTGCACCAGCAGCTCCCGGTTCGACCAGTCGCCGCACGCGCTGGGCCGCTCCCACGCCGCCGCATCCAGCGCCCGCGCCGCCGCCACCAGCTCCGCCGTCACGCGATCCCACGCCGCCACGGCGGCCGCAAGCGCATCGTCGATGCCGCTCACGCCAGCACCGCCACCGTCCGCAGCACCTGCTCGCCGAGCGCCGTGTCGCCCTCAATCTGCGCCGCTCGCCGCGCGTCCTCGAACGCGATGCCCTTCGTGTACACGCGCCACGCGATCTCCTGCGGCAGCGTCACCGCCGCCGACGGCGCCAGATCCACGCCCGCGAAGAGCCCCCAGCCTCCCCCCGACCGCACCAGCGACCACTCCCCGTCCGCCTCGCCAGTAACGACCAGCCGCACGTGCGTCCCCTCCGCGGCCGCCACCTCGCGGAACGCGTGCGGCAGCGCCCGCGCGTAGCAGTCCAGCACCGGGAAGAACATGCGGCGCGTCCCCAGCATCGGCGCGGCGACGGCGTCGCGGATCTGCGCCTGGTGCGCCCACATCTCCGTGTACTCCCGGGCGACGTCCATCCAGACGGGCTGACGGCTGCGGGCCCGCCCAGTCCACCGGCCCGCCGATCGCGTCGAGATCCAGCGACGCGAAGTGCGCGTGCAGCCGCTCGCCGGAGAAGCGCAGCAGCTCGACGAGCTGGCGCGGGCTCGCTCGCCGCATCGCCGCCACCCACGCCTCGTTCTGCGCGTTGATCGCTGTCGACCAGCGCCTCGTACGACGGCGCATCGATCCATGACGCCGTGTAACCGTCGCGCCCGCGCGCCACGACGCCGAGGTCATCGCCGAGCAGGTGCGCCGCCAAGTCCTTCACCGACCAGCCGGCGCAGGCCGTCGGCGCCGCCCACTGCTCGCGCGTCAGCGACTCCAGCAGCGCCAGCAGCGCCGCGGCGCTCCTCCGGAAAGAGGTCGACGGTATCGATGCGCCGAGCGGTTGCATGCGGCGAGCGTAGCAGACGCGCCGCCCATCGCAGTGACATGAAACGCTTGGAGATCACGCCGTCCGCGTGCCAGGATCACGCCATGTTCCACGACTGCGTCCATCACCTCCCGGCACGCCGCGGCGACACCGGGGGCCGGGCTAACCGAAGCGTCAACGCGGACTTCGTGCGGCGATCATCTGTACGACCGGCGCCCGTCAGCGCTCGCGCCGATGCTGTGTGCCCGGCCACATCGATGAGGTCGATGCGTCTTCCGGCTCACAGGCTGGCGGCTGACTCGCGGACTGCTGACTGGCTTCTCTCGCTACCGCTCGGCGATCGGCACGTAGCGCAGGTGCCGCGGTCCTGTGTACTCCAGCAGCGGCCGGATCAGCACGTTGTCGTCGAACTGCTCCAGCACGTGCGACACCCAGCCCGGCATCCGGCCGACGGCGAACATCGGGATGAACTGCTCCTCCGGAATGCCCAGCAGCGAGTACACCGCGCCTGCGTAGAAGTCCACGTTCGGGTAGATCCCCTTCGGCCGGTACGGCTCCATCGCCTTCTCGACCTCCTGCAGGATCTGGAACCAGCGGTCATTCCCCATCTGGTGCCCCAGATCGCGCGCGACGTCCCGCAGTTCGTGCGCGCGTGGGTCCTCCGTCTTGTAGACGCGGTGCCCGAAGCCCATCACCTTCTCGCCGGCCTCGATCTTGTCCTTGATGTAGTCGATGGCCCGCTGCGGGTCGCCGATCTCCTCGACCGTCTTCTGTACCGCCTCGGCGGCGCCGCCGTGCAGCGGCCCCTTCAGCGTGGCGATCGCCGCCACGATGGCCGAGCCGAGGTCGGCTGCCGTCCCGGCGGCAACGCGCGCGGCGAAGGTCGATGCGTTGGAGCTGTGCTCGGCGTGGAGCACGAAGTCCAGGTCGATGATGTCCGCGTGCTCGGGCTCCGGCTCCTTGCCGAACATCATGTACAGGAAGTTCGCCGCGTGCGTCAGATCCTCGCGCGGCCCCACCGGCTCCAGCCCGTTCCGCATCCGGTGCATCGCCGCCACGATCGTCGCCACCTGCGAGATCAGCTTGATCCCCGCCGGCAGCCCGTTCTCGCGCGTCGCCTCGTGGCCGTGCTCGTCAAGCGCCACCGCCGCCGACACCGCCGTGCGCAGCACGTCCATCGGATGCGCCGCCTTCACCTGCTCGATGACGCGCAGCACCGGCTCGGAGATCGCCCGGTTCCCCTTCAGCTCGCGGTCGAACGCCGCCAGCTGCGGCTTGTCCGGCAGGGCGCCGTACAGCAGCAGGTAGCACACCTCCTCAAATCGCGCGTGCTGCGCGAGATCATGGATGTTGTACCCGCGATAGACGAGCTTCCCGGCGTCGCCATCGATCAGCGCGATGCGCGTCTCGTCCAGCACCACGCCCTTCAGTCCCGTGCCGCTGCTCATAGGGTGGCCTCCTGCAAGCTGATGCGGCGCCACTCCCCGGAGGGGCCCGCCGCTGTCATTGGAGTATTCAGATAGTCAATCCGTGTCATAGGGCATGTTTATGGTATCACGCCGTGCTCCGACCTCAACCCGCACGCCATGAACATCCTGTTAAAGCGCGCGATCCAGGCGCAACCGAATCTGCACGACTTCATGCGGCCGCCACATTGCAAAGGCGAGGGCGCGCTGATACCATGCTGCCTGCGTGTCGAAGGACCGCGACAAACAGACGTACGGCCACAGCGCTCGAACTGAGCGAGTTGTCCCAGGGCCTGGCTGGCAGAGATCGCAATGGGAGCGGTTCTGCCGGGGGCCTTTTGCATTGTCAGGTGGGAAAGGTATGGACGGCGGTAAACAGACAGGCTTCACGTAGCTGCCGGGATTTCGTCCCGGGCATTCCACTCCGCCGCGGCGGGGGAGAAAGGACACGAGAATGCACGTAACGATCGACGGGTTCGGCGGAAACCCCACGCAGCTCTCCAACGTTGAGCTGGTCCGCAACCTTCTCGACCGCTATCCGGACGAAATCGGAATGACCAAGATCTCGGAGCCGCACGTCTTCGAGTACCGTGGAGCGAAGGCGGACGACTGGGGTGTGTCGGGGTTCGTCCTCATCGCCGAGAGCCACATCGCCATCCACACGTTTCCCGAGCACCAGCAGGTCTGGGTAGACGTCTTCAGCTGCAAGGGATTCGACGAGATCCCGGCGATCGACCGGATCGTCGATGCGTTCACGCTCAGCAGCACGCGCATCAACAAGCTGGAGCGTGGCCTGGAGTATCCGCACGACGTCGGGGCGAGCATCCCGCTCAACCGCAGCGAGCGCCGGGAAGTGACGCCCGTCTAAGGCACTACCCAACCGTTTTCGAACGCAGCGGGCGCTTGGTGACAGGCGCCCGTTGTCGCGACGGTGCCGGACGGCACGTAACGGCGAACCAACCGCAGGCTACAATGTCCGCATCGGTGGCGGAGGCGAACGGAATGCCCGTGATCACGGTGTCGGGCCGCCTTGCGAGCGGCGCCCGCGAACTGGCTCAGGCCGTGGCGCGGGAGATGCAACTCGACTACGTGGACCGCGAGATCCTGGTAGAGGCGGCGCGGGAGATGGGCGTCACCGTCGAGGCCATGGAACAGCGCGATCAACGCACCGCCACGCTCGGTGAGCGGCTGGCATCGACGATGCGCACGCTCCTGGAGCGCTCGGCGAGTGCCGGCACCATCGACCCGATGACGGGCGGCCTGGAGGGAGTCCTTGGGCAGACGTACGGAGAAGCCGCCGAGCTGCCGGCCGACACACCGAGCGGCCAGCTCGACGACAACAGCTACCTTCGGACCCTCACGTCCATCATCACCGACCTCGCGGCGCGCGGGGACGTCGTGATCCTCGGCCGCGGCAGCCAGGTGATCCTGCAGCATCACGCGGATGCGTTCCACGTGTACGTGTCGGCGCCCAGGGATCAGCGGGTCGAGGTTCTCGCGGCGCGCGAGAGCATGGCGCCGGAGGAAGCGCAGCGACGCATCAAGAAGAGCGATCAGAACCGGCAGGAGTTCCATCGCCGGTACTTCAAAACGGACGCCGAGAATCCGCTGCTCTATGACGTGATGCTGAACGGTGGACGGCTCACCGAGGGGCTCATGGTGAGCCTCGTAACGACGGCGGCACGCCAACGGACGCCGCGACCCGGATGAAGACGGGAGGACGACGATGTACCTGAGCCCGGAAGCGCAGCGACTGCTGGAAGACGTCCAGCGAGCGCACGCACAACTGATCGATCACTATCAGGCCGACGAGTCGCACCGACGCGGGTTCCGCGCGGTATACGAAGCGCTGGAGTCCGCGCTCGGCGACATGGACGATGCGCACCTGAACGCCGCCACCGGCGGGCGCTCCCCTGCTGAAGTGCTGGTGCACGTGGCGGAGCACGACCGCATGCTGGAGGAGGCGACGCGTCTCGGGGTGGAGCACATGGTCGTGCACGGCCTGGAGCACGCGCGCGATCTCTGGGTCGCCCGCATGCCTGCCGGGAAGCCGGCGCCGCACGCCTGACGATGCTGGAAGCGGCGGCGATCGCCGTCTCGTACCTGATCGGCTCAGTGCCCGTCGCGTGGCTCGTGGGCCGGCTACGCCGCGGCATCGACATCCGTGATTACGGCAGCGGCAACGTCGGCGCGTCGAACGTGTGGCAGAGCGTCTCTCACGCGCTGGTCGTGCCCGTGGGCCTCGCACAGGCCGGGCAAGGATTTGCCGGGGTGTACGTCGGGAAGGCGCTGGGTGCGGGCGACGCCGGAGCGGTGGCATCGGGGCTCGCCGTCATCGTGGCGCACGACTGGAACCCCTGGTTGGGGTTCCAGGGCGGCCGCGGCATCGGCCCTTCGATCGGCTTCATGCTGGCGCTGGCGCCGTTCGATGCGCTTCCCGTATTCATCCTCATCGCGCTGTCCGGCGTGCGCTTCAACCAGGCTCCGCTGAGCGTGGCCATCGCGCTGCTCGTAGCGCCGCTGGCGGCACTGATCGGCGGCGAGCACGCGGCGGTCGTCGCAGGATTGGGAGTCGTGGCGGGGATCGCATTCGTGAAGCGCCTGGTCGCGAACGGACCACCGGCGCCGGAACTGCCACGGCCTGCCGTCTGGACAACCCGCCTGCTCCACGACCGCGACATCCGCGATCGCGACGCCTGGGTGCGTCGCGGCGTCGTCACGGCGACCGACCGACGCGGCGGCTGACGCGGCGAACTCGCAACGAGTATGAAGCCGGGCAGTTGGCTACACTGCTCCGTGTCCACCCTCCACCGATCACGATCCATGAACCTGGGACGTCTACGGCTTGTCCTGCTCGCGGCGCTTCTGCTCTGCCTCGTGGCAGCGACCGCCTGCGGCGGCTCCGATCCTGTTCCGACCGCCACGCCGACACTCACCAGCGTGCCGGCGACGGCCACTCCCGCCGGCCCGACGGCAACACCGACGCCGGACCTCGCCGTGCTGCTGCGGGACGGCGGCATCTCGATCATTCAGACCGCGTACGATCGCCTCATGGACGAGTACATCGACCCGTTGCAGCCGCAAGCACTTCTCACGCAAGCCTGGAACGGCGTGTCGGGTGAGGCACGGGCGGAGGGGCTGTCGGTGCCCGCCACACCTGCGTATACAGGCGACCGCGTCGCGGATTTCGCTGCGTTCCGCGCGGCGTACGTGCCGCTCGCGAACTCCGTCCAGGAGGCGAAGCTGCTGCGGTTCGCCGCGATCCGCACGATGGCATCGAGCCTGAACGACTGCCACACGTTCTTCCTTACCCCGACCTCCAGCGACACGCTGCTGGAGGCCCGAAACGGGAACGGCTCGGTCGGCATCGGCGTAGAGCTGCTGGACATCCCACCGGCCGTGACGGAGGTGATCGCCGGCAGCCCTGCTGATCGTGCAGGCGTCCGGCCCGGCGACCGCGTAATCGCGGTCAACGGCACCGACACATCGTCGATAGCGCCGGGGCCGGCATTTGACCTGATCAACGGCGAGGAAGGCACATCGGTCACGGTCACGCTGCGGCGGCCCGGCCAGGCCGCGCCGATCACACTGACCATGACGCGTGAGCGCGTCGTGCCGCAGAACGTGGAGTCGCGCGTCATCGATCCCGGGACACCCAACGCGATCGGCTACGTGCGCATCCGCGAATTCATCGCCGGCGGCGTGGCGGGGCCGCTGCGCGACGCGCTCACCGGCTTCGAGAGCCAGGGCGTGGCGAAGTGGATCATCGACGTTCGCGGCAACCCCGGGGGCTTCCTCGACAACGACGCCGCCAGTCTCTTCATCAAGGACGGCGTGATCGTACGGCGACGCGGCCGCGACGGCGCGACGGGGGAGGACAAAGCATCCGGGAAGGTGCTGCCCGTAATCCGGCCGACGGTGTTGCTCACAGACAACCGCACCGGGTCGGTGGCGGAGATGTTCGCCGCGGCGCTCCAGGACTACGGCGTCGCGTACGTCATCGGCGCGACGACGAACGGGTGCGCGGGGTTCACGGACATTCAGCCGCTCGGCGACGGCTCCTCGCTCGCGGTGACGACAGGTGAGACGGACATGCCGCGCACGGGCAAGCCGCTGCACGGCGTCGGCGTGGTGCCGGACGAACCCGTCGCGCGCACAGAGACGGACATCGCGGACGGCCGCGATCCGCAGCTCGACGCCGCGATCGCGCATCTTTCCCAGTGACGGGCGGGGTCCGACGGCGTCCGGCTTGGGCGCCGGGAGAGCCGCCCGTATACTCGATTCACCATGCCGTTCGACCCTGCGTACGAGAGCATCTTCCCGCGCACGACGGCGGTGCGAGGCGGCCGTCTCAGCATCGGCGGGCTCGACGCGTATGAGCTGACGCGACAGTTCGGCTCGCCGCTCTACATCTTCGACGAAACGGAGATCCGCGAGACGTGTCGCGAATACGTGCGCGCCTTTACGTCCCGGCACGCCGATACGGAGATCACGTACGCGTCAAAGGCCTACCTCAGCCGCTTCATGGCCTCGATCGCACGTGACGAGGGCATCGGTCTGGACATCGTCTCCGGCGGTGAGCTGGCCATCGCGCTGTCCGCGGGCTTTCCGGCCGTCCGCTGTCATTTCCACGGCAACAACAAGGGCGAGGACGAGATCCGGGAAGCCATCGAGGCGGGAATAGGCCGCATCATTGTCGACAACTTCCACGAGCTGGAGCTGGTTGACACGATCGCGGCGGCGGCCGGTGTCACGCAGGCGATCGTGCTGCGGCTCTCACCGGGCGTAGACGCGCACACGCACGCCAAGACGACGACGGGCACGCTCGACAGCAAGTTCGGCCTGCCGATCTCTACCGGCGCGGCCGAACAGGCCGTCGCGGATGCGCAGCGCGCGAAGCACCTCGATCTCGTCGGGTTGCACTGTCACCTGGGATCGCCGCTCTTCGATCTGACGCCGTACGACGAAGCCAACGCCGTCATGCTGACGTTCGCGGCTCAGATGGTGAAAGACCACCGCCTGCGCTTGCGCGAATACAGCCCCGGCGGCGGCTTCGCCTCGCAGTACGTGCGCGAAAAGCCCGCGCCGCCCGTCGAAGAGTACGCGGACGTGATCGTCTCATCGTTCAAGAAGCGCTGCGCGGAGCACCGGCTACCGCTACCGCATCTCTTCGTTGAGCCGGGGCGCTCGCTCGTCAACCGCGCCGGTGTCACGCTCTACACCGTGGGCGCGCGGAAGGAGATCGAGGGGCTGCGGACGTGGGTGTCGGTCGACGGCGGGATGGCGGACAATGTCCGGCCCGCGATGTACGGCGCGGAGTACGAGGCAGTCGTCGTGAACCGCGCTGACGACGATCCCGTCGAGACGGTGACGATCGCCGGGAAGTACTGCGAGTCGGGTGACATCCTGGTGAAGGACGTACGGCTGCCGGCGACGCAGCCGGGCGACGTGATCGCGCTGCCCGCATCGGGCGCCTACTGCCTGACGATGGCGAGCAACTACAACATGTCGCTCAAGCCGGCGGTCGTGGCCGTGAAGGACGGCGCCGCCCGCCTGGTGCGCCGCCGCGAGACCTACGCGGACCTGCTGGCGACGGACGTCTGGACGGATTGAGAAGATGACGCACATCCTTGTCACGTTCGCGCTGGAGCCCGAGCTGGTGGAGCAGATTCGAGCCGTCCGGCCGGAAGACATCGAGATCGAACTGCTGGGCCAAGACCAGCGGCGGCTGCTACGTGGGTTCAAGTATCCGAGTGAGCGCGAACGTGAGGCCGTGGCGGAAGGACTGCACGGCGCATTCGAGCGCGCGGAGGTGGTCTTCGGGTTCTGGGGCACGGAGCTGCACTACGCGCTCATCGACGCGGCGGGCATGGGCGGGAATCCGCCGGAGAAGCTCTCGGACGTGGCCCCACGGCTGAAGTGGATACAGCTCACCTCCGCCGGCGCCGACCGGCTGCTCAACAGTGGCTTCATCGAGCAGGGGATCACCGTCACGACCGTCAGCGGTCTCCACGCCACGCCGATCGGTGAGTTCGTGCTCAGCGCGATCTTGATGTTCGCGAAGGGCGCGCCGGGATACGTGCGGGCGCAGCTCCGGCATGAGTGGACGCGCTTCGCGCCGTCGGAGCTATACGGCAAGACCGTCGGCATCGTCGGCATGGGCCACATCGGTACAGAGGTAGGCAGGCTGGCGAAGGCGTTCGGTTGCAGGGTCCTGGCGACGACGCGCTCGGCAACGGAGCGGCACAGCACGCCAGAAGCCGATGACGTGATGCCGGCGGCGGAGCTGCATCGGTTGCTCGCCGAGAGCGACTACGTGGTGCTGAGCATGCCGCTGACGGCGGAGACGCGCGGCATGATCGGAGAGGCGGAGCTGCGCGCCATGAAGCCAACTGCGGTGCTGGTGAACATCGCGCGGGGCGCCGTAGTCGTCGAGGAGGCGCTCATGCGCGCGCTTCGCGAGGGCTGGATCGCGGGCGCGGCGCTCGACGTGTTCGAGAAAGAGCCGTTGCCGCCGGATAGCCCGTTGTGGGATATGGAGAACGTGCTCGTAACGCCGCACATCAGCGGCGGCACGGAGATCTACAACCAGCGCGCGGTGACGATCTTTACGGACAATCTGCACCGCTACCTGGCGGGCGAGCCGCTGCTCAACGTCGTCGACCCGGCGCGTGGCTACTGACCGCTCCGTGGAGCTGAGCATTGAGGCGGCATCCGACGACGTCGGCGTCGCCCTCTCCGTCGATAGCGTCGTCGCGCTGATGGCCACGTGGGAGACGCGCCAGAACCACTCCGTGGAGCTGCTGCCGAACATCGACCGCCTGCTGACAGATGCCGGACGCGACAAGCGCGACGTCGCCGCCGTGTTTGTCGATATCGGGCCTGGCGGCTACGCGGGTTTGCGCGTCGGGGTGAGCGTCGCCAAAGCGCTGGCGCACGCGCTCGGTGTGCCGCTGGCGGGCGTCGGTCGTCTCGAGCTGGATGCGCTTTCCGTCGCGACGGAGGCCGAGGAACGGCGCATCATCGCCGTCCACCGCGCCGGCCGGGGCGAGGTTGCCTGGGCGGGGTACCGACACCGCGCGGACGCGTGGAGCGAGGAGATGCCGCCGCGCATCACCAAGCCGGTCGAGCTGCACGGCGCCATCGAGCGCGGAGACGCCGTCACGGGCGACATCGACGACGATACGGCAGCCGCCATCGCGCATTCGGGTGCGATCGTCGTTTCCGCGCACGAGCATCGCGTCGTGACGCTGGCGCGGGCCGGACATGCGCGCCTGCTGGCGCGGCGATTGGATGACGCTACGGCGCTGGTGCCCCTATACTTGCGTGCGCCGGCGATCGGCCCGGCGCCATCGTCCGCATCGAAGCAAACGCCCGCCCGTTAGTGGCGCGCCCCGTCAAAGGAGCCTCTTTCTTGGAACGCACGCTTGTCCTGATCAAGCCTGACGCCATGCAGCGCGGACTCGCCGGCGAGGTGATCTCGCGGCTGGAACGCCGCGGGCTGAAGATCGCCGCAATCCGCATGCTGAAGGTCAGCACAACGCTGGCGAAGAAGCACTACGCGGAGCACGACGGCAAGCCGTTCTTTCCCGGGCTGGTCGAGTACATCACGTCGTCGCCCATCATCGCTGCCGTGTTCGAGGGGCAGAACGCGATCAAGGCCGTGCGCCAGACGTTCGGCGCGACGAATCCGATCGAGGCGGCGCCGGGCAGCGTCCGCGCGGACTTCGGGCTCGAGAAGGGCCGCAACCTGACGCACGCCAGCGACTCGCCGGCGAGCGCGAAGCGGGAGATCGCGCTCTTCTTCGGCGACGTGCCGCCGATCTCGTGGAAGCGCGACACAGACCGCTGGATCTTCGAGTAGGCGGCCTGGTCAGAGCGGCAGCTTCATCCCGACGTACCCGGGCACGAAGCCGAGCCGCTGATAGAAGCGATGTGCGTCCTTGCGGGCGACGTTACTGGTGAGTTGCACGCGGGTGCAGCCAGCTTGGCGCGCTTCCTCGATCGCCCATCGCATCATCACGGCACCGATGCCCCGGCCGCGGAGCCGCTCATCCACGATCACCGATTCGATTTCGGACACACGCTCACCGCCGCGCTGCAGGTGACGAATGAAGGTGCGCTGAAACGCGCCGACGATCTCGCCGGCCAGCTCCGCGACGAAGACGGCGTTGTCCGGATCAGTCTCTATGGCGGCGAACGCGTCGTAGTACCGCTGAGGCAGCGGCGGGCCGAGGTCCTCGCGCACCTCGCCGGCGATGGCCTCCTGCTGCAGGAGTTCGACAATGCGAGGCAGATCGTGCGCTGAGGCGAGGCGGATCGTCACGCGCGCGAGAATGTCTTCGGAGACCACCCAGGATGGCATGCGGCGATTGTAGCCGAGGGCGAACAGTCAGGCCTCGTGCGTCCGCATCTCTTCGAAGCCGAGCGGATCGAGCCTGGACATGTAGGACTCCAGCGCACCCCAGCGGTACGCCGGCGCGTCGACTTCCACCCCGTCCGGGAGGTCGCGCTTCACGAGGTCTACGGCCACCTCGACCATCGCGCTCGGGATCGGCGCGTGTCGCATCTGCTCGACGATCACGCGCGCGGGGCCGCGGACGCCGTACACCATCCCATCGCCGATGACTTCGACCATCGCGCGGCCGCGCTCGCGGATGTTGCGCAGCGACTGCGTGCGGTGGTCGATGCAGAGACGCAGTGTGTGCGGGTCCTTTGCGACGGCCCAGTTCATGACCATCGTGTAGGGCCAGCCTTCGCCGTCAACGGTCGCCACGACGACGAGACGACCGCCGGAGAGAAAGCGCACGAGTTCGTCCGGCATCTCGCCGCTCGTCGGCACACTCGCCATCGGTCTGCTACTTCCGCCGTTTGGGCGCTGACTTGGTCCTGGCCGTGGACTTCGGCTTTGCGGCAGGCCGAGCGGGGCGCGCCTTGGGGGCGGCCTTTTTAGGCGCTGTGGGCTTCCTGGCCGCGGTCGTCTTCTTCGCCGCGGGCTTCGGCTTCCTTGTCGCCGCCGGCTTCTTCGCGGCGGGCTTCCTGGCAACGGGCGCTGCCTTCTTGGCGGGCGGCTTCTTGGCAACCGGCGCCGCCGGACGCGAGCTCGATCGCGCGGGCGACGACTTGCCCTTTGGCGGCCGTCTCCCCTTGATGGGCACCGGCTTCTTGCCGCGCTGCGACGCGGGGGACGGCTCAAGCCCCTCCAGCGCAGCCTGCTCCGCCGGCGGCGAGCCCTTGCCGCCGCCATTATCGCCGCCCGGTCCCGTCGATCCCATCTCGATCGTCGCAAGCGCGGCCACGGAGTCGCCCTGGGCGACGTTGATCACGGACACTCCCTGCGCCGAGCGACCCGTCACGCGGATGCTGTCCATGCGCGTGCGGATGACGATGCCGTCCTTGCTGATGACGATCAGCTCCATCGACGGGTTTACGGTGCGCGAGGCGACGACCTTGCCGGTCTTCGACGTAATCGCGTAGTTCCGCACGCCCTGGCCGCCGCGGTTGGTGATCCGGTACTCCTCGAACGGGGTGCGCTTGCCGTAGCCGTTCTCGGTGATGCTGAAGAGCTCGTGTCCCGGCGTCACCGCCTCGAGCGAGACGACGCGTCCGCCCTTCTCGAGCTTGATCCCGCGGACACCTCCGGACGTCCGGGAGGCCGAGCGCAGCACGGATACGGGGAAGCGGATCGCCTGGCCGTTCGACGTGATCATCACGATCTCGTCTTCGTCGTGCACGAGGCGCGCGGCGATGAACTCGTCACCCTTCTCCAGGTCCATGGCGATCTTGCCGTTGCGACGGACTTCCTTGAATTCGGGCAGCGGCGTCTTCTTGACTTCGCCGCTGGCGGTCGCCATCACCATGAAGTCCTTGCCGTAGTCGGCGATGGAGACGATCGCCGTGACGGTCTCGCCAGGCTCGCAGTCGATGACGTTCACGAGTGGGATGCCCTTCGCCTGGCGCTTGGCGTCCGGCAGGTCGAAGGCTCGGGCCTGGAACACGCGGCCGCGCTCCGTGAAGAAGAGGACGCTGTCATGCGTGTCGCAGACGATGAGGCGCCGGACGGCGTCCTCCTCCCGCGTCACCATGCCAGTGATGCCCTTGCCGCCGCGGCGCTGGAGGCGGTACGTCTCGAGCGGCAGCCGCTTCACGTAGCCGCGGTTCGACAGCGTGACGACGACCTCCTGGTGCGGCACCAGGTCCTCTTCGGCGATGTCCTCCGCGCCCGCGTCGATGATCTGCGTCTTGCGCTCGTCCGCGTAGTCCTTCTTGACTTCGATCATGTCGTCGCGGATGAGGTAGTCGATCTTTCGCGGGCTCTTGAGCAAGTCCTCCAGGTAGTTGATCCGCTTGATCAGCTCCTTGAACTCCTCCTCGATCTTCTCGCGCTCCAGCCTTGCGAGGCGGCGTAGCTGCAGGTCCAACACGGCCTGCGCCTGCCGGTCGCTCATGCCCCACGGCTTCGCCATCAGCTTCTCTTTGGCGTCGTCCGCGGAGGCCGCGCCCCGGATGAGGGCGATGATCTTGTCGAGGTCCTTCAGCGCGATGAGGTAGCCCTGGAGGATGTGCTCGCGCTCTCTCGCGCGCTCCAGCTCGAACTGCGTGCGACGGCGGATGACGTCGCGGCGATGCTCGATGTACGCCTCGAGCATCTTCTTGAGGCCCATCGTCTTCGGCTGGCCCGCATCGAGCGCCACCATGTTGACGGGGAACGACGACTGCATCGCCGTGTGCTTGTACAGCTGGTTCAGGACGCTCGCCGCCTGTCCCTCCCGCCCCAGCTCGATGACGATGCGCATGCCGTGCCGGTCGGACTCATCGCGCAGGTCGCTGATGCCGACGATCTTCCGGTCTTTGACGAGATCCGCGATCTTCTCGATCAGCGTCGCCTTGTTCACCTGGTACGGGAGCTCTGAGACGATGATCTGCTCCCGGTTGCCCTTCGCCATCTGCTCGATGCGCGCCCGCGCCTGCACGACGATGCGCCCGCGGCCATCCGCGTACGCCTCCTTGATGGCATCGCGCATCGTGTCGTGGCGCTTGCCCTCGTCGTCGAGCTGCGAGTCCTTTCGCATGCGGTAGACGATTCCGCCCGTGGGGAAGTCCGGGCCCTTGACGATCTCCGCCAGCTCCTCGGTCGTCGTCTCAGGGTTCTCGATCAGGGCAATGACGGCGTCGCAGATCTCGCCGAGGTTGTGCGGCGGGATCTTCGTCGCCATGCCCACGGCGATGCCGTCCGCGCCGTTGAGCAGCAGGTTCGGGACGCGCGCGGGCAGCACCCACGGCTCCTGGCGGGCGTCGTCGTAGGTCGGCAGCGTGTCGACCGTGTTGCTGTCGATGTCGGCGAGCAGCTCTTCCGCGATACGCGCCATCCGGGCTTCCGTGTACCGCATGGCGGCCGGCGGGTCGCCGTCCACGCTGCCGAAGTTGCCCTGGCCGTCGACGAGCGGGTAGCGCATCGAGAAGTCCTGGGCCAGGCGCGCCATGGCCTCGTAGACCGGGCTGTCGCCGTGCGGGTGGTACTTGCCGAGCACTTCACCGACGACGGTGGCGCTCTTGCGGTACGCGGTTGTGGGGCGGAGCCCCATCTCGTGCATCGCGAAGAGGATGCGGCGCTGCACGGGCTTCAGGCCGTCGCGTACGTCCGGAAGCGCCCGCGCCACGATTACGCTCATGGCGTAGTCGAGGTACGACGAGCGCATCTCCTCTTCGATGCGGCGGTTGCGAATGTTGCCGAATCCGGAATCCTGGGTCATGAAGCTGTTTCTCGTGCCACGCGCGTAGACAGGTGGCGTGCCACGCGCGTAGACCAGCGCGGTGCGATCTGACTAGGGCAGTTTAACATTTGGCCAGGATTACGGGCAATTTTAGCGCACGAGACGGCGTTCGTTGCCCGATAACGGGCAGTACGCGTCGTTCCGGTACAGCTCATTCGTAAAGAGTCCTACCGATTGGCTCCTCCCGCCACCGATGGTGCCGTTCGACAGGTCGGCGACGCCAATCGAACTCGTGGCGTGACTCCTGATGATGATGACCTTGTACCCTCTGCTTGGGAGGTCGCGGTACAGTTCGACCGTCACTTCGTCCGGTCGATAGTAGTCGACCTTGTATCCGGCGCTCTTGAGCTGCGTCGCCGCGCTCGAGATGAAGTCCGGATCAGGATCTGTGATCGCCAGCTGATCGATGATGACGGCTCGCGGGCCCGACGGCGTGTCGCGTGATGACAGCCCGAGCAGCGTGAGTCCGGCGACGCCGGCGACGAGCAGCAAGGCCGCACCCGCGAGCACGACCTTCGCCCGCCATGAGAGTCACGCGCCGGATCCGAACTCGCGCTGACTGCCTCGCACGGCATCGCTGACCACGTCCTGAACCTAGACCAGTACCGCTCCGCGTGCGGCGTCTGCCGGCAGGGTTGCAGTCTTCTCGCTCAACACAACACGAGTCTACCCTGACTGGGCAGCGGGCAACTGAATCGTGGGAGCAGCGTCCGGCTGCTCGGAGATGCGCTCCGCCCGCACCACGAGACGCTTGTCGTACTGGTGCGTGGCCGAGTTGAACGTCCCGCTGCAGGTGATCAGCGTGACGCTCTCTTTCGGCGTGGGACCGACGATGGTGTCAACGGGCGCCGAGCCGGAGTCGTACTGATGGCTCGACACCACGGAGTACTTGTACACGGTCCCGTCCGCGAGGCGCACCTGGATCAGATCGCCGAGCTTCAGATCCTTGAGGTTCCAGAACACGGCCTCGCCGACGTGGATGTAGTCGACGTGTCCGGCGAAGACGGCGTTGCCTGGGAAGCCGGGGTGGGCGCTGAAGTCGTACCAGACGGTGTCGGTCGCGTTGTCCGGCGCCTGCATCACGCCGTTCGCGTCGAGCCCCTTCTGCACCACCGGCGCGTCGATCTTGGCGTTCGCGATGATCAGGCGCGCGACCGGAGAATCGTCGCCGGGCGGGAATTGCCCGGAAGGCGTGGGCGTGGGGCCGGGCGTGGGTGGTGTGATCCGCTCGCCGAAGCCGGGGATCGTTTCAAGGCTGCTGTTGCCGGTCTGGCCGCCGAAGAGGTTCGGAGCCGCGATCGCGAACAGGACGCCTGCCGCGATCAACATCGCGGTGCCCAGCGCGATTAAGACGATGGAAACCTTGTTCTGGTCGACCTTCACCACACCGCGTCCCCTGCCACCCACGATAGCATCCGAGGCGAGTCGACGCTCATGGCGCCGACGATGCCCGACGTCAGATGCGCACGCCGCGCGCCACCAACCGGTTGCTGTACTCGCCGCCACCGAAGGTCCCGACGCACGTGATCAGCGTGATCACGTCCTGGCCCGTCTGGCGCACGAATTGCGTGAAATCGCCCTCGGGATCAGCCCACTGGACCCACTGGATCGAATAGTTGATCGGCCCGCTCGGCGTGTTCACGGTCACCGTCGCACCCGCCTGGAGATTGCGCAGGCTCCAGAACACCGCCGGCCCGGGGCACTGGCATGCTCCGATGCGGTAGTAGTCCACGTGTCCGGCGAACACCAGATTCGCGCCCGGCTGCCCGGGCATACCGCCGAGGCCCGGCCAACCCGAGAAGTCGTAGAGGATCACGTCGTAGGCGCCCACGGGATTCCCCATCTGGCCGTTCTGGCCGACGGTCTCGCTGTTCACGGTGGCATTGACGCTGATCGACGGGATGGAGAGGGTGTACGCGGTCCCTCGTGCGGCTCCCGGCCCGCTCAGGTTCGGGTTCACGGCTGCGCGGGGCGCCGAAGCGTTGGCTGATGGCCGGCTGGCGCCCGCCCCGGTCGACTGCAAGCCGGCGTTGGCGGGCGTCGGCGTCGCAGCGGGCGTCGCGGTGTCCGTAATGCCCGGTGTAGGTGAATCAGGCACGTGCGTCGCCGTGGGTGCCAGCACCTGCTGCGCGTTACCGCCACCGCCAGACGTCGCCAGGGCGACGCCTCCGGCTACCACCACGATCAGGAGCGCGGGCGCGACGACCATCAGCCCTCGTTTGGCGGAGCTGCTCTCGCGCCAGAGCGTCGGCAGCTTTTCTCGCCAGAGCGTCAGCAGTCTCTCTCGCAGATCTCTCATCCCGCTCCCCTTTACGTGACTTGAGTATCATCGACCACCGGACAGGCGGCCGTTTATCAGGGCGAACGCCTAAACTCGCCGGCCCCAGACAATCGTGCGATGGTCGTAGTGACCGGCCTCGAACGTGCCGCCACACGTGATGATGGTGACGGACTCGTCGGCGGTCGCCGAAACAATGTCGCTCCAATCGACGCCCGCGTCGTTCGCAGAGATCTGCTTGTTGAACTCGACCTTGTAGTTGTACTTCGTCCCGTCCTTCATCTGGATGGTGATCATGTCACCGGGGACCAGCTCGTGGAGCCGCCAGAACACCGCCGGACCGTAGTGGATGTAGTCGACGTGGCCAGCCAACACCACGTTGCCGCCATCACCGGGAAGTCCGCCGTCGTTTGGCCACTGCGAGAAGTCGTAGTAGGCCACGTCCGTCGGCCCGTTCGGATTGGGCATCTGGCCATCACTGCCCACGACCTTGTACGAGAACGGGGCATCGACGCCGATCTTCGGGATGATGAGCTTGTCACCGTTGAAGTCCCCGCGGCCCGGTGTGCCGACGCCGCGCGCCGCGAGGTCCGCGTGCGTGAGCAGATCGCCGGGGGAGATTGCGATCGGCGTCAGAATGCCAGCATGTACGGCCGTGGCCGAAGGCGCCGCGGTGGCCGACTTCGTGGCGTGTCCCGTCGGCGTTGCGTTCTTCTTCGAACCGCCGCCGCAGGCGGCGGCTGCCAGAGCCACGGCCAGGGCGACCACGCCGAGCACGACCGATCGTCCTACGAAGCGCACGCGTCGGTTCGATCCGTTCAAGACCATTCCATCCTTACGGGGTCCTGCCGGGGGACCCAAACGCCCACCATAATGCCACATTTTTCGCCAGAGACCTCTTGTCATGTGTTGCAATTCCAATGTGCGTGCGCCCGCGGCCCGAAGCGGATACGCCCGCGCGCCATGCTCCGGATGCACACCGGGGGCCCCTCTCGCGAGGGGCCCCCGGTTTAAGGACAGTTGTCCTTACAGGTTACTTGCCAGCGCGGCGCGTAACCATGCCACCGGCAACCAGGGCGACCGAGCCCATGGCCAGCGCGATCAGCGTCCACATCGAGAAGCTGCCCGTGCTGTCCTGACCCAGGTACCCACCGGTACCGGTGTTCGGGCCGACGATTCCGCCAGTCGGCGTGCTCGTCGGAACCGGCCCTGCCGGGACGGTCGGGGTCGGCTGCAGGCAGTCGATGCGGATCGACGCCTGGACGTCGCCCGACTGCACGACCACGGTCGTTCCGGCGATTCCGAGCCGGACAGCGGCGTGATGGTGCTGGAAGCGCTAGCCGCCCGTCGTCGTCGTCTGGATCGGGTTCGCCGTACCCAGAGCAACGACGCTGAACGTCACGCCTGTGTTGTCGACAACGTCGTTGCCGGCGGAGTCGGTAACCTTCGCCGTGACCGTCGAGGTCGCCGTGCCGTCGCAGGCGATCGCGGCCGGGTCAGCCGTCAGAGCGATGTTCGCCGGGACACCCGTCACGGTGAAGTCGAGGGTCTTGGTGACCGTGCCCGACTCACCGATCTGCGCGCCGGGGATCTTCGAACTGAGCGTCGCCGAACCAGCCGTGTCGCCACAGACCACGTTGTACTCGCCAATGGTCGAGCCGTCGGCGCAGGCACGAGGGTCGTGCCGGTGCCCACGCTCGAGCTCAGGTCCGCGACCGAGGAGCTTGACGTCGCGAACGTGATGTTCGGGATACCAGCAAGGCTAGTGCCGTCGATGTCCGTGTAACCTGCGTCACGATGCCGGCACGAGTCGGAGCCGAGATGCTGTCAGTTAGACGCGCAGCTTGCCGCGGCTTCCTGGATCGTCGTCTTGTTAAGCGACCGCCGTGAACGAGATGTCGTGCGGCGTGCCAACGACAGTCGCGGGAACCGACACCGAGGTCGAGTCCTGGACAACGTCCAGCGAGAGGCTGGCGCCCGGCGAGTTGCTGCCCGGGCCGTCAAGCGTGTACACGACGTACCCGTCGTCGCCCGTGACGCCGCCGGCGCAGTCGGTGTCCGCACCGGCCGCGAGGTCGGTGCAGTGGATGAGGCCGTCAACAGACGTAGAGTCGTCCGCCGTCAAGGCCCTTCGGGTTGAGCGTCATGTCCGTCGCGGAGCCATCCGTCTTGGCCACGATCCACACCAGGCCGGTGCTCGTCGACGTGCCGACCTGGCCGCCGCTCGCGGTGGCCGCGTCGTCAAGCGACACATTCGAGATGAACGTGGCAAGCTGCAGCGGGTCCGTGAGGTCGCAGCGGGTACGCCTGCACGCCGCGGTCGTCGCGTCACAGTCCGTGACGCCGGCGCCCGCCTCGAGCGCGTTGGCCACGTTCGCGTTGATCACCCAGACAGTCGTCGGGTGGGCCTGGGTCGTCTGGGGCCGTCAGAGCCCCGAATCCCGGCGACAGCGACGGCCATCGACCGCAGCCAGTACCATTAACTTCTTCAAGGTGTCTCCTCCTGTTGGGTACGCGGCGCTTTCCTCAAGCCCGCGTATCGGCCGAATCTGCGATTGTGTTCCTTCAACTGCCGTTCAACGGAACGAGCTTCGTCCTGCGTTCCCGCGTCGTCCTCGGCCGAGTTATGGCGACGCGATGCGGGACTTCAGACGTCCGCCGGTTGGCCTCCTGCCCTCCTTTCCTCCTCCATTGACGGGGCGTTTCTCCGCATCCTGCGGGGACCACGGCCGGCGCCTTCATCCGGGCGCCATGCCGTATAACGCCCGGGCCGAGGGGAAGGTTAACCGCCAAAATGGAGACTTTTCATCGGGGTTTGCCCTAGAATCTCGACCCTGCTGCCAGACTCAAATTCCATACCACCCAGACTCGAATCTTCAGGGCAGCTTCAGGTGAAACGCAGGCTCATGCGATGCCCGCTCGGGATTATCGAGCCAACGAGTATCAAGCACCCCAACTTGAATCTAGTGGCTCCGACAGCGCGCCTAGACGCCGAAGAGACGCGACAATCGAGGAAGCGCCAAACGGGGCGGCATCGGTCCACGTCTCGACGACGAGATAGTGTCTTGCCGCGCGGCATCTGTCAGAACCTCATAACGCGAAGTATCCGACCGCCGAACCGCAGGTCGCCCGCGATCATGGCGTAGACTTCCGCGTGCGCGTAGTGGTCGTCCCGACCTTGATCGACCCAGCGTTCCACTGAAGTTCCCATTGGCGTCGCATTCCACTTGACGCGTGGGTACGAGTAGCTGGCGGTAGTACTCCCCGACACCCTCCTTGACACGAAGGCCGAGCGACCGAGCGTCTCGAGGAAGCAACACCCGTCGGCGCCGGAAGCGGTCAAACAGTTCGCCCAGCGCCTCAGTGCGATTGATCCGCACAAGGTTAGGACGCTGAGCATCGCCCTTCAACTGCTCGAACTTGCGGATGTCGGACTGATATCGCGCCAGCCAGGCTATGGACCGGTGGCGGAGCACGAACGCCGACGCCGCGTGCTGCTCCGGTTGCGCGTCGACGACAGCGCTATTGACATGGAAGTGCTCAATCAGCGCATCGAGCTCGTCGAACGACGTGACTTCGCCCACGAACCAAAGCCGTGACTTGAAGGACTCGTGCGCCTCGTCGTAGGGGCGACGCTCTCGGACGATGACGTGAAGGACGCGGCCGACATCGATCCCCATGTTGCAGCGTGCCCCAGCGTACTCGGAGACCGCGTAGTTGTCCCGGCAGCGGTCCAGCTCATCGAGCGAAGCGCCGCCACCTGGCGGAGAGTAGGTTAGGCCCAAGTCGCTGTTTTGGAACTCCTGTGTCGCCATCAGCCCCGGCGCATGGCTTGCGTCGATCATTGCCGTGATGTTGACCCACGGGCTGTAACGCCGCGAAAGTGGTAACCGTGCACGCGTTCATTGCCTGGGGCCTGCGCGGTCCAATGGCCGTCCACGCTTGCGTCAAGCGACGAGCGGCAGCCACGGCAGACGATGATGCCGCGCACCGTGTCGACGTTGAGCTCCCATTGGAGGTCCTGGCCCAGTCCACACTGGCGGCAGACGATGAAGTAGCGCCGCTGGTCCGATTGCAGGTAGAGCGCATTGACTCCGGCCTCGGGCCGGCGCGGCGTCGATGCCGCGATCAGCCGTGGTGCGGCGGATGACGCGAGGCGCTTCATCGCGAGGTCGAGGACCCCCTCCGCCATCTGGTCGTACTCATCGAGGATCACGAGGTCCGCATCGATGCTCGCGATTTGGCGTTTGCTCTCCGCACCGCGGAAATAGACCGGCCCGGGGCCTAGGCGCTTGAGTCGGGTGTTATCGGCACTCTTGCGGCGCGGCGGCTCGGGCTGCAGACGGCCGCGAAGGCACGGCGAGTCCTGGATCGCGCGGTTGACCCGCCCATTTACGAAGTAGTCCGCTTGGTTCTGAGTCGGCATCAGCAGCAGCACGTTGCCACGGCCCGCGTACCCCGTGTCCGCCGCGTGCAACGCGCAGTTCAGAACTAGCTCCGACACACCGACCTGGGCACTCTTTTGGATGACGATCATAGAGTGTCGGTCGCGTGCCATGTCGGCCAGCGCTGGCAAATGAATGGGCGGCCCTCCATTGATCGAGCGATGTGCCATCATCCACGCGTGCGGGTCTCCGGGATTACGCCTCGCCCGTTCCGTCCACAGCGCCCTCCGCAAGTCGGAGGAGGCGGTCGAGCTCGACGTCCGTGAGGGACTCGATCCTTGCTGTGAGAATGACGTCATGGCTTACCTCCTGACGATCGCTCGGCTCCCCTCGCGCAAGCCGTTCCATTCGTGCCCCTCGACGAGCGCGCGAATGGCGCCTTCGACGGAGACCGCTTCAGCGTCGAGGTGCAGCAGCCACTCTGCGCCCTTCTGCTGCAGCAGCAGCGCCTCTTGAGCGTGCCGCTCGTACATCTGACCGAGAGCGCGCACACGCGCGGCGTCCTCCGCGTGCCTTGCCTCCGCCTCAAGTCGGATGATCCGATCCTGCCACCGGAACTGGCGAGACCACTCGTACAAGCTGCGAAGCGAGGGTGCTCGTCCAATACATCGAGCAAGTTCTTGCTGCACGCTATCGATGGAGCGCTCGGCACCGAGGTTCGAGTACAAATCGAAGGCCCGACGCTGTCGGCGGGATTCACGCATCGCACCCCTCATCTATGCCTGGCAGATGACGCTCGGGGCGCGAAGCTGCGCTGAACCGTTGCCGCCAAGCACCTTCACCACCGTGGCGCACGCTGATTCGATCACCTCACCGCTCCCGACGGCCGGAACCGCCCGGATCGCATTACGGTTGACGCAAGAACGTCCGCAAGGTCCGAGCGTCTGCCTGCCACGCGCCAAGCATGTCAGAGGGGTCGTGCCGAGGGAGGGGCACTTAACGGCTACAAGGCCCGCTTCGCACTGTCGCCGGGCCGCCGCAGGCCGCAGAACTTTGCTCTCGTCTAGTAATCGACGACAAGTTGGTGGGTCGGGCCCGACAGCACCGTGACCGGCTGCGAGTCAACCGCTGAGCAACTTCATCCACTGATGTACGGAGCGCCGCACCGCTTTGGTGTCCGCTGCCGCGGGACATCGCTATTGTCGAGAGACTACGCAGGCCGGAAGCGTGCCCGGGGAGCGAACTACCGTTCTCGTGCTCGCGAGGTCCATGGACGGTCGCGGAGTTCCTCGACTTTCACACCCAAAAGCTCTCGCTAGTTTGCGAATTGTGGACAGGCGCGCGCGTCGTGCGCCAGTCTCAATCTTGCTTATTGAGAATTGGCTGACGCCCGA